>CAXSBR010000014.1:19490-71585 GCA_964236495.1 uncultured Jatrophihabitantaceae bacterium
AAGGAGCGCCTGAGGATCGAGCGACGAAGGAGTGAGGCCCGGAGGGCGTAGAAAGGAGCGCCTGAGGATCGAGCGACGAAGGAGTGAGGCCCGGAGGGCGTAGAAAGTAGCCACGCCGGTACAGCGCCCTATCAGATGTTCGGTTGCGGTTCGACGAGATGGCGGGGCCGACCATTGGTGGTGCGGCCCAACAAGTGGGTCAGCTGTTCGGCCGGCATCGGTCGGCCGAGTAGATAACCCTGAGCGAGGTTACTGGCCAACGATCGGAGCACGGCCAGTTGTTCCTCGGTTTCCACGCCTTCGGCGGTTACCGACAAACCGAGGGCGTGGGCGAGATGGGTGATCGCCTGCACGATCCGGCGATTGCGTTCATCGCTGAGATCTGTGATGAAACTTCGGTCGATCTTGACGGAGTCGACCGGCATCTGGCGCAGGTAACTCAGCGAGGAGTAACCCGTGCCGAAATCGTCCAAGGCCAACGACACGCCTATGGCTTTCATGGCGTGCAATGTGGGCAGGGCAGCGTCGAGGTCCTTGATGACGGCGCCTTCGGTGACTTCCAGGCAGAGGTACTGCGACTCGAGCTCGGAATCGGCGAGAGCTTTGACCACCGTATCGATGATGTTGCGATCAGACAGTTGTTGTGGCGAGAGATTGACCGACACGGTGATAGGTCGCTGGTCGGGGTAAAGGGCGTGCCAGGCCGCAGTCTGTTTGCACGCGGTCCGCAGCACCCATTCACCCAGGGCGACGATGAGGCCCGACTGTTCGGCGATACCGATGAATTCAATCGGCGGGATCAGCCCGCGGTCGGGATGGTGCCAGCGCACCAGCGCTTCGGTGCCTACGATCGCACCGGTTGGAATGTCGATCAGGGGTTGATAGTGCACAACGAACTGGTCGGAGCTGAGCGCATGGCGTAGTTCGAGTTGCCGATTGGCACGGTTGACGACGATGTCGTGCATCTGGGCCTCGTATACCGCTATCTGGCCCCCGCCAGCGCGCTTGGCTTCATACATCGCCAGGTCCGCGTCGCGCATCAGGCTGTGCGAGTCGACGGACTCGTGTCGGGCGTAGGCGAGGCCGATGCTGGCCGCGGAAACCAACGACAGACCGTCCAGGTCGAAAGGTTCCTCAAACGCGGCCAAATAGCGCTTTGCCGCGCCCAGCCCGTCGCCGTCGTCTACGACGTTGTGCAGGATGACGCCGAATTCGTCTCCACCGAGACGGGCGACGACGTCGCCCGACCGGGCGGCGGCACGTAGTCGAGCAGCGATCGCGCGCAACAACTGGTCGCCGCTGTCGTGGCCGAAGCCGTCATTGGCGTCCTTGAAGTTGTCCAGGTCGATGAAAAGCACGGCCGTGCTCTGCCCGTCGCGCCCACGACAGCTCAGTTCCATCGACTCGCTGAACAGAGCCCGATTAGGCAGGCCGGTCAGACTGTCGTACAACGCTTCTTGCTCGGTCAACCGCCAGGCGAGCAGGTTGCCGAAGCCGGCCGCCAGAACGAAGCCGGCATGGATGAACGCCCACTTCCACGGATGCTGATCCATACCCGGCATCGCAGGGTGTCCGTATACCGAGGCGGGACTTAGTATGCCGACGATCCCGTGCTCGAACAGAACGAAAAATATTGCGATTACGAACGGCAGCCACTGCTGATACAAAGTCAGGAATGCAATAACCACGAAGTAACTGAAATGCGCCTCGGTCGCACCGCCCGACAAGAATACAAGTATCGAGCAGGTCACTACGAGACCCGTAGCTACGGCGGCACTGCGGATTCGCCGGTGTGCACGCGGTATCACCGCGACGGCCCCGGCTACCGCGATCGGCGCAGCGACGACCAATCCCTCCAGTACCGAATATTGCCGGTACAGCGCGAAGAAGAACAGTGCGGGCACTTGAAGCCACAACAGCGCGCTCAGGCCTCGATGTCGTTGAGCCCATGCAGCGTCGGACAGTCGTCGGCCCTTGGGTAACGCCGAGATCAGCCGGGACAACAGTTCCAACACAGAGTGGCGGTGCCGACGAGACTGCGGAGGCCGGTCTCTGACCCGCCGCGACGTCGGTGCGTCGGGAGAGCCGGGGTGGGCGAGGGTCACGTGGGCGCCTTCAGGTCGACGATCGAGGCCTCGCGATGCTGCCCCCGGACCTGCCCACGCGGAATCGGAGGGCGGAGCTCTCCTTGGCCAAACCTAGCATTGATCTTGACAAACAGCCGGCGCGGATTCGGTGGCCGGCCGCGGCGTGAGCGTTCTGGCCGCGCTGACCGACTGTTTGCGCGGACGCGGCATGCGCTAGCCAGCAGTGGCGGTGGTGAGGCAGAACGGATGCCCGGCCGGATCGAGCAGCACCCGGAACAGGCCGGGATGGGGCTGCGTCTGGGTCGTCGTAGCGCCCAGCGCGACGGCGCGCGACACCGCGGCGTCCAGGTCGATGACCGAGACGTCGAGGTGCATCTGCTTGGGAGCGTCGGTTCCCGGCCACGTCGGCGGAACGTAGTCCTCGATCCTCATCACGGTGACGCACACCCCGCCTGTCGACAGCGCGATCACCGCACCGTCGACGGATTGGTAGATGCGCTGCATTCCGAGCAAGCCGCAGTAGAAGTCGGCCAGGACGGCCGGGTCGGCGCAATCGATCGAGACCGACGCCAACGTCCCGACCGAAGTGAAGGTGTTTGCCTGCGTCGCAGTCATGCCCGTCACCATGGCACAAGCTCGGGATCCGGTACAGCCGACGTCAAGAGTAAATCTCTAGCGAGACGATAGGAATGCTTCCTTCGTTGTCTATACTCACGGCGTGCGGTGGCCCGATTCCTTGTCATCGGGACGCCCAAAGGCGGCACAACTGCGCTGCACTCCGCGCTGGTCGGTCATCCCCAGCTGCACCTGTCGGCAGTCAAGGAGCCCAAATTCTTCCTCTGCGACGGCAGGCCGCCGAGCCGGTCGGGTCGAGGCGGCCCGGGTGATGCCCACAGTGCGCGGGAATGGGTGTGGCGCGAATCGGACTACCTGGCGCTGTTTGCCGACGCCCCGCTTGGCTCGTTGGCGGGCGAATCGACGCCGTTCTACCTGTACGACCGCGCCGCCCAACGCCGCCTTGCCGCCACCGCCCCAGATGCTCGCCTCATCGCCGTGCTCCGCGATCCCGTCGATCGCGCGTACAGCAATTGGACCCACCTGCGCTCCGACGGCCTGGAACCGGTCGCCGACTTCGTCGAGGGCTTGGCACAGGAAGACGCGCGCGTCGCTGCCGGGTACGCCCCGTTCTGGCACTACACCCGTTTGGGCCGGTACGGCCAGCAACTGCAGCACCTGTTCACGCTGTTTTCGCGCGAGCAGGTTCTGGTGCTTCGCTATCGGCAGCTCGCCAAGGACCCTGACCGGACCATCGCCACGGTCTGCACCTTCCTCGGCGTCACGCCCCATCCCGCCGCGAAGTCTAAGCCGGACAACGTCCACCCCTACGTCGCACCGAGTCCGAAGGCGGCGGTGCTGAGCGCGGCCATCCGCACCGGTGCCGCAGCCGGCGCCTTCGCGCCACCGCAGCTCTGGCGTCGCCTCGAAGCACCGTTACGGTCGGCCCTGCACAGCGGTGGCGGCCCTCGCCCCGCGCTGTCCACCGAGCACCGACGCGAGGCGCTGAGCGGGTTTCTCGACGACGGCCTGTTGGAAGAGCTGCTGGGTCAGTCGTTCGACGACTGGCGCGGTGACGCCGGCCGGGGGGGAGTTCAGCCAACGCTGGCGGAGCTGATCAGAGCCGTGCGGATCTCGTTGGATCCGCTGGCACAGGTGGCCTCGAAGTAGACGCGAGCAGCCGCAGTGTCTTGCCCGGCCACGTTCCCCACTATTTCCAGGTCGACGACGCTGACGACGCTTGCATAGCGCAGCGTGTGCCGGCCGAACGGTGACTGCGCGACAGTCCCGCCCGTCGTCGCGGTCAGGCCCGCACCGATCGCGGCACCGCGGAACTGACCAGTCCGCTCGTACCAGTTCTCGCCCGCATCGGCCCGGCCGTCGTAGAAACCGGTCACCGACCCGTCCGGTTGCGCCACGACGGCTGCCACCCGGCGACCGCGCCGATCCCACCCGGTAGTCGGCGGCGCGAGCACCACATCACCCCAGGTCCAGTCCAGCCCGTCGGCGCTGGAGGCGTACCGCGACACCATCCGGTCCTCCTCGCCGGGTTCGGTCAGCGGATGGCAGCACAGCCACGCATGCCAGCCGCCATCGGGATCGACGAGCACAACGGGATCCTTCACGGCAGCGGAAGCATCGCCGGGCCACACGGTTGTGCGACGACCGTCGGCCAACTGGCCCGGCTCGTCGGCGTCCAGCGCGTCGACCCACCAGTGCTTCGAGTTCGGGGTCGAGCAGCTCACGTACAGACGCCACCCACCGTCGGGCCGGCGCACCAGGGCCGGCCGTTCCAGCGACGCACAACCAAGACCGTCGCGGTACACCGTGCACAGGGTGTCGAACCGGACGCCGTCGACCGAGCGCGCGACGACGTTGGCGTATCCACGGCCCTCGTTCACCGGCCGACGCAGCCGATAGGTCAGATAGATGGCTCCGTCGGCCACCACCGCGCTCGGAGCGCCTGCCCAGAACCCGTCGCCCGAGCCGGGGGCCGCGACGACCACGTGGCTCGCGTCGAAATCCAACGACAGCCGATCCAGTCCTGTGCGCACGACACTCGACGCTAGTGGAGTGCCCGAGTAGGGCCGCCGGTGCTTGTGGTGCCTTCGGTGCCGATCAGACGGCCAGCCGCTCCGTCGGCGCGATCGAGCGAGCGACACCGATCGACAGAACCGCAGCTACAGCGCACAAGCCGGCCGCGCCGAACCAGGCGATCGTGTACGAGCCGCTGTCGTCGCGGATGATCCCTGCGGCCACCGAGGCCAGCGCCGCCCCGATCTGGTGGGAGGCGAACACCCAGCCGAACACGATGGTGCCCGATTCCCCGAAGGCTTCCCGGCACAGCGCGACCGTCGGCGGGACCGTGGCCACCCAGTCCAGGCCGTAGACGACGACGAAGGCGATCATGTTCGGATGCAGGCTGCTCGACAGTAACGAGGGCAGCATGAGCAGGCCCACGCCGCGCAGGCCGTAGTAGGTGGCCAGCAGGATCCGGGGGTTCATCCGGTCGGTGAGGAAGCCCGACGCGATGGTGCCCACGATGTCGAACACGCCCACCACGGCGAGCAGGCCGGCGGCCGTGGTCTCGGGCAGTCCATGGTCGTGCGCGGCAGGAATGAAGTGGGTGCCGATCAGGCCGTTGGTGGTGGCGCCGCAGATCGCGAAACCGCCGGCCAGCGACCAGAACGTCGTCGTACGCGCCGCCGAACGCAGGGCGTGCAGCGCCCGCAGAGCAGCGCTCGGGCCAGAGCCGGCGGCGCTGGACGAAACGCCGGTGGGGCCGGGCGGCATCGGCGGCATCGCTTGGCCGGCCAGCTCGGTCGAAGTAACGATCGCCCCGGCGGCGTCCGCAATCGGTGCGCCGTAGGGCGACACGCCCTTGTCGGCCGGGGTGTCGCGCAGGAACATCAGCACCAGCGGCACAACCGCCAGCGCGCCCAGAGCGATGACGACCGACGCCGTCCGCCAGCCGGGACCGTCGGCCAGCCAGGCCAGCACCGGCAGGAAGATCAACTGTCCGGTGGCGCTGCCGGCGGTGAGCACGCCCATCACCAGGCCCCGGCTGCGCACGAACCAGCGGTTGGCGATCGTGGCCGCGAACACCAGCGCCATCGCCCCGGTGCCGGTCCCAATCACCAGGCCCCACAGCACGACCAGCTGCCAGGCGGCGGTGACGAACACGGTCAGCCCGCTGCCCAGCGCGATCAGGGCCAATGCCGTCGACGTCACCAGGCGGATGCCGAACCGGTCGATCAGCGCGGCCGCGAACGGCGCGGTCAGGCCGAACAGCACCAGATTGACTCCGACGGCCAGCGACAGCACCGCACGCGACCAGCCGAACTCGTTCTGCAGCGGCACGATGAACACCCCGGGCGCCGAGCGGAAACCGGCCGCGCCGATCAGCGTGACGAACGCGACGACGGCGACCATCCACGCCGGATGCAGGCGCTGCGCCGTTGCCGTGGACGACCTGGCGCCGGGCGGCACGTCGCCGTTCGGCGAGTCCGGCTCGGGCCGCAACCCGGCCCGGGAAGCGCTGGTCATACGGTTAACAGCACCATCGGCGTCAAGTCGATTCCACAGCGATTGGGAGCCGGGGGCGTAGGCAGCACAGTCCGGCAGCACGCACAGGACGGGCGGGCTACGTTTTTGACCCGGCCAGATCGTCGATGATGACGAGGTGCAGCGCCGGACTGTTCACGCGTCGGCACCCGAGTGCCCTGTACGCCCGAGCACCGCGGCAACGACCGTCTCGCGCAGGCCTTCCTTGACGATCCCAAAAAATGCCGGATCGCCGGAGAACTCGGCCTTGGCGGTCTTCATCACCTGGTCGGCCGTCAGATGCGGAGGGATGAGCGGCACGTTGGCGTCGACGACGGCGTCGAGAACGAACGGCCTGCGGGCGGCGAAGGCCTGGTCCAGGATCGTCGTGATCTGATCAGGCTGGTCCAGTCGCGCCCCGTCCAGGCCGAGCAGCGCTGCCCACTGCGAGTACGGAACGTCGGGCAGCGAACTCTGCGCCGGGTCCGGTTTGGCACCGAGACTGCCGCGGGTCTCCCATGACACGTACGCCAGATCGCGGTTGTTGAGCACGAGAACGACGAAGCGCGGATCGGGCCAGTTCTGCCAGTACCGGCTGACGGTGATCAGCTCGTTGACGCCGTTCATCTGCATGGCGCCGTCGCCGATGATCGCGAACACCGGCCGGTCGGGATGGGCGTGCTTGGCAGCGATCGCGTAGGGCATGCCCCCGCCCATCGACAGCAGCAACCCGGCCAGGCTGCCCATCTGCGACGGGCGCATCGAGAGATCGCGGGCATACCAACTCGTGGACGTGCCGCAGTCCACGGCCACCATGACGTCGTCGGGCAAGCGGTCGGAGATGCCGCGCACCACTGCCTCGGGGTTGATCGGCGACGCTTTGGCGTGCGCCCGGGCCGCGGAGTAGTCCTCCCAATGCCGCTTCCACGTGGCCACCTGCGTGCGCCAACCGTCGTCGGGCCCGTCCGGTCGACCCAGCAACGGCAGCAGGGCCGTCAGGGTCGCTTCCATGTCGCCGGCAAGGTTGACCTCGGTGGGGTAACGCAGACCGCAGCGCGCACCGTCGCGGTCGATCTGGACCGCCCGAGCCTGCCCGGGCGCCGGGTAGTACTCCGAATAGGGCATGTTGGAGCCCAGGATCAGCAGGGTGTCGCACTTGCGCATCAGGTCCCAACTGGCGGTCGTGCCCAGCAGGCCGATCGAGCCGGTCACCCAGTCCAGCCGGTCGTCGAGGACAGTCTTGCCCAGCAACGCCTTGGCTGCGCCGGCACCGAGCCGGTCGGCGACCTGCTCCACCAGTGCACTGCAACCCAGCGCGCCGGCGCCGACCAGCAGCGCTACCTGGGTGCCGCTGTTGAGCAGATCCGCAGCGCGCTGCAGCTCCGCATCGGCGGGCGCGGCCACCGGTGTGCTGGGCACCGTGCTGGTGTGGAAGTAGCCGTGCGCGTCGGGCGCCTTGACCATGGCCGGGCGTTCCTGGACGTCGCTGGGCACGATGAGGACGGTTGGGCCGTGCACGGCCAGCGCGGTGCGGCAGGCACGGTCGACCATGTGCTCGACCTGAGAGGCGTCGGCGATCGTCTGCAGGTACGCCCCGCCGACGTCTTTGAACACGCTGTGCAGGTCGACCTCCTGGTAGTAGCTGCCTCCCATTGCCGTCAGCGCGGTCTGCCCGAGCACGGCGACCACCGGCACCTTGTCCATCAGGGCGTCGTAGAGGCCGTTGAGGACATGCAGCGCGCCCGGGCCGCCGGTGACCACGCAGCAGCCGATAGTGCTGCCGCCGTACTTCACGTCGGCGGTGGCGGCGAAGCCGGCGGTCTCCTCGTGCCGGACCTGGATGAATTCGAACTCGTCGCTGCGCTCGCTCAGTGCGACCAGCACGCCGCCGATACCGTCGCCGGGATAGCCGTAGACCCGGTGCACTCCCCACGCGCGCAACCTGTCCACGATGTGCTCCGCTACGTTCATCCGCTTCTCCTCACACTGCACCGACCGTCTGCTGAGGTTGACTACCCGGTCGAACTTATCGCCCAGTGCTGTCGGCGCTGAGCGCCGCTGCCGTGCGCCAGCGCTGCTGCACTTGCCCGGCTGTGGAGGAACCGAGGACAGGCGCTGACCGGCGTCGCCGATCTCCTCAGACGCGCTGGGTGTCGCGCCGGTAGGCCCAGCCGGCGAGGCCGGCCATGGCCAGGAACCACACCACCATCGTCAGCCAGCCGCGTGCGCCCCACCCTTGCGAGCCCAGGCCGGTGCGCGCGGCACGCGTCAGCCAGTAGGAAGGGATGAACTGGCCCAACTGGTGCAGAAACCCGTGCTCGGGCAGCGGAAACCACTGCCCGCCCAGAAAGCCGAAGAATGCCGAGCCGCCACCCAATGCCGGGCCGAGGGAGTCCGGAGTGAGCAGATGCCCGATCAGCACGCCCATCGCCACGAACGGCGCCAGCCCGACGAGGAGGAGTCCGGACATCTCCACCCACCGACCCGCCGAGGCGAGGTGTACGCCGTAGAGCAGGCCGGCGACGTAGATCAGGATGATGCTCACGATCGCCATCACGTACGCCGTGATCACTTTGGTACCGAAGTAATTGGCCACCGTCAGCGGAGTCAGGCGCAGCTGGCGGTTCCAGCCGGTCGCGCGCTCGGTAGCGATGCGGGCACCGCCGGAAACGGCTGCGATCATCGATCCGTAGCCGGCCATCGCCACCATGTAGAACAGCGGAAATTTGATCGACAGACCGCCGACCTGCTGGATGGCGTCCTTCTGCGATCCGGCGATCACCAGATACAGCGCCAGCGGAAACCCGAGCGAGAACACGAACAGTCGCTTGTTGCGGGCCAGGCGCAGCAGTTCGTAGCGCAGGTAGGTCGTGTTCATGACGTACTCCCGATGGGGAGCGTCGCCCGGTCGGCACCGAGGCGGTCTGGGGAGTCTGAGGGGTCGGAGGGGTCGGAGGGGTCGGAGGGGTCGGAGGGGTCGGAGGGACCGCCGGGGTCGCCGGGGTCGACTGGACCGACGGGTTTGATGAAGCCGCCAGGACCAGGCGCAGGCTGAGCTCTGACCCCGGCCGGCTGGGCGCTGGTCGTGGTGAGGGCGACGAACGCTGCCTCCAGGCCGAGTGCGGTCACCTCGATATCGCGCGCGTCGGGATAGGCGGACAGCAGCGCGCGCAGGGCGGCGTCGGAGTCGTCGCACTCCAGCACTGCCACGTCGCCGTGCGCCTGGACTCCGCGCACGCCGGGCAGCCGGCCCAGCGACGCCGGGCCGGCGCCGGGCACGGCGGCGCGGATCGTCCGCCCACCCACGGTGGCCTTGATCTGCCCGGCGGTGCCGTCGGCGACGATGGCGCCGTTGGCCATCAGTACAACCCGGTCGGCGTAATCGTCGGCCTCCTGCAGGTAATGCGTGGCGAACACGACGGTCTTGCCGTGCTGGGCGAATGCGCGCATCGTCGACCAGAACTCGCGGCGCGCCTCGACGTCCATGGCCACCGTGGGTTCGTCGAGCACCAGTACGTCGGGATTGCTTACCAGCGCCACGGCGAAGCGCACCTTCTGCGACTGCCCGCCGGACAGCTTGTCGGTCTTACGCCCGGCGATGTCGGTGATGCGGGCCAGCCGCAGCACCTCGTCGACGGCGAGCGGATTCGGGTACAGCGAGCCCATCATGTCGATGATCTCGCGCACCGTGAGGTCGCGCAGAACCGAACCCTGCTGCAGCATCGCACCGATCGCGCCCTTGGCGATCGCCTGCTGCGACGTCATGCCCAGAACGCTCACGCTGCCTGCCGTCGGCGGGAGCAGCCCCAGCAGCATGTCGATGGTGGTGGACTTGCCCGCGCCATTGGGGCCCAGCAGCGCGACGGTCTCGCCAGGGCTGATATCGAGGTCTATGCCGGTGACGGCGTACACCGGCCCGACCGGGCTGGAATAGGTCTTGGTGAGCCCGCGCAGCGAGATACCGGCGCGCATCGTGGCGGTCATCGCTTGATCTTGTCAGCGGTGCCTGGTATTCGATAGGGGTGCTGCCGTTAATTTGTGAAGCACTATTGCGAGTTCAGCGAGGAGAGCTCGATCGCTTTGCGCCGTTGAAACGCGGTTCGTCGCCCCGTGCCCACCGGATGATCTCGCTGCTCACCCGTTGCGGCGCCTCCTCACTGGGAAAGTGGCCGACGCCGGGCAGCGCTCGGAACTCGTAGTGGGCATGCACATACCGACCCGAGCCCCGCGCGGTGCTCGGTAGCAGGCAGGAATCGTCCTGGCCGTGCATCTGCAGCACCGGCACCCGAACTCCCTGACGCAGCGCGCGAGTCGCGCGCCGGCCGTCCGAGCGCGGCGCCGACCGCACTGCCCATCGAAACATCTCCAGCGCGCTGAACGCCACCTGGCTCACGCGCATCGAGTCGGCGTAGTGCTCGACGATGTCGGCGTAGCCCGCGCTCGCGCGCCACTGCGCGCCCGACCAGCGTTCGAACATCTTTCGCACGTAGACCCGGTTCTTGAGCAGCCGTTCAGGCCAGCGCGGAATCTGGAAGGTGGACCACAGCCGCTTCACCGCGCGACCCTGACCGCGCAGGTCGCTCACCACCGCGCGCCGCAGCCGCAGTGGATGCGGTGCTGCGATTACTACCAGGCGGCGCACGACGTGCGGATCGAACGTCGCGACCGACCAGGCCAGAAGACCGCCGATGTCGGTGCCCACGATGACCGCGTCCTGCTCGCCCAGAGCCGCGACAAGGCCGGCGATGTCGTCGGCGAGGGTGATCAGGTCGTAGCCCCGCGGCGGTTTGTCACTGGCGCCGTAGCCGCGCAGATCGACCGCCACAGCTCGGAAACCGGCCTCGGCGAGGTCGCGCAGCTGGTGCCGCCAGGTCCACCAGAACTGCGGAAAGCCGTGCAGCAGCAAGACGAGCGGGCCCTCGCCGAGCTCGGCCACGTGCAGGGCGATGCCGTTGGCACGCACGGTGCGGTGCTTCCACGGCCCGTCGATCAGGACGGTGGCGTCGTCCAGTGGTGCAGTCTTGGCGGCCACCTGTTCACCGGTTCGAGCTCGCCGCGTCAGGCACGCCGCGTCAGGCGGACGTGGGGTGCTTGAGGTAGGCGACGGTGTCCTTGGTGGTGCTGATCGTCCGCTCAGGCGCCTTGACCTTCTTGACCTTGCGCAGGCCCAGGAGCACCAGCACACCGGCGATGACGGCAAGCAGCGCAAACACGCACAGGTAGGACGCCCAGCGCCACAACCCGAACCAGTGGATGAGCTCGGCGATCCCGATGAACGCAAACGTCAGGGCGAACGTCAGCAGCACGGCCGCGACGGCGAACATTGCCGCGCCCACACCGCCGTTCTTCACCGACACCTTCAGCTCGGTCTTGGCCAGCTCGATCTCACCGCGGATGATCGTCGAGATGTGGGTGGAGGCGTTTGCGGCAAGCTGACCGATCGAGGGCTCGGTGCCGGTCGTTGCGGCGGTGCGGGTTGTCGTCGTGCTGGCTGGTGTGCGGGCTCCGAGTGCGCTGGCTCCCGCCGTGCCCGCGCCGGTGGCGGTGCTGCTCGCTGCGGTGCTGCCGGAAAGCGCACTGGATGTGGATGTCGCGGTCACTGACGTTCGCCTCTTCTCGGGTGACGATGCTTGAACTCATTCTTGCAGTACGGCCGGTCGTTGCCTGCCATTTGCGGCTGGATGCGGTCAGCCGAGGTGCTGCAACGGCGCGCTCGCCGGGTCGAGCAGGCTGGACGCGGTAATCGATAGGTTGGCGGCATGGGCCGTTATCTGATCACCGGAGCCACCCGCGGTATCGGACGAGCCGTCGTCGACCTTCTTGCCGGGCAGGGTGGTGCTGGCCCCGAGGTCGACGGGTCGGGCGCCGACGCCCCCGGTGTTCAAGATTCCGGTCTCGACGGGTCAGGTGTCGACGCCTCTGGTGTCGGAGTTTTCGATGCCGACGGGTCGGGTGGCGACACCGCCGATGTCGCTGGGCAAGGGCGCGGTCGGATCGGTGGGCATGAGTTGATCGCGCTCGGCCGGAGATCAACGGCGCTGCGTGAGCTGCCGGTGGCGCACCGGGTGGTCGCCGATCTGAGCGAGCCGGCCGGACTCGAGGCCGCGCTACCGGCGTTCGATCGGCTCGACGGCGTTGTGCACTGCGCCGGCGTGGCGCAGCGCGGCGCACTGCAATCGTCGTCGGTCGCGCAGTGGCAGCGGCAGCTGGCGGTGAACGTCATCGCACCGGCGGAACTCACCCGGCTGTTGTTGCCTGCGCTACGTGCCGGCCGGGGCACCGTCGTGTTCGTGAACTCCGGCCAGGGCCTCACCGCCGCCGCTGACAGCACGATCTATGCCTCGACGAAGTTTGCTTTGCGTGCGTTGGCCGACTCCCTGCGTGCCGGGGAGCCGTCGCTGCGAGTGAGCTCGGTGTTCCCCGGCCGAGTCGCAACCGACATGCAGCGGGCTCTGCGCGAGCAGGAGGGCGGGCCGTATGAGCCGTCGTCCTATCTGCAGCCCTCGACGGTGGCCGCCGCGATCGTGTCTGCCCTCACCGCTCCACCCGACGCCGTGGTAGCCGACATCACCCTGCGCCCGGCCCGTCCATAGCCCGCTTTTGGTCACCCACCCCCATATCTGAGTGTGAGTGACCAAAAGCGGCGCGGGCCTGTGGACAGTCACCGATGACAGCGGCTGGCCAGCCACCATGTCACGATGCACTGGGACCGAGTCGCACGCCGACAGGCCGGCGTCCTCACTCGCGCGCAGCTGGTGACGACCGGCCTCAGCGATCGACAGGTCGACGCCATGGTGGTCGCCGGGCGCCTGTGCCGTACCGGCTATCGCGGTGTCTACCGCGCGGTTGGGGCGCCCGATACGGGCGAGTGCCGCGTGTGGGCGGCGGTGCTTGGTGCCGGCTCGGTGCTGTCCTACCTGTCCGCCGCCACCTGGTGGGACGTTCCAGTCGAGCCCGACGGCCGGATCCACATAACACGCCACGAACGGCAGAAGTGGGTGAGCACGCCGCTGCTGCGCGTGCACCGAACCGTGCTCGATCCACGCGCGGTGACGTCCCGGTTCGGGTTACCGCTCACCACCCGAACCGAGACCGTGCTCGACTGCGTCGGATGGTTGGCGCCGCCGGCTGCGCGGTCGCTGCTCGACCGGGCATTCCAACAGCGGTGGCTAACACCCGAGCACATCCGTGAACGGCTCGACATGCAGCCGGGCAGATGGGGCAACCGCCAATTGGAGCGACTGCTTCGACAGAGCCGGCCCGGTGCCGAGGCCGAATCTGAGCGGCGTCTGCAGAAGTTGCTCGATCGAGCCGGGTGCACCGGCTGGGTCGGCAACTACGCGATCCGACTTCCCGCCGGCTCCTTCCGCATTGACGTCGCCTTCGTGGAACACAAGCTCGCGGTCGAGGTCGATGGCTGGGCGTTCCATCGCACCAAGGAGAGGCGCGATCGAGACATGGTCAAGGCCAACGCGCTCAGCGCCGCCGGCTGGCGGGTGCTCACCTTCAGCTGGGAAGACGTAACGGCTCGGCCGGCCTACGTCCTCGAGACGGTCGATGCACTTCTGGTCAGCGGCCACCGAATGTGAGTGTGGGTGACCAAAAGCGAGGGGTCAGTCCTCGGCGGCGGTGGGCATCTTCTGGCTGATCAGTTCCATCACTGTGGTGTCGGCCAGCGTGGTGACGTCGCCGACCTCGCGGTTGTCGGCGACGTCGCGCAGCAGCCGGCGCATGATCTTGCCACTGCGGGTCTTGGGCAGTTCGGGCACGACCATGATCTGCCGCGGTTTGGCGATGGCGCCGATCTCGGTGGCGACGTGGGCGCGCAGCGCCTTGATCAGCTCAGCACCGCCGGCTTCGTCGGCGGGGACCGAGCCGCGCAGGATGACGAACGCCACGATGGCCTGTCCCGTCGTCGGATCGGCCGCGCCCACTACGGCCGCTTCGGCTACGGCGGGATGCGACACCAGCGCCGACTCGACCTCGGTCGTGGAGATGCGGTGCCCGGAGATGTTCATGACGTCGTCGACACGCCCGAGCAACCACAGATCGCCGTCGTCGTCTTTCTTTGCGCCGTCGCCGGCGAAGTAGTAACCCTGCTCGGCGAAGCGCGCCCAATACGTCTGCCGGAAGCGCTCGTCGTCGCCCCAGATCCCGCGCAACATCGACGGCCAGGGCTGCGTGATCACCAGCAGCCCACCGCCACCAGGCCCGACCGGCGTACCGGAGTTGTCCACGACGTCGGCGCTGATGCCGGGCAACGGCCGCATCGCAGAACCGGGCTTGGCCGCGGTGACACCGGGCAGCGGGCTGATCATCAGCGCGCCGGTCTCGGTCTGCCACCAGGTGTCGACGACGGGCGCGCGGTCGCCGCCGATGACCCGTCGATACCACATCCAGGCTTCGGGATTGATCGGCTCCCCGACCGAGCCCAGCACCCGCACCGACGACAGGTCGTGCTCGGCCGGGATCTGTTCGCCCCACTTCATGAACGTGCGGATCGCCGTCGGTGCGCAATACAGGATCGACACCTTGTATTTCTCGACGATCGACCACCACCGGCCCCGGTCGGGCGTATCCGGGGTTCCCTCGTACAGCACGATCGTGGACCGGTTCGCCAGCGGCCCGTACACGATGTAGCTATGCCCGGTGACCCAGCCGACGTCGGCTGCGCACCAGTACACGTCGCTGTCGGGTTTGAGGTCGAACACGGTGCGGTGGGTGTAGGCGACCTGCGTGAGGTAGCCGCCCGTCGTGTGCAGGATGCCCTTGGGCTTTCCCGTGGTACCGCTGGTGTAGAGGATGTAGAGCGGATGCTCGGCGTCGTGCGGCTGCGCCTGATGGACCGTCGATGCAGTGTCCACCACGTCGGACCACCACACGTCGCGGCCCTCGGTCATCGCAACGTCATTGCCGCCGCGCTTGACGACCAGCACGTGCGCCACGTTGGTCACGCCTTTGCCCAGCGCCTCGTCGACCGCGGGTTTGAGCGCCGACACCGCCCCGCGACGGTAGCCACCGTCGGCGGTGATGACGCAGGTGGCGTCGGCGTCGACGATCCGGTCGTACAACGCATGCGCGGAGAAGCCGCCGAACACCACCGAATGCGGCGCGCCGAGCCGGGCGCAGGCCAGCATCGAGATGACGGCTTCGGGGATCATCGGCAGGTAGATGGCGACCCGGTCGCCCTTCTTCACGCCCAGAGCCGTCAGGGCGTTGGCGGCCTGACAGACGGCGTCCTGCAGCTGGGCGTAGGTGATGGTGCGGGTGTCGCCGGGCTCGCCCTCCCAGTGGATCGCGACCTGCTCGCCATGACCGGCGGTCACATGGCGGTCGACACCGTTCACGCTGGCATTGAGCTGGCCGCCGACGAACCACTTCGCGAACGGCGGCTGCCAGTCCAGCACCGCGCTCCACGGCTGAGCCCACTCCAGCGCCGTGGCCTGTTCAGCCCAGAACGCCAGCGGATCGACCGCGGCGCGGTCGTACTCGTCGGCGTGGACGTTGGCCTGCGCGCTGAACTGAGCGCTCGGCGGAAACTGTCGTTCCTCACGCAGCAAATTCGACAGATTCTCTGACGTTGCTCCGGTGGGCTCGGTTCGGGGCTTCGGTGCAGGCTCGGTGGCCACGGCACGCCTCTCGCTGACGTCGGGAGCTGGTTGGTCGCGAACCTAGCGTGCGGACCCGGTGAGATACCAGAGCGACGTCGGAGGGCGGCATGGCGCGGCGGCGGCTTTCAGCCCGATGTGGAGGCGTTCGGGCGACCGGCGCAAGTAACGGACAACGCCGCCGGCGGGGATATTCGCCGACGACGTCGTCGCAACGGAGGTGATCAGAGTGACCAGGCGCGCCGCCTTCGAGGACTTCGCCGTCAACCAGCGTCACTTCGCAGGTGGCGTCGTTACCTCAGCCATAAGTGGCTTGGTCGCCGCGTGGGTGCCCCGACCGTTCCCCTCTCGCCGCCGGAGCGCTGGGGTCGATGGCCGCCATGACGTTCCGCTTGCGATGTGTTCCATCTCACACCCAGCGCGGGCGTTTAGCAAGGGCAGAGCGGAAGTCGGCAACCCGCTGCCACTCGTTGGACGCCGCGGAGGCGAACGGATTACCTGCACGCAGACATCGACGGATCACGGCGCTCAGCACGGCGAGCATCGAGGTCACCACCACCGCTCGAGCCAACCGCGCGACGGGCTTCACGTGCAGCAGGCCTAATCGACGCCGTACCTGAACGCTGTTGGTAAAGGTGAGCACCGGCCAATTCCTGGCCAGCGCCTGGCGCTGCAGAGCCCGGTCGGGGTTGACGACGACGGGGTTGCCCACCATTTCCAGCATCGGCAGGTCGGTGATCGAATCGGAGTAGGCGTAGCACCGTGCGAGGTCGTATCCCTTCGACACGGCCAGCGCCCTTATGGCCGTTGCCTTGTTGTGCCCGTAGGCATAGAACTCGATCTCACCGGTGTAACGGCCCT
This sequence comes from uncultured Jatrophihabitantaceae bacterium, assembly GCA_964236495.1. Classification (GTDB taxonomy): domain Bacteria; phylum Actinomycetota; class Actinomycetes; order Mycobacteriales; family Jatrophihabitantaceae; genus CAXSBR01. The sequence goes on from CAXSBR010000014.1 coordinate 36,145, forward strand.
CGTGTTCCACCATCCGGGTGGCGATGCTGGTGTCTGCGCCCACCATTGCCGCGATCGGGTCGACCACCTCCGAGCCTGAGGACGACACGACCACGACGTCGAGCCCGTCAGCCTGATGTCGCCGAATGATTTGGACGGCCTCGGCGTAGATGAGCGGGTCGACAATCAGGTGCAGTGTCTCGGTGACGATGCCGCGAATCTGCTCGACGTTCCACCCGGCGCACAACTGGGTGAGGTAGACGCGCATCTTCTCCATCTGGCGCTCGTCGATGCCCGACAGGGCGAATTTGGCCTGCGCGTAGGCACTACGCACCACCGCTCGCCGATTAATCAGGCCGCCCCGATAGAACGGCCGTCCGAACGCGAGCGTGCTCGACTTGGCGATGATGGTCTTGTCGAGGTCGAAGAAGGCCGCAGCCCTGCTGTCGTACGGTTTCACCTTCACCTCTGACACGGTGCCGACAATACGACCGCGACGCCAGCACCTGTGGACGAAGGCGCAGTTTGTCCACAGGAGGCCGCTGGGGCCACCGCGGATCCGATCCGGCGGCCAGCGTGGTCGCCATGAAGCAGATGTCCACCGGATTTGGCCCGCACCCGGCTGTCGGCGTGCTCGGCGGCAGCGGCGGCGCCGGAGCGACCGCGCTGGTGGCCGCGCTTGCAGCGTGTGCGCAATCGAGCATCATCATCGATTTGGACGCCCTGGGTGGCGGCATCGACGTCGTACTGGGCGCCGACGAGCAGCCCGGCGCGCGGTGGTCTGGGTTGCATGCGACCGGGGATCGGTTGGATCCCGCACAGCTGCTGGAAGGCCTTCCGCGGTGGGGCGACATCCCGGTGCTGGCGTGCGATTCGTCAGCGGTTCCCGACGCAGATGCCTGCCGGTCGGTACTCGGCGCCGCTCGTGAGATCGGCACCACCGTGGTCGACCTCGGCCGATGCTCGACCCCGGCTCGCGATGTCGCGGTGTCGGCGTGTTCGGCCGTTGTGCTGGTGGCGACCGCCGACATCTGCGGCGCCACCGCCGCGGCCGCAATGCAGACTCGCCTGGTCGAAGACGGCTACGCAGCTGCGCTGACGCTGGTGGTTCGCCGCCACCGCGCCGTCGTATCGGCTCGACGTATTGCCGACGTCCTCGGTTTAGGACTCACCGGCACCCTCGACGATGACGCCGGTTTACGCAGCGGCCGCGACCGCGGCATCGATGCGCGCCGGCTGAACCGAGGGACCCGGGCACTTGCGCGCCAGCTGCTGGGCTGGGTTGCTCAGTTGACCGAGTCGCCGGCAGCGGGAAGTGCCGCTGTGGCCCTCGAAGTGTCGACCACGGTGCCCCATCCCGTACTGGTGGGACGGCGATGATCACCTCCGCGCCGCTTCTGGGAGACATCCGCGCCCGGTTGGCCCGCGAGGGAACCGGCGCCGGCGGGGACGTGGCTTCGGCGATGACGGCTGCACGTCGCGACGCCGGCATCCTGGCCGACGACGCCGTGCTGGCGCGGTGGGATTCGGCGTTGACCGCAGAGCTGTGCGGAGCCGGGCCGCTGGAGGACTTGCTGGCCCTCGACGGCGTCACCGACGTCCTGGTCAACGCACCTGACGAGGTGTGGATCGACCGCGGGTCGGGCCTCGAACGCGCCGACGTGGGCTTCGCCTCCGACACCGAGGTGCGCGCGCTGGCCTACCGGCTGGCCGCCGCGGCCGGTCGCCGGCTGGACGACGCGGCGCCGTTCGTCGACGCGCAGCTGCCCGATGGCACCCGACTGCACGCGATCCTGCCGCCCCTGGCGCTGCACACCACGCTGTCGTTGCGGGTGCTGGCTCGGCGGCGGATGGAGCTCGGCGATCTCATCAGCGCCGGCACTCTGACGATCGAAGTGGCTGAGCTGGTCCGGGCACTCGTACGCGCTCGGCTGGCCCTTCTCATCAGCGGTGGCACCGGTAGCGGCAAGACCACCGTGCTCGGCGCCCTGCTCGGAGTGGTCCCAGCGGATCAACGGATCGTGCTCATCGAGGACGCCGCCGAAGTGACTACTCGCCACCAGCATGTGGTTCGGCTGCTGGCGCGCACTGCGAACGTCGAGGGTGCTGGTGGCGTGGGCCTGCGTGAGCTGGTTCGCCAAGCGCTTCGGATGCGGCCTGATCGCGTCGTCGTCGGGGAATTCCGTGGCGGTGAGGTCGTGGAGCTGCTGGCAGCGCTGAACACCGGCCATGCCGGCGGCGCTGCGACAGTGCACGCCAACGGCATCGCAGAGCTGCCCGCGCGGCTGGAAGCGCTGGGCGCGCTGGGTGGTTTGGACCGCGGCGCGCTGACTGCCCAGGCCGCATCGGCGCTGGAGGTCGTTCTACACCTGCACCGCAACGCCAACGGCCGGCGAACGGTGAGCCAGATCGGCTGCTTCTCTAGCGGCACGGCCGGCTTGGAAGTGCAACCGGTGTGGACCGCCGCATCCGGACTCGGCAGCGGAGCCGCGCCGCTGTGCCGTCGCCTGCTCGAGCACGGGTGTGCCGAGCTGCCGACTCTGCTGGCCGGTGTGCTGTGAGCGCGCAGTGGTTGGTGGCGGCCGGTCTGCTGCTTATGCCGGCTCGTCCGTCGCTGGCGTCGGCACGGTTGGGTGGTCGCGTTCGTGGCGGTGCACCGGCCGACGTTGAGGCTGACGACGCGGCCGGCGTTGACTCTGGTCAGCACTGGATGCACGGCATCCGGCTCGACCGGCGACCGCTGGTCGCTGTCGCCGGTTCCACCGCCGGCGGCGCCGCAGTGCTAACCGGTGCCGCGCTGCCCGTCGCTGCGAGCATGGCGTTGATCGCGGTCGTGGTCGTCGACGAGGTGGCCTGCGCGGCGGCGCGGCGTCACACTGACGCCGAGGAACGCGGCGTCGCGGCCGCCGTCGAAGTGTTGGCCGCGGAGTTGGCCGCCGGGTCCAGGGAACCGGCTGCTCTGCGTGCCGCGGCCGACGCCGGAGGACGCGCAGCACAATGTCTGCGCGCTGCGGCGGGGCTGGGCGAGATCGGCGCCGATCCGACGACGGCCTTCGACGGCGCCTTCGCCGGACTGGCCGGAGCGTGGCAGATCCGGTCGACCTGCGGCACTGCGTTGGGGCCGTCGGTGGCGTCGGTAGGTGACGATCTGTCCGCGCGCATCGCGCGACGGCGGGCGTTGGACGCAGCCCTTGCCGGAGCCCGAGCGTCCGGAGCGATGCTCGCGTTGCTGCCAGTGCTGGGCGTGGTCCTAGGCGCGGCGATGGGCGCTTCGCCGCTGTCGTTCCTGTTCGGTGGCGGACGCGGGTCGTTGGCCTTGCTCGCCGGCGTCGGGCTCGAGGTGAGCGGCTGGTTCTGGATCAGGCTGCTGATTCGACGGGCGTCGCTGTGACGACGCTGTGTGCGTTGGCCCTGGCGTTTCTGCTGCTCGCACCTGTTCGCCCTCGGCGAGCCGCCGAGCGCCGATTGACCCAGTCGGGGCTGCCCAGGTTGACGCCCCAGCAGTCAGGCGCAGTGCTGGCAAACGCGTCCGGCGAACGGAAAGATGCCGACGAACCGGCAGCGGCCCGGCAGGTGCGCCGGCTCCCTGTCGTCAGTGCGCTGGCCGTCGTCGTCGCCTGCGTGGCCTTCTTTCAGGTGCCGGGGATCCTGTTTGCTCCGCCGGCAGGCGCGGCCGCGTTCGTGCTCACTCGGCGGTTGGGCGCACGCACGGCCGGTCCCGACCGCCGGGAGATCGAGTCGCTGCCTGTACTGCTCGAGCTACTCGCAACCGCCATCCGCTCCGGTGCCGCGCTGTCCACGGCACTGACCTGCGTGGCGGCCGTCGCGACCGGAGCACCGGGGGTGGCGCTAGGCCGGACGGCAGCGCTGCTGCGCTTGGGTGCGCCGCCGATCCAGGCGTGGAAATCGCTGCGCGATCATCCGCAGTTGGGTGCGCTGGCAGTCGTCGCGACGCGCTCGGCCGACAGCGGAATCCGCCTTGCCGAAGGCCTGTGCAGGCAGGCCGAGACCTACCGCGACGACCTGCGAGCCGCAGACGCGGCCCGTGCCTCGAAAGTTGGCGTGATCGCACTGCTTCCGGTCGGACTGTGCTTCCTGCCCGCGTTCGTCTGCCTGGGGATCGTGCCGATCGTGGCCGGTATCGCGGGAACCGCCTTCGGCGGGTTGAGCCGATGACTGCGTGCCTGACGACCGCGCCAAGCGAAGAACTGTGCACACGCCGATCACCGACCCGTCTCCGCCCGCTGCACAGCGCAGCCGCTAGAGATCCCGCACCCGACAACCGACGTCTCGTGCGCCTGCCGTTTTCCGGAACCGCCGGACGGTCGACCCGAAGGAGCAGCCATGTTTTCATCATGCTTCACAGCAGTTCGTCTCGTCATCGCCGCCATCGCGGTGATCCGCCGCCGACTGTCCACCGCCGCAACTGACGCCGGCATGACCACCGCCGAGTACGCGGTGGGGACGGTCGTCGCGGTCGCCTTCGCTGCGGTGCTGTTCAAGGTGGTACAGAGCCCGGCGGTGCACGCCGCCCTGTCCGGGATCATCACCCACGCGCTCAACACCAAGTTGTGAATCTCCACTTACGCGCACGCTCGGGCGGTGCGTTGTGCACTGATCTTCCAGCGGTGGACGGCTCAGGCGACCGACGGCCCGCGACCCGCTGTCGATGTGCAGCGGGGGGCACTGACATGAGGAGCGCCCCGTTGGCCGAGAGCGGGGGACGTGGTGTCAGGTGCGTCCGTCGGTTGTCAGCGCAGGACAGCGGCATGGTGAGCGTGGAGATGGCCGCTGCGTTGCCGGTGCTCATGATTCTGGTATTCACCGGCATCTATGCCGTACGCGTCGTGGATGCCCGTGCCCAGTGCGTGGACGCCGCACGGGAAGTCGCCCGCGCCGCCGCCCGGGGTGACGGAACCGCCGTGGCGCGGGGGCGGCTGATGCTGGGCGATGCAGCGACAGTCAGCGTGTCGACGTCCGGTGACAGCGTCACTGGACGCACGTCGGTGCGGGTGCATCCGGGTTGGTCCGGACTGCCGGGGGTCACCGTGACCGAAACCGCGACGGCGGCTATGGAACCCGCCGCAGGCTCGACTACGCAACCGTCTGCACGCGCTGCTGGCGGTTCGGCAACGCCGCAGCCGCCATGAGTCCGGCAGCAAGGCGATCGAGGGCCGGCACAGCGCGGTTCGGTTCCGCCGGCTGCACCCGGGACACCGGCTCGGCCAGCCTCTGGGTGCTTGCCGGAGGATTGCTGGTGCTCGTTCTGGCGCTCGCCGTCGGTCTGCGCGCAACAGCGGTAGTGGCGCGGCACCGCGCTGAGGCCGCCGCAGATCTCGCAGCGCTGGCAGCAGCACAGGGCATCGGCGTCGACGACACGACGGTCACGATGTGCCGTCGGGCCGCTCGGATTGCGGCGGTCAACGGTGCCCGGCTGCAAACCTGCACCGTTCGGCTGAACCCGAGCGCTCGAGCGGGCACGGTGCAGGTGACTGCTGCGGTGCTCGTGCGCATCGCCGGCATCGGCTCCCGGCAGGCACTGGCGCGAGCCGAAGCTCAGCGTGATCCCGGCTGAAGCACGGTCGGCGAACGTGATTACTGGGGCGCCCGCGCATCGTTACCCGGGCGCCGTGCGTGGTTACTGGGGCGGCCGCAACATCGTTACCCGGGCGCGGCATCGTTACCCGGGCGCCGTAGATCGTTACCCGGCGCCGCTGAGCGCCGCTTCACCTGGGCCACACCCCGGGCACCGTCAACGATGGCTGCCGCGTACCCAACCAGGGCGACGACGCCCGGCCAGGCACAACGCGACGCCGGCCAGAATCGCAAGTAGTGACGCGATGACCATCGGTCGTGTCTGCTGGGCTCCGGTGCTGGCCAGTTTGGTGGCGCCGGCCGCGGCTTGCGCCGATGAGCTGGCCGGTGCAGCGGTCGACGACGAAGCCGCGACCAAGACCGCCGTGGAAGTCGGCGCACTGGTCGCCGGGTCGGTCGCGGTCGGCTGCGGAGTCGTCGACGTGGGCGCGACAGTTGACGCAGGCGGTGTAGTGGTCGCAGTGCTGCTGGTGGGAGCCGCCGCGACGGCCGTCAACTCGACGAGCACGAAGTCTTCGCACACGCCGGCCTGCTGTGCGGTCACCTTGTGGCCGCGAATACGTCGGGGAACAAGCTTGACGAGGCTCTTGTGAGCCGTCACCGCGGGCAGCCCAGCGGCCGAGCCGGAGCCCGACACGCTGCCGGAATCTTGGACGTCGCAGTCTTGATCAATGGCGTCGGAACTGGCGCTGATACCCAGCTCGTCGGTGCCGACGGTGGACGCCTTGACGACGATCGCCGTCGAGGCGCTCTTGCCGGGCGCGATCGTGTCCAGCGGCCAGTAGCCGTACGACGGTCGCTTCACGTCGCTGGAGCCGGCGGCAATAGCCAGCGTGCGGGCGCCGCCGCTGCCACTCGGCGCGCCGGGCATCGGCGCAGAGTTGGTGATCTGGAAGTGAGCGCGTCCACCGTCGTCTGCGAAGTCCGCGCCGAAAAGGTACGAGTTCGGTGCTGCGTTAGGTCCCTCGTTGTGCACCGTGCCGGTAAGGGTGACGGTCTTGCCGACGACAACGCGGGCATGGTCGGGGTTCACGGTCAGGATGAGCTTGGCGGAGCCGACGAAGTAGACAGTGGCCTGCACGCGATTGGGTGCGGGCGTCGTTGGCAGTGCAGGGTTCAGCGCGACGGTGAACTTAGCGGGAGGGCTGGCTGGGGTCGCGGTCGAGCTGGTCGTGAAGCCGATTCCGACGATGATGTTGGCCCCGGCGGCCAGCGGTCCGGTACCGCAGGTAACAGTCCGTCCGTCGGGTCCGCCGACGGGGGCCACACAAGCCAGCGGCGTTCCGGTGTCGTCGGCGTTATCAGTCCACCACTGCTCGAACCGCGTCGGCGGGAAGTCAGGGTCGAGGCGCAGAGTCGACGGCAGGGTGATGACGACGGTTGCGTTGGGCACCGCTGGTCCGTTATTGACGACCTGCGCGCCGAAGTCCACCGAGCCGTCGATGGCTAGCGGTGCTGCCTGATCCTCACCGAAGCCCGCTGGCAGGCACACCACAGGCCCTGGCGCAGCTGCGTTGGGCCCCGTGCACGGTGGGCCGGCTACGGCGAGCGCCGTTGGAGCGTGCGTGGTCGCGGTCGTACCCGACGACGGACCCGGCTTTGCTGACGACGGCGACGCTGAGGATTTGGCTGACGACGGGCCCGCCGACGCCTGGGCCGTAGAGGACCGGGCAGCCGAGGACCGGGCCGTAGAGGACTGGGCCGTCGAGGACTGGGCCGCCGAGGGCCGGCCGGACGACGAGTTCGTCGCCGAGGTCGACCTGGTGGAGCTCGGTGCCGCCGGGCGAGCGGTCGAGGGCCGCGCCGCAGTTGAGGAGCGCGCAGCGGCGCGCGAGGCGGTGGCGGCGTGTGGCACCGGCCGCGCGCCGGCTACACCCGCAGGTAGGCCGACAAGCGCGACGGCGGCGCAACTGGACAGCCCAGCGAGCAAGGTCAGTCGACGCATGATTCTCCCGGGGCAGCAATGCGAGCAGGGCAGAGGATCGGGCAAGGCGGGAACGAAAAGGCAGGGGAGCAAGCAATGCAGGGGGATCGCGCAAGGTAGAAGCGAGCCAGGTCGGGTTTGTGCAAGTCAGGGGATCTTGCAAGGCAGGGGATCTTTTAAGGCAGGGAATCGAGGACGACCGATCGTGCAGGTGGGGATGGCGCTCAGCCGCGATGCAACGCATCACCTGGGCAGAATGTAGCCGTTGGTGACCACGATCAGGAATCGTCGAGGGGCTCAGCTGCGTAACGCTTGTCGAGGTCACGCAGCGGCCGTGCCCGCCGAAGCGGCCACACACAGCGCAGCAGTAAGCCGCTCCAGCGCCGCGACAGGTGCGGCCACAGTCTGTCGGACCCGATCTGACGGCGATTGTGATGCACGCCTCTGGTCGATTCTGTGCAGCCCTATAGACTCCGCTCACCGTTTGGCAACTGTCGGACAACTGTCTGGCACATCTCTGGCACCGCTGGTAAGCGCGCGCCGCGTCCCCAGTCGAACGGGCTCAGAAGAAGGAGTAATGCGCTATGGCGTCGTCCGCTCAGCTCTCATCGGTGAGTCAGCTGGCCGTTCCCCACTTCAGCGGCGGCGACCGCACCCTGCTCAGTCTGATCGGGCTGATTGCGCTGATCGCGCTGGGATTCTCCTTCGTGCTGTTCCGTGAGGTCCTGGCGGCCGATCAGGGTACGTCGAAGATGAGAGAGATCGCCGAGGCCGTGCAGGAGGGCGCGCAGGCCTACCTCAAGCGGCAGTTCCGCACCCTGCTCCCGGTAGTGGTGGTCGTGTTTCTTCTGCTGTTCGCGCTGCCGGCTGACACCACCTCCCAGCGCATCGGACGCTCGGTCTTCTTCCTAGTCGGCGCGGGCTTCTCTGCCGCGATCGGGTACTTCGGCATGTGGCTGGCCACCCGCTCCAACCTGCGCGTCGCCGCGGCTGCCAACACCGCCGGTCGCGAGCGCGCGATGCGCATCGCCTTCCGCACCGGCGGGGCGGTGGGCATGGCGACCGTCGGTCTGGGTCTGTTCGGTGTCGCGCTCGTCGTGTTCGTCTACGCCGGCCGGGCGCCCAAGGTGCTCGAAGGCTTCGGTCTGGGTGCTGCGACACTGGCGATGTTCATGCGGGTAGGCGGTGGCATTTTCACGAAGGCTGCCGACGTGGGCGCCGACCTGGTCGGCAAGGTTGAGGCGGGCATCCCCGAGGACGATCCGCGCAATGCGGCGACGATCGCCGACAACGTCGGTGACAACGTGGGCGACTGCGCCGGCATGGCCGCGGACCTGTTCGAGTCCTACGCGGTCACCCTGGTGGCGTCGTTGATTCTGGGCTCGGTTGCCTTCGGCACCAAGGGGCTGCTCTTTCCGCTCATCGTGCCGGCGATCGGTGTGCTCACCGCGATCATCGGCGTGTTCATCACCCGCGCGAAGCCCGGCGAGAACGGGCTGACCGCGATCAACCGCAGCTTCTACATCAGCGCGGCCATCTCCACCGTGCTGTGCGCGATCGCCGCCTTCGTATATCTGCCTACGTCGTTCGGCAAACTGCCGGGGCTGGCCACCGGTGCGACGGGCAACGCTGCGCAGGACGCGCTGATCGGCCTGGTTCGTCCGCAGGGAAGCTCGACGGGAAACCCGGCGCTGATCGCGATCGCCGCAGTGGTCATCGGCATCGTGCTGGCCGGCATCATCCTGTGGCTCACCGGCATCTACACCGGCACCGACCACAAGCCCGTTCAGGACGTCGGCCGGTCCTCGCTCACCGGCGCGGCCACCGTCGTGCTGGCCGGCATCTCGGTCGGCTTCGAGTCCGCGGTCTACACCGGCCTTGTCATCGCCGCGGCCGTCTTCGGCGCCTACCTGGTCGGCTTCAGCGCGGGAGTGGCGTTGTTCGCGGTGGCATTGGCCGGCTGTGGGTTGCTCACCACCGTCGGTGTCATCGTGGCCATGGACACCTTCGGTCCGGTGTCGGACAACGCCCAAGGCATCGCGGAGATGTCGGGCGACGTTAGCCCGCAGGGTGCGCAGATCCTCACCGAACTCGACGCCGTGGGCAACACCACCAAGGCGATCACCAAGGGGATCGCCATCGCCACCGCCGTTCTCGCGGCCACCGCGCTGTTCGGTTCCTACATCGACGCGATTGCCGACGGCCTCACCTCGGTCAGCAAGGCCGGCCAGCAGCTGACGGTATCCAAGTACGTCACCGATTCGTTCAGCAACTCCATCGTCAGCCCGAATACCTTGGTCGGCGTCATCATCGGCGCGGCGGTGGTGTTCATGTTCTCCGGGCTCGCCGTCAACGCGGTGTCGCGCGCGGCCGGCGCTGTGGTGTACGAGGTGCGCAACCAGTTCCGGCTGCACCCGGGCATCATGGCCGGCACCGAGCGCCCCGAATACGGCCGCGTCGTGGACATCTGCACCCGCGATTCGCTGCGCGAGCTCATCACACCGGGTCTGCTCGCCGTCCTGGCGCCGGTCGCGGTCGGTTTCGGCCTGGGTCTGGGCCCGCTGGCCGGATTCCTAGGCGGCGCGATCGCCACTGGCACCCTGATGGCTGTCTTCCTCGCCAACTCCGGTGGTGCCTGGGACAACGCCAAGAAGCTGGTGGAGGACGGTAACCACGGGGGCAAGGGCTCCGACGCACACGCCGCCACCGTCATCGGCGACACCATCGGCGACCCGTTCAAGGACACCGCCGGCCCGGCGATCAACCCGCTGATCAAGGTGATGAACCTGGTGTCGGTGCTGATCGCGCCGGCCGTGGTGGAGCTGTCCATCGGCAAACACGCCAGCACTGCGGTTCGGTTGGCCATCGCGCTGGTCGGTCTGGCGATCATCGTCGCCGCGGTCGTCGTGGCCAAGCGGCGGGCGTCGTCGATGGACATCGATCCGGCGCTGGAAGCGGGCAACGCCACACCGTTGCCCGCCGCCTGAACTACGGAACTACTGGGCGGCTCGCGGCTCCTGCCCGGCTCGCTCAGTCGAGGGGGCTGCGGGCGCTGGCTCGGGCACTTTGGTTAATGCCGCCGGCACGTCCGATCAGCGACTGGAACGCCACCGTGGTGTGTCGGTGGCAGCTGATGCGCACGGTCTGGCGGTCGGCGTCGAGTGAAGGTGCATCGACGACGATGCTCGCGCGCGCCGGATCGCGAGCTAGGAAGGCGTTCAGCGCAGCCTGAGCATTGCCCAGCGGAAGGTTGTCCGTGCTCAGGCCACCGAAGTGCAGCCGGTCGGTGCTGACGCCACTGGCCGCGGCCAACGCTGCCGCATCGCACGTGGACTGCAGCGAACGCTGGCGCGTGAAGGCGCTACCCAGGGCGATCGAGCCGGCGACGAAGAGAATCGCAACAAGCCAAAACCCGATGATCAAAGGCAGCACTGATCCGCGGTCGTCGCGAAGCGACGCGTCGGGGCGCACGCGCCTCTGAGGACCGGCCAGCCCACCTACGACGCGGTCGTCCACCGATGGGAACAAATCGGTCACAACGTCCAGTAGATCACTCGAACCCGAGCAGCGGTAGTCGGCGCGGCGCGGGCTGTGGACGCCCGCCCGCTCGATCGGTGTATGCGAGGCTGTCTGGCCATGCAGTTCTCCTTGTTCGGTGCGGCAGCCGCTGCACCGACTCGGGACGACCTGGATGGAATCGTTCTCGCCGGCGGGCAGTGGGTGCGCGCGCATGCCGGCCAGGCGCGGCTGTCGATCCTGGTCGACCAGCGCTGGCGGGCGGTTGCGCTGGCGGCCGAGCTGGCGCTGCGCGACGAATCGGCGGAGCTGGTTGAGGTCGGCCACGCCGGCGAATTCAGTGGGCTGATCAGCGTGCGAACGGCGCTGCGCGGCGAGCTGCTACCGGCCGCCGAGCGGTGGACCCACGGCGCGCGGCTGGTGCCACCTGCCGATCTGGCGCTGACCGGAGGGGGCCTGCGGTTGTGGGCGATCGCTACCGGCCGGCGCGACGAGAGCGGGTATCTGCTGGGCACACCCAGCGTGGATAGCGGTGTGCATCGCGCGGCCGGCGCGCAGCTCGCCGCGCTGGGACTGGCGGCAGTGGGCGTCGGGCAGCGCGGACGACCGGGACGACCGGGTGAGCATCGAGCGGAGCCCGTAGACAGTACAGCGGGTGAGCATCGAGCGACGAAGGAGCGAGGAGCGGAGCCCGTAGACAGCACAGCGGGCGAGCATCGCAGCGACGAAGAAGCGCGCAGCGGCCGGGGAGGGTGGCGGCTGACCGGCATCAAGCGCATCCGTCGATTCGCAGAGCTGCTGGGCGAGGCGCCGGTTGGAGCCGGCGTCGACTGGCCTACGTCGATGAGATAACCAACGCGCACAGTGCTTGCTGCGGTGCAGGACCAGTCGCATCTCTGGCAGCAAGTGCCGATTAGGCGCAGTATGGCCCGATGGATCAGGGCGTCGGGGACGCCCATGGCGACGATACGATCGTCGTCGGCGGCGCCTCGCCCTGGCTCGAGCGCTGGGCCGCGATCCCGGTGGTCGCGAGATGGCTGCTCGGTGTAACAGCGGTTCTGAGCGCCGTGGCCGTCACCGGCGCGGAGCTGGCCATCCATACCCATCCGCAGCACCGCACCCGCACAATTACCGCGCCGCCGACCAGTGCCATCGTCACTACCGACGCGGCCGGCTGCCCGGTGCACGTGACGTGCACGCTGAGCGCCGCGGCCCCGCCGGCAGTCCTACGGGCGGTACGGCACGCCTTTCCCGGCGCGTCGGTCGTGTCCTCCGTCGCCACCCTGGACGCGGCCAGTGGCCGGGTGTATCGCCGGGTATCCGTCGCCGCGGCCGGAGCGACGACGGTGACGGTCTCCGCGCAGTGCATTCCCGGCGCCAAGGCTGTGCCGCGCCTGGTCCTGCAGGGTGAACGAATCTTCGGAGAGCTCGACGGCAGCACCAAGGTGCTGAGCCGGACCTGGCAGGTCGTCACGCCCGGACGCACCGGGTGCAGCGCCGCGGTCGGCGTCGACACCGCAACTGCGAGCCAGGACATCAACGTTGCTGCTCTGAGGCTGGCGGCGGACCCGCTGGTGCAGTTGCCGTGAAGGACATCGAGATCATCGAGGTCGATGAACACCAGCTGCCGCGCCGGGCGCGTGCGGCTGATGCGGACTCGACGTCGGTAAGGGGCCGCACTGCGGCCGCGGCGACTGGGGCGAGCCCGCGTCGGTTGGCGACGCCCATCGCCTTCGGAGTCGCCGCGTTGACAGCACTTCTTGCCGCAGTTCTGGCCGGCGCGGCACTGCGCGCGTGGCACTCCAGCGCGCGCACTGTGACCACGACCCGGACGGTGGCCGCTACGGTGCCGGTAACTGCCGACGCCATCGGCTGTCCGGTGACGGTGAACTGCGGCGTGTCGCCGATGCCGCTGCCCGAGTCGCTGTCGACTATCCGGCGCTGGAACGCCGACGCGGCGGTGGACGTCGGCACGGTCGTTTTCGACGAGCGCGGAACGCCGGTGCACAGCCTTATCACCGTCGAGCTCGCAACCTGGCATGCCGCTCCTGTCAGGGTCACAACTAACCGCGAGTCCGCTAGGACTCGGGTGCCATCGATAACAGCGGTGACGATCGAGTCGCAGTGCGTGCCGCACGGCGCGCGCGTCGCCAACTCGGTGCGCACCGACGCGCGGAGCACGGTGGTGTCGTTGACGGTCGGCGGGCGGTCAGGGTGCAGCGTCGTCGTCACCGGCGCCGTGCCCGCGGCCGTGCTGTCCCGGCTGGCGCACGCGCCGGAACTGCAACTCTGAGCAAGCAGCAGCTCTGTACGGCGCCAGCTCAGTACGGTGGCGCAGTGCTCGCGCGCACTACCAGTTGCACGTCGAACGGGCCCGGCACCTCGGGAGTCTGTCCTGCCAGCACAGCCAGAACCACGCGCCCGGCTGCCTCGCCGCGTTCGCGCAGCGGCTGACGCACGGTGGTCAGCGGCGGCTGTCCGTGCGCGGCCGACGGCGAGTCGTCGAAGCCGACGACCGACAGCTGGTCGGGCACATGCAGATCGGTGTCCTGTGCCGCGCGCAGAGCGCCCAGCGCCAGCTGATCGCTGAGCGCGATGATCGCCGTCGGAGCAGGCTGCAGCGCAAGCAACGCCAGCGTGCCGCTGGCACCGGCATCGGGGTCGTTGGAGGCGCACTCCATCACCGCAACGGTGCTCCATCCGATGCCAGCCTCCGACGCCGCCATCGATACCCCGGCCAGGCGTTGGCGAATGTTGCGGTATCCCGTCGTCGCCTGCCGGGCGATGTCCACGACGCCCTCGCGCCGGTCCAGGCCCAACGGCATCGAGAGCACGGCGATCCGCCGATGGCCCAGTCGGGTGAGGTGGCGGGTGAGCAGCGCCGTTCCGCCCAGGTCGTCAACGGCGACGAGCGGAAAGTCTGCGGTCAACGGCTGGTCGAGCACCACTACCGGCCGGCGCCGAGCGCGCACCGCCTCGATGGCCGGCGAGTCGTCGGGCAATGACAGCAGCACCCAGGCGTCGACCGCGGCATCGCGGATGTATGCCAGCTCGGCGGCTTGCTCGGTGCGGTCCCCGGCGGCGGTGTGGATGAGCAAGCCCAGCCCGGCCGGTTGAATTTGCCCGGCCAGGCCGTCGAGCATGAGCACAGTTGCCGGATCGGAGAACGCGTAGGACAGGCCCTGATCCACCACCACGCCGATGGCGCCTACCGCACCCCGGCGCAGGCTGCGGGCGGTGGGGTCCGGGCCTGCAAACCCGAGTTCGCCGGCGCGGGCCAGAATGCGTTCGCGCAGGGCACTCGACAGCTGTTCGGGGTGGTTGTAGGCGTTGGACACCGTCGCGCGAGATACGCCCATGTCGTGGGCGATCTGGACCAGGGTCACTCGATCCGCTGGTGACATGCGTCGCTCCCCTCGCAGTTACTAGATCAGTTCAGTATCGTTGTCCATGGAGCTACTAGATCGGTTCAGTAGCCATAGGACAGTGGCAAAGGAGCAGTCATGAACAGCATCATCAAGAGTGTTGCCGCACTGGTGGGACGCCGGGAAGTGTCCCAGCTGGAGTCCGACATCTCGACGTACACCACCGAGTCCGATCTGCACGAGTTGCACGAGATCCTGAGCCGCTACAGTGCCCAGGAGACCGCGGAGGTCCGACGCGTCGTGCGCGGTTCGGTACTGGTCTGAGCCTGTCGCTCCGTATCTGCCGGACCTCGGCTGGTTCTGGCCCACGGCGAACAAAGTCCCACCGGCTCGACAGATCGGTCCTGTACCGTCCGCGCTGGCTGGGATTCCAGCGCGTGAGGCCAGCGCGCGAGTCGATAGGTAGGAGATGGCGGTGGCCAAGGCAGTAGCGAAATCGGGTAAGACGCTGGTGATCGTCGAGTCGCCGGCCAAGGCGAAGACGATCGGTGGCTTCCTCGGTTCGGGCTACATCGTCGAAGCCTCGATCGGCCACATCCGCGATCTGCCGCGCAATGCCGCCGACGTTCCCGCCGCCTCCAAAGGCCTGGCATGGGCGCGCCTGGGCGTGGACACCGAGCACGACTTCGAGCCGCTCTATGTCGTCAGCCCCGACCGCAAGCAGCAGGTGAGCAAGCTCAAGGCGCTCGTGAAAGATGCAGCCGAGCTCTACCTGGCCACCGATGAAGACCGTGAGGGCGAGGCCATCGCGTGGCATCTGGTGCAGACGCTGAACCCTAAGGTGCCCGTGCGCCGGATGGTCTTCCACGAGATCACCCCGCAGGCCATCGCGCACGCCGTCGAGAATCCGCGCGAGATCGACTCCGACCTCGTCGACGCGCAGGAAACCCGCCGCATCCTCGATCGGCTGTACGGCTACGAGGTGTCGCCGGTGCTGTGGAAGAAGGTGTTGCCCCGGCTGTCGGCCGGGCGGGTGCAATCGGTGGCCACTCGCATCGTCGTCGAGCGGGAACGTCAGCGGATGGCCTTCCACGCCGCCGACTACTGGGGGGTCGAGGCGGCCTTCACAGCGGTCGCAGCGCCCGAAGCCGGGGTAGGCAATCCGTCGACGTTCACCGCCGCTTTGGTTGCCGTGGATGACGTGCGCGTCGCCACCGGCCGCGACTTCGACGCAGCCACCGGGCTCGCCAGCACCGAGGTGGTGCACCTCGACGAGGCCGGCGCCAAGGGACTGGCAGCACGGCTGGACGGTCGGGACTTCCAAGTGACCCGCGTCGAGGAAAAGCCCTATCGACGCCGTCCGTACGCGCCGTTCATGACCTCGACGCTGCAGCAGGAGGCGGGGCGCAAGTTCCGGTGGTCGTCGGAGGTGGTGATGCGGGTGGCTCAGCGGCTGTACGAGAACGGCCACATCACCTATATGCGCACCGACTCCACGAACCTGTCGGCCACCGCGCTGGCCGCGGCCCGCACCCAGGCGCGAGAGCTCTATGGCGACGCCTACGTTCCGGCCGAGGCGCGTACTTACAACCGCAAGGTCAAGAACGCCCAGGAGGCGCACGAGGCCATCCGTCCGGCCGGTGACGCCTTCCGCACGCCCGGACAGCTCGCCGGCCAGATCGCCGGCGACGAGTTCCGGCTCTACGAGCTGATCTGGCAGCGCACGCTCGCCTCGCAGATGGCCGACGCCGTGGGCACCACCGTCTCGGTGCGCCTGGGTGGCACGTCGGCGTCGGGGGAGCGGGCCGAGTTCGCGACGTCCGGTCGCACGATCACCTTCCCGGGGTTCCTGCGCGCCTACGTGGAGGATGCCGAGGAGGGCGGCGAGGGCAAGGACGACGCGGAGAAGCGGCTGCCGGCACTCGAGCGCGGCCAGGAGCTGCGGGCGTCGGATTTCGAGGCCGAAGGCCATTCGACGCAGCCGCCAGCGCGCTACACCGAGCCGTCGCTGATCAAGGCGATGGAGGATCTAGGCATTGGGCGCCCGTCGACATTCGCCTCGATCATGCGCACCATCCAGGACCGGGGCTACGTGTGGAAGAAGGGCAGCGCACTGGTTCCCACCTGGATCGCGTTTGCTGTGACCGGTCTGTTGGAAACCTATTTCGGCCGGTTGGTGGATTACGGCTTCACCGCCAGCGTGGAAAATGACCTGGACGCCATCGCCTCGGGCGACGCCTCCCGCGTGGGCTGGCTGCAGAAGTTCTACTTCGGTAGCGATCATTCCGACGCCAACGAGAATGCCGCGCGCATTTCCGCGCAGGGCGGACTCAAGCGGCTGATCGCCGAGCGGCTGGAGGAGATCGACGCCCGCGGCGTCAACTCGATTCCGCTGTTCGACGACGTCCTCGTGCGGGTGGGTCGCTACGGGCCCTATTTACAGAAGGGTCCCGACGGCGTCGGTGGCGCCGAGACCGGCCAGCGCGCGTCGGTGCCCGAGGATCTGGCGCCCGACGAGCTGACCCGGGCGAAGGTCCAGGAGCTGTTCGACGCACCGTCGGGTGAACGTGAGTTGGGCACCGATCCGGCATCCGGGCTCGAGATCAGCGCCAAGACCGGCCGTTACGGCCCCTACGTCACCGACGGCGAGAAGAGCGCGTCGCTGTTCAAGACGATGTCGGTCGAGACGATCGACCTGGACACTGCTCTGCAGCTGCTCACATTGCCGCGCACGCTGGGCAACGACACCGATGGTGCGGAGATCACCGCACAGAACGGCCGTTACGGCCCGTACATCAAGAAGGGCACCGATTCGCGCTCGCTGGAGTCAGAGGAGCAGTTGTTCACCGTCAGCCTGGACGACGCACTGGTCCTGCTTGCCCAACCCAAGCTGCGCGGGCGCCGGGCAGCAGCCGCGCCGCCGCTAAAGGAGTTGGGCGTCGACCCGGTCTCGCAGCAGCCGATGGTGGTCAAGGACGGCCGGTTCGGCCCATACGTCACTGACGGTGAGACCAATGCGTCGCTTCGGACGGCGGACTCGGTGGACACCCTGACCGACGAGCGTGCCTCGGAGCTGCTGGCCGACCGCCGCGCCCGTGGTCCGGTGGCGAAGAAGCCCGTTCGCAAGGCGCCGGCGAAGAAGGCCGCGCCCAAGAAGCCTGCTGCCAAGAAGGCCGGAAAAGCAGCAACGAAGAAGGCATCGGCCACGTCGTGAGTCGTCGCAGCGTCCAGGGTGGTTACGCCCGAGCCCGTTGGCGGTGTTGCGATGCTGTCGACGGTGTTGCCAGTGCTGTTGCCGCTATTGACTGTGCTGTTGCCCGCCCGGTGGCACCGCTGCGACCGGTGCGGTCAGCTTCGCTGTCGCCGATGCGCTCGGCTAGGACGACGTAACCGATCATGGTTGCCGGCGCGGACTGGGCTGCCGCCGCGGTATCTCTGCTAGGTGCCGGGTTGGCCTATGTGGGCGCGCGGCGCGGATCGCGCCCTGAGCGTGACGCCGTCGTGGAGAGTCGGCGCGACGAGTGGGGTCGCCGGTTCGCCCAGGCCATCGACCTGATGGGTTCGGCGACGCCGGCACAGCGAGCGATCGGCCGGGCGCTGTTCGATGCGCTGCTCGACAGCGATCTGGCCGGCCCGGACGATCGGCGGATCGCTGCGCGCCTCGTCCAGTCCGGGGTTCTGGAGGCGCTGCCGCCGGGTTTGCGGTTGCCCGCCTCGGGCGTGGTCGCCCATGTTGTGGACGATGTGCGGTTCGTGGAGGACGATGATGCTGTCGACATCGCAAGTGCCGAGGTAGAAGTTCCAGGGGTGGAGGGGCATTCATGACGCAGATCGTGCGCGTGAGTCGCGAGCAAGTGGAGTCGGCCCGGTTGCTGGTCAAATGGGCCGGCGGGGCGGACAAGGTCGAGCCGCTCATTGCCAAGATCGCCGCCGCCGAACCGGCGACCGAGCGCGCCGACCGCTGATGTTCCAGTTCGCGGACGCTCCAGACCACTGACGCGCTGCACGCCGCACACATACTCGGGCAGTTAGCATCGCGGCGTGGCCGCGCACCGCAACGACGACGCCCTGCGCGCCCAGGAAGTCGACCGGATAGTCGCGGCGTGGGAGCGCGAACGCCCCGACATCGACGTGAGCCCGCTGCACGTCCTGAGTCGGGTGAGCCGGTTGGGTGAGTTGCTCACCGATCGTCGTAAGAAGATCTTCGCAGCACACGTGCTGCGCCCCTATGAATTCGATGTCTTGGCCGCTTTACGACGCGCCGGGAATCCCTATGAGCTCACGCCAGGCCAGCTGCTGCTGGAAACGCACGTCACGTCGGGCACCATGACCAACCGTCTCGACGTGCTGGTGGAACGGCAACTGGTCAGCCGTCGTCCCGATCCGCAGGACCGCCGGGTGACGCGGGTCCAGCTGACCCCGCCCGGCCGCGAGCGTGTCGACTCTGCGTTGACGGAGCTGCTGGCCGTCGAGGCGCAGCTGCTGGCCGGGCTGAGTGCCGACGATCGGCACATCCTGGCCGCCGGTGTACAGAAGATGCTCGACAGCGCCGCCGACCACACCCGCTGAAGGGCCGCAAAGAGAGACCCATCAGTCAGATGCCGACGACGTCGTCGTTGCCGGAGTTGTGGATATCCACCGGCCGTTAGATGGGCGACTCGGCGGCTGGTTGATATCCACAAACTGAGTGACGCCCGGGGGGCATCCAGGTTCAGCCTCGGGGCGACGCGCGGCGGCGGCTGGGCCGACGGCGTGAGACACGAGGCGGAAATTGTGGATATCCACGGGTCGTTGGGAGGGCGCATCAGCGGCCGGTCGATATCCACAACTCAGCCACGAACGCGGGGAACCGCTAGCTCTAGCGACGCGCACGGCGATCTTCACTGGTCTAGCTGACCGAAACGACGGGTAGCGACAACCTCAGCAAGGGCGAAGAAAACCGCAGCAACGTCAGAGGCCGTCGATATCCTGAAATCAGCGCGACTCAACGCCGCGCCCGCCAGCGCCGGTCGAACCCAACCGCCGCGCGAGCAAGGAGTACCGATTTCCGCCGACACGAGCCGCCAGGCAGGCCCCGCCCCTGCCGAGTCGGCCGGCTCGTCCCGCAGCGCACCATCGAGCGGCGGCTCCGGTGCTATGCCAGGTACGAGCGTGGACACCAGCTCTATGGCCGCGGTCCGCGAGGTGCTGCGCCGGCGCGGGTTCCGGCGAATCTGGTACGCCACCGCACTGTCCAGTCTGGGCGACTGGTTAGGCCTACTGGCCACCACAGCACTCGCGGCAAGCCTGGCCACCAGCTACCAGGGGCAGAACTATGCCCTCGGCCTGGTCCTGCTCGTCCGGCTGCTACCCAGCGTTCTGCTCGGACCCCTCGCCGGCGCCTTCGCCGACCGCTTCGATCGCCGCAGGACGATGGTGCTGTCGGACCTGCTGCGCTTCCTGCTGTTCGTCTCCATTCCGATCGCGATGACGTTGCACCTCAGCAACCATCAGAAGCTGATGTGGCTCTATGTGGGCAGCTTCGCCGTCGAATGCGTCAGCCTGTTCTGGACCCCGGCCAAGGACGCGTCGGTGCCTAATCTGGTGCGCCGCGACCAGCTCGAGGCAGCCAACCAGCTCGGCCTGATCACGACCTACGGCCTGACGTCGGTCGGCGCGGCGATCCTGTTCGCCGGTCTCGACATCATCTCGCGCTACCTCAAGGGCGACCTGGCGACGCACTCGGACCAGGTCAGCCTGTCGCTGTACTTCAACGCCGCGACGTTTGTCATCGCCGCAGCGATTTGCGCGACGGTGCCTGAGCTCAGTCGGGGCGGACGGGCCGCACAGCAGCCCGCAGACCAGCCCGCAAACCAGCCCGGCCTGCTGGCGATGCTCGGTGAGGGCATGTCATTCCTGCGCACGAACCTGTTGCTGCGCGGAGTGATCATCGGAATTGTGGGCGCGTTCGCCGCCGGCGGCGGGGTCATCGGCGCTGGACATACCTACGTCACCAGTCTGGGTGCGGGCAACGCGTCTTATGGCGTGCTGTTCGGCGCGGTCTTCGTCGGTCTCGGCATCGGCATGGCGCTGGCGCCCAGGGTCGCCCGGGAGATGTCGCGACGGCGCGTGTTCGGCCTGTCCATCGTGCTGGCCGGCTTCTGCCTGGTACTCACCTCACTCGCGCCGCACGTGGTGCTGGCGATCGTTGCCGTCGTGGGCGTGGGGTTCGGCGGCGGCGTGGCCTTCCTAACCGGGCTGACGTTGTTGGGGTCCGAGATCGCCGACCAGATGCGCGGGCGCGTGTTCGCCTTCATCCAGTCGCTGGTGCGGGTGGTGCTCATCATGAGCCTGGCGGTGGTGCCCTTCGTCGTCGGCGGCATCGGCCAGCGCAGGACGACTCTGTTCGGCGCAGGCGTCACAATTGACGGCACCCGCATCGTGTTACTCGTCGGTGGCCTGCTCGCGATGCTGGCCGGCGTCGCCGCGTACCGGGCGATGGACGATCGCGGCTCGGTGTCGGTGTTGACCGACGTCGGGCGCGTCTTTCGCCGTCGCAAGCTAAGACCCACCAGCGGCGGCATCCTTATCGCCTTCGAAGGCGGCGAGGGCGTGGGCAAGTCGACGCAGATCGACGCCCTGACCGAGTACCTGCGCGGCGAAGGGCACCCGGTGCGGCGCACGTTCGAGCCCGGCGCGACATCGGCCGGTCAGCAGATCCGTCGTCTCGTACTCAACTCCTCTGACGTCCTCGACGCCCGGGCCGAGGCACTGCTGTTCGCTGCCGATCGGGCCGATCACGTCGCGAAGGTGATCAAGCCGGCGTTGGAGACCGGGGAGATCGTGCTCACCGATCGGTTCGTGGACTCCTCGCTGGCGTACCAGGGGGCTGGACGCTCGCTGTCGGTCGACGAGGTGCGCGCTCTGTCGCGCTGGGCGATCGGAGATCTGGCGCCCGATCTCACCATCGTGTTGGATCTGCCGCCGGCCGTCGGTCTCGCGCGGGCCGGCGAACGCGGCACCGCCGACCGGCTGGAGTCGGAATCGCTGCAGTTCCACGACCGTGTGCGGGAAGCGTTCCTGTCCTATGCCGCAGCCGATCCGCACCGCTATGTCGTTCTCGATGCCAGTGCGGCGCCCGATGAGGTCGCCGCTGCGGTGGTGGCCGCGGTTGCCGTGCTGCTGGAGGGTCGCCCGCCGGATCCGGCTCAGGGCCACCACCGCGCTGCGATGCCCACGGCCGTCGACGACGGCAGCAACGGAGTGCCGGCGTGAGCGTCTGGGACGTACTTATCGGCCAGGGACAAGCCGTCACCGCGCTGCGGGAAGCGGCGCAGGCGGGACAAAATGTCGCCGCGGGCCGGCTGGCGGCGACCGGCGCACTCACCCATGCCTGGCTGTTCACCGGTCCGCCCGGCTCGGGGCGTTCGGTTGCCGCCCGCGCGCTTGCCGCCGCGTTGCAGTGCACCGAGCCGACCGCGGACGGCCCGGGCTGCGGCCGATGCCAGGGCTGTCACACCACGCTGGCCGGCACCCACCCCGACGTGCGCGCGATCAACCCCGAAGGTTTGTCGATCGGGGTGGAGCAGATGCGCGCGGTAGTCGGTGCGGCCGCGCGCCGACCGGTGCTCGGCTTCTGGCAGGTGATCATCATCGAGGACGCCGACCGGCTGACCGAGGGGGCGTCCAACGCGCTGCTCAAGGCCGTCGAAGAACCGCCGGACCGCACGCTGTTCCTGCTGTGCGCGCCGTCGACCCACCCCGACGACGTGTCGATGACCCTCCAGTCGCGCTGCCGTCGCCTGACCCTGCGCACGCCACCGGCCGAGGCGATCGAGGCCGTTCTACGCGCCGACGGCAACGACGACTACACCGCGCACTGGGTGGCGTTGGCCGCGCAGGGTCATGTCGGGCGCGCACGACGGTTGGCCCGAGACGGCGATGCCCGGGCTCGGCGAGCGGCGGTGCTGGCGATTCCGTCGTCGTTACATTCGATGGCTGAGTGCTTCCTGGCTGCCGACCAGCTGCTCACCGCCGCCAACGAGGAAAGTTCGGCCATGATCGCCGGCCGCGACGCCGGTGAGACTGACGCGCTCAAGATCGCGCTGGGCGCCGGGGGTACCGGCAAGGGAGCGATCGCGGTCGGGCGTGCAACGGCCGGCGCGGTCAAGGACCTGGAGAGGACGCAGAAGTCGCGCGCGACGCGCACTCGCCGCGACGTGTTGGATCGGGCGCTGGTCGACCTGGCCGGCTTCTACCGCGACGTGCTGCTGCGCCATGCCGGTGTCGGTGTCGATCCAGCCCATCCCGATGCCGCGGGCGCGGTGGCAGACGCTGCGAAGGTGCTGTCGCCGGTGCAGGCGCTGCATCGTCTCGACGCGGTGCTGGCCTGCCGCGAGGCGCTGGAACTCAACGTCAAACCGCAGATCGCCGTCGAGGCTCTGATGATGGCGCTGCGACTACCCCGCTGAGACGCTGCCCAGCTCGGAACGCGTCGCTCAGTGGGTGCTGCGAATGACGCGGTTCAGGCGCCGCCGAGGGAGACGATGGCGTCGGTGAGGAATCCGGCCAGCACGCCGATCAGCAGGCCGTAGGCAACCAGGTCTGCGCGCTTGGCCCGGGCCGCGACGCCGAGCAGCTGCGCGATGACGTAGACGATCGAGCCGGCGGCCAACGTCAGGAACAGCACGCTCACCGGCTCGGAGGTGAATTGGTGCCCGACCGCAGTGCCGACGAACGTCGGCCCGCCGCCGATCAAGGCCATCGACAGCAGAAACCGCCAGCTGGGCCGGTTGTCCACTGCGCCAGTGCTCGATACTGCGTCGGTGCCCGCTTCGGCCGCCAGCGGCGCGACGATGCCGAAGCCCTCGGTGGCGTTGTGCAACGCAAAGCCGATCACCAGCACCGTCGCCAGTCCGATCTCGCCGCTGGCTGCCGACTGCCCGATCGCCAGTCCCTCTGCGAAGTTGTGCAGGCCGATCCCGACGGCAATCAGCAACGCAAGGCGACGAGCGGGCGACCAGCTGGCCACCCCGGCGATGCGGGCGGGACGTTCTGCGACGGCCATCGCACCTGGCCCCCCGCGCCCGCGGTTCACCGAATTGCGGGCGATGTAGCGCTCGTAGGCCACCAGGCCGAGCAGCCCGACGGCAAGCCCGCCGGCGAACAGCGATCCGTAACCGAACGCCGAGCCGTATCCCGTCCCATGCTCGTGTATCGAGACGAGCGCTTTGTCGATGGGTTCCCATGCTGCGGACAGCACGTCCCAGAACAGAAACATCAGCACACCGACAGCCGTTGCGTTCAGCACTACGCGCAGTGCGGGCGCCGGTCGACGCATCCGTCCGATCGGCAGGCCGATCGCGATCGTGACGCCGGCGATGAAGCCGAGCACGAGGGTCGTCGATAGATTCACTGTGACTCCCAGTCAGGTTGCAGTAAGGCGAGCCTAACCTATGGAGCCATCGTTGACGATCCAGGGGTATCGGCCGGAACACACATCTGCCTGCCTGAGTGCCGGACGGTTTCCAGAACTTGATCGACCAACGTAATCTGTCGGGCATGGGCATGGTGTGTGCGGTGACGTTCACCAAGCACGGCCGGCTGTTCTACGCCGATCCCGGCAATGTTCCCGCCGCCGTCGGCGACGAGGTGCTGTATCCGACCGACGAGGGCGACGTCGTCGCGCAGGTGATGTGGGCCGGCGAGTGGGTCAGCGAGGACACCTCCGCTCTGCCACGGCTCACCGGACGGGCCGACGAGGCTGCGCGCGACACGGCCGCGGAGTCCCGACGTGCTCGGGCGCGGGCCCGCATCGCCGTCCGTCAGCTCATTGCCGAGCACGAGCTGCCCATGAAGGTGGTGGGCATCGACCACGTCGTCGGGGATCGAAAGACCATCGTCTACTTCACCGCCGCCCACCGCGTGGACTTTCGCGCGCTGCTCCGCGACCTCGGCGCGACGCTGAACGTGCGGGTGGAGCTGCGTCAACTGTCGGCTCGCGACCAGGCCAAGCTCACCGGTGGCGTCGGGTCGTGCGGACGCGAACTGTGCTGCTCCACCTTCCTGGTCGACTTCGAGCCGGTGTCGGTGCGGATGGCGAAAGACCAAGATCTGCCCCTCAATCCGCTGCGCATCTCCGGCGCCTGCGGAAAGTTGATGTGCTGCCTGAAGTACGAACATCCGCTGTACCAGGACTTCGCCAAGCGGGCTCCGGCCGTCGGCGAGCAGGTGGAGTCGACGTCGTGCGGCACGGGCACCGTCGTCGGCCACAACGTTCCGAGCGAGTCGTTGGTGATCAAGTTGACCGCTGACGGCCGTCGCACGACGTGCTCGTTGGCCAGCGTGTGCGGATCGCGGCAGGCCTACGAGTCGCGCAGCCCCGCCTGACCGACCTCGTTGCGGTGACCGCCGGCGAGCGGCGCGGACACGGCGGCCGGGCCCGCTAGACTCGCAATCCGTGTCCGGCGCGCCGGAGCACGCCGCCTTAGCTCAGTCGGCAGAGCGTCTCACTCGTAATGAGAAGGTCTAGGGTTCGATTCCCTAAGGCGGCTCCACCGGTGCCCCAGAAGTTAAGGGGCTTCCTACCGAGTTCCATTCTTGTCATTTCCTTCCTGTTCGTGACTATGGTCCCCAGATGGTCCCCCAACCCGGGCGGCGTTCTCCCACAGGTTGGTGTCGATCATGTGGCCGTAGAGATCTACGGTCATCGTTGCAGACGCATGGCCCAGGATCCGCTGAACGACCTTCACGTCTGCTCCAGCACCGAGCCAGATCGACGCTGCAGTGTGACGCAGATCGTGAACTCGCAGAGTTGGTTTCCCAATCGCAGTCTTGGCCTGGATCCAGGCCACCGAGCGCTTCCAATTCCCCTCCCGCAGTGGAGTGCCCGCCGAGGAGGGGAAGATCCACTCCGAAGTCGGCCGGGACGCAGCCCAATTGGCGATGATGGGCGCCACCTGGGACGTCAGCGGGACAGTGCGGGCTTGGTGGTTCTTAAGGGAGTCGATGTACAGATCTCCACGGCCGCCGCCGGCCAACGCAGCGCGCTGAACGCGCAAACCGGGCCCGGGAACGCTCACTCGATCACTGATCTTGAGCCCGGCCAGCTCACCCCATCGAAGGCCCGTGTAGGCCAAAACCACCACCACGTCACTCAGGGGTCCACGGCACGCCTGTGCTAGCGCCCAGACCTCGGCCTCGGTCAACGCCTGGCCTTCGCGGGTTGCCGATCCTCGAAGCGGTTTGACCTTCGAGGCTGGATTCTTCGCCACGCGGTCGTCGGCGATCGCGTGTTCGAAGATCGCTCTGAACGTCGACACGGCTCGGCGAGCGGTTGCTGCGGATAGGCCGCCGGCGACGAGTTGCGCTGCCCACTCAGCAATCTCCGCCGTCGTGACAGAAGAGACCGGACGGCGGCCGAAGGCCGGCTCGATGTAGTTTTTCCACGCCAGGCGGTCAGTCTCACGAGTGCGGCGCTTGACCCCATCTCGAGTCAACAACCACGCTTCTGCGATGACTTCGAGCTTCACCTTTCCGCGGCGTGGATCGAACCATTCGCCCAGGCGCAACCGCTGACCCTGTTGCTGTTCCCACGCGACGGCGTCTGCGCGACGAACAAAGGTCCGCGACGTGAACTGGTGGCCCTGCAGCTTCACACGAGCCCGGTAGCGGATATTGCCGGAGGGATTGACCCGTCGTTGGACGCTCACGCTGGCTCCCTCTGGGAGCGCAACCACTGCTCGAGATCGGCTTCATACCAGAACAGGCGCCGGCCGATCTTCGTCGCACCAACGAAACGGCCCTCTTGGCGCAAGAATCGAAGAGTGCTAACGGAGATGTGGAGCCGTTCCGCCGCCTCGTCGATTGAAAGCAGCTTCTGCATTTGAGTCTCCTTCGTGGCGAGTACCGCGCGACCGTGCCTAACTGTGCGACCCCGCCACGGACGGCATCACCACGTGGCGGGACGAGTTGGGACGTCCTTGGCGCGTACAGTCGTCCCCAGCAGCTGCTGGGAGTCGAGGGGACGCGATGGTCAACGTTCGACTACGGGACGCTTTGAATCGGAGTGGTTTGAGTACCACCATCCTCGCGAGCCGGCTGGGTGTTGATCCCAAAACAGTCGAGCGGTGGATATCGCATGGTCGAGCTCCGTACCCGCGACATCGTTCAGCGGTCGCAGCTGCGGTCAAAGAGTCAGAAAGCTGGCTTTGGCCGGAGGCTTCGTCCAGCAGGACTGGTGGGAGCGAGACGCAGTCGGAAGTCGTCGAGATCTTCGGGCAGCGCGCGACCGTGCCCGCCGATCGATGGTTGCAAATCTTCTCAGAAGCCAAGGCCTTCGTGGATCTCCTGGCGTATGCAGCGCTGTTCCTGCCGGAGCAGCAGCCTGCTGTCGTGAACGTATTCAAGGAGCAAGCGGCGAGGGGAGTGCGAGTACGGCTATTGATGGGTGACCCGGACGGCGACGCCGTGCGGTCGCGGGGCGCTGAGGAAGGCATCGGGGACGCTGTCGCGATCAAAACGCGTAACGCGCTTGGTCTTCTCCAACGTGCCCTTGGCTCGACGCGTCAGGTTGAGATCCGGTTGCACGACACCACGTTGTACACATCGATCTATCGGGGAGATGACGTCATGATCGCAAACCAGCACGTGCACGGCCTACCGGCGGCGCAGGCTCCTGCGATGCAAATCCGGCGCCTGAGCCCCGCTGGCCTTTTCGACACTTACGCTGCAATGTACGACCGACTATGGGATGCGGCGAAGCCAGCAGGCAGGTAGGAGCGCCATGGTTCGACGTGAGTTCTACCGAGTTCCGGACGCTCCTACCGCCAACAGCATCGTTGTGGCCGCCGTCGCATTCGTGCAGGACGAAGGTGGACGAGTGCTCCTTGTGCAGCGCTCAGACAACGGGCTTTGGGCATTGCCGGGCGGCGCTCAGGACCCGGGGGAGTACATCGCCGAGACGGCCGAGCGTGAGACGTTCGAGGAGACTGGTTATCACGTGAAGGTGACTGACTTCATAGGTGTCTACTCCGACCCGCGCCACGTCATCGCCTACAGCAACGGTGAGATCAGACAACAGTTCGCGTTGTCTTTTGCAGCAAGTCGAATAGGCGGCCACTTGGTGGAAAGTGACGAGACGCCGACTGTGCGGTGGGTAAAGCAAGTAGATCTTGACGATCTACCAATCCACCCTTCTATCCGCCTCCGCATTGACCATGGAATCAACAGGCCGGCGCGACCTTACATCGGGTAATGGTGAATACGGGTCATGGCTCAAGCATCAGCCCTCGAGTAACTCGCGCACACACGTCGTGACTGTCCACACCTTTTCGGCCGTACTCCGGCTGAAGCGCGTGCCGCGGTTCAGTATCGGTGCCTGGCTGGCGATAGCCTTCGCGTGTAGCGCAGTGGGTGGGGCCTTTGCGGCGCCGGTTCTGGTCGTAGTCGATCGGGCAATTCTGCATTGCGCAGGCGGTACCTCACCGTGGGGGCGTCGCGGAGCGCTCTGGTCCGCCGCTACAGGGTAGGCAACCCGACGGTGCGGTCGTGGCTGATGGACGCCGGCGTGGATTCCGCTGCCGCGGTGACGGTGGTACCGCCGGCATCTAAGCCGGCCCTGGACCGCTCCGCGGTAACCACCGGGAGCCACCGCAATCCGCTGCAGCGGCGCCTATCGGTCAGGCCACGTGACCGAGTCGTCGTCGACGACCTCGTCACCACACTGACGGCACGTCCAGCACCGCCGGCGGCCGCGGTCGGTCCACGCCACCCCGACGAGCATCCGTCCGGCGCCCAGCCTGTGCCCGTTCGGGCACCGAGCCGGTGCTACCTCGCTGTACTCCTGCCCGCGACCTGTCCTGCGATAACGCATGAATCGAACATTAGGCCGACGCCGCGCCGTGTGTGGGTCGGCTCACCTCCGGTCGATGGGAGGATCGACCCGCCTGCTGACTCGCGGTGGCTGCATCTGGTTCGGGTGCGGTCACAGTGAGGAAGGAGGTGGGAGGGGATGGGACATCGACATCGCAAGCAAAAGCCGAGACACGTGCGCGAGTGGCTTGCAGGCTCCGCGCTCGTAATCTCGGCAATTGCTGAACTGATCCGGTCCCTCAGGGGCGGGTAGCCCTCTCGGGGCGCTGGTAGTCGGCCGGTCTGCGCCCCACCATTGTGCTCGCTCAGCGGCGCAGGTGTCCAGACCATTCGCCGCGGGCCACTAGCCGAAGCAACAGGTGAAAGAGGACTACTGATGATGCCAGCCGACCCCACAGCGGGCAGCGCGATGTTCCCAGCCCAAGGTGAGTGGATCGACATACCCGAGGACATGCACACGGAGTTTGCCCAGCTGAAGAAGGGCGTCCGGATGACCGCACTGATGAAGCAGCTCAAGACCGCAGCACGCCGGCGCACCGACGACCGGCCCGTGTTCACCGACGGCCCCGTCGAAAGTCTTCTAGCCCGAACCAACCCCGTCAGCATCGGACTGTCGTACAGCGAACGGCCCAACGACAGCTTCCCCGGCGCGCCCACTCCGTGCTGGTACCTCTCGATAGCGGAGCACGTCCCGGGTGTCGGACTCCAGGCGGCGTCGGACGTCGACCTGGTCGCCATGGATCATGGCCGGCTTCCCGACAGTGACGCGGTTCGCGAGATACACCATGGCCACTGGCGTGGCGCAACACCCACAGATCCCGGCCGAGCCGACCTAGCGACTCGTTCGGCCACGACCACCCTTGCTGTGCTCAGCCCCTCGCCTTCGCCTCACTGGTATCAGCTCACCATCCGCGCCCTCGACATCCAAGCGATTGTCACCACCGCCACCGTCTAGACCGCAAGCCTGCCCCTGGCCGCCGCACTGTACGACGATGTACCCCAGTTCCCGCAGTAAAAGCGCCGGTGACGGCTGTGGATAGCCAAGCGCGCCATCCACAGCCGTCACGAAAAACCGACGTCGCCCTCGACGAAACTGCACCGTCGAGGGCGACCACCGCCCCGCCCCGGCCCGAAGGACCACCGATGATCACCTACACCGTTCGAGATGACACCGACCAGCCGCTGGGGCACTTCACCGACCTCGCCGCAGCCGTCACGGCCGTCGACGCCGCATGCGAAGCGCACAGGGTCCACCCCGGCAGCGTGCCAGGCAGCAGACTCCATCGGATGGTCACCGCCGACTTGGACGCCCGCGACGTGGGGGACGTCCTTTACGGCAGGATCGAATGCGTAGGAGACCCCGCCGAACAACTTATTTAGGCTCGGATCTTCGTATTCTTCACCGGTGGGTGGGCGCCGATCGCGGGAGTACGCCCACCGTGGGTCCACCAACCTGCGTCGTTTTCCGACCCTGGACGCGACGCCGAGCCCAGTCGGGAATGCTCACCCAGTGAGCGGGGACATCGCGGGGCAAGGTGACGGCAGCCTGCCGGTGAGAGCTATCCGGAGCTGAAGCAGGTCGAGACGCAGGTGCGGGCGGCGCGAGTGGTCAACGGGCAGCTGATCTTGGACCGGCAGCAATGCCCGACGGATCTACCAGAACCCGTAGATAACATCCTTTATCTACGGGTCACGAAGGACCGGGTTGTCGGTCCTCGAACAGAACCTAGGCCGGTGTAACTGCGGCGTCGACACGCTGCGTCGGTCACCAGCATTGGCCGGGGATGCCGACGCGGGTTGAGCACATCTCACCGGCGCTGCGGTGCGGCTACGCGAGACCGCGCGCAGAGTTTCTCTGAGGCTGCGACCTACGCCGAGCTCGGATCCAGCCGATAGGTGGGGAAGAAGTACGGGTACCACCGTCACCTCCCACCGCTGGCTGACACAGGTCGCCATCACCCTTCCCCGGGCCGAGGACAGTGGCCACGCCGCACCGCCGCGGAAACAGCGGGACACACCGCACGCCATGAAAGGCACCGGGAAGTCACTCCATGTAGGGCCGAGCGAGCAGGGCGTCGCCGTTGAGTGAACAGATCTCACCCAGCGATTCAGCTGCGCCCCGTCGCACTACGGACAACCGTGTCGCGACTACCTCCGGCGCCGAGCCGGGCGGCACCGATCGGTTGGTACGTACGAGCTGTCTGATCAGGGTCGGGCGGATGTCGCCTCGCCAGTTGGGGCGAATCTGGGTAGGGAAGTACGGATCGATGACCACCAACCGCCTTGCGTCGTTCACGGTCAGCCAGTGCGAGACCAACGCGTTGACATGCTCATCACCGAACGAGTAGCCAACTACGACCAACACGCGGGCGCAGGACAGCCGGTGCGCGAACGCGGCCCGCAGGTCTAGGAACGGACCGTCAGCGCGCAGCTTCTCGCGGCGTCCAAAGACGACGAACGGCAGCTCCTTACCCATCGGCGCGCTGGGCCGCAGTGCGACCCGGTTCATCCCCATCGGCGAGTACTGACCGGTCTGGTGGTTGTAGGCATCCTCGAAATCCTCGCCCGTTCGGGCCCAGTCGATGGAACCGTGCAGTTTGTACAGCCGCACAGCGTCGGCTGGGAAAGCTAGGTGCCCAGTCGAGTCCCACTCCCCGACGCCGGTCGCGCACGTCACGCCGTGCTGCTCCGCGCAGGTTTCGATGGTCTGGTCGTAGTTGAGCGTTGCGATCGACACACCGCCGGGACGGGACCCTAGGGTCACCAGCGGGGCGAGGTAGTCAAGCTTTTTCTTGCGGTCGTCGTCGATGGTGAGGATGTTGACCAGCTTGCCGACCAGGAAGTTGAGCAACTGGGCATAGGTGCTCCCGGCGCTAGGCCGACTTCAGCGCGGACAAAGGCGCCAAGGTCACGAGCGAGGGCCGCCGAGCCCAACCCGAGAGCTCCAATATTGCCGAGGTCGTCGCAGATCTTCTGCGCGAGCTGCTGCTGCTGCGTCAATGTGGCGGTTTCCGCAGCGCCGACGCCCGGGTCCCAGCTCTGCACGAACGGGGTCAGCTCGACGTCGTCACGTGCGGCGAGCAGCTCGACTGCACTGACGACGGTCTCGATGTCGGGGTAGTGCAAGGGCGATTTTCCAGCCCGCCCGCGATGCGCCATGATCGCGCTGACCACGTAGTTCAACGGGTGCGCGTTGATTCGCTCTTCGGGGGTGTTTTGCACCGCGGCAAGCATCAGCTGGGTCATCTCGGTCGCCAACGGCATGGCGGCCTCACGCGAGGCGCCAGCGCCTAACAAGAACACGACGTCGCCCGAGGCGACTTCGTCGGTCATAACTTAGTGGGATGCGCAGGGTGCCGCACTCTAGCGCGGTCAGCCCTGCTTGTCGTTCAAGGCGACCGGGAGGCCAGCGAGGGCGAAGTACTTGTTGCTGCCGAGGTCGGCGATCGTGGTGATCCCCAGCGCCTCACGTAGGAGCCGGTCGTGGTTCTCGGTGAGGCCGGCCAGCACCGACGGCGGTGCCTGCAGGATCTCGTCGATGCTCTTGTTCTCGTAGGCCTTGTCCAGAGCCTTGGCCAGGTTGATTGATACCGCCACCGTGTTCTCCCATCACTGACGCAACCGTCCGGCGGACGTCTGGCTGCAACGATCGCACGCCGACTGCATTGTGTCACCGCGTCGAGTCCGGTGGGTCGGCTCGCTCGTCCCGCCGCCGCTGCCGTCGACGCCCGCGCCGGGCTCTGCGCTCGAACGTTGGTGCCGCATGCGCGGCGGGCGCTGACGTTTCGGGTAGTCATTGACGGTCCTGAAGCTGGGACCCTTCGTGGCTCGAAGAGGTTGACTGTCGCACTGACCCGGGCCGCCATGTCGCGTCGGTGCGGGCCGGCCGCGCCGGCAGCGCCGAGGTAGCCGTCGAGGTCGAGGGCGGGCGCGCCGGCATGATGGTGATCGATGTAGCGGCGAAGAGCCCGGGCCCGGGAGGCGACCCGCTGTCTGCGTTGGTGCTTCGCTCGACCGACGATCCGCAGTCGCCGGCCGCCCGTCGCTCACCCCTGCGATTCGAGAATGAGACCACTGGTACGCGGTGGTTTCTGGCTATCGTCGCTGCGTGTCTTCTGTTAGGACCGACCTTGCGCCAGTTCAACAACGTCGTCGGCTTAACCGTCAGCGCGCTGGCGGTGGTAGCCCTCGTCGCCTTTTGGGTCAGAAAGCTGCTCTACCGAGCCCCGTCTCCTGACCGGTGATACGTCTCAGCTCGGTCCAGCCTGCTGAGCGAGGGTGTGGGCGAGTCGGTAGGGCTGGGTGCCGGTTTCGATGATGGTGTCGTTGAACGTCAACCGGTCGACGATGGCGGCGCAGAGCCGCGGGGCGACGAAAGTTTTGGTCCAGCCGGAGAAGGACTCGTTCGACGCAATGGTGATGCTGTTTTCCTCTTCGCGTTTGGTGAGGACTTGGAACAGCATCTCGGCACCCCGCCGGTGTGGGTGGGGGTGCGCCGTTGCGAAAGTTACCGATCCGTGTGACTTGATGCGCCCACTCGCTACCGTCACTTGGGTCTGGCTGGCGCACCGGTCTGGGGAAGGCTGGCGTCGAACGGGAGGCCTGCCCGTGGCTCGCGATAAGCAGGACGACCGGCTCGACGGGCTGAAGAGCCGCGTATCAGGTCCGGGGTCGGGTTCGGATCCCGTTGATAAGTATTTCGAACATGGGCAGGGTGCCGTCGGGGTCGGGCGCTGCTTCGTTCGCAAGCAGGATGCCGAGCACCACCCGCAGGATGCGGGCGAGGTCGATGTCGGTTCGGATGTGGCCGCTTTCTTGGGCGCGGTACAGGAGTTCCGCGCCGGCGTTATGCATTGCGGTGTGATTTTGCTGGATCGGAGAGCCTGTTTCGTGGCGCATGTTCATGACGGTGGCTCCCATGCTTTGCCCGCGCGCGCCGTACTCGAGCTCCAGGCGCAGCCAACGAATCAGCGCTTCGGTGGGGTCGGGGTCGGCGCGCCACTCCTCCGCCCGTTGCCGGAGCTCCTCCGCCTCGTCAGCGAAGACGGTTTGGAATAGCGCCTGGCGAGTGGGGAAGTGGTTGTAGAGCGTCCCGATGGCCACCCCGGCCTGCCGGGCAACCTCTTCCAACGCCACGTTCCGGCCATGGACGTCGACCAGGGCTCGGGCAGCGTCGAGCAACCGCTGCCGGTTCCGGCGCGCGTCTGCGCGCTGCGGCAGCCCCCCAGTTGACATATCGCTCACTGCGTCCCATCGACGACCTGTGCTTGCAACGTGAGGTTACCTCAAGTTAGAATATGAGGAGGCCTCAACTTCGAGGGTCGGATCTGTTTCGCTCAGTCCAAAGGGAGTCCAGATGACACAGGCAATGACGGACAAGGTCGCGATAGTGACCGGCGCGCAACGCGGCGTTGGCTACGGCATCGCACAGGAGTTCCTCGCCGAGGGCGCGACGGTCGTGCTCACCGACGTCGACAAAGCCGGCCTAGACGAGGCGGTGGGCACGCTCGGACCGAACGCGAGCGGGATGGTGGCGGACGTGACCAGCCTTGAGGAGATGACCAACGTCTATCGCTCAGTGGTGGAGGCACACGGGCGGCTGGACGCCGTCGTGGCCAACGCCGGCGTCGGCGACAGTTCGCCGCTGGGCTCGATCACCGAGAAGCAGTTCGATTTCATCTTCGGGGTGAACGCGAAGGGTGTCCTGTTCACAGTCCAAGCAGCGCTGCCCCATCTGCGCGCCGGCGGCACGGTCGTGGTCATCGGCTCGACCGCGTCGATCCAGGCGTTGCCCGGGATGAGCCTTTACGGCGGCTCGAAGGCCGCGATCCGCCAGTTCGTTCGGGCGTGGATCCAGGAAGTGCACGGCTCCGGTGTGCGGATCAACGTGCTGAGCCCCGGGGCCGTCGACACGGCATCGCTTCGGATAGCGCTGGAGGGGTCTGCCGGCGCTGACCAGGTCGACGCCGAGGTCGCGAAAATGGGTGCGGGAAACCCTATCGGCCGGCTCGCCGACCCCCGCGAGCTCGGCAAGGCCGCAGTCTTCCTCAGCAGCGACGCCTCCAGCTTCGTCACCGGTGTCGAGCTGTTCTGCGACGGCGGCATGGCCCAGACCGGATGACGCCCCTCGCACCCTGCGCGACCGTGAACCCGGTCCACCAGGTGACGAACAACCCAGCACTTCCGCTGACGAGAGCAAGGAGGCAAACGTGACTTCCGCTGACCAGAGCAAGGTCGTGGCGATCACCGGGGCCGGCAGTGGCATGGGCGAAGCAGACGCCGTGTTGCTGGCCGCCCGAGGACACCGCGTCGTCCTTTGCGACTTGCAAGAGGACCGAGTGACGGCGGTCGCGCACCGCATCGAGGCAGCCGGCGGGACGGTTGCACACATCCAGACCGATGTCCGCCGCAGAGCAGATTTGGAGCGGCTGGTCGCGTTGGCCGTGGAACGCTTCGGCCGGCTAGACGTGCTGATCAACAACGCCGGCGTCATGCCGATCGGGCCGCTCGACGACCTCCAGGTGGACGCCTGGGACCTCATGGTCGACGTCAACATCAAAGGCGTCCTGTATGGCATAGCCGCGGCCTTGCCGCAGTTCCGCCAACAAGGGCGCGGGCACATCATCAACATGGGTTCCACCGCCGCCCACCTGACCGTCGCAAATCAAGCTGTCTACTCGGCAACAAAATTCGCCGTCCGGGCGATCACCGAGGGACTGCGCCAGGAAGCCGGGGACACAATCCGCGTCACCCTCATGTCGCCCGGCTTCGTTCGAACCAACTTCGCCGAGCGCGTCACCAATACCGAGGTCAAAACCGGGCTTGAGAAAGCCCGCGACCGCTTCGCGATGCCACCGGACACGGTGGCCAAAGCCATCGCCTTCGCCATCGACCAGCCAGCTGACATCGACGTAAGCGAAATCATCATCCGCGCGACCGCTCAACCCTGAGCCCCCCAGGCCTCAGTCGCTAAACCCAGGCGGACCTGACGTGTTTGGTCACCACCAGCCCTAGCGGCGCACCCGCTCGGCACGGACGGCCCCAGCTCCGACCACCACGCATACGAAGACGGTGAAGACGATGGCCGCGACCATCAATTCGCATTCCGGCCCTAACCTGACGCCCTGGCCGTACCCCAGCCTGACGTAAGGCTGGGTACACCCCAACCCGACGTCAGGCTCTCGCCGTGATAGACGTCAGGTTAGAGCCGG
>CAXSBR010000015.1:0-71180 GCA_964236495.1 uncultured Jatrophihabitantaceae bacterium
GCCGACATCGCCGCGGCACCGCTCAACCGAAGGCCCGTGAAAGATCCGGGCTAGTAGCTAAGACTGACACGGTCCAGCTGGCAGCGCTGTGCGTCTACATCCTCGGATTCGTCTGCGAGTCAGCGGGCGGGTGAGCGTGTTCCTCATCTCCCGCTCCGCTCGAGCGATGCTCAGGTATTCGGAGAGCTCCGAATCACGGCCAAGCCGGAGGAAGGCCTTGTGGATCTCAACGTGCCCGGTGTCGGTGGCCTGTTGCCCGCCGAGCGCCTCGCACTGACGGCGCTGGCGGTGGTGGGCACTGGGCCTGCTGGGCGTCGGCATCCTGTGCGGCTTCGTCGGTGGACTGCTGTATCTGTGCCCTGGGCCGGCATCCGCTGGTCAGTCGGCGTCGGCGGCGTCGGCGCCGTAGATGTCGAGTCGGTCGCCGCGTGCGGAGCGGTAGTCGTTGAAGCGGGCCCGTCCGGGCCAAGTGGCGTGGTTGGTTCGGCAGCCTTCGTCGAGCTGGTCAAGCATCCGTTCGATGAACAGGGGACGGCTGTAGCGGTGCCACTCGTTGAGTGGCACCGGGCTGATTTCCTGCTCGGCCTGGTGACGGAGCATGGCCAGCACGGCCAGCTCGTGGGCGATGTGGGGGTGGCGGGGCCAGCAAGCGGGGATCATCGTTTTGGGTTGCCAGCTGTACTGGTCGTTGAGCCAGGCCGCGACGTCGTCGAGCCATCGGTACAGGTCGTGTCGTAGTTCCGGGTCACAACTGCCCGGTATCCACGGCCGCGGTAGATCAGCCAGTTCGCCCAGTCGTACGGCCGCGGCGTCGGGGCTTTCGTTGGGAATCGGGATGGCCTTTTTCTCGAGCTTTGTGAGGGCACCGACTAGCGATAGTGGTAGCCGCGGGAAGAACGTGACGATGTCCATCAGCGTGCGTCCTCGGTAGCTGGCGTGACCGGCGCGTCACCGCTGGCCGCGGCGAGGCCGTGTTTGCGAGTGTAGGACAAGGCCTGATCAGTCAGAGCTGCCCGGTGGGCGTAGGACCCGCCGGGCGCG
This sequence comes from uncultured Jatrophihabitantaceae bacterium, assembly GCA_964236495.1. Classification (GTDB taxonomy): domain Bacteria; phylum Actinomycetota; class Actinomycetes; order Mycobacteriales; family Jatrophihabitantaceae; genus CAXSBR01. The sequence goes on from CAXSBR010000015.1 coordinate 1,042, forward strand.
ACTGCGGCAAGTTCACTGCGTCGGCGGTCCTGGTTCGCGAGGAGCTGCCGGCCGCGTGCCCCGTCGATGCAGCGGTGCAGGTCGGCGAGGATCGGGCGGGACCGGTCGGCGATGACGAGGGCTTGCCGTTCGGGGATGGCGCGGATCTGTTCGGCGCGCACTGTCTGCACGTCGTGGGTGGTGGTTGACCAGCTGTCGCGGCCGCCGCCGCCGCTGTAGTTGCGTTGGACCTGCTGGCGGACTCCGATCAGGTCGGCGATCTGGGAGTTGAAGTCGTTGTTGTTGCCGCCGCCGAAGGTGATCAGCGTGTTCGTCAGGCCCAGCAGTTGCGCCGCTCCGGTCGGGCCGAACAGGGTGATCAGTTGGGGCCACGTCTGCGCGGCCCACAGAAACCCTGACCCCAGCGCCCGGTCGTTGGCCATTCGGGTGGCGAGCGTCGGTAGCGGCGCGGTGGAGGGCAGCTCGTCGAGGACCGACAGCCACGGCGGGGTGAGCCGGCCGTGGGGCGACGTGTACGCGACGTCGAGCACGGTGTCGAGGACGTCTTCGGCGACGGCAGTCATCATCGGCGCCGCCGACAGGTACGGGTCGTCCCGGCCGAGGAGGTACAGGGTGCCGCGTTCAGCGATCAGTTCGCGCAGGTCGGTCGGTGGGTTGCCCGGGGTGGGCACGCAGCGGGCGCGGATGGAGGGCTGGAACAAAATGTCCATAGCCTGGTGCACGGTTGCGGTCGTGTTGGCCGACGTTTTCGGGTCGCCGTGCAACGCCTTGTCCAGCATTCCCGCCCAGTGCGGGGCGGCGTAGGGGTGCGTAGTGAGGATGGTGTCGGCGACGCCGGCGGTAGCCGGGTTCGCCACCCAGCCCAGGATGTCGTCGAGGGTGCGCCCGGTCAGCGCAGCGGCGTGGAACAAGCACTGCAACACGTTCGCGCATTGAGCTTGGTAGAACACCGCGGCGTCGTCGCCGTGGGTGGCTGCGCCCGCGGTGCCCGCTGCGAACGCCTGCGCCCTGCGGCGGGCCAGCATCGGGTCCGCGCAGCCGGCGACCGGGTCCCACACCAGCTGCGGCAAGCTGGGGACCAGCCCGAACGGGTCCAGCACCGCGCCCGGTCGGCCGCCGTCGCGCCGGTCGTCGAAGACGAGCAGCAGGTCACTGGGTTTGGTCAGCGTGACCAGCGCCCCGCCGGGTGCGTCGAGCAGCGCCGGGAACAGCAGGTCCAGTGTCTTGCCGGAGCCTTGCGGGCCGATGACGCCGCCGGTGCGGTCGTAGGGCACGTAGAGGTCGACCCCGCGGGGCCGGCGGGACCGGCCGATGCGGTAGCCGACGTCGGCAGCGGTGAACTTCCGGCGGCCTCGAGACGGCTGCCCCTGCTTGGCGGCGGGCGTGGCGGTGGTGATCATCGGGTGGCCTTCGATCGTCGCGGCGGGTACAGGTCGGGTCGCAGTTCCGTGCGGCGGCGGTGCAGCCGGTCCACACCGAGCGCTTCGGTCGCGTCACGGCGGGTGGCCCAGCCGCGGGTGTCGGCGAACTCGCGCTGCCACAGCCACACCCCGCCCGCGGTCACCGCGACCAGGGTCAGTTCGGCGGCGACGATCAGTGTGTAGACGACCCACGTCGCGGGCAGGCCCGCCGCAGCGGCCGGGGCCAGGCCGCGACCGGCGTGCCCGGACAGCAGCCCGCCGATGGCGAGAAACAGGCCGGCCGACGTCGGCCAGCACCAGCCCGACCCGGCCGCAACCGACGCCACCCCCTGCCCAGCCGGGACCAGCAGCACCGCGACCAGCACCCAGCACACCGCGCACCCGACGGGCAGCTCCCAACCCCACGGCTGGGGCGCCCGCTCCTCACGGCCCAGGCTTGTCATCGACCCGCCGCCCGGGTCGGCTCACCGAGTGTGAGTTGGTCGACGGCCTGCTGGGGCAGATCGGGCCGGGTGTGCTGCCCGGGGAAGTCATAGAACACGGCTGCCCCGCCGACGAGTTCGACCCACGCCCGGTACTCCGCCGGCGGGAAGTCGGCACCTCGGCTGACGCGCAGGCTGTAGCCGGTCGCGCAGCACTTCAGGCAGCTCAGTTCGATCGGCCCGTGCCCGGGGTGGGTGAGCATGGCGGGCCACACCGCCAACGCGAGTGTCTGGTGGTCCGCGACGCCGATCAGGCGCAGCACCGTCGCGGTTGGGCCGCCGTCGGAGCTGACGTAGCGCCGGCGGGGAACCGACTGCACCGTCATGACCGGCCGCCCCACGCCCGTGACGCGGCTTGGGCAGCCGACCCGGCCGCCGGGTGCGCGGCCTTCCAGGCCTCGGCGCTCCGGGCCAGTGCGTCTTGGGCGAGCACGCGGCGGGCCATGACTTCGCCCTGCAGCAGCAGCATCCACCCGGCGGCGATCAGCATCACCGCCCAGACGTGGGTGTTCGCCCACGCCGGTCCGGCAACGCCGACGCTGGCGGTGACCAGCCAGATGAGGGTCGCAGCGTCGCCGATCACCTGCACCGTGGTGAGGAACGGACGGTGCAGAACGCTGGTGAGGATCACCGCACCGGCGAACGCGAAGACGCCCACGGCGACCAGGACCTGCCCGAGAATCGACAGGGCCTCAGCGTTGACGACGGTGCGGTGGTGGGCGGCGTGGACCCAGCCGGCCACGCCGAGCCCGGATAGGGCGAGCGTGCCCACGGGCCCGGCTGCGTAGGCCAGCAGTAGCCACAGTGTTGCCTCGGTGGACGACAGCGGCCGCCGGGTTCCACCGCGAGGTGTGGTGTAGCCCAGCAGAAGTCGGCGGAGGATAGGTCCGGGTCGCTCAGTCACAACGGTCTCCTTCAATCGCGGGGTAGGTGTCGCAGGGTGGGTGGGGGGGTCAGCCGATGTGGCGGACGGCGGCGATTTGGCCGGCCCACTCGCTGATGTCGGTGACTTCGACGCTCATACCGGTCATGGGGGCCTGCACGAGGTACAAGCGCCGCCCCGCAGGGGTGTTGGTGTAGCCGATGATCATGCCGACGTGACCGGGGTGTGCCATGGTGCCGTCGGAGCCGGGGATGAGGACCAGGTCGCCTGCGACTGCCTGGGACAGGTCAGGCGACTCCGGTGTGCCGGCCGAGACCTGCGATCCGGTGAAATGGTCCAGGGCGACGCCGGCGGTCGCCCACGCCGCCATCGTCAGTCCGGAGCAGTCGAACGACGCCGGCCCGGCGGTGTTGAAGACGTAGGGCTTGCCCAGTTGGGCGAGTGCGTAGGCGACTGCTTTTCGCCCGGCGGGGCTGCCGGCGATGTTGAGCCCGGCGGGGACGTGGGTGGTGCCGGCCACGTTGTTGCCGTGCCCGTGGGCTGGCGCCAGCCCCGCGCCGGCGTCACCGGTACATGCCGCCACGGGCACCGCCACCGTGGTCCCGGGCGCTGCTGGACCGGGCGCTGCCGGACCGGGTGGGGCAGGGTTCGCTGCCCGCGCGGCCGGCCACAGTCGGCTTGTTAGCGCTTGCGCCATCGGCTGCCACCGCGCGTACAGGCCCCGGTACTGCGTCGCCGGGATCTGCACGCCGGCGGCGGCGTCGGTTAACGGGATCGTCTGCCAGTTCGCGACCTTGACCAGGCGGACGAGGAACGCTTGGGTCGCCTTGACCGGGTTCGCGGCGCCCGCCGCGGTGTAGATCGACACCCGTTGCTGGAACAGGCCTTCGGAGTCGTGGTCGACCTGGCGGGTGCTGTTGGTGAATTTGGATTCCTGATAGGACGTGGCCAGCGCCACCGTCGCGGCGTAGGCGGGCAACGCCGCGCCGCCCGGGCGGAAGGCCGCGGTGGCGGTCACGATGGCCTGCGCGTTGTCCATCTGCGCCGCCGTCAAGTCGACCGACGCGACGGTTTGCGCGGTTCCGCCGCCGGCGCAGCCGGCTGTCGCCGCGTTCGCTGTGGACCCGGCTCCGAGGGTGGCGGCCAGGATGACGACGACGAACCCGATCGCTGCGACGACGACGGCGGCTACTCCACTGAAGGCGAGGGCGGCGTGCCCGCCTTCGGTGGTGGCCGCGACCTTGACCGCGGCCTTGGTGGTGTCTTTCATGCCGCGGCACCGCCGGCGATGTTGTCGTTGGTGTAGGTCAGTTCCTCCTCGATTCCGGTGCGGACCGTCTCCACCTTGAACCGTCGGTCCCCGACGACCCACAGGGCACGGCCCTTACCGCCCATCGCCCAGCCGGTGATGGTTTCCCGCGCCATCGGCGCCAGGTTCAACAGGTCGGCTAGCTCATCACCGACCTCAGGGTCCTGACCGAGTAGCACCTTGGTGTCGATCAGCCCGAGCATGTCCTTGGCGATCGCGACCGCTTGGGAGCCGGCATCACCGACCGACAGCATGTCCGACGGTTTGTGCGCCAGCACGATTTGAATGCAGCCGTCGCGCCGGGAGAACCGCAGATCGGCGTCGAGGGATTTGACCGCCCCCACACCGAGGCGCATCTGCTTCCACGCCTCGTCGCGGATCACGATGCGTAGATCAGCGGGCTCGGCGATGTCGGTCATTCCCCGGCCCCACGAGTTCAGACACAGCAGCCCGATACCCATCGCGGCGTCACCGAGGGAGTCCAGCCGCGACAGCGACAACGACTGGATCGGTGCGCGCCAGTCGATGGCAATGTTCGTGGCTTCGTCGAACATGCCCGCCAGCGAGCCCTTGACCAGCGTCGTCAATGCCGCACACACCGGGCGGGTGTCGTCGAGGAACGCCTGCCGGGAGGCGTACCGGCAGTCCCGCCACAACTCGTCGCTGGGTTCGGCCAGGGCGTCACGGACCTGCGGGATCGTCACCGGCGCCAGCACACTGTTGCCCGGTGTGTAGCCGGTCAGCGAGCGCAGCACGTCGCCGACGACTTCGCCGTCCTCGACCCGGAACTTCGCGCCCTGGGTGTCGACCAAACCCTCGAGCAGGATCTGCCAGCGGGCGAAGATGATCGTGGCCCGGCGTTGCGCCTCCTCCGCGGTCAGGTTCACCCAGTTGTGACTCAACGGGCCCTTGTCCAGGGGGTTGATCCGGGTGGGCATGCCCGGCCCGATCGCGAACGGGTCGACGCCGAGGGCCTTGCAGATCGCTTCGTACTCGTCTTTCGGGTCGCCCAGCACGAACAGTCGATACCCGAAGGGCATCATCCGCAGCCCGAACATTTTGATCGTGCCCGACTTCCCGCGCCCGGGTTTGCCGAACACGATCATGTTCGGCGCTGTCACCGACAGTGAGTCGTCCTGAACCCAGCCGATCGGGTCGGCGTAGAACCGGCCTCCCGACAGCCAGTCCAGGCCCATCGGCGCCCCGGTCGGGGGCAGCCCGTTGGCGGCGATGAACGGCCACACCCCCGGCGTCTGCTCCGACGTCATCCGGTACACCGGCAGCGGAGCCGGCACTGGCGACCAGCCGCCGCCCACGGCCATCGGCCCGCGGGGCGAGACCATCGCGTCGAACAGGTTCGACTCTTTCGACATCGCCTCCGGCGGGGGCGCGTCGGGAACCGTGTAGCCGAAATGTGACAGCAGTTCTTCGGTGCTGCGGCCCCGCCGACCGTGCGCGGCGGCCCGTCGCCGTTCGCGTCGCACGTAGCTGTCTGCCTCGCGTGTCGCCCACCGCCGCACGTCGCGGGCGACCGGTGGGGCGGCGTGACTGCCGGTATCGGACTGTTTGGTCGTCATCGCCGGCCCCGCTGCCGGGGCAGACCGATACCGACCGGGATGCAGGCGGCGACGAACCCGGCCGGCTGGGCGAGGTCCAGACGCAGCGGGGTGAACCCGGCACCCCGGATCGAGGACTCCAGGCGGCCGCCGTAGTCACTGGCCGACCACTCCGAGGGCACCGTGACCGCACCGACGACGGCAACGCGCACCATCGCCCGGCCGCGGGCCAGTTTCTCGTCCTGCCCGCTGATGCGGCTGGCGTCACGCCGGGACCGGGCCCGCTGCTTGAACCCGAGTTTGTTCGACAGTTCCCGGCCGGTCTCAGCCGAGGTGTCGGCCCGGCCGACCTCACGTTCGGCGCGGGTGCGGGGCAGGGCCTCATAGAACACTGTCGCCGACCGGCGTTCCCCGACCGTGGACGGGGTGAACAGCGGCGCCAACGCCCCCATGATCGCGCCCTGATCGGGCAGCAGCACCGCGCACGACACCGTCGACCACGCGTCGTGGACGTAATGGCGCGTCGCCGGCGTCGGCGCCCGCGACGGGCCGGCCGCGGCGAACGGCTGCCCGTCGGCTACCTGGTGGCGACCGGCGCGCCGGGCCTGGTGGGCGGCGTCGAGGACGGCGGCGTCGCCCGGTGCATAGCCGGTGCGGATAGCGCCGGCCAGCCCGGGTGCGGCCAGCCATGCCACGTGGGTGCACCCGATCCGCCCGACCAAGGCGGCCGACACCTCCCGCATCGCCCCGTACAACACCCGCGCGCGACCGTCGACGCCGCCGCCGGCCTCTTTCGCTTTGCGTTTGATCCGCTGCTCGGGCACCACCACGGTGACGAACGCTTCGTGCATCACCGCGGCGTCGGAGAAGATGCGGGAGTCCTCGGCGTTGATCTGCATCGGCACCGGATGCGCGTCGGGCCGAAGATGGTCACGCACCCACGCCTGCCGGGCCGCGCCGGTGTCGGCGACGGTGCGGATCTGCACCGCGATCGTAGAGATCAGTTCGCTGCGCGCGACGACTTCGGCCAGCTCGGCCAGGCCCGCGCCCATCCGGTTGCGGTCAGGCTGCTCGGCCAACCCGATACCAGGGTGGGTCACCTTCGCCGTGACCTTCCAGCACCGGGCGCCTTTGTCCTGGATGAGGACCGGCCGGGAACCCGTCGCCTCGTAGGCGGGCCCGTCGAACATCGCCAACCCCGCCATCGACCCCGGCAGATCAGGGGTGCCTAGGTCGCCAGTGTTGTCGCCCTCGACGGCCCGGGAAATGAACAGGGTCCAGCCCATCACTCCTCCTACGGTGACCAGCATCAGATCGGTGAACCAGCGGAACGCTGCACGTCCCCGAACCGGCAGCACCGTCAACGCGATGACCACTGCCCACACCAGCAGCAGCACCAAGAACAGGCCCCACCGTTGCGCGCCGATCGCGAGCAACGCCGGCCCACCGGTGAACACAACTACCGCGAGCTGTCCGCCGCTCAAACCGAAGAACCAGCCCGTCTTCTCTTTGCCCCAGTCGCCGTACCGCGTCGCCTCGCTCATGCCGCCATCGCCCCTCCACTTACCGGTGGCTCGAAGCTGCCGCCGGCATCACGCCCGCCGGTGGCTCCGTCGCCGCCCAAGGCGCCGCCGCTATTGGCCGCTGCAGGCGAGCTGCTTGCCGGTGCGCCAGTGTCGGGTGCTCCCGCGGGACCTAGAGCGCCAGGTGCCCCGTTACTCCCGTCCTTGCCGTCCCGCCCGGCGCCTGAAACGCCCTGGTCGGTGGTGTCGGCATCGTGTGACGTTGTGCCCGCCGGCTGCTTAGTCGTTGCCGGTGCCGGGTCGCTACCCGTGCCGCCAGGCTCGCTACCCGTGCGGCCAGGGTCGCTACCCGTGCGGCCCGGGTCGCTACCCGTGCGGCCCGGGTCGCTACCCGTGCCGCCCGGGTCGCTGGGCGACGTGTCGCTGCTCGTTGAGCTCGACGAACTGGCCGACTCCTGACCGCCGCTGGACGCCGGCCGCGCTCCGTTGCCGCCGCCGCCTTCGCCTTGCCCGCCGTGACCTACGCCGGACCCGCCCAGGCCGGATTCGGCGAACGCTGACGCCTTGTCCGCGACCGCGCCTGCCGCGTGCGCGGCACCCATCATCACGCTGGCAACGGAGCCGCCCACGGAGCTGGCCGCACCGGTGGCCGCTGACATCGCTGAGGCCAGCCGACCGGACGTGGCGTCATCGGATTGCGCTTCGCCCGCCGATACCCCGGAACCGTCTGACGCTTGCTGCGACGCCGCATCAGACCCGGATCCCGATCCGCCGCCGCTGCCGCTGAGCAGCCCGGACAGGCCACCGTTGTTATCTAGCGAGGACCGCATTGCCTGGCCTGAGGCGGTGTTCGGGTCGACGAAGGCGAGCAGTTTGAATAACACCACCGGGCTGACCGCACCGACGGCGAGCAGGCACGCGCTGACCACGGTCTGACCGATTTGGGTGGGGACGTTCGTCGTCGTCGACGTCGAGGTGAGCACGCCCTGGGTCATTTCCACACCCATCCCCACCACCAGCGCGATCAGCGGCGCCATCGCCGCGGCGGCCAGGAACCAGCGCAGCATCTTCCAAAACCAGGTGCGGGTGGCCTCTGACAGCAGCCCGGCAGAGGAGATCGGTGAGGTCGCGGCAAGCACGAGCAGCCCCGCCTCACGCACCAGCATCAGCAGCAGGTAGGCGAACGCCGACGGGATGACCAGACCGCCGACGCCCAGCCCCAGCACTGTTGCGATGGTGACGTCGGTGATGTTTTTGGGCCACGACGAGCCTGTGGTCCACTGCGACCAGGACGTGACGTGCAATGTCGCGGACAGGATGCCGTGCTCGAGGCCGGACATGGCCACGACCACGACGCTGGCGAAGCCGAGGAACCCGATCCAGGCGGCCCCGAACTGTGCCATGCCGATCAGGGTCTTGGCCATGCTCGTCCCGTCGTGGCGGAACACTGCCAGCGCCAGCTGCGCGAAGAACAGGATCCCCGCCAACGCAGCGGCCACCCAGTATGTCGTGGGCAGGATGCCGTGCAGGGGGCCGGTCGCGGACAGGTCGGGTGTGGTGAACGCGTCGATGAGGTGGAACGCCAGTTGCAGCAGCCACATCGCGGCGGAGAAGATGGCGATCATCGCCGATTCCCACCCGTCGGCCGCGGCCTTGCTCACCGCCGTGCCCAGGTAGTGCAACGGGTTCAGCGACGGCACGTGCAGCGACGGGAAGGCCGTCACCTGCGTCGGTGCGCGGCTCATCGGCCTAGGTCCTGGTAGCCGACCTTGATGGCCAGGTCGGTGTCGGGCCACACCGACGGTGGGTCAGCCGGTTCCGCGCCCGCGCCGATCATCCACTTTCCGCCGGTCCACACCATCCGTTCGCAGTCGGCGACTGTGACCCGCTGGGTCTGGTTGAGGGTGGCGTCGAGCTCGAAGTCGACGCACGGAACAACGAAATCGGTGCCGACGGTGCCTTTGATCAGACCCATCACCGGTGTCATCACCATCGACAGCGTCTGTGACCCGGCCCCGGACAGGCCGGCGGCGTCGAAGAACTCGGCCATCCCCTTCACCCCGGACCAGCTGCTCGTACTGGGTCCGCCAGGAACGGCCCAGACGCGGATGACTGACCGCACACCATTCATCGACCCGGTGTTGAACGCGGCCGAGTCGATCGACGCCATCGCGGCCAACGCGCCCGCCGGCGTGTGCGGGAAGCCGGTGGCCACGCCCAAGGAGTCACGCTTGGTGGACTGCGGCACAGCCAGTGCACCCGGGTCTTTGGTCGAGATCGGGGCGCCCGGTTGTGCGTCCGTCAACGTGGCCTTCGGCATGGGTGCCGCAGCCAGCCGGTCCTGCGCTGCCACGCCGCCCGCACTGGCCCCGGTCGGCGATCCCACTCCGGATCCTGATGCTGTGCCTGACGGCGCTGCACTTGACCTCGGATGCACGCCGGCGACCGTGGAAGCCGATCCGGTGCGAGTCGAGCCGCCGCCAGCGGAGTGGTGCCGGCCGGCGCCGACCGCGTAGTAGACGGCCAGCCCGAAGCCGAACACACCGACCGCAGCCACCACGACGAGGGCCCCGAGAACGAGGAGCAGGCGCTGCCGGGACCACGGCGGCGGAGCAGGCTCGACGCGGGCGCTCGGCGTGAACAGCCGCCGCAGACGTTCCATCAGGCCCCGCCGCATCCAGATCCGACGATGCCGGCGATCACCGCGTACCCACCGACCAGGATGACCGCACCGATGACGTCGGTAACCAGCGTGACCACCCCGGCCCGCGACAACGACGGGTGATGCAAGATCCGACCCGACAGGATCGACCCGACACCGATCAGGAACGCCACGACCAGCAGGATCAGCACAGCCCACTTGATGTTGCCCTCGATCGTGTTGGCGAAGCCCTGCATACCCGCCGGTGCTTTCGGGCAGACCCCGGCGGCTTCGTCATGCAAGGTGCGGACCGCAGCTGCGGCGGAAGTGATGGTCATCAGATGTTCTCCTTCGTGGTTGACGTCCGCGCCGGGGGCGGCGTGGACAGTTGCAGCAGCGACCGGCCGGCCGCTGTCACGGTCCTGGGCAGTGGGTCGGCGGTCACGCCGCGGACTTCCAGGTGCTTGTCCAGCGGCACAGTGACCACCCGGTGCTGCTCACGCAGCTCGGTGATCCGAGCGCCGACCGAGGCGGTCACCTCACCAGGCCAGCGGTGCGGCCCCAAGACGGCCAACGCAGGTAGGAAGTCGCTGCACTCAGCCAGCACGGCTTCGGCCTGACGCACGGAAGGGATCGTTGCCCGGCAGACCAGCACCAGCGGCGCCGTACGGAGCACCGCCGCCAACCCTGATACAGGACGCGGCGCCGTCAACATCTGAGTCACCGCCGGCCACGAGTAGCCCGTGTCCACAACCGTCAGTTCCGGATTCGACCACGCCGGCGGTGGCACCGTGGCGATCGTCGCGTTCAACTCCGCGAGCCGATGGATCAGCACGCCACCGCGCCGTCCGACCCGCCACCGCCCAGAACGGTCAAGGCCGAGTTCCGCATCGCAGGCCACACCCAGCCCTGACGCGACCGGTCCGGCGAATTCGTCCACGCAGGTCGACAAGCCGCGAGCGGCGGCCGCGTCCGCGATCGCCACCGCGACCGTCGATCCGCCCGCCCAGCCGTGCACGCTCGAAACCACTACGAGCGTCGGTGGCTGCACCCCTTGATCACGCGCCGCCCCAGCGCTCCCAGTGACATGCAGGGCGGCGGCCAGGCCCACTGGCTCAGCCATGGTCGGTTCCGGTGTTCGAGGGGGACGCGTGCAACAAGTCGCGAGCACGCAAGGTGACCGACGCCCTGGACACCGGCAACCGTTCGGCTTCTAATTGCGCTCGTGCTCGCGCCTGAAGCACGACACGAAGCCCGTCTGCTTCGGCTAGCTCCGCCTCCGCCTCCGCCACTGCAGTGTCAGAGAGATCCGGTCGCACAGCTGAGACCAGGCCATCCCACCAAGGCCCTGCCTCGGCGAGTCTCATCGGTGATCTCGACCTGGGGTCACCCGCGACTTCCAACAGAGCGAGCCGTGCCGACTGGGCCGGCCAGGCTCGTCCGTGCACAGCCAACTGCAGGGCCGCCTCTAGACAAGGACCAGCCCACCGGCCGGCGGGTTGCCCAGCATTGAGCCGGCGGGATATGCAGTCGTGGACGAATCCTTGCCAATCGTCGATGCCGCATTCGGCGGCGATGCCGCTTGGTGGCTGTGAGGGGGGAGGGGGAGTAGTTCTCTGGGTGAAAGCCTTTGGGTTGAGCCGCAGATTTGCGGCGCGGGTTGTCGCAGGTATGCGGCTGGTACCGGTCGCAGATGCGCGCCCGGCCGCATCGGTACGGGTAGCCGCATTGGTGCGGCCGCTCCCGTCAGCTCGTGCGTCAGGGTTGCGGCGTCCGGACGACGCGTCGACACGGGGATCGGCTTCCGGCATCGATACCGGCCGGGTGGTCCGGACGCGGTACAAATTTGTCAGTCGTTCCCGCCCCGCGAAGCGGGGCTCCACCTGGACGGCGCCAGCAGCCACGAGCTCGCGCATGGCCCGATCGACCGTGTCGGTCGAGCGCTTGTGCAGGCGACCAGCCAGGGTGGATCTGGCTGGCATACGTGCGCCAGACGACTGCCCGTACCGGAGCAGCACGGCGTACAGCCGGACGGCACAGTCAGAGAGTGCAGCGTCAAGAATCCATTCGGGGACCATGGCGAAGTGGTCCTCGAGCACAAGGTCCTCGACGTCGGCCATGGCACCGTGAAGGTTGCGGCCGGCCATTGCTAGCGACCGCAGTGTCTGGCGTCATGGCGAGCGCTGCGGGTAGCCGTTCGAGAACCGACGACGCGAGGTCCCTCAGTGGTCCCCGAAGGGTCGTCTACAGCCCTTGACGGTCGCCGTTGACCGTTGAGATTCACCAACGAAATAGCAGGATCGACGGCGGTGAGGCTGTTCCGTGGCCCACTCGTAATGAGAAGGTCTAGGGTTCGATTCCCTAAGGCGGCTCCACGGAAGCCAGTATGTTGCTGGGCTTTACTTGGATCGGCAAGTAACGAGCCGGAAAGAGTGTCACAAGCGTGTCACACCGACACCGTCGGCACTCTGCTGTATGCCCTCTCCAACGCGTTCCCCGCTGCTGCTAGACCGTCGGTTTGGGCGTGGCTGTACACCCTGCGCATAATGTATTCGTCGTGACCGTGCCAGGCGGCCACAACGTGGTCCAGGACGCCGGCATCACGCATCGCGGTCACAGACGAATGCCGGGCTGCGTGCAGCGTGACCACTGGCACCTTGGCAGCCGCGCAGTGCCCGCGCCACAGATCGCTCCACCGCTCGGGCCTCAGCGGAGAGCCGATCTCGTTCACGGCGATGTACCCGGATCGAACGTGATCTGTCCCGAAGGCTGACTCTTGTGCTGTCTTCAGTTCGGTGAGAGCACTGAACGCGTCGCGTGGTAGCGGTAGCACCCTCGCGCCTCGCTCGGTCTTGGGCTTACCCTCCGCGGTGCGCTTGCCGTCGATCAGTACCCGGCCGCGCGAGATCGTCAAGATCCCATCGATCAGGTCGAGGTCAGGCCAGCGCAGCCCCATGACCTCCGATCTGCGGAGACCGAAAAGGGTTAGCAGCCAACAGCCGTAGAGGCGGTCGGTGGACAGGTGCGACCTCAGCCTCCCGATCTGCTCTGGTGTCAGTGCCGTTCGTTGCTCCGCTTGCCTGCCGGCCGGATGCACCTTCTTGGCTGGGTTACGACCGACGAGGCCGTCTTCGAGCGCGTCCTCGAAGATCGACCGCACTACGAAGAGTGCGTGGGTGGCCGTACTCTGCGCTCGCCCTGCGTCGGCGAGGGCATAAACCATCGCTTCTACGTCGGAGCGCGTGACCTTCATCAGCGGCTTCGAACCGAACGCAGCGATCGGATGCCGCAGGGTGCCCTCATAGCCAAGCGCTGTCTTGGGACGCACGGTCGGTGAGCGGCGCTGTCGGGGGAGCCAGGCCTCCCTGGCGTAGGCCTCGAACGTCTGAGCCGTTGGGGTGACGAGCTGTCCACGCCCTCGGTCGGCGCGGTGGGCTGCGACATGATCCCGGGCCTTGGTCAGGGTGTTGTGCGTGCTGCGGACCTGCCGGCGCCGGCCACCCGCGTACGGGTCGCTGTCGAGCGTGACCCGGTAACGCGGTGCGCCGGTACGCGTCATCACCAGGCGGATCGGTTCGCCTTCGCGGGGGTGGGCGATCTTCATGTGTGGCTCCTAGCCCGCGTGAAGGGAACGGTGTCTAGCGGCGGCAGTATCGCTCAGGACACTGTCAGGGGCTCAAGATTCTCGTGTCACGTTGGGCGGACCTTCGATGATCCGTAGAGCTGACACCGGGCGGCCAGCCCTCCGAGGCTGTTAACCCGAAGCCGGGAGGCTGTAAACCCATCCAAATCCAGTCCAACACGGAACTGCCTCCTCCGCCTCCGGTCCGATCGAAACATCACGGCCTGGACGGCCGCCGCTGGGCAAAGGCGTCGAGTACCTGGTTGAGGGCGGTCGTCAGCCCTGGAAGGTCACGCTCGTAGACGGTGCCGTTGTTCAGCTGGGTGGCGAGTTGGCTGAGCAGGGGAGGCCAGTCCTGGTGCCGGGGGATCGGTGGAGCTGCTTGCGGCCCGGCGCGGACGGGAACCTCGACCAGTCGCTCGACGACTTGGACAGTGGACCGCCCGGAGACGGCGGCGCGTGATTGCTCCCAGGCGCGTCGCCTGCAGCCCGCGGAGCATCACTTGGGGATGCGGCCGGTGGCCTTGTGTTGGATGGGTCCGCCGCACCATCCGCAGGCGGCCGCTGCCTCCCGGCGCAGGACTGACCTCATTTCCCTATTCGTGGTCGGCACGTTCTCGGGCGCCGGCGGTGTGCCGAGCGGTTTCGCGGCCCTGGCTCGGGCCTGACCCCGTGCCTGTCGTAGCGCTCGTTGCTGCTTCGTCGCCTTCCTGACCATGTAACTCCTAGCCGCCAAAGTTTCGTCCTGACGAATCTCACCCAGGGTGCACGAGGTGTGTACGCCAGCCCGGGTACTCGATGATGTGATCGACGATGAGGTCGGTCGATCGATCACCGACCGCCGGCGGCCGGTGATCTGCCGACCGTGCCTAGGCATCGAGTGCGGCGCCTGTACACGACGTCGAGCCGCGCAGACCGGCTGCACCGAGCCTGCTGGTGGAGGTACGGCGGGCTCGGTGGGGCCGCCTTGGCGGTGTTTTAGGTGGCGCATCGTAGGCTTTGATCATCTAATTCGAGTCGGGGTGGATATGTCGGACGTTGTCGGTGGTGGAGCGGGCGGTGATGGTGGCGACCCGGCCGGGTCGTCGGGTGTGTCGGCGGAGCGGGCCGCGGCCGATGACGAGGATCTGCGGGCAGCGGTAGCGGAGCTGGCGCTGTTGACGACCGTAGGCCCGTTGGAGGAGTCGTTGACCCGGATCGCGGCGTTGGCGGTGGCCGCGGTGCCCGGTGCGGAGGGAGCCGGGTTGACGATGCTGGAGCCGGGCCGGCGGCAGACGGTCGTGGTCAGCGCACCGTTCGTCGGGCAGGTCGATGACATTCAGTACGGCCTGGGTGAGGGTCCGTGTATCACCGCCGCCGCCGAGGCGCGCACCGTGATCTCGGGGTCGCTGGGCACGGACCGGTCTTGGCCGCGGTTCGGGCCGCGGGTTGAGGCGTTGGGTGTGCACAGCGCGTTGTCGTTGCCGTTGCTGATCGGTGCCCAGGTGGTGGGTGCGTTGAACATTTACGCCCACCCGCGCGACGTGTTCGACGCCCACGCCGCGACGCTGGGCGAAGCGTTCGCGGTCCCCGCTGCGGTCGCGGTCCACAATGCGCGGGTGTTCATGCAGGCCCAGCGCCTGGCGACCCAGTTCCAGGCTGCGTTGAACGGTCGGGCGGTGATCGATCAGGCCATCGGAATTCTGATCAGCCGTCAGGGCAGCACGGCTGAGGAGGCGTTTGGCGCGTTGCGGGGAATCAGTCAACGCGACCACGCGAAACTGTCGGTGGTGGCCGCCTCGATCGTGGAGGAGGCGGTGCGGCGGGCCCGCGCCCGACGACCCAGACCTGACACCCCGGTGGGCGAGTAGGGTTCGCTGCCAGGTGGAGCGATCGGGACCTGGTCCGTATCGCAGCCCACCTGTCTCCGCTGGTCGCGGCTTGCGACGAGGGGTTCCTGGTGTGGCCTGAGGCGTCCGGGCCGCCACGGAGCGTTCCGCTGCCCGTGCGCATCCCACCGAACCTCGCTGCGCCTGCCGTTTCCTTCGCACTGCTCAGTACCGCTCTGGATTACGCTGCTGTCGACTTGGCCACCGAAGCGGCGGTGCTGGCCGATGCCGCCTGCGACGCGGTGCCGTCCTACCTGGGCATGACCGTCACCGGCGTGACCACCCCGGCCCCGACCGTGCTGGTCGTTCCGCCTGTCCCTTGGCTGGCAGTGCCGCGGGCGTCGCTGCAGATCATGTTCCCCGTCGACGGCACTCCTGCTGCCGGCACGCTCCTTGACGGCTCGGCGTCGACGGATGGTGATGCACCGGAAGTGGCGGTCACGCTGTACGCGGCGAAACCGGGTGCCTTCGTCGACCTCGCCGCCGATCTGGCCTACACCTACTCCCGCCCGTTGACCGACGTCGCCATCGACGAGCACCTATCCGGGCCGACACCGGGGCGCCCGGCTAACGGGCCCAGAGATGCCCCGGATGAGGTGACAGTAGGTGAACTGTCGATCATCAACCAGGCGATCGGTGTGCTCATCGGCCGCGGCGATGCATCCGGCCACGTCGCCGACACCCTCACCGGGCACGCCGCTGCTGCCGGGATCACCGTGGCCGCCGCCGCCGCGGCCGTCCTCGCCTCCACCGCACCATGAACCGCATCTTGAGGTCCGGTGCGTTCCACCCGCTATTGGAGCAGACGCCGATCTCGCACTCGAGGTGGCGAGAAGTGGCTGCTCGCGCGCTCGGCGGCTCCCGCGTGCACGGTCTGGAACCGCAGCGGCAGGAGGGGGGTTGGCCCCATGGACGAGCCCCTGACACGCTAATAAGGAACCCGATGCCCAAGTCGGCATACGCGCTCGCGGGAGTCGGCGGCCAGCCCGGGTGCTCAGACCCGAAACGGTGGTCCAAGTCCAACCGCCCAGATCGCGGCGTGACGTGGCCCACATGAAGTATCCCGGCTTCCCACGGGGGGAGGAAGCCGGGACTTCACAAGCATAGGTATGCGGGCCGCGCGCGCCAGCAATATCGGGGATTGCAGCCGGGCGATAATTCACAATATCTGATCCAAAACTGTGAATGCTTCGGTCCCACAACGTGTAGATGTGAATAAAAGGTCACCTCGAAACTTGATGTCCCGGTCCCACGCAGGTTAGCGTCGGACCCCGTCGGCAGAACCTATGAGTCGCTCGCCTTGCTACACGGGGGCTGCGTCCGGCTACGGGGGTAGCAGGTACTGAAAGCTTGAACCGGCAGGGGCAGCGCCCGGAACACCAC
This sequence comes from uncultured Jatrophihabitantaceae bacterium, assembly GCA_964236495.1. Classification (GTDB taxonomy): domain Bacteria; phylum Actinomycetota; class Actinomycetes; order Mycobacteriales; family Jatrophihabitantaceae; genus CAXSBR01. The sequence goes on from CAXSBR010000015.1 coordinate 17,730, forward strand.
CGTGGCGCTGCCCCCACAATCTCCAGTAGTCACGGCACTTCCTCGTAGTGGCCAGCGCGGCCCTGCCCGCCGACAGTAGGCGCCACCGTTCACCACTGAAACGCGGCCCTACAGCGTTGAGAGCCCACTCCGTGCGGCTCCGCAACGTGCGAACGCAGCCATGAACGGATGTGCACGGCGTGTTGGACCGTGCGGTCGAGGCTGGCCTTTCCCGGCACCGATCTGACATGATCGGTGTGTTCCGGCTTCCTCCCCGTGGGAAGTCGGAACGCCAGTCGGCTCATCGGTGTAGCGGGTCCACGTGCCGGGAACGGTGCACGTGTTCCTTGCGCAAGGCCGCGGCCTGGCGGGGTGTTCGCAGCTGGTGTGATGACCATCGGCGCGTGGACTGAGTCGGGCTGAAGGCTTCTGACGTGGCCGACATCGCTTCACGGGTGACGCGCAAAGAACGAAAGTCGACGACCGGTGCACCAGTTGTGGATCGACGTGGAATGTGCGGCGTGCACGGCAAGGTGGCCGTGCACGCCGTTCCTCTTCCACGGTGGTGCGCAGGTCCGCTGGTGGTGGCGAGGATCGGACTGAAGCCCGGTTCCCCCGTATCGCCGCCCGTTAACGAGCCTGCCGGCTACACAGCGGTTACCTTCCCGCCGCGCGCTTGACAGGGAACACTACCGGGAACGTTCCCGATCCGTCAACCCTTACCACGGTGCTCGCCGAACTCGTCACAGGATCCGAACCGGTACCCGGTCCTCGCGCGAACAGGTGCCCCCGCTGGTTTGTCGCGTCGGCTTCGACGTACCCGGTGCGGCCGGTGCTGGTCGGCCATCGCCCGCCGATTCGGGTGCTTCCCTGAGGACCGCCCGGCGCAGCGTACGGGGTTTATTGCGGGCGGCGGGTGGAATCTTGCGGGCCTGCGCGTGGCGCAGGAGCCGCACTGCGTGTGGGAGTGGGCAGTGCAGGTGCTGCAACGGCTGATCGAGGTAATGGGGTCCCACTGGACGTGACGCCGGTGGAGGCGTTGGCTCGGCTGCGGGCACATGCTTATGCGACGCACAGGACCGCCAGCGACGTGGCCCACGACATTGTCGCTTGCAGGTTACGGCTGTCCGTTGACTAGCCATCAGCACGGTGCAGCAGCGGCGACGGCGCCTGCTGCGGGGCGGACCTGGGCTGTAGCCCGGGCGGGAAGGGAATCACGTGCTTGAGACGACTCGCGAAGACGACGTTCTCGCCGCGGTAGTGGCGCTGGTCGACAGCTTGCTCGACGACTTCGATGTCGTAGAGCTACTGATCCGGCTCACCGAACAGTGCGCCCACCTGCTCGACGTCGCCTCAGCCGGTCTGCTCCTGGCCGGTCCTGACGGGCAGCTACGGCTGATGGCCGCAACGTCGCACAAAACCCACGAGCTGGAGCTGTTGCAGCTCCAACGCGACGAAGGCCCCCTGCCTGGACTGCCACGCCACCGGCGACCAGATCGCCGTGCCGGACCTGAGCGCGGAGGCGGCGCGGTGGCCTCAGTTCGTCCCCGCGGCGACCAAGGCCGGATTCGCCTCGGTGCATGCATTGCCGATGCGCGCGGGCGGAACGGTGATCGGTGCGCTGGGGCTGTTCGGAACCACCACCGGAGCGTTAAATACCGCCGACCTCCTCGTCGCAGCCACCCTGGCCCATGACGCGACCGTCGCCATCCTGCAGGAGCAGGCCCCTGCACCTGGTGCGGTCCAGCCGCAGCTGCAGAGGGCGTTGAACAGCCGCACCGTGGTCGAACAGGCCCAGGGCTACCTCTCTGAGCGCCTACAAGTAGCCCCTGCGCAGGCGTTCAAACTGTTACGTACCTACGCCACCGACCACAACGCACCCCTGACCGCGGTAGCCCAGCAGCTGATCAACGAGCCAGACGCCGTACCGCCCTGCTCGCCGACATGTCCGCCATCGTCCAACACTGAACGTCGCGCTCTACAGCCCTGAACGTTTCGCCGGTGCCGCTCCGAGAGCGTGCGACCGTTAGCGGCCACTAGTTTCACAACATACTTAAGGAACATCGCGGTCGGGGCTGGCCTTTTCCGGCATTGGTTGACATGATCATCGCGTTCCGGCTTCCCCCCCGTTGGGAGCCGGAACGCCAGGTCCGGCTCACCAGTTCGGATCAGGCTCCGATCCCGTTCGAAGCTGGGCTGGCGACGGCGCACGCTGCGGAGGTCGGTTCGCGGAACCTTTACTGCGAGTCAGCGGTTTGGTGAGCGCGTTTCTCAGAGGGGTGCAGGAGTCGCTCTGGCCCGGGTTGCTTGCTAGATGTTCTGGGTGCGGGTCGCAGGGATTCGATGCGGTGCTCGATGGCCCAGCGGGTCACGTTGAGCAAGGCTTCGGCGATGATCGGCCCGTTCATCTTGGATTCGCCGAGTTCGCGTTCGGTGAACGTGATCGGCACTTCTACGACGGTGAATCCGGCTTCGAGCGCGCCCCAGGCCAGCTCAACTTGGAAGCAGTATCCCTGTGAGTTCACGGCGTGCAGATCCAGTGATGCTAGCGCCTCCGCGCGGAAGGCGCGGTAGCCGCCGGTGGCGTCTCGGAGGTCGATATTCAGCGCCAGCCGGGTGTAAAGGTTGCCCGCCCGGGACAGCACTGAACGTCGGTAGGGCCAGTTGTGCACTGAGCCGCCGGGTACCCACCGCGAGCCGAGCACGAGGTCGGCGTCGGCGAGGGCGCCAAGCAGGCGGGGCAGCTCTTCGGGTGCGTGCGATCCGTCGGCGTCCATCTCGACCACCGCGTCGTAGTCGCGGTTCAGCGCCCAGGCGAACCCGGCCAGGTACGCCGCTCCCAGTCCGTCCTTGCCGGGTCGATGCAGAACGTGAATGCGGTGGTCGTCGCGGGCCAAGTCCTCGGCGATCCGGCCGGTGCCGTCGGGGCTGTTGTCGTCGACGATGAGCGCGTGGGCCGCCGGCACGGCCGCCCGCAGCCGGGCCAGGATCAGCGGCAGGTTCTCGGCCTCGTTGTAGGTGGGGATGATCACCAGCACTCGGTGCGGGTAGTGGCCTTCGGTGCGGGTAGCGATGGGTGGTGACGACATGGCAGGCAAGTCCTTTCTAGGCGGTGGCAACCGCGGGTAAGGGCGTCGAAGCTTTCAGGTGCGCGGTGACGACCAAGTTGTCGACGTAGCTGTGGGCGGCCCGGTCGAAATCGCCGGTGCAGGTGATCAGGCGCAGTACGGGTATCGACGTGGGGCCGTAGACCGCTGCGGTGGGAAATCTGTTCTTCGGATACTGGCTGACCGTGTCGACGGTGAATGTCAGCCGATGGCCGTTGCGCTGGGTGACCGTCGCTGTCTGACCGGGTTTGAGGTGCTTGAGCCGATAGAACACCGCCGGGCCGTTCACCGAGTCGACGTGCCCGGCGATCACGGCGGGGCCGGGATCACCCGGACGGATGCCGTCGGCGTACCACCCGGCGACCTGCCATTTCGACGGTGACTCGAGGCTGCCGTCTTTGTCGAGGCCAAGTGCTTGCAGAACGCTGTGTACGCCGATGGAGGGAATCGTGATCGCTACCGGCGCGGAAGTGGAACCGGTGGCGGCCGGCGCCGGCGCCGTGGCGTTGGCGTCGCCTGTGGGCAGTGCCGTCGTCCGCGCCGTCGACTGTGTGGATGCAGTGCTCGACGGATGCACGGGTTGGGCGGTGGCTGTGGTTGCCCGACCACCGGACGAGCATGCCGCGAGCGCCATCAGCGTCCCCAGCGCTGCCGCGCCGCAAGTCAACGGTCGCCGCCGGTCGAGGGCAGGGTGCAGGACGGGTGTTCGGTGCATTGGTTTCATCGATGTCAGCTCCTGAAACAGTTCGTGAGTAGGCCGGTGGTCAACAACGTGCGGCCCAACGCCACCCAGGCCGCTCCGTAGTAGGTGGGCGTGGCACCTTGCAGCGCCTGCGCCGCATCCAGCTCCGCGGTAGCGGCGGCGGAATGCCCGACTGCGCCTTGCACCGCAGCGGCGGCGACGTCGCTGAGCGGGTGCTGCCAAGTGACCTGGGCTTGACCGTCCAACGAGCGAATCCCGGCTTGGCCCGGTTTCGCGACCAGCGCCGCGCTTGCGGCCAGCCGGCGGTCGATGGGATCGCAGGAGGCGGCCAGCCTGATGAGCAGGCGGGGTGCATCCAGGCCGTACTGCACTCCGCCGCCGCCACCGGGCGCGCCGATCGGTCGAGCGGGCTCGGCATTCGCGCGGTCTACGGTGACCCAGTCCGGTGGCAGCAGCCGCGGTCCGATCGTGCTGGAATCGAGCGTCCGGGTAGGGGCGACGAGGGAATTCCACCGGCTGTCTGCGGTGAAGCGGGCCAGCGCCGCGGCAGTGCCCGCGACGAGGTAGCTGGGATTGACAGTGACCGGATCGGCACGGGCCCACGGCCCGGCCGCCAACAATCGCCCGGACGACGTGGTCACCGTCTCCTGCGCCAACACCGCTGCCGCCATCGTCTTGGCCGCCTCGGTGGCAGTGGGCTCACCGAATCGCACACCGGCCAGCGACAGCGCCCAAATGGCGTCCAGGTCGGCGTCGGCGGCCGACTGGTCGTCGGTCACCGCGCCGTTCACCCATCGCCAGGCCAGCAGCGAGTTCGGCTGCTGCAGATGGGTCTGCGTCCACGCCCAGATCACGTCGAATCGGCCGCGGTCGCCGGCGGCGACGGCCAGCAGCATGCCGTATGCCTGCCCCTCGCTGACGGTGTCACCGCCTTGGTCGCGGCGAACTACCCGCCCGTCCGCATCGACCCAGCTGGCAAGAAACGCCCGCGCCGATGCCTGCGCCGATCGGTCCAGCGCGGCCGTGCCGTGCGCGCCGGTCCGGCCGTGCCAGCGGACAGCGCCCGCGGCCAGCAGCAGCACCACCACGAGTCCTGCCATCACCGGCACCAGCCGGCGTCGCATCCCACGGCGCCGTCCTGACACGCGGGCCGCCGGTTCGACGATCACCGGCGCGACGTCATGAGCTGCGGTCATGCCAGCGGCGACCCGGCGGCTCGCCCCCGACGGCGGCCGGCGATTAACGCACCGGCACCGAGCAGGGCGGCGCCGATGCCGGCGAATCCGAGTACGTCGGCGAGCTTATGAGGACCGGAGGTGGAGACGTAGGACGTCGCTGTGCCGCCGCCGCCGGCGGGAACAGGTCCCTTGGGCGCCTTCATCGCCGCGGCGGAGTCGAGCACGGTACGCAGCTGCAGGCCGCCGCCGCGCTTGTCGAGCAGCAGAATTGAGGTGACACTGCCCGCAGGTACTGACACCGAGCCGCTGGTTGTCAAGGCGGGCATGCTCACCGACTGCGCTTTCAACGGCCAGGTACCGGCCGCCACCTGGGCATATCCGGTCGCGGTGGCGAAGCGGGTGTCCTGGGCAACGACCGGGCCGTGCACGGCGATGACGGTCGCCTGCGGAGCGGCACTGGCCGCCTGAATCAGCCGGACCCGGGCCTTGCCGGCCTGGGGTGGGGTGAGATTGTCGTCGAGCACCGTGCCCTTGCGGGCGGCGCCGGTACCGACCGCGGCCGCGGTGTAGGCGTAGCCGGGCTTCGCGTCCAGCGTCCAGGACAGCAGTGCCGGCGCGGTGGCGGGGGCGCCGTGCCGGCGCATGGACACGGTGTACAGGCCTGAGGGTATGGGCACATACTTGCTGACCGCACCGTAGGCCTCGTCAACGGCCCACAGCCGGGTAGTGCCGCCGGAGAATGCGCCCAGATACACATCCACTCCGGGAGTGTCAGGAGACAGGTGGGCACTGCGGATGGTCGCGGTGCCCGGCGCCGGAGCGGACGATGCCGCAGTAGCCGGTCCGGCGGTGAGGGCGAGGACGCCGCCGGCGACGACAGCGCCGGTCAGCAGCGTGGAACGAGTGGACATCACAAACTCCTTGGGTGAGTGCGTTGGGTAGAGGTTCAGCGCAGATGCATGCGTTGGAGCAACCGGCCGGGAGACCAGGAATCGGTCAGCTGCCGGGCAGGACGGAGACACCGTCGAGCGACCAGACCAGTCGAACACCGGTCGGCGTGGCGGTGACCGATTCCGGCTGGTACCCGACCTGGGACCCGCTGAGCTGGGAGCGCACCTGTGGCACCGTCAGCCCACGCAGCTCGACGGTGCGCACCGGCCGGTCCGCCGCGATCTCGCCGGCATCGGCAGGCAGCCCGCTGAGCGTCACCGGTCGGGTTGCGGCCAAGGTCACCAGCGCGACGTCGGCCCGAAGGTCCAGTGCCCCGCGGGCCAGGACTGCCCGCGCCGGCGTCGACGCGCTCAGCGCGGTGTTGCGCAGCAGCTCGTCGCCCGCAGCGCGGCGAGCCGGCGCTGACGCCGCGGCCGCCGACCGGTATCCGGCCAGACCGGCGGGCATCACCCGACGGACCTCGACCCGCGTGGGTCCGGTTCCGAACACTGCGTACGGCACCGAGTTGGCCAGCGCGGTGGCGACCTGCGGCGCGGCCTCGGGATTGCTGCGCAACGACTGGGTGGACACCACGTAGTCGTAGTTGCGCCAGCCCTGCGGGGAGATCTTCTCCACCGCCGGGTCGGTGTCGACCTTGTAGTACCAGACGACGTTGTCGCGCGGGAATCCCGCCCGAACCAGGTCCACCCAGAACGCGTCGTCCACGGTCATTCGCGCACTGTGGGGCACGTTGCGTTCGATCCACGTCTCGGCTTGGGCGACCGGCCGGTCCAGCGGCCCGATGAACAGGCCGCGCTGCTGGGAAATCCAGTCCGGCGCGCCGAGGATTCCGGCGATCAGCGCCGCGACGACGACGACGGGCAGCAGTGGCGCGAACCGGCGCCGATCCGAGGCGCGGGTCTTGAACCGAGCCGGCACCCAGGTCGCGGCCGAGTCGGCCACGCCGGCGATGACGACGGCGGCCAGCGGCAGCATTGCGATGACGTAGGGCACCGGCAGGTAGCCCGGACGCAACATCGTCAGCAGCAGCACCAAGTAGCCCACGCCGATCGGACGCAGCCGCGAAACGAACAGCGCCGGCACCAGGCACAGCACCGACAGCATCGGGAACACGGTGTCCAGCTGCAGCCACTGGTGCAGATGCGCGTAGCTCAACGTACCGGCGGAGAAGATGCTGCCGCTGCCCTCCCGGGAGAACAGCTGGAACTTGATGCCGTTGACGAGGCTGACGTGATTCGAACCCGGTAGCAGCTCGGCTTTGATCACGGCGTAGAGGACGTAGAACGTCCCGGCCAGCGCGAACACCGACGTCGCCAGCGACATCGCGTAGCGCCGGGTGCCGGCCGCGCCGGTGCTGCGCCACAGCTGGTAGCCCACTGCGGGCAGCAGCAGCAGCGATGTCTCCTTGGTCAGTACCGCGACGGCGAAGCACAGCCCGGACGCCGCGTAGGCCCAGAGCCGCCGTTGGGGCGTCAGCGCGAGCACCAGGGAAGCCAGGATCCACGGCGTGGCGATGTTGTCCAGGTAGACGGTGCGGTGGAACTGCACTGCCAGCGGGGATAGGGCGAACAGCACGACGGCCAACCCGCTCGCCCAGCGTGCCATCAGCAGTCGACGGCACAGGGTCCACAGCAGCACGCAGCTGATGAGCTGGAAGAACAGCATCGCCTCGCGTCCGGCGAGCACGGCGTTCGGTTCGCGGCCGAACGCGTTGGTGGGCCAGGTGTAGGCCGCGAGCTGGATCCAGCCCAGCGGCGGATGGTCGTACCAGTAGGTGTAGTGGCCCAGGGAATGGAAGGTCTGCACGGCGTAGGCCTGGGCGACGTAGGTGCCCTCGTCGTCGATGCGCTGGGGCGCGCCGGCCATGCCGATGTACTGCCACAGTCCGGCCAGCACCAGCAGGGGAGTGAGCACGGCGAGGCTGGCCCAGTGCGAGCGCAGCCACAGCCACCGTCGCGACGGGGCCGGCTGATTGTCCAGTTCGGGACGAAGCGCGGTGACGGTCATGAGGCCACCTTCTCGAGGCCGGCCGGAACCAGCTCGGGCACGTCAGCTGAATCGATGCGGTGCAAGTTGGAGTGCTCGGTCTTCTCCCAGCTGCCGTCGCCGCGGGCCTGGCGCACGACCGCGCGGATGGCGGCGAAGGCCAGTAACAGCTGGTAGGGCACCGACCCGACGATCAGGTAGACGTAGTCGCGCCACCGCCGTTTCAGGCCGTAGAGCCGGCAGAACTCGCCGTAACCGACGCACTCGACCGCGACGGTGATCACCGTGGGCACCACCGGCAGCAGCGTGATCAACACCAGGCCGGTGGGCACGGTGGCGAAGAACATCAGGCCGATCGAGACCGGCACCAGTAATCCGGTGGCTGCCTGCAGGAACGGCATGGACAACGTGTACCGGGCCAGCAGGCGTTGCCCGCGGGTGGGCAGCTTGCGCCACTCACCCTTGCCCAGCACCTGCAGGAAGCCTTGGTTCCAGCGCGTACGCTGCTTGACCAGCGACCGGATGGTGGCTGGCGTCTCCTCGCGGGTGACGATCTCGGGTTCGTAGGCCACCGCGATCACAGCGCCCCGGCTGGACAGTCGCACGCCGATCTCGCAGTCCTCGGCAAGGCACTCGTTGTCCCAGCCGCCGACCTCGCGCAGCAGGTCGGTGCGGGTGAAGACGGTGTTCCCGCCCAGCGGGATGAACTTGCGCTCGGCGTGGTAGTGCAGGCGGCTGCGGAACCAGAAGTAGTACTCGAGCACGTTGCGCAGGGCCCACCAGCTGGTGTGCGCGTTCATCAGCTGGACGCCGCTCTGCACCACGTCGGCGCCGGCTTCGGCGAAGCGGGCGTCGACGTAGCGCAGCAGCTGCGGATGCACGTCGTCCTCGGCGTCGAAGATCCCCACCACGTCGCCGGTGCAGTGCTCCAGCGCCGTGTTCAGCGCCTTGGGCTTGTTCTTGGGCACGTTGTAGTCGATGACGACGCGAACGCGGCCGGGATTGCGGTCCGCGGCCGCGCGGGCGACGGCCTCGGTGCCCGGGTCGTCGTGGCCGATGATGGCGATCACCTCGACGTCGGGGTGATCGATTGCGGCCAGGCTGTCCAGCGTGTCGCCCAGCACCTGCTCTTCGTGGCGTGCGGGAACGAGCAGTGAGAACCGCAGCGTCGGCGACCTGGTGAGCGCCCCGTAGCGGGTGCGTTGCAGGTGCTTGGGCGTGCGCCAGGCGTGCAGCATCCAAGACAGTGTTGTCACCGCCACCACGGTCAACACCAGGCTCACGGCCACCAGCGCCGTCCAACCGACCAGCGTCAAAACTGCCGGTCCGCTGGAGTGGGCAGCGGTAGGCGCCGGCAGCGGAGCCGGAACCAAGGTCGGTGGCAAGGCGGGCTGGCCCGGGGCCGGCGGTAACACCGGCGCGGCTAGAGCCGAGATACCCCCAGTCGCCCACAGCAGTAAAGCGGTTGCCGCTGCGGCATAGCCGCAGTAGTTCGATCGACGCACAAAGCTGAACACAGACGTGAAACCCCCGTAATGCGATGTCGGGGGCAGCACCGAGCCGGCTAAGTTCCCCCGTGAAGCAGCCGGTTTAACCGGCTCTCGTCAACAGATGTACGAACGAGCCACGGTTGACGGTTCAACTTCAAGCTGGAGTTTACGTAATGTTCTCTTTGCCCCATCGGGCCAGATTGCAACTTTGAGGCCTAGGTCACCTGGCAGATGCACGATCCGGGTCGAGGTCAATCGAGCCGGCTACCCGCAGCTTCGGCGCTTTGCCGCCGCATGGCTTGATGCCCGACAGGCGATCGAGGGCCCGGTCGGGTTGAGAGCGCCGTTGCCTGAGCGGCTGCGCGATGGCCTTGGTCGCTGGCGGGTTCAGCGGGCTCGCTGGCAGTGGTGAGTCGCCGATACCGGACGCTGAGCCGCCACTGTGTCGGTGCGGCCAACTCGGCTGCGTCGAGGCCTACGCCGGCGGCTGGGCGATTGTCCGCGACCTCCCAACCGACGGCGAGCAAGCACGCGACCTCAATGACGTCCGGCAGCTGCTGCGCCAAAGCAACCCACACGCCGTACGCCGGATCCGCGAACGCAGGTCGAGTGCTCGATGGAGCGCTCGCGCACGCCGTCAGCCTGCTCAACCCCTCCGAAATCGTCGTAGCTGGGCAGCTCGCCGTCGCAGGCGAACACCTCGTCTCCGGCAACCGTGAACATGTCGCCGCCCGGGCGCTACCGCTTGCCACCCGAGACCTGAAGATCCGGCTTAGCACCATGCCAAATCATGCCGGCGTCGCCGGCATGGCCGACGCCACAGCCACCTGGCTGCTGCAACCCGCGCAGCTGCCGGCCGTGCTCAAGCGCATAGGCATCGGCGACAGCGAGTAGGCGTCGACACTGCGCTTCCAATGCGCTGACCGGGCGATGCCGGTTAGGTCGGATTCGAGCGCCGGTGAACCTACGGGGCGCGAGCGCGCCCAGGGGGCGCGCATGCGGACATATCGGCGCGCTACGGTGATGAGTGTTGGGAATCAGCCAGCCCGGACCGACACCGCTCACGAACCCTGTTCAGAGCATCAGCTCGAAGCCGGGCAACGACAACGCACGCAATCGCGGCTGGTCACGCCGCAACGCCACCGTCCTGCGCATCGACGTGTACCGGACCCCTGCGTGTCGTTTCAGCGGTTCCTCCACCGATCGGTTCGGTCATCCACCACCTGTTGAGGTCGGTGCACACCCGGTTTGCTTACCCCCACTCACCGTGAGGTCATGGTCATGCCAGCAACCAGCGGCACTCCCCAGAACCCCGGCGATGACGGCGAGCGCGCCGACGTGGTAGCCGGTAACGGCGACACCGAACATCCGACCGGCGCCGCGCAGGCGTCGGCGAACACCGACAACGAACCGGCCGGCTGATGACCACCGGATCGGCTGAACTGCAGACGACGGTCGACCAGGCGCCGGGTTTCGCTGACCTGGCCCGGCTGTTGCATTCCGCGCCTACTCCGCAGGCGACGCTGGAGCTGATCTGTCGGGCCGCGGTGTTCGTGCTGCCAGGTGCGGAGCATGCTTCGATCACGGTTGCCGTGGCGACCGGTTCGTTACCGCCGCCTGCAGCGATCCCACCACCGGAACCCTTGACCGGGCCCAGTTCGAGCTGATGCAGGGCCCGTGCCTGGACGCCATCATCGCCCTGGATGTGAGTGCTTTCGCCGGCGAGGGCCAAGCAGTGGGCGCTGTGTTCGCTGTGCACGCCGCAGTGGCAATGCAGGCAGCGCAGGACCGGTTTAAGGCGGCGAACCTGCAGGCCGCGTTGGACAACAGCCGCCAGATCGGCGCGGCCGTCGGCATCCTGATGGCCCGTGAGTGCATCACGGCCGACGCCGATTTCGACCGGCTACGACGGGCCAGCCAGAACGGCGACCGCAAACTACGCGACGTCGCCGACGACGTCGTGTTCACCGGCCAAGCGCCACCACTGCCAGGCGGCGGCCAGGAAGCGAAGACCGATCCCCAGCCCATCACAGGTCGCCGGGCCGTTGCGCCACGGTCGACCGGACCGGCCGAAGCTGACAACCAATGGTCGGACTACTACCCGGGCGATGAACGCAATCGGCGTTCAAGCCCGCACCCGATCCCTCGATCTGCGCACCGCTAGAGCGCCAAGGCGGTGGGCAGTCAGCAGTGATGCCCCCTGCCCTCTTGCGGGCCTGTCCTGCATGCTGATCCCTGCGGGGTCCCGCGTGCCGAGGCGTCCGCGTTCGAGCGCAGTGCCGCCGTGTCCGGCTTGGGGCGGCGGGTTGATCCGTACCGCTATTGGTACGCCTCAGTCAGGAGCCATCATGAGCACAGATTCCGGTCCACACCGCGCCAGCGGCGACGATTCGGTCACCGAGGGGGGCGGCTCTACTTTGGATGACGCCGCCGCGCAGGGCCCTCTTCCCGGCGTGGCTGCGGAGGACGCCGCAGAGCAGCGTGGCGAGGACCACTCCGGGGACAACGAACCGACGCGGTCCGGAGGATTGCTGAGCAATCTGCTCCCGCACGACGACTGATCCACCGCGAGCGCAGTCACCCCCGAGTTCCCCGGCTTGATTGCCCGCCGGGAGCGCAGACTCAAGACGCATCAGGGTCGAACCGCCCAGAATCGCAGCGTGACCCGGGACACCCGAGAATCCCGGCTTCCCACGGGGGGAGGAAGCCGGGACTTGTCGATGGTAGTTGGGTGCGCGCTGCACGCCAGTGAATCGGGAGTTTCAGCCGAGGTGATGATCTGCAATGTTCAGCTTAAACTGTGAACGCTTCGGTGGCACAGCGTTATGGGTGTGAATGTCGAGTGGGTTCGGCGTTTGATCTTCGGACCGGGGGAGGGTTAGCGTTTGTCCACGTCGGCAGGACCTATGAGTCGCTCGCCTTGCTACACGGGGGCGGCGTCCGGCCACGGGGTAGCAGGTACCGAGAGCTGAACCGGCAGGGGCAGCGCCTGGAAACCGCCGTGGCGCTGCCCCCACAACCTGCGGGCAGTCACGGCGATGCGCTGTCAAGCCCGCTTGTCGTGGACATGGCCCGGGGGGACCCTGGCGAGTTGCAGGTCGTGCTGGATCACTGAACGGGCGATCGCGACCCGTCCCGCGGAGCTGTTGGCGACGGTGTCGCGGCTGCGGGCCGCGGGTTGGCGGATCGCTTTGGACGACGTGGGAGCCGATGACATGTCGCTGGCGTTCATGCCGCTGCTGCGCCCCGACGTCGTCAAACTCGACCTGTTGCTGGTCCAGAAACGCCCCGGCCCGGCGGTGGCCGAGATCATGAACGCCGTCAACGCCTACGCCGAACGCACCGGCGCCGTGCTATTCGCAGAAGGCATCGAAGACGACACCCACCTGAACATGGCGCGGGCGCTCGGGGCCCGACTGAGCCAAGGGTGGATGTTCGGCCGACCCCTGCCCGGCCAGGTGCCGACCCTGGCCGTGGGCCGTCTCGCAATCGCCCCCGCCCCGGCTGCGACCAGTAGCACGTCACCGTTCGCCTGCCTACCCGCGGACGTGGCGCTGCGGCAGTCGACGAAACCGTTGCTGATCGACCTGAGCAAGATCTTGGAACGCGAAGCGATGCGACTGGGCAGTACCTGCATGGTCATCGCTGCCTTCCAAGACGCCCGCCACTTCACCGCCGCGACCGCACACCGCTACCGGAAACTCGTCGAGCACGTCGGGTTCGTCGCCGCCTTCGGCAACGGACTGGGACCTCAACCGGTCCACGGACTGCGTGGCGCCGACCTGGCACCGGGCGACCCGGTCCGCGACGAGTGGGACGTCGTCGTTCTGGCCCCGCACTTCACCGCAGCCTTGCTCGCCCGCGATCTAGGCAACCAGGGCCCCGACCCGTCGAGGCGGTTCGAGTTCGCCTTGACCTACGAGCGGGCCGTCGTCGCCGCCGCAGCCCAATCCTCACCCGCGTCCGCCCAGCCGATCAGACACAGGCCTTCCACTGCACCAGGTCCACTGGTGGCAACGTAGAACCGGCATCAAGACGGCGGGGGACGCGTAGGGCGCCAAAACCCAACTTCGCCCAGTGATCAGGTACCCACGGTCTGGCTGGGGAGGCTAGCCAGCTTCGTGGCGCCGACCGCGCAAGCTCGCACGTCGCCACCTTCAGTCGACGCCTAACCGGCGGGCTCCCCTCGGCGCGGAGGCTGTGGACCGAAACCAGTCACCGATTGGGGGGACAGCGTGCTCGGTCCCCCAACCAAGACACGCTGCCACCGTCCGCGGCGTCGCGTCTGCAGTACCTGCTACCCCCGCAGCTGGTACGTCCCCCTTGCGGGGGCGAGCGACTCGTAGCTGCCGAGAACGGTTCGACGGTAGCAGCCGCCGACGGCCAGAACGCGCCACGAATGCCGGAAACCGCCGGTAGGGCGCCCACCTTTATCCACAATTTGGTGCCCAAAACAGTGGAATACAAATGCTTGACATCTCGGCGCGGACATTGGGTTGTCGGATGACCGCGCGACCAGCACCGATCCGCCATGATCATGTCGTTTCGGCTCCTCCTCCCGCGAGAAGCGGGAACTTCTCTGTTGCAGGCTCGTAGGTCCGCGAGTCGGTGTGTCCAGTGCGCGCAGCAGGTCGTCGGTTTGTGCGGGCAAAACCTGTAATCGACTCGGGTCGAACGCGCCGGGCAGTGCGTAGAGATGCAGCCATTACGGCTTCAGCGGGTCCAGCGCGCCATGCCTAGGCGGTAAGCCCCGCTGCGGCAGGCAGCTGGCAGCTGCGGCGTGCTCAAGTCCGTCATCGCCGAGCCGATCTCGTAAGTGTGGCGGAGGTCAGTCACGAACCTCTGACACGCGAGTCCCCCCACTCCGAGTCGAAACACGGTGTATCCATGAACGATCGCGCGAAACTCCCCGAGCTCGTGTCCGACAGCTGGGATTGGCAGGTCCAAGCTGCCTGCCGAGGTATGGACGCGGCGACGTTCTTCCACCCCGAAAACGAACGTGGACGCTCCCGCCGACGACGTGAGGAGCAGGCCAGGCAGATCTGCAGCAACTGCCCCGTACGCCGTGAATGCCTGGGCTGGGCGCTGTCGGTACGTGAGCCCTACGGCGTCTGGGGCGGCCTGTCGCCGACCGAACGCGACGAACTCCTGGTCACCGCCGGCAGCAACGTCATTCCCATCTCGGCGCCGCAGTACTGAACCGACGGCCCGGGTGCTGATCCCCGCAGTACCAGCCGACCCGCTAGTGTCCGCAAACAGTGTCGCACTCAACCGGCATCGTGTGCTTGGCGTGCTTGCGAGCGCCTGCACAGCGCGTCAGCAAGAACGTGGCTGGTTCATCCGGTCGGAGCGTCTGGTTCGGCCCGCACCCGGCGGGGCCCGTCCCGGTGACTCGGGTCGGCGTGGCCGGCCTGCGCCCGGTAATGGACCCCTCGGATTGGAAAGTCCGGCTACCCACGGGGGGAGGTAGCCGGACAAGATGATCTTGACAGAACGGCAGTCAAGACGGCAAGCAATTCCCTGCAACGTGACCGACGTCGCTACAAGGTGACGCATGAAAAACGTAAGTCGACGACCGGTGCATCAGGTGTGCGACGCGAATCAGCCGGTGCAGGACGTTCCATTGAACGATCGATCAACCACTGGTCGCCAACAGCGCCCTGCGCCCGGGACATTCACCCGCCCTTGTCGGGGAAGCGTTCGGCTAGCGGGCCGGCGGACACGGTTTTGCACCGCGCGTGAGCTGGTGTGCGGCGTGCACGCCAGGGTGGCCGTGCACGCCGTTTCTCTCCACCGTGGTGCGCAGATCCGCTGGGGGTGGCGAGGATCGGACTGACGCCCGGTTCCCCCCGTATCGCCGCCCCTTGACAGGCCTGCCGGCTACACAGCTGTTACGTTTCCGCTGTGCGCTTGGCAGGGAACACTACCGGGAACGTTCCCGATGTCAACCCCGACTACGGTGCTCGCCCAACTCATCCCAGATCGCGACCCGGTGGTTCGCACAGCCTGTGTTTTTGTGGAATGACGCGGTTCTGGGCTACTTTTTCCGGCGCCGGTCTGAGATGATCTCTGTGTTCCGGCTCCCCCCCGTTGGGAGCCGGAACGCCAGTTCCGCTGACCCAGTGTCGTAGGCCTTCGTGGCGGTTGCGGTCGACTGCGTGTGATCAGGGCGGATTTCCCACCGATGACGCGCTAAGTCTGGCGCAGATCGCGGCGCGGTCCATTCCGAGCCCGCTGGGCGCTGTGCGGCCAGCGTCATCGGATCCGTCGTCGGCGAACGGTTCAGGCATCGTCACGCTTTTGTTTGGTGGTTCGGTGCGGTGACGGTCGGCTCTGTGCGTGCTGGTGTCTGCTGTGTTTGACTGGCGTTGAGCGGTTGGGCAGGAGCCGCCTTGGCGCTGCGTGTGCCTGGTGCGGGCGTGGCGGATGGTTTTCCTCTGTTGTGGAGTGTGGCGATGACCGAGCATGATTCGTCGGGTTCTGGTGTGGATGCGGGTGCGGCGGCTGCGCCGGTTGATGTTCCTGCTGGGGTGTCTCGCCGGCGGTTGATGCAGGTCGCGGGGTTAGGTGCTGGCGCTTTGGCGGTCGGTTCGACCGCGGCGGGGGGTTCGGCGCCGTCGGCCGATGCGGCCGGTCTGTCTTCGGTGGCAGCGCCGGCAGTGGTGGGGCCGCGGGCGGTGGTGGGGCCGCCGGTCGATGTCGGGTCGACGTTGACTAGTAACCAGGGTTTGCGGGTCGAGGACGACCAAAATTCGTTGAAAGCAGGCGGTCGGGGTCCGACGCTGCTGGAGGATTTCCTGTTCCGGGAAAAGATCACCCACTTCGATCATGAACGCATCCCGGAGCGGGTGGTGCATGCCCGCGGGGCGGGCGCGCATGGCGTGTTCCGGCTGACGAAGTCGTTGGCTCCGTTCACGCGGGCGAAGATTTTGACTGATACCTCGGCCACCACAAGGGTGTTCGTCCGGTTCTCCACGGTCAACGGTTCGCGAGGGTCCGCGGACACGGCCCGAGACGCTCGGGGCTTCGCGACGAAGTTCTACACCAGTGAAGGGGTCTGGGACCTCGTCGGTAACAACATTCCCGTTTTTTTCATTCAGGACGCCATCAAGTTCCCGGACTTGGTGCACTCGTTCAAGCCTGAGCCGCTGCTGGAGTTACCCCAGGCATCGACCGCGCACGACAACTTTTGGGACTACATATCGCTGAGCCCGGAATCGATGCACATGATCATGTGGATCATGTCGGACCGGGCTATCCCGCGGAGTTTCCGGATGATGGAAGGCTTCGGTGTGCACACTTTCCGCCTCGTGGACGCGGGCGGTACCTCGACGTATGTGAAGTTCCATTGGAAGCCGCTGCTGGGCGTGCACTCGCTGGTGTGGGACGAGGCGCAGAAGCTGGGCGGCGTGGATCCGGACTTCCACCGCCGGGATCTGGCACACGCGATCGATGAGAAGGCCTACCCGCAGTGGGACCTTGGGGTGCAGTTGCTCAAAGCCGGCGATGTCGGGAAGGTCGGCGTCGACATCCTGGACGCGACGAAGCTGTGGCCGGAGGAGGTTGTACCGGTGACCCGGATCGGGCGGATGACCCTCGAGCGCAACCCCGACAACTACTTCGCCGAAACCGAGCAGGTCGCCTTCTGCACCAGCCACATCGTGCCGGGTATCGACTTCACCGACGACCCGCTCCTTCAGGGCCGACTGTTCTCCTACCTCGACACCCAGATCGGGCGTTTCCACAGCGCCAACTTCCATCAGCTGCCGATCAATCAGAGCCAGGCGCCGGTGAACAACTATCAGCAGGACGGGTTCATGCGGTACGCGAACCGCCCCGGCAACATCAACTACGAGCCCAACTCTTTAGGGGGCGACGCCGCCGAGGCATCGGCCGCCCACGGTGGGTTCGTGACGTACCCGGAGGTGGTCCAGGGTCGCAAGGGGCGGGCGCGGCCGGCCAGCTTCGGCGACCACTTCAGTCAGGCGACGTTGTTCTACCGCAGCATGACCGAGCCGGAGAAGCAGCACATCGTCACCGCGCTGCGCTTCGAGTTGGGCAAGGTGAGGGCTATCGAGGTGAAGAAGAGGATGCTCGTCCTGCTCGCGAAGGTGGACCCGACGTTGGTACGTGAGGTCGCCGCAGGCCTGGGTCTTGCCGTACCGCCCGGTCACGTCACCCGCGGTGTAGGCAGCTCCCCGGCCTTAAGCCAGAACCACACACCGAAATCGCCGAAGACCCGCCGGGTGGCGATCCTCACCGCCGACGGCGCGAGCGGCGCCGACATCGCCGGCATGCAACGCCAGTTGCACGCCGCCGGCGTCGGCTCCGACGTGATCGCACCACACGAAGGCACTATCACCACGACAGCTGGGCCGGTGACCGTCAACTACAGCTTGCTCACCACCCGGTCGGTTCAGTACGACGCCATCTACGTGCCTGGCGGGAAACGGGCTGTCACCGCGTTGAGCGCGAACGGCGAGGCCCTGCACTTCATCGAAGAGGCCTACAAGCATTACAAGTCCATCGCCGCTACCAGCGACGGCCACAACCTGGTCCGCACCGCGATCGGTTTCGGAGATCCACTCAGCCAACCCGGCGTGGTCACCGGTCCGACCGCCGCGGTCACGGCGGGAGCGTTCCTCACCGCGATCACCACCGACCGCCACTGGACACGCCAACTGACCGGGCGGGTGTCGGCGTAACCCTGTCTAGAACCCCCGACCGCATCGGCCCCTTCAGCCCATCCGTCGCCGCCCCAGCACACGATCCTAGGTAGCACGGATCGCCCAGCAGGCGAGTCGCCCTGGGCCAATATGTCTGTTTCTACAACGTGCCACCTGCAACTGATGTCGGGTGGCGACGTCGTCGACATCGTCGTGCGCCTCGGCTCGACGATGCTCCCGGTTGGCCACGGCGCTTACATCGACGCCCTCCCATATCCCAAGATCAACTGGCTTGGAACTGAGTTCGGGCTCAGCGTTCGCTGTCTGGCCGTTCACGTTCCCTAACGCTCCGCTACCGACCCGTTTGGCCAGGCCTGCAGCTACCGGTTATGGCGCCACTGTCCACATTGCGTGCCGGCCCCATCCGGTGCCGTGCCAGTAGCGTCACTGGAGGGCGTGACAGTAAAGCGTCACACCGCCGCCGCTTCACAAGCCCGGCGGCTTGGCCTTCCGTCGTGTGCGTGGTGTGCTACGCCGCCACGGGAGGCTTACTAGAAGTCCAGCACGGCATGTGCCTTCGCGCATCGCCGCCCTAGGGGAGGAACCCGCCGTGAAAGCAGTCGTGTTTAAGGGTCCGTTTGAGCTCGCGGTTGAGGAGGTCCAGGACGCGGAAGTTCAAGGTCCGCTCGACGCGGTCATCCGTATCACTACCGCCAACATCTGCGGATCGGATCTGCACCCGTACGAGGGGCGCGTCGAGTTCGACGCCGGCATGGTGCTGGGTCACGAGAACATGGGCGTGGTGGAAGAAGTCGGGTCCGGCGTCGAGCGGATCAAGGTCGGGGACCGGGTGTCGGTGCCGTTCAACTTGGCCTGCGGGACCTGCCGCAACTGCAACGACGGGTGGACGTCGGCGTGCCTGCGGGCCAACCCGAGCGGCCAGCCCGGTGCCGGGTACGGCTATCCGATGATGGGCCCGTACTGGGGCGGTCAGGCGGAGCTGCTGCGGGTGCCGTGGGCCGACTTCAACCTGCTCGAGCTGCCCGCGGGTAGCGAGCACGAGGCGGACTTCGCGATGCTGTCTGACATCTTCCCGACCGGATACCACGGCACCGAGCTCGCGCAGGTGTCGCCGGGTAAGACGGTGGCGATCTTCGGCGCCGGGCCGGTCGGGCTGATGGCCGCGCTGAGCGCGAACCTGCGCGGCGCGTCGCAGACATTCGTCGTGGACTTCCACACCGACCGGTTGGCGTTGGCGCAGACGATGGGCGCCACCGCGATCGACCTGCGCACGGTCGACGTCGTCGAGGCGATCATGGCCGCCACCGACGGGTTCGGCGTGGACTGCGGCGTCGAGGCGGTCGGTTTCCAGGCCCACGACCCCAGCGGGCAGGAACACCCGTCGATGGTGCTGGACAGTCTGGTGCAGGTGGTCCGGGCGACCGGCAGCATCGGTGTGGTCGGGGTGTACGAGCCCGAGGACGACGGCGCAGCCACCGAGGATGCCAAGAAAGGCCGGATCGATTTCGACTTCGGCACCGCGTTCAGCAAGGGGATCACCATCGGCACCGGCCAGTGCCCGGTCAAGAAGTACAACCGGCACCTGCGCGACCTCATCATTCGCGGTCAGGCCACGCCCTCAGACATCGTCTCCCACGAGGTGTCCCTCGACGACGCCGTCGACGCCTACGACAAGTTCGACAAGCGTGTCGAGGGCTACACCAAGGTGCTGCTACACCCAGGCAACTCCGCGGGCGGTGCCTGACCACAGCGGCGCGGCGGCGTGACCGCCACGACGGGTCGGGCCCACAGCCAGCGGCGTTGCCCGACACCAGCACGTCGGCCGGACGTTTGCTGTTCGACATCCTGGCGTCGCAGCCGCGCTCGAGCGCGGCGTCATGCTGCCCAGCGGTGGTGGGTAACGCGACGGAGGGATTCCTAAAGCGATGAACGACGGAGCCAGTAGCGGACCGTAGACGACGCCGACCTCAGCGGCAGGTGGTGGGTCAGTCATACAAGGGCCGACGAGAGGAGTGCGGCGAATTCGTGGGGTGCCTCTACGGGCGTGAAGTGGCCGATCCCGCCAAGTCGGCCTGCCAACGTACCGAACACCGGCATTGCCACCGCGGACATCAGCGCCCACGCCGTCAGCACCCAGGCGGTCTGGCCGAAGGGCACATGCAGCCCCGACGCCAGGTCGGGCAGTGCCACCGTGGGGGCGCCCAGTGCGACGAAACCCGGAGTCAGCAGCGCACCGAAGACCACACCCAGCAGCACTGGCGAGGATCTGCCGCTCATCCGGACAGCACCGAGATGACAAGCTCGGCGGTCGCCGTGGAATCCTTCAAGTTTTCGGGTGGATCCGACTTTCGGGGTATCAATGGGGGCTTGTGGGCCATATTTTCAGCGAACCATGCGCGGCGACCGGCTATCTATGACCAATAGCTAACCGATCGTTCAGCTTGGTTCAACGATCCTGCGTCCGGTTACCAATCCGACGATTGGTGAAGACTGCCACCATGGTGGAAGGTCGCGATCTCACGTTCTTCGTCACGGTAGCCGAGGAGTTCCACTTCGGTCGTGCGGCGTCGCGTCTGCACATCACGCCCGCGTCGGTAACCCAACGCATCCAGGACCTCGAGGCCGAACTGGCTGTCCGCCTGTTCGATCGCAGCAGCCGCAGGGTCACCCTGACACCGGCTGGCCGACAGCTGCTGCCGACAGCGCGCAGCGGACTGCAGGGCCTCACCGCGGTGACGGAACTCGCCCGATCCCTCGAGCTGGGCGCCACCGGCCACGCACGCATCGGTCTAGCGCCCAACCTCTGTGACGTCGGCGCCCGACTGATCGGTGAGCTGGTCGCAGCGCTGCCAGGCCTGGAGACCGTCGGTGCGTCAATGTGGAGCGCAGAGGCCCAGGACGCGCTACTCGCCGGGGACATCGAGGTCGCTGTCCGCGATCGACGCGGCGTAGGCGGTTGCCTCTGCTTCTGCTCGTTCGATAGCGCGTTCGGCTGTGGGAGCACGCCAAAGGGTGATGCGCTCCTCGTAGCGGTTGCCACCGGTTGCCGGTGGCGGTCCGGAAGCAAACGCACCGGACCGCGTACCAGGCGAGTTGCTCGGTGTTGCTCACGGGCGTTGAGATTGCCATACCGACGCGACGGTGATCAGGTTGCCCGGCATAGCGCTGCGGCAGGGGTGGCGTACGCCAATGCCTTTGCGCGGTCGAGTGTTGAGGTGCTCCATTACGGCGGTGACGTGGGCTGCTGAGTGTGCGGACCGGTCGGTGCCTTCCGGGTAGAACTGGCGGACGAGACCGTTGACGTTTTCGTTGGCTCCGCGCTGCCAGGGGCTGGAACGTTCGGCGAAGTAGATGGTCATGCCGGTCGCGGCGGCCAGTTCGCGGTGACGCGCCATCTCTACGCCTTGGTCCCAGGTGAAGGTTCGGGTCAGATGCGCGGGAAGGTGCGCGAACGCGGCGGTGACGGCGGTGTTGACGCTGAGCGCGGTGTGATCGATAGGCAGGTTGACGATGATGCCGTAGTGGGTGACGCGTTCGCGCAGGGTGACCATGGCTGAGCGACCACTGGTTATCCGGCTTCAGGCCGATGGAAATGCGACGAGCTAGTAGTGCCGATCCCGCCCACCGTAGTTCCGCCTATCACCAATAGCCGCCTTAAATTCGCCACCCGTCTAACGATGTGACTTCAACGGGGCGCGTGGCGGTAGGCCAGTCATTGAAATTTGAGGGGCAGCGTGCGGGTCCCCCAACCACAGCACGCCGCCAACCGTCTCCGGTGTCGCCAGTACCTGCTACCCCCGTAGCCGGACCTGCCCCGGGGATACAGGGCAAGCGACATTAGGTACCGAATTCATGGTCAACGGTAGCCGGTGGAGAATCGTTCAACCAAATTACGGGCGCCCAGTCGTCCACGCGGTGGGTAACCAGACCACCTCATTCACAGAATTGCGCACAAAGCTGTAAGAGTATTGATGACGAAACTGTGGAAAATTCAATTCACCACCCGCGGGAGGTTCAGGAAGAATGTGACCGTTGCGCTTTGACGAGGTCGGCCCCAAATTGACATGATCATCTTGTTCCGGCTTCCTTCCCCCAAGGGCAGCCGGAACGTCCTTTGTTACGCCGGTCCGGCTTCGAACCGGTGCGCCTGTCTGGGTGCGTCTCCGCTCTGACCGGCGCCGCGAAGCACCGCGCGCGCGGCAGGGGCCAGCAGTTCGGGCCCCAACCTGGAGGCACAGTGACTGATGCCAGGCGCGGCAAGGTCTTCTACAGATGAACCTGGGTACCGCGTGCTGCGCCCGGGTGACCAGCTGGTGCGCTCGCTGCCGCATCGACCGGGGCTCGGCGTCGTCGGGCGGGCAGCTCAGAGCGTCCCGCGCGGCCTTCTCCGCTTCCCGACGGGCACGCCGCACATCCGTCACCGGTTGATCCCTTTCCCTCGCTGATCGGCTGTTAGTAGTGCCGCCCGAAGGCGGACCGTCTCACCCATCGTCGGGTTCAGCGCCGCGACGATCAGGCCGGCGGCGAATCCGAGAATGACGAACCCGACGATTACGCCGGTGAGCAGGCGCATGTTTTGCTTAACGGCGGTGTCGTCGGTGTCCGAAGGTTCCCCGGCGGGGGACTCGCTCAGTTCAGGCCCCGACGTGACCTCATCACCTTTCGGCCGCCTCCTGGCAGCCCATACGCAGAATGAAGATCCAGCCTTCCAACCGTGTACTGGAGTACCACTTCACCATCACTAGAACGGGTATGTGTCACATCGCGGTTAACCGCGCCTGCGGCCGACATGCGCGGCAGCACCGCTCGACCAGGTGTGGGGGTAGTGGCGGTTTCCTCACCACGTCAACGCATGCTACAAGTTCAGCCCGGCGATAAGCCGGTCACAATTTGGTTGCCGTCCATCGCCTTCAACATCAGACGCTTGGGCAAGAGTCTGACGCGCTATGACCGATGCTTTCTAGCTGCCATCGGCGTTCGCGACGCGCGGTGATCACTGGAAAGTAACTCACTGATGTGGCCGTGCATGTCGGTGTTTCCGCAAAATGTCGCATTGGGGATGACGACATCGGCCGCGGTTGCCATGATCACTGTGTTCCGGCTTTCTCTCCCCCGGGAGAAGCCGGAACGTTGTCGAGGCATTGGCTCGGCGGGGAAACCATTCCAGTTATGCCCAGACGGTAAGCCGTGTCTCGGCAGTCGGCAGTCGGCAGTCGGCAGCTGGCAGCCTGGTGGGCTCAGATGTCTGCTTGCCCGGTCGATTCGCTAGGTGTGGCGGAGCGGGCACGGTGACAGGTTCGTCGACCTATCTGCGGCGGCGGGTGCGGATCGCGAACGCCGGTAACGCCGGTGTGCGGTGGCGGTCCTACGTCGCGCTGATGGGAATCACGGCGCTGGTGGTGTTTGTTCTCGTGGTCCTGCCGCTGCCACTGCCAGCGGGGCGAGTTTTCCTTGCCGGTCTGGTGCTGGGTGTCAACGGGATGGCGTTGCTAATGTCAGTGACGCGCCGGGGTGATCCGCTGGTGCGCGGTGAGCTGGCTGAGCAGTGGAGTGCCGCCGCGCTGGGTGAGGCGGGGCGCTGGCAAGTGACGAGCAATGTGGCATTCGACAGCGTCGACGTCGACCACGTGGTGGTGACCCCCGCCGGTGTGTTGGCGGTGGAAACGAAGTACCGCGGTGCGGGCTACAGCGTGCAGGTGGATCAGCAGCGACACCGCCGCCAACTCACTGACGCCGCCCGCGGCGCCCGCCTGGTCACGCTGCTCCTGCGGTCGAAGAAGCTGCGCGACCGGGCTGCGGTGCTGCCCGTGCTGATCGTGTGGGGGCCGGGTAAACCGGCCCTGCAACGCGGGTACCACCTCGACCAGGGCGAGGTGTATGTCCTCGACGGTGACCACCCGCAGTTGTGGGCGCACCTGTTTTCAACGCCGGTGCTGGAGACGGGTCTGCGAGCACGGCTGCATGCAGAGATTCAGCAGTACGCCCAAGCCCGCACGGACTATGTCAACGACCGGCAACCCGGCGTGCATAAGGCGATGTGGGCGGCGTTCCGCGCCGGGGTCACCGAGTCGCAGGTGCAACGACGGCGCCGGAGCGAGCTAGTGAAGACGCTTATCCCGCCGACACTGGCGACGGCGAATGACGACTGACCTGCTGCCGCCGGCGCCGATGGGACCGTCGGACGTCACGCCGCGCCGTTGGACGTCCTAAGTCTGCAACGCCCAGCTGGCGTGATTTCCCTGCCCTTGGTGGCCGTACCTCACCTGGCAGGTTGAGGGCAGCGCGTCCGGTCCCCGACTGGACGCGCCGCCAACCGCCTGCAATGTCTGCAGTACCTGTTACCCCCACAGTCGGACGCGGCCCCACCGTTTACGGGGCGAGCGGATCAAAGGTGCCGAAGACATATCGACGTCAACCGATGACCAATCTTCAACCAGCATCGGGAAAATCCGGCCGATCACAATTTGTGAGGCATTTGGGCGCCCTCGTTCACAGTTTCTAGTGCAAACCGGTGGATCATTGCTTCAGCCGACCTAGGCAAGTTGTCGCGTTACAGATGATTCTGCTCGGAATCGTTCTGGCATGATCATGGTGTTCCGGCTTCCTCCGCCCGTGGGAAGCCGGAACTTCTTCATTGCGGTGAGCCTGCCGTCGCGCAGCCCCTCAATTCCTGCTCAGCGAGCGAACGGTTCTGCGACGGCGACGACGTTTTCCCGGTAGGAGTGCTTGGCGCGGTCGAAAGTTCCGCCGCAGCTGATGACGGCTAACCGGGGTGGTCCGGTTCGGGTGAACAGCGACCGGGGCAGGCCTGCGGTTTTGACGTAGAAGTGCAGCGACACCACCCGGTAGGCGGCGGTGCTGTGGCCGGCCGCCAGTTCGATGCTGTCGCCGGCTTTGACCTGGTCGAGATGGAACAGGGCACCTAGTCCTCGGGTGGCGCTGTCGATGTGTCCGACGATGACGGTGGTGCCGGTGTCGGCGCCGGCCAGTGTGCCACCTAGCCACCAGCCGACGGTCTGCGGTCGGTCAGGTGGGATCAGGGCGCCGGCGTCGCTGGTCACCCCGACGACCGGCGCGCTCACCTCCAGGCCGGGGATCCGCACTGATATGGG
Organism: uncultured Jatrophihabitantaceae bacterium; assembly: GCA_964236495.1. GTDB lineage: Bacteria > Actinomycetota > Actinomycetes > Mycobacteriales > Jatrophihabitantaceae > CAXSBR01. The sequence goes on from CAXSBR010000015.1 coordinate 42,923, forward strand.
AACGAAAGCCGAGACATAAGTTGCTTCGGGCTTCGCGTCAGGAATGGGAGACGTCGCCGCCCCGGACGTCGGCGCCGGTGTGACGGACCCTTTACGTCCGCCAGCAGCCGGTACCGACGCCGCGACGCTGTACTGCGAGGGCAGGCGCTTGCCGCTGACAAGCACCAGCCCCGACCGCGCCACCAGCCCGATCCCGGCTACAGCCATCAACACGAACGCGACGCTGAGCGCAGAGTCGCGTTGTCGCCGCTGTCGACGGGCGCCGGGACCGGACATGGGTGCTGTACAGACAGCCGGCTCAGCGAGCCCCAGCGCGCGCGAAGCTGCGACGCCGTCGGGTCAGTCCGAGCCCGGCGCCGATCACCAGTAGCACGCCGAGCGCACCTTCCAGCCATGCCGCGCGCGCACTGCCCGCGCTCGTCGTGGCCGCAAAGCCACCGGTGCCAGCCGGCACCGAGGTCGGGTTGCCGGCCAGCGTCGACACTGCGTCCTGAGCCATCGTTAGATGCATCTGCGCCACCGGCAGGTAGTACTTGGCGTATTTCACGACTGAGCTGTCGCTGCCGCCGGAGATCTCGGTCTTCGTTCCGGCGATGCTGATCTTGTGCCCGGCCACCTGGAACTGCGAGTAGGTCAGATCGAACGTGCTCGCACTGACCGACTTCAGGGTCGCGGCCTGGCCCTGCTGGACGGCGTTCGGCGCGGAGGGAAGGGTGATGCTCTGGCTGGTGGCCAACGTCTTCAGCTTCGCCATCGCCGCCTCGTGGTCGCTGATGGTCTTCGTTGCCAACGCACGCACCGTAACCGAGTGCGACCGCTGCAGCGCGATCGAGCCGATCGTGATCTCGGCCAGGTTTACCTGTTCGTTCGCCATCGCGAAGGCCTTGTCCGACGCTGTCGGCGCGGCGTTCGCCGCCGGAGCCGAACCAATGACGGCAACGGTTGCCGCCGACAGTGCACCCGCGAGTGCAACTGACTTGACGCTGAAACGGTTCATAAAACATATCCTCCGCAGAGTGGGTGAGCCGGCCGGTGCGCGCAGTGTGCTCTAGCTCCACGGCCTTGCCCTCGACGCTACGACGGCCAAGCGCGCCGCGCTCCCTTTTCTTGAGCAGTTACTCAGCCGATCGACGGCTTGGTGCCTCTCCTCTGCCTGATACTCATTCGGCAACTTCGCACTGAGTGTCACAGTGAGTGTCACAGCCGCCCCGTGCCAGTGTGTGTCGCCCAGTGACGGCTCGGACTAAAATCGCCTGTAAACGATGGAGTATTGGCCCTCAGTGACATCAACCGACACTGCGCGTAACGTCAGAAATAGCGCTCGTAATGAGGAGGTCTAGGGTTCGATTCCCCAAGGCGGCTCCAACCAGGGCCCGCAAGGTTGGGCGTTCCTACCCAGTCTCATGCCTGACATCCTTCTCGTGTCTCCGGCTGTGGTCCCCGGATGGTCCCCCGACCCTCGCCGCATTCTCCCAGCGGTTCACGTCGATCATGTGCCCGTAGAGATCAACTGTCATGGTCGCTGGGGCATCACCCAATTCGCTGTTTGTTGGCGTTGTGGCTGCCCGGCGTGTGTCGCGGGTCGGGCGGTGGGGGTGGCGTCGTAGGGCAGGGTGAGTTCGACGCTGGCGCCGCCGTGGTCGTTTCGCTCGATCCGCAGGGTCCCGTGGTGGCTGGTGGCGATGGCGTGGACGATCTGCAATCCGAGTCCTTTCGGTCGCTGTTCGCGGGGGAGGTCGTCGTCGAGGGCAAGGTCGACTGCGTCAGCGGCGAAGCCGGGGCCCGTGTCGGAGACGACGATGCGCGTCGCGGTGTTCGTGACGCTCGCCGTAACCGCGACGGTGCCGCCGCGCGGGGTGTGTCGCAAGGCGTTGTCGAGCAGGTTGACCAGAGCTTGGCGTAGTCGGAGTGCGTCGGCGTCGATCGTGGTGTCGGGCGCATCGGTGGTGAGCGTGACACCGAGTTCGAGGGCGCGGGCGGTGAACATGGCGGTCGCGGATTGGAGGGTCGGGCGGAGCGAGAGGGGCTGTCTGTGCAGGGGCATGCGGCCGTTGCTGGTGCGGGCCAGGACGAGGAGGTCTTCGGCGAGTCTGGCGAGTCGGTCGATTTCCTGCGACACGCTGTGCAGCGCGGTGGTGAGCTCGTCGGAGCTACGGTGACGGCTGAGGGAGAGGTCCACTTCCGCGCGAAGCGCGGTCAGCGGGGTGCGCAGCTCGTGGCTGGCACGTTCGAGGAATACGCGCTCGTGACGGAAGGCCTGGTCGAGGCGTTCCAGCATGTCGTTGAGCGTGTCGGCCAGGCTACGCAGCTCGTCGCGCGCCTGGGGGACGGTCAGCCTACGGTCCAGCCCGGAAGCGGTGATGGCCGCGGCCTGTCGACGCAGCCGTTCCATCGGAAGCAGGGCGAGCCCGGCCACGAACCACCCGGCCAGACAGGCAGCCGCGATCGCCGCGGGGCCGCCGAGCAACATCACCTGCTTAAGCCTTCCCAGTGCGTCGGAACGGTCGGCCATGGTGGTGCCCACGACCAGCACGGCCGAGGTGCTCGCTGGGTCGACGGGCAGCGCGAGCAGGCGGGCCGTACCGACCACATTGCGCACCGGCCGTTGGACGAAGGTGGGCTGCGCAACGCGGGCCAGCTCGTCACGGACGAGCAACGGGTCGGTAAATCCGCTGCTGGCGCTCAGGATGCGTCCGTTGCGGCTGAGCAGCCGTTCACCACGCGTGTTCGGACGCCGTCGATCATTTTCGTCTTTCGCGAGGGTGCGAAGATGTCAATGGCTGTACCACCGTCTTTCGTGCCGGCGTAGACGTAGGTCTTTCCTGGACGCAGCGGGAAGTACGGGTTGGTGACGTTGGCGCTGAAGTCTGAGGGGTGGATCGTGGGATGATAGGCGTCGCCGGGTCCGAACAGTGGCAGCGTGCAGCGCGCCCCGCTACAGCGCGCCGCCTCCGCCCTGGCGCCCACGGCCTGCGCGGACGTCGACACGCTCACGGCCAGGACCATCACGGTTATTGCGATAACACTGCGCTTCATCGTTCTGCCTCTCCATCGGGTGGGTGAACGAGGCGACCGTATGGCGCGGATAGTTAGAGAACTGTCAGATCACAGAACAGATCCCCAGGTGAAATCGTCGAGTTGGGCTGCCGGTCTCGAACGACATCGGCGGCCGTGACGCCCACCTAGGGCGGAGTCGCGGACGTCCGCCATCAGCTACAGGCGAGATAGGCCGGGAACTTGGCGTGGGCCGACAGGGTCAGAAGCCGGTTGCGTCGGTGATCGTTCGGGTGGCATCGATTATCGGATGGTGCGCGAGTTCGCCGATGGTGGTGACACCGAGGGCTTGCGTGAGCAGCGCTGCCTTGGCCGCGCTGAGGCCGGTGAGCGCGTCGAGCGGGGCGGCGGCCAGTTCGCCCGCTGACCTGCCGGTGTAGCGCTTGTCGACCAGCTCATCGAAGTGAGAAGCGGGCGCCGGAGCCGGCTTCGGTGTCGGGACGTGCGGGGGCGGTTTGGGTGGGTTCGCGCGGACAACGCCGTCGGTGGGCGCGGGCAGCACACTGCCGTCGAGGGTGACCAGGGCGGGCATGGGTTGGCCGGTCGGGCCGGGCCACGGCGCCGGCGCCGGCGGTGTGGGGGTCGGCGTTGGCGCGGTGGGTTGGGTGATGGTGCTGCCGTGCGCCGGCGGGACCGGGCGGGTCAAGGTGGGGTCGACGTGGCCGGCAAGGGTGGGGGCGTCATCGACGCGGGCGACGCCCATCGGCGGAAGACCGAGCAGGTCGAGAATCGTCTTCGGGATGCTGGCGTGGGAATGCCATTGGCTGTCGATGCGTTGGGCGACTTTGCCGCCGAACATGATCAGTGGGATGCGAGAACCGCCGATCACCTGGAACCCGTCGGGATGCAACGCGTCAGCGACGGTCTCGATCGCCGGGGTGGGTACGGAGTCTGCGTACCCGCCCCAGTCGTCCCAGGTCAGGATGAAGGTGGTGTCGGGCCAGCCGCCGCCGTCGATGACGGCTTGCACCCGTTGCCAGATCAGGTCGTGGCCGTGGGTGACGTAGTCGGGGTTGTTGGTGGCGGGTGGGTGTTCGTCGTAGGCCGCGGGGGACCACACGTAGCAGATCTGAGGTAGGTCACCGGCTTTGGCCATCGGGATGAACTCGCCCGGGCGGCGCACGTTGTCGACGCCGGGTGCGGTGTTCAGGCTGGTGTAGAACTTCGTCGGGTAGCCGGTGTCATCAGGGAACGCCGCCCACGACAGTCCGGCCGCTTGGGCGACGGTGAAGATCGAGGGCAGGTCCCACACCGGGTGCACACCGACGAACGGTGGGTTCTTCAATGTCGGGCTCTGGCCGCCGATGGCGAGCATGTGCCCGGAGGTGGAGTTCGACCCGAGCCCGAAATGGTGGTCGGCGAACACGAACTGTTTGGCCAGCCAACTGTAGAACGGGATCACCGTGTCGTTGTCGATCTGCACCGCCAGCGCCGGGTAATCGCCCATCGCGTAGTGCACCCAGGCGTTACGGTCGTGCGGCTGGTCGAAGTTCGGCGGCGCCTCCAACAAGCCACCGCCGTCGGCGACCGCAGCACCCCACGCCGCCATCGTCGGGAAGTAGAAATCTGTCGTCTTGTTCTCCTGCACGAACACGACCACGCGGTGACCGGGCAACGACGGCTGACTCACAAACCCCTCCTCCGGCTCGACAACAAAATCAGCATGCCCTGGGCTGGTGAGCACCGCAGATAACCGGGGATGAACATCAGGTGAGCTGACGTGTCGCCGCACGATGGGCTCTTGTCAAACCGGGCCTGCGGGTGTGTGCTGTGCGCACGGCATTGATCAACTTGCTGGCTGGTGGACGGTACGTGTGGTAGGACTTCATGGGCCCTCGCCCTGGGTGTTCTTTCGCACGTCAGCGGCAGCCTTGAAACGCTGGTTTTTTTGTTGGGTCGTCGGCAATCGATGCCGGGGTAACCGCTGAGTTCGGGAGGAACAGTCGTGTCCGTGCGTCTTGCAAGGGTAGGTGGGGTTGTCCTGGCTGCTGGGGTTGCCGCGGTCGGGTTGGGCCTGGGCGGGACCGCCTCGGCAGCGCCGGCGACGACGGCTCCGCCAGTGCCGTCCGCGTCGTGCAAGGTGCCGTCGTTGACGATTACCCCAACCGCGGGTAAAGCCGGCACGGTCGTGAAGGTGAGTGGGCAGAACTTTTCCGGCTGCAAACTCAAGTCCGGCTCTGTCGTCCCGACATCGGTGTTGCGCGTCAAGGTGGGGGTGGTCAACACCGCCACGAAGAAGAGCACCGTACTGGCCACCGTGTCGACCACCAGCGCGGGCACGTTCAGCACGTCCGTCACCATCCCGACCGAGACTGGTAGCGCCAAGATCGGTGTAGTAGCTGCCACGCAGGACCCGGCGACGAAGTTGGACTACTTCGCGGTCCGCCCGTTCCTATACCGACCCGCCGCCACCTCGTCGCCGTCGCCGTCCGCGTCGGTGACGACCACCCCGGCGCCGCCGTCGCCGAGCACATCGATGCAGCCCTCCGGCACATCAGTACCGACCGCGGTACCCGCCGGGTTAGGCAGCAGCGCCGCGACGACCAGCGCCGCCACCCGATCGGTGCAGCTCGCCGTCGGTGCCGGTGGTCTACTGCTCGCTGCGGTGGCGATGATGATGATGCGGCGGCGGCGCAGCGGTGAGCACCGCTGAGCGCAGCACCTCCACCGACGCCCACCCAGGATCCCTACCGGCAGCCGGTGGGGACTGGGCGGGTGGTGCTCGCCGGCTGGGCCGTACTGGCCTTGCTCGGTCTTGGCGTCGCCGCCATAGCCGCGATCCACCTGCGGGGGGACCGCTCGACCCCAGAAGCCTTCGGCATCCCACCCGCCGTCGCGGTCACGCCAGTAGGTACCCATGCCCACACACACCGCACCGCAACCGCCGATTCCCTACCCGCCTCTGCTCGACCGCCCCGGACCAGCCGGCCGGCGACGTCACACCCGAACACGGCAGCGCCGATCGGACCTGTCGGCACGCCGGTGTCGCTGACTATTCCCAGCCTTGGTATCGCCGCGCTCGTCGAACACGTCGGCACCACCAACGGTGAACTGGGCGTCCCGGCCAATCCCGCCCACGTCGGCTGGTGGATAGGCGGAGCGCTACCAGGCTCCACCCGCGGCAGCGTCGTCATCGACGGTCACGTCGACTCCGCCGTCACCGGACCGGGCGCCCTGTTCGCGATCAGTCAACTCCACCCCAACGCCCACGTCGTCGTAGCGATCACCACCGGCCACGCCCTCACCTACACCGTCACGGCACGCGAAATCCTGTCCAAAGCCGCCGGCCTACCCCCACGGATATTCACCACCACCGGTCCACCCCGGCTCGTCCTGATCACCTGCGGCGGCCCCTTCGACACCACCACCCGCAGCTACAAAGACAACATCGTCGTCTACGCCACACCCACTCACCCGGCCCAGCAGCCCTAGAACCTGCTCGGCACGCAGCACACTTAGCAGTGCACAACACGACTCGGTACAGCAGCGAGTCAGACGACGCTGATCTGAACCCACATAGCGCGTTCGGTCAGCACCCGACGCGCCGCACCCAGTCCACCCGCGGCGAGGCCACGAACCGGCAACTTGGGGGAACCCACGTTTAGCCGCCAGGGGCGGTGACGGTGACCAGGCGCCGCTCGGCCGAAGATCAAGTCGAATCTGACCACCCCGCTGGCCCAGGTCTCGACCAGGCGGCACGCAGGCCAATGCTGACCAGGCCGGCCGGGGATCATCCATCGCCGCCACCGAGCCGCTAATGACCCATTCGGAAACTGGAAACCGCCGGCATGACGCTGCGCATCGACACCCGCGTCCACGACGCTGCTCGAGCGCCCAGCGAGCCAACGGCGCCGCATCGAATCTTCCTCACGCACTCGAAATCGAGCCGAAGCCCACCAGCTGGTGCGTCGGGGCCGTCAGCGGCACGGCGTTCAGCGATCGGGCGCTTCGAACAGTGAACGCGGGGCAAAGCGTAACTGGCGTTCGACTGCAACCCGTTGTCATCGGACACTGCGGCATCGAGGCTGACCGTGGTCGGTATCTCCGGCCTCCGCACCGATGCGGAACGGACAACTCGAAAGAGGACGTCATGCGTTTCACCAACAAGCTCGCGTTGAGCGCGGGCCTCGCCGTCGGCGTCGCCGTCTGTGGCGCGACGGGAGCCGCACTCGCCGATCCCCCCGCGGGCACCGTGCCCCCGGCCACCTCGATCGTGGCCGTCGGTTCTGACACCACCCAGTTCGTGGTGGACGCGATCTCCGCGCACTACAACGCCACCGCGCCGGCGCACAAGTTCTACAGCTTCGACGCGACGGGCTCGGCGACGATCACCCCCAAGTCGGGGTGTGCCACGATCACCCGCCCGAACGGCTCCAGCGCCGGCATCGCCGCGCTCAAGGCGGGCGCCAAGACCGGCTCGAGCTACTGCATCGACATCGCCCGTTCCTCCCGGGCGCCGAAGGCGGGCGACGGCAGCACGACCCTGCCCTTGGCCTTCGTCGCCTTCGCCAAGGACGCGGTGACCTGGTCGGCCAACACGACCACCAATGCCCCGTCCACCCTGAGCACGGCGCAACTCAAGGCGATCTACAGCTGTGACGCGTCGCTGCTGGGTACCGGCAAGACCGGCAAGGTCACCTGGAACGAGGTCGGTGGCACGTCGACCGCCGCCGTCGTCCCGGTCATCCCGCAGGCGTCTTCGGGCACGCGCGCGTTCTTCCTGTCCAAGATCGGTGTCACCACGCTGGGCTCGTGCGTCGTGCCGACCGACAACTCGGTCGAGGAGAACGAGGGCACAAACCCGATCTTCGCCACCAGCAACGCCGCCAATGAGATCTTCCCCTACTCCGTCGCGGTCTACCTGGCCCAGTCGGTCCACGGCCACGGCGCGGGCACCCAGGGCAAGCTGAAGCTCAAGTCCGTCAACGGCGTCGCACCCACCACGGGCACCGGCACCTCCACCACGATCAACCCCGCCTTCCCGTACAGCCGCTCGGTGTACAACGTCGTGCGCGACAACGGCACTTCGACGCACGTGCCGACGGCACTGCAGCCGCTGCTGGGCTCGGGTGGCAACACCGGCTACATCTGCACCAACGCAACGGCCAAGGCCGACATCGCCAGCTACGGCTTCCTCAGCCTCGGCGCGAACTGCGGCGCTGTGATCAAGGCGACCAGCTGAACTGTCACCACCGGGGCGTCCACGCACCGGACGCCTGAACTCCGCTCGATGCCGGTGGCCGTCTCCTCCCGGGGGCGGCCACCGGAACTCAATCCGTTGCCTCTCATTCCGAAAGGACAGCCATGTTATTGCCCGGCCGTTATCTCGCTCTGCCGTTCGTTGCTGCTGCCACCGTCGCGGTTAGCGTCATCGGCGTGACGTCGGCCTCGGCCGACGCCGACCCCGTGACCGGGGGGACCGCGACGTTGGACGTGTCGCTGTGCGCCGCCACCACCTTGGCGCGGGCCAACGTCTTCATTCTTCCGACGAAGCCTGCGTCGGTCAGCTACGACGCCGCGAACGCCGCTGTCGCCTATGACCTGCCCGTCACCGGCGGCGACGCGAGCACCAACACGCTGTACGGAAGCCTGAAGTTGGGCGGCGACCTGTTGGTCACCGACATCAAGACGCGTCGTCACGTGACGCTCAGCAATCTGACGTTCGACATCGCCGCGGACACCATCTCGGCGACCACCAGCACCGGCAGCGCGCCCGTCGTCGTCTTCGACGCGCTGGGCAACCACGACTACAGCACCGTCAACCCGGAGACGTTCTCTGCCTCGTCGGTCCAGGTCGACGCCGCCGGCGCCAAGGTGTTGAACACGATGTTGCACGACCACGCGTTCAAGACCGGCGCGGTGCTCGGCAGTTTCAGCACCACATTCACCAACTCCACCGACGGCTGAGCGCAACTCGTCGACCGGCCGGAGTCGAGCGAGATCCGACTTCGGCCGGTTTGCGCGTCCGTCTGCATGAGCCGTTTGCCCCGCGTTCAGACGGTGACCTCCGCTCGGACACCTCGGCCGGACATCGTCGCAACCGTCGTAGTAATCGCGCCGGAGACCGTTCTGGAAACGCGCTTTCGCACTGTGCACGCATCCGATGTCCCTCATTCCAAGTCCGCTGCGGCGGTAAGGAGAGCCGGTTTCATGGTTTCCCCTTCGACGGGTTCTCGACGGCTCGGTGCCAGCAGGGTCGCGGTCGTCGTAATCATGGCGATCCTGCTCTCGATGGTCCTCTCGATCGCCGCAATCTTCGGCAGCTCTCCCGCATATGCCGACGGCACCGCCGTCTCGGTGACCGGTTCCCATCCGGCGTGGAACGAACTGAACGGCGCTCCGATGTCTCACCTGCCGACGGCGACGGTGAGCCAGACCGAAGATTTGGTCGATCAGACCGTGCAGGTCTCGTGGACGCACTTCTCCCCGAGCACCAACGACCCGTACAGCCCTACCGTCCCGGTCCAAGGCATCTACTACGGCGATCCCGGCACCGACCTCTACCCGGTGTTGGTGCTGGAGTGCCGCGGAGTCAATCCGGCCAACGACCTCAACTCCACCCACCCGTCCTGCTATAAGACCGCCGCCGGCCGCACGGACGGCCCCGGCGGGCTCGGCAACGCCGTGTACTCGGTGACCAACCCCGACGGCAGTGGCCAGGTCAGCTTGCACGTCGAGAACGCCCAGACCAACAGCGTGCTCGGCTGCGACTCGACGCACGCCTGCTCGGTCGTGGTGTTACCGGCGTTCGGCGGTCGCCAGGATCCCAACGCGAAGATCAACTGCAACGACCACTCACTGGACTATCCGACCGAGGCCAACGGGTATGTAAGCGATCCCAACACGCTGGCCAGTGACAACATGTTCGGCGCCGCCTGCTCGTGGGCAAATCGTCTGGTCATACCGCTGCACTTCGCCACGACGCCCAGCAATTGCCCGAAAGCGTCGCCGGCGTTCAGCGCAGCGGGATCGCCGATGCTCAGCAGGGCGATGCAGCAGTGGCAGGCCGGCTGGTGCCACGGGTCGTCCGCGCTCAGCTTCGACTACAACTCGACCAGCAACGAATACCAGGCTCGGTCGAGCTTTCTCAACGGCGGCGGGGCGCTGACATCTGCCACCGACGTCGCTCTGACGACTCAACCCGGCAACAGCAGCGGCAGGAAGTACACGTACGCACCGATCGCCAACACCGACATCGCGGTCGCTTTCGTGATCGACAATCCCCGCACCGGTCGGATCATCTCCGACCTCACGCTGAACGCGCGCCTGATGGCCAAGATGCTCACCCAGTCGTACTCGCTGCAGTTCGCGTGCACGTCCGGCGGCAGCACGACCAAGCAGTCCGCCACCTGCGATCCTGCCGTCAAGGGCAACCCATCCTCGATTTTCACCGACCCCGAGTTCGTCGCCCTGAACCCACAGATCAAGGCCGGCGACTACCCGTCGCAGAACCTGACCGCCGGCGATTTTCTGCCCACCGTCGTTTCGGGCAACAGCGATCTCATCTGGACGCTGACCAGCTGGATCGCCTCCGACCCCGATGCCCGAGCCTTCCTCGCCGGCCAGAGCGACCAGTGGGGCACGCACGTCAACACCTACTACCGCGGTGGTAGTGAGTACCCGACCAGCCAGCTACGCGAACTCGATCCCGGCTACGTGGACCCGGCCGCGCCGGCCGGCAACGGCACCATGCAGAACTCGTGGCAGCCGGTGAACGGCCTCGACCGGGTTGGCCAGTTTCTGGTCGGCAACAGCACCAGCGCCCTCAGCAACGTCCAGAACCAGTGCGGGGCACCCCCATGTTCGTTTCCTCGGGTGATCGACCAGCTCGGCGCCCGGGCACTGTTCGCAGTCGTGGACCAGGGCACAGCATCGGCGTACAACTTCCCGACCGCCCGTCTGGTCAACGCGGCCGGACGCGCAGTTGCTCCGACCACGGCCGCCGTCGCAGCGGGCTTGTCCAGCATGAAGGCCAATCCCGACGGGATCACGCAAAGCGCGAGTTTCACCCCGGCCAAGGCGGCCGCGTACCCGCTTTCGGTGGTGAACTACGCCATGCTGCCCACGTGCGGCGTGACCAAATCGACGGCGGCCGCGATCGCAAGCTTCCTCGACCACGTATCCACATCGCAGACCTCTGGCGTCAGACCTGGGACGATCGCCCCCGGTTACCTCCGGCTCTCACGTCACCAACTCGCTCAACTGGCGGCGGCCTCAGCTGCCGTCAGTTCCACCCGCTGTGATCGGGGAGTTTCGCAGACTCCGAGAAAGACAACCAGCACTGCCCATCATCCATCCAGGCCGGCTGCCCCGACGTTTGGTGCCATTGGCCACCAGTCCTCGAACGGATCACCATCGGGCGTGCAAGCGCGAAATGCGCCCGCACCGGGCATCGGCAGTCAAGGCAATCCGCAGGCTGTCCACCCGCAGCCCACCGGCGCCGGCTTCGGCTCCGGCTCGGGCTCGGGCTCGGGCTCGGGCTCTACTACTGGCCTCGGTGGGGGTAAGGGCTCCGGCGTGGGTAAGGGCGCAGGCCTGCCCACCAGCTCGCCCGCCGCCACCGGTGTGCCTGCCCGAGTCAACGGGGCGCCAAACTCCAACGCGGCGCCCCCATCGACGACGACTTCGGCGGCGACCCGCCTCGTCGCCTTCGGCTACAAGCCGGCGTCGGGCACAACGGCGACGCGCTACCTGCTGCCCGGCCTGCTCGTCCTCGGCGCCTTGCTACTGCTCGTTGGTCCGGGCGTGTATCTCGCGTTCACCTCCGGCGCTGTGGCCATGGTCGGGGTTCGAGCGCGCGTCGCCTACCGAACGTTGCGTCGGCGGATATGAGCACTGCAGCGCTCGGACCGGAGCTCGCAGGCGCCCACGCCGACCGCGACGACCCGGCTCAGGACGAACCCCGCTCCATCCAAACGCTCGTAAGCCCGACTGATCGCCTCTTTCATGGCGTGCTGCGGGCCGCGGCGCTGTCCGTGTTCGGCATCACCGCGATGATCGCGGTGTTCCTCCTGCTGAAAGCCTGGTCGGCGCTGCGCCTGGTCGGTTGGTCGTTCGTGACGACGCAGATCTGGATTCCAGCCCAACGCCGGTTCGGGGTTGCCAGCCTGATACCCAACGGAATCTTCATTGCGACCATCGCGCTGGTCGTGGCTATCCCCATCGCGCTCGCGACCGCTGTCTTCATCTCGGAGTACGCGCCACCGGCTCTGCAGCGGCCTCTGATCGCGTTGATCGACTTAATGGCTGCGGTTCCCAGCATCATCTACGGACTGTGGGGTGTGTTCTTCCTGCAGCCCAGGATCTTGGGCACCCTTCGATGGATCTCGGAGTACCTGTCCTGGATTCCCGTGTTCCAGGTCCGCGGTCAGCATTCGCCCAGCTCTTACACTTCGTCGACGTTCATCGCCGGTCTGGTCGTGTCGCTGATGGTCATCCCACTCGTGGCATCGATCACGCGAGAGGTGTTTTCCCAGGCTCCGATCGGTGAACGGGAGGCTGCCTTCGCGCTGGGTTCCAGTCGGTGGGCCATGATCCGCACTGTTGTCCTTCCCTACGGACGTGGCGGCATGATCGGCGCAATCATGCTCGGTTTCGGCCGCGCTATGGGAGAGACCATCGCCATCGCGCTGATCATCTCGCCCACGTACAGTCCCGCCTGGCGCGTACTGGAGAGCCATGGCTTATCCATCGCTGCGCTCATCGCTCTGCGTTATCAGGAGTCCACGCAGGCGATGTTGTCCTCGCTGATGGCGGCCGGCCTGGCGTTGTTCGCGATCACGCTCGTCGTCAACGCCGTCGCATCGGTTGTAGTGACCCGGTCGCGCTCGGGCGCGCAGACGGGCTGAGCAACGATGGTGCAAACGCTCGTCGATCCGCCGGTCCGGACGTCGCAAGCCAGTCGTTCTGTGCCGGTCGACCGTGACGACGCCCGTCGCCTGCGTCTGAGCGCCGTCTCGGCCGCCGAAGTCGCCTCGATCGTGGGTGCGGCGCTCGGAGGCCTGGCGCTGGCATGGGTCCTCGACCAGCGCGTGATCGCGTGGTCGGGCGCTCTTGGATTCTGGCTGTTGGCCTATGGCTTGTTCTTGACGCTGTACACGGTGGTCGCCTCGGCCCAGTGGCCCGTTCGGGCTGTCGCCGATCGCGTCGTCGCGACAGTGGTGGCATCGGCTGCTGTTCTTGTTCTGGTCATCGTGATCGATCAGATGGTGTTCACGGTCGATCGCGGATCGCGGGCCATCGTGCACGGCAACTTCTGGACCCAGACGATGGCGGTGACCGGCCCGCTGGCCCCGCTGACCTCCGGCGGGATGCTGCATGCGCTGGTCGGCTCGCTCGAGCAACTGGGTCTGGCGACGGTGTTCTCGGTGCCGCTCGGGCTCGCCGCAGCGCTGTATCTCGTCGAGGTCGGCGACTGGCTCGCCCGTCCGGTGCGCATCATCGTCGAGGCGATGACGGCGTTACCAGAGATCATCGCCGGCTTGTTCGTCTACGCGTTCGTGATCCTCACCCTCGGATGGCAGCGCAGCGGGTTGGCCGCGTCGCTCGCCCTTACCGTCATGATGATACCCGTAGTGACGCGCACCGCGGAGGTGATCTTCCGGCTCGTACCCCACCCCCTGCGGGAAGCCTCCTACGCGTTGGGGTCGAGCCACTTCCGTACGGTCTGGGCCGTGGTGCTGCCCACGGCGCGTTCAGGCTTGGCCACCGCGGTCATCCTGGCCATGGCGCGCGCCGTCGGCGAAACGTCGCCGGTGCTGCTGACAGCCGGGTTCACCAAAGAACTCAATACCGACCCGTTATCTGGTCCGCAGACGAGCCTGCCCCTTTACATCTACAACTACGTGCGCTACCCGCAGGCGACGATGGTGGAGCGCGCCTTCGGTGGCGGCCTGGCACTCATGGCCATGGTCCTGATCCTGTTCGTGCTCGCTCGCGTCATCGGCGGTCGCCCGCCGGGACAGCTGAGCAAACGGCAACGTCGTCGGCTGGCGCGCGAGCTGGGCGCAGGCGCCGATCGGGTGCTCGACGAGCAGCGACGCGCCGACGACGCACCGGCAGCCGCGCCTCCTGCGTTCATCGGCCCGGCGTACCCCGACCCACCCACACCCGGTTGATCCGGCCCGAGCATCTGAGGATTTGCGTGAAACGTTTCCCGTCCCGCCTTGCCGCCGCTCTCGTGGTAGCCGCTCTGGCGTGGACTTCCGCTGGCCCGGCCGGCGCCGCCGGCTACGCCCAGCTCAACGGCGACGGCTCGTCCTGGGCTGGGCCGGCGATCGACCAGTTCGGCAACGCCGTCCACAATCAGGGACTCATCATCAACTACAACCCCGACGGCTCGGCCGCCGGTCGATCCAACTTCACCCAGGACGCGGCCGACTTCGCAGCGACCGACGTCCAGTACCTGACCCAGGGCGATCCGTTCGGCGGCGGTGTGGAGAGTCCGACGGTCGCTTACTCCTACATCCCGATCGTCGCCGGCGGCACCACGTTCATGTACAACCTGACCGTGGGCGGTCGCAAGATCACCGACCTGCGCCTGTCCGGCGACACGATCACCAAGATCTTCACCGGGCAGATCACGAACTGGAACGATCCGCAGATCGCCAGGGACTACGGCCAGGCCCTGCCGAGCCAGAAGATCACTCCCGTCATCCGCTCGGACGGCTCCGGGGCGACATACCAGTTCACCCGCTGGATGGCCCGCGTGTATGGCAGCCAGTGGAGCGCGTTCTGCGCGGCTCATCACGGCCCGGCCAACAATTGCGGTCCTACCGAGTTCTATCCCGGCTTCGCCGGCTCCCAGGCGAAGGCCGGCTCGGACCAGGTGGCCGGCTACGTGTCGGCCGGCTACGGCGCGGGCTCGATCGGCTACGACGAGTACGCCTACGCGCTGGGGAGCTCCATCCCGGTGGTGAAGCTGCTCAATCCGGCGGGCTACTACACGCTGCCGACGGCGTCGAACGTGGCGATCGCGCTGCAAGCGGCCACCATCGACGAGAACCCGAAGAGCGTGACGTTCCTGATCCAGAATCTCGACAACGTTTACAGCAATACCGATCCGCGCTCCTACCCGCTGTCGAGCTACAGCTACCTCATCGTTCCGCGCGCCAATCGCTCGATCGGCGGGCAGAACTACGGGCCGCCGGGCAAGTTCACCAACGACAAGGGCACTGCCCTGTCGACCTGGCTCAACTACGTCCTGTGCGGGGCGCAGCAGAACGCCGGCAAACTCGGGTACTCGCCGCTGCCCAAGAACCTCGTCGTCGGCGGGTTCCAGCAGACCAACTTCATCCCCGGGCACGTCGCAACCCCCAACTTGAACAACCTCAACAACTGCAACAACCCGACTTACCACAACGGGGTCAACTATCTGATCCGAGACGCCCCGCAACCGTCGCCCTGTGACAGGCTGGGCGCCGCACTCACCTGTGCCGGCGGCGGGTCGGGCGGCGGGTCGGGCGCCGGCACAGCGCCCCGGAGCGGATCGTCGACAGCTGGGGCGAGCGGACCCACCGCACAGGTGGCCCCGCCGGGCGCGAGACCCGGTGCGGGCGCCCCCGCTCCGACGTCGCTCGGGGGTCCAGCGCCGGGCCCGGGCGGTTCGAACCCGTCGGCCAACACTGGTCAAGCCGGATCGCCCGGAACTGCCAAGGTCGGAAGTGGACTGCGTACCGTCGGCGCCGGCCGGCAAGCCGGTTCTGCAGGCACCGGCCCCGCCGCTGCCAGTGCCGGCGCCAGCCCAGTGGCCGTCAAGACTGATCCGGATACCGGGCAGATAGTCACCGCGACGCAAAGCTCGAACGGGTCCCAGATCTATGCCCAACCCGTCTCGGTCACGGGGGCGTCCGGCGAAGACCAACTGTTCGGCCTGCTCGCCGGGCTCGAGCTCGTTGCCGCGGTGCTGGTTCCGGGTTTGCTGGGAATGTGGCTCCGAAAGCGTCGGCGGCCGGTATGAACGCGATCGGTGGCGCGCCGCCAAGCGAGGCCGTTGTCTCCGCTGCGTCCGACGAAGCCGGCCCGGGTCGCCAAATCCGTCGCGCTGGTACCCGATCGGCAGTGCAGGCAGAACGGCTAGGTCTGCCTGCTGACCGATACCGACCAGGTCCGGTGCTGCGGTTGACCGCAGAGACCTTCACCGTCGTCGCACTGCTGCTGTTGGGTTTCGCGGTCTATCTGTTCGGTCTGTCGGGACTGTCGGAGTCGCGCAGTCAGGTCAACACCCTCAAGTCGTTCCGTGCGACGCTCGACCGAGCAGTGGCTCCGGTAGGTCCCGCGCGCACCGGTGCACCTGTCTCTGTCCTGGACATACCGGCGATCGGGGTACGCCACATGATCGTGCGGGAAGGCACCGACGCGCGCACCACGACCATGGGTCCGGGCCACCGTCGTGACACCCCACTGCCCGGACAGGCGGGCGTGGTAGTCGTGTATGGGCGGCGGACGACGTTCGGCGGCCCGTTTGCACATCTTCTTCGATTGAACCCGGGCGACGACATCCGGCTGACAACGGGGCAAGGCGTCGCCGAGTACGTCGTGTCCTCGTTCGGCACGCGAGCTCGGCCGGCGCCGGCCAACTCCGACAACCGACTGATCCTGACGACCGCGGACTCCGCAGATACACCGATGTCGACAGTCAGCGTCAGCGCGGATCTGCGCAGCGCGGTTGCGCCGTCTTCGGGCTTGCGGCCGATCATCAACTCAGACGAGCAGAGCATGCGTGGCGCCGGCGATCGATCGTTGCTGCCGCTGGCGATGTGGGCTCAGGTTCTGCTGGTGGTACTGGTCTTGGCCACCATCGGTGCTTATCGATGGGCGCGCTGGCCGACATGGTGGTGCGCATCACCGGTCCTGATCGCCGTCATCTGGAACGTCTACGAAAACGGCGCCACGCTGTTGCCCAACGTGTTCTGATCTTCGCCTGCTCCGGAAAGGACCGCCATGTTCGATCGCACGGCAAGACACCTCGCCAGTCACCCGGACCACGAAGGCGCCGGTGGCGCGGCACTCAACGAGGCCGCCAAGTCCGTCGACGATCAGTTCGGCTATGACCGCGACACCGTGAGCCTCGAGCGATTACTCGAACAATCCAAGCACGCGGCTGTTGACCCCAGTCGACTTCACGCGCCCACCTCGGTACCCAACGGTCTGCACGCCGAACAGATATCGGCCTGGTTCGGGCACCACAAGGTGCTCGAACGCGTGTCGCTGACCATGCGTCCGGGTGAGGTGACAGCACTCATCGGCCCATCCGGTTGTGGCAAGTCGACGTTCCTCCGAGTGCTCAACCGAATGCATGAGATGGTTCGCGGGGCATCGCTGGCTGGGGAGGTACTGCTGGGCGGCGACGACATATACGCACCGGGCGAGCAGCCGGCACGCGTCCGCCGCCGCATAGGCATGGTCTTCCAGAAACCCAACCCGTTCCCGGCCATGTCCATCTTCGACAATGTGGCCAGCGGGCCAAAACTTGCCGGCATCAGGGTGGCCGACAAGGAAACGCTGGTCGAACGGAGCCTGCGCTCGGCGGGGCTGTGGGATGAGGTGAAGAACCGCCTGCGCAGCCCCGGTGGAGCGTTGTCGGGTGGTCAGCAACAGCGTCTGTGTATCGCCCGCTCGCTGGCGGTGTCGCCCGATGTGTTGCTCATGGATGAGCCGTGCTCCGCTCTTGACCCCACCTCGACGCGCCGGGTGGAGCAGACGATTGCGGAATTGGCAGGGCGGGTCACCATCGTGATCGTCACTCATAATATGCAGCAGGCGGTCCGGGTGTCGCAATCCTGCGCCTTCTTCTTGGCCACGCACGACACGCCTGGCCACATTGTCGAGGCGGGCCCTACCGGGTCCATCTTTGGATCGCCGCGCGACGCCCGTACCAACGACTACGTGAACGGGCGATTCGGCTGACCGTGCCTCACAGTTCTACGGCGACCGCGCAGAGTGCGATGACAAAGCGCTCGAATCCGGCCACGCAAGTCGCGCGCCGCTCGTAGCTCCGAGCGCACTGTGCCATCGGGGCGCGGTGGGGGGGTGCCGCGATCCAGCGCCATCCGACTCCCGACCCTGGGTGAGAATAGTTAACGCAGAGGTCGGCGCAGCGGTCGGCAAGCTCACGAAAACTCGCGTTCAGGTCCTCCCTGGTTGCGATGCCCCCGGCCGAAGCTCCTAGGACTCGGCCGTTGCCTGCCGTCATCCGCCACGTCAGGCTTGGCTCTCGACCGACAACCACCAAGCGGCAGTGACTGTGCATTTGAGCATTGCCGGAGTCGGTGACCGAGGAACCTGTTGCTTCCAACACGCTATCCACCTACAGAGTTGAGTCCTGTCTTCCAGGCTCGACGACATCCTTTCGACGCAGCGTGTCGAGGCCCACCTGAACTGGTGAACGACAGGCAAACGCAACAGCAACCAGCAGCTTTGCGCGTCGCAGCGTCGCTGGAAAGGCCACCCGTCGACCGTCTGACGCGAGCCCAGGTGATTTAAACTTCACACGCGCGCCGCGATGCGCGCCGCCCCCGCCACCGGGTCCGCACCACCAGCCGGTCCACCGTGGACGGCGTGTCACCTGGATGTGCCCCGGCGACGCGCCCGATGCGCCGACCCTGCCAGTCAGCTACCCAAACACCGTTGAACTGGTCTCTTCAGCTTGATGGGTTCCTCCTGCGACGATGTAGGAGGCCGGCTGTAACGGCGCCTCGTAGCACCTCGACCGTGCTACGCCGCGGGTCTGCGTCCTCGCCGATACGTCGCCAGCGGTATTCCAGTGCCGAGATGCTACGGCGACAACATCTCCCACTCCGGTCGCACCTCGACGACTCCAGTCCAGAACCCGTCGAGCATCGGCCCGGAGAGCTTACCGGCACGCTCGGTCACAATCTGGCGCGCCTTGGGTGACGGAGTCCCTCTCAATCCGGCGGCGACGGCGACTTTGCGCCCCATCCACCGACCCCACGAAAACCTCAAGAAGCGGAGGATACGGCGGACGGGATGACGAGCAATTCCCCCAGCGCCTAGGCGGTGCCGTCGTCGGTGAGGATCGGCTTCACGGCTCCCGCGCCCACCCTCTGTCACACAAGAAAGATACGAATCACAGACGTCGATGTCGACCGAGGGCTGTGTTGTTCGCGGACATCACTGTCCTGGCTTGGGCGCAGCACCGCCTGTGCTTGGCCGTGGTGTTGCTCATCGGTCCGATCGAGGTCCTGATTGTCGCATCGTCAGCGTTGCGCGGCGTGCGCCGGTGGTTACGTTGCATTCCCCGAGCTGGTCACCGGCGCTGTTGACGCGCCGCTAAGTTCCGTTCAGGTCGTGGGCCGTCGCCCGGGGCGGGGGACACAGCCGGTCCAGCGCGGCCCGGAACGGCTCGGCCGGGTCATCGGGCCGCGGTCCTAGCAGCGCGAGCGCGGTGGTCCGGCGCGCAGATGCTGTCGGGTCTGGCCCACCTGCGCCGGCGCCGAGTATCTCATCGAGGCTCTCCAACGTCCGGGTGAGGACGAAGCCTCCGCCGGCCGAGGGGTAGGCGGATGGAAAGTCGGTTTCGACTCCGCCGCCTGGCTCGACGACCGCGTAGGGCCGGTCCGCGGCCAGGAAATCGGTGATGACGCTGGAAATGTCGGCGATGAGGATGTCGGTGCGGGTGAAACATTCCATCAGGTCAGGAGCTGGCGGGACGAGGATGCGATGGCCGCGGTGGTGTTTCCAATACTGCGCGGACCATTGCGCCTGTTCTTGCGCGGCGGTGCGTGGGTCGAAAGCAACGTCTGCGGCGAGCATCTGGTCCAGCGCGTCACCGGGAGCCGAGTCTGCCGGTGCTATCCGTGGCGGCGGTGCCGTGGGCTGGGCGGCTCCGGCCCGGCGCAGCATCGCGACGATTGCTGCATGTGCCCGGCGCATGGCCGGATCGCGGTGTCCGGACTGCGGATGCGGCCGGTACATGACCCGTACCCCAGGTGTGGCCAGCAGCGCCTCAATCAGAGCTGGGCCGATGTCGGCCAGGGAACTGTCCCGGGATTCTTGATCCCAGCCCTCCCAGGTCGGTGCGTACAGCACGGTCAGCATCGGCTCTTCGTCCGGTACGCGGGGTAATGCACGCAGCTGTGGGCGGCCGACTTCAACAAACGCGGCGTCGGCAATGTCGAGATCGGCGCGGCGGTATCGGTCGCGCCCGGCGGCACCGGCCACCCAGATCTCGTTGTAGACGCGGGTGATCGGATTGGCGCTGGCGCCTTTGTCGCTGTCGCCATGGCCGACGAAAACGCTTGTTACGTGCGGCCGGCGCAGGAAATGCACATTGTTTGCGGTGTTGCCCACGTACAGGGCAACGCGCAAATCCGGCAGTGACATCTGCATCAACGGAGTAGCTCGCGGCGCGCAGACGACCGGAAGCGAGGTCGGCGCCATCAGCGCGAACGTTTCCACGTCACGCACCACAACTACGACCGGTTGACGCACCGATTCCAGAACCGGTAGCCACATGTCTACTTGGTAGCGCCAGGCCGGATCGCTGCCGTAGTACACCGCGATCTGCGGCCCCAGATCGGACAGGGCGCGCTCGACCGCCGCCCCAACGCGCACCCAAACCTTCGAGCGATGCAGAATCAACAAATGGCAGGCTAGGCACACCGGCGCCGCGGCGGCGATCGCGGCGGCTATAACGAAGCTGACGAGGGCTACCGCTTTCGTATGCCCTGCAGCAACCGCAAGTACAAGACCGAGCCCGACGAGCACGACCGACGCCATGCTGACGTCGGCTGGGCGGCGCAGCGGTCCGGGCAGCGCACGCGGAACCCCCGGCACCGTGACAGACAGCCCCCGCACAAGCACCGGCGGCGTTCGGAGGAACGTCACGGCCTGTTCCGTGCCTACGCCTACCGCCGCGGCAGCGGCGATAAGGCCCACGGCGACCGCCGTCGAGGCGGCGACGTCGGACATGCTGCGCGCGGCAAACAACACCATGGCGGCACCGGCGAACAGACCGCGTGCGATCAGGCCGAGCTGGATCCGCTGCAGCGCCCATGCCACGATCGGCGCGTAGCGGGGCAGCGCGAGTTCCAAGACAGCAATAGCCGTG
This sequence comes from uncultured Jatrophihabitantaceae bacterium, assembly GCA_964236495.1. GTDB lineage: Bacteria > Actinomycetota > Actinomycetes > Mycobacteriales > Jatrophihabitantaceae > CAXSBR01. The sequence continues at coordinate 64,047 of CAXSBR010000015.1, forward strand.
ATGCTGACCCCGACGCCGGTCGTGGCCGGCACCGCGGCAAACACCAGCAGGCAGATGTACGAGGCAGAGGTTCCGACGAGGAGTCCGAGGACCTTCGGGGGCGAACGGAAGCCCGGAAAGTATTCGGTCGTGGTGAGCCACCGCGCCTTGACGCCTGTGATCCTCACGTCTTGTTCCGCGTCAGGAGCAGGTCTAGCACTCGCCGGCTCGCCTGCCCGTCGTCGTGCGGACACATCCACTGCCGAGCCGCACGACGTCGTTCAGCATCACGCTGCAGAAGTATGGGGTCAAGGAGCCCGGCGATCAGCTCGTCCTGCGTTTGTACGATCGGCCCGGGCAAGTCATGCACCGGAAAATAGAAGCCGCGAAGATCGGCGGCATAACGCTCCACATCGGGGAGGTACAACAGTATCGGGCGATCGAGGAGCGTGAAATCGAAGCACAGACTCGAGTAGTCGGTTACGAGCACGTCGGCGACCAGCAAGAGATCGTTGACGTCCTCAACCGCTGACACATCGCGCACCGGCTTCCGATCGTCGCGAGAATCGATCACAGGGCCGACCAGGTAATGCTTCCTATAGAGAATCACCCACTCGGACCCGAGCGCGGCGGCCACTGCGGCCAGATCGAGCAGCGGGTTGAAGACATAACCGACGCCGGCCTCGTACTGGTCGTCGCGGAAGGTCGGCGCATACAACAGCACCCTCCCGCGCTCCGGCAACTTCAGTCGGTGGCGAGCAGCGGCGACGTCTGCGGAGGTAGCTCGAACCAGAGCATCGTTGCGGGGATTACCTACTTCGACGAATGGACTACTCGCTCCGCTGGCGGGTAAGCCGAAGGCGCTGGCGAACACTGTCCTACCAAAGGGCGCCGGAAGAACGAAGACATCAATCTTGGCTGCTTCGACCCTATATCGCTCGTCGACCTCGGACTTGCTATTGATGGCCGACGCGGTCGTAGCCACGACGTCCAGACCAATTCGTTTGATACCGGTGCCATGCCACGTCTGAACGTAGAGCTGATCCGGCCGCGGCACGAGTTCCGGTACGGAGATGGAATTGGTCACCCAAATTCCCGCGCGGCCGAACGCCCGGTAGTAAGCCGAAGAGCCGAAGCGGACGACGCTGACGCGCGGATCTTGCAATGCCGGCACGCGCAGGGCGAGGTCGGCGTCGCGGAAAGCCCATACGAACCGATACGAGGCGAAGCGTGGATCGACCAGCATGGCCTCGTACAGCGCGCGCGGCGAGCCCACGTAGCGCCGCCCGACGAAGGCCTCGAAGACCACCAGGCCACCATCCACCGGGCCGCGGGCCAACCAGCGGTAGAGCACACGGCGCCAACCGGTTCGCAGCCGCCGAACCCGCAACCGGAGTCCAGGGTGGCGGGTCAGGACGCCGATGGCCCGCGTCGTCATCCCTGACGTCACCGAGGCGCTCCGCGCTGGACGGCGGCCGACCCGCCAGTCTGGCGATCTCACAACATTTGATCCTAGGACAACCCGCTCGGCCGCCCGGCTGAGTTCCGGCCAGCGGCGGGCGTCGCGGTGGGCTTTCCTAGTACCGCCGAGGCGGCGGGATGCCCTTCACCAGGTCGAGCAGTCTGCGGTCCAGCTCACCGGCCTTGCTCGAGCAGGAAACGTACCAGCGGCGATGGACTGCAGCGTCACGATGGTTACGCGGTTCCTCGACGGTCGATCCTGACGGACACCGTCGTCTACCGAACCATGATCAACGACTCGGTCCCTCTGCCGCCAGCCAGATGCCACGGAGAGGTGCCGTTGGCGAAACAGAACAGCTCAAACCCGAGTAGCGCTCGCCCGCCGCCGGTGCGGCGGCAGGCGAGCGCGGACCCGGGTTAGAGCGTGATGTGCTGGTCGGGGTAGATGAGATTGGGGTTCTTGATGGTGGCGCGGTTGAGGCGGGCTAGTGTCTGCCAGCCGCCGGTGATGTGGTGTGCGGTGGCGATGCGGTTGAGGGTGTCTCCGGACCGGACGGTGTAGCGCTCGCCGGTGGCTGCGGACTGGCGGGGCGAGTCGTCACCGTCGCGGTCCTGGTCCAGCTGTGCAGAGGAGGACGTGCTGTGGGTGGCTGGGTGCGTAGTCCCGTCCCGGTGTGCCGGCGCCGGCCGCGAAGTGACGGAAGTGTGCGTGCCGGTGCTGGCGTGGTTTGCCTGATGAGCAGGGGCGGGGTTGGAGTTAGCGGTGGAGCCGGCACCCAAGTGTCGCCCGCACACCGGCCACGCCCCGATTCCCTGCCCGCGCAGAACACGCTCGGCGATCGCGATCTGTGCACCCTCACTGGCCAGGTCGGCGCGCGAGGCGTAGGCGCCGCCGCCGTAGCCGAGCCACGTGGACGTGGTGAACTGAAGCCCACCGTAGAACCCATTGCCCGTATTGATGTGCCAGTTACCGCCGGACTCACACTGCGCAACACCACCCCAGTTGTGCGTGGATGCGGCACCGGCCGGGCCTGCCATCAGCCCCACCACCGCCACCGCAGTTGCTGCAGTGGCAGTAGCTCCGGTGCGCGCGACTCGGGCAGTGACACCGGCGTGAACCGCCCGGTGACGGCCCAGATACGACGTTTTCGACATGCGGCGTCTCCGATCCTCCGCCGGCGAAGTTAGCTGTCGGGTTCGGGCGATCGTTGCCCGGCCACGCCTGAGCGTGGCTTCACCCCGATGGACGCAGGAACGCGCCCGGTTGGGTTCTCCGTCTTCGTCCGAAGTATTCGATGAGAGTTCCGGCGGACGAAGTTAGGCGGCCCGAAACCCACGCCGGAACTCTGGTGCCCGCGGCGCCGCACGAATATAACGCTTCGATAACGGGTGTGGAACAGCAGGGTCCGCGTCGCTGCGACGCGCAGGGAGTTGGGTGATGTTTCGTGGCGGTGTCAACCGAATCGCCTTGCTGCCGAGTCTGTAGTAGTGGAGGTAAGGGTTGCATGGAAGTAAGCCGGGTCGATCAGGACTTCACCCGTTTCGTCGTCGACAACCGGGCGCAGCTGCTGCGGCTCGCGTATCTGCTGATGGGCGATCCGGGTCAGGCGGAGGATCTGGTGCAGGCGGCGCTGCTGCGGCTGTATCGGCAGTGGGATCGGGTAGCGGCCGCTGAGCAGCTCGTCGCCTACGCGCGGCGGGCGGTGGTGAATCAGAGCAACTCCTGGTGGCGCTCGCGGCTGGCTCATCCGGTGTCGTACCACGGCGATATGGATGACAGCCTCGCCGCTGGTGAGGTGCAGACCGATATGCAGGCCGGAGTCGCCGAGCGCGACGAGCTGTGGCTGGCGTTGCGCACGCTGCCACGAGGTATGCGCGCGGTGGTGGTGCTGCGCTACTACGAAGACCTCTCCGAGGCTGACACTGCCCGGACCTTGGGGGTCAGTCCGGGAACGGTGAAGACCCAAGCGTCCAGAGGTTTGGCGCGGATGCGACAGGCACTGCCTGCTGAGCACACCGGGCTTGCGGTGCCAGGCAACCACGCAGCGAAGGGAACGAGCTTGTGAACACGTCCAGCGAGCAGTTCGAGCAGCAGGTCCGCGCGATGTTGAACCGGCATGCAGCTGATGCACCGATCCCGAGAGGCGACCACCTGTCCACGCTCGACGTGGCGCCCCGAGGTCACGGTAGGCGCGCCGCGAGTGCCGCCGCCGCGTTGTGCGTCGCCGCGGTCCTCGGCGTCACCGCGCTGGTGGCACAGCATGACCGCCCCTCGGGCCAGCCTGCGGGCGGGCGTGCGGCCTCTGCGGCCTCTGCGGCGCTGGTGACGCCGGCCACGTTGCCCTTCGTGCTGCCTCCGGGACGCACGCTGAATTCGTTGCCCGCCCGGGTGGTTCCCAGTACCGGGCTGGACCAACCCCGCCTTGATGCGATCGCTGCCCGGCTGGACCAAGCGGGTAACAGCCGATTCCCGTCGTCCTACTCCAGCGTCGCCCTGGACGAAGAACATGACCGCGTGCTGTGCTACCGAACCCCCTCATCGGCCTTCGACCAGTACGTGTTGACGGCCTTTCGCGGTCAACCCGTCGTTCTGATCGATGCGCTCTTCTCGAAGGGACAGTTGAACCGGACCGCCAATCGGATCCTGACCGACCTTTCGTATTGGCGAACCAAGGGGGTCCACGTGAACTCCTTCGGTGCCAGCCCCACCGGGTCTGGGGTGGATGTCACCATTACCGAACCGATTACTCCTGCAGTGACCACCGCGTTCCGCACGCGCTATGCACCGGTCGCGATCCAGCTCACTACCGGGCTGCCCGACGAGCCCGCAGGCGGCGGTGGGGGCACTGGTGGCGTCGGCGGGGGAGCTGCCCGATACTCCCCAGGCCCATCGCCGTCTCGGTGAGCGGTGGCTTGCGAACGCCGTGACCCCCGCGTGCCGGCTGAGCGGGACGGTGACTGGGCCGGGGAAGGTAGCTGCTGCAGGCGTTAGTAACGCAGACTGTCACTCACGGCTGTGAGCAGCGGCGCACCAAAACGACGGGAGCTACCCGATGAGCGATCCGAAACCGGCGTCAATCCCCGCTGACGACATCGAGCGCAGCCTCGCCGTCGCCCGCCCCGACGAAGCTCAGAGCCTGCCCCACATCGGCTTAGTGGGCGATACCTACACCATCCTGCTTTCCGGCGAGCAGACCGCGGGGCGCTTCACCGCAATCGACATGCACGTCCCGCCCGGCGGCGGGCCCGCGCCGCACCGTCACGACTTCGAGGAGATGTTCACCGTTCTGGAAGGAGAGGTGGAGGCCACCTTCCGGGGCCAGAAATCCACAGTGGGCGCCGGGGAGACGATCAACGTTCCCGCGAACGCGCCGCACAGCTTCACCAACGCCTCGCAGGCTCCGGCGCGCCTGCTGTGTGTGTGCGCACCGTCCGGGCAGGAGGAGTTCTTCGAGAAGGTGGGTGTGCCGGTCGACGGTCGCACGACGCCGCCGCCGCCGCTCGACGACCAGGAGCAGGCAGCATTCTTGGCGAAGGCTCAGCAACTGGCGCCGCAGTACCACACCGAGCTGTTAGGTCCATGACCCGTTGTCCGGTTAAGACGCCAAGGGTGGCGGCGCGATCGGGACAGTCGATCGGCTCGTAGGCACTTGGCCGTGGCAGGGGAGGTCGATGCAGGGATGCGACTCTTCCCGGCAGATCTCAGATCGTCGACAAGTCCGTGGTCAGCGGGGTTGATTGTCGCTCCGGGGACGCTGAAGGGTGAAGGTTTCGAAGGGGGTGAGCTGGCCCTGCTGGCCGGTCACGTCGTAGTAGGTGACGTGCAGCCTGGTCAGGCCGCCCGGCTTGCCGGGGTCCAGGGTGAAGGAGGCGAATCCGTAAGAGTTGGCGGCGTCGCGGACCGCGGACCATGGCGCTGGCTCGCCGACGTAGATGGGTGCGTGTTTGCCGGTCACGGGGTCAGCGGTAGCGGCGACTCCGGTGATCACTCGACAAGCGGGTGGGTTGAAGAACAGCTGGTTGGACGGCACCGAGGTGCCGCCGCCACCGATCACCATGTGCACTGTCCCCTTGGTGGTGTCCACGACGTCGGTTCGCTTTGCGGCAGGGATCGGAGTGCGGGTTGAGTTGTCCTCGTGTCCGCGAATCGGGTGTGAGCGTTCGTAGTGGTGCTCGTGCCCGCACACCACCAGGTCGACGCCGTACCGATCGAACAGGGGTACCCATTCCTCGCGGATGCCCAGGTCTGCGCCGTTGAATTTGTCGGCGGTGCTGATGACTACCTGGTGCATGCAGACGACGATCCAGTCGATGTCGCGGTCGGAGCGGGTGGCTCGCAGTTCCTTCTCCAGCCACGCTTTCTGTGCTCCGCGCGAATAGCCGCGGACGTAACTGTTGCCACCGTCCTGGTAGCAGACGTCGTCGTTGGCCAGGCTGATCACCCGGATCGACCCGACGGTGAACGCGTACCACAGCCCGCGGGTGGTTTCGGTCTGGCCGGGCTGTCGGGGAAGTGAAAAGTACGTTTGGTAGGCCGAGTAGCCGATGGGTCCGTTGCCCAGTTCGTTCTCGTGGTTGCCCGGGGACGGCATCCAGGGCCGGTGGCGTGCGCTTCGGGTGTTGTTCTCCCAGAAGTCGGTCCACGTCCGCACCCGGTCCACCGCCAGGTTCGCGTAGCAGAGGTCGCCGTTGAACAGGTGGAACAGGGGCTGAACGCGTTCGATGCCGGCGGTGGTGTCCAACGCCGCGGGGGAGCCGAGGTTGTCGTTGACGTAGGGCGGGTTGGCGATCGTGACACCAGCCGGGGGGACGTACCTGCGCCCGGTGGTGGGGGTGCCTTGGTCGCCGAAGCTGGTGAAGGTGAACGGCATGCGCCCGCGGGGGCCGGTGCGGAACGATCCGAACTCTGCTTGCGCGCCGTGGTGGATCGCGGCGTAGACGTAGTTGCGGGCGGGGCGCAGGATCTCGAGTTTGGCGTGATGGGCGTAGACCACGGTGCCGGACTTGGCGTCGGTGTAGGTGACGGTGTGGGCGCGGACCGAGCGGTGATAGCGGCCGTCATGGCCGCCCAGCAGAACCCGCGGATGCTGTACGGGCTGCAAAGTGTGCCAGGACACGACGACCTGCGTGGAGGCGTCTTCGCCGAACTGCAGGTGTAGCCCGTTCACCCGTGGCGTGGACACCGGATCGCCCACGTGGGAGCTGTGTGACGCTGCGCTGGCCGGCGCGGCCTCGGCCGAGGCAGCCGCCGGCGCAGCCAGCGCACCGGCGCCCACCACACCCGCGGCGGTGAGGAACCCACGTCGGGAGAAGCCGGTGCTGAAGATTTCGCTGTCCTCGCTCATGGCGTGAACTTTGCCCGCCGGCAAGCCAGGCGACCACAACGACGAGATGAACAACGCGCAAAGCTGTCGTGCACTCGTTCAGCTGCGGACACAGCACCGGCCTGGCGGGAGCTTCACGCTGGTGGGGGATCCGCGGGATCTTGTGGAGTACCACTGTTACGGGGCCGGATGAGCCTGTCGTCGACGTCGTTCCCAGCCATGCCGCCGAGCCGAGCTGAGTGCACCGTCCACTGCGATTGAACAGTCGGTGAACAGTGACGCTTCAAGCGACGGGGGCGATCTGAGTCCGGTTAGGTTGCGGATGTGACTATTTCTCGTCGCCAATTTCTGGCGACCTCGGGTGTGATCG
>CAXSBR010000016.1:0-63017 GCA_964236495.1 uncultured Jatrophihabitantaceae bacterium
GACTACGACCGCGAGAAGCTGCAGGAGCGGCTGGCCAAGCTGGCCGGCGGCGTTGCCGTCATCAAGGTCGGCGCGGCCACCGAGGTCGAGCTCAAGGAGCGCAAGCACCGCATCGAAGACGCCGTTCGCAACGCGAAGGCCGCCGTCGAAGAGGGCCTGCTCCCCGGCGGTGGCGTGGCTCTGGCCAACGCGACCGTCACCGCGTTCGAGAAGCTCGACCTGACCGGCGACGAGGCCACTGGCGCCAACATCGTCAAGGTCGCGCTGCTGGCTCCGCTCAAGCAGATCGCCATCAACGCCGGCCTCGAGGGCGGTGTCGTGTCGGAGAAGGTGCTCAACCTCCCCGCCGGGCAGGGCCTCAACGCCGCCACCGGTGAGTACGTCGACATGCTCGCTGCGGGCATCGTCGAGCCGGCCAAGGTGACGCGTTCGGCGCTGCAGAACGCGGCTTCCATCGCCGCGCTGTTCCTCACCACCGAAGCCGTCGTAGCCGACAAGCCGGAGAAAAACCCGGCTCCGGCCGGCGGCGGCGGCGGCGACATGGGCGGAATGGACTTCTAGCCCGTCAGCTCGACGTTCGTTCAGCTTGACCGATTTTCAGCAGGGGCAGCTCCGTTCGGAGCTGCCCCTGCTGCTGTCTGCAGCCGTTCTAGTAGACGGATCAGGCGCCGATGTCGTGCAGGTGATGGACGACGTCATGGCTGAGGTAGCGGCCCAGAGAGTCGACCGTGAAAACCGAGCCGTTGCTGCGCCGGCCGGTGCGGCGCCACTGCGCCGGAATTACGTCGGTGAAGACCGCGGCGACGCGCTCGCCCTGCTGCCGCAACTGGGCAGCGACGGTCGGCGGGTCCTGCTCCCAATACCGTTCGCGCAACGCCGTTTCGTCCTGATCCCAGTTGTCGAACAACGGGTCGTCGAGGTCGAGCATCGAGCGGGCGCGACCGGTGAAACGGTCGAACACGTCGCGGACGTGGCAGGCGTACTCCAGCGGCGACCACACCGTCGGCTCCGGTCGGCGGCCTGCGTCCGGACGCCGCAGCGCGTCGGCGAACGCTGCAACCGCGCGTGCTGCCACCGCCGGCACGTCCGCGCCGGTCGTCTGCGTCGGGTCGAATCCGCAGTCGTGACACGGCTGATCCAGAACCCAGGTCCAGTCCTTGTCGTCGACCGGCGGAACGGCGGGCTGCGCTGCATCCAAGTCGTGGCCGGACGATAGAGGGTCGCTCATGGGTGTCAGCCGGTGGCGTGGCGGCGCGGGTCATCGGCGCCTGGTGCAACTTCGCGGTGCACCGTCGTGACCTCGACCTGGTTGATCTCCTGACGCAGCACGGCCAGCGCGTCCTCGTCCAATCCGTCGTCGGTGACCAAGATGTCGGCCCCGGACAAGTTCGCAAACGATGCCAGCCCGACGGCGCGCCACTTGGTCGAATCAACACACATCACCACCTGGCTCGCGCCGTCGATGAGCGCCCGGTTGGTCTCGGCCTCGGCCAAGTTGGGGGTCGTGAACCCCGCCGTCGCGCTCATGCCGTGCGCGCCGATGAACAGCTGGTCGACGTGCAGGCTGCGCAGCGTCAGGTCGGCCACCGGTCCCACCAGCGCGGCACTGGGCGTGCGCACTCCGCCGGTGAGGATGACGGTCTGTTCGATGTTGCTGGCGTGACTGGCTACCAGGTCTGCCATCGTGGTGGAGTTCGTCACCACTGTCAGGCCGGGGATCTCAGCGAGGTAGCGAGCCAGGCAGTACGTAGTCGTTCCCGCCGAGACGGCCACCGCCGAACCGGGCCGAATCAGCGTCGCGGCCCGCGCCGCGATGGCCAGCTTCGCGGGCTGCTCCAGCACCGACTTGGCGTCGAAACCCGGTTCTTCGGTCGCGGTCAGGTTGAGCACCGCGCCGCCGTGCACCTTGTGCACTGCACCGGCCGCGGCGAGCTGCTCGAGGTCGCGGCGGATTGTCATGTCCGACACGCCGAGCAGGCCGGTGAGTTCACTGACCCGGGCGGCTCCGCTGCGTCGGATCTCTTCGAGGATGCGCGCCTGGCGCTGGCTGGCGAGCATGGCTCCTCCTTGTGACTGGCGTCCCGGCGTGGTCGCAGACTACGCCGTCCCGGGCGCACCAACCTTGGCCCAGGGTCGAATGCGAAGTCAACGACGGCGCTGCGCGGCCCGATCATTTCCGCCTATGCGGTGTCCACAGCCATCGCATAGGCAGGCCAGGCCGACGATAGATTGAGTTCACTGCCCGGCACCTCGTTGCGCAGTGAGAGGAGCGCTACTCATGAGCGACGACGCGAGCGGTACCGGCGCTACGCATGTCCAGCAGCCGGGCCAACCTGAGCAGCCGCAGTACGGCCCGCCTGGGCAGCAGGGTCAGCCGCAGTACGGGCCACCAGGGCAGCAGGGTCAGCCCCAGTACGGGCCAGCAGGGCAGCAAGGTCAACCCGGTCAGCCGCAATACGGCCAGCCCCAGTACGGGCAGCCGCAGCCCGGTCAGCCGCAGCCCGGTCAGCCGCAGTACGGCCAACCGCAGTACGGGCCGCCAGGTCAGCAGGGTCAACCCGGTCAACCGCAGTACGGACAACCGCAGTACGGGCCGCCAGGTCAGCAGGGTCAACCTGGGCAGCCGCAGTACGGGCAGCCGCAGTACGGGCAGCCGCAGTACGGGCAGCCGCAGTACGGGCAGCCGATGCCATATCCGGGGTCGGCCCCGGCCGGACCTCCGCCGAAGCGCTCGGCCAAGAAGTTCCTGATCATCGGTGCTTCAATACTCGTCGGCCTGTTGGTGATCGGGGCGATTGCCAATGCGCTCAGCGGAGGCGCCGGCGTCAAGGACAAGGGCAAGTACACGATTTCGACGCCAACGACAATCGGCAGCTTCGGCAAGATCGACTCAGCGGCCACCGAGGCTGCCCAGGCACAGGTACGCACGAGCCTGTCCGGGGTCGGGCTGCTGAAGTCCGGCCAGCAGGCGAAATTCGAGTTCTACGGCACAGCTGGATCGCCGGTGCCGTCGTTCGGGTACATCGGTTTCGACAAGGAGAACTCCCGCTATCCGGGCCATAACCCCAAGAGCACGCTCAAGGCGTTCTTCAAGGGGGCAACGGTGACCAATCAGGTTGACAAACCCACCGGCTCGCTGGGCGGCACTTTGCAGTGCGGCACCACCGGCAGCGCAACGTCGGTGCAGCGTCCCATCTGTGGCTGGGCCGACGGCTCGTCGCTGGTGGGCGTCATCTTCATTACCGATGAACCCGTGGACGCTGCCGCGGCTACCACCCTCACCGTGCGCAACGCCGTGGAGCACTGAGCTGGCCTTGCGCGCGCTCGTCGTAGCTGCAGTGTGCCTGGTCTGAGCTCGTCCTATCCCAACAGCTCGTCGACGTAGAACCATCGCCGTGCCTCGCCGGGCTCGACGCTGCGCATCACCGGATGGCCGGCGTCGGCCTGATTCAGGAGTGGACGTCGACGGCAGACTCCCGGTTACTCGGGCCCGCTGCCAGATCCCAGGCGGTCCGATCAGCGCGGATTGAGCAGATCGTCGGCATCCACGATGGTGTAGGCGTAGCCCTGTTCGGCGAGAAACCGCTGCCGGTGGGCGGCGTATTCCGCGTCCAGGGTGTCGCGGCTGATCACGGTGTAGAAGTGGGCCTGCCGCTTGTCGGCCTTGGGCCGCAGGATCCGACCCAGGCGCTGCGCCTCCTCCTGCCGCGAGCCGAAAGTGCCGCTGATCTGTACCGCGACGGCGGCCTCGGGCAGGTCGATCGAAAAATTGGCCACCTTGCTGACGACGAGCACCCGCTCCTGCCCGGTGCGAAACAGGTCGAACAGCCGCTCGCGCTCCTTGTTCGTCGTCGAGCCCTGAATTATCGGAACGTCGCCGAGGGCCTCGGCGACCTCGTCGAGCTGGTCCAGGTACGCGCCGATGACCAGCACCTGGTCGTCAGGGTGGTTCTCGACGATCCGCTTGATCACCGGCAGCTTCGTTCGGGCGGTCGCGGCCAGCTTGTAGCGGTCTTCGGGTTCGGCGGTGGCATAGAGCATCCGCTCGTTGTCGGTCAGCGTCACGCGGACCTCGACGCACTCGGCCGGGGCGATCCAGCCCTGAGCTTCGATATCCTTCCACGGCGCGTCGTAACGCTTGGGACCGATCAGGGAGAAGACGTCGCCTTCGCGGCCGTCCTCGCGCACCAAGGTGGCGGTCAGGCCAAGGCGGCGGCGGGACTGAAGGTCTGCGGTCAGGCGGAAGATCGGTGCGGGCAGCAGGTGCACCTCGTCGTAAATGATCAGGCCCCAGTCGCGCTCGTCGAACAGCGCCATATGGCGGTACTCGCCGTTGCGGCGCGTCGTCATCACCTGATATGTGGCGATGGTGACCGGACGGATCTCCTTGCGCTCGCCGGAGTACTCCCCGATCTCCTCCTCGGTGAGCGATGTGCGCGCGATGAGCTCGCGTTTCCACTGCCGACCGGCGACGGTGTTCGTGACCAGGATCAGCGTGGTTGCCTGGGCCTGCGCCATCGCGGCCGCGCCGACCAGCGTCTTGCCCGCACCGCACGGCAGTACTACCACCCCTGAGCCACCGGCCCAGAAGTTGGTGACAGCATCGGCCTGGTAGTCGCGCAGCGTCCACTTGGCCTGATCGAGTGCGATCGGATGGGCCTCGCCGTCGACGTAGCCGGCCAGGTCCTCGGCCGGCCAGCCGATCTTGAGCAACTGCTGTTTGAGGTGGCCGCGCTCGGAGGGGTGCACGGCGACGGTGTCGGCGTCGATCCGCTCGCCCAGCAGCGGAGCAATCTTCTTCTGCCGCAGCACCTCTTCGAGCACGGCGCGGTCCTTGCTGATCAGGACAAGACCGTGTGTGGGGTGCTTCGCCACCTGCAGACGGCCGTAGCGGTCCATCGTGTCGGCGACGTCCACCAGTAGTGCGTGCGGTACTGCGTACCGGCTGAAGCGCACCAGCGCGTCGACGACCTGTTCGGCGTCGTGCCCAGCTGCGCGGGCGTTCCAAAGACCCAGCGGCGTCAGCCGGTAGGTGTGGACGTGTTCGGGCGAGCGCTCCAGTTCGGCGAACGGCGCGATGGATGCACGTGCCTCGCCGGCCATCGGATGATCGACCTCGAGCAGCAGCGTCTTGTCGGACTGGACAATCAAGGGCCCGTCATTCACATGTTCCAGTGTTCCAGGTCGATACGACAGTTCGTACGGAGCGGAGCTCGTAGACAGCTGGCGAGTGAGCATCGAGCGACGAAGGAGTGAGGAGCGGAGCTCGTAGACAGCTGGCGAGTGAGCATCGAGCGACGAAGGAGTGAGGAGCGGAGCTCGTAGACAGTTAGGCCGGTTCGTCGGCCAGGGCCGTGAGCGCGTCGTCGGTGAGGCGGAAAACCGTCCAGTCGTCCTGCGGTCGTGCGCCGACGGCGCGGTAGAAACCGATGGACGGTGCGTTCCAGTTCAGCACTGCCCACTCCAGGCGGGCGTAGCCCCGCTCGCGGCACTCGCGCGCCAAAACGGTCAGCAGCCCTTTGCCCACACCGGCACCGCGATGCGCCGGCTGGACGTAGAGGTCCTCCAGATAGATGCCGTGCACCCCGCGCCAGGTCGAGAAGTTGAGGAACCACAGCGCACAGCCGACGACGACGCCCTCAACCTCGACGACGTGCCCGAACAGCGCCGGGTGGTCGCTGAACAATGCGGCAGTCAACTGATGCTCGGACAGCGTGCAGCTCTCCGCGGCGCGCTCGTACTCGGCCAGCTCGTGGACGAGGCCCACTACGGCGGCGACGTCAGCGGGCTGGGCGCGGCGGATCGAGTGCGGAGTCGACATGACGGTCCAGTCTGCCAGCGCCCGATTGGATCGGCGGCCGGCGTTTGGTTGGATGGGCGGATGGACAAACCAGAGATCGACCATCCGGGCGGCGCAGCGCCGAGTGAACTGCAGAGCACTGACATCGTCGTCGGCGACGGCCCGGTGGCGGTTGCCGGCGCTACCGTCACGGTGCATTACCTCGGCGTGGAGTTCGACAGCGGCGAGGAGTTCGACTCGTCCTGGAACCGCGGGGAATCGATCGAGTTCCCGCTGCAAGGCCTGATTCAAGGCTGGCAGGACGGCATTCCCGGCATGAAGGTGGGCGGGCGTCGTCAGCTCGTCATTCCGCCCGAGCAGGCCTACGGTCCCGCGGGCGGCGGCCATCGGCTCTCGGGCAAGACGCTGATCTTCGTCATCGACCTGCTCGGCGTGCGCTGAGCTTCGTAGGCCCAACGGGACGGCGCCTACTGTCGCACCCAGGCGCAGTCAGTTCACTGTTCGCTCAGGACGTTGAGCGAGGTGATGCGGTGCAATGGCACGCTGACGAATTGTGCGGAGTCGACGTCGAACCCGCGCAGGTAGCCACCACCGAGTGACATCGGCTCCATCACGTAGGTGTCAGCGGTGCCGGTTGCGTCGGCTACCGAGAGCCACACCTTGTGCTCGGCACGAATGGCGTCACGCAGCACTCCCAACGTGCCGGCCGACGTCACCCCGGGCACATTCGGCGTGACGTTCACCCGATGTGCGGTGCGGGCGAGGTTGTCGCTGGTACGCAGGCGGCGCACCAGCTCGGCGAGCTGGGCGTCGTCCGCGGCCACCGAACCCGTCGCGCGCGCATTGTGCCGCCGCGGCCGGGCCCGCTCCGGCGCCGAGCCCAAGATCTGGAGCCCGCCGGTGACGTCCTCGGCCGCCGGTGTGTAGCCCGCCCCTCGCAGCACCTCCAGGACGTCCTCCGTAGTGGCGACCGCCAGCGCCACCGTCGGCGCCAGCCGGTGCCATCCCAGCGCGGCGGTGGCGCGGTCGCCGAGCACGCGGTCGAGTAGCGCGGGATCCTCGCAGCGCAGATAGCTCTGCGCCGACCCCGCGCGCAGCAAGCCGTAGCGGCGGGCCAGGTCGTCGATCAGGTACGTCAATGCCTGCGGTACCGGCGTGCGGGACCGCTCGGCGAAGAACTCGTGTATGGCATCCGCCGGCCGGCCCAGATCGAAGGCGCGACGGAGCGAGCGCTCGGTGATCCGGTAGACGCTGGCGCCGCCGGAGGATTCCAGATCCCCGACCAGGCGCAGCTCGGTGCCCAGTTCCCGCGTCGGCGGACCGGGCACCACCGCGGTCAGGTCGGGCTGGAGCAGGAACTCGTTGACCGGCTCGGGCAGCACTGCCTGCAGCGCCTGCTCGGCGTCGTCGGCGTTCTGGCCGGCACCGCTGAGCAGGACCCGGCCGTAGGACGTCAGCCCGCCCGCGGCGGTGAGACCGATCAGCTCGGCTTCGGCGAGGGCAGCCGTCGAGGCGTCAACCTGAGCCACCAGCCGGCGCGGTAGCCGCCACGCCAGGTTGGCCAGCACCACCTCGGGTGTGCCGCTGGCCCCGGGCGGGGACTCCAGCAGCGGCTGGAGTACCTGCCTGCGCCAGACGCCCGCGCCGGCGCGCTCCAGCTCGTAGGACAGCACGTTGAGCGCCTTGCCGCGCTCGTCGCGGCGCCCGGCGAGATAGGGCAGCCGCGTCATCGTCAGCCACGCCTGCGCCAGCGCCACCCAGCGCGGCGCCGGGGCCAGCTGCGTCCACTTGTCGTAGCGGGTGGTGGGTCGCCAGGGCACCTCGTGGGCCATCGGCGCGCCGATCAGGTCCGCAGCGACGCAGACCTCCAGCAGCACCGCTGTGTCGGCCTCGCTCATGCCCAGCTGGCGCGCGGTGCGGCGCAGGTCGCGTACGCCCAGGCCACCGTGGCGAAGCTGGTTGGGCGGTTCGTCAGTCCAGTAGACGGCCAGGGCATCGACCTGTCGCAGCAGTTCCAACACCGCTCCGGAGCCGGTCGCGTCCAGTCGCTGCGGGGCCACGACGGCCGTGTGGGGCTGCGGCGGACTGGCCGGGCATGACCCGAGCGGGTATTGCCCGCGCAGGTCTAGACCGACCTCCAGCGGCACCTCTCCGGTGTCCGCGCCAGTGAAGATCAGCAGGCCGGAGAGCACCAGCTCCTGCAAGTCCTCGGCAACGGCCAGGTCATCGGCGTATCCACCGCGCTGTCCTGGCAGGGGGGCCACCGGCAGATCACTGGTCGCGACGGCGGCCAGCAGCGTGCGCGCCGAGGGCCGAATCTGCGCCAGCAGCGCCGAGCGCCGATCAGCGTTCTGCAGCACCGCGGCGACGGCACGCCCGGCCGCGGGCTGCGTCGCCGGTGCGAGGTCGAGGTTCGCCAGTACCGGCACCAACAGCTGGGTCGGCACGTCGGCCAGCAGGTAGGCCGCGGGCGCACCGAGCCCTAGAGGGAAAGGCCCGAGCAATTCGGTCACACCGATCACGAACCGGATCGCGGGGCCGTCGAAGATCAGTGCGCGGTCGTAGAGCCGCCGCACGCCGGCGGCGACGTCGTCGGTGCTCGCGTCCATACCGGCCGCGACGGCGGCCGCGCTCGGCTCGCTCAGCACCGCCAGCGCCTGCAGAACGTGCAGCGCGAAGGCGTCCAGATCGTCCAGGCACCGCTGCAGCGAGCTGCGAACGGGAATGCGGGCCGCGAGGGTGGTCAGATCCTGCGGCGCTGGTGCGGCCAGGTCGGGGCGCAGCCGCAGCAGGGTGAGCAGCTGTTGGTCAGTACGCGCACGCAACCAGTCGGCGAAGGTCAGGGCGGGCATGCTGCCCGGTGCGGGTGCGGTCAGCGGTTGGGACGATCGGCTTCGGTCGGGTGCGCGTACCGCAGCGACTCGACCGGCAAGGGGAAGATGATGTCGTCGCCGAAGGGCGACTGAGCGCCCATCTGCTCGGCAGCGAATTCCGACACGGCCAGCTCGGGATACACCGTCGGCCAGCTTTCCTCGGGGTTCTTCGGGGGCTTTCCAGCCATAGCGCTCTCCCTACCGTGCTGAGTGGACGACGATGGTTGCTCCCGGTGATTCTGCCATGGTCGGTGCGTGCAGGAGAGCGACCGATACCGTGTACGCATGCAGCCGCGGGTGCGGTCGGTCAATGTCGCAGCTGCCGCGGGCATATTGACCGGCGCGGGCAAGTCGACGCGCCGTACCGGAATCGACAAACGGCCCGTCGACGGACGGATCTCCACCGGTGCGAACCAGCTCACCGGGGACACCATCTGCGCGACGAAGTACCACGGCGGGCCGGATCAGGCGATCTACGCCTACGCCGAGGAGGACGCCCAGTGGTGGGCGGCCCAGCTCGGCCGCACGCTCATGCCGGGTGCGTTGGGCGAGAATCTCACGACGACCGGGATCGATCTAACAAACGCCGTGATCGGCAGCCGATGGACGGTGGGATCGACGGTGCTGGAGGTGAGCTGTCCACGCGTGCCGTGCCGGACGTTGCAGGCGTTCTGGAACGTGCCGCGGCTGATGAAGACCTTCACGCAGGCGTGCCGGCCGGGCGCATACTTCCGTATCCACACCCCGGGCGAGCTCGGAGCCGGTGACGAGATGACGGTCGTGCACGTCCCCGCCCACGGTGTGACCATCGAAGAAACGTTCCGAGCGCTGAGCGGAGACCGGTTACTGGCCGCGCGGCTGCTCGAAGCTCCGGAGTTGCCTGCCAAGATCCACCGGCTGGCCGGGAAGTGGCTTGCCGCGGTCGAGTAGCGCGTCCGTACTCGGACGCAGGTCGCCACGCCGTGCCACCAAAAACCCGCCACCGAGCACGAAGGACTCGATCAGCACGACGCCCAATGTGACCAGCGACCAGCCCAGCGCCCGCCACGTGATCACTGCGACTGCAAGGTAGACCAGGAACAGCGTGCCGTGCAGCGGCCCTAGGACCTGTACGCCCAGCTGCCAGCCCGCGCCATACTTGATCACTGTCGCCACGATCAGCAGCAGCCAGGACAGCGTCTCGGCGATGGCGACCGTGCGCATCCACAGCTGGATTCGCCCGTGCAGGCGCTGCCGCTCGACGTCCTCGTCCAGCGGCACGGGTGTCGCGGCAAAGCGCGCCGTGACCGCGCGAACGTCAGCGCGATATTGCCGTACCAGCCCTATCAGAGCCAAGCCGAGACCGATCGGAGCGAGCAGGCAGGCCAGGTTCTGCCACAGCGGCCGCTCGGTGTCGCCGTCGGCGAACCCGACGAAGGTGATGGCGATGGCGATGGAACCGGCTGCGAACAGAGCGACACCCCAACGCACGAGTGCACCGGTTCCGGCGAGCGATCTGTTCACGGCTTGCGTTCCTTCTCCGAGCTGTGCCGAGATCGGCGTTGCGGTGGCACGGGCGAAACGCAGGTGCGCAGGGTGTAGGACAAACGGTAATCTGGACATCGAAGGCGCCGCATGCGGTGCCTTTGTTTGTGCCTGGGATCTCTGCGGGACGTCTGCGGCGGCTCGAGCTACGGCACGACGTTCTGTCGGGTTGATGCGCTGCCCGGCCTGTCCAGTGCCTTCAGCAATTCATTCCAGCAATGTCCACGAGCGACTTATACAGAGGTGACCTGTTGTGCCCAGCGGCAAGGTGAAGTGGTTCAACTCGGAGAAGGGTTTCGGGTTCCTCGCCGACGACGAGGGCGCCGAGGTGTTCGTCCACAAGGACGCGCTGCCCGAAGGTCTCAGCGACCTCAAGCCCGGCGCGCGGGTCGAGTTCGGCGTCGTGCAGGGCCGCAAGGGCAACCAGGCACTGTCGGTGCGGCTGCTCGACCCGGTGCCCTCGGTGGTGCGGGCGTCTCGCAAGCCCGCCGACGAGATGACGCCGATCGTCGAGGACCTGATCAAGCTCCTGGACGGCGTGTCGAACAACCTGCGCCGCGGGCGGTACCCCGAGCGCGGCGACGCGAAGAACGTGGCCGCTGTGCTGCGTGCGGTCGCCGACAACCTCGACGCCTGACTGGCTCCTCCCGCGTCGTCGCCTTGGCCCTCCCGGGCGGCGCTGCGCCTGGCCCTCCCAGACGACGGGGTGCGCCTAAGGTGAGCGCGTGAGCCTCGTCGCCGGCATCGACTCCTCCACCCAGTCCTGCAAGGTCGTCGTGCGCGACGCAGACACCGGCGCCTTGGTCCGCGAGGGCCGCGCTACGCATCCGGACGGAACTGAAGTTGCGCCCGAAGCCTGGTGGAACGCGCTGCAAACGGCCATCGACGGTGCCGGCGGGTTGGACGATGTCGGCGCGGTAGCTGTGGGCGGTCAGCAGCACGGCATGGTGTGCCTGGACGCTGACGGCGAGGTCGTCCGCAAGGCGCTGCTGTGGAACGACACCCGCTCGGCGCCGCAGTCGGCCGCACTCACCGACGAACTCGGCGGCGCCCAGGCCTGGGCCGACGCGGTGGGCTCGCGGCTGGTGCCCTCGTTCACGATCACCAAGCTGCGGTGGATGGCCGATCACGAGCCCGACAACGCCGCTCGCACGGCGGCGGTGTGCTTGCCCCACGACTGGCTCACTTGGAAGCTGCGCGCGGATCGATCCGGGCTGGACGCCCTTGTCACCGACCGCAGCGATGCCAGCGGCACGGGCTACTTCTCCGCCGTCGACAATCAGTACCGCCGCGACCTGCTCACGATGGCGCTGCCCCACGATGTGGTCCTGCCCACCGTGCTGGGCCCGTCGGACGAAGCCGGGCGGACCGCTGCCGGCGCGCTGTTGGGCCCAGGCGCCGGCGACAATGCCGCGGCCGCGCTGGGTGTGAACGCCCGCCGCGGTGACGTCGTGGTCTCGATCGGCACGTCGGGCGTCGTCTGCGCCGTCAGCACCACCGCCACCGCCGACCCCACCGGCACCGTCGCGGGCTTCGCCTCGGCAACGGGGGAGTTCCTGCCGCTGGTGTGCACGCTCAACGCGTCGCGCGTGCTCGATGCCACCGGACGGATGCTGGGCGTCGACCACGAGCGCCTGTCCGAACTCGCGCTGTCTGCCCCCGCGGGCTCCGGCGGCCTGGTCGTGGTGCCCTACTTCGAAGGGGAGCGGACGCCGGACAAGCCCAACTCCACCGGCGCCGTGCACGGGCTGCGACTGGAGACCTCGACGCCGGCGTACCTGGCTCGAGCAGCGGTCGAAGGACTGCTGTGCGGGCTGGCAGATGGCCTGGATGCCCTTGTCGCGCTGGGCGTGACCGTGGAGCGCGCCATCCTCGTCGGCGGTGGCGCTCGCTCACGGGCATTGCGCGAGATGGCGCCCAGCATCCTGGGCCGGCCCGTCGTGGTACCCGCGCCGGGGGAGTACGTGGCCGACGGCGCCGCTCGGCAGGCGGCCTGGGTGCTGTCGGGTGCCGAGCAGCCGCCGGAGTGGACGTTGGGCGGTGGCAGCGAGCACGACGCCGCGCCAAATCCGTCGGTGCGCGAGCGTTACGCCGCAGCCCGGGAGCTGACCTTGGACCGTCCGTAACTTCGCGGGCAACGTTTGGTGAGCTGATATACAAGGACGTTCCCGTTGCATTACCACGTCGCTGACTCGGTTGGATCCGCGTTGAATGGCGGCTCGCAACGAGGATGACGGCCCTGGCATCGCGAAGTGGGTAGGGCATCGGCGCCTTCGAACGCGAGGGCCTCGAGGTGAGCCGACAATAAGGATTCACCATTGATGTCTGTGACGGCTGACAACGACTCCGCCTGTAACAATTGTGTGACAATGACAGGCCCTGTTCCGCTGCGCCAAGTTCGGCTTATGTAGCGTCTGTGATGTGCATCACCTCAACCCCAGCACCCGTTTCTTCTTCTGGAACTCGTCGCGGTGGAGATCAAACTGTCGGTCTTGCGCGAGATCGCTCGCAAATTGACTGCGGTGATTGTTGTTTCAAGCAGCGTCTCTTGCCTGGCTAGCACCGTTTCTGCTATCCGAACTCCTACCGTAACGCCACCGATGCCGCAGATCATAACTTCGTTAGAACATGAACGGCTGGTTGAAATGAAGCGTGTCACGGTCGCAGTTTCCATGACGGCAGCGCTTGCCATACTTTGCGGTTGTGCGAGCTCGGATCGATCTCAAAGCGCAGGCACCTCTGCCCCGCTAACTTCGCAATTCGTAGATGGTGGCCGTCAAAAGACTGTCGAAAATTTCCCCGCACTGGGCATAAAGTTGGAGCCGCCCCTGCCGTCCCAACTGCCGAAGTTGACAGAGCTGGCCGCATACAATCTATGCGGTACGCCAGCGCTAGAATGCGGTGGGCCTGGCACCCCAACAGTCGCGTTTGCCTTAATGACAACTGACAACGGCGGCGCGGTGAACAAAGATGCTACCGTCACGCCGCTTGCAGTGAAGAGACCTGCATTTGTCTTGCGCTGGCCTTCGACTCCGTGTACTCCTGTCGGAGGCGCTCGAAGAACAGTGACAACGTCAACGGCCGTTACTTCATGCCTCTTCATCAGCCTGGTAGACGCTGTGACCGGCAAAGCCTTGGGCAGTGCGCAGACTAACCATGCCGGTGGGTGAATGACCGCCGTCAACGATGCCGCAGAGCAACAGACTTGAAGCGCAAGTTGGTGCGGTCACGCGGTGTAATCGGGTCTGCTTCGTGAATCTTCCGCCGCCCGCCGCTGGATGATCTTGGTCGGGTTCGGGCCTCCCATGGATGCGGCTCCGGACGAGATCAGGCGGCACCAAGGCGTTGCTGGAGGCGCGGAACCAGTTCCATTTGCGCGGCGCGGCCCAGCAGCGCGTCGATCGCGGCATAGCCCTCTGCACCCAGGTCCTCGGTGAAATCGTTGACGTAGAGCTCGATGTGCCGACGCTGAACGTCGGGGTCCATCTCCTGCGCGTGTGCGGCGACGTAGGCGGCGCTGTCACCGGGGTGCGCCCAGGCGTGGCGCACCGAACGGCGGATCAGATCGACCACCTCGTCGCCGCTGACGCCGGTGCGTTGGGCGAGATCGCGCCGAGCCAGGATCGCCCCGAGTGGGATCGGCAGGCCGGTGTCGGCCTCCCACCACTGCCCGAGGTCGGCCATCGCCGTCAACCCGAACTGCGGATAGGTGAATCTGGCCTCATGGATCACCAGGCCGGCGTCGTAGGTACCTGCGCGTACCGCCGGCATGATCTCCGCAAACGGCACGACGTCGATGCTCGCCGGCGTCTGGCCAACCGCCCACAGCCTCATCAGCAGGTACGCCGTCGTCCGCTCGCCCGGTACAGCGACGCGCGCGCCGTCGAGGTTCGTGCGATCGCCGCGAGTGAGCACCAGCGGTCCGCAGCCGCGCCCGAGCGCACCGCCGCAGGGCAGCAGTTCGTAGTCGCGCATCAGCCACGGCAGCGCGGCGAAGGACACCTTGACGACGTCGTACTTCAGCTCCAGGGCGGCGGTGTTGGTGACGTCGACATCGGCGAAGGTGACGTCCACAGCCGGCGGCGAGCCTCCATCGCCGCCTGTGGCCTCGTCGGCGGTCGGGCCGGCAGCACCGTTCAGGCGGCCGTTCACCCAGGCGTCGAACACGAAGGTGTCGTTGGGGCAGGGCGAGAAGGCCACCGACAGCACGGTCATGGCTTCCATTCTGACGACGTGATGGCGGCCAGGGCGCCGGCCAGGGCCCGCAGCGCCAGTGGGATGTCCCACCCGTCCCGGTCGCGCGGGCCGACGACGTTGCTGATGGCGCGCACCTCACCGAAGGCGACGCCGACGCCGGCGCGCACGGCGCCCGCCAGAACACCCGCGCCCTCCATCGCCTCGGCGCAGGCGTCGGGGGTCTGCATCAATCGCCGGGCCGCGGTGGCTGCGGTGCCGGTGACGGTGGACACGGTCAGCACCGCGCCGGTGCCGGCGTTGCATCGTCGGGCCAGCTCGCGCGTCACCGACGCGTCGAGTTCGGTGCGTTCGGAGCCCAAGCCGAGCTCGGACGCCGGCCGGAACACCGGGCCGTCCTCGACACCTAGATCAGCCTGCACCACGGCATCAGCGACGACGACGTCGCCGAGCAAGCGAGGCGCGAAGCCGCCGGCGATGCCTGCGCTCAGCACCAGGTCGTAGTGCTGTGCGGCCAGCGCCCAGGCGGTGGCGGCGGCCGCGGCGGCGACGCCGACGCCGCCCGCTACGACGTCCACCGGCCCGAGCGGCGTCTCGAACCGACGCCCGGGCAGCGCCATCGCGGATTGTGCAACGACCGGCCCGAGCGCCGCCGCCAACGTGACTGCCTCGGCGGCCACCGCGGTGACGACGAGTAGCGCCGTCATGACGTGCGCAGCATCGACCGGCTGCGCGGGCAGCGGCTCAGCTGGTGACCTTGACGTGCAGGATCCAGCCACCGGCCTGCTTGCTGCCGCGCAGCTCCACCACCTGCAGGAAGTAGTCGGTGACGCTGCTCGGCGGTGCGGTGAGCCGCGCGGAGTGGGTGTCGTGTACGGCACTGCCGGCACCGGCCAGCGGAGTCGTTTTTCCCGTTGGGCCGAGGGTGAACGCGGCCACCACCCAGGCGTTGGTTGCCAGCTCGCGGGGGACGTCGACGAGCAGGTCGCTGCCCGGCTGCACCGTCAGCGTCGGCGCGCGTCCGTAGTCGGTGATCTGCACATGCTCCTTGCCGTTGGGGAACGTGTAGCGCGCGGCTGCGACGTTGAGGGAATGGCCGTCGCCGTACACGGTGATTTCCGGAATCGGCTTGGTGCAGGCGCTCAGCGTGACCGCGGCGACCGCGACCGTGGCAAGTGCTGCAGATCGGCTACGTCGGCTACGTCGGCTACGTCGGATCGTCAGTAGCGGCACGCTCACACGGTACCGGGGCCCGGCGCGGCGCTGCCGGGTTGGCCTGGCTCGGGAAAGCGAAAGTTGTCCGGGTTCCGGTGCCCGTCCGCGTAGCGGGAGCCGTCTGAATACTGGGCGCCGTTGCGCTCGTCGGGCAGCGCCTGTTCCCCGACCACCTTCTCGGATCCTGCGGCGGCTCGTTCGTCTCGCACGGCGTCGCCGGCACGCTGTGCCCGGGCCGTTGCCGCGGCCATCGACCGCGATCGCACCACCAGCACGACCGTCGCGACGCCCAAGAACACCGCCGCCACGCTCGTGTCGAGCTGGCCCTCGTTCGCAGGCAGCAGCAGTGCGACGGCGGCACCGACCACCCACGCCAGCTGTAGGAACGTCTCGGACCGCGCAAACGCCGACGAGCGCAGCGTCTCGTCGACGTCGCGCTGGATGACGGCGTCCAGACTCAACTTGCCCAACGAGTTGCCCGCTCCGGACACGGCGATGCACGCCACGCCCAGCGGCAGGCTGAACAGCAGCGCGGCCACGATGCAGGCGCCGGCGCTCGCTGCGGTGCAGGCGACCACCACGACGTCGGGACGGCCCAACCTCAGCCGGGCCCCGGCGGCGGTGCCGAGAAAGCCGCCCGTACCGGCCGCGGCCGCGACCGCACCCAGCGCCAGTGCGGCGTCGAAACCGTGCGACGTCCGTTCGATGTAGAACGCCAGGAACATCGTCAGGAAACCCTGGCACCAGCGCAGCAGCGAAGCACTCTGGATAGAGGTGACGACGTGCCGGTCGAATCCGCGTCCGATCCACTCACGGATGCGGGCGATCGGCGGAACGGGGCGCTGCTGGCGCGGACGCGGCGGTTCCTCGGGGTGGCGTGCGGCCGGGCTGGCCGAGTCGACCTCCTTGGGCAGCAACAGGGCGAAGTAGCCGGTGACGGCGAAAGCGATTGCGGCCACCCACAGCCCGAGCGGATAGGAACCGCTGACGCGCACCACCACCGCGATGAATCCGCCGCCCACCGTGGCCGCCACAAACCCGAACATCGACAGCCTCGCATTAGCCGTCACCAGCGTCATCGACCTGGGCACCACCCGCGGCGCTGCAGCGGCGCGCACGACGCTGTAGGCCTTGGACAGCACCAGTGAGCCCAGGGCGAGTGGGAACAGAACGAGTAGGTCATGGAAATGCTGCGCCATCAACACCGCAAGCACTGCCCGCCCGAACGCGGAGCCGGCCATCGCCCAGCGCCGGCCGTGCTGGAAGCGGTCGAGCACCGGTCCGATCACCGGTGCGAGCAGCGCGAAGGGAGCCATGGTGACGAGCAGGTAGTTGAGGACGTTGCCCTTCTGGTCGCTCTGCGCGGCGGAGAAGAACACAGTGCCGGCCAGTGCGACGGTGATCATCGCGTCCGAGCCGAAGGAGAGCACCTGGTTCCAGATGAGCCTGGTCAGCCCTGACTCGGAGGCGCCGTCAGCGCGGCTGGCGGCCACGACGCGTCGAGTGACGGACTTGGTGGCGGCAGCGCTACGGGCAGCCGCCACCCGCGTGACGGTGATCTTGGTCTTGTCGGCCTTGGTGGCGCCGGCAGGCCCGGTCGCCGCCGTCGCACCGGCGCGCGGCGTGCGCTCTGTTTCGCCCGCTGCGAAGCCCCGGTCGGCACCCGGTGTGTCGTCCCAGTCCTGGTCGCGCGGTGTCACCGGCTCATCCTGCACCACGTCGCGACGAGGTGGGCTGTCTACGCCCCATGCCGACTATCGTCGCGGCTCGCCGTCGAGTCGTTCGAAGTGGATCTTCAACCGTCACGCACTCTCGAACCCGCGTTGCGTCGGCAGATTGATGCTCGCGCGCTCAACAGCCAGCGCGCCGTGGTGCCTCGTCGGCTATCTTGCCGGAGCTAGCGTTCTAGGCGTGCCAAGATTGGGCCGTGGCGCAGATCAGACCATGTGCCGGCAGTGACATCCCTGCGATCGTGGATCTGTCCCTGCGGGCTTGGGCGCCGGCTTTCGGCTCCCTGCGCGACGTCCTCGGCGACGCGATCTTCCTGCGGCTCCACCCCGACTGGCAGATCGGGCAGGCGCAGGCCGTGCGGTCGGCGTGCGCGAGCCCGGACCTGCAGGTGTACGTCGGCACTGTCGACGACGCGCCGGTCGGGTTCGTCGCGATCTCTCTGAACGCCTATCACGACCGGATGGGCGCAATCGACATGCTCGCTGTCGAACCGGATCACCAACGCACGGGCATCGGCGCTGCGCTCACCCAGCACGCGCTGGGCGTTCTGGCTAGTGAGGGTATGGACATCGCCGTCGTCGAGACCGGTGGCGATGCCGGTCATGCGCCGGCACGTCGCACCTACCAAGCCGCCGGCTTCACCGTCCTGCCGATCGCGCGCTACTTCCAACTGCTGCCGCACGACACCGGCGCCTGACCAGCACACATCCGCCAGTGAGATCCCGCCCCGTCCCTCGCGTGATTGCGCCTCGAAATCGAGTCATCCGGCGCCCGATTGCAGCGAGAAGACGCCTTGCGCCGGCACGTCGTCTCACCGACGTAACACCCGATGCGGTAGGACTGATCCACCGTTGACCGCACTGACCGCACGGAAGGACATCCGGGGATGGCGTCTGTCGAGGAATCAGTAGCCGGCGCAGAGTCGGGCGGACTGCGCCGGGAGCTCAAAGTCTCCGACGCCGCCGCGTTCTCCATCGGCCTGGTCGGCCCGGTCGGCGGAATGGCGCTGCTCGGAGCTGGTGCTGCGACCCTGCTGGGACGCGGCGCGACGCTGGCGTTCATCTTCGCCAGTATCGGCGTCGCCCTGGTCGCCTACGGCTTCGTCAAGCTCTCCCAGCACATCGCCCACACCGGCTCGGTCTACGCACTGGTCGGGTTGACGATCGGCCCGCAGGCGGGCTTCATCGCCGGCGTCGCGCTGCTGGGTGCCTACACCACCATCGGAACCGGCTCCACGATCGAGATCGCACTGTTCTTCAACCAGTTCCTGCACGGCATCCACGTCACCGGTGCCTCGACGGAGTGGATCTGGACGGGCGTGATCGCTCTGCTGATCGTGATTGCGCTCTCGTTCACCGAGATCCGCGTGATCACCCGGGTGCTGTTGATTTCCGAGCTCATCGGCGCGGCCTTGGTGGCGCTGCTGAGCATCGTGGTGCTGGTACGGGTGGGCGCGCACCACGCCCCGGCCGGTCAGACGCTGAACCTGGACTTCTTCAAGCTGCCCAGCGGCACCGGCTTCAGCAAGATCGCCGCAGCGGCGGTGTTCGGCTTTCTGGCCTTCGCCGGTTTCGAGGGCGCCGCCGCCCTGGGAGAGGAGACGATGCAGCCCAAGCGCGACACCCCTCGCGCGATAAAGATCGCGGTGGCCATCGTCAGCGCGTTCTTCCTGCTCGGCGTCGGAATGGCAGCTTCATTCGGCCGAAGGGCAAATCCCGCGCTCTACTTCGGCGCGCGTGCGACCAGCCGCCTACGGCTCCTCTGCGTGAAGTCGAGACAGGTAGAACGAGCTGTCGACGTTCGCGCAGGCCTGCCCGGCCCAAGAAGGCTTGCGCGCGCCGTGCCGACGTGGGATGGTCTCCTCCAACCCGTTTAGGAGAGAAGGTTACTTTGACGACCACTCGCAAGGTTCAAAGGATTGCCGTCCTGTTGACAGTTCTTGTCGGGCTGTTCATATCTGCAGGCGGCGCATCTGCCGCACCGGTACATCCGCAGTTCGGTTGCTGCGCCGGGAACGCACCGTTTACCAAAGTTATCAACAAAAAGACCTTCAATGATTTCATAAACTTTGACACACCAATTGCGTCCTGCACCGTCGGCCGGAGCGGCGCTACATGTGCGATCACTCACACGGAAAGTGTTTCCACCACTGTGCAAGCAACATTTGGCATGACCAAAAAGTCTGTTGCTGCGAGTTTGAGCTTTTCGTTAACTCGCCTCAGTAGTAACGCCGCAACCTGCACGTCGCCCAAGCTAAGCGCCGGCGAGCGCTGGACGGCGTTTGCCATCGGCACCTACAAGACATACCAAATTGAAAAGGGTTGGGGTTCCACCGTCTCAGCGACGTCTAGTCAGCTTCACGCATGGCAGCCCCACTCGTATCCAGACATTTGGTGTGGAAACTAAGTGCCCGATTCCCAACATGCAGGGCTGGGGCTAGCCTCGGTTCAGTAACTCAGTTACCGGACCGCGGCACTTCAGGTCTTAGGCGCGACGGTCCGACATCTTGGTTCGCAACTGATAAGACTCGAGCTCGACTGTTTCAGATCAAAGTTGGTAGACGGCAAGACTAATATCGGTCACCATGAGCCCGAATGCACCCCTCACCGATGCCGAAGAAGCCGGCACCGGCGTCGCCGATCCTGAAGGCGCCGCCGACGCCGCAGCGCGGTCGGCTCGCAGCAGCCGTTCGAGCGCCACGCGCCCGGACGCGACCGCCGTTGCGGCGACGGAGCTGGCACACCGCGCTGCTGTCGAGGTCGGCGGCAGCAACGTGGGCGCCCCGATCGGCGTTGTCGCCGACGGCGAACGCATCGTCACCCACTTGTTCGAGGCGACGTTGCCCGGCTATGTCGGCTGGCAGTGGGCGGTGACCGTGGCTCGGGCGTCCCGGTCGAAGGTCGTCACCGTGGACGAGGTCGTCCTGCTACCCGGCTCGTCGGCGTTACGTCCGCCGGAGTGGGTGCCGTGGTCGC
The DNA here is from genome assembly GCA_964236495.1 of uncultured Jatrophihabitantaceae bacterium. Lineage (GTDB taxonomy): Bacteria > Actinomycetota > Actinomycetes > Mycobacteriales > Jatrophihabitantaceae > CAXSBR01. Next base: position 20,313 of record CAXSBR010000016.1, read on the forward strand.
GCCGGCTGCAGGCCGGCGACCTCGGCGCGGGGGACCTGCTCCCGGCCGCCGAGGACGACGACCGCCTGGTCCCGGCCTACCTCGGCTTGACCGTCGGCTCGCCCGGCGACCCTGACGCACCGGGTGAGGCCCGCCAGTTGGCCGACCGGCTGGGACTGGGCCGGGTCCGGGTGCTGTCGCGCGACGGCCGGCTGGACGCCGCGCAGCGCTGGAACGCCACGGTCGGCGCCGACACCGAAATGGCCAAACTGGCACCCGGACCGTGCGGTACGTGCGGTTTCCTGCTCTCGGTCGCAGGCGCGCTGCAGGCCGGCTTCGGTGTGTGTGCCAACGAGTACTCACCCGCCGACGCGCGCGTCGTCTCGGTCGAGTACGGCTGCGGAGCGCATTCCGAGGCGAGCGTTGCTGCTGCCGAGCCGGCGTACGTCGGTTCGGTCTATGAAAGTGACGTTGTCGACATCGAGCTGAACGCGTCAGCCGAGCCAACTGAGCTGATCTAGCCGACTGGGCCGACTGGGCCGACGCTCTGAGACCGACAGCGTGCGGCGATCCGCCACCGGCGGGTCTGCCAGCCGGGTGCTACCAGCGGCCTTCGGTGCGGTGCTTGCCCATCAGGAACAGCCCGAGCACTCCGAGCACGGCTCCGGCGCCGGACGTCCAGAGCCAGTTCAGGTGGTGGTGCCTGTCGAGCCACGACCACGACGCCAGCAACACCACGCCTGCGACAAACCAGAGCACCGTGCCCACCAGCACGACCCGGCGCGCATCCACCCGCATCGGCGTCGCTGGAGTGCGCAGAACGCGGCGGCCGGCCATGGGCTGAACCTACCGGGTGGTGCGCGAAAGAAGATAGTTAGCTAAACTAACCTTCGTGACGGCGATAGTTCCCGATGACCGTGTGCAATCAACCACGCGAGCGAATCCACTGACGCAGGACGACCCAACCGTGCAAGCCGATTCGAAGTTGCAGACTGATTCGGCGCTGCAGACGAATGGGGCGCTGCGGCCAAATGCGGAGCTGCAGCTTACGGACGACGCACCCGCTGGCGATGCTGCCGAACTTGCCGCGCAACTGCGACCGGCACTGCTGCGACTGACCCGCCTGATCCGCAATCAGCGCGCGGACATGTCGATCACGTTGACTCTCGTCGCGACGTTGATGACGCTGGAACGCCTCGGCGAGATGAGCGCCACCGAGCTAGCGGCGTGCGAGCGCATTCAACCGCCGTCGATGACGAGCATTCTGGCGAAGCTCGAGGCCGGCGGACTGGTCACTCGAAGTCCACATCCGAGCGATCGGCGCCAGGCCGTCGTTCGAATTACCGACGCCGGGCGCGATCTGATCGCCCGTGAACGCAACGCCCGCACCGCTTGGCTTTCCACGCGCCTGGAGCTGCTCGACCCGTCTGAACGTGCCGTTCTGCAGCATTCCATCGCAGTTCTCGAGCGGCTGGCGACGCTGTGACCGTCGCTCAGGACCGGCAGGCGGAGTCCCACGTGCGCGCGCACGTCGAGAATTTCGAGACGGCGAAGTCGAGCGGGTCGCCGCAGCCCGTCGAGGTACTGGCGAAAACTCCTCGACGCAGCGCCTGGAGCTCCCTGCGCGTGCGCAACTACCGGCTGTTCGCCAGCGGCCAGATCGTGTCACTGACCGGAACCTGGATGCAGCGCATCGCCCAGGACTGGCTGGTGCTGCAGCTGACCAACAGTGGCACCGCGCTGGGCGTGGTCACCGCGCTGCAGTTCGCGCCCACCGTGCTGTTGACGCTCTGGGGCGGCATGCTCGCCGACCGGATGGACAAGCGCCGGCTGCTGCTGCTCACCCAGTCCGGGTTGGCGATCTGTGCGGCCGTGCTGGGCCTGCTCGTCGTCACCCACCACGTCGCCTACTGGCACGTGCTGGTGCTGGCGGTCCTGGTGGGCATCGTAGGAGCTCTGGACACACCGGCTCGGCAGTCCTTCGTCGTCGAGATGGTCGGCCGCGACGATCTGGCCAACGCCGTCGCCATCAACTCCGCGATCTTCAACGGCGGACGAGTACTGGGCCCGGCGCTGGCCGGCGTGCTGATCAGCGCGGTCGGCACGGGTTGGGCGTTCTTGGGCAACGCCGCCTCAAGCGTGGCCGTGCTGGCTGCGTTGGTGATGATGCGTACCGCGGAACTGCATCCGGCGCCGGCGGTTCCGCGCGGGCCCGGCCAATTGCGGGCGGCACTGCGCTACGTCCGATCCCGCCGCGATCTGAGCCTGGCCATGGTGCTGGTGTTCATCGTCGGGACGTTCGGGATGAACTTCCAGATCACCACCGCGCTGCTGGCCAAGCAGGTGTTCCACCAGGGCGCGGACGGTTTCGGGTTGCTGTCGACGATGCTCGCGGTCGGCGCCTGCACCGGAGCGTTCCTGGCCGCGCGCAGGCAGCGTCGCTCATCATCGATGTTCCTGCTCGTCACCGCAGCAGCCTTCGGCATCGTGGAGGTGGCTTCGGGCGCCATGCCGACCTATCTGAGCACCGCCGTGCTGCTGGTGCCGGCCGGCCTGCTGATGATCACCTTCACCACCGCGGCCAACTCCTCGGTGCAACTGGGCACCGACCCCACCCTGCGCGGACGGGTGATGGCGCTGTACTTCATGTGCTTCATGGGCGGCACTCCGTTCGGCGCACCGGTCATCGGCTGGGTCGCCGAGGTGTTCGGTCCGCGGTGGGGAACGATCGGTGGCGGCGCGATCTGCGCCGCTGCCGCCGTTGCCGGTGCGGGGGTGCTCGCAGCGCGCCATCGGACCCAACGCGCCGTCGCCGTGACTGCCTGAGACCGTCCGCGGACCTCGTCGGCCAGCATTGGGCGGGAGCTTGCCCGCTGCTGCCTGCCTCGCCCGCCGTGATCTGGCTCCGATCCGTCATGGTCTTCAGGTTCGAGCGAGATCACCCGCCCGACATGGCATGGGGAGTCTCGAGAGCAGTTGCCTGCAGTACAAGTTTGCGGTGGCGCGGGGCAGAGTGCAGTCCTACCGTGGTCAGATGGGCCGGCAGACCAGCTCCGCGCCTGGCTCTCGCCTGCTGTCCAGCCTGGCCAGCCGGGTTCCCGGAGCCCGCGCAACGCTGCCACCTCCGCTGCCTACGGGGCCCCCGATCGAGAAGGTCGCCTCGGATGTGCGCCGTCTGCACCGGGAGCTGGAAAGTCTGCCCAGCGGTACGTCGTTCGTGCGAGCCAGCGGAGTGGCGCGGGCCTATGACTACGTGTTGAGCCTGGCCTGCCAGCAGCTCGAGGTGCCCACCCGGCTGCTCGAACTTCCCGAGGGCCGCCCGCGAATCCTGGAACGGCTGCGGCTGGAGTTCCTGCTCGGCGAGTGCGGTCTACGAGTCTGACACCTCCAGATTCAAGGTGGACGTCGACTCGCGTCTGACAGTCTCTTCCCTGTGAGCACCGCGCCGGCGCGCTACGACACGATCGAGGATCCCGCGGACCCGCGTCTGGACGACTTCCGCGACCTCAGCGACGCCGATGTTCGTCCCGACCGTCGGGGCGTCGTCATGGCAGAGGGCGTGTCGGTGGTGCAGCGGCTGTTGGCGTCGCCCTATCCGGTGCGTGCCGTGGTTGCCGTGCCGGCCAAGTTGGCTGCATTGGCCGACGCGCTGCGCGGCTTTACCGGGCCGGTGTATGCGGTCGACAAGTGGGTGCTCTCGGCCGCGGTGGGCTTCCGGGTGACTCGGGGCGTGCTTGCCTCCGCCGATCGGACGCCCCCGCCCGACCTGCCTGCGCTACTCGCCGGCGCTCGCCGGGTGGCGGTGCTGGAGGCGCTCAACGACTTCGAGAACATCGGTTCGCTGTTCCGCAACGCGGCTGCGTTCGGTGTGGACGCGGTACTGCTCGATCCGCGGACGGCCGATCCGCTGTATCGGCGCAGCGTGCGGGTGTCGATGGGTTACGTGCTGCAGATCCCGTTCGCCGTTCTGCCCGGGCCGTGGCCCAGATCGCTGTCGCTGTTGACCGAGAACGGCTTCGAGCTGCTGGCTCTGACGCCGGTCGGCGAGGCAGTGCTGCGGGAGTTGACACCGCCGGCGAAGTGGGCGGTGCTCGTAGGCGCTGAAGGTCCCGGCCTCAGTGCGTCGGCGCAGGCGAGCGCCGATCGGCGGGTGCGCATCCCCATGGCGGGCGACGTCGATTCGCTCAATGTGGCCACTGCCGCTGCGGTGGCATTCGCCCATCTGGCCCGGTAACGGCGCCGGCGCTCGATGAGGGCCCAGCGCAGTCCGCCCGGGAATTGTTCGGGCGCCCGTCCAGGTTGACGTAGATATGACTTCGGACAGTGTGGACGTGCGGCGCAACGATGACGCGGGCCGGTACGAGCTCTACGTCGACGGCCACCGGGTCGGAGTAGCCGACTTCGAGGATGTCGGCGACGCGATCTCGCTTCCGCACACCGAGGTCGACCCGTCGATGAACGGCCGTGGCCTGGGCAGTCAGCTGGTGCGTTATGCACTGGACGACGTACGCGCACAGGGACGCAAGGTCGTGCCGGCCTGCCCGTTCGTCGAGACGTTCATCCAACGGCACCCGGAGTACAACGATCTGCTCTGAGCCAGCAAGCTTCGGACGAGCCAAATCCGTTCGGCGCACCGCTCCGCGCGCGGCACAACGGGTCAGACCAACGACGCCTGCCACGACTGGTGCAGCAGGGCGAACTCACCGACACCGTCGCCGATGAGGTCGCCCGGAGTGCCGTCTTCGACTATTCGACCCTCGCTGAGCACGAGCACCCGATCGGCGATCTCCACCGTGGACAACCGGTGGGCGATGATCAACGCCGTGCGCTCATGCAGCACCGTTCGCAGCGCCGCTTGCACCGTGCGTTCGGTGGGCACGTCCAGGGACGAGGTTGCCTCGTCGAGGATCAGCACGGCCGGATCGGCCAGAAAGGCCCGCGCGAAGGCGATCAATTGACGTTGCCCGGCCGACAGCCGACCGCCGCGCTTGCGCACGTCGGTGTCGTAGCCCTCCGGCAGGCGCTGGATGAAGTCGTGTGCGCCGACCGCCTGCGCTGCGGCGACAATTTCCTCGCGGCCGGCTGCGGGCCGACCGAAGGCGATGTTGTCGGCCACCGAGCCCGAGAACAGAAAGCCGTCCTGAGTGATCAGAACGACGTTCGCCCGCAACTCCGATTCAGCGACCGTGCGCAAGTCCACCCCGTCCAGGCGGACCGCTCCTGCGCTCGGGTCGTAGAACCGGGCGAGGAGTTTGGCAATGGTCGACTTTCCTGCTCCGGTGGCGCCCACCAGCGCGATCGTCTGGCCGGCCGGAATGTGCAGATCCAGTGCAGGCAGCACCAACCGGATGCCCTCGTCGGCGCTGGTGTAGCCGAACTCGACCGCGTCCAGGTCCAGCGCGCCGCGCACCGGCACCGGCAGCGGCTGGGGCGCAGCAGGCTCGGGCACGCTGGGCTCGGTGTCCAGTACGACCGCGATCTTCTCCAGCGCAGCCGTCGCCGACTGCAGCGAGTTCAGGAACATTGCAACGTCCTGCATCGGACCGAAGAAGGAGTTGAGGTAGAGCAAAAACGCCGCGAGCACGCCCAGGGGCAGCTGACCGTCGCTGACGCGCAGGCCGCCCACGATCAGCACCGACAGGGTGGCCACGTTGCCGATCAGCGTCACGCCGGGGATGAAGACCGCGTGCAGGCGAAAGGCATCGGTGTTGGCGCGGCGGTAGTCGTCGTTGAGTTCGGCGAACAGCACATCGTTGCGCGGCTCACGCCGGAACGTCTGCACCGCCCTGATGCCGTTGAGCGTCTCCACGATCTGCACGACGACTGCGGCAATGGCTTCCCGGGTTCGCCCGAACACGACCGCCGACCGAACCGCGAACCACCGGTACAGCAACCACAGCGGCACGAACGAACCGATCGCGATTGCGGCCAGCTTCAGGTCCAGCACCAGCAGTATGACGCTGATCGTGACGATGTTGAGCAGCGCGGTGACCAGCCCGTCCATCGCCGAGGACAGCAGCTCGTTGAGCGTGTCGACGTCGGAGGTCACTCTGGAGATGACCTTGCCCGAGGTGTAGGACTCGTGGAAGGACACCGACAGCGCCTGCAGGTGGTCGAACAGCCGCCGGCGCAGCTCGAACAGGATCTTCTGCCCTAGCCGCCCGCCGCGGAGTAAAAAGATCCGGTCGAGTACGCCGGTGGCAAGCGCGCAGACCAGAAGCGCGACGCCGAGGAGAACGAGAGTGCGGTAGTTGCCGGCGCGGGCGTCGCCGACCCCGTGGTCGATCGCCAATCCGACCAGGAAAGGCCCTGCCAGGGACGTCAGGTTCTGGGCTAGCACGACGAAGGCGAGCGGAATCAGCTGCCGCCGGTGCGGATACAGCAGCGAGCGCAGCAACGCCTTGGCGTTGTCGCGCAAGGTCGGAAGAGGCGCGTTCTGCTCGGCCACATTCTGCTCGGGCACGTCCGGGTCGGGGAGGTCCGGCTCGGGCACGCCCTTTCCCTCGGGCGCCTGAGCGTTGGCCGTGCTCACGCCGTGCTCAGTTCGGACAGCTCGCTGCCCAGCAGATGGCGGTAGGTCGGCGAGCGGGCGAGGAGTTCGGCGTGGGTGCCGACATCGGCGATCCGGCCGTCCTCCAGTAGCGCCACCCGATCGGCCAGCAGCACCGTGGACGGGCGGTGGGCGACGATGAGCGCCGTGGTGGTGGCCAGCACTCTGCGCAGCGCCTGCTCCACCAGTGCTTCGGTGTTGACGTCCAGCGCCGACAGAGGGTCGTCGAGCACCAGCACCTTGGGGCGGCCCAGCACCGCGCGGGCCAGGGCCACGCGTTGGCGCTGCCCGCCCGACAGCGACATGCCCTGCTCGCCGATGCGGGTGTCCAGCCCGGCCGGTAGGTCGTAAACAAAGCCTGCCTGCGCGATGTCGATGGCCTCGGCGAGATCCTCGGCACTGACCTCTGCCTGTCCCACCCCGCTACGCCCGAGGGTCAGGTTTTCGCGCACGCTGGCCGAGAACAGCGTGGCGTCCTCGAACGCCATCGCTACCCGCGTCCGGACATCCTCCAGCGCCGCGTCGCGCACGTCGACGCCGTCGATGAGCACCGCACCCTCGGTGACGTCGTACAGACGCGGTATCAGCGCGGTGAGGATCGTCTTGCCCGCGCCGGTGGCGCCGACCAGCGCCAGGGTTTCACCGGGTGCGATATCCAGGTCGACGCCGCGCAACACGGGTTGAGCGGGGTTGGCGCGTGAGGATCGCAGCGACGAAGGAGCGAGGACCGGAGCGCGTTGAGAATCGGGAAAGGTGAAGCCCACCTGGCGCAGCTGCACTGAGCTCTGCGCCGAGTCGGGCAGTGCCACCGGCGCGACGGGGTCGACGATCGCGGGTTCGACGTCGAGGATCTCGAAGATGCGGCGCGTCGCGCTGGCCGCCTCCTGCGCAATGGCGAGAAGAAAACCCAGCGAGGCCAGCGGCCAGATCAGACGGAGGTACAGCGTCACGAAGGCGACGTAGGCGCCCAGGGTGAGGCTGCCGTGCACCACCGCAACGGCACCTCCCACCGTCGCGACAGCCAGCACCAGCTGCGGATAGGACTCCAGCATCGCGAAGAACAGCGACAGCGTGACGACCTTGGCCAGCTCCGCAGCCCGCAGCGCCCCCGCCTTCACGGTGAACCCTGCCGAGATCTCCCGACCGCGGCCGAAGGCCTTGATCACGCGAATGCCCTGCGCCGATTCCTCCACGGTGGTGGTGAGGTCGCCGGTGATGTCCTGCGATGCGCGCGCCTGGGCGTGGTAGCGGCGCTCGAAGTACCGGGTGGCAATCGCCATGGGGATCATCACCAGCGCAACGAACGACCCGAGCAAAGGCTGGAGATGGATCAGCAGCGCGGCCACGATGATGCAGGTAACCGAGTTGGCGACGAGGAAGATGAAGGCGAACCCGACGAACCGGCGCAGCGTGGACAGGTCGCTGTTCATGCGCGACAGCAGCTGCCCGCTGGGCCACCGGTCGTGGAAAGCGACCGGCAATCGCTGCACGTGGCGATACAGGTCCCGGCGCAGATCGGTCTCGATGCCCGTCGCCGCGGTAGCCATGGCCCGCCGGCGCAGATAGAAGAAGAACGCCTCCGCCAGGCCCAGTCCGGACGCCAGCGCGGCCAGCGGCCAGATGCCGCTGGGATCGTGGGCGCGGATCGGGCCGTCGACGACCTTCTCGATCACCAGCGGAACGAGCACCTGCGCCAGCATGGCCGCCAACGCGGTGCCCATCATGAACCACATGGAGCCCCGGTAGGGGCGCACCCAGGGCAATAGGCGCAGGAGCAGCCGGAGGCCACCGGTATCGGCGACGGCCGAGCCGGTGGGTGCGGATGCGTCGCTGGCCACGTGGACCCACGTTAGGTCAGGGGTACGACAGCCGCGAACCGATTACCGTCCCGGTTCATCAGGCGCAGTCGTTGGGGGGTGGCCGCCGCGGCCTTCAGAGCCCGCGACAGCGTCAGTCGTGCTTGCGCCGCACGCCCAGCAAGATGTCGTCCCAGGAGGGCACCTGCTCGCGGCCGGACCGGCGCCGAGGCTTGCCCGCCGGCGGATCGACGGCAGGAACGGAATCCTCGGCGGATGTCGACGACGAAGCGGCAGCGACGGCAGTGCCGTCTGGAGGCGTGGATGGATCGTCGTCGCGTGCGCCGAGCAGGGCGTCGGCCAGCGACTCGTCGGCGTCGGTCGGTCGGGGGTCGGTCTCGACGTCCGGCTGGTCCGTGCGCGGGTTCACCAGACGGATAGCGGCCGGTGCGCGCTGCTCAGGAGCATCGGATTGATCCGTACGAGCCAGGGTCGGTCTGTCCGCCGCCGGGCGCGGCAGCGGATCGGCCAACCGCAGCGGCAGTCCGGGCGTGCCGTGGCGGTCCGTGGCGTCGCCACCGTTGGTCGATCGGGTGTATCCGCCGGGATCTTCCTGGTCGAACACCGCGTCGTCGACGGGCTTGCGCTCGCCGTCGGCAGCATCGGGAACGGCGCGCACCACCGCACGCAACGGACGCTCCGACAGCAGATCTGCGGCCGCTTCGTCGACGGGCAACACCGTGCGCGCGGTCAGGGAAAATGCCCAGTGTGCCTGCCGTTGTCCCGTGCCGGTCGGCCAGCCAGCGCTGATGATCCACGAGCCGTCGGGACGGCGCACCGCGTCCCAATCCACGTCGGCGGGGTCGATGTCGGCGGCGACGAATCGCCGGTCGACGGTCTCGGCGAAGGGCACGAGCGCGCCGTCGCCGTCGCGGCGTGCCCGGGAGCGCCGAGCTTCGTCGCCCACTCGGGAGCGCTCTTCCAGAACGGCGACGCCAAAGCGAAGTATCCGCTCGACGTCCATGCCGGTTTCGGCGGCCAAGTCCTGCGGTGATTCGCCGGCGCGGATCCGGGTCTGGATGTCGCGCGGGCTGAGATGGGTTGTTCGGGAACGCGTCGGCCGGCTCGGCGCAGCGGGCAGCTCATCCTCGGTGCGTTGGGCGGTGTCGGTGCGTTGGGCGTCGTCGGTGCGCTGGGCGGTGTCCTCGACGTGCTGGACGGTGTCGATGCGCTGACCACGATCGAGTAGTTGCTCGAACGCCGCGCGCAAGGCGTCATCGACTGCCAGTTGATACTGCTCGCCCTCGTCGTCGGTTACGACGAGCCACTGCTCAGTGGCGGCGGTTTCGGGAGCGTCGGGAGAGGCGTTGGCGGATTCGGCGGCCGATTCGGCGGCGGATGCGTCGTCGACCGGCTGGCTCGAGGAAAGGAACCGCAGCGCGCGCATGGAACGACTTTAGAGCACCGGCACGCTGCTGGCTGGGATCTTGCGCGTGCGACCGCCCCGGCACGTCAACACACGGCGTGGGTGTCGGCGGCTCCGCCGAAGGTGCGAGCGTCGGCAACAACGATCTGTCCCGGATAATTCTGCGCAGAGCAGGCTGAGGTTGCCAGTTCAGACGCAAAGAACGCAGAAACGCCGGACTCGGCTTACTCTGACTAGAGTGCCCCTCAATCTGGAAACGCAGATCCTAACCATCGTCAACGGCAAGAGCGCAGGTGAGCGGCCGACGACGATCAGCGATCTGGCGCGTCAGTTCGGGGCAAGTTCGGCGCTGGTGTCCGGCTGTGCCGCGGGCCTGGTCAGCCGCAACCTGGCCGTTGCCACCATGGTCGACGTGCGCGGTGTTCCCAAGCTGCACGGGCTGCTCCCCGTCCAGTCCTAGGCCTGCCACCTCCCGCGAACTGCACGCCATCGCGGGTCGGCGGCGGTGGTCGGCCGGAGTCGACTCGGCCTCGAGCCCACACGAGCCCAAGCACAGGGCCGCGATCGCGGCGACTACAGGCACGCTGACGTCGATCGCGTGCGCGGCACTCGGAGGTGAATGCTGATCGACCTACCCCGGTGGTGACGATCGCCGATGTCACAGGCAATGTCCTGCGATGGCCGTCGAAGCGCCAGGTGGCGGTCGAGTACAACTGTTCGCATGCGAACAGTTGTGGTGACCGGCAGTAGTGGCCGGCTCGGCAGGGCAACAGTGCTAGATCTGGCCGAGCACGGGTGGGACGTCGTCAGCGTCGATCGGGCCCCGGTGCCCGGAACCGCGCCGGAGGACTTCATCCGGATCGACCTCACCGATTACGGCCAGACGGTGCAAGCCCTCACCGCCGTCGACGACCGTTACGACTCGGTGGACGCAGTCGTGCATCTCGCCGCGATCCCCGCCCCCGGCCTGACGGCGAACGCTGCGCTGTTCACCAACAACGTCACCGCCACCTACAACGTTTTCACAGCCGCGATCGCCGCCGGCATCCGCAACATCGTGTGGGCCTCGAGTGAGACCACGCTCGGGCTGCCGTTCGACATCGCGCCGCCCTACATCCCGGTGGACGAGGACTACCCCGCTCGCCCCGAGTCCAACTACTCCCTCGGCAAGCACGTCGAGGAGCAGATCGCCGAGCAGCTGTGCCGGTGGAATCCGGACCTCAAGATGATCGGCCTGCGCTTCTCGAACGTGATGTACCCCGAGGACTACGCGCGTTTTCCAACCTTCGATGCCGACGCCACGGCGCGCAAGTGGAACCTGTGGGCCTACATCGACGCGCGTGACGGGGCCCAGGCGGTCCGCCGCGCTTTGGACTACGAAGCAACGGGGATGGACCGGTTCATCATCGCCAACGCCGACACTGTCATGACTCGCCCGTCGGCGGAGCTGGCCGCCGAGGTGTTCCCCGATGTGGAGATCCGCAAACAGCTGGGGACGCACGAGACGATGCTCTCGATCGACAAGGCGCGCCGGGTCCTGGGATATGAGCCCGAGTACAACTGGCGGAACGAGATCTAGACCGACGTTGCGGTTGTAGTCCACGCTGGAACGGTGCAACTGCCTCGCCTGCGCCGTTACTGGCTCGGCGCACGCTGGTACGACCGGCTGTCGATGGAGCGGCTGGTCTACCGGGCGGGCCGGTCGGCAGGTATCGAGGCGCTCGGGCTGAACGACGGCGACCGTGTTCTGGACCTGGGCTGCGGCACCGGCCTGAACTTCCCGGCCGTTCTGACGGCCATCGGTGAGTCCGGGCGCCTGGTGGGAGTGGACGCCAGCGCGTCGATGCTGTCGCAGGCGCGGCGGCGGATCGCGGTCGCCGGCTGGGCCAACGTCACGCTGCGTCACGGTGACGCCGCAGTACCTGACGAGCAGCCCGGCTCGTTCGACGCGGTTGTGTTCACCTACTCGCTGTCGGTGATCACCGATTGGCACGCCGCCTGGGAGCGGGCGTTGAGGGCTCTCGTGCCCGGCGGGCGGGTGCTCGTCGTCGACACCGCATTGCCGACCGGACGCTGGCGAGTGCTGTGGCCGCTGGCCCGACTGGCCTGCCTGAGCGGCGGCGTGCATGTCGAGCGCCGGCCCTGGCGTCTGGTCCGCTCCAGCCGCGGGGTCGACCAGGTGGGGCACTTCGACCTCAAAGGCGGGCACGTGCACGTCGCCGTTGGGCGTCGCGACTGGCAGGGTGAGCGACCGTGACTAACACCATCGCGACCCCGTCAAGTTGGCCCTCGGACGCCCTGCAGTCGCCCGACGGAGTCCCGTGGGATCTGCTGGTCATCGGCGGCGGCACGGCCGGTCTGGTCGGTGCCAAGACGGCGGCCGGACTGGGAGCGACGGTGCTGCTGGTCGAACGGGCCCGCACCGGCGGTGACTGCCTCTACACCGGCTGCGTTCCGAGCAAGGCCCTGCTCAGTGCGGCCCATGCCGCCGCCGACGCCCGGGCGGCGGGACGCCTGGGCGTCCACGTCGAGGGGCTGCGCGTCGACTTCGCCGAGGTGATGGCGCACGTCCGGGAGTCGATCGACGCCATCGAACCGACCGATTCCCCGGCCACCCTGCGCGCGCACCGGGTGCACGTCGCCCAGGGCACCGTGCGCCTGACCGGGCCGCAAACAGCAGAGGTGGACGGCACTCCGGTGCAGTTCACGCAGGCGCTGATTGCCACCGGATCAGTGCCTACGTGGCCGTCGATCGACGGTCTGGCCGCATCGGAGCCGCTGACCAGCGACACCGTGTGGTCGCTCACCGAACTGCCCGCCCGCCTGCTCGTCGTGGGCGGGGGGAGCATCGGCTGCGAACTCGGCCAGGGCTTCGGCCGCCTCGGCGCGCAGGTGAGCATCGTCGATCCGCAGTCCCGGCTGCTCACCCGCGAGGACGAGGACGCCGCGTTGCTGGTGGCCGACGTTCTGCGCGCCGACGGCGTGCACTTGCATCTGGGCACCGGCGTCACCGCCGTCCGCCGCAGCCAGGACGGGTGGCTGGCCCAGCTGGAATCGGGCGAGGCAGTCGCCTTCGACCGCGTTCTGCTCGCGACCGGCCGCCGGCCGGACACCGACGCGCTGGACGTGGCGGCCGCCGACGTCGAACTCGACGACACCGGCCACGTCAAGGTCGACAGGACGCTGCGCACAACCAATCCCCGCATCTGGGCCGCCGGTGACGTCACCGGCCATCCCCAGTTCACGCACCTGGCCGGCGTGCACGGCAGCCTGGCCGCCAGCAACGCGGTGCTCGGTCTGCGCCGCCACGTTCAGCTGAACGCGGTGCCCCGGGTGACCTACACCCGCCCCGAAGTGGCCGCGGTAGGACTGACCGGGGACGCCGCCGGGCGTCGGGGTACGTCCGTACGCACCATCGCCCACCGCGACGTGGACCGGGCCGTCACCGACGCCCACACCGACGGCTTCACCCGACTGAGCCTCGATCGGCGCGAGCGCGTCGTCGGCGCCACGATTGTCGGACCGCGGGCCGGCGAATCGCTGGCCGAGGTCGTGCTGGCTGTGACTAAGGGTTTGCGCGCGCGCGATCTGGCTGCTTCGATCCACGCCTACCCGACCTACGGCGACGGGGTGTGGAAAGTCGGGCTGGAGGAGCTCACCGGTCGGTTGGACGCTACGCCGGCGCGGACTGCGCTCACAGTGTTGCAGCGGATCCGCCGGGCGAGGCTGAGCCGCCGGGACCGCTGACGGGCTCAGGGGATACGTCTGCGGCAAAGACGGTGCCGGCCCGGACCGGCCAGGACGAAGTCACCGTCGATCCGAGCTCGACGCCTGGCCCGAGACCGACGTGCGCGGTCAGCGTGGCGCCGGTGAGTAGGCGAAGCTCGACGGCCAGGTGGGTGCCGGCGAAGCGGGCAGCCACCGCGACCGCCCGCACCGTCGCACAGGGCTCGGCTCCCGCCCCGGCTCCCATCGCCTCGGTGGTCAGTGAGATCGCCTCGGGACGTACGACCAGCACGGCCGGACCGTCGGGGCCGCGTTGCCCGTTCGGCCACGCATTGAACGACGCTTCGATGCCGGCACCGGTGAAGCGCCCGCCACGCACCGTGCCGGGCACCTCGTTGGTCACTCCGAAGAACCGGGCCGCAGCCAGCGATGGCGGCGCGGTGTAGAACGTCACCGGCGGGGCGTGCCCGGCGATCCCGCCCCGCAGCATCAGGGCGATGTCGTCGGCGACGTCGACGGCCTCGCCCTGGTCGTGGGTAACGAACAGTGTCGTGACGGCGGAGCCGTTGTGCAGCTCACGCACCAGCGCCCGCATCTGGGTCCGCAGGCCGGTGTCGAGTTGGGAGAAGGGTTCGTCGAGCAGCAAGACCCGCGGCTGGAGCGCCAGCGCGCGGGCCAGCGCGACGCGCTGTTCCTGGCCGCCGGACAGCTCGTCGACCTGACGTCCGCTCAGCCCCGGCAGCTGCACCTGCTCGAGCAGCTCCTCGACCCGGCGGCGAACTTCGTGCCGGCCCAGACCGCGCAGGCGCAGACCGAAGGCCACGTTCTGCCCGACGTTCAGGTGTGGGAACAGCAACGGTTTCTGGAACAGCATCGATACCGGCCGGCGCTCGGCCCTGATCCGCAGCATTGACGTCGCGTCGATCCGGATGTCGCCGGCATCGGGCACAAGTAGCCCGGCGATCATCGCCAGCAGGGTGCTCTTACCGCATCCCGACGGTCCCAGCAGAGCTGTGAAAGAGCCTGGGCGCAGAGTCAGCGTGACGTCGTCGACGGCGACGGCAGATCCGAAGTTACGAGTGACCCGATCAAGATCGACAGCCCCACCGAGCGCACGGCGCGAACCATCAGGACTGCTCACAGCCGGCCGAAGCCCAACGTGGCCGCCGAGCCGGCGCCCAGTAACCGCGTCGTGAGCAGGACCAGCAGCAGCGGCGGTGCCACCAGCACCAGTGCCAGGGCCGCAGCGGCGGGCGTGTCCGACGAGCCGATCGCTGCGAACAGCAGCAGCGGCAGCGTCTGCACCTGACCGCCACCGACGAGCAGAGTCAGGATGTACTCGCTCCACGAGATAAGGAAGGCGAACAGCGCAGCCACTGCGATTGCGGGGCGCAGCAGCGGGAGAGTGACGAACACCAGCACCCGCAGCGGGCCGGCGCCCAGAGCGCGAGCCTGGCGCTCGTAGTCGACGTCCAGGTTGGCGAACGCACCGGCCAGCACCGTCGCCGCGTACGGAACGGTGGGCATCAACTGCACCAGCACCACCCCGACGACGCTGTCGCTGAGCCCGTAGCGGATGAAGAAGACCTGGATCCCCAACGTCACCGCCAGACCGGGAACGATCACCGGCGCCAGCAGCAGAAACTGCACCAGACGCCTGCCGCGAAAGCGGTACAGCCCGACGGCCCGGCCGGCCGGATAGCCGATCAGGCACGCCAGCACGGCCACCGACACCCCGATGACCGTCGACGTTGCCAGCCCGTGCAACACCTGCGCGCGTGGATCGGTGATCAGGCGCAGCCCGCGCGTATCGAAGCGCTGCGGAACCAGCGCCGGATACCGCCACTGCGCACTGAACGACTCCACCACCAGCGGCACCAGCGGCACCAGCAGGGCTGCGACGATCAATCCCGCCGCCAGGCCGACACCGGGTCGTCTGCGCGCAGCCGGCGCCGGTCGACTCACAGCGACCGCCGCGACAGTCGCGCCGACACGCCGAGGTAGGCGACGACGACCAGCCCGCTGAGCACCGCAATGAGCACCGCGGCGGCCATCGCCTCGGGGCGCGCGGTCAGATCCGTGTCTGAGTACAACTGATAGGCCACCACGGGCAGGGTCGCGGGATAGGGGCGGCCCAACAGGTAGGGCACCTCGTAGGAGCCGGCCGCGAAGGCGAAGACCAGTACCGACCCGGTGACCACAGACGGTGCCAGCAGCGGCAGCGTCACCCGCGTCAGTCGACGCCACGGGCCGGCGCCCAGGGTGCGGGCGGCGTCGGACAGGTCGTCCAATCCACGTCCGGACGCGGCCAGTGTCAGCACCGCGAAGAAGGGCGCTTCCTTCCAGACGTACTCGGCGATGATACCCCAGCCGAACCGGTCGTAGACCAGCGCCGGGAACGCCTGTGGATTCGACGTCAGGCCGGCGGCGTGACCGACTCGCGAGGCCAGTCCCGTCTGCGTCAGCAGCAGCAGCATGCACAACGCCCCCGCTAGGTGCGGTACGCCCAGGTTCAGCTGCACCAAGGCGGTGACGGCTCTGCGGGACCGGCCCAGACGGCGCACGGTCAGCGCGATCGTCACCCCGGCGATCGCGGCGAGCACAGTCGACAGGCCCGCCACTCGTGCGGTCAGCAGCAACGACGCTCGCACCGCCGGGTCCGCTGCGAGCGCTCGGTAGGCGTCGAACGACAGCGGCCGGGCAGGAAGGTAGGGCTGGTAGGCCAGGCTCTGGGCCACCGCCTGCGCCACGCCGGCGAGGAAGAACACGGCTACGACGACGCCAGCGGGCAGCAGCAGCAGGGTGAGCACCGCCCATCGGGGCAGGGTCCGCGGCACCGGCTAATTCTGCAGTACGCGGGTCTTCCAGTCCTTCTCGATCCGGGTGATGTAGCCACTGGCCAGTTCGGGCTGGGCATGCCGGGTCAGCGTGGCCAGCGGCAGCACCGAGGGGCTGATCTTGACCGCCGCGAAAGCTGCGCGGGTGGACGCGTCGGTACGCGAGAGGGCTATGCCGGGATAGATCCCTTCGGCGCGGTAGAGCGCGAGCTGTGTCTGTGGGTCCTGCAGCACGTTCGCCAGCACCAACGCCGCCGGCCGGTGCGCGGCATCGGCAGGGATGGCGAGATTGCTGAAGTTGGCAATGTTTCCCGCCGAGACGACGGCTTCGCGGGTCGATTTCGGGAACAGGCCACTGCTGACCTTGGCACCGATCGCGCCGGGCCCGTAGGTGAAGTAGGCGCTGATGGCGCCGTCGGCGTAGAGCTTCTCGACCTGGTCTTGCGTTTGCGGGTAGGTCTTGCCGCCCCGCCACAGCGACGGCTCGAGATCGTTCAGACGCGTCCAGAGTGGCCCTGCCGCGGCCGCATACTTCGACTGATCGAACGGGCCGGCCAGGCGCGCCGGTCCACCGAGGCTGTCGTAGAGCACGGTGCGAACGGCCATCGAACCGGTGAAGTCGGGCAGGGCGGGGTAGGTGAATCGCCCCGGATGGGCCTTGGCCCACGCGAACAGGGCGGACACGGACGCGACGTCGGCCGAGGTGAGCGCTGTGCTGTCGTAGACGAGCGCCGAGTCCGCCTGCTGCCACACCGACTCGCAGCCCTGCACGGGGACGCCGAAATCGTTCGCGATCGCCGGGTCGGCGAAATTGACGTAGCGGGCGTTGGGCAGCGTCGCTGCCCAGCCGCAATACCAGAGCTTGGCCTGTACGCCGGTAGCGAAGTTCTCCCCGTTGATCCAGATCGCGTCGACCGACCCGCCGGTGCGCTTGCCGGCCTGCTTCTCGCCCAGCACCCGGTTCACGGCATCGGACGTGTCGGTGATCTTCACCTGGTTGAGATGTATGCCCAGTGCGCGAAGCCGGTCGGACACGTAGCCGTTGACGAAGGTGTTCAGGATGTCGTCGCCGCCGTACATGTACCAATTCACCGACTGGCCCTTCGCCTGAGCGAGCACCGATTGCCAGCCCTGCGGGGCAGACCCCGACGAACCGTCCGACGACCTGGCTCCACCACCGCTGGTCGCCGTCGATCCGCCGGCTGAGCTGGATCCCACTGCGCTGGATCCCACTGACGCGGGGCTCGATCCGACCGCCGCCGGGCTCGATGAACCGCCGCAGGCCGTCATGGCCAGCGCGGCGACCGCAAGCGCCGACAGCGCGACCGACCGGCGGCGAGCAGCACGCCATCGGAGACGCAGCGACGCAGACGACAGCACCCGACGGCTCACACGACGCTCCTAGGCCTGGCGGGTGAGGCTGCTGTCAGCCCCTCGTACGAAACCAGCCGGGGCTGGGGCATGCAACAGGGTGACGCCGACGACCAGCCGTTGTGCGGCAGTGATCGCAACCGCACCGGTGAACACCCAGGCGATCACCGCGGCATGGCTGGGCAGCAAGCACACCAGCCCGTAGACCACGACGGTCTCGGTGCCCTCGGCCAGGCCGCCGACGAAGCGCAGTGACCGGCCGTCGTCAAAGTTCCGCTGTCCGCGGCGGTCGAGCAACGCTGACAGCGCCAGGAATGCCGCGCCAGAGACGTAGTACGCGCACAGCAGGGCCAGACAAGCCAGCCGGGCCTCCGGCCGCGCAACAGCCACCGCGACAACGAAACCGGCGTAGATGCTGAAATCGGCCAGGATGTCGAGGAAGCCGCCCAGTTCGGTGGCGCCGTGCCGGCGAGCCAGTGGGCCGTCCAGGCCGTCGAGCAGGCGGTTGGCCAGCCACAGCGCCAGGGCGACGAGCCACCAGCCGCGGGCGGCGCCGGCGCACGCGGCGAGCCCGCAGACCCACCCGGTTCCCGTTACGGCCAGCGGGCTGATCCCGAGCCGGTCGAGCCGCGCGGCGGCCGCGTCCAACGTCGGTGCGAGCGCCCGGCGGGCCCGCGCGTCAAGCATCGACAGGTCGCCGGATGATCGGCAGTAACCGGCGAAGGGCGATGTTCTCGGTGGGGTCCAGCACGCTGTGTTGCACGCACGCGGGCACCAACTCGCCGGTTTCGGGGTGTGCCATGGCATACGAGCAGGCCCGCAGCCGCTCCTCGGTGGCTGCGATTCGCGGGTCGTCGCTGGACTGGCCGTTCTGCATCCCCGCCCAGGCCAGCTTGACGTCGCGGGCATCCATGAACGAGTGCATCACGAACGTGACCGGCCGCACGCGGTGACGCAGCAGACCCGTGCCGGTGCGAGTAACCATGCGTGCCAGCCAGCCGCCGGCGGTCGTTGCCACCGAGGGATGGCGCACCACGACCCGCAGCAGCCGCAGCGCGAGAACCGCGGGCGACGTGTTCAAGAACTGCATCCCGCCGAGGTAGGCGAAGAAGCGGTCGCGCACCCGCAGGTCGCGGGCGTCGAGGTCGTCGAGGATCGGGAAGTACCGCTTGCCGAGGAAGAAGCCGTAGGTCGTGCGGTTGCAGCGGGGGTCGCCGTGCTGCAGCACGGAGTAGGGCAGTCGGCACCCGACGCCCTGCTCGATGCGGGCCCACACCGCGTCACCGCTCGTGTCGCCGTACTGCTCGTGCCAGCGCCGGTCGTCGCCGACGAAGGCCGCCGGCTGGAAGGAGAACAGGCCGAAGCCGGCGTCGCGATTGGCCCGGATGACGTCGGGGATCTGGTCCACGTTGCCCGGCGTCACGGTCATGTTGTGGGCCAGGAAGTGGCGCACGCCGTGCTCGCGCCGCAGCTGGGCGAACATGGCGGCGAACCGCTGCCGGTACGGGTCCAGGGCGGCCTCGTCAGCCGGCCGCTCGATGCCGCGGCGGCCGAACATGAACATGTCGAAGTGCCCGGCGAACGAGATCCGGTCGAACCGTCGCCGGCCGCCCTCGTCGAGCACGAGGCGGGTCAGGTAGTCGTAGTCGAAGTCGCCGTGGCTGAAGCTCATCGGTTCCCGGCCGTGCGCGCGCATCGTCTGCAGGGTGGCGGCGTGGTCGTCGGGGGCGAGCAGGCTCACCTCGCCGCCGATGAGCTGGGCGTGGGCGTGCGGCCCGCGGATGCGCTTCAGCAGCGCCATCTGCTCGCTGACGTTGGTCTGGGTGTGCCCGCCGTCGACGGCTACCTGGTTGGCGTCGCGGGAGTGGTAGCACGGTGTGCAGGCCAGGTTGCACTTGGGAAAGACGCCGTGGGTGCCCTCGCAGCCGACCGCATGCTGGCCGAGGGTCTGTGCTGGTGTCCGCGCCGCCGGCGGAAGTTCCGACCATCGGCGACGCAGGGCCCAGCGGGTGGCGGGGTCGACCGGACGGGTGGCCTCTGCCAAGGCACGCAGTCGGGCCACAAAGCCGCCGCCGCGGGCGGGCTGGAGTCGATCGGAAGCGCTGATGCTCCCAGTCTTACGCGTTTTTCTCACAAATGCGTGACGACGTAATCGATGCATGCGATCAGCGCGCGCACGTCGTCGGGGTCGACTGCGGGATACATCCCGATTCGTAACTGATTGCGGCCCAGCCCGCGGTAGGGCTCGGTGTCGACGACGCCCTGTGCTCGCAAGGTGCGCGCGATCGCGGCGGCGTCGATCCAGTCGGCGAAGTCGATGGTGCCCACGACAGGGCTGCGCCAGGCGGCGTCGCGCACGAACGGAGACGCGAACTCGCTCGCCTCGGCCCAGCCATACAGCACGGCTGAGGATTCGGCGGTGCGGGCTGCGGCCCAAGCCGAGCCGCCTTGGGCCAGCAGCCACTCGGTGCGCTCGGCCATCAGCCACAGGCTGGCGATCGCTGGAGTGTTGTAGGTCTGATTCTGCGCGGAGTTGGTGATTGCCAGCGTCAGATCGAGTGACGGCGGCACCCAACGCTCGGTGCCCGCCAGTTCGGCGACGCGCTCGAGTGCGGCAGGGGAGAACGCGGCAAGCCACAGACCTCCTTCGGCGGCGAACACCTTCTGCGGTGCGAAGTAGTAGACGTCGGCCTGAGCGAGGTCGGTGACGATGGCGCCGGCGGCAGACGTCGCGTCGACAAGCATCAACGCATCGGCGGCCTGGACGCGCTCTACCGGCAGTACCACCCCGGTGGAGGTCTCGTTCTGTGGCCAGGCATAGACGTCGACCTCGTCAACTGCGCCCGCCAGGGCCTCGGTCGCCAGGGGGGCTCCGCCCGTCCCGACATCGAAGCGGCGCACGTCGGGATCGGCCAGGAACGGCGCGCCGGCGATGACAGCGGCGAACTTGGCCGAGAACTCACCGCACACGACGTGCTGCGCGCGATGCCGGATCAGCCTGAACGCGGCTGCATCCCAGAACGCGGTCGATCCGCCGTTGCCCAGCACGATCTCATATCCCTCGGGCAACGCCAGCAGCTCATGCAGGCCGGTGCGGATGCGAGCGACGAGGTCGCGCACCGGCGCCCGCCGGTGGCTGGTTCCCAACGGCGCCTGTGCCGCCAACTGCGCGACGGCCTCGGTCGGAACCTTCGACGGGCCACTGCCGAAGCGCCCGTCGCGGGGCAGCAGGCCGGCCGGGATGACGATGCCGGCGGCGGACGAGGTATCGGCGGCGCTCACCGGAGCCAGTGTTCCATCCGCATCGACACCGGCCTTCATTCCTGCGGCCCGTCATGTCCCAGCGCGGCGACTTCGGAGTAGTTCACCGAGTGGCGCAGCCTTCCTCTGCGTCGACATCGCCAGCCATTAGGTTGACTTCGTGGATTCCCGCTACCGCCTGCCCACCTCGCCCGTCGCGTCTGCCGAAGCCGTCCTACAGGGCGACAGCTGGCGCATCACTATCCTCACCGACGGCCTCGTGCGGCTGGAATGGTCGCCCGACGGGCAGTTCGAGGACCGGGCGTCGACGATGGCGCTGCACCGCGATCTACCCGTGCCCCAATTCCAGGTGTTCGAGTCGCCTGCGGTGCTCGAGGTCGTCACCGAGCGCTTCCACCTGACTTACGACCGCCGCCCGTTCAGCCCGGCCGGGCTCAGCGTGCAGGTGCGCGGCAACGTCTCGTCGTGGCATTCGCTGTGGCGCTACGGCGTCGCGGCGAAGAATCTGGGCGGAACCGCTCGCACTCTGGACGAGGCCGATGGCCGGGTACCGCTGGAGTCGGGGGTCGTGTCCGACGGCGGCTTCGCCGTACTCGACGACTCGCATTCGTTCCTGTTCGACGACGACGGGTGGGTGGCTCCCCGTACCGGCGAGCGCACCGACCTGTATGTGTTTGCCTACGGCCACGACCATCAGGGCGCGCTGGACGCCTTCTACGCGGTCTCGGGCAAGCCGCCGGTGTTGCCGCGGTGGGCGCTGGGCAACTGGTGGAGCCGCTACTACCCCTATACCGCCGACAACTACCTCGGGTTGCTCGACCGGTTCGAGGCCGACGGGCTGCCGTTCTCCGTCGCCGTGATCGACATGGACTGGCACCACGTGGACGACGTCGATCCGCGCTTCGGCAGCGGCTGGACGGGCTACAGCTGGAACCACGCTCTGATTCCGGACCCGAAGGCTTTCCTGGCCGACGTGCACAGCCGCGGTTACCACGTGACGCTCAACGTGCACCCGGCCGACGGCGTGCGCGCCTACGAAGACGCCTACACCGACATGGCCCGCGCGCTCGGGCGCGATCCTGAGCTGGGCAACCCGATCTCGTTCGACATCACCGACCCGGCTTTCCTGGAGGCCTACTTCTCGATCCTGCATCGGCGCCTCGAAGACGACGGGGTCGACTTCTGGTGGGTCGACTGGCAGCAAGGCGAGTTCTCGCGCATCCCGGGCGTCGATCCGCTGTGGATGCTCAACCACTTCCACTTCCTCGACAACGCCCGTAACGAGCGTCGCCCGCTCACGTTCTCGCGTTACGCCGGTCCGGGTAGTCATCGCTATCCGGTGGGCTTCTCCGGCGATTCGGTGATCTCCTGGGCGTCGCTGCAATTCCAGCCCGAGTTCACCGCCACCGCAACAAACATCGGTTACGGCTGGTGGAGCCACGACATCGGCGGGCACATGTTCGGCATCCGCGACGACGAGTTGTCCCTGCGTTGGCTCCAGCTCGGCGTCTTCTCTCCGATCCTGCGGCTGCACTCGTCGAGCAATCCGTTCCTGGTCAAAGAGCCGTGGATGTACGGCCGGGAAGTCGAACACGCGATGGGCGAGGCGTTTCGGTTCCGGCACCGGCTGGTGCCGTACCTCCACACCATGAACCACCGCGCGGCCGTCGACGGCGTACCGCTCGTGCGCCCGATGTACTACCGCGAGCCTGACGCCGCCGCGGCCTATCAGGTGTCCAACCAGTTCGAGTTCGGCTCCCAGCTGGTCGTCGCTCCCGTCACCAGTCCGCGCGATGGCGTGACGCTGCGTGGTTCGGTGCGGGCCTGGTTGCCCGCCGGGACGTGGGTCGATCTGTTCACCGGCGTCGTCTACGAGGGTGACCGGGAGTTGGAGCTGCATCGCACCGACGCCTCGCTGCCAGTGCTGATGCGTGCCGGCGGTGTTCTCGCCCTAGCTGCCGCCGACGACCTGGACGCCACCGTCAATCCCGAGCGGCTCGAGATCGTCGTCGTGCCCGGGGTCGACGGCCACTTCGATCTGGTGGAGGACGACGGCACCGGCGCCACCCCGGACACCATCCCGACAGCTACGACGCCGCTGAGGTGGGATCAGGCGAGTGGCACTTTGAGCATCGGCGCCGCGACCGGTGCCGCGGGGGTCGTACCGGCACGGCGGACGTGGACGGTTACACTGCTGGGTGTCGAACCGAGCCGGGTCACCGCCGCGCAGGCGACGGCGGCCGACGCGTTCGACGGCGTCAGCATCACCGTTGCCGACGTCGCCACCGACGAGCACACCCGGGTGACGTTCGGCCCGGACCTCGTGGCCCGCACCTCCGACCTGCCCGGCCGGTTGTTCGACCTGCTGAACCGAGCGCAATTCGACTTCGAGGACAAGGCGGCGGTCTGGCGCACCGTTTCCTCGACCCGGTCGACGGGCGCCATCCTCGCCGAGCTGCAGAGCCAGGATCTGGCACCGGCGCTCGAGTCGGCGCTGACCGAACTGCTCACTGCCGTGACCGACTAGCTGGAACGGCGTTGCGCACCTGCCCTCGCCACTGCTTCTGCCCGGTCACCTCGTAGCCGACCAACGCAGCCAGGACCGCCGCCGCAAACGCGAGCTGGGCCAGCGCCGGCAGCGGTCCGGTGAGCGGGATCGCAACCAGCAGGGCGACCAGCACGACCGCGCGCTGGACGTTGAGGCTGGCGATGTTGCGCCAACGAAAGAGCAGATGTGCCGCGAGATAAAGCGCGATACCGCCGTAGAGGGCGTACCGGCCGGCGTCGACGTGTTCGCCGCCCACCTGCGCGCCGACACCGTGATCCCGGCCGATGAGCAGTGACAAGCCCATCGCGGTGAACACGATGCCCGCCACCATCGGCAGGTGTACGAAGGTGTAGGAGTCGCGGGCAAGTCTGGCCCGCGCGATTCCGGTGGCGGCGGTCAGCGTCCGCTCGCCGACGAGGGCGACGACGTCGAAGTACAACCACCACAGGCATACCGCGACGGTGATCCCGCAGAGCAGGGCTACGCCCAGGTGCAGGTCCAGCGTGGGGCGGGTGGACACCGCGCCGATGTCCACGATCGATTCGCCGATCGCGATGAGGATGACTTGCCCGAACCGTTCGGCACAGTGCGACGCACTGTGCAGAACCCACCGCGACGAGCGCACGAAGTACACCCCGATTTGATCGATCAGCACGGCCGCCAGCCACCAGGACAGCAGCGCGTGCCCGCGCGTCAGCGCACCGATCAGCAGCGGTACGCCTGCGACGCTGGTGACACCAAGCATGCCCAGCACGACCGAGCGCAACTGCGCGTCGTCGGCGGCGATCAGATAGACCCCGACGTGCACGAACCGCACGATCAGGTACGCCACCGCGAGGATCAACGCTGCATTGCCGTGCTCGTCGAACGCATGGGGAATGGAGATGGCGACGAAGAACATGCCGCCCATAGCGACGATCATGGCCAGCCGCAGCAGCCCCTCGTCGGCCTTGGCCTGATTGCCCAACCAGGTGTAGGCACACCAGCCGAACCACACCAGCGCCAGGGCGACCAGGCCCTCCATGACGGTGCGCCCGCCCACGGAGTGCTCCATCAGCGCGGTGGTGTTGGTGATGCAGTAGACGAAGACCAGGTCGAACAACAGCTCGAGCGTCGTGACGCGGTGATGGTCGTCAGTGGGGTGAAGCTGGGAGCGAACACTGGCCAGCAGCGCAGCAGCAGATGTTCGGACCGACGTCATCGCCACAGTGTGCGTTACATCGCAACGATGTAACAGACACTGGCAGGCGGCAGATCAGCGGTGCGCGATCTGGTCCCACCCCTCGACGTCGGTGGGCTTGCGCGGGTCGGGTCCGACATAGCGCGCCGACGGGCGCACCAGTCGTCCGGTGCGCTTCTGCTCCATGATGTGCGCCCCCCAGCCGGCGGTGCGGGCGCAGGTGAACATCGCGGGCATCATGTGCGGCGGTACTTCGGCAAAGTCGAGCAGTACCGCGGCCCAGAACTCGACGTTGGTCTCGATCGCGCGGTCGGGGCGCCGCTCGCGCAGCTCGGTCAACGCCGCCTGCTCCAGGGCGGCGGCGACCTCGTAGCGCGGCGCGTCCAGCTCCTGGCAGGTGCGCTTGAGCACCCGTGAGCGAGGGTCCTCGGCGCGGTAGATGCGATGACCGAAGCCCATCAGGCGCTGATGGCGGTCCAGGATGTTGGTGACCAGGGCGGCGGCGTCACCAGTCTTCTCGACCTGTTCGATCATCGGCAGCACCCGAGCCGGCGCGCCGCCGTGCAGCGGCCCGCTCATCGCGCCGATCGCCCCGGACATGCACGCCGCGACATCGGCGCCGGTGGAGGCGATGACGCGCGCGGTAAACGTCGAGGCGTTCATGCCGTGTTCGGCGGCCGAGACGAAGTAGGCGTCGACGGCCTTGATGTGGGCCGGATCCGGTTCGCCGCGCCACCGGACCATGAAGCGCTCGACGATGGTGGGCGACTGGTCGATGCGCGCCTGCGGCACGGCCGGAACGCCGACTCCGCGCGCGGACTGTGCGACGTAGGACAGCGCCATCACCGAGGCTCGGGCAAGCTGCTCGCGGGCCTCGCCGTCGCTGGTGTCGAGCAGCGGTCGGTAGCCCCACACCGGTGCGAGCATGGCCAGGGCAGCCTGGACGTCGACGCGCACGTCGCCGGTGTGGACGGGAATGGGGAACGGCTCGGCCGGCGGCAGGCCGGGACCGAACTTGCCGTCGACGAGCAGCGCCCACACGTTTCCGAACGTGACGTGGCCGGCGAGGTCCTCGATGTCGACGCCGCGATAACGCAGCGAGCCGCCGTCTTTGTCCGGCTCGGCAATCTCGGTTTCGAAGGCGACCACGCCCTCCAGCCCGGCGCGGAAGTCGGGGTCGCCGGGGGTGGAATCAGTAGCCATGCGCAGACCTTCTTCGACGACGGGACGGACGATCGGAACGTGTGGACAGCGGGTGTAAGGCAAGCAACGAAATGCGCTGCGAAGCGTATATCCGGCGCCTGAACCCCACCCCGGCGCGTCCACTGCAGTCGCGCCCCGACTGCGGCACGACATCGTCTGCCGCAACGCGCCGACGTTCCAGCCGAGGAACTTTCGGTCACTGTGCCACGACCTGGCCGCCGAAGTGTCCGCTCGTTGCCAGATCCGGTGTTGCCAGGCCCGAGGCCGAAGTAGCGCGTGGACAATTGCCTTCTGTGACATCGCCTGACACCGCGCCCGCCGTGATCGACCTGTCCGCCCTGCGCCGCAACTACGACCGCGACCGCCTCGACGAGGCCACCGTCGCGGCGACCTGGTTCGAGCAGTTCGCTGCCTGGTTCGCAGCCGCACAGGCCGACGACGCGATCGTCGAGCCGAACGCGGTGCAGCTGGCGACCGCCGATCTCTCGGCGCGCACATCGGTTCGCACGGTGCTGGCCAAGGCGGTCGGCCCCGACGGGCTGGTTTTCTACACCGGCTACGACTCGGCCAAGGGCCGCGATCTGGCGCAGGTGCCGTGGTCGTCGGCGGTGTTCGCGTGGCTGCCCCAGCAGCGGCAGGTGCGCTTCGCCGGCCCGACCCGACCCGTCGAGCGAGCAGAGACTGACCGGTACTTCGCGTCCCGACCGCGCGGTTCCCAGATTGGCACCTGGGCCTCGCCGCAGTCGCAGGTGGTGCCCGATCGGGCAACATTGGAGCGGGCCGAGGCCGACATCGAAGCCCGCTTCGCCGGTGCGCAGGTTCTGCCCGCCCCGCCGCGCTGGGGCGGCTACAGGCTGACTCCGGTGGAGGTCGAGTTCTGGCAGGGCCGGCAGAACCGCCTGCACGACCGCATCCGGTTCAGCTGCGCCGAGCAGGATGGCACGGCCGGCAGCGAGTGGCGCCGCGAGCGGCTCGCTCCGTGACCGGATCCGGCCGCTCTGGCGACGCAACACCCAGCGGAGTCAGCCCGTCCGGCGTCACCGCGTCCGGCGTCACACGTGCCGACGCCGAGACGATCGCCGCCCGGGACGCGGATGCGAGCACGGTCGGCACGCTGGAATCCGAGCCCGGGCACTCCGGTGGGCTGCGCTCGCACGCGGTCGATCTGCGGCCGCTGAGCAGTCGGCCCTACCGGCGCCTGCTGATCGGCCAGGGCACCGCGTTCATCGGTTCGATGCTCACCCAGGTCGCAGTGCCGGTGCAGGTCTACCGGCTGACGCACTCGTCATTCGCCGTGGGCATGGTCGGCCTGGTCGGACTCGTGCCGCTGGTGGTGTTCGGCCTCTACGGCGGTGCGATCGCGGACTCGATGGATCGCCGCGTGCTGTACTTCGTCTCCTCCGTCGGAACGTGGATGGTCACCCTCGCGCTGCTGCTGCAGACGCTGCTAGCTGTGCACAGCCTGGCACTGATCCTGGTTCTGGTGGCCGTGCAGTCGGGGCTGTTCGCGATCGCGTCGGCTGCGCGCGGGGCGATTATTCCGCGAATCGTCGAGGCCGATCTGGTGCCGGCGGCGAACACGCTGAACTTCACCGTGGGCAACATCGGCCAGGTGCTCGGCCCGCTGATCGCCGGCGTCCTGGTCGGACTGTCCGGTGGCTTCGCCTGGGCTTACGGCATCGACGCCGCGCTGTTCACGATCGCGCTGTACTCGGCATTGCGGCTGCCGTCCATTCCGCCCGACGGCACGCTGGGCAAGGCCGGCTTCGGCTCGATCGTCGAAGGACTGCGCTTCATCGCCACCCGTCCAGTGCTGATCATGAGCTTCGGCGTCGACATCTGCGCGATGGTGCTGGCGATGCCGCGCTCGCTCTATCCCGAAGTCGCTGCCGACAAGTTCCACGGCAACGTCGGGCCGCTTTATGCCGCGATCGCGATCGGGTCGGTGGCGGCCGGACTGAGCAGCGGCTGGATCGGGCGGGTGCGCCGTCAGGGCGTCGCGCTGACGGTGGCGATCGTCGGTTGGGGTCTCGCGGTGGCGGCGGCCGGGCTGGCGTCCGCGCTCTGGCTCGCGGTGCTGCTGCTGGCCGTTGCCGGTGCCGCAGATCTCGTCAGCGCGGTGTACCGGCAGACGATTCTGCAGACCTACGCCCCGGACGAGATGCGCGGTCGCATGCAGGGCGTGTTCATCGCCGTGGTTGCCGGCGGACCGCGGCTGGGCGACGTGCGTGCCGGCGTGACCGACTCGGCCACGAACGCGACCGTGTCGTGGGTCGCAGGCGGCCTGATCTGTGCCGGCGTGGTGGCGGTACTGGGCGTGCTGGTACGACCGTTCTGGCGCTATGACGCCCACCCCGACCCCCAGTCCGCGACAACCTCCCCGATCGACTCCTCGATCGGCTCGGCAGCGCCCTGACCTGCTGCGGCTAGATTCAGCCCATGGTCAGGACGGGCGAGCAGTACCAGATCTCCAGCGGTGGCCAGGAAGCTCTGATCAGTGCCGTCGGAGCCCAGTTGCGCGGCTATCGCATCGACGGTCGCGACGTCACGGCCGTCCACGACGCCGACGAGCTGCCACCCAAGTCCAGCGGAGCGGTGCTGATGCCATGGCCGAACCGGATCCGGCAGGGCAAGTACTCCTTCGCCGGTACCGACCAGCAGTTGGCGCTCACCGAGCCGGCGTTGGGCAACGCCAGCCACGGGTTGGCGGCGTGGTCGCGCTGGACCGTCGACGAACACACCGACGAGCTGGTGCGCCTGCACTGCGACGTCGTGCCGCAGCGCGGCTGGCCGTTCGAGCTGCGCACCGAGATGACGTATCGCCTCGACCCGCAGCTCGGCCTGGTCGTGACGATGGGCGCGCGCAACATCGGCGCGCACGCCTTTCCCTTCGGTGCCGGCTGCCATCCCTACGTCTCGCTGGGCAACGTCGCGGTCGACGACGCGGTGCTCACCGTGCCTGCGGCAACCCGGCTGGAGACCGACGAGGCCGCCATCCCGCTGCATGCCCTGCCGGTCGATGCAACCGACTGGGACCTGCGCTCGGGCAAGCGGTTGGGCACCCTGCGGCTGGACACCGCCTACACCGACCTCAGCGCTGACGACGACGGCGTGGTGCGCGTGCGCGTGCAGGCCGGCGACGTCGTCACCACGGTATGGATGGACTTCCCGACCTTTGCAGTGGCTCAGGTGTTCACAGTGCCCGAACTGGGCAGCGGTGGTGCGGCGGTCGCGGTGGAGCCGATGACGTGCCCGGCGAACGCGTTCAACACCGGCGAGCACCTGCTGGTGCTGGAGCCGGGTGAAAGCTGGTCGGGCCGATGGGGTATCAGCTCGTCCGGATGACGGCCTCTGCTGGGGCAGCCGGATGGGCCGACATCAAGGCGCGACGGCTATGCGTTCGTCGTGAGCCAACGCGATGGCCAGCGCGAACGGTGCGACGATGTTCTTGGGCACGCTGAGGGCCACCGCGACGCTGCAGCCCTTGCCGCGCCCGTCCACCGCCGCGGCGACCAGCGGCCCGAGCCGAAACGATGTCGGCCCGCGATCGGGGGTCGGCCCGGCGCCGGCAATGCACCGGCCGGTCACGCTGGCAATCACACCGGCGCTCGTGCGCACCCGGATCACCTCCAAGGCGGGCGGGCGTATCCCGTGCGCGGCCGGGGTGTAGTCGTAGGAGTCCAGCACCGTTGCCGACCGGAAATAGGTCAGCACCGTCTGAACCGCGCGGGTGTCTGCCACCGCGAACGTGCACGGTCGGGTGCTCGACGACGGGCAGTCCGGCGCGACGACCCGGCCGGGGTGGGCGTTGGACCGCACCACCGTCACCAGCGTGCGCGGACTGCGACGGGCGTGATCGACGGTGAGCGCGCCGGCGAAAGCGAAGATCGCTAGGGCTATCGCCACAACAGCTCCGGCCCGACGGCGGACGGTCACCGGTGCACCGCCAGCGCCGGGTCGGTGACCAGACCGAGCACTGCAGCCGGTCCGTTGACCGAGCGGCGAGACTCAATGCGGGTGGCGCGGTAGCTGGCGTAGGCGAAGCAGCCGTCGCGCACCGGCGTCACGCGCGTGCGCTCGGGTGCGCCGAAGCCACCGCCGGGTGGCTCGGCGTAGAGCTGGGAGACGGCGTCGAGGGCGGTGGAATTGCCGGTACCGCCGGGCACGCAGGCCGCGATCAAGCGCACCACCGACAGCACGTCGTGCGGATCTACGGCGAGCAGGTCCCGGCGGTACACGCGCCGCGTGCGGGCATCGACTACTTCGCTGGCGCTCAGGACGGTGAACGCCGGTACCCGGCCTCGTACGGCCGCCACCAGCCGCGTCGCTATCCGAAGGGTGCAGGATGCACCGGCTGGGCAGCCCAGGGCGTCCACGCCGGGAACCGGATTGTCGACGACGACGCGGTGCACCGCATGCCGTACCGCTGGTCGCTGGGTGGCCGCGTCGAGGGCCACCAGTCCGGCCACGAGCACAAGGGCGACGGCACCGAGCACCAGCGTCCGATCCACCAGGGCCACCTGACGCCAGCGCAAGATCAGGGCGTCTGTGCGCGCGGAGCGTCGTGGCCCTGAACTCTGTTCGTAATCGCTGTCGAGGTCGGACGGGGGAAGAAGTGCGACCAGATCGTCGAGAACCGGGTCGTCGTTGTTGCGATCGGTTCGACGCCCCGACTCCGGGAGATGGCCGGACACCGGGGAATGGTATGCACGGCCAGGGTGAGTTCGCCTTTCGACCTGAGCCGACCCGCTCGCCTCAGTCAGCGGGTCCAGGCGCACCGTTCGCGGTGGGACACCGTTGCAGCACGCAGGCGGGTCAGTGCAGCGTCGCCGTCGGGCGGGTCTTCACCGCGCCCCGGCCAGTCCAGGCCGGGTCGTGCGGCTCGCTCAGCCCTGGATCTCGCTGTAGCGCTCGAGAGCGATCTTTCTCTCCGCAGCATGATCGACGATCCGGGCCGGATAGCCCGCAGCGCCGCCCTGGGTCCAGGGTTCATGTGCCGCTGCGCCGGACAGAGCACGCAGCTCGGGAACCCACCGGCGCACGTAGTCACCGGCGGGGTCGAATTTCAGGCCCTGGCTCACCGGGTTGAACACCCGGTAGTACGGTGCTGCGTCGGTGCCGGTGCCCGCTGTCCACTGCCAGCCGTGGTTGTTGCTCGCCAGGTCCCCGTCCACCAGGTGCTGCAGGAAGTACCGCGCGCCGACGGTCCATTCCAGGTGCAGGTCCTTCACCAGGAACGAGGCAGTGATCATGCGAACGCGGTTGTGCATCCACCCTTGTGCAAGCAGCTGCCGCATTCCCGCGTCGACTATCGGGTAGCCCGTCTGCCCGCCCTTCCACGCCTCCAAGAGACGGTCGGCGTCCGGCCCGCTGGCGTAGGCCAGGTTGGCCATCTTCGGTATGAAGTACTCGCGAGCGCTGTCGGGCCAGAAGTGCAGCACGGTGGCGTAGAACTCCCGCCAGGCGAGCTCCTTGCGGTAGGTCTCGTCCTGCGGGCCCAAATCGTTGAGCAACGTGCGGGGATGGATGGCGCCCCACTTGAGGTACACCGACATTCGCGAGGTGGCATCCAGGCCGGGGTTGTCACGCGTGTCGGCGTATCGGGCGAGGTCACCGGTCCGAAACCTGTTCCACGCCGCCTGCGCCGCCTGCTCGCCGGCCTCGGGCAGATCGACGTCGTGGCGCAACACCGGGTCGGCGGGCACGTCATCCGAGGCCGGATCGCTCAACCACTGCACCTGGTGCGGGTCGGACTCGGCAGGTGCGCGCCAGCCGTGCTCGAGCCAAGCACGGTAGAACGGTGAATAGACCTTGTACGGCGAGCCGTCGGGCTTGGTGACCCGCCCCGGCGCAACAGCATACGGCGATCCGGTGGCGACCAGGGCGACGGTTCCCAGTGCTTGCCGCACGCGTTCGTCGCGCGCCGCGCCATAGGGGTTGAAGTCGGCGCTGATGTGCACGTGATCGGCACCCACCTCGGCGGCCAACGCAGTGAGCACCTGCTCAGGTCGGCCCGTGCGCAGGATCAGCCGGCCGCCGACCGATCGCAGGTCGGCGTCCAGCGCGCGTAGCGAGCGATACAGAAAGGCCAACCGGGGAAGTCCGGACGGTGCCCGCAGGGCGTCGTCGAGTACGAAGACGGCGACCACCGGACCGTTCTGGGCCGCGGTGAGCAGCGCCGGGTGATCGCGCAGGCGCAGATCGCGGCGAAACCAGAGCAATGAGGTCACATCAGTCACCGTAAGCGGACCCTCTGACAATTGTCGCCGCCGAGTTCGGCCGGCGCCGACGGAGCACGGTGCCACATTCGGACCTGGAGCCCCCCCGAGGCGCTCAGCGCCGCGGCGTGGTTCAGTGGGACACCACGCCGGCCAGCACGCTGACCGAGCACGCCCAGCGTCGAACCGGAACAGGAAGCGAGCAAGCACCGTGACTGAAGGCACCGCCTACGGCGATCCGGATTTCGGAGACACCGTGTACAACGACGGCCCCGAGCACCTGCAGCAACTCGACAGCGGTGATTCACTCCTGGAAGTCGACCCGCGGACCGACCCGCTCGACGAGGGTTACTCACCGCCCGACCGTGATCCCGGCCTGGACCGATTCGGCACCACCGCAGAGGAGCAGTTCGAGGGCGAATCGCTCGATCAGCGCCTGGCCCAGGAAGTACCCGACGTCGATGTCAGTGACATCGCCGTCGACGACGACAGTGACGACGGCGTCGCCGATCCCCGCGCCGGCCGGCTGATCGCTCCTGACGAGGGCGCCCACGCCGACACCGAATCCGACGCGATCGCCGTCGACGCCGGCATCGACGGCGGCGCCGCGAGTGCCGAGGAAGCTGCAATGCACATCGTCGACGAAAGCGACGCGCTCAACACCTGAACCGTCGCGATACGGTTCGACACCTGTTACTCCACCGACTTCTGCGACTTCAGGAGAGTGTCTTGAGCGACATCACGGCAATGATCATGGACGACCACGAGTGGTTCCGGCGGCAGTTTGCTCGTCTGGACGACGCCACCGATCCAGCCGACCTCGAGGCCATCTGGACTCCACTGGCCACCGCGCTGGACACCCACGCCGAGGCAGAGGAGACCATTTTCTATCCGGCGCTGCTCCAACGGGGTGACCAAGACCCCGAAGAGGAGACCGAGGACGCGGTGAAGGATCACAACAAGATCCGCGACGCGATCATCGAAGCGCGCAAGCATCCGGCCGGCTCACCGGAGTGGTTCGAGGCCGTCGGCGAGGCCCGCACCGAGAACAGCGAGCACCTGGCCGAGGAAGAGGACCAGGGCCTGCCCGACTTGCGCAAGCACGCCACGTTGGACCAGCGCGACGAGATGGGCCGGCGCTGGCTGCGGTTCTACGCCGAACATCCCGACGGGCGCGGTATCAGCGGCAGTGACGTCGATCCGCAGACCTACCTGCAGGAGCACTCCTGACCCGCTAGCGCTCATCTCGTCCAGCCACGTCGGTCGAACTCCCGCCACTAACGCCAGTAACGCCCGGGGCCTGGATGCTCAGGTGCACTAGAGGCGTGACAGTGCAGTGGCGGTCCGACCACACCGATTTCACGACGTCTCAGGAGCCTGAGTGACCGCACCAGCGCCCCGCGCGCAGGACGACCTGTTCCGCTGCATCAACGCCGCCTGGCTGGCCACGACCGAGATTCCGGCGGACAAGTCGAACTTCAGCGCGTTCCACGAGTTGATCGACGCAGCAGAGCTCGCGGTTCGCGACATCATCGAGGGCGCGGGCGTGAACGCCGGCGCGATCCCCGGGTCGCCGGGGCAGCTGATCGGCGACCTGCACCGCAGCTTCATGGACGACGCCGCCGCCGAGGCCGCCGGCGCAGAGCCGGCGCGCAGACATCTCGACGAGATCGCTGCAGTAACCGACGTCGACAGCTTCTTGGCTCTGTGTGGACGGCTGCAGCGCCTCGGCATCGGCGCGTTGCCCGGCTGGTACGTCGACACCGACCCCGACCAGCCTGATCGCTACACCGTGCAGTTCGTCCAATCCGGCCTCGGATTGCCCGACGAGTCCTACTACCGCGAGGACGAGCACGCCGCCACGCGAGACAAGTATGTTGCGCACATCGCCCGATTGCTGTCGCTGGCCGGCGTCGCTGCCTCGACCGACATCGCTGCTGACGTGATGGCGCTGGAAACGGCGATCGCGGCTACGCACTGGGATCGGGTGCGCACCCGCGACGTGTCCCAGACCCACAATCCGATGGGCGTCGACGGCCTGGCTGAACTCTGGCCGCAGACCTGGTGGGACAGCTGGCGCGCCGGTCTGCAGGCGCCCCCGGAGCTGCTGGAGCACGTCGTCGTCGGCCAACCCAGCTTCTTCACCGGCGTCGCGGAGCTGCTCGCGAGCGCGAGTGATCCGGCCCGCCTCGAGCAGTGGAAGCGGTGGCTGACGTGGAAAGCGGTGCACAGTGCCGCGCCATACTGCTCGAACGACCTGGTGCAGGAGAACTTCGACTTCTACGGCCGCACGCTGTCGGGCACTCCGCAGTTGCGCGAACGCTGGAAGCGCGGAGTTTCGCTCGTTCAGGGCGCTGTCGGCGAGGCAGTGGGCGAGCTGTACGTCCAGCGGCACTTCCCGCCCGCGGCGAAAGACCGGATGGACGTCCTGGTGGCCAATCTGCTGCGCGCCTACGAGCGAGAGATCGCCAGACTGCCGTGGATGAGCGCCCCCACGAAGGCGCGCGCGTTGGAGAAACTGAAGACGTTCAATCCCAAGATCGGCTACCCGGTGCGCTGGCGCGACTACAGCAGCCTCGTCGTTCGCCCCGACGACCTGCTGGGCAACGTCGAACGCGCCGACGAGTTCGAGGTCGACCGGGAACTGGCCAAGGTCGGTGCGCCGGTGGATCGCGACGAGTGGTTCATGACGCCACAGACGGTGAACGCCTACTACAACCCGGGAATGAACGAGATCGTCTTTCCGGCCGCGATCCTGAGCCCACCGTTCTTCGATCTGGCTGCAGACGACGCGACGAATTACGGCGGTATCGGCGCGGTGATCGGCCACGAAATCGGGCACGGTTTCGACGATCAGGGCTCCAAGTACGACGGCACCGGTGCTCTGCACGACTGGTGGACCGACGCCGACCGCTCCGCTTTCGAGGCGCTTACCGGCAGGTTGATTGCCCAGTACTCGGCACTGGAACCGGCCGAGGCGCCCGACCATCACGTCAACGGCGCGCTGACGGTGGGAGAGAACATCGGCGACCTGGGCGGCCTCGGCATCGCCTACCAGGCCTGGAAGCTGTCGCTCGACGGGCGCGAGCCCGAGGTCATCGACGGGGTGACCGGTGCACAGCGTTTCTTCGCCTCCTGGGCCAGCGTCTGGCGGTCCAAGAGCCGCCCGGAGGAAGTTCTTCAGCGTCTGACCACCGATCCGCACTCGCCGCCGGAGTTCCGGTGCAATCAGATCGTGCGCAATCTCGACGAGTTCTACAGCGCCTATGACGTCGAACCATCCGACGCACTGTGGCTGGAGCCCGCCGAACGCGTCCGCATCTGGTAACGCCATTGCAAGGACTGTACGACGGAAGAGCCATAGGACTATGAGCCGGTAATCCGAGAGAATCTAACGCAGTTGCTATCTCGCTGAGCACATTCGCGTAGTTCGTGCAATCATTTACACGTACCACGGGGGCCGAAATGGCCTACGAAGGATTGACCATGCGAAGCACCGGCGTGATTCCAGCACCGACCGGGCAGGGCCCGTCGCGCCGGTCAAAGCCTCGAAGCGCACTCGACCTGGGCCGCTGCGGCCGCACTCGTGTTCGTGAGCACGGTCATCGCTGGCCTTCCCCCATCCCATGAGGGATGGCATCGGGCAGCGCGCAGACATGGAACTTAGCGAAGCCTTCGCTGGGCTACTTAGGTCTCCGTTGCTAACGGGCGGGCAATCGGCCGCTAACGCTATGCAATGAGCACCCAACTTCCCGTGCTCAATTGCCTCGCTTTCTGACGCGCACCCGGTTCAGGAAATCAACGCGTTCATGACGTGTGACATATCGACGGCAGTGGTCGTCTACAACCGTTCAGGCCAGCGCGGTGCCGTGGCTGGCGATCGAGCGAGCGTTCGGTTCCTCCACGGGGAGGAACCGGACGTAGCGCTGTGCCCAGTCGGTGCAGGGCAGGCGATGGTGTCGTGGACGCGCTGGTGGTGCTGCGCGGCAGGTGGTGCGCGGATGGTGGAATGGCGCAATGGAACTCACCAAGTTCGGTCACTCCTGCGTCCGCTTGAACGAGGCGGGACGGAGCATCGTCGTCGATCCCGGCATCTTTTCCGACGTCCCGGCGGCATTGGCCGGAGCTCAGGCCGTGCTGGTCACCCATGAGCACCCCGACCACTTCGACCTCGAACCGATCTCCGACGCTCTGCGCGCGGACCCTGAACTGCAGGTGTTCGCGCCGGCGCCGGTAGCGGCAAAGCTGAGCGAATTCGGCCCGCGCGTCGTGACGACGCGGGCCGACGCGCCGTTCGCGGTAGCCGGCTTCGACATCGAGACGATCGGCGGGCAGCACGCCCTGATCCATCCGCTGATCCCGATGGTCGCCAACGTGGGATACGTCGTCAACGGCGCTGTATACCACCCGGGCGATTCGCTGATCGTGTCGCCCACGCCGGTGAAGGCCGTGCTGGTGCCCATCCACGCGCCGTGGTCCAAGACCAGCGAGGTCATCGACTTCGTCAACGCGAGTTCGGCCGAGCGCGCGTTCCAGATCCACGACGGCCTGCTCAACGAGCGTGGCATCGGCGGCGTCGAAGGCCATGTGCAACGCATCGGAGCCCAGTACGGCACCGCGTTCACTCACCTCGCCGTGGGCGAATCGGTGCAGCTGTGACGCACGCTTCGACGGCAGGAGCAGGCGCGAGCGTCGACATCCAGGCCGTACTTGCTGCCGCACCGATCCTCGACGGGCACAACGATCTGCCCTACGCCCTGCGCGAACTGGCCGTCCCCACCGCTACCGAGCACTACCTACTCGACGGCTACGACCTGCGCGAGCGGCAGGAGCGCACGCACACCGACTTCGTCCGTCTCGCCGAAGGTGGCGTCGGCGCGCAGTTCTGGTCGGTGTTCGTGCCAGGCAACCTGGCACCGGGGCAGGCGCTGCTACAGACGCTGGAGCAGATCGACTGCGTGCGTCGGCTGATTGAGCGTTATCCGGAAAATCTGGCGGCGGCCCGCACCGCCGATGACGTGCGGGCTGCGTTCGGCTCCGGACGGGTGGCAAGTCTGCTGGGCGCCGAGGGCGGGCAGAGCATCGAGTCGTCGCTGGCGGTGTTGCGGATGCTGGCGGCGTTGGGGGTCCGGTACATGACGCTCACCCACAACTACAACGTGCCGTGGGCCGACAGCGCCACCGACATCGCCGTGCACGGCGGGCTGAGCGACTTCGGTCGGGAGGTGGTGGGGGAGCTGAACCGGGTCGGCATGCTCGTCGATCTGTCGCACGTCTCGCCCGACACCATGCGCGACGCGCTGGCCACCACGACGGCACCGGTGATCTTCAGCCATTCCTCGGCGCGGGCGGTCTGCGACCACGTCCGCAACGTGCCCGACGACGTGCTCGCCCAGTTGCCGGGCAACGGCGGCGTCTGCATGGTCACCTTCGTTCCGTCCTTCGTGTCGGAGGAAGTCCGGCTGTGGGAGGAAGACGTCAAAGCTGGCCTCGAAGCAGCCGGCGGTGACCCGCGCGACTGGACGGCGTTGCAGGCCGCGGCCATAGAGCACGCGCGCTCGCATCCGCAGCCGGTCGCCACTGTCGCCCAGGTAGCCGACCACGTCGAGCACGTACGCGCCGTCGCAGGCCTGGAGAACGTCGGGCTGGGCGGTGACTACGACGGCTGCGACGTTCTTCCGGCCGGCTTGGAGGACGTCGCCGGCTATCCGAATTTGCTGCGCGAGCTGGCCGATCGGGGCTGGTCGGCGCCAGATCTGGAGGCACTGACGAGCGGCAACATCCTGCGCGTGCTCGCCGCCAGCCCGGTGCCCCCGCCGAGCTGACCACCGATTACCGAGCTGGCGGAAGGATCACCCAGCAGTACTGGATCACTCGGTGGCGAGCAGAACCGGCCGGTCCAGCAGGCTGAACGACAGCCGCGCGCCGGGTGCGAACTCGCCGGCACGGTGGGACTGGACGTCGGCCAACGCGGTGACGCCGTCGGTGCGCACCAGGTGCAACCGCACCGACGAACCGCGAAAGGTCGCTGCGGTGACGGTGGTGTCACCGCGAGCATCGGCGCTGACGACGATGGCCTCGGGGCGTACGAGAATCTCCACCGCTGTGCCCGCAGGCCGGTGCTCGCCGTCGGCGGGCAGGATTTGGGCGCCCACCCTAACTTTGCCGGCCGACTCCACGGTGCCGCCGAGCCGGTTCATCGCGCCCACGAACTCGGCGACGAACGGGGTAGCCGGCCGGTCATAGAGCTCCGCAGGCGCCGCGCACTGCTCGAGCCGGCCTGCGCGCAGAACGCCGACCCGAT
The DNA here is from genome assembly GCA_964236495.1 of uncultured Jatrophihabitantaceae bacterium. Taxonomy (GTDB): domain Bacteria; phylum Actinomycetota; class Actinomycetes; order Mycobacteriales; family Jatrophihabitantaceae; genus CAXSBR01. The sequence goes on from CAXSBR010000016.1 coordinate 58,712, forward strand.
CGGCCATCGACAGCGCTTCTTCCTGGTCGTGGGTCACGAAGACCGTCGTCACGCCCAGCTCGGTTTGGATCCGCCGGATCTCCTCGCGCAACTGCTCGCGCACCTTGGCATCCAGCGCCGACAGCGGCTCGTCGAGCAGCAGCACCCGCGGCGAGATGGCCAGCGCGCGCGCCAGTGCGACCCGCTGCTGCTGCCCGCCTGACATCTGGTGCGGGTACTTGGTGGTGTGTTCGCCCAAGCCGACGAGGTCGAGCAACTCACCGGCCCGCTGGGTGCGTTGGGCGCCCGAGCTGCCCCGCATCCGTAGCCCGAAGGCGACGTTGTCACGTGCGCTCATCGTCGGAAACAGGCTGTAGGACTGGAACACCATGCCCATGTCGCGCTTGTTCGCCGGCACCCGGGAGATGTCCTTGCCGTCGACGAGGATGGCGCCCGACGTGGGCTGGTCGAAGCCGGCGAGCAGGCGCAGCGCGGTGGTCTTGCCGCAGCCCGACGGTCCGAGCAACGCCAGTAGCTCACCCGGTGCGATCTGCAGGTTCAGCCCGGCCAGCGCCGACATGGAGCCGAACACCCGCCGCACGTCGCGGTACTCCACAGTGGTGCCGGTGTGCGTGTGCGTGTGCGTGTGCGTGTCCGTGCTCGGTGTCAGCGAGGCGGTGGTCATCTGCGTCAGCCTTTCCTGTGAGTCGAGCGCCAGTTCAGTGCGCCGATGACGAGCAGCAGAGCTTCCACCAGCGCCAAGCTGAATACCGACACCGCCGCTTGGACGTGCCCGGAGTTCGTCGGTAGCTGGTACAGCCAGACCGGGAAGGGCTTGGAGTAGTTCATGATCTGGGCGATCGTGAACTCGCCCATCACCAGCGCGAAGCACAGGAACGCCGAATTGACGACGGCCGAGCGCAGGCTGGGCAGCAGCACCCGCAGCAGTACCGTCGGCCAGCTTCCACCCAGGTTCTGCCCGGCCTCCACCAGGACACGGATGTCGATCGAGCGGATGCCGGCGTCCAAGGTGCGAAAGACGAACGGCATGGCGAGCATGACGTAGAGGAACACCAGCAGCAGTGGATGGCTGGGGTCGTTGATGTACTGCAACGCCGACTGTGCCGGTCCGCTGTGGACGTTGGAATAGACGTCGCGAACGCCGACCACAAGCACGATCGGCGGGAACACCAGCGGCAGCAGGGTGATGATCTCCACCAGTCCGCGCACCGCCGGAAAGCGCAGGTGCAGCAGCAGCTGAGTCGGCAGCAGCAGCGCCAGGGTCAGTAGAATCGTCACCACGGCGATCTCGAGGGAGTAGACGACCGCGGTGGAGAACGTCACCTGCCCGGTGGCGTTGGCACTGAAGATGTCGCGGTAGGCGGAGAAACTGATCCCGCCGTTGTCGCCCTTGAGGGTGAAACTGATCGCAGCGACGAGCGGGCCGAGGAAGTAGATCCCCGCCACCGCGAGGATGATCCGTCGCCCAACTGCGCCCGATCTGCGGCGCGCTGCTTTCGGTGGCGGCTCGTCGAGGGACACCGCGACGTCGGGTGCGGTGACGGCGGCGCCGAAGCCAGTGACAGTCATGCCAGCCACCGCGACGTCCGCCGTTGCAAAACCTGATAGACCACCGTCAACGGCAGCACGACCACCACCATGTTCAATGCCAGCGCGGCGCCGAGCCCGGATTGCCCGACCAGGACGTTGCCTGCCACGGCGTTGGAGATCTGCAACGGCACCAGCGGAAAGGCCTGCCCGACCAGCGCATTGGCGGTGGCGTAGGCCGAGAAGGACGAGCAGAACAGCAGCAGCGTCGAACCCAGGAAGTTGGGTAGCAGCACCGGGCCGGCGACGTAGCGCCAGTACGCCCACCGGCTGGCGCCCAGGTTCTCGGCGGCCTCGCCCCACTGCGGCTTGAGCCCCTCCAGCGCAGGCGTCATCACCAGCACCATCAGCGGAACCAGAAAGTACATGTACACCAAGCCGATACCGGTCGTGGTCGTCAGCCGAAATCCCAGGTCGTCGGACAGTGAAACGCCGAGATGATCGGACAGGAAGGCGGTCAGTGCACCGGCGTTGCCGACGGTGGCAATGAACAGGAACGCCAGCGGCACCCCGCCGAAGTTCGCGGTGACGGCGGCGGCGGCGGTCACCACCTGGCGCAGCGCGACGCTGGAGCTGTTGACGACGGCGTAGGCCAGCAGCACACCGAGTACGGCGCCGACGACGGCCACCAGCAGCGACAGCTTCAGGCTGTTGACCAGCGCCGTTCGGTAGACGCCCTGCACCGAGTTGCGCACGTTCTCGGCGGTGTAGACGGTCTTAGCGTTCTTGTGGATGAACTGCTGGGTTACCGGATCGCGCACCGCGGCGCCGGCGATGCTTTTGCGCACAGCGCTGAAAAGCAGGAAGCCGATAGGCACCAAGAAGAAGATCAGCACGTAGCCGAAGAACGGCACCAGTCCGAGCCAGGCCAAGCTGGGCCGACGAGACCGGGATGCCCCGGCCCCGTCGACTCCCTGCTGTGCAGTGCTCCTGTTGGCAAGCGCTGCGCTGCGTCCGCTATGGAGCTCAGAGCTCGCGTCGCCGAGCGCAGTGCTTCCCCCGGGCAGCTCCGTGATCCCGCCAGGATGTTCGCTAGCTGCCACCTAGGCGACCGCTGCCGGCCACTTCTGCGTGACGACGGCCTTGGCGGCCGTCACCTGCGCCTGCGTCGGCGCGAACGGCTTGGCGGTGGGGCTCACCTTGGGCAACAACTTGTCCGCGACCTTGTCCGCGGTGCCGGCCTTTTCCATCGCCGGCAGCGTGATCGGTCGGGCAAAGCCCTTCAACCAGCCGTTCTGGCCCTCGGTGCTGTAGAGCCACTCCTCCCACAGGCGCGCGGCGGCCGGGTGGGCGGCGTTGATGCTGATCGCTTGAGCGTAGAAGCCTGAGACCGCTGCATCGGAGGGGTTGGTGACCGTCCAGGTGACGTGCTGCTTCTTCAAGGTCGCGGCCTCGGCGACGTTGAGGTAGTCCCAGTCCAGAACGATGGGCGTCTCACCGGAGGCGACGGTGGCCGGGAAGACCTTCGTCTTGTTGAAGATGCCTTCCTTATTCAGCTTCTTGAAGAAGTCGATGCCGGGCTGGATGTTCGACGTGGAGCCACCGTTGGCCAGCGCCGCGGCCCATACGGCGTTGAACGCGGCGTTGGCGCTGGTCGGGTCGCCGTTGAGTGAGACCTTGTTCTTGAACTTGGGGTTGTCCAGCTCCTTGATGGTCTTGGGGCAGTTGGGGATCTTCGTAGCGTTGCAACCGATCGAGATGTAGCCGCCGTAGTCGCTGTACCACAGGCCGCCCTCGTCCTTCTCGGTGGCGGGAATGTCGTTCCAGGTCGCCACCTTGTACGGCGCGTACAGGCCGTCCTGGGCGCCGCTGAGGGCGAAGGAGTTGCCGACGTCCACGACGTCGGGAGCGCTGGGCTGGCCCTTGGTGGCCTTGATCGCGGCGATCTCGTCGGCGCTGGCACCGTTCGGGTTCTCACTATTGATCTTGATTCCGTACTTCTTGGCAAACGCCGTCACCATGGGGCCGTAGCCGGCCCAGGTGGGCGGAATCGCGATGAGGTTGAGCGTGCCTTCTTTCTTGGCTGCAGCGATCAACCCGGACATGCCCCCGAACGCTGCGACGGACTGGGCCGACTTGGCGACGTCGGCGCCGCCGCCGGTTGTGGCTGACGGGCTGGTGGCTGCGCTGCTGCTGGTCGCCTCTGTGCTCGTCGATGCTGTGCTGCTGGAGTCTGTGCTGCTGGCTTCTACGCTGGCCGATGAGCTGGTGGGGGCACCGGTACTGCTGGCACCCGAGTTCTTGCTGGAACTGCCGCCGCAGGCGGACAGGCCGGCGATGACGAGAGCAGCTGACACCGCCGTGACGGTGCCTTTGCGGCCGAGTTGAGCTACGCGCACGTGGTTTCCCCTAATCAGTCACAGTGCCGGTTCGGACGAACCGGGTAGGGCGGCGGGGCGCTGTTCGCAGGGCACCGCACGCATCCACACCGTGATGCACCAGTGGGACCGGTGCAAGTCGTTGCCTTGAACAGCACATGAATAGTTATCCAAGAACTACCTCGAACGTCACAAATAGTTCAAAGGGGTTGAGGTCCGGAGACGGCCGCCGACCTTGTGATGCCTATGCCTGATGACGGTCGTGGGATGCTTGACGAGGCCGCCGCGCCGCCTTGCCGATTCGGCGCGCGGCCCGCATCAGCGCAGCCTTCGTAGCTCAGGGGATAGAGCGCCGGACTCCTAAGCCGGGCGTCGCAGGTTCGAATCCTGCCGGGGGCACC
>CAXSBR010000017.1:0-62434 GCA_964236495.1 uncultured Jatrophihabitantaceae bacterium
TGGCCGAGGTCAGCCGCGCCGCCGGCGCCGAGCCCGCGCCCGGCTGAGGACGGCGAGCTTTGGTACGCGCACGTCTGTCAAGCGTGTCGTTGCCAGGCGTCGGAGGAGACGACATGAATCGCAGGACGAGGCGCTCACGCGCCGCCATGATGGTCACCGTTCCCGTGGTGCTCGCCGTGGGTGGGTTCTGGGCCAGTTCTACCGCCTGCGCACCCGCAAAACCACCGCCCGGCGCGCGAGGACGACCTCGCAGGCTTAGGGGGCAGCACACTTCAGGCTGAGCGCCCTGAAGTCACCTGCACGCAGCGTGACTTTGACCGGATAACAGGCGTCGCGCTCCGAGGTCGACACGACGTATTGACCAGGCAGGACAGTGACCACCGCGTGCCCGCGCGAATCAATCACACCGTCCCGGTGCACTCCGTCAACACCGGTGAGGACCACCGAATAACCGGCCAGCGGGGCAAGGTGCGTCCGGTTCTTGCCCTGCGTATCAAGGTGTGTCGATTGCAGCAGAGCCTCAACCTCAATCGTTGAGGAACGAGCCGCCGCTACCGTCTCCATCGTTGAGGAACGAGCCGCCGCTACCGTCTCCCTCGTTGAGGAACGAGCCGCCGCTACCGTCGAGGAACGAGCTGCCGTCACAGTTGGCGACACCGGCCCCGGATCAGACGTCGTACAAGCAGACACCGCCCAGGCCACGATCAGTCCGCACGTAACTAAGCCAACAACACGGCGCACCAGATCAGTACGCCACAACTAGCCCCTGCTCACAACTAGAGGGCACGAGAACGCCCACAGAGGCCTCGCCGGGTCCAGCTTCGGGACCACCACCCCGGTGCGGGGGTTACGCGGCGGCGGCACCGCGGACGCCAACGCCGCCCGCACGGTGCGCCGGTGCCCACCATGACGCTCCGCCAGGGCCCGGATCGACAGGTCCTCCCGGCGGGCATCGCGGCGGATCGCCTCGAGCAACTCCACCCGCGACGACCCCATCCCGGGCCTCTTCAGCAGCCGTGAGGCGATCCTGTCGCCCACGCACCAGAGCAGGGCCACCTACCGCCAGAACGCCACCGCGCGCGGGTCGGAAGATGGCGCCACCTTCGACCGTCGCCCGCCACCGAGGTGGGGACAGATAACTCCGTCACGGTGGAGCCACCTGAGCCTGACGGGGCCACGGCCCGGGCGTCGTCGTCTGCCGGAGTTGGCACAATCAGGATCATGAAGTCTGTCGAGATCACGCTGCGCACCGGTTCCCGCCTCGTCACCGACATCACCGACGAGGCGAGTGACTTCTGCGCCGGTGAGGGTGACGGGCTGCTCACCGTCTTCGTGCCGCACGCCACTGCGGGCGTGGCGATCATGGAAACCGGCTCGGGCAGCGAACCCGATCTGGACGCCGCGCTGGAGCGGCTGTTGCCGGTCCAGGATATCTACCGTCATCGCCACGGCAGCCTTGGGCACGGGCGAGACCACGTGGTGCCGGCCTTCGTCGCGCCGTCGATCGTGGTGCCGGTGCTCGGCGGTCGGCCGACGCTGGGCACCTGGCAGAGCATCGTCGTCGTCGACACCAACGGCGACAACGGCACCCGCCACGTTCGGCTAAGCTTCCTCCCCGGCTGAGTGGATGGCCGGCTGAGGGGCTTTCGGGCGGTAGCACCCGCGCGATAGTGTCCGCAGGCGAGAGCTCGACCGTCCCGGGCCGCCCAGGGTCGGCAGCAAGCGATTCCAGGAAGGCCGCCCATGGACGTTGCCGTCGACACGCTGCAGAAGGCACTGCGGATCAACCTCGATCCGCGGTGGTACGGCACCATCGCCGAGATCGGCGCGGGACAAGAAGTGGCGCGCTGGTTCTTTAGGGCCGGCGGTGCCGCGGGCACTGTGTCCAAAACGATCTCGGCCTACGACATGGTGGTCAGCGACGCCGTCTACGGCAAGTCCGACCGCTACGTGTCGATGGGCCGACTGCAGGCCATGTTGGATCACGAGTACCAGCTGAACCTGGAACGGCTGAGTGAGGACCGCGGCGACTCCAACGCATTCTTCGCCTTCGCCGATACCGTTGTGGCTCGCAGCTACAGCGGCGGCAACGAGTGTCACGGCTGGATGGGCGTGAAGTTCCAGTCTCATCCACGCGACGAACCGAGCCAGATCATCGTGCACGTTCGGATGCTCGACGACGGCGCGGAGGCCCAGCAGGAGGCGCTGGGCATCGTGGGCATCAACCTGCTCCACGGCGCGTTCTTCGAGCACCACGAGCCCGAAAAGCTGATCGAGACCCTGCTGGACCGCCTCACCACCGCCCGGATCGAGATCGACATGATCCAGCTGAAGGGCATCGAGTTCCGGTCGGTGGACAACCGACTGATGGCGCTCAAGCTCGTGCAGCTGGGCTTGTCCGGCGCGGCGATGTTCGGGCCCGACCGCGAGGTGCTGCTGCCTGCGGAGGTGCTGCGCAAGAAGGCCATCCTGGTGGAGCGCGGCAGCTTCCGGCCACCGACCGTGGTCAACCTCAACATGCTCGACTGCGCGCTGGAGAAGTTTCAGGCCGATCCGGCGAACGAGGGCCGCGACATCCTGGAGCTGACCGAGCTGACGATGGCCAACCTGCTCGCCGGCGGGAGCAACGTCGACCGGCGCGACTTCCTGGCCCGGGCCGATCTGCTGGCCGCGTGCGGCAAGACGGTGCTCATCAGCGACTACGTCGACTACCACCGCCTTGCGGCCTACCTGGCCTGGCGCACCGACGGCCGGATCGGCATCGTGATGGGCGTGCCCAGCCTCGTCGACCTGTTCAACGAGCTGAACTACGCGTCGTTGCAGGGTGGCATCCTGGAAAGCTTCGGACGAATGTTCAAGAATCATCTGAAGCTCTACGTCTATCCGATGCTGAGCGCACAGGACCAGCAGGTGGTCACCGTCGACTCGCTGCGGGTAGATCCGGCGCTGCAGCCGCTCTATGACTACCTCGCCATGCGCGGCAGCTTCGTCGACCTCGACAACTTCGTACCCGACTACCTGTCCATCCTGAGCCGCGACGTGCTGCGCCGGATCGCCGCCGGTGACCGGGAATGGGAGAAGATGGTGCCCGACGCGGTCGCCGAGCTGATCAAGAAGCGGCACTTCTTCGGCTACCACGAGTCCGCGGACGCCAGCTTCTGAGCTTGCCGTGCCAGCCCGAACTCGAAGTACCTAGGTGCGGCTGGAGCGGCGGAGCAGTCGAGCCCAGTTGCCACGCCGGCCCTGCACCTGAGTGCCCGCGACCTCGGTGCCCGGATGGGTGACCGCGTGCGCCGCCGCGTTGGCCACCGAACGCGCCCGTCGGGACAGGAATGGCCCGGCCGCTTCGGTGTCGGTCGGCAGGCCCAACGCGGCGGCCAGCGAGGGCAGGCTGATGTCGACAGCAGCGGCATACCCGCGCGCGGAGGGATGAAATTCGTCGTCGGCGAACAGGTCGCGCTCGCGAGCGAAGCGTGGGCCCAGCACGTCGCCCAGGGACACGGTGCGCCCGCCCGCTTCGACGACGGCGACGGTCTGCGCTGCGGCCAGGGTGCGCGACTTCAGGCGGGCGATATAGCGCAATGGCTGGGCGATCGGGCGGATCGTGCCCAGATCCGGGCAGGTTCCTACGACGACCTCACAGCCCGCCTCGCGCAGCAGCCGCACGCCGGTGGCGAGGTCGCGCGCCGCAGCAGCCGAGCTCACCCGGTGCGTCACATCGTTCGCGCCGATCATGATCCAGGCGATGTCGGGCCTGCCGGCCCGAACGCGCGCCGCCTGCGCAGGCAGATCCGCCGATGTCGCGCCTACCACGGCCACACTGACGACCTCGACCGGTCGGCTCGCCCACTGCGACAGCCCGCTCGCCAGCAGCGCTGCCGGAGTGTCCGCGGCGTCGAGCAGACCGTAGCCGGCGGCGGAGGAGTCACCAAGCACGGCCAGCGCGATGGGCACGGTGCCGGAGTCGGCTCCTGCATGCGACCAGAGGCCATCGGCTACCGGCGGCGGGATCTCGGTGGTCTTGATGCGCCGCCGCGCCAGCTTGGTCTGGGAGTAGACGATGCCCCAGAGCGCGGCCAGTGCCGCACCGGCCGAGCCGGTTCCGACCGCAGCCGCCGCGGCGATTCGAGAGGCGCGTGGCACGAGTTGCCCTTCTGTGCGGTCGGACGGGAGACACGACGAGGCTAGTGGTGGCCTGATCGAGGCCTGCGGTCACGGGATGGTGTTTTGGCTTCTAGGGGTAGCCCACGCAAGGTCAGTTCCCGTGGTGCTGCTGCCCCCGCGCGTCTACGCGTTCGGCAAGTGGCTGCCCCGCCGTGCGCCGGCCGGAAGCTAGGGTCGCCAGCATGAAGTACTACGACTCCCTCGTCGAGCTGATCGGCGACACGCCGCTGGTGCGACTGAACAGCGTTTCTGACGGCGCAGCACCACTGGTGCTGGCCAAGGTCGAGTACTTCAATCCGGGTGGTTCGGTCAAGGACCGGATCGCGGTGCGCATGATCGACGCCGCCGAGGACAGCGGCGCGCTGCAGCCTGGCGCGACCATCATCGAGCCGACGTCTGGCAACACCGGCGTAGGACTGGCGATCGTGGCCCAGCAGCGCGGCTACCGCTGCATCTTCGTCTGCCCCGACAAGGTCAGCGGCGACAAGATCAACGTGATGCGCGCCTACGGCGCCGAAGTGGTCGTGTGCCCCACCGCCGTCGAACCGGGCGATCCGCGGTCCTACTACAGCGTCAGCGACCGGCTCGTCGGTGAGACCCCAGGTGGCTGGAAGCCTGACCAGTACGCGAATCCGGAGAATCCGCGCTCGCACTACGAGACGACCGGCCCGGAGATCTGGGCGCAAACCGAGGGCCGGATCACCCACTTCGTGGCCGGCATCGGCACCGGCGGAACCGTCAGCGGAGCCGGGCGGTACCTGAAGGAGGCCTCGAAGGGACGTGTGCAGGTGATCGGCGCCGATCCGGAGGGCTCGGTGTACTCCGGCGGCACCGGCCGGCCGTATCTGGTGGAGGGGGTGGGCGAGGACTTCTGGCCCGACACCTACGACCGCACCATCTGTGACGAGATCGTCGCAGTCAGTGACGCGCGCTCGTTCGAGATGACCCGCCGGCTGGCCCGCGAGGAGGGCATGCTCGTGGGCGGCTCGTGCGGGATGGCGGTGGCCGCGGCGTTGGTGGTGGCCAAGCGGCTCGGGCCCGACGACGTGCTGGTGGTATTGCTGCCCGACGGCGGCCGCGGCTACCTGTCCAAGATCTTCTCCGACGACTGGATGGGCGACTACGGGTTCGGCCGGCCCTCCACCGAGGTCACCGTGGGCGACATCCTGCGCGGTAAGCCCTCCAGCGTCAACGACGTGCCGCAACTCGTCCACGGCCATCCGAACGAGACGGTGCGCGAGGCCATCGACATCCTGCGTGAGTACGGAGTGTCGCAGATGCCGGTGGTGAAGGCCGAGCCGCCGGTAACTGCGGGCGAGGTGGTGGGGTCGGTGTCCGAGCGAGCGCTGCTGGAAGCCCTGTTCGCTGGGCATGCCTCGCTGGGTGACGCGCTCGAGCGCTACATGTCCGATCCGCTGCCCATCATCGGCTCGGGTGAGTCGGTGTCTTCGGCGGTGACCGCGCTGCAGAACGCCGACGCCCTGCTGGTACACATCGACGGTAAGCCTGCCGGCGTGATCACCCGCCCGGATCTGCTGGGCTACGTGGCAGGACGCTGAATCGGTGGTTCAGCCGCTGTCTGAGCGGTGGTGAGTCAGAAGGCGTCGAATGCCCGCACAACCAGCGAATGCGCCCGTGACCACCGCATTGGCAAGCCTGGGTAGCGTGGGGTTTCGTGACCGACCTGGCGGATGAAGCAACGACGCGGCAGATTCTGCGGGGCACGCTCAGGCCAGGTGCCGTCGACGTGGTGGTTGCCGACGGCGGCACGGTTTCCATCCGTCCGATCTCTGCCGACGACGCCGACGCGCTGAGAGCGCTGCACGCCCGACTGCCCGAACAGAGCTGGTATCTGCGGTTGTTCTCCGCCGGCGGCGAGCTCTCGCGACAGGACCTGCGCCGATTCACCGACGTCGACAACATCGACCGAGTGGCGCTGGTCGTGTGGCTGGGCGCGAACATCGTCGCGGTGGGCCGTTTCGACCGCAGATCCGACCCTGTCGAGGCGGAGGTCGCCTTCGTCGTCGACGAGTTGCACCAGGGCCGCGGCATCGGCTCGGTACTGCTCGAACATCTCACCGCCGCTGCCCGCGAGCGCGGCGTCTCGCAGGTTTCGGCACCGGTGCTGTCCGATGATCCGCGCCTGCGCACCGTGTTCTCCGAGGCGGGATACGAGGCGACGGTCGCCGTGCGCGAGGAAGCCCAGTACCTGGTGTTCGACATCGGCCAGACCGTCGCAACCGAGGCCGTCAAGTGGGAACGCGAGCAACTGGCCGAGGCTGCGTCCATCCAGCGGCTGATGACGCCGTCCTCTGTCGCCGTCATCGGCGCCAGCACTGATACGAGCAAGCTCGGCAACGCCGTGCTGCGCAACATCCTCGCCGGCGGGTTTGCCGGGAGCGTGCATCCGATCCATCCGAGCGCGGAGCAGGTGGAGGGACTGCCGGCCTACGCGTCGATCACCGAGGTGCCCGGCGATGTCGATCTCGCGGTGATCGCAGTACCCGCCGACACCGTGGCCGGGCTCATCGACGAGTGCGCGGCCAAGAACGTGCACGCAATCGTCCTGATCTCGGGCGGTTTCGGCGAACGCACCGACGACCGCGCCGCCGGGCTGGCTGCACAACGCGCCCTGGTGCATGCCGCCCGGCTGCACGGCATGCGCGTCGTCGGACCGAACTGCCTGGGCATCGCCAACAACGGCGCCGCGGTGCGTTTGAACGCCTCGCTCGCCCCGCTGGTGCCGCCGCGCGGCCGCACGGGCTTCTTCAGCCAGTCCGGGGCGCTGGGCGTCGCCGTGCTCGGTGAGGCGGTGCGCCGTCATGTCGGGCTGTCGACGTTCGTCTCGGCCGGCAACCGCGCCGACGTCTCGGGCAACGACATGCTGCAGTTCTGGTCGGCAGATCCCGACACCGACGTGGTGCTGCTCTATCTGGAGAGCTTCGGCAATCCGCGCAAGTTCGCCCGCCTGACCCGGCGCACGGCGCGTACAAAGCCGATCGTCGCCGTCAAGTCCGGTCTGGGGCGGGTCGTGACGGGCCTGGCAGGCACGAGTGTTGACGTTCCGGAAGCCAGCATCGCCGCTCTGTTCGAGGCCGCCGGCGTGATCCGAGTTCGCACCCTGGACGAGATGTTCGACGTCGCGCTGCTGCTGGCCGCGCAGCCGCTACCGACGGGCAACCGGGTGGCGGTGGTGGGCAACTCCGCGGCGCTCAACGTGCTGGTCACCGCAGCCTGCGCGGAGCAGGGCCTGGACCTCGTCCGCTCGGTGGACGTGGGCGTGAACGCCACCAGCGTCGAGTTCGGTGCGCAGATCACCGATGCCGTCGCCGCCTCCGATGTCGACGCCGTCGTCGCAGTGTTCGTGCCGCCGCTGCTGGCCGGAACGGGCGTCGAGTACGCCCGCGCGCTGCGCGATGCTGCTGCCGGATCAGGCACGACGGTGCTGTCGACGTTCCTGGGCACCGAGGGGCTGCGCGACGAGTTGTCCGCGGCCGGGGAGATCATGCCGCCGCCGGGCTTCATCCCCACCTACCCTTCGCCCGAGCGTGCGGTGCGCACGCTGGCACGCGCGGTGCGCCACGCCGCCTGGCGCCAGCGCGATCCCGGTCGCATCGTTGACTTCGACGACATCGATCCGACACCGGCGCGCCAGCTGGTGGAGCACATCCTCGCCACCACCGCAGGAGGCCGGGAGCTGAACACCGACGAAGTGGAGCGTTTGCTGGGCGCGTACGGCCTGCACCTGGTGCCCTCTCGGGAAGTTGTCGGCCCGTGGGAGGCGCAGTCCGCGGCGGTCACGCTGGGCTGGCCGGTCGCGCTGCGCCACGCCAACGACGTCCGGTTGCACCTGTACGACGAGCACGCCTTGGCCGATGCCTGGGGCGGCCTGGGTCTGGCCGAGGACGGCCGGGCCGTTGTGCAGGCGATGGCGCCACGCGGCGTCGACACGGTGTTGGGCATCCAGGACGACGGTTCGTTCGGCGCGCTGGTCTCCTTCGGCATCGGCGGGCTGGCTACCGAACTGCTCGGCGACCGGGGCTACGCCGTCGTGCCGCTGACCGACACCGACGCCCACCAGCTGATCCGGTCACCCCGCGCGGCACCGGTACTCACCGGCTACGCCGGGGCGCCGGAGGCTGATCTGGGCGCGTTGGCCGATGTCGCGCTGCGGCTGTCCCGGCTGTCCGACGATCTGCCCGAGATCGTTCGGCTGTCGTTGAACACGGTGGTCGCCTCCCCGCAGGGAGCGCATATTCTCAAGGCGCAGGCACTGGTGGCGCCGGCGTCGACCGGCCGAACCGATGGACCGCGCCAGTTGCACGGCTACTGAGCCACGACGCGCATCTGCGGCGCTGGTACGGGGTTCCCCCGGGTGAATCCGGCGCAGGTACGGTCGCTGCCATGACCGGATTCGAGACGTTGGCCATCCACGCCGGCCAGGAGCCCGACTCCCTCACCGGCGCGGTGACGGTGCCCATCTACCAAACCTCGACGTACAAGCAGGACGGCGTCGGTGGCCTGCGCGGAGGCTATGAGTACAGCCGCAGCGCGAACCCGACCCGTTCGGCGTTGGAGGAGTGCCTGGCTGCGCTGGAGGGTGGCGCCCGGGGGCTGGCGTTTGCCTCCGGCCTGGCCGCCGAGGACGCGGTGCTGCGAGCCGTCTGCGTCCCCGGTGACCACGTGATCCTGCCCGGTGACGCCTACGGTGGCACGTTCCGGCTGGTGTCGCGCGTCTTCGCCCGCTGGGGCCTGACCTACAGCTCGGTGCCCTTGCACGACCTCGACGCGGTACGGGCCGCAGTGACGCCCTCGACGCGGTTGATCTGGTGTGAGACGCCGACGAACCCGCTGCTGGGCGTGGCAGACATCGCCGCACTCGCCGCCATCGCCCATGACGCCGACGCGCGACTCGTGGTGGACAACACCTTTGCCTCGCCCTACCTGCAGCAGCCGTTGAGTCTGGGTGCCGACGTCGTGGTGCACTCGACGACTAAGTACCTGGGCGGACATTCCGACGTCGTCGGTGGCGCACTTGTGGCCGCAGAGGCGCTGTTCCGTGAGGATCTGGCGTTCCATCAGAACGCGATGGGTGCGGTCGCCGGCCCGTTCGACGCTTGGCTGGTGCTGCGCGGAATCAAGACCCTGGGCGTGCGGATGGACCGGCACTGCTCGAACGCGATCCGGGTGGTGGAGGCGCTGGAGGCGCATCCGGCGGTGTCGTCGGTGCTGTATCCGGGGTTGCCGTCGCATCCCGGACATGCCATCGCCGCCCGGCAGATGAGGGGCTTCGGCGGCATGGTGTCGTTCCGCGTCGCCGCCGGTGAGGAAGCCGCCCTCGCGGTGTGCAAGCGGGCGCAGGTGTTCACGTTGGGGGAGTCACTCGGCGGTGTCGAGTCCCTGATCGAGCATCCGGGGCGGATGACGCACGCCAGCGTGTCCGGCTCACCGCTCGAGGTGCCGTCGGACCTGATCCGGCTGTCGGTCGGCATCGAGTCGATCGACGACCTGCTGGCCGATCTGGACCAGGCGCTGGGCTGACGATTGGTGCCTCGGCGTTGCCTGCCCTGGCGTTGCGTAGCGCGGTAGGAGACACTTTTGCCGTGACTGCCGTGGTCAGCCCGCCCGTTCCTACCTCGCACCCGTCGGCGCGACGCTGGAGCTGGTTTGCCGTCGCTGCCGTGGCGCTGAGCCTGCCGGCGGTTGTTCTGCTCGTCGTCGTCGTGCGGGTGCGGTGGAGTCAAGTTGACAACGACGCCCTTCTCTATCCGGTGTTCGCCGCGATGCTCGTTCTGCCGGTGGTACTGGCGTTTGCACTGGGGCTGGCGTTGATGCGGCTCTGGCGCCGGTTGCGGACCGTCCTGGTCGTCGGGCTTGCGACCGGCCTACTGCTGGCCGGCGCTGCATGGGCTACCGCGACACCGCTGCACCGCATCGCTCGGGTGGCTGTGCCGGCCGCCTCCGCATCCGCGCAGACCGTCTTAAAAGCGGAGGTCGAAGCGATGGACGCGCACGATATGGCAACCGTCTGCGCGCTCATTCAGCCGGGTTCCGCTGCCGCGCAGGGGTGCGGCGACGACGAGACGATCTCGGTGCGGCTTCTGTCCATGGGCACGCCTCAGAAGGTCGACCAGGAGGAGGCGCCAGGTATCGACCCCACCACCGTCGACGTCTCGGTGTCGCTGGACTGGCGACCGCGTTCGCAGGACAAAGGCGGGGAGGACGGCGTCAACGTTCGCTCCTTCGAGCTGGCTCGCACCGGTCCCGAGCACGCCTGGCGCATCACCGACATCGGCAACTAAAGCTTTAGGTGGCCGTTCCGGCGGCGGCGACCGTGCACCACATCCAGTAATGCGGTAGGCCGTGCGAGACATGCTCGTCGCCGTAGACGGCCAGGCCGAGGCGCTGGTAGAAGGGCACCGCGGGCGTTCGGGCGTTGCACCACAGCACACCGCCGCCGTGGCCGGCGACGTGATCCACCACGGCCTGCATCAGCACCGTGCCCAGGCCGGTCCGCTGGTGCGCCGGATCGGTGGCGACCGAGCGCAGGTGCCACCGCGGCCGGTCCTCGGGCGGTGATCCCGGCGCTGCGGCCCATGAATATCCCTCCATGAGGACGAAGCAAGCGCACAGTGGTGCACCGCCCGCGTCATCGAGGATCGCGAAGTGAATTGCATCGGGCATGTCGTCGCCGGGCAGCGGATCGCCGACGGACTGATGTGGGCGCAACACCCGTCGACGCAGCTCGCGGGTCTGCACGCCGGACACAATCGACACCGTTGGATCTGCCACGCAGTCGATCGTCGCATGCCACCGGCGCCGGATCCGGTGCCTATGAACCCGCAACCTGAACGAGTGCAGCGTTAGCCACCCCAGAGGTGGCCAACGCTGCACTCGTTGAAGCGCTCGGTCGTCTAGGCGGCGAGGAACTCGATCTGGTTGGCGTCACGCTCGATCGCGGCGTCGACGTCCTGCTGACTCATGACGCTCTTGACGGCCCAGTAGTAGATCGCGACGGCGAATATGGCGACGATGACCAGATCCCACGTCGCGGGCAGCACCGAGTGGTAGCGGGACAGCCACGAGTGGTTCTTGATGTCGTATCCCGGGGCGTTGGACGGACCCCAGGCGCCGTAGTTACCGAGGGCGCTCAAGATCGTCAGCCCGATCAGCCAGGGGCCGATCCACAGGGCGTGCGCCATCTTGCTCAGGGCGTCGGTCTTCTTGGCGAAGGCGCCACCGAAGAACAGCGCGAACCCGATGAGCAGCAGGATGTCGAGCTTCCAGATGATGTCCCAGCCGCTCCAGTAGATGAGCAGCGAGGCGAAGGCGAATCCGGCCGGCAGCAGTATCGCCGGCATCGGCGCGCGGTAGGGCCGGTCGCGATTCGGATCGCGCGCCTTCAATGCGCCCAGCGCGACCGGTGCGAACGCGTACATGATGGCCGTGCTGTCGGTAATAACGCTGACCAGTTCCGACCAGCTCTTGAACGGCCCGAATGCGCACTCACCCACCACCGCTGCGACGAGGATGGACACGACAGGAACGCCGCGCTTGTCGGTACTGGCGAGCGCCTGCGGCATCTCTTTCTCCGAGCCGATGGCGTAGGAGATGCGGGCAGTGGTGCCCAGGTACACCAGCCCGGTGCCTCCTGGGGAGATGACGGCGTCGATGATCAGTATGGTGCCCAGCCAGGTGGCGCCTACGGCCAGCGCCAGGGTGTACCAGGCGCCGTAGTTACTGGCGTTCCCGCCGAGCGGGTTGGCCCAGCCCTTGGCGACGTTGGCCGGGTTCAACGCTCCGATGAATACCAGCTCGAGACCTATGTAGATCGAGGCACCGATGCCCATCGCGGTGATGATGGCGCGCGAGATGTCCTTCTTCGGGTTCTTCGCCTCGCCGGCGAGTTGGGCGGCCTGCTCGAAGCCCTGCAGCGCGAACACGACGCCGACCGGAAGGGCGGCGAAGATGCCATGCACGCCGAAGGGCATGAACCCACCACCGGCGCCCGTCTTTCCCGCGGTGTGGAAGTTGCCGATGTGGAACGACAGGACAGCGACGACGACGATCGCCAAGATCGGTACGAGCGTCTTCCAGATGACGATGCCGGTGTTGCTCTCGGACAGGAATTTCGCACCGACCAGATTGAGTGCGGTGAAACCGATCATCGCGAATGTCGCAACGATGAGGCCGCGATGGTTCAGCAGGCCATTGTTGTCGATCATGTCGAAGTGCTTGGAGAACCAGCTCGTCGCCGACAGATAGGTCAGCGAGGCGATGATCTCCACCGGGGCGAGGAACACTGCCTGCAGCCACGACGCCCAGCCGGACAAAAAGCCGGCGACCGGTCCGTGCGAGAAGTACGCAAAGCGAGCAGTGCCGCCGCAGACGGGGTAGGTCGCGCTGAGCTCGGCGTAGATCAACGCCAGTGTGGTCAGCATGATCGCGCCGATGATCCACGAGATGAGGCCGGCGGGTCCGGCGACCTTGGCGACCTTCAGCGCCCCGAGCAGCCAGCCGGAGCCGATGATCGACCCCAGGGAGACGAACATCAACCCGTAGAAGCCGACCGACCGCTGCAGTCCAGCCGATTTCTGTTCCGTCGCCAACGCCATGGAAACTCCCTTTACCCCGTCGGTGTCACTCGGTGTGTGATATGTCATACACCCTGCCTTGCCCGAACTTTGCTAGGGCCGGGCATCGGAGTCAATACCGTGGCATTACGCGCAGGTAAAACAACTACCGGCGCAGGTGGAGGCCGGCGGATCTAGGGTGCGCCGCACTGAAGGCTGACGGATCGAAAGCTGACGGATTCTGACGCTAGGGGATGTCGTACAGCCCGTTGATGACTCCCGCGGTCAGTTCGGCCGGGCTACCGCCCGTGATGGGTGTGGCGTAGGCGATCTGCCGGCCGTACTGGCGCATCGCACCGGCGGGAGTCGGGATGGCGAGCAGCGACAGGGCCGGGGTGCTTCCCGGGACACTTGCCAAGGGAAGAATTTGGATCTTGGTCCCGGTATCGGTCACGTCGTAGATTTGGTTGCGGTTGCTCGTGAAGACGATCTCGTCGCGGTAGCTCGACGGGCTGCTCAGGCGTGACATCCGGTAGCGCAGATTGCGGCGGCCGTCCTCTCCGGTGGTCCACAGCCGCCCGGTATTGGCCTGAAACGCGATCTGATAGCCGTTGCCTGCGCTGGACAGGCTGGGTGAGGTGCCGGGCATCATGCCCAAGCCCAGGTCATGACCCACCACCGGCTTTCCCGGCGTGATCAGATCAGTTACCCAGACATGGTTGTTGCGGCCCTGGTAGGCGATCTGGTCGCCCCCTTCTCCGATGCTCGGACTGGTACCAGGAGCCATGGGCAGGTGCAGGCTGCGGGTGCCGAGGTGGCCTGCGGTCCACAGCATGCCGGTGTTGGCCTGGAACGCGACGTTGTAGTCGCCGTACCCCGAACTGGCGATGTCCGGGCTGGTGCCGGCGGCCATCAGCAACCGCGTGCTGTGGGTACCGAACTCGCCGGTGGTCCACAGATGCCCGGTGTTGGCCTGGAAGGCGATCTGGTAACGGAGGGTAGCGCCGCCGATCTCCGCTACCACCGGCACCGAGGACTTCGCGATGCCGAGCCGGTGAACGCTGACACCGGTGTCACTACGAGCGGTGACCAAGCAGCCGGCCGCGGCGCCGATGCCGCGATAGACCACGATCTGCTGGCGCTCGTCGTTGCCGATCGGGGCGACCGACGCAGACACCGGTCGCTGGGCCGCGGTGCCGCCCGCAGTGCACGGTGTCGAGGCTGCGCGGGTCGCCGTGCTCGCCGACGCCACATGGGCTGGGCCGAAAGACACGGCCGTCGCCGCGGCGAGGACTGCGACCGTGGTTCGTGTCGTGCGACGGCCGGGTAGAGCAGGGTGTTTTGTCATCGTGCGCCTCCAGTGTGGATAGGTGGGTGGGTCGAAGCCGCCGGCCTGGTTCAGCTGCTGGGCTGTTGGGACGTCGGTGCGTGCAGGGCCGTCACCGAAAGTTGGCAGGGGCTGTACCCCCAGGCTTGAGTCGTGATGGCTGTGTTCTGGCCGGGGAGGTAGGTCTGCAGATATCGTCCCGATCGGTAGTCACCGGCACACCCCGGCGATCCGTCGTACACGTCGTACACCTCGAACTGCGCGCCGCCTTCGCGTTGCAGAATAAGCTCCTGCGGGGTTGAAGTCGCGCGGTGTGACGCCGGGCCGGCGACGAGGGCGCCGGAACCGTCGTAGATCCGAACTGTGGGGAAGCCCGACATCGCGCAGGGTGCGCCGTGATTGGTCACGTTGAGGAAGGCGTAGTCACCGCCGGCGGTGCCCGTCGTGCGATCGCCGCCCAGGTCGATGGTCAGCGATGCGGTCGTGCAGGGCGGAGTGGTCGGCGGCGGCGGCGGTTCGGCGCTCGTGGTGGGCGTCGTCGGTCGAGTCGAGGTGTGTGGGTGCGTCGGCGTT
The DNA here is from genome assembly GCA_964236495.1 of uncultured Jatrophihabitantaceae bacterium. Lineage (GTDB taxonomy): Bacteria > Actinomycetota > Actinomycetes > Mycobacteriales > Jatrophihabitantaceae > CAXSBR01. The sequence goes on from CAXSBR010000017.1 coordinate 14,638, forward strand.
GAGGTCGGACTCTTCGTCGGAGCCGAGGATGGACTGTGCGTCGGAACGCCGGACGAGGTCGTCGGTGCAGACGAAGTAGCCGACGCAGACGGCTGCGCAGAGTGGGTGGTCGGGGGCACCGTCGACGTGCCATCCGTGGGCGATGACGTATGCGCGGGGCTGGTCTGCTGCGTTCGCGTCGACGTCTGGGTTGGTATCGGTGGTGTGGGCGGCGTCGCCGGGCTTGACTGCGGCGCGCGTGGTGGTGCAACGGGCGGGGACAGCGTCGCACCGGACGCCGGGGAAGTGGTCGGACTCCAAACCGGTGAAGGCGGGACCGGCGTCGGCGGTTCGGACAGGGTGCCGGTCGGAGCCTGCGAGCCGACCGTCGTCGTGCCGGGGTCGGCCACGGCGGTCGAGGTGGGCAGATGTCCATGGCCGGAATGGCGGTTCGATCCCGCCACCAGCACCGAGCCGCCGATCACCGACGCGACCAGCGCCGCCGCGGCCAGAGCCGGCAGAACCCGCAGTGGCACTCGCGCCGCCGGAGCGGCGGCCATGGCCGGAAGCGCCTCGTCGGCGCCGACTGCACTGTTGGCCTTGGCGTGCAGAGCGGAGCGCAGCCTGCGCTCGATGTCCTCGTCGGTCATGATTCCTCCAGTTCGATGCGTAGCGCGGCCAGGCCGCGGCTGGCCGCCGACTTCACCGAGCCGACCGCGATGTTCAGAATTGCGGCGATCTGCGCGTGGGACAGATCAGCCCAGTACCTCAGCACCAACACTTCGCGCTGCCGCCGTGGCAGCGACTGCAGCGCTCGCAGCGTGGCGGCGTCGGAATCGACGGCCAGGCTGGGATCGGCCTCATCGGGTGGTGCCGCGGCTGCTGCGAAGCGGTTGACGACGTAGCGATGCCGAAGCATCGACCGGCACCGGTTGACGACCGTGGCTCGCAGGTAGGCCACCGCTGCGTCCGGGTCAGCGGGCGCGTGAGGATTGCGCTGCAACGCCACGAAGGCGTCCTGCACTGCGTCCTCTGCCGCGCCTCGATCGCCGACCAGCAGGATGGCCAACCGCAGCATCGGCCGCCACTGCTTCTCGAACAGCGCGGTGACGTCCAACAACGCGGCCGGAGCGGTTTCCAACGGATAGCTCAGCGCCAGCGGAGCGTCGTCTGGCGCCACAGTCAGAACAGTTCTGTGCTCCGGTCGCGGGCTGCGATATCGAGCGCGAAACGGCACGCTCACGTCAGGACTGATCACAGCTAGAAAGTCGCCCCAGTGGCGCAAAAGGTTGCATCGTGCCGCGCAACGGCGTCACTGCGTCGGTCTATCGTGCGCCGAGAGAGCATTGCAGCAAGGACACGTCGATCCACCGGCCGTGCTTGCTGCCGACGCCGGTGAGTGTGCCGACCTGGCGAAAGCCCAGCGACGAGTGCAACTCGATAGAAGCAGGGCTGCCGGTGTCGGCGATTGCGGCGACGATCTCGCGCGCGCCCACGTCGGCGGCCGCGTCGAGCAGGGCGTGCAACAGGGGGCGGCCGAGTCTGCGGCCGGTGTGGTCGGGGTGCAGGTAGATCGAGTTCTCGACGGTGAAGCGGTAGGCCGGCCGGTCGTGGTAGGGCTTGACGAACGCGTAGCCGACGACCGTCTCGCCGTCCAGTTCGGTCACCAGGAACGGCCATCCGGCCGCCGTGACGTCGGCCAGCTTCTGCGTCCACGCCTGCGACGTCGGTGCCGTCTCGTCGAAGGTGGCGACGCTGTGTTCGACGTAGTGGGCGTAGATCGCCGCTACGGCGGGTAGGTCCGCGGTCGTCGCTGAGCGGATCAGGGGTAGGGCACTCATGGACGTCGAGTATGGCGGGGCTGCCACCATGGAGCGATGTTTGCGTTGGTGGTTCGCTTCCAGGTCCATCCCGATCACATTCTCGACTTCGATGACCTGGTGGCCGGCACGTTGGCCGGCATCCGCGAGAGCGAGCCCGGCACGCAGATTTATATCAGCCACGCCCGGCGGGAACATCCGCACGAGCGCGTGTTCTACGAGTGCTACGCGGACCGCGACGCCTTCGACGCTCACGAACGCACAGCGCACACCCGTCACTTCCTCACCGCGCGGGGCGAGTTCCTAGCCGCCGAACCGGAGGTGTGGTGGCTCAACCTGCTAGACGCCAAAACGACCCCACTGCCGATGGGTTGACCGCTGCCCTAGCTTGCCCGCCGCTTGCCGCCGCGGGCCTTGAGGTAGTCGGCGACGACGTACTCGCCGAGTCGGCCGGGCTTGGGTAGGAACACGCGGCCGCCGTTGCGGCGCCCGACCTCGTTCATGAACTCGACCAGCGCCGGTTCGTCGTCGAGCATGAAGACGTTGATCGTCGCGCCCCGACGCGTGCAGCGCGCTACCTCGGCCACGGTTGCGGCGATCGTCTCCGGCGTCGAGGGCCACTGGAACTCCGAGAAGCCGTGCACGTTCAAGTGCGCAGTCGGTTCGCCGTCGGTGACGACGAGGATCACCGGTTCGGCGTCGCGGTGCTGGTCGAGGAACCGCCGCGCGAGCATCAGTCCGTGTTGCAGGTTTGTGCCCTGGATGCGCTCCCACTCGTGGGAGATCAGGTCGCCGGGCGTCATCACGTGGGCGTAGTCGCTGAAGCCGATGATCTGGACCGCGTCCTGCGGATACTTGCTGGTGATCAGCGAATGCAGCGCGAGCGCCGTCGTCTTGGCTTCACCCCACGTTCCGCGCAGCTCCATCGAGAATGACATGTCCACCAGCAACGCGACGGCTGCGTGTGAACGGCGCTCGGTCTCTATGACCTCAAAATCCTCCGCAATCAGCTGCACCGAACCTGCCCGCCCGCCTGCCGACCGCGACGACGGCGAGCCCGTGGCGCGGAAAACGGCATTGCGCACGGTGCGCCCGACGTCCAGAGGCTGCTCGTCGCCGAACTCCCATGCCCGGCTGGCGCCGGTCGATTCCCCGGCCGGGCCGGCGTCGCGGACGTCGTGCGTGCCACGACCGGCTGCGGTCAGATCGGCGAATACCTTGCGCAGGGCAGCCGAGCCCAGCCGGCGCAGCGCCCGGGGCGTCAAGGTCAGCGAGCCGGCTTTGCGGTCGAGGTAGCCCTGGTTCTGCAGCTCCCGCTCGATCTGGCGCAGCGCGGACATGTCCTCGACGGCTTGGCGGCCCAGGGCGCGCTCGACCAGCTCATCGTCGATGTCGGCCAGGCTGGCGCCGGGGTAGTCCTGCTGGCTCAGCTCGTCTATCTGGTCCAGGTCGGCTAGCTCGGCCAAGGCGTCGGTGGCGTCGGAGTAGCCCATCGGGTCGCTGCCGTTCATCTGCTCGCGCCCGTCCCAGGGAAGATCTGGGCGTGCGGCGCGCAGATTTCCCTGCAGCCGGGCCATCTGTTCGGCCAGGCCGGCGGCGCCCAGCATGTCGCCCATCAGCCCGGCGAGCTCGGCGCGCTGCTCTGCTGACAGCGAGTTCATCAGTCGTTGCGCCGCCGCCGATCGCCGGGCCAGCGAATCGACCAAATCGCAGAGGTTTTGCGGCTGGTCGGGAAAGAAGTCCCCGTACTGCTGCATGAACTGGTCGAAGTCCTCAGCGGTGTGCTCGCCACGCGCGTCGGCGTCGAGCATGTCGTTGAGCGCGTTCATCATGTCCTTGATGCGCGCCAGGTCTTGCGCCGACGCGTTGGACATGGCGTCCTTCATGCCCGCGAACTGCGAGTCCAGCACTTCCGAGCGGAGCAGGTCCTGGATCTCGGCGTACTTCTGCGCAGCTTCGGGCGAGCGCCACTGATAATCCGCCAGCTCCCGCACCGCCCGCGACGTCTGCTTGGGCAGGGCGTCCAGCGACTGTTCGGCCATCCGCGCCGAGTCCGCCGGATCGGGGAACAGCGCCGTGCGCTCAGCTTCCACGGCCTGGTCCAGCAGTTCACGAATCTGTTCCAGCGTGCCGTCGAGGCGGTTGTTCTTGCGCAGCTCGCGCGCGCGTTCGCGGGCCTGCCGACGCAGCGCATCCAGTCCGCGCCCGGGATTGAGCCCCTTGCGTAGAAGGTCTTCCAACGCCCGACGGGGCGACGCGCCGTCCAGCACCGCCCGCCCGATCTCGTCCATAGCTGCGCGGACGTCGAAGGGCGACTCCAGTGGGTCGGGGCCGCCGTGCCACGCGCCGTACTGGGACGCCCGGTAGCGCTCTACCACGCCCGCACCGCACCTGAACGTTCGTTGTCGACCATCGCCACGGTCACGATCCGTAGACGGTACGACCGCCTGCGCTGTCCTTCGCCAGCCTGCGGTTGAGGTACAGCCCTTCGAGCGCGAACTCGACGCCCGCCGCGGCCAGGCCGACCGCAGCCGGGCCTTCGGCGACTCCGCCGGGTTCGAGCTTGTCCAACAGGGTCGCCAGGCCCGGCACGCTGCCCATCTGAGCGAGTAGGTCATCGGCAGAGACGGTGTCTCCGCTGGACACCACCAACCCGCCGTCGAACTTCTTCTGCAGTTCGCGCAGGTCCAGCCCGGCCAGGCGCGCGCGGTAGGTGGCGGCGATGGCGCGGCGCAGCAGGTGGTCGAGCATCTCGAATTCGTGGCCCTCGGTGGCGCCGTCGGAGTCGTCGAACTCCACCTTGCCCCGGGATGCAGGTATTACGGCGGGCAGGTCTGCCACCCGGGCCACCGCGACCGCCTCACCGGTGATGGCTGCGCGTCGAACGGCCGACGCGGCAACGGTCTCCACCGCGGCGATGGCGAAGCGCGCCGACACACCGGAGCGCTGATCCACTTGGGGCGCTTCCCGCACGGCACGGGCGTAGCGGCCCAGCACTTCGAGCAGGTGCGATGGCACAAGAGGCGCTGCATGCGGGGAGTCATCCCACAGCACCGCCGCTTCCTGCGCGATCAGCATCAGCTCGTCGGCCAGCTCCAGCGGGTAGTGGGTGCGGATCTCGGCACCAAACCGGTCCTTGAGCGGAGTGATAATGCGCCCGCGGTTGGTGTAGTCCTCGGGGTTGGCGGTGCCGATCAGCAACAGGTCCAGCGGCAGCCGCACGCGGTAGCCGCGGATCTGGATGTCGCGCTCCTCGAGCACGTTGAGCAGCGATACCTGGATGCGCTCGGCGAGGTCGGGCAGCTCGTTGATGGCGAAGATGCCGCGGTTGGTGCGCGGCACAAGCCCGTAGTGGACGGTCTCCGGATCGCCCAGCGAACGGCCTTCGGCGACCTTGATGGGGTCGATGTCGCCGATCAGGTCGCCGACGGAGGTGTCGGGTGTCGCCAGCTTCTCGCCGTAGCGGTCGGTGCGGTGCAGCCAGCTGATCGGCAGATCGTCGCCCTGTTCTGCGACCCGCTTGGTGGCCGCGGCGGTGATCGGTGCGCCCGGATGCTCGTTGATCTGCGAGCCCTCGATCACCGGCGTCCACTCGTCGAGCAGGCCGACAAGCGTGCGCACCAGTCGCGTCTTGCCCTGCCCCCGCTCACCGAGCAGCACGATGTCGTGCCCGGCCAGCAGCGCGCGCTCAACCTCCGGAGCCACGGTGTCTTGGAAGCCGACGATGCCAGGCAGCGACGGCAGCCCGGCCGCCAGCCGCGCGATCAGGTTGGTACGGATCTCGGTCTTGACCGAGCGCGGATAGACCGCGGCTGCGGCGAGCGGATCGTTCTGCGCGGCAGCCTGCAGCTCACCCCAGGTGCGGTACGACGGCGCCGACGATGTCACCGGTTCGGCGGCGAAGACGTCGCCGCTTTCGCCCAGCAGATCGGCGGACATCTGCTCCGCTCCTTCTGTTCCGGTTGCCCCGGTCGACAGCTCGCCCGCGTCGTTACCCGATCCGGGCGTGCTGTGTGAACCGGCGTCCGGCATTGCGGGTTCTGGGAATTCGGTCATGTTGGCGTAGCCCCCTCGCGTGGCGCAGTGTGGGCGGCGGGCGGCACTTGCCGCACCGGCCGGAACCCGTTCGACGGTACGACCGCCGCCACGGACGTCGCTACCGAACCCTGCTCAGAGCGAAATTGGGTTGTGGATCCTCACCGACAGGGCGGAACGGTCACAGCCTGCTGCAACGCTGCCAGCCGCAGAACACCCACCGCTTTTGGTCACCCGCACTCAGATACGGGGGTGGGTGACCAGAAGCGGGTCGGGGCCCCAAGCTCGAGCCTCACCAGCCGGCAGGAAAGTAGTCCTTGAGAAAGCAGCCGTACAGATCGACGCCGGCCTCGCCTTGCACGATCGGGTCGTAAACCCTGGCAGCTCCGTCCACCAGGTCCAGAGGCGCGTGGAAGCCCTCCTCCGCCAGCCGAACCTTCGTGTAGTGCGGGCGCTCGTCGGTGATCCAGCCGGTGTCCACCGACGTCATCAGAATGCCGTCGCCCAGCATCTCGGCAGCACTCGTGCGGGTGAGCATGTTCAGCGCCGCCTTGGCCATGTTCGTGTGCGGATGGCCGGCACCCTTGTAGCCGCGGCCGAAGACGCCCTCCATCGCCGAGACGTTGACGACGTAGGTGCGCTGGGCCGCACTGGCGGCCATGGACGCCCGCAGCCGGCTGATGAGCAGGAACGGCGCGGTGGTGTTGCACAGCTGGACCTCCAGCAGCTCCAGCGGGTCGACCTGGTCGACGCGGTCGGTCCAACTGTTGCTCGAGTGCCGGTCGGGCACGAGGCCGCCGGCATCGATGGCGGCGTCGTTGTGCAGCCGCTGCGTCGACGAGGACCCGGCCGTCATCGCCAGCCGGGTGATCTCGTCGCCTGCAACCGCGCTGCGGACGGCTTGCGCTTCGGCGGGCAGGTGGGCGACCGGATGCGCCGACAACGAACCGGCAAGAGCGGCCGGGTGGGCGTCGGAGACCGAGTCGAAGGTGAGCACATCGGGAAGCGGGCCGTCGGGCAGCGAATCGTGTTCGGCGGCGGCCAGCGGCGCGTACGCGCCCGCGGAGCGACGAACGGTCTGGGCGGCGTTGTTGATCAGGATGTCCAACGGCCCGGCCTGGGCTACCGAGTCGGCCAGCGCGACCACCTGCGCCGGGTCGCGCAGGTCGATGCCGACGATGCGCAGCCGGTGGAGCCAGTCTGCGCTGTCGGGCAGCGCGCGAAAGCGGCGCACGGCGTCATTGGGAAAGCGGGTGGTGATGGTGGTGTGTGCACCGTCGCGTAGCAGGCGCAGCGCGATGTACATGCCGATCTTGGCCCGCCCGCCGGTGAGCAGGGCACGCCGGCCGGTGAGGTCGGTGCGCGCGTCGCGCTTGGCGTGGTTGAGGGCGGCGCAGTCCGGGCACAGCTGGTGATAGAACGCGTCGACGCGGGTGTAGTTCTGCTTGCAGATGTAGCAGGGCCGGGCGGTCGCCAGGGTGCCTGCACTGGCGCCACGCGCTGCGGACACCAGTTCGATGCCCGCGGTTTCGTCGTCGATACGGCTGGGCGAGCCGGTGGCCGTCGTCGCGATCACCGCTTTGTCGGCGGCCAGGATAGCGTCGCGCCGGGCACTGCGGCGCGCCTTCTTCACCTGCTTGAACAGCCCACCGGTGGCACGCCGCACCGCCACTGCGTCGGGATGCGCGGGATTGAGCTGATCGACGCGCGCGATAACGTCGAGAAACGACGCCATCTGCTCTGCGGTGATCGCCGACTGCGGCGTGGGGTTCGACACTGGCGACAGGCTAGTCGTGCTGGATCCGTTCAGCCCGAGAGAACTCAGCGCCGGAGAAACTCAGCCGGGGACAACCTCAGCCGGTGAAGGGCTTGGCGGACAGCAGCTTGACCGACATCGTCTTTCCTGCGGGCGTCAGGTAGGAGACGGTGTCGCCCTCCTTGGCACCGGTGAGCGCCTCGCCCAGCGGAGACTTCGGGGAGTACACGGCGATGTCGGTGGTACCAGCCTCTTCCCGCGAGCCGAGCAGAAATGTCTCGGTGTCGTCCTCGTCGCCGTCGTAAGCCACCGTGACGACGCTGCCCGGGCCCGCCTCACCCGAGGCCGTGGGCGCCTGTCCGACCTTCGCGCTGCGTAACAACACCTCGAGAAAGCGAATGCGACCTTCCTGCTTGCCCTGCTCCTCACGAGCGGCGTGGTATCCGCCGTTCTCCTTGAGGTCGCCCTCCTCGCGCCGGTCGTTGATTTCCTTGGCCACGGCCGGGCGGTCGGCGATCAGGGTGGCCAGCTCGCCGGACAGCCGGTCGTAGGCCTCCTGGGTCAACCAGGTTGCGGATTCGCCGGTCGAGGTCATTGCGTGCTCCAGAGTCCGGTGGATATTGATGGCAGAGCCCGCGCGGACGCGGGTCGAACTCATCAGCTTAGTCGAGAGGTCCGCCGAGACCCGGGCTTACCAGGCCTGGTCGGGGTCTCGTGGTGCGGCAGGCACAGCCGGATCGGGGACAATGAGAGTGTGTCCGAAGCGCTGCGCCTGATGGCCGTCCACGCCCACCCCGACGACGAGTCCAGCAAGGGCGCGGCAACGATGGCCCGCTACGTCGACGAGGGTGTCGACGTTCTGGTCGTCACTTGCACCGGCGGTGAACGCGGCGACATCCTCAATCCCAACCTCAAGGACCGCCCGGAGATCCTGGCCGACATCGCCAACATCCGGCGCGCGGAGATGGAGCGAGCCCGCGAGATCCTCGGGGTGCGCCAGGAATGGCTGGGCTTCGTCGATTCCGGGCTGCCCGAGGGCGATCCGCTGCCGCCGCTGCCGGAGGGGTGTTTTGCGTTGCAGCCGTTGGAGGTTGCCGCCCGGCCGCTGGTGGAGATCGTGCGCCGGTTCCGTCCGCACGTGATGACGACCTACGACGAGAACGGCGGCTATCCGCACCCGGACCACATCATGTGCCACCGGGTGTCGGTGGAGGCATTCGAGGCCGCCCCCGATCCGGATCGCTATCCGGGTACCGGCGATCCATGGCAGCCGCTGAAGCTCTACTACGACATCGGCTTCAGCCGCCAGCGCTTCCAGGCCGTACACGAGGCGGTGCTGGCCGCCGGTTTGGAGTCCCCGTTCGCCGAATGGCAGAAGCGCTTCGAGGAGCGGGCCAAGCTGGAACTGCGGGAGCCGCAGATGACGACGCGGGTCAACGTCAAGGACTGGTTCGACCGGCGCGACGCCGCGTTGCTGGCCCACGCCACCCAGATCGATCCGGGTGGGTGGTTCTTCCAGGTTCCGATGGAGATTCAGCACCAGGCCTGGCCGACCGAGGACTTCGAACTGGCGCGCTCGGTCGTCGACTCCACCGTTCCCGAGGACGACTTGTTCGCCGGCGTGCGCGATCGGGTGGCGTCATGAGCGTCCCTGATCGGGCGGGAGTGCACCTGTTGCTCGCCGGGGAGGACAGCGGCAAGGCCGGTCCACTCGGACTGCTCGTCGTGGTGCTGCTGGGGATCGCCTGCTACTTCCTGTTCAAGTCGATGTCGGGCCATCTGCGCAAGGTGCAGAACGGGTTCGACACCCCACCGGTTTTGCGGCCGGCGACGCCGCCCAATGCTTTTCCACCCGCGCCACATGACACCGTCGACGAGCCACCCGCGACTCTGGATACCGATCGAATGACGACGGATACCGACCGGACGACGACGGACTCCCACGGCCCCGACGCACAATCGGTACCCAAACGGGCGAACTGAAGCTATTCACCGCCGAATTACAGTGCTAGCTTTCCGGATGTCGGAGCACGTGCACTCGAATCGGAGGTAGAACAACAGTGATCGTTCTCGGCTTGGTTCTCCTGATCATCGGGATCATTGTCAAGAGCCTGCATTTCCTGCTGGTGATCGGCATCATTCTGCTAGTGATCGGCGCAGTTCTGGCAGTGCTGGGCACCATGGGCCGCGCGGTCGGAGGCCGCAAGCACTGGTTCTAAGCCGCCACTGGGATACGGCTTAGTGCACCACTGAGCACTACCGAGCCGGATTCCCCTTATGCGATGAGCCGACCAGGTGAAGAAGTCGCCTGTCGGTCTCATCGGCTGGTGCCTGGCAAGCGCGGCAAGCGCGGCAAGCGCTCGAAGCGCAAACCATTCGGGGTGGCACCGGCGACATCTGCTCCGAAGGTTTCGGCGTGAAATCGGCTGTCCGCTTTCAGCCATTCAGTTATCGGATTGGCCATGCCGAACACCAGCCGCGCAGCTAGCAGCGGGTCGACTCCTGGTCTCAGGTCGCCGGTGTCGATCGCTTGGGAGACCAGATCGGCGGCCACTGCGTCGATCGCGCGCCGCCGCTCCAGTAATCAGGCGCCGACGCCGACGCCGGTGCCGCGGCCCTGCAACGTGCGCACCGGCCTCAGCCGGGCATCAGCGCTCTGACCGAGAACGCTTCGACGGAGAACTTCGCGCTGCTGGTCGAGGCGGTGCCCGAGGACGCGCAGCCCAAGCGCGACGTGTTCGTCGCTGCCGCGGAGGTGGTGGGCGAGAACTGCGTGCTCGCCACCAGCACCAGCTCCCTGTGCGTCACCGACCCTGCTGCCGCGTTGGGACGCCCGGAGCGATTTTGGGACTGCACTTCAATCCGGTGCCGGCGTCGGCGTTGATCGAGGTCGTGCTTGCACCGCACCAGCGACGATGTTCTGGCCGGAGCGACCGGCTGGGTGAACAGCCTGGGCAAACAGTCGATTGTCGTGCGCGACTTGCCTGGCTTTGCGACGACTCGGCTGGGCGTTCTGCTCGGGCTGGAAGCCATTCCCATGTTGCAGGAAGGCGGCGCCGACGCCGCGTCGACCGATACCGCGATGCAGCTGGGTGATCGCCATCTCACCGGACCGCTGCGCTCCACCGACCTCGTCGGGTTGGACGTCCGGCTGGCGATTGCCGAGCACCTGAGCGCCACCCTGCGCGCGCGCTTCACGCCGCCGGCGTTGCTGCGCGACAAGGTTGCGCGCGGCGAACTCGGGCGCAAGACCGGTAAGGGCTTCTACGACTGGACGTCAAACCGCTGACGGCCCGGGACCAAGCGCACGACGCCGACACACCGGCGACGTGGCCGAAACGGCGCAGGTGCCGCCGGCAGCGTCGTCGAAGGATTGCGGCGGGGCGCTCTCAGACCCGGGGTCGCGCCTGTCGAGGAGAAGGGTATGTAACTCGACGCCGGGTGAAGGGTGGAAACCCGGTGCGCGCCTGACCGAGTACGCCGTAATCTCCTGTCGTGCTTGTTGCGCTCGGATCGTTCACTCTCGCCGCAGGACTGCTCGTGTTACTGCCCGGCCCGGACACCGTGGTGATCTTGCGCAGCATCGTGCGGGGCGGGCGGCGCCGTGGGGTAGCGACGGTGTTGGGCATCCAGACCGGTCTGGTGCTGTGGATAACCGCCGCCGTGCTCGGGCTTGCGGCGCTGCTGCGCGCGAGCGAGGTGACGTACACAGTGCTGCGCGTCGTCGGCGCCGCCTACCTGGTGTGGCTGGGCGTGCAGTCGCTGCGCACGCGAGGCACCCGGCTCGACGCGCCCGGCACCCAGCGTCAGCCGCTAGGCGGCACGGGCTATTGGGCGGGTCTGCTGTCGAACGTCCTCAACCCGAAGGTCGGGGTCTTCTTTGTGACGTTCCTACCGGCGTTCGTGCCGTCGGGCGCTGCGGTCGTCCCCACGCTGCTGCTGTACGGCGCGGTGTTCATCGCGCTCAACCTTGCCTACCAGTTGCCGCTCGTGTTGCTGGCAGACCGCGTGACCCGCCTCGTGTCGCGTCCGCGCGTGCGCCGGGCGATGGACGTTGTCACCGGCACGGTGCTGATCGGGTTCGGCATCCGCCTCGCCAGCGAATAGCGGCGGTCAGCGACGGCGCGCTGCTATGGGACGTGCGGCGTTCCAATGGGCTCCCTGGCCGTTGCCGAACACGGTGCCCGAACCGGGATTCTGCACCGCCGCTCGGTAACCGGGCTCGACATCTAAGTTTTGCGGCGGGCCGCACCTGTGCCAGAGGAAGGCTTTCCCGGGACGAGGCACTGGCATAGTCGGCGCGTGGCCGCGACGTTGTCTTTCGGGTACCTGGGTGATCGAGGTCTGGGTGACCGGCTGCTCGCGGCAGTACTGCGAGGCGAGAAGACGGCTACGTCGTCGCTAGCGGTCCAGTATCTGTCGGGTGAGCCGCTCCCGCGCCTCGGTCAGCGGCTCACGCTGATCGACCATGACGGGCGGACTCACGGCGTAGTGGAGACCACGCGGGTCAGGATCATCCCACTCGACCTGATCGACGACGAGGTAGCAGAGGACGAGGGAGAAGGCTTCGCAGATGCAGCAGAGTGGCGACGAAGCCATGCGGCGTTCTGGGCTGGAGTCGCCGACCTCGTGCGCGCAGAGGCAGGCGATCCCGATTGGCAGCTACGTGACAGTGAGCCCGTCGTCGTGCAGTGGTTTCGCCTCGTGACAGACAGGTAGTCGACGTTGGCCCAGTCCTTTCCTCCTTAAAACCACCCCAGACCCGCCGGCACCGACCTCATGAGGACAGCAACCGAGGGGTTTGTTCGGACTAGTGGGGGCGAGACCACGGATGGCGGTCGAGCGGCGTCTTATCTCATGTGGACATGAGCGACTTCGACGATTTCGCCCGGCGCGAGTTGGACGGGTTGCTGCGCTACGCCACTGTGCTCACCGGTGACCGCGAGCTGGCTTCCGACCTCGTCCAAGACGTGCTGTTGAAGGCGTATCGCAGCTGGTCACTGGTAGCCGCAGCCGACCACCCACGCGCCTACCTGCGCACGATGCTGACCCGCGCGTACCTGTCGTGGCGGCGGACGTGGGCTGTCCGGAACGTGATCCTGCCCTTCGCCGAGCTACCCGAGGGACCACCAACCAGCGATCACGCCGGCGCCATCGCCGACCGAGACGCCGCCGTGCGGCGGTTGAGCAAGCTGCCGCGCCGCCAACGCAGCGTGCTCGTGCTGCGCTACTACGAACGTCTCACCGACGCCGAGATCGCCCAGGTTCTCGGCTGTTCGACCGTCACTGTCCGCGGTTACGCCAAGCGTGCCCTCACGAGCCTGCGCGCCGATATCGAACCCACGCTCGTAGCCACCACTACTTCTACGGAGCATTCATGAACACCGAAGATCTGTTGACCGACCTGTTCGCCCACGACGCGCAGAATCGGCCCGATCCGGTTGCCGTTCTCGATGCCGTCCATCACCGGATCGATCAGGACCGCACAATTGTGGGCGTACGGGCGGCGAGCGCAGTTGGGGCCGCGGCCACCGTCGCCGCGATCGCAGTCGGCGCCACCGTGTTCACCGCACCGTCGGGCCACCACACCGATCCAGCTGGAGGGACGCCTACACCCACGGTGACAATCTCCACCCCGGCGACACAGACTCCCAGCAGGTCAGCAGCGCCTACGACGGTGTACCCAATTCCGACGGCGCCGACGACGGTTCACCCCACCCCGACGGCACCCACGACGGTGTACCCAACTCCGACGGCACCGACGACGGTGTACCCAACGCCACCCTCGAGCGCACCGCCGGTCTCCGTCCCTGGAGGCGCAGGGCGCAGCTACTCAACGATCAACGCTGGATGGCTGCCCGGTCCGGCGACACAGAACCCAACCGGTACCTCGAACCAGGCCGGCTTCGAGGAGCGCGACTGGGACGTCAGCGTGGACGGCGTCGCACTGGACGTGATCATCTGGATCGAGCCCGGACCTCTGCCGGCCCGGACGCAGGCGACCGGTGGTGGGAAGTCCGACTATCGGGACGTCACCGTCAACGGTCACGCGGGACGCGAGTTCCGATCGACCAACATCACCATCATCGCTTTCGACCTCGGCAACGGCACAATCGCCTACGTCGGCCCCAGCGTCAAGCAAACGACTGCGGCCGTCACGAGCGCACGCATCGCCACGATCGCCGCGAAAGTCGCTCAAAACATGCAGTTCCACCGGCACGACCCGATCCCCGGCCGCTGACGTCACTCTCAGCTCCGAAACCGTGCCGACCTGGCGGCTTCGGTGCGGCCGAACTCGTCGCGATCTTCGATCGGGACGGACAGCTGCTCATCGGGTCCGGCATACGCCTCCGCACCGGGTAGCGGCGGTCAGCGGCGGTGGGCGCGGCTCAGAGCGCGTGCGCTATCAGCTCTGCGAACAGGGCGTGCTCGTCGACGTCGAGCCCACGGGCGCGGAACCAGTCGCAGACGTTGGCGCAGTCACGCTGCAGGAAGTCCATGCCGTTGAGATTGCCGACGAGGTCGACGATCTGGGGCAGGTCGATGATCACCAGCCGATCACCCTGCGCGAGGATGTTGTACGCCGACAGGTCACCGTGCACGACGCCGTTGCCCACCATCGTCGCGAGCGCGTCGGTGAGCTGGTTGAAGTAGGACTGCAGGAGTGCGGGCGACGGCCGGGTCTGCGCAAGCCGGGGAGCCGTCTGCCGCGTGCCCTCCTCGTCGACGAGCGAGATCCACTCCATCAGGATCTCGGTCTCGTCGATCTGCACGGGGTAGGGCACGGGCAGCCCGAGGTTCCAGAGCCGCACCAGCGCGGCCCACTCCGACACGGCCCACTCGCCGGCGGCGACCTGTCGCCCGAAGGTGCTCTTGCGCTTGAGTGCGCGCTCGTCACGCGAGCGCTGCATCGAACGACCCTCGGTGTACGCCGCGGCTCGGTGGAAGGTGCGGTGCTCGGAGGAGCGGTAACGCTTGGCGGCCATGATCACCCCGCCGTCGGGATCGTGCGGGTCGGCGCGCTCGACGAGGTGGACGTCGGCCTCCTTGCCGGTCTTGAGGACGCCGAGTTCAGTGTCTACGGCGCCCTGCGAGGTCACCACCCAGTCCGGACGCGGCTCGGGCCCACGGCATAGCGGCTCGACGCTGAGCCAAGTCCACCAGCGCTGGCCGTCTTGAAGGTCTTCGTAGGGCCGGAAGTCGAATACGAAGCGGGCGTCGACGTCGCCTTCTGGAGTCGCGACGTGCCGGTCGGCGTCGGGAATGAAGTCGCCGGGGAGCGTGGGTTCAGTCGCGGGCGGGTGGTGCGTGAAGTGTTGAGACATCGCCGAGGGTGCTCCAAAAGGTGAGGGAGAAACGGTCTGCGGGCAGGCCGAGAACAGTCGTGGGCACAGTCGTTCCTCCTCTCGTGGGGCACCGGGAGTCCGGCGTCGCCACCATTGTGGGCGACGCGCGCCGGGGACGGCAACCGGTTTATCCAGGCCGACTGCGAATTTCTTCGACTGGACAGGGTCCGCAGATGGTGCGGTCGCAGAGCCGGCACAGCCTGCGCATATCGGCGACGGTGCCGGTGTTGGCCTGCAGGAATGGGCCGATGATGGCGGCGAGGGTGTGGACGTCGTCGTCGGATATGGAGACCAGCAGCCGGGCGATGGCGTCTCCTCGGGCGGTGGCCAGGTGACGTTCTGCGTCTCGCCCTGCGGGCGTCGGCTCGAGACGTAGGGTGCGCCCGGTCGCGTGCTCGCGGCGTACCCAGCCTTGCTCGACCAGACGGTCGACGAGGCGCACGGTGCCCGGATGGGTCAGGGCCAGAGCCCGACGCAGCTGATCGATGCTCTGGCCGGGATCGGCCACAATCGCAACCAGAGCGGCGGGCGCACCACCGGCCATGCCGGTCGATGTTTCAGTCGCCGCGCGCACGGTGTCGGCAACGGCGATGGCCCAGGCGGCGACAACGTTGCGATCGCGCTGACCCTCTATGCTGATATGCATGACTCATAATACAACTGCGACGATCACCCGCCGGCACCGGTTGCCGACCACCGGGCTCGGCGTGCCGCGGTGGAGTTTCGTCACATGGGGCAAGCGCGTAGGCCGCGCCGTCGCGGTCCCATCCAGCCAGACCCGGCCAAAAGGTTGGTTCGCTGCTACTGAGGCGGCGCTGGCGGTGGCGTCATGACAATCGTGTTGGCGTTGATGTCGTCGTTGCTGTGGGGGTTGTCGGACTTTCTCGGCGGTAAACAGTCGCGCCGGCTGCCGGCACTGCTGGTGGTCCTTATTTCCCAATCGGCCGGGCTGATCGTCGCTCTGGCCACCGCCGTAGCGACGGGATCGTTCACCGATCCGCACGGGTACCTGCCGTGGGCGGTCGGTGCCGGGTTGTCGGGTGCCTCAGCGGTGGTGTTGTTCTACCGAGCGTTGGCCATCGGCACGATGGGAGTGGTCGCACCGCTGGCCGCGCTGGGGGTGATCGTTCCGGTCGGGATCGGGCTGTTGGGCGGAACACTGCCCTCGGTGCTGTGTCTGGTCGGAATAGTGGTCGCCATCAGTGGGGTCGGGATCGTCGCCGGGCCGACCCGGTCCGGTTCCGGCGGTGCGGGTCAGGCCCGATCGGTGCTGCTGGCGTTGGGGGCCGCGCTGGGGTTCGGGCTGTTGCAGTACGCAATCTCCGGCGGGTCGAAGTATTCGACGGTCATGACGATGGTCGCCATGCGTGCTACCTCCGTACCGGTCCTAGCCGTCATTACCGTGCTCGCTTGGCGCGCCTCGACGGACCTGCGTACTGCAGGAAACCACCAGGGCACCGGACCCGACCGGTGGCGGCTCCTGGCCGTTATCGCACTCATCGGTGTTTTGGACGTCAGCGCAAACCTGCTGTTCGCCGTGGCCACCGTTTCTGGAGCCCTCGCCATCGTGGCCGTGCTGGGCTCCCTTTACCCCGCCGCCACCGTGCTTCTAGCGCGCACCGTCGACCATGAACGCATGACGCGGCTGCAGAACCTGGGCGTGCTCACCGCCATCACCGGCGTAGCCTTCGTCGCAGTTGGCTCATAACGCCTACGCGTCGGAACAGCGCACCTTGACCCATTGCTGACAGCAGTGACGCTGCCAAAGAAATCATCATGTGTCGGCCGGACGTGTTGCCCGGCGCACTTCTGCCAGGTGCCCTTGGCGTGCTTTCGATGAGTGATCGGATGCCTGCTAGCGACGGTCTCGTGGATTCGGCGCGGCGCGGATAAACAGCTGCTCAGCTGCCGGAAGGTAGTGCGGACGGTTGGCCCTGAGCTCTGTGACCTCGCCGTCGATGTTGACGAACATCGGCTGGGCGGTGCTGCAGCGTTCGGCGATCCAGAGCCAGCCGAGCCGGATGACGGGCATGCCGTAAGCCCCCCGTTTACCCGGCCGGTCATGCGGTGGCGCTGCTTCCGGGCTCTGCTGCGTTTGCCTCCTGATCGATGTTGCGCTGGCTCGATTGTGCGAACGTCACCGACTCGACCAGTGCTGTGGCGTGTAGTTCGGCCCGGTCGGTGAGTTCGATGTCGGCGCGGGTGTGCAGGATTGCGGCGTCTACGAGTAGGGCGGTTAGTGGGGCCTGTTCGGGGTTGCGCCGGAGTTGGTCGAGGGCTTTGAGTCGGGACAGTTCGTAGCTGCGTTGCCGGCGGACGACGCCCAGGACGTCGGTGTGTCCTTGTCGGGCGGCCGCCATCAGCTGGAGGATGAAGTCGTCGCGGTAGCCGGCGCTGTGTTCGGCGGGTTCGGTGAGCCACCGGGTGAGTTCGTCGCGGCCTGCTTCGGTCAGCTCGTACACCTTGCGGTCGGGTCGCTGAGATTGGGTGACGACGGTGGAGGTGACCTGGCCGTCTCGGGTGAGCCTTTCCAATACCTGATACAGGTGTCCGATGTTCAGGCCGCCCCACTGTGGGCCGACGGCGTGGGTGAACGCCAGCCGAAGTTGGTACCCGTGGCTCGGTCCGTCGGCCAGCAGGGCAAGCACCGCGTGCTGGATCGGCATGCTGGCTCCCTCCTGCTCGGTACGGCGTCTGTTGCGGTCAGATTACGACCCTGCCGCGCCATTGCATTGCCACAATGTAGCTGGAAGAGTGCTGCTGGTGATCCGACTGGCGGTTGGTCAACTCCGGCGCCGGTTGGGTCGGACGGTTGCGCTGCTGTTCGGTATCGCGGTGGCAACGACGGCGTTCACGGTGTTGACCGGGGCGGCCACGACGACGCAGTTGCAGGCGCGGGGCACGGTGGCGGCGAATTTCCGGTCGAACTATGACTTGCTGGTGCGGCCGCGTTCGTCGTACACGGAGTCAGAGCGCACCCAGGGTCTGGTCCGCCCGAACTATCAGTCCGGGATCTTCGGTGGCATCACGACCGCACAGTTGGCGAAGATCCGGGCCGTGCCCGGTGTTGAGGTGGCGGCCCCGGTGGCCAACATCGGTTATGTACCGGTGGATGCGACCGTCAAGGTCCCGATCCGCCCATATCTGACGGGGGCGCGGCAGCAGCTGTTCCGGGTCGGGCCGGTGTGGACCGCTGATCGCGGGTTGAGCCGGTTCACCGGTGCCCCGATCTATGTGTACGTGAGCCGGAACCCGACGACTGTGGTCAACAGCGACGCCTACACCCGCGGCTCGACGCTCTACCGGGGCCAGCCGACCTATGCCGAGAAGGTGCCGGGGCGCAGCCACCCGGTACCTGCGTGCACCGACTACATGATCGATCTGACGGCGAACGCGGAAGCGGTCGGTGATTTTGACAGTTCGTTTTCTTACCGCGACGCGTGGGCGATTGGGCGGCCGACGCCGATCATATCCTGCTTCTACACCGACGTGCCGTCGGTCCGGCTCGGCGCACCGCAGGGTGCGGGTGACTGGTCGTTTCTGACCGCGCGGGTGCCGGTGTCTTATCCGATGTTGCTCGCCGCGGTCGACCCGGACGCCGAGGCCCAGCTGTCCGGGCTGGACCGGGCGGTGGTGTCGGGGCGGGCGTTGACCGAGAAAGATCGCCCGATTGGGGACGCCCAGAGCAGCAGCACCGTGTTGAAGATTCCGGTCCTGGCGGCGTCGCATCTGGATCTGGACGAGTCGGTGTCGGCGACGGTGGAGCGGCTGGCGCCGGTTCCGGGTGCTGCGTTGACAGATGCGTTGACCGGCGAAAGCGGGGTGACCGCGCGGGTGGCTGCGCTACCGGGCACGAAGGTCGCGACGTACGGGCCGGTTGCTTCGTCGACGACGTATGCGAAGGTGCTGTCCGACGGCGCGGCGGTGAATGGGTACTGGACGGTGGGGTCGTCGGGCTATGACCGGCAGGGTTCCGCGCTCGGCGTGCGCAGTCTTCCTGCGCCGAAGACGCTGTTCGTCGCCGGCGGGTTCGCGATCCCGTTGCCAGTGGGTAGCGATGACCTCGAGTTCCGCCCGGTGACCGCGCATCTGCTCGACACCGTCCAACAGACCAAGCAACAGACATATCCGTTCCTGAATGTCGTGGGCCAGTTCGACCGGGCCAAGGTGACCGGCCCCACCGGGTTGTCGGGGTTGACCGCCGAGGCCTACGCCTCCGCGCCACTGCCCGGCGCGGACTCCGCCAGCCGGCGAGCCCTTGCCGATAGGCCGCTGCTGCCGGGCACGAACCTGGCCGGGTACGCCGCGCAACCGCCGGCGCTGCTCACCACCTTGGCCGGGGCGGCGCCGCTGCTGTCGTCGACGTTGTTTCCCGGTGTGTCCGCGGCGGCGCCGATCAGCGTCATCCGGGTCCGGGCCAGCGGCATACACGGCTTCGACGCGGTGTCGCGGGTGCGCCTGGATCAGGTCGCCACCGCGATCGCCGCGCGCACCGGCCTGGCCGTGGACGTCGTCGCCGGCGCGTCCGGGGTGCCGACGACGGTCGTCCTCCCGGCGGGTGAGCACGGCCGGCCGGTGCTGGCGCTGCGCGAGCAGTGGGCCCGCAAAGGGGTCGCCTACCACGTCGTGAGCGCCGTGGACCGTAAAAGCGTGACGTTGTTCTTCCTGATCCTGGCCGTGTGCATGCTGGTGGTCGCCAACGCCGCGGCAGCCGCCGTCCGAGCCCGACATACCGAACTGGGGGTGTTGGCCTGTCTGGGCTGGCGGCCGGCGCGGCTGTTCGGGATCGTGCTGACCGAGCTAGCTCTCACCGGGCTCCTCGCCGGTGTCACCGGCTCGGTGGTTGCGGTGCCGTTGGCGGCAGCACTGGGTCAGCATCTGTCTGTGTCGCGGGCCGCGCTCGCGATTCCGGCGGCGGTACTGCTGGCCGCCCTGGCCGGGCTGCTACCGGCCACTCGAGCGGCGCGGGCCCAACCCATGGACGCCGTCCGCGCCGTGGCCCGGTCACCGCGCCACGCCCGCGCCGTTCGCAGCGTCACCGGCCTCGCGCTACGCGGTTTACGCCGAGTACCCGGACGGACCGCGCTGGGCGTGGCCAGCCTGGCGATCGGTGTCGCCGCGGTCACCGTCCTCACCGGCGTTCAGCACGCCTTCCACGGGGTCGTGGTCGGTTCGCTGCTCGGCGACGCGGTAGCCGTACAGGTGCGTACCCCTGACGTGGTCGCCCTAGCAGCGATCATGCTGCTCGGCGCGTTCGGCGTCGCCGACGTGCTGTTCCTGGTCACCCGCGATCAGGCCGGTGAACTGGCGGTGCTGCAGGCCACCGGCTGGACCGACGCCCAACTGTCAGGTCTGGTGCTACGCCAAGGAGCGCTGATCGGGCTCGGCGGTGGCCTGCTCGGTGCCGCCGCAGGCTGGGCGGCGCTCGCAGTATTCAGCGCGGCGCCATCCACCAGCGGTCTACTGCTACCCGCAGCCGCGGGCGCAGCCGCCGGAGTAGTCCTCGGCGGGCTGGCAGCCCTGGGCCCGGCGATCCTTGCCCGCAGGCTGCCGACCGCGGCGTTGCTGTCCGAGCAGGTCTGATGGCGCAGCAGCCAGCCGGTGTCGACATCGACCTGACCGACGTCACCAAGCGCTACCAGTCCGGCGGCAAACCCATCATCGCCACCGACGCGGTGACGCTGCACATCGACGCTGGAACCACCGTCGCCCTCGTCGGGTCGTCCGGATCAGGCAAGTCCACGTTGCTGCACCTCATCGGCGCGATGGACGCACCCGACACCGGATCGGTCACCGTCGCCGGCACCGCCCTGGCCAGCCTGAACCGCCGCGAACTCGCCGCCTACCGCCGCGGCGTCGGGTTCGTCTTTCAACGCTTCCACCTGCTCGCCGCCCTCACCGTGGAAGACAACGTCCTGGCCCCGCTGATCCCCACCAAGCCCACCTTCGACCGCCGAGCCCGGGCACGCGAACTCATTGCCGCCGTCGGACTCGCCGGCCGCGAGACCGACCTACCGTCCCACCTGTCCGGCGGGGAACAGCAACGCGTGGCCATCGCCCGCGCCCTGATCAACCAACCGCGGCTGCTCCTGGCCGACGAACCCACCGGCAACCTCGACTCCACCACCGGCACCGAGATCCTCGATCTGCTGTTCGAACTTCACGCAGCGCACCAAGCGACTGTCCTGCTCGCCACCCATGACCCCCAAGTAGCCGCCCGCTGCAGCCGCCTCGTACGGCTACAGGACGGCGCCGTAACCGAAGACACCGAGATAACGGCCCAGAACCTCCCACAGCTGGCCGAGCAGATCGAGCGGCTCCAACAACGCTAGCTTCACAAGCCGAACCCAGAGCGGACTCACCGCGACGGCGACGCCGACTTACGCCCCGCGAATAACTGACAGCAAGCTCTCCACGTCGCACCGAGCGGAAGGCTTACCGGGACGACGGTCCGGGCGATTTCTACAGGGGCGCCGGATCAAAATAGTGCACTTGGATTCTTGCGCTAATTCATGTGCGGTAAAGACGGTGTGGCTCAGCGCCGACGTCATCCCGGCGGTCGTGTACATCGAAGTCGACCGACCCAAAGTCGTGGATGCGCTCATTGTCCCGGCGCGCCAGTGCGTCACTTGAGTGCCGGTCACCGCGCTCATGCTCGCGGCGTTGCGGCTCGACCGGGGTACATAAGACGGCCAGAGCTAACGCGTCGACACCGGTCAGCAGCTGTGCCGGCCGGGGACGCGAGGACGGGTATGCGTGAAGTGGTCGACGGTCAGGTCGTTGCCTGCGGCGCCCAAGGCACTGAGGCGCGTAGTAGCAGCCGACGCCCGGCCAAGGGCTCGGTCAGCGGACGCGGATCTCGACGTCGTGGCCGGTGGAGCGGGCCAGTCGTGTGTCGCGCGTCAGCACCGGGCACTGCAGTGCCTCCGCGAGAACCACGTATGCAGCGTCGTACGCGCTGAGGTTGTCTCGGAGGCTGAATGCCCGCAGGCGCAGCGGCGCAGCGCTAGGCCAACGCTGGATGGGCAGCGCGTCGAAGTCGAAGAGGGCGTCGCGGGCCCGGGCCGGGGTGAGGTGGTTCCGCGAAGTCAGCCCGCGCAGAGCGGAGACGACCTCGAAGTCCAGCAGCGTCGGGGCGTGCAGATCTTCTTCGGCGAGCGCGGCACGGAGATCTTCGCTGCCGTTGACCGCAGTAAGCGCGTCGACCACGGCCGCGCAATCGACGACGATCACCCCCGCGGTGGGAAAGTCAGCTGCTCGTCCCTCTCGCCCCGAAAGGCCGCGATCACTTCGGTGGCTGAGGCATTTGCTCGCTCAGCACGTTGCGCGGCCCTATCGAGTACCTCGGCAACAGTGGGGCGCGCGGTTTCCCGATCGATGATGTCGAGCAGGAAGGCGTTAAGCGACTGGCCTCGAGCCGCCGCTCGTGCCTTCAGCCCGCGCCTAGCCTCGTCAGGTACATCTCTGATTTGGAGCAACGAAGTCATTAATACAATCTATATCAACCTGTATCCAGTATGCCTGTGATTATGTCAGCGCCCTCGAAGATGAGGCAGTCGACGCCCAACGACGAACCGTTGACTGGGGCGGTCGAGCAGTCACCTGGCTGGCTTGTCGGGGTCAGCTGTACGGGACGTAGGAGCAGCTTCGCTGCGCGGCCTGCACCGCGGCCCGTTTAACCTCACCAGCTATCGCGGGCGATCCCCTGTCGGTGACGCGCTGCCGGGACAAACCCCGCGCCTGTGGGAGGATCCCGCAATGAAGGTTCGTTCCCGTCTCGCGGTGGCGGCCACCAGCGCCCTACTCGCCAGCATTACACCCGCAGTAGCAGCGGCACACGCGGCTACAAAACCGGGCCTGTCGTGGCACTTCACCGACGCCACTGTCTCCGCGGCAGCAAAAACCACCCTTACGTGGAAGGTCACCCACCCCGCAAAGAACGGGCACGTTCTGCTGCAACGCGCTTACGGCGCACACCACCACTACAAGACCGTCACCACCCTGGCCAGCACGTCGGGCAAGGTCACCCGCGCCGGAACCGCGACGATCACCGCGCCCGGGCAAGGGGCGCACGAGTTCCGCGTCGTGGTTACCAGCGCAGCGGGCAAGGTCGAGGCTGTGCTGCACCACGGATTGTGGAGTTACGCCGACGTGTCCTGGTCGACGCTGATGCACGACGGCAGTACGCACACGGCACAGGTCGGCGGCCGCCCATTCCGTTACGCCGAGTCCTTTCAAGACAGCGGCGTGGGATTCAGCGCCACCAGCTGCAGAGCGACGACCATCGCCGGTGCGATCGCTGACAGCGGCAGTGGCACCGCGGACATCACGGTCAAAGAGAGCAACGTCGTTCGAGGCACCATCAACATTGCCGCACGCGGCAGCGTGCACAAGCGAACGTTTCCTATCGCCGCTGGTGAGCTGGAAATCGACATGCACGCAGACAACGAAGCTCTTGTCAACGGCGTTTTCTCCTGCTACACCCCCGACGGATTTCCCACCAAGTAGCCGCCGAGCGCCCCGCTTTGGCGTTTCTGCTGGATCGCGAAAACCCGTCGACGGGAACTCGAGCACAGTTCCACGCCAGGTACGCCGCACCACTTATTGGCTGGGCGGAATGTGTCGTCGGCCGACCATTTAGATTCACTGCGTCCAGATTCCCAGGCGGGATCGCCAGGCATTCAAGGTCTCCCGCCGCACGGCCGGATCGTAGGTCGGGTCCATAGTCAGCCCGGATCGGCCTTCATGCACACGGTTTGCTGTACGTCCATCTCAGTGCTGGCGTGCGGTGTCACCGTGCTGGTGTGCGTAGGGCCAGTTGAGTCATTGGCGGCAGGGTCGCCGGGAGTAGGCGCACGTGCCCGGTCTTGTCGACGACGGCGATGCGGCCATTCGCGGCGACGGTGAACAGGTACCGGCTATCGGGGGTCCACACCAAGCGGGAAGCATTCTGGTTCTCAGGTAGTGCGACGTGCGCTGTCCGCGCGTGTCCGGACCGCAGGTCGAGCAGAGTGAACCGCGACGTTGCCGCGGAATCGTTTTCGAACAGAGCGGCGGTCGACCCGTCGGCGCAGATGACTCCGTCGTCGTCGGCTTGTCTGCGGCGGGCGCCGAGCGTCCGCCGCTGGCCGGAGAGTCGATTGATCGACACGGTGTCACAGCGATGACGTGAGTCGCACTCGGCCACCAGCCAGCCGGTCGGTCCGACGGCTAACAGTTCGCCGGTGGTGATCCGGTGCACACCGTCGGGGCGGACGTCGTACACGCCGCTGGTATCGCCGTAGGCCAGGTAGCCGGCACCGTCTGAACGCGATGTCTCCGGCGGCGCCTGCAGCACCGGACCGGAAGCCCGACCGTCGAGGTCGACCAGGCGCATACGGTCGCCCGCCGGGGTGGACACCCAGACATGACGTGCGTCGGGCCCGGGAAAGGCCGGGCCGGTGAACGCGGGGATGTCGAGCGTCTGCGCGGGCCGGTCGCCGCGAACCAGGTACCCCGTTCCAGAGTCGGGCGGGTATGCGATCACCCGGTCGGGGCCGACCAGGAATGAGATGAGGCCGAAGCCGTCGCTGGGTAGCGGCGGCACCTGGATCTGGGCGATCCGGCCGGTGGCCAATTCCACGCGTAGCAGTGCCGACTGGCCGCGGGCGAATAGGTCGGTGCCCGCGGCGGCCGAAACGACGGCACCGCCCAGGCGGGTCACGGTGACCACTTTCACCGGCGCATCGGTCACCGTGGTCCTCGACGCTGAAACGACTCGCCGATGCTCGGTGAGCACGGGGCGCGGTCGGGACGAGTCGGGCGTTGGGCCTGAGGAGTGGCTCGGTGCTGGTGGCGTGGCCGAGTTGCGATCACGGGAGTGGTAGACCAGCACGGCCACCAGCACGGCCGCCGCCACCGCCAGCGTTACCCACCACGTCCACCGGATCGGGCGTCGAGGCGGCAAGCGCTCCAACTGGTCGTCCGACGATGCGGCGTGCAGAAGCTCGACGTCAGGAAAGGCGACCGCGTCCTCACTGCGGCGGCGCCCGCCTCGGTCACCGCTCATGACGCCATGCTTGCAGAACGCACCAACGAAGCGTGCTACCGCATCCCGTCACATCCTCGCAACCTCTGCCACGGCGAACATGAACGGCCTGCTGCGCGACTGGTTCCCGAAGCGGACCGATCTCAGCGTCGACACCCCGGCGTGCCTGAACCCCAGGCTGCAAAGGTAGAAGTCTCGCGGTCTTGGCACTCCAGCGCTCACCGAGTACGGCGAGCGCGAAGTCACCGAACCATGGGCATGGGCCGGCCCCGCCACGTCGGTCACCGGCCGCACCTGGGGAGGCTGCATCGAGGTCATCCAATGGGTACTCACTGCGGGCCGTTTCCCGCAGAACCCGGCCGCGCTTGACGGTGGAGTGCTCCTCCTGGAGAGCAGTGAGGACATCGTTCCGGCTCGAGAGTTCGGTTGGAGACTGCGTTCCCTGGGTGAGCGGGGACTGCTCGCCGCCGCCGCCGCGGTACTCGTAGCGCGACCACCGGCGTCCGACTTCGCCACGCGACCCTCACCGGGCGGACGCGCCGACCACCGCGCTGCTCAGCGTGACGTCGCAATCGATCTGGTCGGCCAGTACAACCCTGACGCCGTCGTCTGCGTCGGGGTGCCCTTCGGACACACCCGCCCCAGTGGCTCCTGCCTTACGGCGGATACGTGACCGTTGACGGGGTCCAGCGCACAATCTGGGCCGACTACCACTGAGCCGCTGACAGCCGTATCGATCGGCGGGTGGCTTGCTCAATAGGCGGCAGGGGTTCCGCGCCGTCGGCGTCGGTAGTCAGACTGTTGTTCGGAAAGTCGTTAGGAGCCCCGAGCAGCCCGGTGCATGCTCGTCCGGTGCAACCCTTTATGCAAACGGCGCGCCTGGTACTACGACGCTTCACTGCCGATGACGCTGACTTGCTGATCGAGCTGGACAGCGACCCGGCGGTGATGCGTTACCTGAGCGGAGGAAAGCCGGAAAGTGCGCCGGAAGTCGTACGCGAGCGCGCCCTTCCCAGCATCCTCGCGGGCTACGAGCGGTGGGGCGGCGACTTAGGGCTGTTCGCTGCGCATGAGAAGGACAGCGGTGCCTTCATCGGGTGGTTCTGCCTGCGTCCGGAACGCGACGGTCCGACGGACGAGGTCGAACTCGGGTACCGGCTGCGCCAGCAGGCTTGGGCGAAGGGTTACGCCACTGAGGGCTCGCAGGCCCTGCTGGAGAAGGCTTTCACCGAACTCGATGTGCGCTTGGTCTGGGGCGAAACGATGTGCGTGAACCTGCCCTCCCAGAAGGTGATGGAAAAGGCCGGGATGACGATCGCGAAATCGGTACCTACCCCTGATGACATGTTGATGGTCGAGGGCTCTGAACTCGGTGGTCTTCGATACGAGATCGCAAAGGAGCGGTGGGAGCAGCTGCAACCAGAACGCGAATGAACGCTTCCTGCGGCAGCGGCGAAACTCAGAGTAAACATTCTGATGGCGCCTCGAACGATCGTTCTCCGGCTGGACGAAAACGTTCGACGACCCACGCCTCTGCGCCGCCTTGGCGGGTAGGTCATGGCATGGAACCTTCGGCCGGGTCCACCTGGTCCTACCATCGTCACGCCCAGCCACCACTGCCCACGAGGACTGCATCGGTGCATTCGAACATGCGACGTCATGCAGTCACCGTCATGCTGGTTGTTGCTGCTATGGCGGGGTGCAGCGGGGCTGCATCGCGGGGCACGGTCGAGGGCCAGTATCAGCTAGTCGGCGGGCCGGCACCCGGACTTCCACGGCCACAATCGGGCAAGATTTGGGCCTACACCGGCAACGTAACGCTGGCCCAAATCACCCGTACGAGAGCAAGACAAAGCATCCGGACGGACCGGCAAGGTAACTTCACTCTGCGACTGGAACCCGGGGAGTACACACTGCTGGGTGGCCTCGAAGGACCCGGTGCCTCGGCACGAACAAGCGGCTGCGGCTCGCCCGTCGCGGTCCACGTCAGGTCAGCCAAGACTTCGAAAGTCGAACTCGTCTGCTCCGTGCCCTGAAAGCGGCCGAGCTTCTCCACCACCTCTGCCTCACCCCGGGACCACACAACCTCGGCACCTGGGGCCACCCCAGACTTGACAGATTCAACTGAGGAACGTTCGGCGGGATAGTCCTGGTGATGATGTCCGCGGGACATTCCAGGACCCGACGGATCTGTTGTCGCGGCGTTACCGTGCACTGTGCCTGTTCCCGACGTCGGTGACGAGGAGCTGCTGGCGTCAGACGGCGTGACCCGCGTCGTGCAAATTGGCGACACCGTGCGGCGCCCGGCGCGCCCGTTCACCGCTTCGGTCCACGCTTACCTGACGCATTTGCACAGCAAGGGTTTCACCGCGGCGCCTCAGCCGCTGGGATACGACGGGCAGGGCCGGGAGGTTCTCTCTTTCGTCGCTGGTGAGGTGCCGGTCGAGCCGCTACCGGACTGGGCCACCACGCCGCAGGTGCTGGCGGCTCTGGCGCGGTTGGTCCGTCGTCTGCATGACGCTGCGCAGGGGTGGACGCCGCCGCCGGGCGCGGTGTGGGGGAGCATCCCCGGAGCGCCGCCGGCCGGAGTTGTTCCGCTGTTCGATGTTCCGGAGCTGATCTCTCACCAGGACTACTGTCCGGGCAACGTAGTCTTTCGCGACAGGCTCCCGGCGGCGTTCATCGACTTCGACCTTGCGCGTCCGACGACGCGGGTGGCGGACGCAGTTAACGCTCTGTACTGGTGGGTGCCGCTGCAGGATCCGCGAGACCGGCCCCCCGCACTCGTCGACGCGGATGTCTCGGCCCGGGTGCGCCTGTTCGCCGACGCTTACGGCATGGACGCAGCACAGCGCACGCAGATCGTGCCTGTGGCGGTGCGCCGGGCGGCGAACGCGACACTGACTATGCGGGCTGCCGCGCAGGCCGATCCGGTGTTTCGTCGGTGGTGGGAAGAAGGCGTGAAGGATCGGATGCCCCGGGCCGAGCGCTGGGTCGCCGCCAACGCCGACCGTCTCCGCGATCATCTGTTCCAGTAGCCGCCCGTCTACCGCTGCCGCAGTCGTATCGGTTGATGGCGCGCTGGTTGGCGCTCAGCACCCACAGCGTCGCAAAGCCTTAACCAGCGGTGATCGTTGAATAGGCGCTGCTGGCCATCAACTGTCGGCCGATGCCGTCGCGCCAGGCGTCAGCTTTACTTGAAACGACGTCAGTTCGGCGGCCCTGCGGGAGTCTTGGTCGTCGTCGCGGGCTGGGCATACATGGGCGAATCGGATCGATCGCGCTGCAAAGCATGGACACGCCGTAGGCGGCGAACATCAACCGATACGGTCGGCCGCTCAGCACCCACGGAATCGCGGCGAATAGCGATCCCTTCCAGGTACCGTTTGTTGAATTGTGGCGCAATGCGGGGCTCAGCAGACACGTTTTCGGCGAAGACGCAGCTGGGCACTAGCCCAATTGCTGGATCGTTTCTCGATCGCAGGGTGGGTTTGAGCTCCGACTGCTTAGGAATGAATACCATCGCGCTCGCACTGCAACTAACCGGCGCGCGTACGTGTTAACCGTAACTGTCAGTGGTTTCAGGAAGGCTACTCATCGTCGGGTCGGCGCCACGGGACCGCTGGGGCAGCTCATCAGGTCGATAATTGCCCTGCGGGTCGTGGCGGGCTGCTCGGCCCAGGGGGCGTGACCGGCATCGTCGAGAACTATCCGGTCGGCTTGGGGGAGAGCGTTAAGCAAGGCGTCGGTAACCGGCCACGGTCGGGGATCATCCGCGCCGAAGATCATCCGGACCGGGCACGCGATGGTCTTGGCTACATGCAAAAGATTTTCGGTAGCGCGGTCGGCCCACAACTCTCGGTTCGCAACAGCGTTGACATCGACGTCCGAGGGTCGAGTAGCCCACAGCGCCTTTGCGTGCATCGCGGCCGTCGCCGGCGAGAAGTCGGGCCGCCATTGCAGAAGGCACCACTCGCGTTCTTCGGCCGGTGTTCGAGCACGTGCTCCCAGTTCTTTCCACCGGTCGAGATCCTCACCGAGGCGGTGATCTCGTTCTGTCACATAGGCAGGAAGGAAGGTGTCATCTGCGCCCACGCCAGCGATGTAGGCGACGCTTGTCGTCCTATCAAGGTGTCGGGCGGCGTATCGCAGAGCGAGCTCGGCACCCCACGAGTGGCCCAGTACCGCCCATCGGTCGACGCCGAGCGCTGAGCGAAGTTGGTCCAGATCGTCAATGGCTTGGGTGATGGTGAAGGGTCCGTCACCGGTCGAACGCGCACATCCTCGTTGATCAAAGCGGATGACCGTGAAGCTCTCGACGAGCAAGGATGCGAGGGGGCCGAGGTAGTCCCAGAGACCGGGCCCACCGTGGCAGCACACAATCGGCGGACCGGAGCCGCTCACCGTCGTCCAGAGCTGCGTGCCGTCGCGCAGCGTAACCACCTGCGTTTGCTCGCCAGCGTCGAGCATGCGCCTACAGTACGAGAACCGTTCGCGTTGATGATCCGGCCTACCTCCGCGGCGACACGTCCAACCCGTTGACAGACGATGGGCCCGTTAATTCTCCAGAGCAGTGAGAAAGCCGTTCGTCGCCTTCGCCGAGGTGCATAACCCTGCCTCGCGCTATACCGCCGGAACCGAACATGTCCAGGGTCCTTGAAGGACGCGGCTTCCCTTCCCGATAGCCGGCGGCTGAGCGGGATGGAAGCAGCGGTAGCCGATCGAAGATCGAGGTGCCGGCGGCTACTTGCGTTCGCTGGGTGCGAACCCTTCTTGCCCAACTGGTGCGTGCGGGCTCAGGGTCGGGCATGCGGCTGTTGGTGCTGGGTGGAACGCGTTTCGTGGGCCGGGCTGTGGTCGAGGAGGCGCTAACTCGCGGGTGGGACGTAACCGCCGTGCATCGAGGTGCCACCGGCGCACTGCCATCGACCGTAAGCGTGCTGTTTGCCGACCGCACCGACCGGCACGCTCTATACGACGCGTTGGGGAAGGCCAAGTGGGATGCCGTCGTGGACACCTGGTCCGGCGCTCCACAAGTCGCCAGTGACGCCGCGCAAATGCTGGCCAGCCGGGCGAGCCGCTACGGCTACGTGTCCAGCGCGTCGGTGTACGCCTGGGGCGGCCACGTAGATGAGCATTCCCCGGTCGTCGATGGTGACCCGATGGCTGACGGCGGGGACTATCCGGCGTTGAAACGAGGCGCGGAACTCGGCGTGTTGGCAGCGTTTCCGGATGCTGTGCTGGCACGAGCCGGGTTGATCCTGGGTCCGCACGAAGACATCGGGCGCCTGCCGTGGTGGCTACAGCGCATTGCCCGCGGCGGCGTGGTCGTCGCCCCGGGACGACCTGATCGGCCATTGCAGTACGTCGACGCGCGTGACCTGGCCGCCTGGCTGCTGTCGGCCTTGACCGACGGGCTGGCTGGACCGGTCGACGTGGCCAGCCGCTCTGGACACGCCACCACTGCCGAACTGCTGCACGCCTGCGTCGACGCGACCCGGTCCGACGCCGAGCTGACCTGGATCGGTGAGGCGGATCTAGCAGCGGCCGGCGCGCAGCCATGGACGCATTTGCCCTGCTGGGTTCCTGAACGCGGCGAGTTTGCCGGGTTCCTCGAGGTCGACACTGGACGAGCGGCTGCAACTGGCCTGGTGTGCCGGCCGATCACTGACACCGTGACCGACACCTGGCAGTGGATGCTCCGCGGCCCAGTGCCACCACAGCGCGACGACCGCGACGTGCACGGGTTACCTACGCAGATCGAGCGCCGCCTGGTGTCCCGCCGAGCACTGACGTAGCGACGTCGTGCACGCGGATCTGCTGAGGTTCGGTCACCACACCAGAACGCTGACTCGGACGTGGCGGCGGGGGGGTCACAAAGCCGGAACGGGATGAGCAGCCGGCTGCGCGCGGTGTGTGACACGCTCGCGAACGACGCTTGCGACCGGATTTAGGGGGCGATGACAACGAAACCGAATAGGGCGCTGGTTTGCGCGGTGTCGTATTCCGCGGTGGCCTGGCCGGTTGGTGGCACCGTCTTGTATTCCCAAAACACGGGATACCTGCCGGGGAAAGGGATCGTGACGTTGTAACAGTCAAAATTCGGATTTGCGGTGTGGCAGCGCTGTGATAGCGGCCGTGAGCTACTTCGTTGCGTCGGTCGCGGGCATCGGTCGGTGGCCCGCCGTCGACGTCGAAGGTTCCCGCGCGCGCGACGACGAGGGCCGCGTCCATGACGCGAGCTGGCGTGCGCTTGCCGAAGGACAACCTGGCGCGCACTGTCAGGGACGCACCGTGTCGAGCGGCAGCGAGCACCGGCAGGCCAAGGATCTGTTGCTTCGTTGCGTTGATGGTGTCAATCAACACCGGGGCCGAGCGAAACGGTCTCGCGGCAATTGGGGCGTTGGGCATAGGGGTGGTCGGCGCGGTCGAGCTTCGTGTGAAGGTGAGGTGGCTCGCCTCATGGCTCCGGGTGCTGGCGCTGAGCACGGATGCAGACTGCCGACCTGGAGGCGATGCGCAGGCCGTACTCATCAACCCGGCGGCCACGATCAACGCAAAGCGCTTCATGACTTGCAGACAGGTTGACCGGCCGCGTTGGTTCCGGCGACGCTCGCCCGTAATTGCAACCGAGTGGTGTTGGCCTCGAAGCCCCCGCGCCGCCGCGTCGAAGCGGCGGTCGTGGTGGTGTGCAGCCATGCGTGCGAGGAGCGGACCTTCATGAGGCGTTGCGTGGAGCGGTAATGTGCCGGGCACATCAACCCAGCCGTGAAAAGGGGCATGCTGTTGTCTGACTGGCGTGTTGTCAGTACTGCCGAACAATTGCAGGCCGCGATCTCCGACGGCGCGCGCGACATCGAGGTGTCGGGCACGATCCAGGGCGCACCTCGTGTCGTCCTGGCGCCGGGTGTCAATATCCGAGGCGGACGACTGGAGTTCGGTTCCAAGGGGGTCCTGCTCACTCGGGACAACACCGTCGCCGACATCGAGGTGGTGGTGCCCGAGCACGAGGTCGCGATCTACGCCGACACCACCGGACCGGACTGGGGGACGCTGACCCTGCGTGGCGTGCGCACGGTGGGGCAGGTGGCATTCATCGCGCAGGACGCGGTGCGGGCTGGGCATGTTGTGATCGAGGGGCTCACGATCCGGGCCGCCGACGTCCGTGGCCGCGTTGATCGGCCACGCGGGTTCGGCGTCGAGGCCATGCAGGGTGCGCTGACGGTGTGGAACCGGCAGGCCGACGCGTCGGTGAAGATCACCGCTGAGATCACCGATGTGGCCGCCGGGTCGGAGACGACACCGGTGCGCGGCAGCGGCGTCTTCGTCGGTGGCCACGGCACAGACGACGGCAAGGCCGCCGGTGGGACCCTGACGATGACGACCCTGAGCACGGGGGAGATCCACACTGACGGCGGAATCGCTGAGGGCACCCCGGATCTGATCAGCGGCGGCGTCTTCGTGATCAGTGGCGCCATCGTCGACAGCGTGATCAACACCGGGCCGGTGACCACCCTCGGCCCGAACGACATGGTGCTAGACAACTGGGGCCGGGTGCAGACATGGACCGCCCAGCAGCCGATCACCTCACGCGGCCCCAGTGGTATCGGCTTCGTCAACTTCAGCGACGTCGACACGCTGACAGTGCAGGCGCCCATCCGCACGTACGGCAAAGGCGCCCGCGGTCTCAATCTGTACGACGGGTCACTGCGAGAGGCGACCTTCGACTTCATCCACACCCACGGCGACGGATCGATCGGGGTGCAGCTGTCCAGACCGCTGCCCAAGCTGACCATCGGCGGGGACCTCTCGACCGAGGGCGGGGAGGGTCTGAGCCTGGTCAAGGGCGTGCAGATGACACTCCAAGCGATCGCGCTGAGCATCAAGCCCGGCGGTGCAGTCGACGAGCTGCACGTCGGCGGCGTGATCAGCACCTCCGGTGCCGACATCGTGTCGGTGGAGCTCGCCGACCGGGTCGGCAGCTGGGACGTTCCCGGCGGAATCCTGGCCACCGGCACCGGCTCGGACGGCGTGCACTACACCGGGGCAGGTTCCGCGCCCAGCGGCGTCACCGTCACCGCCGAACACGGCACCGACACAGTCGCGCTCCCGCCGGCTTCGTGACCCGGAAGGCGCCGTAGTGGCCCGCAAGGTCCAACGTGGGACCCGGCTACTGCACTGACAAGCCCAACAAGGTCACGATCTGCCCGAAGCGCGACCGGCAGGCACGCGACAGCGGGAACGCGCCGTCGGTCGGATGTTACGTGCCGTCGACTCGTGCGGTGAATTGAAGGATCGCGGCAGCGAGTGAGTCGGGGGCTTCCTGGGCGACGAGGTGGCCGACTCCGTCGATACGCACTGCGGTGAATTCGCCTGCGCTCACCTGGCGGAACGTGTTCTCGGTGAACGGGTGATTGACCCCGTCGACGGCCAGCACGGGAACGGTGATCGGCTGCGATTCGGCCAAGGCCTTCGTAGCGCCGTGATCAGTGAAGAGCGCTCCGTAGATGCCCTCGGTCCCTCGCCAGGCATTGGGGCGGGAGTAGGTACGAACGAACTCGTCGAGGTCGGCTTCGGTTACGGAGCCTTCGGTTCCGTTCATCATCGGGTAGGCCCAGTCGGTTAGGAGCTCACGCTCATGGCCGGGAAGCAACATGGACGCGATGCCGGGAGCGCCGAGGAACCCGACGTGCCAGGAACCGAAGCCGTTGACGTCGGCGAGCAGCTCGAGTCCGAATCCGGCGAGGGTCGACTCGACGGCGGTGAAGCTGAGGACGTCCTGAGGGTGGGTCGCCGCGAAGCGGAAACCCACGCCGCCGCTGATGTCTTGGCACAGGATGTGGACCGGACCGGCGCCGACGTGCTCGACGAGGTGGTGCAGGTCCTCGGCGGCACTGAGCTCGGTGTACTCGGCGTCGGCGTTGCTGGAATCGCCGAACCCGCGGATATCGAGGGCGAAGACGCGATGGGTGTCGGCGAGCAGCGGGATGAGCTTGCGAAACGCCCACCACGTCTCCGGCCATCCGTGCACCAGCACGATCGGCGAGCCGGTGGTTCCAGCGGACACGTAATGAAGCTGCACTCCGTTGACGTCGGCCAGGTGGTGGGTGACGCCGGCAATCGTTGCGCCGACGGGGGTGGAGACGGTCATGGTTGACTCCTTAATGGACAGCTTGGTTGTCTATCACGGTAGACAGCCTGGTTGTCTATGTCAAACCGCCGATCTACGCTGACGACATGTCGAGATCCGGCGCCGACTTGGCCCTGCTCCTGCTCGCCGGCTTCCGCACGATGGCAGATCAGGCGACGGCCGAGTTGGCCGAACGCGGGCATGAGGACGTCCGTCCGGTGCACGACTTCGCGCTCCACTCGATCCTGTCGGGCGCAGACAGTGCCTCCGAACTCGGCCGCGCGATGTCGGTCAGCAAACAGGCGGCCGCAAAAACCATCGCCGTCCTCGAAGCGCGCGGCTATGTGGCGCGAGAATCTGACTCCACCGACAAGCGCCGGATGCGCCTTCGCGTCACCGAGCACGGCCTGGCCATGCTCCACGAAGGCGAAGCGATCTTCGACGAGCTCCGCGGGAAATGGGAGCGCCAAGTAGGAGCGGCGTCAGTCTCGGCGCTCGAGGGCACACTTCGACAGCTTGTGGGAGACAACGCCATCCGCATCGACACACCCGGCTGGAACGCCAGCGATCCCGACGGGTGAGCGCAGGTCAGCGCAGTGCGGCCAGTACCCAATGGAAACGGGTCTTGCTACAGGTCCAGTTCGGAGCCGACCACGGTCGTCCGGTCGCGGGGCAGGTGGAAGTAGTCGGCGGGGCTGGCCGCGTATCGGGCCAGGCCGACGAACAGGTGTTTGCGCCAGCGGCTCATGCCCGGTTCCCGGCCGGCGCGGATGGTGATCCGCGACAGGAAGTAGGAAGCTGTGTCGGGATCGAAGTCGAGTTCGCCGCCTTGGCTGGCCGCCAGCCGGAGCATCTCGGGGATGTCCTGCTCGTCTTGGAACCCGTAGCGCACGTTGAGGTGCACAATGCCGTCGTCGAGTGCGCCGAGGTTGTCGACGCTCAGCCGGTCAGCCGGCGCGATGTAGGGCACGTTCTGCGGCTCCACCGAGACGATCACTACGTGTTCGTGCAGGACGTGGTTGTAGAGCAGATTTGCCCGCAGCGCCAGCGGAGTGGTGGCCTTGGTGGGGTGCGGAAACACCGCCGTACCCGGCACCCGAATGACGTGTTGGTCGTGGGCCTGGTCGACGAACGCGGCCAGCGGACCCTCGAGGTCGCCACGTCGGGCGGTGACGATCTGGCGTCCGCGATGCCAGGTCATCATGACGGTGAACAAGGCGACCGCGATGAGCAGGGGCAGCCAGCCCCCGTAGGTGACCTTGGTCAGGTTGGCCGCGAGATAGGTCAATTCCGCGCCGCCGAACACCACGCCAGCAGCGACCAGCTTCCACCATGCCCATCTCCACGCCGCACCGGCGACGACCAGGAACAGCGTGGTCGTGATCAGCAGCGTTCCCGTCACCGCGACCCCGTACGCGGTGGCCAGCCGCGCCGAGGACCGGAACGCCACCATGATCACAATGACGCCGACGAACAGCAGCCAGTTGACTGCGGGCACATAGATCTGACCACTCTCCCGGGTCGAGGTTTGCCGGACGGTCAGTTGGGGCAGGAACCCCAGACGCACAGCCTGGCGCGACACCGAGAACGCCCCGGAGACCACCGACTGCGATGCAATGACCGTGGCCGCGGTAGCCAGCACGATCATCGGCACCCGCGCCCATCCCGGAACCAGCAGGTAGAAGGGGTTGGTGATTGCTGCTGGGTTGTGCAGGATCAGCGCGCCCTGGCCTAGGTAATTCAGCACCAGCGCCGGGAAAACGATGAAGAACCAGGCGCGTCGGATCGGTGGTCGACCGAAGTGGCCCATGTCGGCGTAGAGCGCCTCGGCGCCGGTGATGGCCAGAACGACTGCACCCATGGCGATGAACGTCGTGAACGGATGGTCGAGGACGAAGGTGACGACGTAGCTCGGGGACAGGGCTTTGAGAATGTCGGGGTGCCGCACGATCTGGGGCAGGCCCAGCACGGCCAGCACTGCGAACCAAACGACCATCACCGGGCCGAACAGCCGACCCACCCGATGAGTCCCCCACCGTTGGACAGCGAACAGAACTGCGACGATCACCACAGCAACGGGCAGCACGGCACCTGCCAGGCTCGGCGCGGCAACTTTGATGCCTTCCACCGCGGACAGCACCGAGATCGCCGGGGTGATGAGGCTGTCGCCGTAGAACAGGCAGGCGCCGAACACGCCGAGCGCCATC
Organism: uncultured Jatrophihabitantaceae bacterium; assembly: GCA_964236495.1. Taxonomy (GTDB): domain Bacteria; phylum Actinomycetota; class Actinomycetes; order Mycobacteriales; family Jatrophihabitantaceae; genus CAXSBR01. The sequence continues at coordinate 50,938 of CAXSBR010000017.1, forward strand.
AGCACCGCCGTGCGCCGCCCGGACCCGCCCAAGGTGCGCCGGACCAACGCCGCGAGCGCCATCACACCGCCCTCGCCGTCGTTGTCGGCGCGCAGGATGAACGCGACGTACTTCACCGACACGATCAATGTGATCGACCAGAAAACCAGCGAAATGACGCCGTAGACATCGCCCGTGCTCGCGCGAACCCGACCGTTATCGATCGCGAACACCGTCTGCAGGGCATACAACGGGCTGGTTCCGATATCGCCGAACACGATGCCCAGCGCGCTGACGGCCAGACCGATCCCGCCGGCGTGGGCCGGGGCGCGCATTGGCCGGCTCGGAGCTGGTTCGGCGCCGACGGCGATTCCGTCTGATGTACTCACCGCCCAATTGTGCAGGCACCGAGTGCCTAGGGAACGAGGACGATCCGTCCCCGGACTCCGCCCGCCTCAAGGCGTTGATGGGCGTCCCGAATCTGATGCAGGGGGAGTACGGCCGCGATGCGCGGCGTGAGCCGTCCAGCCTGGGCGTGGTCGGCGAGATCCTGGAGCCAGGCGGTGTTTTCGATTTCGTCCGGGACCCAGACCGGCTCGATGCGGATGCCACGTTCCGTCGGCCCGTTCCAACTTCGCAGGGTCGCGAGGGCGCCGCCGTCTTTGATGGCGCCTAGCGCGAGTGCATCGACGACCGCAGCGTCGATCAGGGCGTCCGTGCCTGCAGGGACGACGGTCCGGAATGCCGCGGCAACGTCCTTGGAGCGGGGGACGATGTCGTGGGCGCCGAATCCCCTCACGAGGGCTTCGTCTTCGGGCTTCGCGTCGGCAACAACTCGCAGGCCTGCGGCGGCTGCGAGTTGGATCGCATACTGCCCGACGGCGCCGGCGGATCCGATGACGCCGAGGGTCTGACCGGGCGTCAGCTGCAGACGGTGCAGCGCCTGCAGGACGGTCAGACCATTCATCGGCAGCGTCGCCGCCTCCTCGTCGCTGATGTCGTCCGGGGTGCCGACGACCGAGCCGGCTGGCAGCGCGACGAATTCGGCCTGTGCACCGCCTTGGGGCCCGTGTGCGTTGACGATGCCGAAGACCCGCTGTCCGACGCGGAATGTGGTGCCCTCGCCGAGGCTTTCGATGGTGCCGGCGATCTCCATGCCCGGCGTCCACGGCGCCGGTAGGGCATCGCCGGCCCCGCGGGCTCGTAGCGCCAGATCGGTCGGGTTGACCGTCGCTGCCGCCATACGGATCAGCACCTGGCCCGCTCCAGGCTGCGGCGCAGCCACGCGGCCGACCGCGAGGACTTCCGGACCGCCGGGGCGGAAAATCTGAACAGCGCGCACTTGGGCTCCTTCATGTATTTCGAAATGTGGGGTGGGTTGTTGCCGTGTCGTCTACCGCGCTGCCGCTCTTACCAAGGGGCGCGGGTGCCGTCCCAGGACCAGAGGGCGCCGGTCGGCCGTCGTCGGGCAGCAATGCCAAGCGCACCGCCCCTGCGGCGGCTTCAGCGGGGTCGCCACCGACGGTCATGCCGGGCACGAGGTTGGTTCGGCGAAGACCGGGCGCGAGCGCGTTGACCTTGAATCGGTCGCCAAGCGCAAGCGCAGTCAGCAGCGTGACCGCGTTCGCGGCCGTCTTCGAGGTCCGGTAGGCCAGACCGCTGCCTTTCACGCGCTCCCAGTCGAACTGAGGGTTCCTTCCGGAGTTCCAGGTCAGCGAGCCGGTGCCGCTGGAGACGTTGACGATGCGTGGATGCGCCGAGGCCTGGAGCGCGGGCAACATCGCCTGAGTCACGCCCACAAGACCGAACACGTTGGTTTCGTAGGCGCTGCGGAGCTGCTCGAGCGATGCCGACCCGATGTCGTCTCCACCGGGGTTTACACCCGCGTTGTTGACCAGAACGTCAAGGTCGGCGACGTGAGCCGCGGCGTCCGAGACCGAGTGAAGATCGGTGACATCCAGCTGCAGGATTCGTGCGCCAGCACCGAGCGCCGAGACCGCTGCTGCGCTCTTCTCCAGGCTGCGCGCGGCCACCCAGACCAACACCCCGGCGGCGAGCAGCTGCTTCGCGATCTCGAAACCGATACCGGTGTTGGCCCCCGTCACCAGAGCTGTGGTGCCCTCTGCCGGCTGCACCGGGCCGGGGAGTCGTTCGGCGTCTGCCATATAACCAGTTTACAACTGCAATGTTGGAGTTGGAAGACGGGACTCAACGGTGTCAGGGGACACGTAATCTGAGGCAATGGCGTGGGACACCGACGCGACCCGTCGTCGGTTGCGGGAGGCTGCCCTCGTCGAGTTCGCCGCTCACGGTCTGGACGGCACGAGCATCGCCGCCATCGTCGAGCGGGCCGGCGTCAACCGTGAGCGTCTCTACAGCTACTTCGGCGACAAGAACTCCCTGTGGGAACTCGTACTGGCCACCGAGCTCGAGAAACTCGCTGCGGCCATCCGACTCACCGGAGTCGGTCTCGACGACGTCGGCGAATTCGCCGGCGCAACCTTCGACTACCACGCGGCGCATCCTGAACTCGGACGGCTCTTGCAGTGGGAGGGGCTGCAACACGGGCCCGCCGCCAATGTCGACGATCGCGCCGTTCACTACCGGGAGAAGGTCGAGCGGTTCGCCCACGCCCAACAGTCGGGCCACCTCGATTCTGCCGTCAGTCCCGCGCACCTCGTGTTCGCCCTCATCGCCCTTGCCGCCTGGTGGCAGACCGTCCCCCAGCTAGCCGAGATGATCACCGGCGCCGGCGCCGACGACGCTGATGAACTGGCGTTACGCCGCGCCTTCACCGTCGACGCGGCCCGCCGAATGGCAGCGCCACGAGGGCCAGACAGGCAAACAGCGCATTAGCGAAGCGCCGCCGAGTTGCAGACCCTGGACCAGCACCGCCCATGCGTACCCGTCGCGCCAGTATTACCTGGTACGAACATTCCAAGCACCGACACCGGGGCCTCCCTCGGTTTCAAGCACCACTGTCTTGGTAGCAAGCGCGTGCCAGCCTCTCCACCAACGGTGACCCGGAGAGCGCATCTACATCAAGTGCGACCGTCGTCGTCGCGGTCAACGACTGTCGCGTTGCTCGCGCAGGGGGGCGGCGACGCGGGCAAGCGCGACGCCTAGCTGCCGTTGCTGTGCCGCGCTGAGCGGATCGAACACCAGTGCCCGGACTTGTTCGACGTGACCGGGGGCGCTGTCCACGACTTTGCTGTGGCCGGCATCGGTCAGCCTCGCCAGGGTGTAACGGCCGTTGTCGGGGTCGGGGTATCGACTGACCCATCCCTGCTGCTCGAAACGGACCATCACCTTCGACAGCCGCGGCTGCGTGCTGGTGCACTGCGCAGCCAGGTCACTGAGCCGCATTGTCAGCCTGTCCGACATCGACAGCCGAGCCAGCACGCTGTACTCGAAGTTCGAGATCCCCGCGTCGCGCTCCAGTTGCCGATCCAGCAGTGCAGGGAGCCCGATGACCACGGTGAGCAGGTCCTGCCACACCTGCTGTTGATCGTCGTCGAGCCAACGAGGCGAGCCGCTCATAAGCGCACCTTAGTTGCCTGGGCAATGGTGCGGTGGCGACATCTCGAAGCCGGCACGTACACCAGCGTCTTCCCGCGCGGTGCTGCGTGGACTTGCCTAGGCAACTCCGAAACGATAGAGTGAGGTTGCCAAGGCAAGTAACGCAGGTTGGCGAGTCAGCCCCTGAGGTAGACGAAGGATGTGGACATAGTGAGCGGTTCACCGGCCTTTCTCCGGCCCGACCAGCCGGCCGCGGCCTACCACGAGCATCTGGCCCGGGTGTTGCCGCAGGCACGCAACCAGCCGGCCTGGACGCGTGCCGACGGCCCCGTGCCCAGCCTGTTCGTCAGCCACGGCGCCCCGTTCACCTTGGACGACCCGCAGTGGATCGCCGAGCTGTTCCGGTGGGCGCAATCGATGCCGAAACCGCGGGCGATCGTGGTCGTATCGGCGCACTGGGAACAGGCACCGGCAGCGATCTCTGGCACCGCGGCCGGCACACCGCTGTACTACGACTTCAGCGGTTTCCACCCGCACTACAAGACGCTGCGCTATGCCACTCCGGACGCGACCGCTGTCGCGCAACGGTTGATAAAAGCCCTGCCTCGCACGACGACCGTGCACGAGTTCACCGACCGTGGACTCGACCACGGGGCCTTCATCCCGTTGATGGCGATGTATCCGGCGGCCGACGTTCCGGTCGTGCAGCTGTCGATGCCCAGCCTGGAGCCTGATGGCCTGTTCGTCCTCGGCGCACGTCTACGGTCGCTGCGCGACGAGGGCGTCCTGATCCTCGGTTCGGGGTTCATGACCCATAGCTTCGCCGTTTTCCGGGACCCGTCCCTGGCCGCTCACACGGCGGCGTTCGACGAGTGGGCAGCGGACGCGCTCACCCGCGGCGATGTCGACGCCCTCAGCGATTACCGCCGCAAGGCTCCGGGCGCGGCCGTCGCACACCCGACCCCCGAGCACTACGTCCCACTGCTGCTCACCGTGGGAGGCGCGTCGCAACCCGGCAGCGCGGTCAGCGTCATCGACCGGATGGTGTTGGGCAACTCCACCCGCTCGGTCCAGATGGCCTGAACCGGCTGCGCCGAGATGCGAACGGTGGGGTGCGGCGACCATGCGTTCGGGCTATATGACGCCGCACATCATGAAGAAACAAGACATCAGGAGAACACAGTGAAAGCCATTCGTTACCACCAGTTCGGAACGAGCGAAGTCCTGCGCGAGGAAGAGGTGCAGCAGCCCAGCCTGGGCACCGGGCAGGTGTTGATAAAGGTCGCGGCTACCTCGTTCAACCCCGTCGACGACCACATCCGCCTCGGCGTGCTGGCCGACGCGATTCCTACTCCGCTGCCAATCACCCCCGGTCTCGACGTGGCCGGCACCATCGCCGAACTGGGAGACGGAGTCAGCGGGTTCCAGGTCGGTGACCCGGTCATAGCGATGTTCCCGCTCGACGCGCACGGCGGAGCCGCCCAGTACGCGGTCGTGGCAGCCGACCTGGTGGCTCCCGCGCCCCGCAGCGTCGACCTGATCGACGCTGCATCGCTGCCGCTGACCGGGCTTGCCGCCCGCCAAGCCGCCGTCGAGCTGGCCGGTATCCAGGCCGGCCAAACCGTACTTGTCAACGGGGCAGGCGGTTCAGTAGGCGGCTTCGTCGTCCAACTCGCGGTGGACGCCGGTGCCACAGTGACCGCGGTCGACAACCCCGAGCACGCCGAGCGCCTGCGCAGCTACGGCGCCCAGAACGTCGTCGACCGGCTGGACCTCGGCGCAGCACCCGCGGCCATCGGCGGCCCGTTCGACGTGGTGGTGAACCACGTGCGCCTAGGTCCCCAGGACCTTGCGAAGCTGACCGCCTACGTCGCCGACAGCGGAATCGCCGTCAGCTCCGCCGGCGAAGTACCCACCGACGACAAGCGCTCGACCCGCACAGCGAACGTCTGGGTGCGACCCGACGGTGCCCACCTCGCCGATCTGGTCGCCCATCTGGACGGCGGCCGACTCAAGCTGCACGTCGTGGACCGCCGCCCGCTACAAGATCTGCCCGCCGTCCACGAAGACGCCAGCAACGGTCGCCTGACCGGTAAGACGGTCATCACCGTCGACTAGGCGAGCTGGCGCGTTCCAGCACGTGATCACGGCGGCCGACTGCCTGTAATCAACTCGTCTCAGGCGGATGAGTCGCCGCTCACTGGAGCGGCCGGGTCGGTGCGTGGTGCTTTGTCCGTGCTGGCGCGTGTCGACGGGACGCTGGCCTGACGGCGGCTCTGTTAGGGCCTCGGGCGGTCCTGGGCTAGCCGAGTCAGCAGCGTACGCAGCTGCGCGGACTCGGCGTCGTCGAGGTCGGCCAGGAGCTGCCGTTCAGCCACGTCACTGGCGCGGACCGCTTGGACGAGCGCTTTCTGCCCGTCCGTGGTCAGGTCGAGGACGTTGCGACGCCGGTCTCCGGCGTCCGGGCGGCGCGCCACGAGCCCCTTGGCTTCCAGCCCGTCGACAAGCCCGACCATCGTGGTCCGGTCGACCCCGAGCCGCGCGGCTGCCTGCTGCTGCGATTCGGGATCCCGGCTGTCGAGCAGGAGCAGGACGCTTAGCTCGCGCCCGTTGATCCCGACCGGTGCCAGGTGTTCGGCGTGCAGGTCTTCAAGGTCCACAAGGGCGCGCTTGAGCAGGTAGGTCAGCCGTGCGCTCAGCCGGGGCCCCAGGTCCCGCTCAGTTGGCATCCCAGCAGCCTACCGCTATCCTGATAGTCAGCATCACTGACGATCAGTTAAGGAGAAGATCATGACGACCCTGTTACTCACCGGTGCCACCGGTCTCGTGGGTTCACGGCTGCTGCCGCGGCTCGCCCAGGACGGCTTCGAGTGCCGCGCGCTCGTCCGCGGCGATGCCGCGCTGCCCCTAGGGACCACCGCCGTCCGCGGTGACCTGGCCGACCCAGGCACGCTGGGTGCGGCGGTGGACGGCGTCGACACGGTGATCCATCTGGCGGCGCTGTTCCGTACCGAAGACGAGGACGCCATCTGGCGCGCAAACCTCGACGGCACCCGCAACCTGATCACAGCCGTGCAAGCACACGCGCCGCGCGCCCGGTTCGTCATGACCAGCACCAGCAACGTCTATGACGCCGACGCGACGCGTCCGGCGCTCGAGACCGACGCGTGCTCGCCGACCGCCGCCTACCCCGCGAGCAAGGTGGCGGCCGAGCAGCTGCTCCGCGACAGCGGCCTGACCTGGGCGGTCCTGCGGCTGCCGTTCGTGTACGGGGACGGCGACGGTCACCTCGCGTCCATTGCCGCGCTCGCCCCACGGTTCGGCCTGCACCCGGCGCACACCTACTCGGTGGCGCATCACCGCGACATCGCGGCCGCCGTGCGCCTCGCGCTGACCGGAGTGATGGACGGCCAGGTAGTCAACGTCACCGACGACGCCCCGGTCACCGTCTTCGAAATGGCCCGCCTCGCCGGGCAGCCGATCGAGGGGTCGGCCGAGACGCTGGCCAACCCGTGGTCGGGGCGCATGGACGGCACGCTCATCCGTGCGCTCGGCTTCTCCCCGAGCGTGCCGACCATCCAGGCCGCAGCCCGCGACGGCATCCTCTAGGAGCACTCGACCCATGAAGTCGGTGCGGTTCGAGTTCAGGTCCAGCGCGAATGAGCTGCCCACCAGATTTTGTGAGTTCGCTCGGAGTATGGCGGGGGTCGAACATCTACGAACGGCCGTGAGGGGCGATTACCGAGACGGTCCGCCGTCGAGTTCGGTTGTGAACCAGATCAGCGGGCCGAAGTCGTCGGCCGTCATCCGGTCGGAGCGGTGAAATCCGACCTTGGTCAGGACGCGGACCGAGGGGTCGTTCCAGGGGCGCACCGTTGCCCAAAGACGCGGGCGGCCAGTGCTGGCGGCCGCGTCAACAGTGGCGCGGGCGGCTTCGGTCGCGTACCCGTTGCCCTGGTACCCGCGTAACAGTTCGTAGGCGAGCTCCGGCTCATCGAGGGTCGCCCGACCTGGTGTGAGCCCGCAGTAGCCGGCGAACTGACCAGCGACCCGGACGACGAACAGTCCCATGCCGGTGATTGCGTGTGTCGCTAGGAGACGTGCAACGTTGCGGCGTAAGTCATCACGGGTTGGTCGGCCGTCGCGGGGGGCCGCGGCGGCGCGTGGATCCCGCTCGTGCACGAGAGTGTCGTAGGCGTCGAGGTCATCGTCGCGCCAGGCGTCGAGGCGCAGTCGATGCGTCGCTAGGTAAGTGGGCATCGAACTCCATTTATTCACCAACGGCACGGTAGTCATACCGCGCGCTCTTCGAATCATAAATACGCATCGCAGCGGAGACGTCAACAACGATCGTTCCCTGACGTCGAGCCGCGGTACCTTCTTGGAGCGTCAGCAACCCAGGTAAAGCGCGCTGCGACTTCTGGTGCTGATGGGCTGCCACGAGTTTCTGACAGCGGCGCAACTGTCAAACCACTCATCGCGCCCGGCGACGAACGCGGCGAAGGAGAAGTTCAGCCGTTATGAACGCTGAACGGCCACGGCCAGCACACATGGCGCGGTGCCCTCGCACATCCTGAATAGCCCAGAACGCTCTCCCACCCGTCGTGGGATGGCCATCAGCCGGCACACCGGCGCCTGCGCAATTACGCCCCAATACGCATCGGATGCGCTGAAGGCTCGTTGGGCGTTCGCCAGAGGGGCCACTCTGCAAACCGGCAACGATCTGTGATCTAGCTGGTGGCCCGGCTGCGTCGCTGCCTCTGGGTGGGGTGATCGTGCACCGGTATACGCCGCGGCGGGTAGAACGTCGCAATCATTCAAGTTCTGGCCGGTCGCGCCGATGGAGTCTGAAGCGGGGCACTGTCGAACTGCCCGAAGAAAGGATGACGCGATGCCGAGCAGATCCGCCACGCCGATCAAAATCGCCACGCCGAAGCGCCCAACCGTCTTTGCGGCAGTGGCGATTGCGGCGGTGAGCGCGTCGTGTGTGGTCGGGTTGGCCGAACTGCCCGCCGCCGGCGCGACCGCTGTAGGTGCGACGCTCAGTGTGTTCGCCGGCACCGGCGATGCCGGCAGTGAGACGCCTGGTCCCGCGACAAGCTCGGCGTTGGCTAACCCGGTCGGTATCGCCGTGGACGCGGCGGGCAACGTGTATGTCGCCAACACCAACAGCTCCACCATCGACAAGATCAGCCCGGACGGGGTCTTGAGCGTGTACGCCGGCGACGGCCAACAGGGCGCCCCGACTCCGGGTCCGGCCACCCAGTCTCATCTCAGCGGCCCCTTTGCGCTCGCCCTCGACTCGGCCGGCAACCTCTACAGCGCCGATTCCGGCCAGAATCTCATCTTCAAGATCACCCCCGCCGGTGTGCTGAGCATCCTTGCCGGCACCGGCGCCGGCGGCCCCCCGACCCCTGGGCCGGCGGATGCCTCCGCTGTGAACTACCCGACAGGGTTGGCCGCCGACTCCGCGGGGAACCTATTCATCGCCGACTGCAACAACAACCTGATCGAGAAGGTCACCCCGGCCGGCGTCCTCAGCGTGTTCGCGGGCACTGGAGGCACGACCAACGTGATTCCCGGTCCAGCGTTGTCCTCACCCGTCTCGTGCGCAGGTCCCCTCGCTGTTGACGCGAACGACAACCTCTACATCTCCGACGACAACTCTCAGGTATCGAAAGTCACGCCCGGGGGAATCCTCAGCTTGTATGCCGGGAACGGAAGCAGCGCCGCGCCCACGCCCGGGCCCGCAACTGAGTCCCCGCTGAACTACATCAGTGGCTTGTCTCCTGACGGCAGCGGCGGCATCTACCTCACCGACAACGGCGCCGGCGTGATCGAGCAGGTCGACAACGCCGGCGTGATCAGCGTCGTAGCAGGAACCGGCGTCACCTACGGCACTCCGACCGTCGGCGCGTCGGCCCTGCAGACCGATCTGGTCCCCCAATCCACGGTGTTCGACCCGAGCCGGAACGCCCTGCTGATCACCGACAGCTGGAACCGCCACCTTTACAAGATCGGAGTCACAAACTCCCCTGGGGTCATAACCCCTTTGAGCGGCGTCGGCGGCAACGGTGAGGCGCGCCTTTCCTTCCCTGTCCCGCGCGACAACGGCTCGGCAATCACCGGCTACGACGTTTCCCTCGACGGCGGCCGCACCTGGGGCCCGCTGACCACCGTCACCACCGGCTTGAACGTCACCGCCACCGTCACCGGACTCCGCAACGGGACGGCGTACCCCGTCGCGGTCCGGGCCCGCAATAGCAACGGGTCGGGCCCCGCGTCCCGCGCCACCAACGTCACACCCACCGGAACGCCCGCCGTACCAGGCAGTGTGACTGTCAAGCCCGGCGACCGGTCGGTTGTGGTGTCGTTCACGCCGCCCTTCGACGGGGGCCGTCGGATCACTGCGTATGAGGTGACGACCGACGGCGGTCAGACCTGGACCGCGCTGCCTACGACGACGTTGCGCGGCACGGTTTCGGGCACCGTGACGGGCCTGACCAACGGTAGGAGTTACTCGGTCGCCGTTCGCGCGGCCAACGCCAACGGCAACGGCACCGCTTCGGGTCTGACATCCGCGACCCCGGCGAAACCTGCCCCGCCGCAGGCAACAGCTCCGACCGCACCCCGCACCGTATCTGCCACCGCGGGCAACGCGACGGCGACGATCAGATTTACCGCACCCGCCCATGACGGTGGCGCGCGAGTCACCAGTTACACGGTCACCTCGCATCCCGGGACGCGCGTTGCGACGTGCCCGGGTAGCCCGTGCACCGTGACCGGTTTGACCGACGGCACCGCTTACGCCTTCACGGTGCACGCCACCAACACCGCCGGTAACTCCGTCGAATCAGCGCTGAGCGCGCCGGTGACCCCGACCGGCGCGCCGGGCGCACCTCGCTCGGTCACCGTCGCGCCCGCTGACAAGTCGCTGACGGTGAGCTTCGCCGTCCCCGCCAACGGCGGGTCGTCGATCACCGGTTACGACTACTCAGTCGATGGCGGCAAGACGTGGCATCACCTCGCCGCGACAATCCGCGGCTCTCGTGTCACCGGTGTGATCAGGGGGCTGCGTAACGGAACCAACTACCCCCTCGCGGTGCGCGCGACCAACGCCCACGGCCCGGGGGCGGCGTCGAAGCCGGTGTCGGCCGCACCCGCTGCCGGCTGGTTCACCGATCCGCTGTCGGCGAGGCAGCGGGCGCACCTGGCAGGCATCCCCGCGCAACCGACCAAGACCCACGGCAAGGCGCGCACAACCAAAGCGATCTACCGCACTCACAACGGCTCGCTCGCAGTTCCGCTGGCCCGGGTGGGCTCCCACCAGCTGTCCAAGGGCCAGGCAGTCCAGCTAGCTGCACTGTTTCGCTTCGACTCCGCCACCTTGACCTCAGCGAGTAGGCACCAGGTGCTAGTCCTGGCCCGCAGCATGAAGTCCGTTCGGGCAGTGACATGTGAGGGCTACACCGACTACGCCGACTACGCCGGTTCCCGACGCCACGAGCTGACCCTGTCGCAGAAGCGGGCAGCCGTCGTCTGCGGCCTGCTCCAACACGAACTCCACCGGATCCACACGACGATGGTCGGCTACGGACGGGACCGGCCACTAGTCATCGGCGGAACCCGCGCCCAACGCGCACCCAACCGCCGCGTCGTCGTACTGATCACCGGCTGACCGCCCCACATCCAGGCACCGCTCAGCCCGGGACCTGTACAGGCTCCGGGTTGAGCGGTGCCCTTTGCACTCCATCGATTGTTTATGCAGCACGGCGCCCTACGTCGGCAACTGATCGGGATCTCAACCGGTCGACGCGACAACTGGCCAGGCACCGATGTTGCGTTTTCGTGGCGGCAGCGGAACTGCCTTGGAACGTTGACTGCCTGCGACGCAGATTGCCCAGCCCGCTGCGCCACGTGGGTGCGACTCAGCGTGGCATGATCATGTCCGTGGCCATGGCAAAGTCCCCGGTAGTGGCCGGGTTGAGGTCCCCGCTGG
>CAXSBR010000018.1:0-36443 GCA_964236495.1 uncultured Jatrophihabitantaceae bacterium
GAGGGGGTCAAGATTCGATCGGCGTCAGGGGGTCAGTATTGGCTCGGCGTCGACACGGTCGTGCACGCCGTTGAGATAGAGGTACTTGTGCAGGTCGCTGGGCTGCTGCTGCAACTGCTTGTAGGCGCGAGCGGCCTGTTCGTCCAACGTTTCGACCGCGGCGGGCAGGCGGCCAGTGATTCCCAGCTCGGCACGCTCGTCCAGAGTGAACGCGGTGTCCTTGTTCTGGAAGCGGTCCTGCAGGACGGTGGGCTTGGTAGCCATGTTGATGCTCCTGTACTTGGCCGGATCAAGTCCGGTGTGAGGGGCGGAAAGTGCAACCCGACGGTCTCGCGGGTCATTCACCGAAGCGACGGCAGTGGTCCAGCGTCGCAACGACGCGCTTACGGGGTGCGATTGGCGACGCGCGGGGATCGACAGCAGATGGAAGCGCCGTGCAGTGGATGCGACAGCTGGCCGTAGATCGCGTTGCGCGGACTGAACGCACCGGCGCAGCGCCGTGCTGAGATGTGAGGCGCTCAGCAACCAGGTCGCGACAGGTCACCAATGCAGTATCCGGTTGCGGGCTGAATTGCCCTGTGCACGGGGTGTTGTGCGCCGTTGCAGGTCCGGACTGGCTGTTCCCCAGCCGCTGTTGACACTACACATGTCCGCGGACGGCCCTGGGCTGAAGCCGGCCGTCGAACTAAGGCGGCGGTGCTGAGCTGACGGGCTGGCCCGCCGCTGGCTGCGGGCGGGGAATGACGTAGGCGGCCGCGGCGATGCCGAACAGCGCGGCGGCTACCAAACTGGCCCTGGTACCGATGTGAACGGTCATGAAACCGCCAACCAGTACGCCGGCCACGAAGCATCCCACTGCACCGGTCAGACGCAGCGCAACCACGAGGTCACGCCGGGCTCGGCTGGCAAGCGCGGTCAGAATCGCGTCGACAGCGTGCAGTGAGTTCGTCGTCATCACTGTGGTCGTGAACGACGCCGGCCCTATGTGCTGAAACGCCGCGATCTGCATACCGGATGCGAACGCGATCGCAGTTGAGACCACCGCCGAAGGAAAGCCGTGCGGGAGGAACGCGACCACGGTCAATAGGACGATTTCGAACGCCAATGTCGTCAGCTGTGCGGCTCGCACGTGCCCTTGGGCCCTAGCGCGCGATGTGGTCCGTCGGCCCAGCAACCACACCGAGACAATGCCGACGACGAAGGCGATGAACGCGGCGAGCGGACGCCAGAACTCGACGGTCTGTGGATGGAACATTCCGACCCCGATGAGCACGAGGTTGCCGGTCATCGCCTCCGCGAAGACATGCCCATGCGCGAGGAACGTGTAGATGTCGACGAAACCGGTCGCCACCAGCAGCGCCGATCCGGCCAGCAGCGGCGGTGCGGAGTCAGACGCTGCCGCGGACGTGGCGGCCGACTTTCCAGTTAGATCTGCCAAGGGTCAGAACGCGCCGTGCGCACTGTCGCCGCCGGTCGCGGCGAAGGACGTGCCCGACACCATCCGGGCGGCGTCGGAGGCCAAGAAGGCAACCAGAGGAGCCACATCCTCGGGTTCCACCCACGGCACCCCGAGCGGGGTCTTCTTGGTCAGTCCGTCGACGGCCGCGGCCTCGTCCTTCGTCTCGTCGCCGCTGGACTTCCCGCCACCGTCCTCGATGGCCTGGAGGTAGCGCTGTTCGTGGCGGGTGAGTGCGGTGTTCACCAAGCCGGGGATGACAGCGTTGACAGTGACCCCGAAGGCCCCCAGTTCCAGCGCCGCCGACTTCATCAAGCCGAGCAGGCCCCACTTCGAAGCCGAATACGAGCTGCCGAACTTGGTGCCGTGCTGGCCTTGCGTCGAGGAGGTGATGATCAGGCGGCCTGCAGCGCTCTTGATCAGCAACGGCGCGAAGACGCGCACCACATTCGCTGTGCCGGTGAGGTTGACGTCGATCTGATCGTGCCAGTCGGCGTCTTCCATCTCGAGCAGCGGTTTGAAGGCTTGAATGCCCGCGTTGGCGTGCACGATGTCGACGCCGCCCCAGCTCTGCTCCACGCTCGCGGCCGCCTCGCGAACCGCGGCAATGTCGCGTTGGTCGACCCGCAGTGACATCCACCGGCGTCCGAGCTCGCTGACCATGCGTCCTGTTTCGTCCAGCTCGGTTTGGGTCGCCGGTGCGAAATCCAGGATCGGGCTCACCGGACCGACGATGTCGATGCCAACGATGTCGGCACCGGCTTGGGCAAGCGCGACCGTACTGGCTCGTCCGATGCCACGTGCGGCCCCGGTCACTACAGCGATTCGACCGCTGAGATCAGTCAAGCGATTCGTGGAGTTCGAAGTGGAAGAAGTCAACGTCGATTCCCTTCAAGAAGGGGTTACTTGGATACATCGGCAACGCAGCGCCTGTCACTGCGCGTGCGCCTCGTCGCGGTCAGGAGCACGTCGACGCTGCCCTTTCGGGTACCACCCGAGCAGTACGGTGACTTTGGTCGGCGCACCGCAGAACACGGCCGCTCAACGTTGCCGTCGGCTGACCGTCGACTGCAATCCATTCTCTACTACAGAAAGAATCAACTGTGCCCCTGGTTCGCATAGACCTCATCGAGGGACGCACGGACGAACAGGTCAGCACGATCGCCGACACCGTCCAGCAGGTGATGGTGGACGTGTTCGCCGCGCCCGAGCGCGATCGCTACCAGGTGATCCATGAACACAAGCCCGGACGCATCATCGCCCAGGACACCGGGCTCGGATTCGAGCGCACCGACGGCGTGGTCGTCATTCAGGTGACCGAACAGGGCCGCGACGACGATCAGAAGAAAGCGCTGTACCGCGCGTTGGCCGATCGGCTCGAGGTCGAGGCGGGCGTCCGCCCACAGGACTTGATCGTCTCGGTGGTGGCCAATACGGCGGCCGACTGGTCCTTCGGGCTCGGTCGCGCGCAGTTCCTCGAAGGCGATTTGTAACGACCGACGGTCAACCGCGCAATCGATCTCTGCGCGTCCACGGCGTATCGGGGCGTCTGAGTCAGCGATTGTTGCGGTACGACGACGAGGCCGACGACGCCCCCAAATGTGGATGATCAGGACAGCGATGCCGCGGTAATCGTGCGCTACGCGTCAGCCCGGACTGAGGCGCGGTACTCACTCGGCGCGAGACCGCGGCAGCGGCGAAACGCCCGGCTGAAGGCGTGTGCCGATGTATAACCGACCGCGGTGGCCACCGCATCGACTCTGGCATTGGTTTCGCGCAACTGGATAGCGGCGAGGTCCATGCGCCAACGGGTCAGGTAGGCGCCCGGCGTTTCTCCGGTCGCGGCAGGGAAACGCCGGGACAGGGTGGCCCGAGACACTTGGATGGCGCTGGCGAGCGTCGCGGTAGTCCAAGGGCGTTCCGGTCGCTCATGCAACAGCGCCAGGGCATCGCGTGCGATCGGATCGGCGATCGCGGCCAGCACCGAGGGTGGGCGCTCGGTCTGGTGGTCGCCCAGCCAGGCGCGAACGAACTGGACGAGCAGCAGATCGACGAGACTGTTCACTGCTGCGGTAGTGCCGAACTGCGGATGGGCAAGCTCGGCAACGAGCAACCGCACGGTGGCATCAAGTGACGGGTTGTCGTTGCCGGTCACGAAAAGCGGCTCCGTGAGCGCACCGAGCACCGCAGCGGACACGTGCATGTCCTGCTCGTAGTGCAGGGTGAGCATTCGAGTCTGCACCGGGGCAGACCCGAGTCGCATCACCGTGCCCACCGTTCTCGCTCGCGCGGCCGAGGCGGCATCGCAGGCACCCATCGAGACACCCGGTTCACTGGCCAATCCGTGCGGCACCTGCGCCGGAACCAGCACGACGTCCCCGGCCTTCAACAGCCGTAGCGGCCGGCTCGGATCGTTGAGCCAGGCGGCGCCTGCGGTGACTGCGTGCAGGGTAGCGCCGGCATGGTCGTCGAGCCACAGCCCCCAGGTACCACCGGCGTCCATGCGCGTGCCCACGCTTCTGCGGGCGCCGGAGACACGAAGGGCGTCCGCGAGAATGTCCATGGCCCAATCATGCCTGCGCCTGCGCGGACAACCGTTGGCGCGCAGGACGTGACCCACGTCGGCACGGGCGGCCCGGGCAGGACAGATCACACCCGCAGCGGACCTGTCGTCGAAGCCACCGCGGCCTTCGCGAGACGGCTCATCTCGTCGGCGACGATCTCCACCTCGCCGCTTTCCAGACCGTCGAGGGTGATCCGCGCGAACTCGGCGGGGTCCATCTTCTCCATGTCGACCGCGGCGGACATGTCGGTGTCGACCATGCCGACGTGGGCGCCGACCACCTGCGTTCCGTGCGGTTCGAGTTCCAGTCGGATGCCGTTGGTGAGACTCCACTGCGCGGACTTGCTCACGGCGTATGACCCGCTGCCGGGAAAGCTGAACCACGAGGCGGCGGACAAGACGTTGACAATCGCGCCGCCGCCGTTACTCGACAGGATCGGCGCAAAGGCGCGGACTACGGACAGGGTGCCGAACAAGTTCGTATCGATCTCTGCGCGCATGCGATCGAGATCGCCGTCGATGAGCGATTGAGCGTGGGCGATACCGGCGTTGTTGATCAGTAACGTGACGTCGGGCGCGGCCGACGCCGCAGCCGCCACCGACGCCGGGTCGCAGACATCGACGGCAAGTGGCACCACGCCGGGCGTGGTGATCCGGGAGACGTCACGGCTGCCGGCATACACCTTCGCCGCGCCGCGAGCCTGGAGCGCCGAGACGAATTGTTTGCCAATTCCGCGGTTGGCGCCAGTCACGAGGGCAACTGCGTTTTCGATCTTCATCGCTTCACCAAACTTGTCGAGTTACGGAGACGTCATATATATGTGTAGCCAACCATTTCTGGCGTCGGCGAACGTTGCCGTCTGCGTCACAGCGGTGTGTGCCTGCGTCAGATCTCGCTCTGCGTCCCGACCTGGCGAACCGTTCACGACGGTAACCATCTACCTCGCCGCGGGTGCGGCAAAATCAAGGCACACGGCACCGCCATTGACGCAATAAGGCCTATCGGCTGACACCGCAGGCCGTAGGTTTCTGTCAACTACTTCGCAAACAGCGTTAGTAGCGGTTGCGTTCACCCGGCGACTTCAAGGTGTCTCGCGGCTTCGAAATCGGGGAAGGGACACCACAAAACCATGCTTACAACACACGTCAGAAAACGACGACAAATCGTCGCGGCCGGCGCCGGCGTGGCGCTCGTCGCGGTACTCACCCCGTACGGCGTGGCCAGCGCAGCCGACTCGGCGCCCAGCGCCTCGAGCGCCCTGCCCACGGCCAGTTCGTCAGCGGCATCTCCTGCGACGAAGATTGCGGGCAAGCTGCACGTCACGGCAACGCCATGGGGTGAACCCTCCACGTTCCGGGCAACCGCCCGTCTGCTGGTCCATGACATGCCCGCGAGCAGGGGTGGCACGACTCGCGCCACTACCTTGTTGTTCGTTCCTCGTGGCAAAGCTCCAGTGGGTGGTTGGCCGACTGTTGCGTGGTCGCACGGCACCACCACACCGGGACAGCGAGCCTGCGCACCCAGCTTGACGCCCGACGATCTTGATGGGGGCCTCACCCGCGACGGGTTCGCCAGCAGCTACTCCTACGAGATCGGCCACATCGTCAATTCCGGTTACGCGGTCGTTGCTCCGGACTTCGAGGGACTCGGCCCGGTCGCGACCGTGCCCTACCCCTACTTCGGTGCTGCCAGCGCCGCCCGGTCGTTGATCAGCGGCGTAGAGGCTGCCAGGGAGATCGATCCGTCGCTGTCGAACCGCTTCGCCGTCGTCGGTCACTCCGAAGGCGCGCACGGCGTGCTCGGCGTCGAGGCGCACATGAAGGAAGCTCCGGAGCTGCGTCTGACGGGAACCGTGGCGCTGGCTCCCTACGGCTCGATCAAGAAACTGGTATCCAAATTCGCCCGCATGGGGCGCACCGGCAAAGGCGTAGCCGCGTCGGTAGGAACGACCAATGCGCAGTTCAACGTCGCGCTGATGGCCGTGGCCCTGCAAGCCCAGTCGCCGAAGTGGAACGCCAGCGCGATCATGGGCAACGATCTCAAGCGGCTACTGCCGAAGTTCAAGACACTGTGCTCGGTGGGAGCCGTCGCTCTGATCGCGAACGCAATCAAGGCCAAGAGCTCGGGCACTTTCGCGGGATACAAACGGGGCTGGGCCCACAACCCGCAGATGAAGGCATTCCTGGCTGCCAACGACACCGCTGTCCAGCCTGGCTTCACGCTGCACCGACCGATTCTCATCGCGCAGGGAACTGCCGACACATTCGTGCTGAAATCCCTCACTTCGGCCTTGGTGGCCAAGCTGCACCGTAAGCACGCGCCGGTCACCTACCGCACTTATGCCGGTGACGATCACTTCAGTGTTATCAAGGACGCCACCCCGGCCGTACTCACCTTTTTGCGCAGCTTGTTCCGACGCTGAGCCAGGCGAGTTCGCGCGCCGGCAACCGGATAGCTGGCGCGCGAACAGCAGGGCGTTTGGTCACCATTTCCGCACTCTTCGGCCCGTCCAATCGAAGGAGCAGCACATGTCAGTCACGTCTCCGCCCGAAATCCTGCGCGTAAGCCCGGCTGCGGGTGACCTGATCTCCGCGGCGCCGTTCGAGGTTCCCGACGGCATCGACGCCCAGGCGCTGCTTCTCACGCACTACATGCCCAGCGTCGGTGGGGACATGACTCCGGCTACGACGCTCCTGTTCGTGCCGCAGGCGCCGGCGCCTGCTGGGGGGTGGCCGGTAGTTGCGTGGGCGCACGGCACTACCACCGGTGGGCAGAAGCTGCGCGCGCCCAGCCTGTCGGCCACCCTCGACGGCGATCTGACCGCGGGCGGGTACGTCACTCGCTACGTGTGGGTGATCGGCTCGCTGGTGGCCGCCGGGTACGCCGTGGTCGCACCTGACCTCGAGGGGTTGGGAGCAGCGGCGAGCGTTCCGGCGCCGTACTTCGTCGCCTCGAGCCTGGCCCGGTCACTGCTGTCGGGCGTGCGTGCTGCGCATCATGCGAGCACTCAGCTTTCGACCACCCAGCTTTCGTCCACCCAGCTTTCGACTAGGTGGGCGGCGATGGGTCACTCCGAGGGCGGCCACGGCGCACTGTCGGTGGAGAGCCACCTGAACGAAGCCGCCGACCTGAGCTACGCCGGCACAGTGGCGTTCGCGCCGCTCAACTCCGTCGCCGGCATCGTCGACTTTCACGGCGCCCGCGCGTCGAGCGACCCGGACAGTGCGGTGGACTCGGTGGTGCAGCAGAACTTCAATGTGGGTCTTCTGGCGACGGGGCTGCACGTCGAGCAACCGCAGTTCGAACTCAGCACCATCATGGGTTCGGACCTTGAGCAATTGCTGCCTTCCTTCACGACCAAGGGGTCGGTCGACATCGTTGCCGACATCACCGAAGCCGTCCGGGCCAAAACCGTCGGCGCGTTCTCGGGCTTCGATCCGAACTGGGCTCACGTGCCCGTCATGAGCGCCTTCCTCGCGGCCAACGACCCGGCGGAAACGCCGGGCTTCACCCTCGAGCACCCGACGCTGATTCTGCAAGGAGGCAGAGACGTCTCGGTGCCCGAGCCGATGACAGCGGCCTTCACCGAGAAACTGATCGCTGCCCGAGCTCCGGTTATCTACCGTTCCTACCCTGAAGCCGACCACTTCACCGTCGTTCCGGAGGCAATGCCGGCGGCGTTGGATTTCCTGGCCCGCCATCTGTCGAAGGCCACGTAGCCCACTCCGACGTCATGCGACGGCGACGGCCACCTCGCAAGTTCGGTGGATGCCGCCATCTCACTGCACTGCCTCGAATCGGACGGCGACTCCATCGACCAGAAAGCGACTTCCACAATGACGTCCTACCCGCAGAACGCCCCGACGCCAGTGCTTTGGGCAGCCACAGTGCGCAACCGTTCCTTGACCGATCGAGTGGTGGCCGCGCAGGCCGGTGGATTCACGGCGCAGTCCGTCTTTCCCAGCCACATCACCTCCTGGCTCGCCGAGGGGCAGACCTTGCCCGAGATTCGCGAGCAAGCGCGGGCAGGCGACGCGCCGATCACCATTCTCGATCCGTTCACGCGGTGGCTGCCGGGTTGGCAGCTGCCCGCATACATGAACGCCGACGAGCGCGCGTTCCAGATCACTGACGAGCCGACATTCTTCGAGTACGCAGCGCAGTTGCAGGTGGAGAGCATGTCCGTCATCGACGGCATCGGCCAGCGCAACGACCTGAGCGACGTCATCACCGCCTTCCAACGCATGTGTGACAAAGCGCGGGAAGTAGGCATGCGCGTGCAGCTCGAGTTCATGCCGTTCGGCAGCATCCCCGACCTGGCCACGGGGTGGGAGGTCGTGCGCCGAGCGGATCGGGACAACGGTGGACTGGTCTTGGACACCTACCACTACTTCCGCGGCTACCCCGACCTCGAGCTGCTGGCCGGAATACCCGGTGAGAAGTTTTTCGCCGTCCAGGTCTGCGACGCCACCGAGGCCGTCCAGGGCGGCTCGCTGTATAACGACCAGATGCATTCCCGCGTCACTCCGGGCGAGGGTGACTTTCCGCTGACCAAACTGATGCGCACCCTGCAGTCGATCGGCGGGCTCACCCAAGTGGGGCCCGAGCTGTTCTCCGACGAGGCCGACGCCCTACCCGCCGCCGAGTTGGGAGCTCACGTGGCCGAGGCCATGCGCCGATTGCTCGCGACGTCAGCGCACGTTTAACGAAGCAGACGAGACCGCGGCATGCTTGGGTCATCGTCATGCGGCCAGGCTAAGAACCGACCTGTTCGTCACCATCCATGTTTGGTCAACCGGACATGCACCAAGTGATCGGACTGTCGTCGGTGGTTCGTCATGCTTTGCCCAGGGCCGGCGACTGACCAGCAGGCACGAATGGCGCAGTCCCAAATATCGGGCTATCGAGCCGTAATAACGACTTGCGTCACTCGCTCGGTTCACGTGCTGACGCCTTTGATAAACCGTTAAGCGGTGCTCAGCTGGCGAATGAGGTCGGCAACGAAGCCGGGTCGTTCTTCTGCGGCCCAGTGTCCGCAGTGCTCAATGACTCCGCCTTCGGCGTTTGGTGCGACGACCCGTACCGAGGCCAAGGTCAGCGGCCCGAGGCAGGCGTCACCGCCGAAAGCGCGAACGGGAATGGTCAGTGGCGTCTTGGCCAGCGCGGCAATCTGCTGACCGGTGCGGAAGAAGTCCTGATAGACCGCCAAACCTGCCCGCAGGGCGCCGACTTGAGTGATAGCGGCGACGTACTCATCCAGGTCGGCCGCGCTGATGGCCGATGGGTCGTAGGCGAAGTGCTCGAAGAACCAGCGCAGGTAGGGCCGTTCCTTGCCGCTGATAAGCAATTCGGGCAGGTCTGGAACGGACTGGAAGCCCATGTGCCACAGGAAGTTGCCCTCCGCTGTCGGCACCATCGCTGTCTCCATTACGCCGACCCCAGGCAATGCCATCTCTACAATCCCCAGTGCTTTGACTCGCTGCGGATACGACGCGGCGAAGGCGTAGGCAAAGACGGCGCCCCAGTCGTGGCCCACCACCGTGATGTCGGTCAGGTCAAGATGCTCGGTCAATGCAGCCAAGTCCGCGGCGATGGTCAGAGCGTCGTATCCCGTTGCCGGTTTACCGGAGTACCCGAAACCGCGGATGTCCGGTGCGATCACGGTGTAGTCCTGCGAGATGAGATCGATGACTCGTCGCCACTCGAACCAGGTCTGAGGCCAGCCGTGCAGTAACAGTACGGCCGGGCCGCCGCCCGCCGACGCGTAATGGAGCTTGACCCCATTGAGCTGTACCGAATGGTGTTGCACTGCCTGTCCGCCACTCATGGAAGCTCCTTCTCAGTTCGATCACAATCATCGCTCGGGGTGAGCGGCGTTCGCGCGGTCGTGGTGCTCCCATTGAACGGCCTGACGGGTTCACATGTGTATACAGTTTGAGCCCGTCAATCGCAACCACGGGCTTAGGCGGCCAACGCGGTGGCTACTCAGCGCCAGTGCAGCTCCGGAGCAACCAGCGTCAGAAGCGATTCGAGCACGTGCGCGCAGTAGTCGACACCGAGCTGGTTGGGGATGGTGAGCAGCAGAGTGTCCGCGGCGGCGATCGCCTCATCCTGAGCCAGCTGCCTGATCAGCTGATCCGGTTCGCCGGCGTACGTCTTGCCAAAGCGCGCCTTACCACCATCGAGGAACCCGACCTGATCCTGGGAGTCGCCTTCGCGCCCGAAGTAAGCACGGTCAAGGTCGTTGACGATCGGGAACACGCTGCGACTGACCGAGACGCGGGGCTCTCGGTCGTGTCCGGCGTCGGCCCAAGCCTTGCGGAACAGCTCGATCTGCTCGGCCTGCAACTGATGGAAAGGCACGCCGGTGTCTTCGCCGAGAAGCGTCGAGCTCATCAGGTTCATTCCCTGTTCGGCGCTCCACTGTGCTGTTTTGCGGGTGCCGGCGCCCCACCAGATGCGCTCGCGCAGGCCCTCGGAGTGGGGCTCGACGCGAAGCAGCCCGGGTGGGTTGGGAAACATCGGCCGTGGATTGGGCTCGGCGAATCCTCGGCCGGTCAGGACATCGAGCAGGACCCGGGTATGTTCGCGGGCCATGTCGGCCTGGTCGACTCCATCGGCAGGGTGGTATCCGAAATAGCGGTAGCCCTCGATGACCTGCTCGGGCGAGCCTCGGCTTATGCCGAGCTGGAGCCGTCCGCCCGAGATGAGGTCGGCCGAGCCGGCATCCTCGGCCATGTACAGCGGGTTCTCGTAACGCATGTCGATGACGCCGGTGCCGATTTCGATCCGGCTGGTCCGCGCACCGACTGCGGCCAGCAGCGGAAACGGCGAGGAGAGCTGGTTGGCGAAATGATGCACCCGGAAGTACGCCCCGTCTGCACCGAGCTCCTCGGCAGCGACGGCAAGATCGATGGACTGCAACAAGACATCCGAGGCCGAGCGGGTGTGCGAGTGCGGTGAGGGCGTCCAATGCCCGAACGACAGGAACCCAATGCGCTTCATGCATTTGCCAACGTTTTCCCGGCCGCCGCTCTTCCCCGACGATCACCACTTCAACGACGCGGGTCGCGTCTCGCCAGCCCACTCAGTCCGCGTTGCCGAACCTGCCCGCCCGAACGCTACGACTGCCCTACCGAAGTCGAGCTGCCGGTCGACGGGCCGCCCATGTTCGATTCAGGATCTGGCGTGCGCCACGGATGAGCCCCCGCAAGCTACTGCTGGTGGAGCGTGCCTCATCGAGCTGTTGCGCGAAGGGACCTCGATGTCGATTCAGTACGCGGCGGTGAACCGGGTGTCGAGAAAGTTGGGATGTTCGATCTCGTCGACGATGACGACCGCCATGTCCGCATAGCTCAGGGTGGCGTCGCCGCCTTCGGTGGCAACGGGCTGATCAAGACCGGTTCGGTAGACGCCGCGACGCTCACCGGGCGCGAACTTCACCGGCGGCGGTGAGACATAAGTCCAGGTCACGCCGGACTGCTGGGCGTGGCTGCGATACCAGTCCAGCGCGTCGGCCTGTCCCTGCGCGCTGGCTCGGTACTGCTCCGGAAAGCGCGGCTGGTCGAGTATCCGGGTGCCGTCGGGCAGGGTGAGGGTGGCGCCGCCGCCCAGGTGGACTATGCGCGGGCGCGGTTGGGGCAACGTCGCCAGCGTCTCGGTCACTGTCTGGGCCGCACTTCGCCACAGGCTTGGTTCGCCGCCGCCGACGGCCAGAACGACCGCGTCGACACCGGCCACCGCCGCGGCGACGTCCTCGGAGTCGGTCACGTTGCCGGCGCTGAGGTGTGCGCGCGGGTCGAAGCCGGTTGCCGTCTCCGGGCGGCGCACGACGGCGGTGACTTCGTGACCCCGGTCGAGGGCCTCGACGAGGATGCAACGGCCGACCTTGCCAGTGGCGCCGAACATGGTGATGCGGCTCATCGGCCCTGCCCTGCTGTCCCGGTCGACGACGCGGGCGAGGTGGACCGGTCAGCGCCGGAAACGGAGGTGGTGATGTGATCCCACAGCAGCGGCAGCAGAACGTGCGGGCTCTCGACTTGGGGCATGTGCCCGGTCTGGGGCAGCAGCTCGAATCGGGCGCCGGGGATCGCGTCGGCGTACGAACGGCCGTAGTCGGGATCGGCGATGCCGTCACTGTCGCCCCAGACGACCAGCACAGTTGCGTCGATGCCGGCCAGGCGCGCGCGCAGCCCCGGGTCGACCATCGACGGTTGGCCGCCGTAGACGCGCAGCGTCTCGCGGTTACCGGCCATCGCCGCCTGCGCGGGCGGCGGCAACTTGTCGAGGTCGATCCGGAAGGCGTCGGGGTTGTAGTAGCTGCGCTGCGCGATCTCGGGGAAGGTGAGCGCAAAGAAGTCGACGACCGGGTGGCCGGGCACTTCGATGCCGACGGCGTCGACCAACACGTAGGAGCTGACGCGCGGAGACCCGAGCAGCGCCATCTCAGCGGTGATCCACCCGCCGATGGAGCTGCCGACCACGGTGACGTCGGTGAGGTCCAAGCTGTCGAGCACAGCCACGTAGAGCGCGGCAAGCTGCCCGATGGTTGTCATCCCGTCCGGGCGGGGCGTGCCGTTGAAGCCCGGATGCGTGGGCGTCAGTACGCGGGCGTGCCTTTGGGCGGCGAGCAGGTCGGCGAACGGCTCGACCGACAGCGGGCCGGCGCCGCCGTGCAGCAGCAGCACGGGATGCCCGGCGCCTCGTTCGGTGACCCGGACGGAGACGGTGCCGATATCGGCGCCGAACTCGGCATTGAGGTCGGCGTCGACGAGGGAGACGGTGGTGGTGGTGTCGGTCATGAGCGTGTGGTCCTTCACTGTTGGCAGATGATGTCGGCGTTCGTGGTGGAAAGTGCCGGTGGTACAGATCAGTTACGGCTGCCCGTGCGGGCGAACACGACCGCGGTGGCCAGGGCGGTGACGGCGAACAGGCCGGTCAGGACGCCGGCTGCGAGCCGTAGTGCGCCGCCAGGATCGGTGGCCAGCCGGGTGGCGAGAACCAATCCGAGCACCGCCGGGCCCAGAGCGGCGCCGGCCTGGCGCAGCGCGTTGTTACCCGCGCCGGCCATGCCGGCCAACGGCGCGGAAACCGACGCCACCGCCACGGCCGATGCCGTGGCCAGCACCGCTCCGCAACCGGCGCCCAGGATGGCCAGGCGCCAACCGAACCCGAGCAGGCTGGTCGCGTTGCCGACGGTCAGCAGCGTGCCGCTGCCCAGGGCAGCGACGCACAGCCCAGCGAGCAGGACGGCTCGCGGCCCGAGCCGGGTCTGCGCCCGACCGGCCGCGACGCTGGCCAGTACGTTGCCGGCGAACAGGAACCCGAGGCGCAGCGCGATGTCCATCCCGGAAAGGTGCTGGCGGTGGAAGAACAGGCTGAGGACGAAGGCTCCTCCACCGATGCCGAACAGCACCGCCGCGGCCGCAAGCCCGGCGCCGGTGAAGCCAGGCGAGGAGAACAGGCGCAGATCCAGCAGTGGAGAGCTGCCGCGGGATTCAATGCGCACGAAGCAGGCCAGGCTGATCACGGCGACGACCGCTGCGGTGATGGTGGCCGGAGCGAACCAGCCGGCAGAACCGCCGTCGATGACGGCGAAGATTGCCGCCGCGATCCCGATGCCGCTGGTCACCTGGCCGCCGACGTCCAGCCGCCGCCCCGCCGAGGCGGTGGACGTGCCCGACCGGGTCGCCCCGACGACGGCGACGGCCGCGGCGGCCACCGCTATCGGCGCGAACAGCCAACGCCAGCCGGTGTGCCCGGTCACCAGCGCAGCCAGGAACGGCCCGCCGCCCAGTCCGAGCGTCACCGAGGCCGCCCAGCCGGCGATCCAGCGACCACGAGCGACCGGGTCGGGCGCGGCTGCCGCGATCAACGCCAGCGTCGAGGACATCACCGCTCCGCCACCAACGCCGGCGACGGCCTGGCCGACCCAGATCAGGCCGATGGCAGCTGAGCCCGCTCCGCCGGCGAGAACACCGACGCTCGATCCGAGCACAGTCAAGAACAGACCGATCAGCGCGATTCGACGGCGGCCGTACAGGTCACCGAGCACGCCCGCGGGCAACACGCTCACGCACAGCGCCACTGCGAACGCGTCGGCCATCCACTGCAACTGGCTCGTGTCGGCGCCCGTCGCAGTGGCGATCGGGCCGAGCGCTGCGTTGACCGTGGAGAACGGCAGGTAGCTCACCAACATCGCCAGACACGCGAACACGACGGTCGGCCCGACGGAGAGTTGCCGACCGCGCAAGACCGAGTGTGCTGCTGCTGGCGCGGCGGTGGACGCGGTGATCGACGCGGGGGGTGCGGGAGGTGTGGACACGTCGGTTGAGTCCGTACTGACGCCGCTGCGTGCGGCCGCACCTGGAGAGGGTGCGAGAGCGGCCGTTTTAGACATATCAACGACGTTATATCAACACGTTGAGATAAGCAACCTGGCCCTGCTAGATTTGAGCCATGGCGCGGCAGTTTTCCGACATCGGGTTGGCGGTCAAGCGCCTGCAGGTCCGTCACCACCGTGGCAGCGACGCAGCTCTGGCACCCCTGGGGCTGACCCTTGTGCAGTGGGATGCGCTGCGGCAGCTACACGACTACCCCGGCGCGTCCCTGCACGACTTGGCGCAGCTGACCTTCCAGACCGATCAGTCCATGGGAGCGCTGGCTCACCGCATGATCGGCGCAGGCCTGATCGAGCGCGTTGCCGGCCCGGGCCGCGCTGTCCGCCATGAGTTGACCGCGCAAGGCGACGCGCTGCGCCAGGACGCACAGCGCATCGTCAATCGGGTACTGGCCGACTCCCTCAGCCCGCTGACACCGGATCAGCTCGAGACGTTCGATGCGCTGCTCACCCAACTGATCACCAACGACCCGCAGCCGCACTTTCGTCCGCGTAGCGAGGACGACTCTCAGGTCGAGTAGTCGCTCACTAGTACTCCGCGGCAGGCACGGCGGGGTGATCAGGCGCCGATGGGTCCGCCGACAGCACGCCGCCTTCCAGGGCGCCGAGTAGCCGCTCGATCCGGACGAGATGGCGTTGCGGCACGACGGATCTCGTCAAACCCCGTTACGAGCAGCCTGAACTCACGGACTGGGATGAGCCAAAAATCGATACCCGACGCTGCGAACGGTGTCGATGATGCGCGGCCGACTGGCGTCGTCGCGCAGGGCCCGGCGCAGCGTTCGCACATGCACATCCACCACACGTTCGTCGGTGTACGGGTCGTCGTCCCAAACGGCGGCGATGAGTTGTCGTCGGCTGAGTACCTGTCCGGGAGCGCGAGCCAGGGTGAGCAGCAGATTGAAGTCCATCGCAGTCGTCTCGACGGTTCCGTGCGAGGCGGTGATGAGACGGCGGCCGACGTCGATGGTGAGCACGTCGAAGGAGAGCACCTGCTCAGAATTGACCGCGGCCGGCGTTGCTGTACTCGCGTCGTGCGGTTCGAGGCGTCGCAAGATGGCCTGCAGCCGAGCGGCCAGTTCGCGGCCACCGAAGGGCTTGGTGACGTAGTCATCGGCGCCTGCGGTGAGGCCGACGACCTTGTCTATCTCGTCCTCGCGCGCGGTGAGCAGTAGAACCGGCACGGTGGATGTGGCCCGGATGCGGCGCAGCACGTCCAGGCCGTTGAGGACGGGCATCATCACGTCCAGGACGACTATGTCGGGCTGGTTGTCGGTGAAGGCGGTGAGCGCAGCGGTGCCGTCGGGTGCTTCGGTCACCTCGAATCCGTCGGCTTCGAGATAGCGGCGAACGAGGTCGCGGATCTTTGGTTCGTCGTCGACGACGAGGACCTTCCTCGCTCGCGCCGGCGTCGTCATCGTGGCGCCTCGCCCGGCCGGCGGACCGGCAGGGCGAGGGTGAAGGTAGCTCCGCGCCCCGGACCGGGCGAGGCGGCGGTGAGGCTGCCGCCGTGGGCGCGGGCCAGGCTGCGGGCGATGGTGAGGCCGATGCCGCTGCCGGCGGCGCCGGGGCGTTCCCGGGCGGGCGCGACGCGTTCGAAGCGTTCGAAGATCCGGTCCACATCGGCGGCAGCGATACCCCGTCCGGTGTCGCTGACGTCGACAAGCACCTGATCCGCGGTGTGGGTGACGGTGGCGGTGACCCGGCCGCCGGTGGGGGTCGCGGCCAGCGCGTTGAGGAGCAGGTTGGACAGGATCTGGGTGACGCGTTCGGGGTCCACGTCGGCGTAGATCGGACCGGACGCGCCGGCAGCGGTGTCGATTGCGATGTTGCGGTGAACGAACTGGGGTCGGAGTTTGTCCGCGACATCGAGAGTGAGAGCGGCCAGGTCGATCTGTCGGGTTATCAGCGTGTAGGCGTTCTCCTCGGCCCGCGACAGACCGGACAGGTCTTCGGTCAGCCGGCGCAGGCGCGCTAATTCCTCGCGAACCGAGCCGAGCAGCGCGTCGGACAGGCTGTACACACCGTCGGCGACGCCCACGAGTTGACCTTCGATGATGGTCAACGGGGTCCGCAGCTCGTGGGCCAGGTCGGAAACCAGGCGCGCGCGGCGGGTCTCCACATCGGCCAACCTCGCTGCCAACAGGTTGAGGTCGGTGGCCAGATCGGTCAGTTCGGGTTGACGGGGCACCGGGATCTGTTCGCCGTACTGGCCTTCCCGCAGCCGTTGCGCGGAGGCCCGCAGACTGCTGAGCGGCTCGAGCATCAACCGGGTTATCAGCACGGTCGCCAGCGCCCCGACAGCCAGGCTGATTCCGGCACCGATGATAAGCGCCCGGAGCAGACTGGTGTCCAGCCGATTCTGGTACGCCTGCACGTCGGCGGTGGTTGTCAAGGTCTTCGGGGCCGGATGCGCCAGCGGGGACAGGAATCGCACGCTGAGAACGAAGACGAGTACGTCAACGAGCACGACGACGGCGTAGGAGCCTGCCAGCCGGCGGGTGAGCGAGCCGCGGCCGTGGGTTCCTCGACGGCGCCACTGTTGAGCTCGATCCTCAGCGCGCTGCTGGTTGGTTCCTGGCTGCTGGTTGGTTGCTCGCTGCTGGTTGGCTGCCGGCTGCTGGCCGGTCCCTGCCGGTGCCGCAGCGGCCCGCGGTTGATCCTGCACCGGTCGACTCATGGTGGGCACGTCATGCTGCGGCGATCGCCGTGAGGATGGGCGTGCGGACGGCTTGTCGCGCCGGCCAGGCGACGAGGGCGACGGTGGCGAGCAGGCCGGTGGCGCAGCTGATCAGCAACGCCGGCACCGGCACGGTGAACTGGGCCAGTTCGGAGCTGGCGCCCGACTTCGAGAGCGCCCAGGCACCGGCCAGACCGAACGCGGCGCCCAGGAGAACGCCGTAGACGCCCATGAGCAGGGTCTCGATGCTGACGATTCGCCGTAGCTGGCCGCGGGTGACGCCCAGTGCACGCATGGTGCCGAACTCACGGTCACGTTGGTGGATGGCCAGCGTCATGGTGTTGAGGATGCCGATCAGGGCCAGCAGAACGGCCAGCGCGTCGAGGGCGTCGAAGAGGTTACCGAGCTGCTTGACCTTGATGTTGCCCTGATGCGCCCACGAACTGGCCGTGGCGAGGGTGAGCGAGTCGTCCGGGCCGATCGCCGTACGCAGCGCTTGCGCGGTGTCGCGGCCGGCGGTGGTGGTGCCGAGAAGGGCGAGTTGTGCCCCGGCCTGGGCGGCGTGGGCGTGAAACAACGCCGGCGGGAGCAGGTAGACCGGCGAGTTGAAGCCGGGCAGGTCGTTGCTGAACACCGCACCGATATGCACGGTGCGGCTGCTGCCGTCGGGCAGCGTCAAAGTTTTCGCGTCACCGAGACGGGCCGAGCCCAGATCCGGCTGGTACACCGCTACCTGGTCACCGGCGACCGAGGCAAGCGAACCGCTGGTCCACCCGAAGTTCCACACCCGCCCGATCGTGACCGGGTCCACCGCGCCCATGACCACCGTCGTAGCGCCTTCGCGGGCATTGCCCAGGTACACCGGGCTCACGGTGTGCACCTGCGTGTCGCTGCGAGCTCGGGTCAGCGCGGCGTTGCCGATCTGAGGCCGCCAGGTGGCGCTCGAGCTCAACACGTAGTCAGCATGCACCGCCCGGGCCGCGGTGGAGGCGGTGGACAGATTGACCGAGGCCACCACGGAGCTGGCGAACACCACCAGGCCGACGCCGAGCATCAGGGCGTTGGCGGTGGCCGCGGTGCGCCGCGGGCTGCGCCCGGTTGCGCGGGCGGCGAGCAGACCGGACGGGCCGAACGCCGCGCGCAGCGGACGGGCCGCGAGCAGGGCCAGGCCGGTGATCAGGCTCGGACCGAAGACGATGGCGCCGGTGAAGGCTGCGAACACTCCGAGCCCGGTGAGCAGGGCGGACTTCGCCGTTACGCCGGCGGTGGTCGCCAGCACCGCAAGAACCAGCAGGCCGGCGCCGGTCAATCGTCGGGATCGCGAGGCGGCGGACTCGTCGATGTCCGGCGCGCGCAGGGCCTGCACGGGCGGCACGGCGCTCGCCTTCACCGCAGGCAGGGCCGCGGCGAGCACGGTTGCGAGTATTCCGATGACGACTGGCAGGGCCAGCGAGGACAGCGTGATCGTGGATTGGTTGCGGAACAGACTCAGGCCCAGCGCGGAGAACAGCGACGTCATGCCTCGGGCGACGCCGATGCCGGCCGCGGCGCCGACGATCGAGGCAAGAACGCCGACGGCGGCGGCCTCCCCCAGCACGGAAAACATCAGCTGGCGGCGAGTGGCGCCGATGGCCCTGGTGAGGGCGAGTTCGCGGCTGCGGCGGGCCACCGTGACGGCGAAGGTGGTCGAGATCAGGGTGCCGCCGACGACCAGGGCGATGAGCGCGAACCCGACCAGGAGGATCTGCTCGAACGACAACGACTGCGTGCGGGCGGCGTCCTGCGCCGCGGCCCACTGCGCGCCGGTCTGCGCGCTCGCGTGCGCGTTCGCGGCGGTCAGGACCGGAGCGATCGCGGACACGATGCCGCCCGGGTCGTTACCGCCGACCAGAATCTGGTCGAGGCGCGCTCCGCTGCCCAGCAGTCGGGCGGCATCAGCGCCGGCGAACAGGACGGCCGTGCTGTAGAACGGGCCGGCCGCGCTGCCGTAGGTCGCGATTCCGGTGACGGCGACCGGGTACACGCCGGTGATCGTCGCTACCTGCAGCCGTGCACCGAGCAGGATGTGGCCCGAGCGGGCGGCGGCCTGGTCGACGACCACCTGACCGGCAGAGGTCGGGGCCTGGCCGCTGACCAGGCGGTAGGGGTTCAATCGCGCATCGGCGATCCAGTTGTAGCCCACGCCGCCGCCGCTGGACGGGTGTCCGATCACTCGCCCGTCGAGACGCTCCAGTGTCGCGGCTCCGATCTGCAGCCCGGCCACGGCGTCCACGCCGGGCACTGCGCGCACTGCGGGCACCAAGGCATCAGGCAGTGGCGCGCCGGATTCGGTGATGAACTCCCCCGGCGGGTTCGCCGTCACCGCGTTTCCGTGCACGACGGCCGCCACGTTGCGGTAGGCGGCGGCCGAGCCACTGGTGCCGTGCCCGGCGAAGCCTCCGGTCAGCAGGAGCACCGCGGTCATGAAGCTGACCGAGACCGACACCGCGACCGCGGTCATCAGCAGCCGCGCCCGGTTGTCCCAGGTGGTGCGGACGGTCAGTCGGACGACGGCGTTCATGCCGATGCCTGCTGCAGCTGCTCGGTCACGCTGTGCTGGGTGGGGGCGATCAGGTCGCCGACGAGGCGTCCGTCGCGCAGGAACACCGCCCGGTCGGCGAAGGACGCGCCGACGGGGTCGTGAGTGACCATCACAATGGTCTGGCCCAGGTCCCGGGCGGCATGGCGCAGGAACTCCAGCACCTCGTGCCCGGCGCGGGTGTCGAGGTTTCCGGTGGGTTCGTCGGCGAACACGATGTCCGGACGGGCGAGCAGCGCCCGACCGACCGCGACCCGCTGTTGCTGGCCGCCTGACATCTGGCCCGGGCGCCGGCCGAGCAGATCGCCCAGGCCCAGCATGCCGACCAGCTCGGCTTCGAAGGCCGGGTCAGGCCGGACGCCGGCCAGGTCCAGGGGCAGGGTCAGGTTCTCCTGCGCGGTGAGGGAGGGGATGAGGTTGTAGGCCTGGAATACGAACCCCACCTTCTCCCGCCGCAGCAGGGTCAGGTCGTGGTCGTTGAGCGATCCGAGCTCGACGCCGCCGATCGTCGCCTGCCCGCCGGTGAGCCGGTCGAGGCCGGCCAGGCACTGGAGCAGGGTCGACTTACCCGACCCGGACGGGCCCATCACGGCTGTGAACTCCCCGGTACCGAACTGAACGTCGACGTGGTCCAACGCCGCCACCTGCCGGTCTCCGGCCATATACGTCTTGGCGGCGTCGGTCAGGGAGGCTGCGAACCGCTGGGTCGGCACGGCGGTGGTCATCGGTGCGGTTGTCATAGCTCTCAGTGCACCGCCTGCGCGTGAAGCGCCCAGCTCAGCGACTGTGAAGATCGCATGTGCGTACCTCTACATCCGGTCAGGCGACCGTCAGCGCCGATCGGCGTACGGGTGGTTCCACGTAGGTGTCGGCCGCCAGTCCCGGCGAGCGATCCAGTTCGGGCGAGCGGTCCAGTCCGACGAGTCGAGCGCTGCCCTGCCACAGTTGAGTCATGGCGTCGTCACTGCGGGCCAATGCAGACGGGTCGGGCCAGGTCAGCTCGCCTCGCACCAAGGAGGCGTAGATGCGCTGCTCGGGCGGCAGAACGCGGTTGGTGGCGAGATCGGCCAAGGTAAGGCCGGCCTCGTCGACGGTGTTGATACGGATGACTTTGCGCGCCACCGGAACGGCGGTTCGGGCGAGCAGGCTGACCACCCGGTTCGCATCGCGGTTCAGCCCGGTCTCGGGCGTGAAGCCCGGGTTGTACGCAACCACATTCGGGTGCTGGCCCTGCAGTTGTGCGATCTTGGCGAACGCGCGCGCGGTGAGCAGGTTGCTCAGCTTCGAGCTCGCGTAGGCCCGAAAGCCTGACCGGGTGCCCAACGACCTGGCCGGATCGGCTCGGGCGAGCAGATCGGGATAGGCATGGCGCGGCGGCGCGAGTCGGTTGATCCGGGGGTCGTGGGTGTCGCTGGTGGTCACTACGACGGTCGCGTCGGGAGTGAGGTGCGCAGCGAGCAGACGCAACAGCAGGTAGTGCGCCAGGTGGTTCGTGGCAAACGTCGACTCGAACCCGTCTTCTGTGGTGGGGCTGGGCGCGGGCGCACTGATGCCGGCGTTGAGGACCAACGCGTCGATGGGTGTGTCGCCCAGTGCCTGGACAACCCTCTGGGCGAAGCTGCGGACGCTGGCCAGTCGGGACAGATCCAGCGCGAACGCCTCGGCATGCTCGACCTGCTTGCCGCGGCTTCCGATCATGAGGTGGGTGTCGGGCAGTGCG
The DNA here is from genome assembly GCA_964236495.1 of uncultured Jatrophihabitantaceae bacterium. Taxonomy (GTDB): domain Bacteria; phylum Actinomycetota; class Actinomycetes; order Mycobacteriales; family Jatrophihabitantaceae; genus CAXSBR01. The sequence continues at coordinate 21,398 of CAXSBR010000018.1, forward strand.
ACGATGCGCGCGGCCGCGACGGCTCCGAGGCCGGACGTGGCACCGGTCATGACGATGTTCATGGCTCTCCTTGGGATCGGTGAACTTCGGGAATCGCTCGATGGACCGGCTGACGCCGATGTCACGCGCCGCTCTTGACGAAGACGGCCCGGATGCTGACCCGCGTCGCGCGGGAGGCGCCACGCGCGGTCTCCAGCACGCCCCAGTCGCCGCGGTCCAACTCCAGCTCGGCGGTCACGGTGGCGTCGGTGCCCACGACGGTGATGTGCGCGGGAACGGTCAACGCACGCTCGACGCCGTGCGCGGTGAACACGCCGTCTAAAACCACTTCGTCGTCGCCGGCGCCCGGTCGAGCGCCGGTCACGGTGTAGGTGAAGCTGGGATGGGTGTCGACGTCGAGGAAGTCGGCAGTGCGCAGATGCTTGTCGCGACGCTTGTTGCCGGTGTCGACAGAGGCGGCGTCGATCGCCAGGGACCCGCTGAGCCGGCCGTCGACGGTGAACACGCCGTGCCCGGCGCTGATGCCGAAGCTGCCGGTGACGGGCAGAACCCACATGGCTTTGGTGCCGAAGGTGACCGTGGACAGTGTCGGGCTCAGCGTCCAGGAGCCTGTCGTCGTGGGATCGACGGCGAGTCGGGCGGGGAATGCTGTCATGGCAGTGCCTTTCTGGGAGGGGTTGCTCGCTCAGCGCGGTGCTAAGTCGAGATGGTGCTCGTCCGAGTGCGCAGTGGTGGGTGCGGACAAATGCGCGCCGCCGCCGAGATAGCGCAGCGCAGCACCGAATGCGTCGGCCAGCGGATCGCTCGAACCGATCCGGGCCGAGCGCTCCAGCGTCAATCTCAACGCGGCCACGATCGCGGCGGCCGACAGCCGCGCCTCGTCCTGTGACAGTTCGGCGCAGCGTTGCACGATCACGGGAACCAGTGATTCCTCGATGTCACGCAGGGCGTCGAGCCAGCGGGCTCGCAGCGCCGGAACGCCGACCAGCAGTGCGATCAGGCTGTGCACGCTGTCCGGGCCGACTGCGGAGCTGATCTGCTCGTAGGCGCCGTGCACCGCCACCACCAACGACTCCGTTGACGGCCGGGCAGCGATGGCTCGGCTCAACTGGGCGGTGCCGGCGGCGACGATGGGCGCGAGCACTTCGTCCTTGCTGGGGAAGTAGCGGTAGAACGTGCGCAGCGACACCCCTGCCTGAGCGGCGATCTCCTCGGCACCGACGGAGTCGAAACCGTCGCGCAGAAACAACGCCAGCGCCGCGCCCGCAATCTCCTGACGCGTCTCGAGCTTGCGACGCGCCGTGAGCGACCCTGGGCCGCGTTCCTCCTGCATGTCGCCACTATATGCCTCGATGACATACCGTGCCACTAAGACATCGAAAGCCAGCTAGACAACATTTGGCCGGAGACTGCTCGATCTCGTATCAGCGGCCACACACGAACTCTTCACACACCGTCCGGTAGCTCCTTCACGGTGCGCCGGTCGAATGAAAGCCAACGTCAGCGCCGCCGTTGGGCCTCGCGTTGCTCGTCCTCCGACTCGAAAGGTTCTTCTGATGCGTTCTCTCGCCGCGTGGAGTTTCGCGCACCGTCGTCTCGTTCTGCTGAGTTGGGTGGTGTTGGTAGCTGCCTTGTTCGGGGTGTCTCAGGTCAGCGGGTCGGCCTACAGCAACTCGTTCTCCCTCCCCCACACCGAGTCGACGAAGGCGTTGGACCTGCTCAAGGCCAACGCCCCCGCCCAGTCCGGTGACTCCGAGCAGGTCGTCATTGCAGCCCGTGGCGGTGCCACCCTGACCGACCCTGCGGTCCGCTCGCAGGCGAACGCGTTGTTCGCCAAGCTGGCCAAGCTGCCCGACGTCAGCAGCGTCACCTCGCCCTACCTCGCGGCCGGCGCAACGCAGATGAGCGCCCAGCGGACCGTGGCGTTCGCGACGCTGACCTACGCCAAACCGGAGAACGAGATAGCCGACGCGGCCGGCAAGACCCTCGTCGACACCGCCCGGTCCTTCCGCACCGCCCAACTCGACGTCGCCGTCGGCGGTGACGTCGCCGCCAAGACGTCCTCACCGTCGCTCGGCGGAGTCGAGTTCGGCGCGATCGCTGCGCTGATAGTGCTGGTCGTGGTGTTCGGGTCGCTGCTGGCGGCCAGCTTGCCGCTGATCTCGGCGCTGCTGGCGCTGATAGCAGCGACCAGCTCCATCGGCCTGCTCAGCCACCTGGTCACCATGCCCGACTTCGCCGGCCAACTTGTGCTACTGATCGGCCTGGGCGTCGGCGTGGACTATGCCCTGTTCATCGTCACCCGCTTCCGGCAAGGCCTCCAACGCGGTCAGGACGTCGAATCCGCGATCATCACCGCCGTCGCCACCTCCGGACGGGCGGTGCTGTTCGCCGGCGCCGTGGTCTGCATCGCGTTGCTGGGCATGATCGCCCTGGGCGTCGGGGTTCTGACCGGCCTGGGCATCGCGGCCAGCATCGGGGTGCTGTTCACGATGGCCACCTCGCTGACCCTGCTGCCGGCGATGCTCGGATTCCTGGGCCACCGAGTGCTGTCGCGCCGGCAACGCCGCCACCTTGCCGACGGCCACCAGATCCTCGAGACAGGCCTGTGGTGGCGCTGGTCGCGCTTGGTCGCCCGCCGACCGCTCGCCCCGGCCCTTGCCGCGGTGGTCGTGCTGGCCACCCTGGCGATCCCGTTCTTCTCCCTGCGCCTGGGCAACGCCGACGCCAGCAACGATCCCGCCTCGAGCACCACCCGCCAGGCCTACGACCTGCTCGCCAAAGGCTTCGGCCCCGGCTTCAACGGCCCACTCCAGGTCGCCGTGCAAGCCGACACCCCCGCCCAACGGCAAGACCTCGCCGCGGTCACCACGGCCATCGGCAAAGACCCCGGCGTCGCGAAAGTCAGCCCTCCCCAGGTGCTGGCCACCAAGGGCAACACCCAGATCTCGACGTTCCAGATCTTTCCCACCAGCTCTCCGCAATCGGCGGCCACGTCGAACCTGGTCATCCGGCTGCGCCACGATGTGATTCCTCCGGCCGAGGCAGCCTCGGGCATCCACGTCTACATCGGCGGCGCCACCGCAACCAGCGCCGACTTCTCCAGCGTCCTGTCCTCCAAGATGCCGCTGTTCGTCGGCCTGGTCGTGCTGCTGTCGTTCCTGCTGCTCATGGTCGTGTTCCGCAGCCTGCTCATTCCGCTCACCGCGGCGGTGATGAACCTGCTTTTCGGCCGGCGCCGCGCTCGGCGTGCTCACCGCCGCCTACGTCTGGGGCTGGGGTGGCAGCCTGCTCGGCGCCAACTCCGGCGGTCCGATCCCGGCCTTCATACCCGTGATGGTGTTCGCCATTCTGTTCGGGCTGTCCATGGATTACCAGGTGTTCCTGGTGTCCAGAATGCAGGAGGAGTACACCAGGTCCGGGGACAATAAGGACGCCGTCACCCGCGGCCTGGCCATCACCGGACGCACCATCACCGCCGCCGCGATCATCATGATCCTGGTCTTCGGATCCTTCATTCTCGGCGGTGAACAGATCATCAAGGAGTTCGGGCTCGGCCTGGCCGTCGCCGTCGCCGTGGATGCGTTCCTCATCCGCATCGCCATCGTGCCCGCCCTGATGTTCCTTCTGGGCCGGAGCAACTGGTGGCTGCCCGCCCCACTCGCCCGGGTACTGCCCCGCCTGCCCATGGAGGAAGAACCCGACCTGTTCGACGAAGACCTGCCTACTGTCGCCGCCGCTGCCGTCTGATCTCCTCGCGGTGACTGCTCCCGCCCACCGCTGCCCGCTGCGGCACCGACCTCGCCACGTGCGCGAGGTCGGTGCCGCAGCGGGCGGTCGGGCAAGCTGTCGCCATGGCGGTATTCACCCTCGACTCGTTGGCAGTTCCGATCGTGGCAGCACCGATGGCCGGGGGTCCGTCGACGCCGGAACTGGCGGCGGCGGTGTCCGGCGCAGGCGGTCTCGGCTTCCTTGCCGGGGGCTACCGAGCCGCTGCCGCGGTGCGCGCGGACATCGGTGCAACCCGCTCGCTGATGCCGTCCGGCGTCGCCTTCGGAGTCAACGTCTTCGTACCATCCGGCGCCGGCGCCGGCGCCTTGGACGTGCCCGCCTACGCGACAACCTTGAGCGGCGAAGTCGAGCGCATGCGTACCCCTCTGGGCGAACCACGCTGGGACGACGACCGCTACGACGAGAAAGTCGACCTGCTCTGCGACGAACAGGTCCCGGTCGTCTCATTCACCTTCGGCTGTCCGCCGGTGGCCGATGTTGAACGCCTCCACCACGCCGGCTGCGCGGTCTGGGTGACCGCGACAACGCCCGACGAGGCGGCCGCAGCCAGCGCCGTGGGCGCTGACGCAGTGGTCGTGCAGGGCGTGGAAGCCGGCGGACATCGCGGCAGTTTCGACGACAGCGCGCCCGGTGACATCGGCCTGCTCTCGCTGCTACAACTGGTGCGCGGGGCGGTCGGCGAACAGGTGCCTCTGGTGGCCACCGGTGGCATCGCCACCGGCGGCGGCATCGCCGCCGTCCTGGCCGCCGGCGCTGCCGCCGCGCAGCTGGGTACTGCGTTTGTGCTCTGTCGCGAGGCCGCTACGGCCCGCGCGCACCGCGACGCAATCGCCAACGGGCAAGCGCAGACTGCACTGACGCGCGCCTTCACCGGCCGCACCGCACGCAGCATCGTCAACCGCTTCCTGCGCGAACATTCGCCTAGCGCTCCGAGCGCCTATCCGCAGGTTCACCACCTCACCGCGCCGATCCGACTGGCGGCGCGGCAGCGCGACGACGCCGACGGTTTGCACCTGTGGGCCGGACAGACCTACACCTTGGCCGAGTCGCTGCCGGCCGCGCAGCTGGTCGCCCAGCTTGCCGCAGCAGCCGACGACGCTCTCACCGCCGGGTTGCGCTGCCTGCACCGGTCGACCTGATGCGCACCAGCGATCCGACTGGATAGTCGATCCGCGGTGTCTAGCATGGCGTCATGTCCGTGTCGCCGCCTGCCGCCCTGGCTCGCCGCGACGCCGTCCGTAACCGCGCCGCCATACTCGTCGCGGCGCGACAGATGGCAACCGACGGCCAGGCGGTACAGCTCAATGCCGTAGCGCGGGCCGCCGACGTCGGCGTCGGCACCGTGTACCGGCACTTTCCGACCGTCGATGCGCTGGTCGAAACCCTGGTGGAAGATCGCTTCACCACGATGGCCGCCGCAGCGCAGACCGCGGCACTCGCCGCGGACCCGGCACAGGCGCTGCGCGCGTTCCTGAGCGAGTCGTTGCAGATCTACGTCGAGGACGACCTGTTCGCGGCTGCGGCGATCGCGGCGACGCCGGTACAAGCTCAGACCGAGCAGCTCCGTACCCAGCTCGGCGACAGCGTCGGCACCCTACTCGAACACGCCCGGCGCGCCGGCGCGATCCGGTCGTCGCTGTCACCGCGCGAGGCCGTGGCACTGTTGTGCGGCGTCGCATTGGCGGTGCGGATGTCACCGCCCGCCGCGCGCCGGGAAGTAGCCGACCGGTACCTCGACGCGCTGCTGGGCGGCATGTTGGCCGCGCCGGCGAACTGACCGCACCGAGCCGCACTCTCCCCATGCCCATTTCCCGGTAGGCAGCTTCGACCACCGCACGCCCACACCCAAACACCCCCGCCGACGCCGGCTCCCACCTCCACGCCGACCGGGGCACCCGCCGGCTGAGGACTCGCCGCCGGTGTCGTTGATGCGTTGGCGGCCGAGCGGGTCGGGTAGCAGGTCCGTAGGTACCGCTCGATCGGGCCAACTATGTCGCCGTCGCCTCAGGGCCTGCCTCGACCCAACTCCGAGGCCGAACACAACGTCCGACACCATCATCCGGCGCAAGCTGCAACGCTCGGCCCGGTTAATCGGATAATGTATCCGATTCGTGCTACGGTCGAGACATGGCAACGAATCCCACCTCGTCCCAACCATCCCGAGGCCCGGCCTCCATCACCAGCGAGCGCGCAGCGTGACCGCCGTGTCGCCACTGCGCGTGGCCGTGCTGGGCGCGTCCGGAGGCACCGGACGCCAGCTCGTCGAGCAGGCCCTGTCTCGCGGGCATCAGGTCACCGCGCTGGTTCGCAATCCGGCCACCGCCACCTTTACATCTGCCCCGATGCTCACCGTCGTAGCGGCCGACGCGACTGATCCGGCGATCATCACCCGTGCGCTCACCGACGTCGACGTGCTGGTGTCCGGGCTGGGCGTGGCGAAGAAAGAGAAGGCCGGCGTCCTGACGACGGGCGCACAGGGCGTTGTCGCGGCCGCGCCCATCCGGATCGTCTGGCTGGGTGCATTCGGCACCGGAGGTTCGGCCGGCGTCGCCGGCGGCCTGTTCGCCGCGATGATCAAGGTGTTCCTGCGCAGCCAGATCGCGGACAAGCAGTCAGCCGACCAGGTGGTGCTACCGGCCGGGGCGACGGTCTTTCATGCCGGCCCGCTCGCCGACGGACCCGTCAGCGCCGCCGGGCGCACCGTACCGGTCGCCACCTTCACCCGGCAGGGCCTGGTTCCGAAGAAGATCAGCCGCGCCACCGTCGCCGCGCAGATGCTCGACGAGGCGGAGAACAACCGTTACAGCGGACAGATCGTCGTACCGCTGTCCTGACCTGCACCCGCAGCCGTGGCGAGGTGTCGGTCGACTGACCGTGGCCGCACGCCACAGCTCTTGCCCAGGACCGACCTGATCAGGAGAGTGTCATGACAGACACCGCAGATCGCGTGCCCGCATCGCAATCCGCCCGGGCAGCGGGCCAGCCGCCGGAGTCGCAGCGTCGATGGTGGATCCTGGGCGTGGTCGCGCTGGCCCAACTGATGGTTGCCCTCGACGCGACCATCGTCAACATCGCGCTGCCCTCGGCGCAGAAGTCTTTGGGCTTCGCCGACACGAACAGGCAGTGGATCGTCACCGCCTACGCGCTCGCCTTCGGCAGCCTGTTGCTGCTCGGTGGTCGCATCAGTGACCTGTTCGGCCGCAAGTGGACGTTCATCGGCGGCATGGTCGGGTTTGCGGTTGCTTCGGCGATCGGCGGTTTCGCGCAGAACTTCGAGACGCTGGTCACCGCGCGCGCCCTGCAGGGAGTGTTCGGAGCGGTTCTCGCGCCGGCTGCGCTGTCCACGATGACCAACGCCTTCCAGGACAAGAAGGAACGCGGTCGCGCCTTCGGCATCTACGGCGCTGTCGCCGGTGGCGGCGGTGCGGTCGGGCTCATCCTCGGCGGAGCGCTCACGCAGTACACGAGCTGGCGGTGGTGCTTTTTCGTCAACCTGTTCTTCGCAGCTGTTGCCGGCAGTGCTGCCCTGGTTCTGTTCCGCAACGACGCCGACCCGCAGCGGCCCAAGCTGGACCTGCTCGGCTCGGCGACTGCAGCCGTCGGCCTGTTCTGCCTGGTGTTCGGCTTCTCCCGCGCCGAGACCGACGGCTGGACGAACACCCTGACGGTCGGCTCTCTGGCGGTGGCCGCTGTCGCCCTGGTGCTGTTCGTCCTGATCGAGCAACGCGTCCGATCCCCGCTACTCCCCCTGCGCGTCGTGCGGGACAAGAACAGGGCCGGGGCCTACAGCGCGCTGGGGCTGTCGTCGGTCTGCCTGTTCGGCGTGTTCCTCTTTCTCACCTACTACCTGCAACTGGTCAAGGGCTTCACCCCCCTGCGGACGGGGGTGGCGTTCCTGCCCATGATCGGCTGCGTCCTGCTCGGTTCGATCACGGCCAACGTGCGATTGCTGCCGATCGTCGGCGCCAAGTTCCTGGCCGGCCCCGGCATGCTGATCGGCGCAGCGGGAATGTTCTACCTCAGCCGGCTCACCCCCGACAGCGGCTACGCCGCCCACATCCTTCCGTCGCTACTCCTGATCGGGTTGGGGCTTGGGCTCACCTTCGCGCCCTCGGTGAACATGGCCACCGCCGACGTCGCCCGCAACGACGCCGGCGTCGCCTCGGCGATGGTCAACACGATGCAGCAGGTCGGCGGATCGGTTGGAACGGCACTGCTGAGCACGATTGCCGCCACTTCGACGGCCGATTACCTGTCCTCGCATCGACCGGGTGGAACTGTGCGACTGGCAGCTGCGGTGCACGGCTTCGACCTGGCCTTCCTGGTCGCCGGCTGCATCCTCGTGTGCGCCTCGACCCTGGCCTTCGCCCTGCTCAACGGTGCACCGGCCGCTTCTGCGGCGGACCCGGTTCCCGCCGGCTGACAACGGCCCGGTCCTCTCCCAACTGCGGCCGGCACTGTCCGGCTGAATCGGTGGTCGGCGGCTGTCTTAGGTCGCACCGCGTTGCGACGCTGCTGCCGCGGCCGGTCGCCCATCAACTCTTCACAGAGTGACAACCAAAGGCTTCGCGGTCGCGATGTGGACTTGATACCGACTCGCGCACTCGCCCTTGCTCTGCGCTCGACCTCGCCGAGTCCGACTACTCGAAGGGATCTGCTGATGCGCTTTGTGGCTTCCCGACGGCGCGCTGGCTACGTGCGCGGCGTGCTGGCCTGGTTGTGCCTTGGTTTGGCCATTGCCTTGGTTCCGGTCACCGTCGTCACCAGATGGGCTGGTTCCAGCCTGCTCTCGACGTCGGGTTTCACTGACGCAATGGCCGACCTACCCCGCAGCCGGCCTGTACAGGCAGAGTTCGCCGTCCAACTCGGTCGCCCCCTCGCCACCGCCGCTGCGAAGCTCCCCGAACCTATCCCTACCCTCGTGCGCGAAAGCACCGATGCCGCAGTCGCCGCCCTGATGAACTCCGATCTCTTCGCCGCACTCTGGCGGACGTCTCTGCGCACCGCTCATGAACAACTCCTGCAGATCCTGCGCCACGACAGCCGATCTGTGGTGCTCGCCGGATCGGATCTGCAAGTCGACGTGCCCGTCACCACAGAGCTGTTGCTCGGAGTCGCCGGCCTGCCCCGGTCCTTGAGCCGGTTCATGCCCATCGCGGTCCCGGTCAGGATCACAGTTCTCTCGTCTACCGCGCTCAGCCGAGCCAGCACCGCCGTGCGGATCACCGACACCCTCGGCAACGCGTTGCCGCTCTCCTTACTGATCTTGGCGGCGCTCGGAATAGCCGCCGCCCGTCGCCGCCAGCGGGCCGCAATCTGTGCGGCCTCCGCCGGCGCGGCCACCACAGGACTCGTCGCCGTCGCCGTCGTACCACTCACCGACACCGTCAGCGCCGTCGCCGTCGCGGCCGCGGTGGCCACCAAGCTCACCGGACCGCTCATCCATCAGCTCGCCTACACCACCGCAGCAGGCGCCGCCGCAGCCGTGACCCTCGGCGTAGCCGCAGGAGTCCAAGCGCGGCGCACCTCACTGGGTTCCCCGTAGACGGGCGGAAGGTCCGGTCGGAGATGGCCGGCCCGGGCGACGATGGCGTCAACCCCGACGCTCTCGTAGCCGTCGCGGATGAACAGCTTGAGAGCCGCCTCGGCGATGTCACGGCGGGTTGCGTTGTGCGCCGTTGGGTGAGCGGGATCTGAACCATGAACTTTGTTAAGGGAGACGGTGACAAATCTTGCCATCAAGTCGGCCGTCGCCATGCTGGCATCCCGGCTCACCAAGCGGCAAAGCCGCCGGTAGTAAGACGGCATGAACGCCGGGACGGTTCAGGCACAGGTAGGGCGGAAGTACTAGTCACCCGCCGTAGGGAGAGCTGCCCTGGTCGCCGCCGATACCGGTGGTCCACGACGTTGCGTGCACGCCCAGATTCTTGGCTATCTCGGTCGTGAACGGGTACTGGAACGGCTCGGCGTTGGCGGAACCGCCGCCGGGCATGTGCAGAGTCAGGGTGCGCAGTTCGGCCTTGTTCGACGGGTCGTCGGGCACGTGCCAGCTGATCGTCACGTGCAGCGGCGCAGACGGGGTCAGCGTGAGCGTGCCACCACGGCCGCCCACCGAGATCGGCACCCGATCGGTCGGGCCGCCGGGCCCGGCGAGGGTGATCATCGGCCGGTCGGACAGCCGGCACTTCGTGCCGTCCCGGCCGAGCAGGGTGAGGTCGAACGAGCGTTGCCCGAGGCCCGCGTAAGAACCGCCGTAGTAGTAGGCGACCTCTCCGGTCCGGCACAGCGGAGCAGTGGCCGTGCGAGCGGAGGCGTCGGCGAAGTGCAGCGGGATCACGGCCGCGGCGGCGGTAAGGGCGGCGCCGAGCGCGACCTTGGAGGCGAAGTTCATCACGAGTCGCCTTTCAGCGGTGGAGGAGGACCGTGCACGATGCAGGTCTGCGGGCAGCTTGGCACGGTGGGGTTTGCAGCGCCGAACAACGTCAGGCCCAGCGGCGTGCCGATGCCGGTCGGGCCGTCGTAACCCTTCCCGGCACTGCACATCCGTGCCGACACGTCGCGATAGTCACCGCAGGATCGACCTCCGATGTCGCCGCTGGTGACGTCGATGTAGCTCGTGGGCGAGGCGCGGTAGAACGTGCGCGGGCCGTCGATGGAAGCGAGGTGTCCGGCTCGGCCGGCGAGCCCGCCGATGAACGGCGCGGACGCGCTGGTGCCACCGATGATCGCCCAGTTCAGCGGATCGTGCGTCGACGGTGCGTAGGAGTCGTAGACGGCGAGCCCGGTAGCCGGGTCTGCGTCGGCCGAGATGTCGGCGGCGGCGCGGTGACCGCCGCACAGGGCGGTCACCGACTTCGGCTGGCCGGCAGCCGCAGGAAATCGGATCTCGCAGCCGCTGCCCGCGCCGGACCAGGCCTGCTGCGAGCCGTCGCCCTTGAGGGTCGTACCGCCGACCGCGATGACCGACGGCAGATCCGAGGGCCAGCTCTGGTGGATGCCACCGTTGAAGCCGTTGTCCCCGGTCGAGGCGACGATGGCCACGCCCGGTCGGGTGAACGACTTCAGGTCGCTGCCCGAGGTGTTGGCCAGATCGGCGGTGTAGCCGTAGCTGATGCTCACCACCTTCGCACCCAACCGCACCGCTGTGTCCACGGCGCGGGCGAAATCCGTCGTCGTCACGTCGTTGTCGTCGGCGGCGTCCTGCCACGGCAGCGACACCTCGATGAGGCGACAGGAGGGGCAGGCCGCCGAGACCGCGTCCATATCGAGCGACGTCTCGGTGGCAACTGCCTCGTTGAGGCTGCGTCCTTCGGCGCTCGTCGGCGGGGCCGGCTGCGGTGCGCCGGTGTAGTCGACCAGCTTCAGGCACTTCGACGCGCTCGTGCACGCGGGCAAACGGTATTGCGTGCGGTAGACGCCCAAGTCGTGCTCGAGATTGGGGTCGACCCCGGCGTCGATGACGGCGACGGTGGTCGCGGCACCGTTGTTGCCCGCGGGCAGATGGTAGGCCTTTTGGAGATCGGCGGGTCCGTAGCCGGCCGGGCTGCTGGTACTCAGTGCCCGCATATCGTTCTTCGCCCTAGTCACAATGAGCCCGTCACAGCGTGGACAGGTCGGCCGCACGCCGTGATCGGCGAGCAGGCCGCCCGTCATGACCTGGGCGCGCAGGCGCTCGGCCGACGGCGCCCTTGATTGCGCGACCGCGTGCGGCGCAGCACCCGACATTGCGATTGCAGTGCTCGCGAGACTAGCCATAACAGCCGGCCCGAGGCGACCGATTCGTGCAGTCACAACTTACCTATCAGTCAGATGCGGACGGTCGTGCCCACTCCGAATACAACGCCGACTTATCCGGCGCCAGTGCGTTCTGGGACTGACCCGATCGGAAGCAGACTCTACGATGCCCCGCTGTCTAGGCATCGTGTTCCCTCGGGAACACGACATGAATTTTCGTCCACCGACCCCACCGTTGTGGCAGCAAGCAGCCCGGCAGCGTGCACAGTCACGACGGAGTCTTATAGGGCAGTTGACGACATAGCCGCAGGGTGGAACAACGCCATAGCCGGAGGCGGCACAAAATACCTGAGCGGCGCAGACGCAGGCATCGGGTGCGACGGAACGAGTGACGAGCCCGTCGGTGATAGTCAGGTGCAGGATGAAGTCGACGCGTTAACTGGCGCCGTTGCGCCGCAGCGTCTGGGCGAGCGCGCCGACGACGATCGCAGTGTCCCCGTTCACGACGACGGCCGTGACGTAGGCCCCGGCTTTGTCGGGGTCGGTGTATTCTGCCACGGTGCGGTAGTGGTCCTCGATGTCGGCGCGGGTCGAGCGGTGACGGATCCAGGGGACGACGCCGTCGTACTCATCAGCGGGCCAGGCCACCTCCAGGAAGCCTGCTCGGCGTACATGGCCGCGATACCGGCCGGGTCTCCCTCGAGAAACGGCCGAGCATCTCCTGGACGACCTCGGCGGTGGTGGCGGTCGTGGACGCGGTGGGTGTGGACACGGTTGCAGCTACGGCCAATTTGGGTTCACGGTCACGCTGCGCAACACCTCGGGGCGGGCGTGTGTGCTGGCCGGGTGGGCTGGGTTGAGTTTCCCCAGCGGCAGCGTTAAGGACATAGCCGACGCGGTCCGCACCGGTAAGCCAGCGTCGGTACGGCTGCCGGCGGGGACGAGCACGTTCGTGCTGTTTCTGCTGTCGAACCCGGCTGGCGGCAACGGCTGCGGCAATCCGCCGACGGGGTCGGTGTTGCTGCTGACTCCTCCGAATGACACCGCATCGTTTCGGTTGCATTTGCCCACGGCGCAGAGGATTTATCATCCGGTGGTGTTCCCGGTTGGCCGGCGAACCTGACCCGACGCTCGGTAACGAAGCCAAGCCACAGCCGTCTAAGCGGGTGACCCGGTAGCCGGTGAGGGGGTAGAGAGGTGCCCATGACTGGATCGGCAGGGGTGACCACCACGACTTGGGCGCGACGACGTGTGCAGGTGGGCGTGATGGTCGTGGCGGTGTTGGTGGCCGCTGTTGCAGGCGGGTTGGTGCGGGCGCGGCCGGCTGCCGCGGTGGTGGCAGGCGGGCCGGGGATATCGGTGCTGACGACGTTCGACGGTGATCAGAGGGCAAATGTCGGGCCGCCGGACACGGCGATCGCCGCCGGTCCGACGAGCATTGTGGAGATCACGAACGGTCAGGTCAATGTTTTCTCGCGGACTGCTCCGCACACGGTGCTGTATCAGCGGTACGTCTGTCACCTGTTCCTGACGCATTTGTGCAGCGACCCGCGAGTTCTGTATGACAAGAGTTCCGGTCGGTTTTTCGCCGCAGCCCTGAGTGAGAGTCCTGGCGGCTCGGGCTACGACGGGATCACGGTGGCGGTGTCGGCGACGGCGGACCCTGGCGGAGCGTGGTACCGGCAGACGATTCTGAAAGAGGCGGACCAGCCGAGGTTGGCGGTGACCCAGGACAAGGTGATCGTCGGTGACAACGGCGACGACATTTGGGTGCTGCAGAAGTCCGATCTCGTCGCGGCGACGTCGGAGCCGGTCGCCGCGCGGATGTCGCACTTCAATGCCGACGCAACTGATGTGGCCGGGCAATACGGGGTAATCACGGTGGAGGCGGGCAGCTCGGCTGGTCCGGACGGTTATGCGGTCTCGCTTGGCGGCGGCGACACGACCGCCGCCTACATCAACCGGATCACCGGCACGCCGGCGGCGCACAACGTCACCCTCACCGGCACTGTGCTGCACGTGCCTTACCCGTGGCAGGGCCCGGTTGATGCCGTACAAAAAGGCGGCCCGGACACGATCCTCGACCAGTTTTGGCCCACGCAGGCCACCCTGGGCGCGGGCAGCCTGTGGTATTCGATGACCGGGTTGTGCACCCCGGCAGGTGACACCGCCGTGCGCGACTGCACCCACCTGGTGCAGATCGACGTCACCGGCAGCCGACCGGTGCTGGTGCACGAGCTGCAAATCGGAATTGCCGGCCGGTACCTGATAGACCCGGCGGTGGAGGTCGACAACGCCGGCCGCGCGGTGGTGGTGGCCACCGAGACCGGCGCCGACATGTACCTGTCAGTAGTGGCGATCCCGGTCCGCGCCGACGGTGTCGTCGGCGCCCCGACGGTGCTGCGCGCTGGGCAGACCTACATCGACGCCGACGAATACGAACCGGGCCACATCCGGTGGGGTGACTACTCCGGTGCCGCCGTCGACCCGACCGATCCGTCTAAGTTGTGGCTGGGTGGAGAATTCGCGCTGAACCAGAGCCAGTGGGGCACGTCGATCTCCCAGGTCAGCGTAACCGATCCGGGCTGCCCGCAGCCGGCATCCTGCGAACCCGGCAGCTACCGGCCGGTCACCCCGGCCCGGGTGGTGGACACCCGCATTGGCCGGGGCGTTCGGGGTCCAGTCGCGGCTGGTGGGACGGTGCACCTGCATGTGGCCGGGGGCAGCGGGGTGCCGGCGAGTGGTGTGTCCGCGGTGACGGTCACGGTCACCGTGACCGGTCCGCGCACGGGCGGGTTCGTGTCGGCCTATGCCGATGGCGCTACCCCGCCGGCGACGTCGGTGGTGAACTTCGTGTCGGGGCAGACGGTCGCGAACCAGGTCACCGTCGCTGTGGGCGCTGATGGTTCGATCGCGCTGCACAACGGCAGCCACAACAGCATCCAACTGATCACCGACATCACCGGCTACTACCTCGCCGGCCGGTCCGCCGTACCGGGTGCGTTCACCACTGTCACCCCGGCCCGGGTGGTGGACACCCGCATTGGCCGGGGCGCTCGAGGTCCGGTCGCGGCTGGTGGGACGGTGCACCTGCACGTGACCGGGGGCAGCGGTGTGCCGGCTAGTGGTGTGTCCGCGGTGACGGTCACGGTCACCGTGACCGGTCCGCGCACCGGCGGGTATGTGTCGGCCTACGCCGATGGCGTTACCCCGCCGGCGACGTCGGTGGTGAACTTCGTGACGGGGCAGACGGTCGCCAACCAGGTCACCGTCGCCGTCGGCGCTGACGGTTCGATCGCTCTCCACAACGGCAGCCGCAGCAGCATCCAACTGCTCGCCGACATCACCGGCTACTACCTCGCCGGGCGGGCCAGCACACCGGGCGCATTGAGCACTGTTACTCCGGCCCGGGTGGTGGACACCCGGATCGCCCGCGGCGCTCGAGGTCCGGTCGCGGCTGGTGGCACGGTGCACCTGCACGTGACCGGGGGCAGCGGTGTGCCGGCTAGTGGTGTGTCCG
>CAXSBR010000018.1:36543-61810 GCA_964236495.1 uncultured Jatrophihabitantaceae bacterium
TGAACTTCGTGACGGGGCAGACGGTCGCCAACCAGGTCACCGTCGCCGTCGGCGCGGACGGTTCGATCGCGCTGCACAACGGCAGCCACAACAGCATCCAACTGATCGCCGACATCACCGGGTACTACCTCGCCTGAACCGCAAAGCCTAGGCCCATTCACCACTGCGCTCGCAGCTCGCTTTGACCAGCGGGCACCGCCACCGGTGCGCGTCGCCTTGGCCGGTGTGCCCTGACCTCTCGGCTCCATCTTCGTAGGGTTCGGTACCGACCGGTGCGCAACGGACGCTAGCACCTCTGTACCGGTCGGTACACAAGTCGCTAGGATGTGCAGCGTGGACACCGTTGCGACCTCCCGGACGGGCAGGCCTCGGGGCTTCGACCCCGACGCCGCGCTCGAGTCGGCGATGCGGGTGTTCTGGTCGCAGGGCTACGAGGGCGCCAGCCTGGCCGACCTCACCCGAGCCATGGGCGTCAGCCGAACGAGCATGTACGCGGCGTTCGGCAACAAAGAAGCCCTGTTCGGGCGGGTCTTGGACCGCTACACCGGCGGTCCCGCCGGTTACGGCGAGCGCGCGCTGGAGCAGTCGAGCGCCGCCGAAGTAGCGGCGGCGTTCCTCAACGGCTCCGTCGCGGCGACGACGAACGCCGGCGACCCCGCCGGATGTATGGGCGTGCAGGGCGCTCTCGCCACGGGCGACGGCGCCAGAGCGGCACGAGAGACGCTCGTGGCCTGGCGCGAGGACGGCGTGGCGCGTCTACGCGACCGCCTCGCGCGGGCGGTCGAGGACGGCGACCTCCCCCTCGACGCCGACCCGGGCCTTCTCGCCCGCCACCTCGTGACCGTGGCGAACGGCGTCGCCGTACAGGCGGCAGGCGGAACCTCCCGCCGTGACCTGCAAGCCGTCGTCGACCTCACCCTCCGCAACTGGCCGCCCGGCTAAATGCCGTCGCCGCGCACGGCGCACCTAGGAAACCGCCTCGCCCCTGGAAGTGTGGCCGGCGGGTCTGCCGCTGCTACGGAGAAGCGGCTTGCTAGGACGGTGCCAAACAGTCGCAAGTTATGAATCGTGCGCAGATTGTTGCCAACTTTTACGGACTAGGCGTTTGTTGATCTTGCTCGCCGTGGAGCCAACGGAGCCACTTTCCCGGCAACTACGGACATACGATGAGTGGAGCTGAAGGGACTCGACCCCTGACCCTCACACTGCCAGCACCTAAGCGACAGGTTCACGACCGGCCGCCACAGTTCGGAAATCCCCTAAAACAAACTTAGGCACTTGAGCAAACCTACGTAATCCGCAGCGAACGGCGGCGAACGTCGCCGTTGGCCTCCAACCTGGCAACCAAGACACAGTTGGGTCCGACGCGTCTGGCCAGGCCGCGACCGTGCGGTACCAGGACTACAAACGCGCCGAAGACCACGCCGGCGTTGGTATCGCGGCCGTCATCTGGGCCAGCGACGCCGTCGGCTTGGGAGTCGGCCACCGCATTGCTCGACCACGGCCACACCTACTACCTCGCCGGACGCATCGCCGGCGCCGCGGTCGGCATCCTCGACAATCAGGTCGTTGCCCGACAGTCTGCGCCTCGGACGGCAGGCCAACTCGGCCACCTTGACCACCGTCCGGTCGGTGGAAAGAGCCGAAGTCCGGCCAAGCCGGGATACGTGAAACGGGGTGCGGTTACTGGCGTACCTTCGGCCATCCAACGCCACACCCCGGCTCGTCGGTGCCCAGCTCGACGGCCCCCTGAGTCCCGGTGCAGCGAGCCGTCCCACTTGTAAGAGATGATCCGGACAGAACCCAGGCGGTCATCTTGACTCTTCTGCCGGCTCGAGGAGGCAGCCGATTCGGCGCGCCAGCTCTTGCACGTCGAGGCGGTCGGTGCCCGTTGATATGGCGCCTGCCAATTTTGTCGCGGTGTCGTCTATGACGAAGCTCAATCGGTGTTGTCGAGAATCAGTCGGGTCGCTTCGTGCGGTGCGTCCCATTGTGGAAAATGACCGCACCGCTCGAACCAGTGCAGCACCGCGTCGGGGAAAAGCTCCGTAGCACGTGCGGCCTGCTTCGGTAGGGTCACCAGGTCACGACGACCCCAACCGATCGTGACCCGGCCGGGCACTGTGCCAGCCGGGGCTCCCTGTTGCTTGGGCCCCTTGGTCAGGGCGCCCATGGCAGCGCCAGTCGCCGGGGAGTCGGCCAGCCCGCGCACGTCGGGCAGCACGGTCTCGCGCGAGAGCGCCCAGGGCCGTGCCGAGAACTGCGTCAGCAGTAAAGTCCTTCCCACAGAGTTGCCGAGCAGCGCTGGCAGCATGCCACCCAACGCTCGCACCAAAGCGATCGATGGCCGCAGCGTGGCGCCGAAGACGGCGACCTCGCGGTCGCTCCAGAAACCGCCCGGGTCCAACGCCACGGTGTCGCCGCCGACGCCCCGCCGCGCGAGCTCGAGCACCATTCGGCCGCCCATCGACTGGCCGACGGTCGAGACCCCGTCCAGGCCCTGTTCGCGGATGAATTCTGCGACGGAGTCGGTCAAGGTGGCGATCGACACCTCGCCGGTCAACGGCGGCGTCTCGCCGAACCCCGGCAGGTCGACGGCGATCACCTCACGGCGCTCGGCCAGTTCGTCGAGGATCGGGGACCAAGATCGCCACCCAGCACCCAGACCGTGCACGAGCAACAGTGGGCTGCCGCTCCCTCGTCTTACGTAATTCAGGGCCACACCGGGAACGCTAGCTCACCCGGAGCTGGAGCTCGGGGTGTTCGGTCATGATCATCGCGTGCGAATCCGCTTCCGGTGACGGCGGTATCGTTCGCGACCGTCGCGGGCTACCGTCGATGGTGGAGTTCGGAAAGGTGCCAGCGAAAGCTGCGGATGGTGACCAACAACTCGATGGCGGAGTCACGATGTCGCGAGACACGATGCCCGCCTCGTCGCGGGATCGCTCGCCGGATGGTTGGCCGATGCGGCATTGTGGGTGGGCAAAACCGGTCCTACTCACCTGGGCGACCGAACCCCGCCCGACCCGATGAGGAGCATGACATGTTCGACAAGAAGACCAACGTGGCCGCCCAGCAGGCGTTCGGCGAAGCAGTAAACACCGGCAACCTCGACGCATTCGACGACCTCGTCGCGACAGACTGCGTCGATCACGACCCGGCGCTCGGGCAGGGACCAGGCCCGCAGGGCTACAAGACTTTCTTCACCGAGATGCGGACAGCGTTCCCTGATCTGCACGTCGAGGTCGAAACCCTGGTCGCTGACGACGACCAAGTGGCATTCGCCTACACATTGACCGGAACGCACACCGGTTCGTTCCAGGGCCACGGCGCCACAGGCAAAAAGATCGCGGTGCGCGGTATGCAGATCAGCAAGTTCAGTGACGGCAAGATGGTCGAACGCTGGGGCGCCACCGACGAGGCCACCATGTTGTCGCAGCTTGGACTGAGCTGAAGCAAACCGCCGGTCACACCCCTCTATGCAACTGCTCGGCTCACACACCGCCCAACAAGGTGCTGACTGTGGCTGGTGCGGCGGCCCCATTGAGCACAAGGTCCGCGGGCAGATTGCGAAGTGGTGCTCCGCCAGTTGTCGGCAGCGAGCGTGGGAGCAGACCCGGGCGGCCAGCTCAGGTCTATCCGCGGTCCAGATCGTCGAACGGCCGCATCGAGACCCCGACCCAGCAGCCCATGCCATCCCCCTCACGGCCTCGGCATCAGGAGTAGGTCGCCATGTTGGGTGACCTGGCGACCCAGCTGGACGCAGGTGCGGTGTACGACAGGGACCTGCCTGCCCTGACGTCGGCACTCGACGGGGTGCGGGACGCATTCAGCCGGCGCACCCACGGCCTTGCGCACACTTCGGCCGGGAACACACCGTCATTCGGGACATCTTAAAGCGAGCTGGTATCTCCCGGCGGGCAGCCACGATCGAGGGATGTGACTTGGTCTCGACAATCCTGAGCACGGCCTGCACGTACCTCCCGTAGTCGATCTCTGGCCTTGTCATCCAGATTCTGACTGTCGCCAGTTCCGGTGATCGTGGCCTCCCCGTTCCCGCGAAGGGATCAGCGCCCACCGTGCGACTCGTTCCCGCTTCGAAGCTCGCGATCAAAGAACTCGATCATTCGACCGCGGGCATCGAACTCGCCAGGCAGGGTGGTGTCCCGCCCCGCCGAGGCGTCCGAGAGCAGTGATCGTCCTGCCGGCTGCATTCATAATGGCGTGGCCGGCATTCGGTTACTTGGTCGCGTGGTCGACGTCGGCGGCCACGAGCGCGGCAGTGAGCCGAGTGGCGGCTCCGGCGACCCTGCGGTCCTTGGCGCCGTAGCTCCTCGCTACAAGGGGCTGATCGCAGGAGAAGGTGAATTCGGGGTCTGAAGCCGCCGGTGTCAAGTAGCGCTCTGGTGATGTCGTTGGCGAGGTTGCGGAATCCGAGTCACCCCGTCGATCGCCTGCCGGTCGACGGGTGGAGGCCGACTCGACCAGAACATGGCGCGAAGATGGACGTTTCCATGGCGCGTTAGGAATCTTGAAGGGGTGAGTGCGATGATCGAACGGTGCACGCGTCTCAGACGCTTCGGCGGCTGTCCCTAACGGGTGCCCATGTTGTGGCCCATCCCGGCCAATTGCACACGCTGCGGCGTTGGCTACGGGAACGCCGCAAGGGCCCGTTGGAGCTTCGGCAGCCCTGGTGGCCCTATGCCATGGTCGATTACGTCGAACAGCGTCTGCCCCAATCGGCGCGAGTGTTCGAATACGGTGGCGGCGGCTCCTCGCTGTGGCTCGCCGACCGCGGGGCTGTACTAACCGTTGTCGAGCACGACCCCACCTGGATCGATCACCTGCGCGAGGTATTGCCACCGTCGGTTGAACTACTCACCGTGGGCAAGAGTGGTCGAGGCCGGATCAGCAGTTCGGTCGACCCTGGGTTCTTCGATGACTACGTCGCGGCGGTCGATACGTACCGCGATGAGGTATTCGATCTTGTTATCGTGGATGGCCGGGCCCGGGTCGACTGCGTGAAGCGGGCCATGCCCAAGGTGAGGCGTGGGGGCCTGCTTCTGCTCGACGACTCCGACCGGGCCCGCTATCAAGAAGCACGAGATGTTCTGGGGGACTGGCCCCGCTACCGGGTTCGTGGTCTCAAAGCCAGCGAGAACGTGCCCGCGACCACCTCGGTGTGGACACGACCCCAGGGCTGAATTGGCGCTTCATGGTCGAGGGTGTAGTTGGGGTCTGAAGCCGCCATTTTGCGAGTATTGATCTGCAGGTCTAGTAGGCCTGGCCGGCAACCGTCGCTTGAGTTGGTCGTTGGCTCGCCGTCACAGAACGATCTCCAGCGCGCCGCGCAGCGCAGGCTCGGCCTTCGGGGAGCTCCGCGCCATCGCCAGCAACGTCGCCGGCTGTGGGCCGCGGCGACGCAGCCAACGTCGTAACGCCTCGACCGCCGGCTCAGGTCCTTCCCGATGACGCAGCCGGAAGGCGTCGATGATGCACCGCTCGGCGCTGTACAACCCGATCGCGACATTGAGGGTCAACGACATTTCTTCGCGCCCAATGCCGAATGTGTCCGTCGCGAACGCGTGCCAGCTCACCGGCGCCTGCGTACGTGCAAACCGCTAGCCGCGAGGGACAGCGACGTCAATCCTTGATGGGATGGCATCGGTCAACCCGTGCCGGGCCAGCGCCGTAGTGAGACACAGCGTCGCTCACGGGACCCGATACGCGATCTCCAACAGGTCCGGGTCCGCGTCCTCCGCAGCGTCCACGCGACGAAACAACCCGCGCCCAAGCTGGTCGATCAACCCGGCATCACGCAACGCGTACAACCGCCGATCCGACAACCCGCTAGGCAGCGCCGCGCATGCGCGGGCGCAATCGTCCGCAGCGGACTGAGGCGAGCTCACCTCGCGGCTTAGCTCCGTCGCCCCCAGCCTGTGCGTTGCCGCCGATTGCGCGATAGCCGCAGCTCCCCGTAGTGCAAGGAGATTGGCAAGTAGCTTACCAACCCATACCGCCGTGTACCGGAACTGAAGCCGTGCCCCGCGCACATATTCCGCCAGCTTTGGCTGCATCCTCCCCTTCAGGCCCCGTCCTAATCGCCGTTCGACGCGTCGGCGGCGGATTGGCAATCGCCCACTCGAACGCCGCAACACGCAGGCACCATACACGCCGCTGCTACCGAGAACCGATCAGATTGCGACGGTGCCCCACAGTCGCAATCTGCGGGACCGCACGGGGACTGTAGCGGACTTTTTGCGGACTAGGCACTTGTTGACCTTGAACGGCGAGGGGCCGGTGAAGCCACGACCCCAACGTTTACGGGCCTTCGATGGGTGGAGCTGAGGGGACTCGAACCCCTGACCCCCACACTGCCAGTGTGGTGCGCTACCAGCTGCGCCACAGCCCCGAACCACGCCCGTGGGCGCTTTGGACACTCTACTAGAGACACGCCACGGCGCACGCCACTGCCTCGCCACCTGGGCAGCGCCGATCATCGTGGGGATCACCGACAAGCCGACACGCCACCTGCGAGCCCAGCGATCTAGGCTTTTGGGCGCCGTCGGCCATACTGATACCCAGCCCGTCACGATCACCGAACCCACGAAGGAGAACCACGTGAACCGCAAGGAACTAGTCGCCGCCGTAGCGGATGAGGCCGACACCGAGCAGAAGACGGTCGACGCCGTGCTGCGTGGCCTTCAGGGTGTGCTCGAAAGTGCGGTCAAGAAGGGCGAGAAGGTCAGCGTCCCTGGCTTCTTCGCCGTATCGGTCGGCGAGCGCGCCGCCCGCGAAGGCCGCAACCCCGCCACCGGCGAGACCATCAAGATCAAGGCCGCGAAGACGGTCAAGTTCACCCCCGGCAGCGCCCTGAAGGACGCCGCCAACAAGTAAGCCGGCACTGCTGCGCACTACTGCAGCACCCGCACGGCCCAGCTCAGTGCGCCGAAAGGCCGGCTCCCACCGCACTCGGGAAGCCGGCCTTTCGCGTTTCGGCGCGCCTCGTTCAGGCCGTCTTGAGCTTGGCTTGGGCGTTCTTGATCGCCGCAAGCACCGCGTCGGCCTTGGTTCCGCCCGCGACGACCTTGCCGTTCACCATGACCGTCGGCGTGCCCGACACCTTGCGCTTGCTCGCGTTGTCGGTGATGGCCTGCACCAGGGCCTTGTGCTGCTCGGTGGACACGCACGTCTGGAATATCGACAGCTGATCGGCCGTCACCTTGGGCACCGCCTGTCTCAGGTAGGTCGTGAAGTCCGCGTCAGAGCGGCCGTTTCCGTTCTCCGCCGGCTGCACCGAGGCTCCCGACTTGTCCTTGCCGTACAGCACCGCGTGAAACTGTCCGAACGCCGTCGGACTGATGTCTGAGACGCACAGGCCCGCGTTCGCCGCCCGAGAGGAGTAACGGTTGCCGTTGGACGACGCATCCAGGAACGCCATCATGTGGTAGCGCACCTTCACCGACCCGTCGGCAACCATCTTGGCCAGCGGCACGCCGAGCTGGGACTCCAGCTCCTGGCAGATCGGGCATTGGAAGTCCTCGAACTCGTCGACCGTCACCGGCGCGGACGCCTTGCCTACGACGACGCCGTTGGTCACGCTGGCGTTCGTCGCCTCCAGGCTGCCCTGAATCTTCGACCGGCCGGCCTGGACGCCGACACCGACACCGATGATGCTGACCATCGCCACCACCAGACCCACTGTCAGCGCCAGGAACCGCTGCCGGCCCCGCAGTTGCCGTTGCCGAGCGGCGCGCATGGCCTGGTAGCGCTGAACAGCCTTGGGATCACGACGTACCCGCTTGGCCGACGGCGGAGCAACGTCGTGACCCTCGGTGACCAGCTGGTCGATCGCCAGCTGGCTGATCGGGTACAGCACCAGGAAGAGCGCCACGGCGAGCAGGCCGAGATCGCGCAGGATGTCCAAGGTGTAGTTGGTAGTGGTCGAGACGCCGCCACCACCGAAGCAGCCGCACTCCAGCTTGATGCCCCGGGCCGCTGCTTGGACCAGTCCGATGAGAAAAACCGCGAACAGACCGGCCGACACCGCCGCGGCATACCGCGTAGCCACGCCCAACAGCAGCACGATGGACAGCGCGATCTCCAGCGTGGGCAAGCCGTAGGCGATCACCTGGGAGAGCCACTCCGGTGTCGCGTCGTACGCGCGCACGGCTCGCAGGAACTCCCGCGGGCTGCCGATCTTCTGTACCCCCGCGAGCAGCCACACCGCGAACAGCAGGAGGCGGGCGGCCAGGGCAGCCCAGCGACGGGACGCAGTCAAGTTCACGAAGGCACGACCTCCAATACCGGGGGCGGGCTGCAGCTACGCCGCGGCGCCGGGCAACACGCCTACGCCAGCTGCCACCATAAACGGCTGATCGGCGTCGCCGCGGTTCCGCACACGGCTTGCACAGCTTGCCCATACGGATTGGTGCTGCGCGGTACGGCCACCGGCACTGCGCAGCGTCAGCCGGTCAGTGCTACCGGCATTGTTGTTCTAACCTGCGGCTCGCCGACGCTGGAGTCGGCGTCGTCCATCTCGACCCGGATGCCGGTCGCACCAAGAGAGTGCAAGTGGTCCACGGCCGCGCACACCCGGTCGATCACCAGGGCCGTGACTGCGCCGCTGACGTGCACGGTGCTACCGATCACGCGCACCCGTGAGCGCGCACGCCGGCCGTCCTGTTTCGCTGTTGCGAGTTCCGAGGGGGCCATGTCCGAGGTGGCCGATTGTGACGTGGCCAATTGTGAGGTCGCCAATTGCGAGGTCGCCAGCTGCGACGTGGCCAGCTTCACGGGCAGGTCAGTTT
Organism: uncultured Jatrophihabitantaceae bacterium; assembly: GCA_964236495.1. Lineage (GTDB taxonomy): Bacteria > Actinomycetota > Actinomycetes > Mycobacteriales > Jatrophihabitantaceae > CAXSBR01. The sequence goes on from CAXSBR010000018.1 coordinate 45,354, forward strand.
CTTCGTCGGTAAGAGAGGAGTACACGAGCCGGCTCATCAGCTTCCTCCGTTGCGGACAGTGCCCGGACGCCGTCCCAGGGGGTCAAAGGGCCGGCTGATCAGCGGGTTGCAACTGCACCGGCGTCAGATTAGCCGCTTTGACTGCAGCCGCCGGGCACAATTCGGTAACGAATTGAGCGGGTACTCAAACTGCTGTATGGACCGCCGCTACTCCCCGTCGGCGAGGTGTCAGAATCGAGACCATGACACGATTCGGCTACACCCTCATGACCGAGCAGAGCGGTCCGAAGGACCTTGTCTCCTATGCCGCCGGCGCCGAAGCAGCAGGCTTCGAGTTTCTGGTGAGCAGCGACCACTACAACCCCTGGCTGGATGCGATGGGCCACGCGCCCTATGCCTGGTCGGTTCTGGGCGCGGTCGCTCAGGCGACCACGAACGTCGAGTTGATGACGTACGTAACCTGCCCGACGATGCGCTACCAGCCCGCGGTGGTGGCGCAGAAGGCGGCGACGCTGGCGCTGCTCTCGGACAACCGGTTCACGCTGGGCCTGGGCTCCGGAGAGAACCTCAACGAGCACGTCGTCGGCGAGGGCTGGCCGGCCGTCGGCGTGCGCCAGGACATGCTCGAAGAGGCGATGACGATCATCCGGGAGCTGCTGACCGGCGAGCAGATCACCTTTGAGGGTGAGTACTTCCGAGTGGATCAGGCCAGGCTGTGGGACGTGCCGGGCGACGGGGTGCCGATCGGAGTCGCCGTTTCGGGACGGGAGTCGATCAACCGCTTCGCGCCGCTGGCCGAGCATCTGATCGCAGTGGAGCCCAAGCCCAACCTGATCGCGCAGTGGGACGACGCAAAGGGCGCCGGTTCCCGCAAGATCGGGCAGATACCGATCTGTTGGGGCCCGCACAAAGACGCCGCAGCGCAACGGGCGCACGAACTGTTCCGATGGTTCGGTGGTGGCTGGGGCGTCAACGCCGACCTGCCGATGCCCAAGTCCTTCGAGGCGGCGAGCCAGTTCGTGCGGGTGGACGACGTCGCCAAGTCCATCGCCTGCGGACCGGATCTCGACGCGCTCGCCGCGTCGGTGCAGCCGTTCCTGGAAGCCGGGTTCACCGACGTGGCGTTGGTGCAGATCGGCGACGAGAGCCAGGTGAAGTTCCTTGCCGAGGTGGCCGGCCCACTGCTGGACCGCCTGCGCGCGCTGTAGTCAGACCCGAGGGCGTAGACGACCAGAGCCGGGACAGCGGAGACCGGACTATGGAGACAACTGGCTGAAGGACGCAAGAGCCATAACTGGGCACGACAGCCGAACGGCCGGCCTCCCTTTCGGGAGACCGGCCGTTCGCTTGCTTGTGGGCCGACTTGCGGCCGGGCCCAGCGTGCGGTTGACGCCTTACGCGGTCTTCTTGACGCTCGTCAGCCAGGACTGCTTCGGAACGCCGACACCAGTGGTGTCGTCCCAGCCGGTGACCGTGGTCAGGCTGGAGTTCTGGTCGAAGGTGCGCACCGAGTACAGCAGACCGGCATCCTCGTTCTCACCGTTCTTGAAGTCCACGCGGACGTTGCCCGCATCGACCGGAGCGCCCTTGACGTCGGTGAAGACACCCGACTTCGCCTGTGCGTAGATCATCGGGTTGAGGAAGCCCAGCCGCTGGCCGGCGTTCTGCGAGAGCAGCGCCGTCATGCCCGCGAACAATGGCGACGCGAGGCTGGTGCCGCCGATGCGGTACTCGCCGTAGTGCACGCCGCTGTTCTTGAACGCCTGTGTCTGTCCGACCAGCATGCCCGTGGTGGGGTCGGCGTCCATTGCTACGTCGGGAACCGCCCGCCCCGGCGCTGCCGAAGCCGGCACGACGCCGTTTTGGTAGCTGGGGCGGTTAAACAGCTTGGAGTAGCCACCGCCGGCACCGTAGAGGTAGCCGACGGGCAGCAACTTTGTGCCGTCCGCGCTCGGGCATAACTGCACCCAAGACTTGCCGTCCTTGCTCACGCAGTACTTCTCGGTTCCCCAGCCGGTCGACCACTTCAGGCTGCCGTCGTAGTCGATCGCGGTGGACGTGCCACCGACGGCCGTGACGTTCGGGTCCGAAGCGGAGGAGTCGGTCTGCTTGATACCGGTGTTGGCCAGCTCGTCGCCGTTGTCACCCGAGGAGAACATGAAGCTGATCCCCTGCAGCGCGGCCTGGAGGAAGAGCTGGTGGTTGGCAGCCAGCAGGCCGGTGGTCTCGTACTCGTCGGCCTCACCGTAAGAGTTGGTGACGATGGAGACCTTGTCTTGGTTAACCAGCCGGTGAACGATCGAATAGAAGTCGTCGTCGTAGCAACTCTTCGCCGCGTAGTAGCGAATATTCGCATCCGGAGCCATTGCATGCACGGCTTCAACGTCGAGGGTCTGCTCGCCGAACCAGCCGGAGGCGTCGCAGCCCGTCGCGCTGGTGTCGCCGTGGGTGTAAGACGTCTGCAGGCTCTGGGAGTACTGCCCGACGGCGTAGCTGCTGTCGCCGTTGTTGGCGGCGTAGGTGCTGGCGTCGGTGCGGATGGTGGGCGAGGCGTAGGCGTCGACGATGCCCACGGTGACGCCCTTACCGGTCAACGTTGTGTTGCCTTCGTAAGCCGCGCGCAACTGCGGACCGGTGTAGCCACAGACCGCAAAGGGCAGCGCCTTGCCCTTGAACAGGGGCAGCTTGGTGCGGTAGTCAGCCTGGTAAGTAGCGCTCAGCTGGCCGTAGTAGGTGGAGCAGGGCCGAGCATTGTTGAAGCCTGGAGACGGTGGGAACGTGGTAGCCGGCTTCTTCATCGCGACCGAGGTGTCGATGCCGGTAACCGAGAGCACCGAACTCGCCACGGCGGCGGGCACGGTGAGGGCCTTGGTGTTGGCCTGCACCCGCTTGCCGTCGTGGGCAAAGCTGGCGATGTGGGTGCTGAAGGCCGACTGCGCCTTGCCTACGGATCCGCTGACCTGCACATAGGCGTTGTAAGCACCCACGGACTTGACGGTCAGCCCGTTGGCGCCCAGCCATGCCTCGACCTTGGCCACGCTTTGCGGCGTGGGGTCGAAGGCGCGGTGGTACTGGGCCGGGGTGATGTACTTGTGGTAGGAGGGGCTGCCGGCGGTGGACACAGCCTTGACAGCTGCTTCCACGGCGGCGGTTCCCCCGTTGGGCGTCAGGTAAACCTTGAAGTTGACGGGCGCCTTGGAACTGGCTCTGCCCAACTCTTTTGCTTTGCCCAGCCACACCGGCGTGCTCTTGCCGATGGCCTTGCGAGCTGACGGAGCAGCACCAGCGCTGCCCGCGCCGGCCAATGCGGCGACGACGAGTGCCGACGTCGCAGTGGCCGCGATCAGCGGTTTCTTAACGCGCATACTTTGCCTCCTGGCAACGGTTTGCAACGGCTTCGGTCCCGTCCCGCTGCATTACACGTACCAGCGTTCGTGGTCCCCTTAACCGACACTTAACCATGGGGCTGCGACAGTTTCGCTACCAGGTGGTTACCGGGCCAAATCCGATCGAGTCCGGCAGATCGCATGCGGTGCAGTTGCGGGCGGCCCGTCCTAGAACCTCTACCGGTCGGCCAGCGCTACAACGCAAGCGGCGCCGCCACCCGTAGGGGTGCGGCGCCGACGTGCCGGCTGGTGCGGTGTTCTCGGTGCGGTGTTTCTTGGTGCGGTGTGTGCTCTCGATGGTGGAGGTGGCGGGAATCGAACCCGCGTCCTCCGCCGTTCTGACAGGTCTTCTCCGGGCGCAGTGCACATCGTCCCTACTCGGCCCCACCGGTCATGTGCACAAGCCGGTGCGACGGGCCCAGCCGCTGTGAGTTGTCCCGTTCCCACCCGCGACCGACGGGAACGGTGAGTCGCCTAGCTGATGCCAGGACCCGGGCCGGCAACGAACCCGGACTGACACAGTTGCTTCGCTACTTAGGCAGCGAGAGCGAACTGAGCGCGATTATCATCGGCGCTTATTGGTTTTGCATCGCTTTTTTAACGAGGTCAGCAATGCGGTCCTCGGCCCGCTTCCCCTGTCTCGACGCACGGAGTCGAGACCTTTCACCCCCAATGTCGGTGCTGCTGACAGCGCGCCGGGCGATCCGGCTGTTGCCGCGTCAACCATAACCGCCCAGCGCACGGGAGGCATCCGTAGCGGCGGTCCGACCGGCTCGACAACGGCCCAGCCGGGCCGGCGGAGCCCAGCCCGCGCTAGTCCATGCCTTTGTTGCGGCGGCCGAGGGCCTTTTGCACTTCTCGGTCCGCGTCACGACGGGCCATGTCTTGGCGCTTGTCATAGCTGTGCTTGCCCCGGGCCAGCGCGATCTCCACCTTGACCCTTCCCTCCCGGAAGTAGAGCGACAGCGGCACCAACGTCAGCCCGGACTCCTTGGTCTTGCCGATCAGCCGGATGATCTCCTGCTTGTGCAGCAGCAGCTTGCGCACCCGGCGCGGTTCGTGATTGGTCCACGACGCCTGGGTGTACTCCGGAATGTGCACGCCGTGCAGAAAGACCTCGCCAGCGTCGATCATCGCGAACCCGTCCACCAGCGACGCGCGGCCCTCGCGCAACGACTTGACCTCAGTGCCGGTCAGGACGAGCCCGGCCTCGAAGGCGTCCAGAACGGCGTAGTCGTGACGGGCCTTGCGGTTCTGGGCGATCATCTTGCGCGCCGAATCCCGATTGCTCGACGCGTGCGAGGAGGCGACCATGACATCCATTCTCCCGCATCCGGCCAACTCCGATTCGGCCCATCTTTCTACGGGCTCCGCTCCTCGCTCCGCTCGATGCTCACCCGCCCAGCTCGGGCTAGAGGCGCACCATCAGGCGCAATGTCGCGAACGCCGTGACCGCAGCCAGCACGACCCCGCCCAGCGCACCGATACCACCGGAGATGATGACGTCGTTGAGCGACAGGTTGGGAAAGAGGTGGTTGTCCACCTGGCGCTTGAGGATGTTGCCCAGGATGACGCGCGTGCCGAGCCAGTCCAGCAGGATGCCCAACACCCCGCCCACGACAGCGGCGAGCACCGCCTCTATGACGAACGGCAGCTGCACCATCCATCTGGACGCGCCTACCAGGCGCATGATCCCGGTCTCGCTGCGCCGTTGCATCGCTGCGAGTTGTACCGCGTTAGCCATGATCAACATAGCGCAGACCATGACCGCGACGGCCACGATTGCCGCTGCAAGCCGAGCCTTGCTGAAAATATTCAGGAGCTCCTTGAGGCCCTCGTCCTGGCCCTGAACCTGATCGACTCCAGGTGTGGCGGCATAGGATTTGGCGACCTGGGCGTAGTCCTTGCGGTTGTCATTGAGCTTGACGATGAACGACGCAGGCAGGAAGCCCGGTTCCAGCGCGTCGGCCGTACCACCGGAGAGCGTCGCCTTGCCTTTCCGGTACGCCGCTTCGAGATCGAGGTACTGGACGGACTTGATCGCCGGATCGGCCGTCAGACGGGCCTGCAGAGCTCTGCGGTCGACGTCGCTGATCGCCTTGGTGCACGGCGAGTTGGCGCGGTAGGGCGCGGTGTTGCACAGATAGATCGAGGTGTTGAGGCGGTCGCCGTACATCGTCTGGAAGCGGCTGATGAACTGGGTTGCCAAGATCGCGCCGCCAGCGAAGCTCAGCGCGATGGCGGTGTTGAGGATGAGCGCCACCGTCATCGTCAGGTTGCGGCGCACACCCGTGGCCACACCGGACATCACAAAGCTGGCGCGCATGAAAACTCCTGCAATCTAAGTCGAGCTGAACAGTCGGAAGTCGGCGAGGGTGCTTGGTCTGCGCCTCAGCGAGCCACGCCGTAGACGCCGCGGCGCTGGTCGCGGATCACCTTGCCGGTGTCGAGTTCGACCACGCGACGGCGCATGGCGTCGACAATGTTGTTGTCGTGGGTAGCCATCACGACGGTGGTTCCGGTGCGGTTGATCCGCTCCAGCAGCGACATGATGCCCTGGCTGGTATCCGGATCCAGGTTGCCGGTGGGCTCGTCGGCAAGCAATACCAGCGGCCGGTTCACGAATGCGCGCGCGATCGCGACCCGCTGCTGCTCACCGCCCGACAGCTCATGCGGCATCCGGCGCGACTTGCCGATCAGGCCCACGAGATCCAGCACTTCGGGCACGGTGCGCTTGATGTAGCGGGTGGGCTTGTTGATGACTTCCAGGGCGAAGGCGACGTTGTCATACACGTTCTTCTTGGGCAGCAGCCGGAAGTCCTGGAAGACGCAGCCGATCGTGCGCCGCAGCCCCGGCACCTTGCGCCCTGCCATCTTGGCCAGATTGCTGCCGTTGACCTCGATGGTGCCGCTACTGGGCATTTCCTCGCGCAGGAGCAGGCGCAGCACCGTCGACTTACCCGAACCGGACTGGCCGATCAGGAAGACGAACTCGCCCTTGTCCACGTCCAGATCCACAGAGTCCAGAGCCGGGCGGGTGCCCGCGGGATAGACCTTGCTGACGTTCTGGAGGTGGATCACGGAGAGCCAGGGTACGCCGAACCGTTATCGAGCCTGGGAATGTGTGAACCAGCCAGGGTCAGCGTCACAGGGCTGGTCGCAGCCTCACTGCGGCCAGGCCACCTCGGTGACGCTGCCGCCGACGACGTCGGCCACCATGCGCACCGGCTCGGCAGGCCGTTCGTACAGCTCGTAGGTGCCTGCGGCCAGGGCCGGGTACACCGCGCAGTAGATGACGCCGACGGGTGCGTGGCGCGCCACCACGGCAACGTGCGGCCAGGGCGACGCCGAGGGTGAATCGTGGTTGTGCTCGTGATTTTCGTCGTGGGAGTGCGAGTGCGCTTCGTGATCGTGATCGCCCTGAACATGCGGCCGCTGATCGGCAGCGCCCACCGGACGGATCTCGATCTCGATGCCCTCCATCTCAGCAGGCGTGGCCACGATCAGCGCACCGATGTCTCCGCCGATGTCGAGCACGACCGAGCCCTGCCCGGCGAAACTGTTGTCCTCAGCCATGACGGCAACCTTTCCGTCGCTGCTCACGCGACCGTGTCGAATCGTGTCTGATCTTCACTACCGCGGCAAGCGTGCACCCGCGAGGTACAAGCTCGGCGGGCCGCAATACATGCCGGCCCGCCGAGCCCTACAACGATGTAACTGCCCGCAGAATTAGCCGGTGATCGACTTGCCGGGCAGGCTCTCCGACCCTCCGCCCGGCGTACCCAGGTAAGGGAACGTAGCCAGGAACGGCGGGTTGGTCTGCTTGGTGCCATCTGACAGCCCCGCGGCGGCGGCGTCAGGAGTGAACGACTTGTCCACCAGCGGAATCGTCAGCCCGGCAATGGCGCGTAGCTCGATCGCCACCACGTCGTCGATGGGGCGGCGTCCATTCGGGAACCCGGCCGCGTCCCCGGCGAGCAAACCGATCGGATTGGGCTTCTTCGCCGGCGGCACGGCCATGTTCAGCCGCAACATGTCCGCCTGTGTAGGACCGGTGTAGTTCTGGAAACCCTTGATGATGCCCGCCGGTATACCGGTGAGCAGGATGGCAAGCAGATCCGCACGCGGCTTGGTGTACTTGGCCAGGTTCGGGAACACGCCGGGATACAGAACCGGCAGTAGCCCGGCCAGCTCAGGCTTCGAGACGTACTTGGCGAACTGCTTGTCGTTGATCGGCTCCGAGGCGTTCCACAGGTCCTTGTACGCCATCGGGGTGATGACCTCGTTGAACAGCGGGTGCGCAAGCCTGGAAACCTGCTGCAGCGGCCCGACAGCGTGGCTGCGGCCGTCCTTGTCGTGGATCTTGACCTTTGGACGCAGCGCGGATGCCCAGACACCGATCGTCGCCCGCGGGTCGGTGACTCCCTTGAGCGGCTTGTAGTCCGGCGTCAGCTCCAGCATCGGAACCTTGATCGCGATCGTATGCACGTTCAGACCTTGCGTGCTGTTGACACCCATCGCGTCCGCGGACGGGATCAGGTGGTGCGAGGCGAACGGGCGCAGCGTGCCCAGGTCGAAGATCGAGCCCAGGTCGACGTGGAACCCCTCGGCGCGCTGGCCGGCGAACACGGTGCGGCCCTGGGAGAGCTTGTGGATCGAGGCCGCGGCGAGCTTGGCGTAGTGCGGTGTGCTGCGGCTGCCGACGTTCACCGGCGGGCTGGTTAGGTTCTCGGCCAGCAGCACCCTCTTGCCCGTAGCCCGACTCCAGCGATGGACGGAGTAGGTCTGCGGCCGATTCCAGGTGGTATCGGTGGCCTTGGTGATCGGGCCGGTGTTGTAGAGGAACGTCATCTTGTTGCGGATCTCGGTGTGGAACCTGAACTCGTAGATGACGTCGGCGACGCCGGTGCCGCGCTTCATGACGTTGATGCGGTAGACCACGTCGTCGCCGAACTCCCAGAAGTTGGGGCCGGAGTCAGGGATCTGCAGCGGAATGAAGTTGGCGATCAGAGTGACATGCGACGGGTCGTCCGGTGAGACGAACGCGTAGACGTCGGTGTTGTCGGCGACTGGATCCTTCGAAATCTCAGGCGCCTCGCGGTGTGATGACATCGATCAGCCCTCCTGTGTCGAGGAAGCGGCGGCGAGGGTGCGAGTCAGCCGGGCGACCAGCTCGTGGTCGTGGACGACGACCTCGCGATTGCCGTGCATGATCGAGATCTCGCCGGTGGCGGCATCGCGCACATGCGCGATCACCGGACCGTCCACGTCGATGCCGGTCACTTTCTCGGCACCCGGTGCGGCGGCGCGCGCCGACGGCATCGCTGCTGCGACACCCGCAGCGGCAACGCCGGTTCCGGCCATCGCCAGGAACCCTCTTCTACTTGCTTGCGACATAGTTCGTCCCTTCTGCGCCCCCGGCGCAGAGATCGGCGTGAACGGGCACCTGCCGCCCACGACGGTTGGCACGGTGCTTGTCGCCTGCATGAGGGCAGCACTCACCGCCCGACGACCAGTCGCCGGTTGCAGTGGTAGTTCCCCCGTGGAGGCGTCAGACGCCGTGCGTCCCGCTCTCCTACATCGTGAATGCAGTGTCTACTTCGCGCTCGCTGAACGGTGCAATTCGTGCTCCAGCCGCCTAATCTGCCGGCAATGTCGCGTTGGGACTGTTCAGGATTGCTTACGCCAGCGGATGCCGGCTTCGATGAAGTCATCGATGGCACCGTCGAAGACGGCATGCGGGTTGCCGACCTCGTGGTCGGTGCGCAGGTCCTTGACCATCTGATACGGGTGCAGCACATAGGAGCGCATCTGGTTGCCCCAGCTGGAGCCACCGTCCTTCAGCGCATCCATCCGGGCCTGCTCCTCGAGCCGGCGCACCTCGAGCAATTTGGCCTGTAGCACCGCCATGGCGCTGGCCCGGTTCTGGATCTGGCTGCGTTCGTTCTGACACGACACGACGATGCCGGTGGGCAGGTGGGTGATACGCACGGCGGAGTCAGTGGTGTTGACGCCCTGACCGCCCGGGCCCGAGGAACGGTAGACGTCCACGCGCAGGTCGTCGTCGGGGATCTCGACGTGGTCGGACTGCTCGACGACGGGAAGCACTTCGACGCCGGCGAAACTGGTCTGGCGCCGGCCCTGATTGTCGAAGGGACTGATTCGCACCAAACGGTGCGTGCCCTGCTCGACCGACAATGTGCCGTAGGCGTACGGCGCCTTGACGCGGAAGGTGGCCGACTTGATGCCGGCCTCCTCGGCATAAGAAGTATCGAGCACCTCGGTGCCGTAGTTGTGGCGTTCGGCCCAGCGTAGATACATCCGCATCAGCATCTCGGCGAAGTCGGCTGCGTCCACTCCGCCGGCTTCCGAGCGGATCGTCATCAGCGCCTCGCGGGAGTCGTACTCCCCCGAGAGCAGGGTGCGGATCTCGAGCTCGTCGATGCTGGCCTGCAGCGACGCCAGCTCGGCGACGACCTCGTTCTGGCTGGCCTGGTCGGCTTCCGCTTCGGCCATCTCCCACAGCAACGTCGCATCCTCGAGCCGACGGTTCAGCTCGTCGACGCGGCGGATGTCGGACTGGGTGTAAGAGAGGGCGCTGGTGATCTTCTGTGCCGCTTCCGGATCGTTCCACAGATCGGGCACGGAGGCCTGCGCCTCGAGCTCGACCACCTTCGCGCGTAGGCCGTCGACGTCGAGCACAGCGCTGATGCTGGCCAGGGTTGCGGTGAGCTCTTTGAGGTCGGCCGGCACGTCAGTCATAACGAACCCAGGCTACTCAGGGGCAACGTGTCACTCGACCGAGAGCCTGCGGTGGTAGTGCCCTCAGGAGGCGTGTTTGAGACGCCTTCGCTCCCGCTCGGACAACCCGCCCCAGATTCCGAAGCGCTCGTCGTTGGCCAGCGCGTACTCGAGGCATTCGGCTCGGACTTCGCAGCCGACGCAGATCTTCTTGGCCTCGCGCGTGGAGCCACCCTTCTCAGGGAAAAACGCCTCGGGGTCTGTCTGAGCGCACAGGGAGCGCTCCTGCCAGCTCTGTTCTTCGGGGAGTCCGAAAACAGCGGCGAGATCGATGGCGTCCAGCTCGCTGTGCAGATCGGTCATGTGCTGCTCCCTGATCGTCGGCGTGCGGCTTGTTGGTCGGGATTCGTCGTTGTCATGTCGAGCCGAACGTTGGCCCGTCCGAACATCAACTTTGGGTTGTTCTGCAGACGAACCGTTCGACCATGGGGACCCGCACGCTTGAATGTCGCTAGTGGAATTACACCCGTGTCGTTAGGGTGCTGTCAAGTCGATCGGTGGTAAGTCGGGCGTAGACCGCGAGCGCAAACAGGACCGAACCAGCCCTTACCGGGGCAGCAGGACGCCGCAGACGAGCGCAAGACGGAGGGCAGTTCGCTGTGACGTGCTACGTCGACTCGGTGCGCCACTACCCCGGCGCCGGCTTGAGGTTCACCGACTTCTGTCATCTGCTCGCCGACGAGCGCGCTGAACTGCATGCAATGGCGGACGCAATCGGCATGCCCCGCCGGTTCTTTCAGGACCACCCGTGGCGCTGGCACTACGATCTGCCGGCTCATGCGCGTGCCGAGGCGTTGTCATTGGGAGCGCAGGAGATAGACCTCGCCGGCGTCGGGCAGTTGCTCAAAGTCCGGCGAGCGCGGTACCGACGCACGACCGACGGTGGATGTCCCGGTTCCTTCACGAGCACGTCGGAGCCCAGATGAATGGAACCTAGTCGCCGCTGCGCCTCGGGTGATCTTGGCTCGGTGTGCAACTTGGTCGATGAGCAGCGCTGAGTATCACGCCGCGGCCGATAGGGGGGAGGTCCAGCGCACCAGGCCGGCCACGCGTTCGCCACGCTGATAGGTCATCGTGCAGTTCGTCCGAAGGACCGTCGATTGGCGTTCGGACCGTCGAAGCCGCAGAGTTGATCTTCCCTCATCCCCCTGGAGGAAAGTTCATGCGAACCACCGGCCCCTTGCTTGCCTTGATTGCGGTACCGATGCTGGCGACGGCGTCCCCGGCAGTTGCCGCCCCGCCAAGACCGTCGACGACGACACTCGCTCCTGGTGTCACGCTCGTGCACTCGTCGTTCCACATGCGCGCCGGCAACAAGACACTGACCGAGCAGGTCCAAACAGTGACGGTGAGGCTGTCGAAGCACAACTCCTTCGTCGCCACCACGCCGGGGCACGTCATCGGCGCCAATCGGGCGACGGTGCTCGCGATGGCCCGGCAAGAACACGCGATCGCCGGCATAGACGGTGACGTGTTCTACCTTTCCGACCCCAGGTCGGCACCGCGCGGCGGGCTCTCGTACCGGGGCCACGTCCTGAAGTCGGCCCTGGTCGGCCAGAAGGCAGTGCTGTCGATCGACTCGTCGAACGTCGCGAGGATCGGTGACCCCGGCTTTGCCGGTTCGGTGAACACGACCGACCACCGGTACGGATTCAAGATCCGCTCCCAGAACTCGCTGGAAAACGCCAAGAACGGTGCGGTCTCCCTTGTTGACAACGCCGTCCTGAACTCGACCTTGCCCTCGTGCGCCGTCGCCACGCTCGCCACTGCGGCCAGTGGCCAGTGGCGGATCACGCACTTCGACAACGCGGTCACCCACTTCACCCGGGTCGCCCGCAGACAACGCGCGCTGGTCTCCTGTGGCGGGCTAGCGCGCGGATGGATGAAACAACACCTCGTCGCCAACCACACGGTCACCGTCTGGGCCGGCTACGCCCGCAAGAACATCCAGACGTTGATCAGCGGCAAACGTGTACTCATCGCCGGCGGCCGGCGTTTCGACGACAAGCAGGGCCTGTGGGAGGACGACGCCCTGCTCAAACCACGCGCCTTCGCCTGCGTGATGAAGAACAATCACCAGGTGAAGATCGGCGCCGTCGAGTACGGACGTCACGACATGGACGGCATGACCAGCGCGCAGCTGACGTCGTGGTTGCTCGGGCGGGGCTGCTACTCGGCGATGACACTGGACGGCAGTCACTCCACCCAGCTCGTGGCCAAGAAGCCGGGCGCTGAGCTCGCGCTGGTGAACCAGCAGACGAATCCGGGCGGTCCGCGGCAGGTGGTTGACGGGTTGTTCGTCGTTCACTCGTGAGCCCGGATGCACCTACCCCTTGCCGCTCAGTCCGGCTGACCCAGTAGCGGGTGTGCAGTACCGTCGAACGGCGTGCGGATCACCGTTCTGGCCGGCGGCATCGGCGGAGCCCGTTTCCTACGCGGCGTGCGCGCGGCCTACCCCGACGCCGACATCACCGCCGTGGTGAACACCGGAGACGACATCACGCTGCACGGTCTGCGTATCTGCCCCGATCTGGACAGTGTGATGTACACCCTCGGCGACGGAATCGATACCGAACGTGGCTGGGGGCGGGCGCAGGAGACGTGGCGGTTGAAGGACGAACTGGCCGCCTACGGAGGGCAGGCGCCGTGGTTCGGCCTGGGCGACCTGGACATCGCGACCCACATCATGCGCACCCAGATGCTGCAGACCGGTCGCACGCTCAGTGAAGCGACGGCGGCGCTCTGCCAGCGGTGGCAGCCCGGCGTTCGGTTGCTGCCGATGAGCGATCAGCCGTGTGAGACCTACGTCGTGGTCGATCTGGAAGGCGTTCGCCAGCAGATCCACTTCCAGCGATGGTGGATCGAGCTGCGCGCCGGCACACCTGCACTGCAGTTCGTCTCGGTGGGAGTGGACGACGCGCTGCCCGCGCCTGCGGTGCCCGCCGCGCTGGCGCAGGCCGACGTCGTGCTTGTCGCGCCCAGCAATCCGGTGGTGAGCATCGGCACGGTCCTGGCGGTGCCGGGTCTGCGGGATGCAGTGGTGGCCACGCCCGCGCCGGTGATCGGGTTTTCCCCCATCATCGCCGGCCGGCCGGTGCGCGGCATGGCCGACGCCTGCCTGCCCGCGATCGGCGTCGAGGTCAGCGCACAGGGCGTCGGAGCTCACTACGGGTCCCGTTCGACCGGTGGCCTGCTCGACGTCTGGATGATCGACACCGCCGACACTGCGTCCGTCGACGGTCTGGAGGTGCGCGCGGTTCCGCTCTACATGTCCGACGATGCCGCGACCGCGGAAATGGTGCGTGCCGGACTGGCAGTGGCCGGTGTCTGAACTGCTCGAGGATGCCGAGCCGTCCGGCGCCCGGGGCATGGTCTCTGTGTTGCCCGTCGTCGGAATCGGCGAGGTCCGGCCCGGTGCCGACGTGGGGGCGCTGATGTGCGCCGCCGCGCCGTGGCTGGCCGATGGAGACGTCCTGGTTGTCACGTCCAAGATCGTCTCGAAGGCCGAGGGCCGGCTGATCTCCGTGCCCGGCGGGTCGGCCGAGGACCGCGAGCGCGTGCGGCAGGACGCGATCACGGCCGAGACCCGGCGTGTGGTGGCTCAGCGCGGGCCGCTGCGGATCGTGGCCAACGCTTCAGGCGTGGTGATGGCCGGCGCCGGTGTCGACGCATCCAACGTCGACCTCGACGAGATCGCACTGCTGCCCGCCGATCCCGACGCTTCTGCCCGAGCGCTGCGCGAGGCGGTACGCAGTCGGCTGGGCGTGACTGTCGGGGTGATCGTCAGCGACTCGTTGGGCCGGGCCTGGCGGGCCGGCATCATCGATCAGGCCCTGGGCGTGGCAGGACTTTCGGCGGTGCACGACCTACGCGGCGTCGTCGACGCCCACGGCAACGAGCTGCACGCCACTCAGATCGCAGTCGCCGACGAGCTCGCCTCTGCGGCGGATCTGGTGAAGGGCAAGCTGACCGGCGTGCCGGTGGCAGTGATCCGCGGCCTGTCCCCAAGTTTCGCCGTCGACGACGGCCTGGGCAGCGCGCCGCTGGTGCGCGGCGGCGTTGACGACATGTTCGCGCTGGGCACCCAGGAGGCGATGGAACTGGGCCGGGCCGACGCGCTCGGTTCGGTGGCTGACCCTGCTCCCCTGCACGCCGACGCACTGGCCACGATTGCCGCCATGCCGGTCGCATCGCCTTCGGCGGCCGCGTTGCGCGAGGCCTACGTCGGCTACCTGCTTGCCCGTCCGGACGCGGTGTGGCGCTCGTGCGTGAGCGGCCACATCACCGCGAGCACCGTCGTGCTCGATCCCACCCGCGAAGCGGTGCTGCTGACCTTGCATCCGCGCGTCGGTCGGTGGCTGCAGCTGGGCGGGCACTGCGAGCCCGTCGACGTTTCGCTGGCCGCGGCGGCGCTGCGGGAAGCGCGGGAGGAGAGCGGGATCGCGGCGCTACAGCTCGATCCGGTACCGATCGATCTGGACGTGCACCCGCTGACCTGTTCCCTGGGCGTACCCACTCGCCACTTCGACGTGCGGTTCGTCGCTGTCGTCGAGCCCGGTGCCCAGGCGGTGATCAGCGACGAGTCCCTCGATCTGCGCTGGTTCGGCTGGAACGATCTGCCCGCCGGCGCCGAGGACCTGAGCCCCTTGATCGCCGTTGCCCGGTCCCGGCTGTGAGCAAGGCGGGGCCGGCTATGGCCGCTATGGCCGCTATGGCCGCTATGGCCGCTGTGGCCGCTATGGCAGTGAGCACGTGACTCACGCGCCAACGAGTGCAGCGTTGGCCACCTCTGCGGTAGCCAACGCTGCATCCGTTGTACCGGCCAACGAACCGCGAGGCCACCGCACCGGCCAGCATCATGGTTGCGCTGGCGCCGAGTACCGGAGGCTGTGGTGACGCTCGATCAACTGGCGGCGTGGCCGGTGCCGTCCGCGGCCGCTGCAGTCGTCGGCGTCGACGGCGTGTTGGCCACCTACGGCGATGTCGAGGCCCACTTCGCGCTGGCCTCGGTGACCAAACCCCTGACGGCGCTGGCCGCGTTGGTGGCGGTGGAGGAGGACGCCGTCGGCCTCGACGAGGCGGTGCTGCCCGACGTCGTGCCCGGCGCGACGGTGCGGCACCTGCTGGCACACGCGTCGGGCTTGGCAGCCGACCGCCTGGTCAAGGCGGTCGAACCGAGCACGCGCCGGATCTACTCCAATGCAGGTATCGACGCGCTGGCCGCCGTTGTTGCCGACGCCAGCGGTATCGACTTCCAGGCCTACTTCGCCGAGGCGGTGGCTCGTCCCCTGCTGCTGAGCGACACCACCGTAGGCATGCGCCCGTCCCGCGACGGCGTGTCCACCGTCGCCGACCTCGCGCGCGTTCTGAGCGAGCTGCTGGCACCCACCGGTCTGCTGCATTCCACGACACTGGCCGCGAACACGACCGTCCAGTTCCCCGGTTTACGCGGCGTTCTGCCCGGATTCGGTCCACAAGACGCCAACGACTGGGGTCTGGGCTTCGAGATCAAGGCCGCCAAGACGCCGCACTGGACGGGCGCTGCGAACTCCCCAGGCACGTACGGCCACTTCGGCCAGTCCGGCACGATGCTGTGGATCGACCCTGTCGCCCGGATCGGGCTCGTCGCACTGGCCGACCGGCCGTTCGGCGACTGGGCGCGCACCGCCTGGCCGGCACTGTCAGACGCTGTTCTGGCAACTTACAGCTGAGTTGCACGAGGTATGCCGAACAGTGGCCGGACGCGATCGAGGGCAGCGAGCACGGCGACGTCGAGTACGCCCTCACGTGGCAGGAGTGCTGGCGGGAAGGACAGGGCACAGATAACCGAGTGTGACGGTGCCTGCTTCAGAATGGAGGCGGATCGTCGTGGTTCGTCGGGTGTTCGGCGGCGTCGACGCACCCTCGGGTCCCGCTCCGGCTCCGGCTCCGGCTCCATGACATCACTGCAGGGTCGGGCCGTCAGACGTGCCGCGCTCGGTGGTGTCACCGCTTGATCGGACCGTCGGATTCGCCTCGAAGTCGGTGATGTCACTGTGCGTCGGGCCGTCGGATTCGCCTCGAAGTCGGTCATGTCCCCGCTTGGTCGAGTGATCACGTTCGCCTCGAGCTCGGTGATGTCGCCGTGTGGGCGGAGCGCCAGGTTGGGCTCAGGCTGGGTGCCGTAACTACGTCCGGTGGGGCCGGTCCAGGTCGCTGTTGCGTCGCTGTCGAGCTGGTAGGTCCAGATCCGCTCTGTTTTGAGGCGGTGGTGGCGGCGGCAGAGGGCGG
>CAXSBR010000019.1:0-60213 GCA_964236495.1 uncultured Jatrophihabitantaceae bacterium
CTGGGCTACGCACAAACTCCAGGCCTGAACCGCTTCGGACTCGACGTCTACAACAGCGGCTGGAACAGCTAAGCGGCCCCGGAGCGCCGATGCTCATGTCCACTGCTGGCCCTCAGTCAGCACCAGAGGGGACTGCAAGGCGCTGCGCATCGATGTCGATGACGGGTGCCGTCGACCTGGTAGTGCTAGTGCGCCGAGCGCGCCGGCCCAGCACACCCCGGCGGCTACGACGCAGGCCACATGTAGGCCGGTCATGAATGCCGAGTTGGCCGCGTCGATGAGTGAGGCTGAGTGCCCGGCGGACTGGTAGGCCGCCGCGACCGATTCGCGGGCCGCTTGCGTGGCGCCGGCCGGTAGCTGGGTGAATCCGCCGGCGAGGTGGTCGGCGTAGAGAGAGGTGAAGACGCTGCCGATGACGGCGACGCCGAGGGTGCCGCCGGCCTCGCGGGTGGCGTCGTTGACCGCGGAGCCGACGCCTGCCTTCGCCGCGGGCAGCACGCTGAGGATCGATTCGGTGGCGGGGGCGGTGGTGAGCCCAAGCCCAAGGCCCATGAGAACCATCTGCCCCACGATTTCGGTATAAGGCATGAACGTCGACGACACCGAGATCCACGCGAACGACGAGCCGAAGAGCAGCAGACCGGTGACGACGACAGCACGGGTTCCCAACCGGGCGGCGAGCAGGACACCGGCGACCGATCCGATCGCGATCGACACGGCGACGGGCAGGATGCGGGCGCCGGTGGACAGGGTGCCGTAGCCGCGTACGAACTGGAAGTACTGCGTGATCAGAAAGATGAACCCGAACAGCGCGAAGAACGCGACGGTTACTGCGCCACTGGCGGCGGAGAATGCCGGGGTACGGAACAACGTCACGTCCAGCATCGGATGCACCCGTCCGCGTTCGACAAGCACGAACACGACGACCAGCGCTGCGGCCGCGACGTAGCCCAGCAGCGATGCCGGCGCCGTCCAGCCCCGAGTCGGCGCTTCGATGATCGTGTAGACCAGCGTCGCGACAGCCGCGGACGACAGCACCAGACCCGTCGGGTCCAACCGCGCTTGGCCGGGGTTACTCGACTCGGGCACAACAACGAACGCCAGGACAGCCGCCAGCAGCGCCACCGGGACTAGGGCAAGAAAGACGGCCGGCCACGCGAAGTGGGCGAGCAGCAACCCGCCGCTGATCGGGCCGACGGCCACGCCAAGACCGGTTACCGCGCCCCACAATCCGACGGCTTTGGCCCGTTCACCGCGGTCGGGGAACAGATTGGTGATGATCGACAGCGTCGTGGGAAAGATCAGCGCAGCGAAAACGCCCATCGCGAAGCGCACCGCGATCAGCGCGCCCGGGCTGTCGACGGCGGCGCCGACACCGCTAGCAGCGGCGAAGCCGAGCAGGCCGACGAGCAGCGCCGGACGGCGTCCGAACCGGTCGCCCAGCGAGCCGGCCGTCAGCACGAGCGCGGCAAAAGCAAGGTTGTAGCCGTCCACGATCCACTGCAGATCACGGGTCGATGCACTGAGTTGACGACCCAGATCGGGCAGCGCCACGTTCACGATCGTGGTGTCGAGGTTGATCGCGAACGCGGCGAGGCAGACCGTCGCGAGGACCACTCCCCGTCGGGCGTTGCGCGTTACTGGTTGCGTAGTTGTCATGTCGCCTCGTCCTGATGTTGACAGTGGGCACATGGAGCGTGGCATGAGTATGTGGGCGGTGTCAACATGTCACCATGAGACGCATGCAGCACGTCAATCCAACCCGGCCGTACCACCACGGTGATCTGCGAGCCGGCCTGGTCGGCGCCGGCCTGGAACTTGCTCGCACCGAGGGGCCGGAGGCGGTGCAACTGCGCGCGGTCACCCGCGCCGTCGGTGTTTCCCACAATGCGGCCTACCGGCACTTCGACGATCACCAGGACCTTGTCAACGCCGTCGCGCAGTGCTGCATGGCCGAGCTGGCCACGTTGATGCAGACAGCTATCGCCACCGTGCGGGTTCGCGACCCTCGACGCCGCGCGATCGCCCAACTCGCAGCCATCGGCCGCGCATACATCGGCTTCGCCGTCGCCGAGCCGGGATGGTTCCGCACCGCGTTCGCCGCGCGAGCCACCGAGGAGAAGGGCCGAGTCGAAGCGCCCACCCGAATGACAGACGACGAGCGGGGCCCCTACGAGCTGCTCAGCGCGGCCCTCGACCGGCTCGTCGAGGTGGGCGTGCTGTCCGTCGCACGCCGGCCCGGCGCTGAACACGCTGCCTGGTCGGCAGTACACGGCATGTCAGTGCTCCTCGTCGAGGGCCCGCTACGCGAGCTACCACTAGGCGAACGGGACCGCGCCATCAGCGTCGTCCTCGACGTCATCGCGCGAGGATTGACCGACACGCTCTAGCCCGAGCAGCGTTGTGCTGTGGGCGTCGCCCGTGGCGACTCCCCTGTTGCGATGCACTCAATGCCTGGGCTGCGTTGTGCTTGCGATCAGGCCAGCGCCGGGCAAGTCGCAGGTGTGAGGTCGACCACGTGAATGTCCCGGCTACCCACGGGGAGGTAGCCGGGACGGTGTTGATCATGCCCTCCTACGCGAATTTATCCCAATTGGGACGGGGTTCCGGCGTGCTGATGTTCCACAGTGTTGGTGGGCCAAATCTGTGGACACTGCGGTTTCCGTGGTGCGAGTGTGGATAGAAGGGGCGCCTCAACGGTTGGTGTGATGATCAACTGTCGTTTAGCGTCGTCTTTGTCGTCAGAACCTATTGAGTCGCTTCCCTGAAGTATTAGGGCTGCGTTCGGCTACGGGGGTAGCAGGTACTGAGGCCGGTAACAGCAGGGGCAGCGCCTAGGTATCCACCGTGGCGCTGCCCCAAAATCTTTCAGGGGCATCCATCGTTCGTTGCCGATGTGTGGCCGCCTGACCAGCGTCGCTCATTTACTTCCGGCTGTTGGCCACTGAACTCCACGCGGCCAAGCGGCGTGCCGACGCCATCGGTGGACTTCGAAGTGGATCAATGAACCGCCGGCATGTGGTCGCGGTCCGCCCGTGACGGGCACCGCCTGGGTGTTCGGACACCCCGACAGCTCGGCGTTCCACGCGCCGGCGGCCGTGGCTGCCGATCTTGTGCGCGCGGACGGCTTCCTCGCCACGGATCGGCGGCGCAATCGGCGTCAGCGATGCGTCGTCCACACCAGCTCGTGGCGCCGTGTCCGGACCTCTTGCTGCAGGGCTTCGCGGATGACCAGGATCTCGCGGCGACGCATGGCCTCGCGTCTGGCCACCAGAGTCACGGGTACTCGGGCGGGCGGCATGAACGCCGATACCGGCCTGAGTTCGGGTGCGGTGTGCGCGACGAACTTCGACATCAAGCCGATGCCGACCCCGCGGCGCACCGCTTCCAGCTGCGCGAAGATGTTGGTCGAGCTGAACCGGACGGTCGCTTCGGGTACGAGATCGTTGATGTCGAGCTCGTGTATCCGCTCCAGCGCGTCGACGAAGAACACCAGAGCGTGGTGGCGCAGTTCGGCCAGCGAGGCCGGGTTGCCGTGCTCGGCCAGGTACCGCTCACTGGCGAAGAACGCGTTGTCGTACTCGCACAGACGCTCGGTGAACAGCCTGGTCGCGGGCGTGCCCACCGTGATGGCCAGATCGAAGCTGGTGTCGCGCAAGGTCAGTTCGCGCGCTCCGGTGATGAGTTCGATGTTGAGCGCGGGATGCTGCTCCCGCACCCGAGCAACGGCAGGTACGACGAACAGGGTGCCGAACCCGTCTGCCGCGGTCAGCCGAACCGTGCCCGACAACGTCTCGGGCTCCGTGCCGGCCGCGACGTGGACCGCCGTTTCCACTGCCTGCTGGATGGTCCGGGCGTGTACCAGGATCGCGCGTCCGGCATCGGTGAGGTCCCAGCCGTCGGTGCCGCGGTGCACCAGTCGAACGGCAAGCGACCGTTCCAACGCCTGCAAGCGACGAGACACCGTCGAGTGGTCGACGCCGAGTGCTTTGGCGGCCGTCACGACACGGCCGGTGTCTGCCACAGCCGCCAAATAGCGCAGGTCATCGGCCTTGACTCCGTGGTCGCCTCTACTCATCACCTGTGCAGTAAACGTGATCGGTGCAATATTGCACGCCGGGGACGCAGTTATGGGCCTCGACACCGTCATCCTGCACCCCTACGGTCGTCCTCGAAGATGTGCTGTTCAACTGTCACCGCGCGTCTTGCCACGATCTACCACCACCGCATCGCACCGACTGGAAGGACCATCTCGACATGAGCTCCACCGCACTGAAGAAGGTTTTGATCACCGGAGCCGGCACCGGCTTCGGATACGAGGTCGCGATGCGGCTGGCCGAGAAGGGCTTCGACGTCGTTGCCGCCGTGGAGATCTACGGCCAGATGCAGACGCTCAAGCGACAGGCCGCCGAGCGCGGTGTCACCCTGCAGGTCGAGAAGCTCGACGTCACCAACGACGGTGACCGCCGCAAAGCACTGGACTGGGGAGTCGAAATCCTCGTCAACAATGCCGGCGTGGGCGAGGGCGGGTCGACTCTCGACATCCCGGCCGCGAACATCCGCCATCAGTTCGAGGTCAACGTGACCGGCCCGCTGCTGCTCACCCAGGGCATTGCCAAGCAGATGGCCAAGCGCGGTGCCGGACGCATCGTGTGGGTGTCCTCGCGTGAGGGGCTCAACGTCAACCCGTTCACCGGCATCTACGCAGCGTCCAAGCACGCCACGGAAGCCATCGCCGAGAGCATGAAGGACGAGCTGCAGGAGTTCGGCGTCGAGGTCGCGACGATGAATCCCGGGCCGTTCCTGACCGGTTTCAACGACCGCATCTTCCAGACCTGGCAGAGCTGGGACGACGACCCCGAGCAGCGCCTCTACGACTACTCCAAGCTCGCCTTCCCGCGCCCCCAGTTCAACCCCGAACCGGTGTACGCGACGCTCACCGCGCTGGCGGCCGGCGAGATCGACAGCTACCGCAACCTCGAGCCCAAGTCGATGCTCGAGGAGACCAAGCAGCTGATCATGGCGCCGTGGGACAAGAAGACCACCGACGGGCTCGGAACTCGCAATGCCGGCATCCAGCAGGCCTTCGACATGACGCCCGAGCAGCTGCGCGACGATCAAGACCCGATTCCCGCGCCCTGATGTCGTCGTCACCGTCGCCGGCGACCTGTTCTCCCACATGCGGGCCACCCTCGCCCAAGCGCGCTCCAGCGTGTGCCCGGCAGATCCGGTAGCGCCCTTCGTTCCCGGCTTGGAAGTCGAGAAAGTGCTGCGCTTCGCAACCGCGTGAAAGAACTCAGCGAAACCTCATGCGACCTACTCTCTTCGCCAGCTGACGCTGAACGGCTAGAGAGGACTGTCTCCAACTCCTCTGTGCCGGCCTGGCTGGGTGAGGTCAGCTCGGTTGCCTCTGGCGCAGTCCGTTGATGAGCAAGGCGACCATGCGCCGTGCGTCGTAGCGGGAGTCTCCGTCCACTCCGACACACAGGTTCCCGACGCCGCGCATCAATTCCAGCGCGTCGACGCCGCCGTGGATCGTGTCGGCCCGTTCTGCGGCCTCGAGCAGCCGGGCGCAGACCGGCACCAGGTGGTCGAGGAAGTAGGCGTGCAGGGCCTCGAAGCCGGCCTGGTCCGAGCGCATCACCGCTGCTAGCCCGTGCTTGGTGACCAGGAAGTCGACGAACAGATCGATCCACTGTGACAGCGCGTCGAAGGGCGATGCGGTGGCTGCGAGCAGGGCCGAGCCGGCCTCTGCGCACGCGTCGACCTGGTGCCGGTAGACGGCAATGATCAGGTCCGCGCGAGTGGGGAAGTGACGGTAGATCGTGCCGATACCTACGCCGGCTCGGGTTGCGATGTCACGCACGGGCGTTTGCACGCCGGAGGTCACGAACACGGCGGCGGCCGCCTCGAGAAGCGTATGAGCGTTGCGCCGCGCATCTGCCCTCCTCCGGGGCACCGGAGCACGTTCACCGGTCGCGGCCAACCTGTCCTCCCCACGTTGACTAAGCGGAACAATGTTCCGTAACATAACGGAGCGGCGTTCCGTTACCGATCATGCCAGGTCGGGCGACGTTTCCCCGACGTTGCAGACAATCCCCAAACGACAGGAGTCCGTGATGCACTACCGCACCTTGGGCACGACCGGCGTGCACGTCAGCTCACTCGTGCTCGGCGCAATGAACTTCGGCGCCATCGGCCACACGACGCAGGAGCAGGCGACCGAGATCGTCGACGCCGCCCTGGAAGCCGGCATCAACCTGATCGACACCGCCGACTTCTACAGCGCCGGCGAATCCGAGGAGATGGTGGGCAAGGCCATCGCCGGCCGGCGCGACGACCTCGTGCTGGCCACCAAGGCCACGCTGCCGATGGGCGACGAGCGCAACCACAAGGGCAGCTCCCGCCGTTGGTTGGTCACCGAACTCGACAGCAGCCTGCGCCGGCTGGGTGTGGACCACGTCGACCTCTACCAGATCCATCGTTGGGACCCGACGACCAGCGACGAGGAGACGCTGTCGGCGCTCACCGACCTGCAGCGGGCCGGGAAGATCCGCTACTTCGGCTCGTCGACGTTTCCGGCCTACCGCATCGTGCAGGCGCAGTGGGCCGCACGCGAGCACCACCTGAGCCGCTACGTCACCGAGCAGCCCGGCTACTCGATCCTGCAGCGCAGCATCGAAACGCACGTCCTGCCGGTCACACAGGAGTACGGGCTCGGAGTACTGGTGTGGAGCCCGTTGGCCTCGGGATGGCTGTCCGGGGCGATACGGGAGGGCCGTGAGATCACGACGAGCCGCTCGACGTTCATGCCGCAGCGATACGATCCCGCCGTCGCGGTCAACCGGGCCAAGATGGAGGCCGTCGAGAAGTTGGCCGAGGTCGCCGCCGCCGCCGGCCTCACGATGATCCAGCTCGCGCTCGGGTTCGTCACCGCTCATCCAGGCGTGACGAGCGCAATCATCGGCCCGCGCACCATCGATCACCTGCACTCCCAGCTCGCGGCCGCCGACACCGTGTTGCAGCCCGACGTGCTCGACGCGATCGACAAGATCGTCGCGCCCGGCGTCGACCTCGCGCCCGAAGAGAAGATCGACACCCCACCGTCGCTGCTCGATCCGTCGTTGCGCCGCCGCCAATGACGCGCACCAGCTTCGGGATCATGACCCCGCCTTCGCAGGTCGCCTACTCCGACGTCCTGCGGGTTTGGCGGGAGGCAGATGGCATCGAGGAGATCGAACACGCCTGGCTGTTCGACCACCTGATGCCGATCTTCGGCGATCCTGCTGGCTCGACCTTCGAGGGGTGGACGCTGCTGTCGGCGCTGGCCGCGCACACCCAGCGCCTGCGTGTCGGACTCCTCGTTACCAGCAACCGGTTTCGCCCGCCGGCGATGCTGGCCAAGATTGCCGCGACCGTCGACATCGTCTCCGGCGGCCGGCTCGACTTCGGTATCGGTGCTGGCTCCCGGCCGAGCCTGCCGATGGCCCGAGGTGAATACGATGCGCACGGCTTGCCCTTCCACGACGCCGCCTACGCGGTGGGCAGCCTGGCCGAGGCGTGCACGATCATCAATCGACTCTGGACCGAAGACGTTCCGTTCGACTTCGACGGGACCTACCACCAGCTCAAAGGGGCGTTCTGCTCGCCCAAGCCCGTGCAACGCCCTCGGCCGCCAATCGTGATCGGCGGCCGATCCGTCGCGACGTTACGGGTCGTCGCCGAGCACGCCGACGTGTGGAACATCCCCGGCGGCGACATCGGAGACATGATCGATCGCAGCGCGTTGCTGGATCGCTTCTGCGCCGAGATCGGACGCGATCCCGCGGCGATCACCCGCTCGGCGGCCCTGCCCGTTTCTTACGACCAACCCGAGCTCGCCCGGCGTGCCATCGCAGACGCGACCGACGCGGGCTTCGGCCACATCGTGCTGATCCTGCCTGCACCGTATCCCGACGCCGTAGCGCGATGGACGGCCGACAACCTCATCATGCCTGCGCTCTGACCCGTCGCTCGCCGCGCCACGGTCTGCTTCCGGCCAGCATCGTGAACGCCCGGCAGGGTCGAGCCGGGACGAGCTGCAGATCGGGGCGAGCCGGCGACCTCGAGCGTTCCAAAACTCCTTGCCGGATGCGGCAGGGTGGGCGGCATGGAGCAGATCTCGAAGCGGCTGATGAGCTGGGCGTCGATCCTGGAGGACACGACCAGGCAGCAGGCGGTGCGCACGGCGACGATGCCGTTCATGTGGGGCCAGTCCGACGCGTTCCTCGACGAGCACCCCGACGCTTACAAGGACATCGACGTCGTCATGCGCGACGCCGCGGACCTCGTGACCGTGCGGCACACGCTGCACCAGATCGTCAATGTGAAGGGTGATTGACCGGAAGGGAGATGGTCGCCGCTAGCGCGGGCGTGTCGTGCGTCTCCAGGCCGAGAACGAGTGCGCCGACCCAGCGGTCGGCCTCGCCAGCCACGGCCAGGGATGAACTTCGACCGGACCGAGGGTGCGGGCCTTGCGCGCCCATCCTGGTACCGGGGTCCAGGTGGCGGCGAGCGCCCGGCCGGCGAGTTCGTCGGTAACGCGGCCGCGACGCACCTCGAGCTCGCGTCCACCGGCGATCTCGCCGAGCGTTTCGGCAAGGAAGACCAGGCGTTTGCCCGACAGGCGCAGGCGCGTCAGCAACGGTTCGTCGAACACGAACACGGCGGGACGTAGTGGATCGGCGGCGAGGGCGGGGTCGTCACGACCCAACGACTCGGCAGTCAACCAGACGATCTGCCCGTCGTTGCCGTTGACTTCGACCGGGCCGCCGTCGGCGGCCACCGTCTGCAGATCTGGACCCGGCACGCTGGGTCCGGCCGCGGCGTCAGGCCAGTCCTGAATCGGACACGCCGCCGACAGCGGGCACTGGCGGCACAGCTGCGGCGCCCGCTTTTCCACCTGCCAACGGCTGAAGCCGTAGACCTTGTCGCTGCCGGTACCGACCGTCCACTGCCAGCCCAGACGATTCGCTGCGCGCGAACCGTCGAGCAGATGCACGAACATCTCCTGCTCGCCCGCGCGCCAGTCGGCGCCGGCGCGCACCGCCCACTGCGAGGCCAGCCACATCCGGGTCTGGTTGACCAGCCAGCCGTCGCCGTGCAGTTCGGCGACCGTGGCCTGCATGCACTGCATCTGTTGCGGCCAGGGCACGTCGGTCCAGTCGGTCGCTCGTGGCTGTTGCCTGCGCAACGGTGCACCCAGATCTCGGCCCACCCGCGCGTAGAGGTGGCGCGCGTACTCCTGCCACAGCAGCTCGTCGCGGTAGCGCTGGCGGTCGCGAGCCGGAGCGTCGTGGACGGCGTCCCAGACCTGACGTAGGGGCAGCAGGCCGTAGCGGATGTAGGGCGACATCCGACTCGCCCCCCGCTGTTCGGGCGGCAACACCGTGCTGCGGCGGGCGGCATAGCCGGTGATGTCGAGCGCGGCAAGGGCGGCGTCGGCCGCGCTCTGGCCACCGACGATCGCGCCGGCGCGCACACCGTCGCCGCCCTCCAGGGTGAGGTCGCCCAGATGCCGCCCAACCCACTCGACGACGTCGCTGCGCAACGCACCATCGGCCAGGGACGGCGGCGCAGGAAGGCGGGTCACATTTCCTTTCTACCCGGCATCATGTTCACGACGGTCGCGGCGGCGGCGGCCTGCGACCGAGGCGCCCTGCCGTCCTGGTCGGGGCCTCCGGTCTGTCGGACGGGTGGCCGGTGGCCCGGTCAGTTCAGGCGACAGCCGGTGCTGCAACGCTTGCCTCGATCGAGCCCGGCAGTGTGGGGGAGGTCGGCCCGAGCTCGGCGCGGGTCGCGCTGGGAAGTTCGGCCGAGCCGGGTGTGGGTAGTCGTCGGGGGCCGGTCGGGTCGGCGCGGTGGACGCGGTTGCGGCCGGTGCGTTTAGCGGCGTAGAGCGCGGTGTCTGCGGCTCTGGTGAGGCCGGCTGGTGAGGTTGCGCATGCCGGCATGTCCGCGACACCCAGGGATGCGGTGACGTGCAGTGTGCCGCCGGTGCCGGGGTAGCGGGCCTCGATTGCGGCGCGTAGGCGTTCGGCGAGTTGCAGGCCGGCCTCGATGGAGGTTTCGCGGGCCAGTACGGCCAGTTCTTCACCGCCGTAGCGGTAGGCGGTATCCGTGGTGCGCAGGGCCGCGGTGATCGCGGCCGCGCAGCCTTGGAGTACTTCGTCGCCGCGTTGGTGGCCGTGGGTGTCGTTGAGCCGTTTGAAGTGATCGAGGTCGAGCATGATGAAGGACAGGGGATTGCCGTAGCGCTTGCTGCGGTCGACCTCGGCGGCGAAGTCGGCTTCCAGCCGGCGCCGGTTGGCCAGCCCGGTCAGCGCATCGTGCTCGCTGGCGTGGGTGGTGCCTGCATGCAGCCGGGTTGCTTGGATGGCCGTCGCGGCGTGGACCGACAGCGTTTCCACGACGTCGATGTCCTCGTCGCTCAAGGTGCGGCCGGGGGCCAGTTCCAGTTCGAGTACGCCGATCACCCTGGCACCCACGATGAGGGGGACCGCGAGCCGGTGGGCTGCGTTGTCGCTGGCGTGGCCCAGAGTTGTGCGGCCGAACTTGGCTGCGGTGGCCACGTGGCTGGCAGTGAGCAGGTCCCCGGCGTGTTCTGGGCTGTCTCGGGATTGGGAGTTCCAGGCGCAGGTCAGCGCGCCGGTGTCGTCTTGCAACCAGACCGTCGCCCGTCGCGCGCCGCTGATGGTGACGACGCCATCGGTGATGGCGGCCAGCACGTAGCCCGAGTTCAGGCTGCCGCCGATCTCACGGGTCATGCTCAGCACGCCGCGCAGCTTGTCGGCCTGCTCGCTGATGCGTTGTTCGTGGCTGCGGGCGAGGTCGCGGGCGGTGGCCAGCGACTGCGTCATCGTGTTGAAACCGGCCAGCACCTCACTCAGCTCAGCCGGCCCTTCGGTGCTCAAATGCTGTTCCAGACGGCCGGCATGGACGTCGGCCAGCCCGGCGAGCAGCACGTCGATCGGGGCGAGGATCCGACGCTGCAGCCGATTACGCAGGGATATGCCGATAACGATCTTCACCAGGGCGATGAGGACGGCAAGCGCGGTCACTGCTTCCAGCACCGTGATCTGCTGGTGGCGCAGGGAGTCGAGTCGGTGCATGGCCATTGCCGTGGTACGCGCGTGCGCGGCGCGGTAGTCGTCGAACAGCGCTTTGCCCTGATCCAAAAATGTGTTGAGGGCCGGGCCGAGGGCAGGGAAGACCCGCTGCCCGGATGCGGCTGGCATCGCCCAGGCGTCGATCCAACGCTGCTCAGCGATCTGCAGCGACACCACCGACGCGGTCAAGGTGTCGGTGCCGGTGATCGCCAGCAGGCTGTGGTCGATGCCCGCCAGCGCGGCTTGGGCCCGGCGGTAGGGCTCCAGAAAGGTCGGCTGACCGCTGATGAGAAACGCGCGGACGCCGGTTTCCTGGTCGAGCATCGCCGTCTGCTGGTCCTGCAGGGCCTGAATGCCCGTCTCCAACCGGTTGATCGTCGGGCGTGAGTCGACCAGCAGCCACCCCAGCAGGCTGGTCAGCATCAACACCAAGATCACTCCGCCGGCGATGATGAGCCGGAAACTGCCGACCACCATGTCCCCGATGCTCTGACGCCGGGCCGAATCCGGGTCTGCCGAGTCGGCGCGACCCTGCCCACGTGCTGCAGTGTCGGCGATCACGCCTACGCCATCGGCATCCCGGGAAGGGACTTGAGCCCGAGAAGTGGCGAAGCTACGTTCGGCGTTGCGCGACTGTGAGGGTCATCCCTGGTCTGCTGGGCACGCGTCGGCGAGGATCACTGCGGTGGGCGTCGCGCGGCGACGGCCAGCTTCGAGCGCACCCGCATGAGTGGCGCCTTCGGGTCGTGTGGCTGGGGGATGGCGGCGAGGGTGAAGTCGGCGATGACGCCGGGACCGAAGATCAGGCAGTGGGTGGAACCGCCGAACTGGAAGTAGCCGAGTTCGTCTCCCTTGCCCACGTGCTGGCCGGGCTGCATCTGCGCGCCGATGCAGCAGGACGACACCTCGGACATGCCGACCGGTATGAAGGCGACCAGTCCGATCGCGGGGTCGTCGGCTTGGATGAGGAAAACGGCGCGGGCCGCGACGTGGGTGAGGTAGGCCTGGGAGTTGGTGGGCTCGACGGCGTCAGCACCTTCGGAGTCGGCTTCGGAGTAGTAGGTGCCCGCCACGTTGAACGCCCGCACGATCGTGCCGGCTACGGGGCTGTGCCAGCGGTGGTAGTCGGTGGCGCTGAGGAACGCCTGGTAGACGGTGCCGCCGACGAACTGCTCGACCGCCTCGTCGCCGGCGAGCATGTCCTGCAGGGAGTAGGGCTGGCTCTTGATCCAGAACCGGTCCTGGCGCTGGACGTCTGCAGCGATCCCGTAGGGCTTGGACTCGCACGCGCTGACGATGACTGAGTCGTCATCGGCTGCCGCTACCGGGCGTTGCCCGTCGGCAAAGCGGCGGGTGAAGAAGTCGTTCCACGACGTGAAACCCCAGTGTTCGTCGTCGGGATCGTGGTCGAACTGTTCGATGCCCCCGATCGCCTCCTGCGCCGCGGCGCTTTTCCACCCCGACGAGGAATCGTTGAGCACATACAGCGACGCGCTGCTGCACAGGAACTCACACCACGCCGTCAGGATCTTCTTCAGCATCGCGTTGACCCGTGGGTCGCGGTAGGCCGCGAACCCGGCTGGGGTTCCCATCGTCCAGTCCAGGATTGCCCCCAACGGCAGCATCACCATCGCGTCGGCACTGAACTCCGGGGCCATGCCCAGCACTTCGTTGATCAAGCGCAACAGCTGGTCGACACTCTCCAGATGGCGCCGGGTGTAGGGCTTGCTGTCGGGCACTTGGGCGATCATCTGCTCGATGTACATCCGTATCACCGGGTCGGCGTCCATGAGTTCTTGGAACTCCACCAGCACCGGGTGCAGCTGCACCTGCTCGCCCTTGGCTTCGACCCGTTCCCGGTGCCCGGACAGCCAAGCCTCCAGGTCGTCCTGGCTGTCGGGGAACCATCCCGCCGCCCGCTGAACATCCACTCCGTGCGCTGCCGTCGACATAGGTTCAACCTAATCGCACACCACCCGCATACATCATGAGCGGGTGGATCGACTTGTCGACCCGCAGCACCGGATCAAGTAGCGGAAAGCCGCGCTTGACTCCCAGACCACCCTAGGTAGAGTACGAGTATGGCAACGCCGCACGTCCCTCGGATGACAATTCCCACGCAGTACGTACTGACCACCTTGCTGGCCGAGCCGGACCGCGAGTGCTACGGCGCCGAGATCGGGCTGGCGGCCGGCCTGGCGAGCGGGACGATCCATCCAATTTTGGGCCGCCTGGAAGGTGTGGGCTGGCTGACATCGCGCTGGGAACAGATCGACGCCAGCGCCGCCGGACGCCCAGCACGGCGCTACTACCGATTGACCGCGGACGGCGTGTCCAACGCGCAGGCAGCGTTGGCCGGCGCCTACCGGACCAGGTCCCCGTTCGCGTCGTTGCGACCGGCGACGCAGTCATGACGCCGGCCAGCGTCGACTCGGGCAGCGGCGACGAACGCCGGGCCGGCCTCGCCGCCGCGCTGCTGTGGGCAGCAACCTTGTTACTGCCCCACGGCGTGAGCCGGAATAGGTACCGCCAGGAGTTCGCGGCCGAGATGTTCGGCCAGCCACGTAGACGTCAGCTCGCCTACTCTTTGCGCGTCTGTCTACACATTTGGCAGCTGCGGACGGTGCTCGTTCATGGAGCCGAAGCCCCCCGCCTTCCAGTGCTGTGTCGAACGAATCTTCATCACTACTGGGAGAAACATGCGAACGAGCAACATGTGCCTTTCCAAACCTGTCCACGGTGCGGCCGAGAAAAGGAAAGCCCGCTGGCCAACTCCCTCTTTCACCCGATGCACGTGGGTGGCATGAACTATTGACGCCGCTGAAGGATGCGGCCGCTTGACTGCCGCAGCGACATGCGCTTGTTTTGCTCGACCTATCGGAGCTACTGGTCCTCTCGGCTTGGCGCAGGCTGAAACGGGAGTCCTGCGTCCCACCACTCGAGTACGCGCAGCGCATGGAAGGTGAGCCATCTCGATGCCTCGCCCGGCCCACTGTCGACGTCGAACCACGTGCGGCCTTCATGACGCAACTGCTGGTGCCACTTCCCGTCGGCGTCACGGGCGGACCGGATGAGCTCGACGGCCTCGGTCATGCGGTGATCCGGGCGCCGACCGTCGTGTAAAGCGGCAGTGCGAAAGTAGTCTGCCGCGCGTAGCACGGTGTAGAACCACCGGTAGGGGTAGGCGAAGTGTGTGGCCCACGGCGCGTGGATCTCCCCGGTGCTCAGGCGCCGCATCAGACCGCGCAGCAGTAGGTACTCCTGCGCGCCGTGCCGCGCCTCCCGAAGCGCGGGCGAGCCGCCGGTGCGCACCTCATGGTCGAGAATGCCGACCAGGCTGTTGAGGGTGGAGTGGAAGGAGGACCGCTGGGCGCCTTCCACCCACATGCAGTTCCACCCGCCGTCGGCGAGGCGGTGCTCGACGAACCACTCGGCGATCGCGGACACGTCAGCCCCCAGCCACGCGCCGTTGGCGAGTGTGAAGCCGTTGATGCACGCGTCGACCTCGCCTCCCCAGTAGGGCAGATCGTCGTACTCCCAACGCGCGTTGCGCTCGAGCAGTCCCGCTGTATCCGCACGCAGCTCAGCGGCCTCGACGCCCCACTCGCGTAACGCGTTGAGCGACCAGGTGGTCGCCGTCCAAGGCTGTCCCG
Source organism: uncultured Jatrophihabitantaceae bacterium (assembly GCA_964236495.1). Taxonomy (GTDB): domain Bacteria; phylum Actinomycetota; class Actinomycetes; order Mycobacteriales; family Jatrophihabitantaceae; genus CAXSBR01. The sequence goes on from CAXSBR010000019.1 coordinate 14,801, forward strand.
GCTCGGCCCGCGTCGCATCGGCCGGGAAGTAGGCCCCGCCCGCCCACTGGCCGTCCTCGTCCTGGCAAGAAAGCAGCCGTGCCCCGAAGCCCTCCACCGCGACCCGGGCACGCGTGGCCCGCCAGACGTCCTCGGGCATCCCCGCGAGGTCGCGCTCGATCTGCCATTGCAGGCTCGGGTCGGAATCGAGCAGCCAGGTGAGCAACGTTCGATCCACCACGTCGGCGACGATAACGCCTCGAGACAGCCCCGCGGAAGGAGCTGGAGCGGTCCGCAGCGTTCCACGGGCCACCTGCTGCGGCGGCCGTTGCCCTGCCGGGCGCCTCCAATTCTCGGAAAAGGGGTTGACCTTGCCCTTGGGTCAAGGTCCACCCTCTGCGTATGGAGCACTCTGACCCGCCCTCAGAGGAGGGACAGCCTTCGCCGGATAGCCTGCTGACAATCGGTGTCTTCGCCCGCCGGTCGCGGATTTCACCGAAGGCGCTGCGCCTGTACGAACGTCGGGGTCTTCTCGTCCCCGCCGCTGTCGATGACGACAACGGCTACCGCTATTATCGGCACCGCCAACTCGAAACAGCTCGGCTGATTGCCCGGCTACGCCGGCTTGACATGCCCCTGCGACGGGTGGCAGAGGTCGTCGCCGCGCCCCGCGACCGCGCTGTCGACCTGCTCGCGACCTACTGGGAAAGCGTCGAACGTCGCAACGACGCGCAGCGCAGCCTCGCCCGTCACCTGCAGGACCGGCTCAGTGGCGAGCATCCGTTGGCGCCCACACTGGCCGTGGCAGAACGAACGGTGCCCGATTGCGCCTATCTTGTCGAGCAGCATCACGTCGTCATCGGTGACCTGGCGCTGTGCATCGAGCAGGGTGCGACCCGGTTGATGGCCCTGGCTGATGCCTGCTCGGCGCGGGCAGGTGACTTCATGTTCGTCTACCACGGCGAAGTCACCGAGGACAGCGACGGCCCGGTCGAGATCTGTCTGCCCGTGGACGCGGACGCTGCGGCGAAGGCCGGACTGAACACTCGGGTGGAGCCGGCGCACCAGCAGGCCTACGTGCGGCTGACGAAATCCCAGACGGCTTATCCGCAGATTCTGTCCGCCTACGACGCCGTCTTCGACTGGGTGGATCAGCAAAGCCGACACTATGCCGCACCGCTGAGGGAGATGTACCTCGGGCATTACCCCGAGGCGCGCCCGGACGACGTGATCTGCGACGTCGCCCTTCCGTTCCGATGACGAACTCCGTTCCACCGACGTCGGCCGTCTCCGCACGACCGTCCCTCCGTCGCGAGCGGTTGTGGCATTGCGGTCGGTCGCCGCCATTTTCGGCGGGGGGCCCCGGGTGGTTTCTCACCCGCTTCGCTGAAGACGTATCAGTCCGCGCTGGCGCCGCTCTTCTACTTGCGTGCTCCGCAGTCGCTGTCGCGTTGGCCCTGCTTGTCGGCGCACGCGCAACGCGTGCCCTTCGCGCGTGACTGGTCGGCAGTGCCGTGGTCGCCGTTTTGCGTCGATGGCCACGCGTTTTGTCCGAGCCGCGCTCGCCTATACGAATCCAGAATTGTCACCGTCTCCCGAAAGAGCCGCCCTATGTTGGTGATGCTGGCCCTGCTCGCCGCCGTGGGTTACGGCGCGAGTGACTTTGCCGGCGGCGTGGCCTCGCGCCGGATGCGGCCGTCGACCGTACTGCTCTACGGCCAACCCGTCGGTGCGCTGCTCACCGCGCTGCTGCTGCCACTGTTTCCCGGCTCGCTGGGCGTCCGCGCGGCGACGCTGGCCGCGCTCGCAGCGGTCGCCGGCTTGGTCGGATTCGGCCTCATGTATCACCTGATGGCCACCTGCCCGCTCAGCACGGTCTCGCCGATCACCGCCGTACTGGCCGCCGCCACTCCGATGGGATTCGGCGTGTTCAGTGGGGAGCATCTGCGCGTGGTCTCCTGGGCGGGCATCGCGTGCGGACTGGTCGCCGTGACCCTGATCAGCGCTACGACCACGACTGGTTCGAACGCCCGGCTTCCGCTGTAATGGCCGGAGCGCTCGATGCCGCCGGTGACGTCTGCTTCCTCTTGGCTACCCGGCACGGCTACCTGTCACTCGTCGGCGTCGTCGTCGCGCTCTACCCCGCGGTCACCGTGCTGCTCGCCCTAGGCGTGCTCCGCGAAAGGGCCAGCGCGCTACCCCGCGCCGGCATGGTGCTGTCTGCTATCTCCCTTGCGCTCATCGCCAGCTGAGCTATCTCCGCCGCCCGCGGCGACCCTCTGCATCCCGATGGTGGTCCGTGCGTCAGACGACCGGGCCGTCCAGGATGCATACAACAGCCCGCGGCGGCGACTGGTTTGCCCCGGCCTCGCCTAGTGCGCCGGCCAGCCGCCTGAGTTAGCCGATCGTCGAAACGCCCATTCCGCGCCCGGTGGTGCTGTTGTACGGGGCGTACACCGTGATCCCGCAGGGCCCGTAGGAGGTTTTGGCGCCGTGGCCGTAGATCAACCAGGTCGGCACGCCGCGGTACTTGGGAGTAACCGACCCGTCGTGGTGAATGGTGGCCGGATACTCGGCGGAGTAGCTGGCGAAGGTGATGCTCCACTGCAGCGGGCCGCCGAGTTCGCCGAAGTCGGAGAAGAGGCTGGCCCAGACGGTTGCTGCGCTGACGCGGGGCCGAACGGTCGCCGGTTCGGGGCGCAGAGTGGCGTTGTGATCGCCGAGGGTGAGCGGCGCTGCCAGCCTGGTCGGCGGGGGCATGTCCGGCGGGCTCGGATCGGGCGCGGGGCAGCGTCCCAGCATGGCGCTGTTGGGCACTGCTGGGCTGAAGGCGAGGGAGTCCATGATTGCCTGTTTCACGGCGGGATTGGTGCCAATTCCGATCTGAATGCTGACGCGGTGGTACCAGACGGTCACTGCTGCGGCCCGGTGGTCGACAGACAGGTACACGGTCTGTCCTGCAGGCAAGGTTGTCCTAGCCGTACGCGGTGGTGTGCTCTGCGGCTGCATCCAGACGCCGTCGGCCGGTGGCGCGGGGGTGTGGGGATCGGGCGCTGGGCAGGACGGAACGCCTTGATAGCTGCGCCCGAGAAATACCCGCTTAGCCTGTCCGTCGAAGGTGGAGGAGCACGGGTACGATCCGTGCGCGCCGTCGATCACCGGCCAGGTCGCGGGGATAGTCACCCGGACCCCGTTGAAGACGACCAGTTTCGAGCCGGCACGGTGCCGCCCGCCAGCTGACGCTGTCGTAGGCGTCGCTGTCGTAGGCCTCGCTGTCGGAGGCGTGGACGCAGTCGATGCAGGCCGAGACGCTGTGGACTCGGTTTTGGACGTGGCGCCCTGATGGCCTGCAGGCGACGCTGCGCAGGCCGTGCCGAACAGGGCTGACAAGACGATCACGAACGCCGAGCGTTGCATGACTACTGGACCGATTGACGCGCCACTTCGGTTCCCCAGACGTTGGAACGCCAGTTGTGAGGACCTTCAACGGTCAAACAGCGGCGCGGCAACAAGCAGTTTCGCGGTCATGTGTAGCACCCATTCACAGTTTTAGTCGTTGGGGAGTGGATTACCGGATCTTCAAACGGGTCTCTTTTGCGAACTAAGTCTGCCTTGTAACCGGCCCTCGTCGACTGTGTTGTGGCATGATCAATTTTGTTCCGGCTTCCTCCCCCCGTGGGAAGCCGGAACTTCTTCGTTACGACGGCCGATGCATGGTGGTGGAGGGCCCATCGGCGGGCGGGATTGCGGTTGACGGTGGCGGTGGCGTTTGCGGAAGAACCGTCGACATCGTCGCCGTTCACCGCTCGACCCGGGCGATACCGGCTGTAGCAGGACGCCGGTGCGGTGGGTTACGGTGCAGAGGCTGGGATCCCAGCCAGTCCGGGCCGACACCCGCTTTTTCAGCCGTGTCGGGAGCAGTAGCTCGAAGCGGGCACCGCAGCGCATCACACGACCGCCGGCTACTCGTCAGCGAGGATCAGCGGCAGGACGACATTACGTCCCGACCGGCTGTGTGCTAACGCCGCCCATCCGAAAGTTTTTCCGTTCCCAGTGAGGCCAATCGCCATGCCTGAGACCAGCGGCACGCCCAACTCCACAGACGCGCAGGACAACGCGCACGACAACGACGACGCGCACGACGACGCGGCCGGTGACAACAGCAACACCGACCATCCCACCGGCAAGACCCAGGCCGCGGTGAACGCCGAGAACGAACCGGCCGGTTGATGAGCGCGGTATCGGCGCAACTTGCTCCCACGGCTGCTCGTGCGGCAGCATTCGCTGACCTAGCTCGGCTGCTGCACGCGGCGCCCGGTCCGCAGGCGACACTGGAGCTGATCTGCCGCGCGGCGCTGTTCGTGGTGCCCGGTACACAACGCGCGTCCATCACCAAGAGCGAGGACGGCCGGTTCGCGACCGCCGCCTGCAGCGATCCAGCCACCCGGGCGTGGGACCAGGTGCAGTACGAACTCGGGCAGGGTCCGTGCCTGGATGCGATCACCGCAGCTGATGTCGTGGTCTGTGCGGATTTGCTCATCGACGACCGATGGCCGGCGCTGCAAGCACGCATGGACGCTCCCACTGGTGTGCGCAGTGTTCTGTCGCTGCGGCTGTTTTTGCAACAGGACACGGTAGGGTCGTTGACCCTGTACTCGACTGTGCCGGGTGCATTGACCGGCGATGGACAAGCGGTAGCGGCGGCGTTGGCAGTGCACGCCGCGGTGGCTGTCCAAGCAGCGCAGGACCGTTTCAGGGCGGCCAACCTGCAGGCGGCCCTGGACAGCAGCCGTCAGATCGGGGCCGCCATCGGCATCCTCATGGCGCGCGAGAACCTGACTGACGACGCCGCGTTTCACCGACTGCGCCGCGCCAGCCAGAACGCAAACCGCAAGCTACGCGACGTCGCCGACGACGTCGTTTTCACGGGCCACTTGGCACCGGCACCAGCGACTTTGAGTGAACGCACTGATCACGCTGTAGACGCTGTCGACAGGTTTGACGATGTGGGCACCGTCGGCGGCGTTGCGTTTCGCGCAGGCCGGTCTGCAGTGCAGTCGCGCGCGCCATACCGGCGCCCACTCGGCTGGGCAGGTCACTGCGCCGAACGTTGATAGCGGGTCACCGTTGCATTCGACGACTGCCGCCACGCGACCGCTAACTCCGCAAAGGACCGGCCGGACGACCGGCTATCAGGTAGGCATCGTCTCGCAGCGAGAAACCCGGTGGACATGGGCCACGCTGTTGTTCGCGTGCGCGGCTACCTCCTCTGGCATCGGTGACGCCTGATCTGAAGCCATCCGAGGCCATTGACTGTCCATCGACGGTACTTCAGACATTCCGTGCGCTACGGTGGGAATTGTTGGAAACCAGCCAGCCCGGGCCGACACCGCTCACGAGCCGTGTCCAGAGCATCAGCTCAAAGCCGGGCAAGGACAGTGCACGCGACGCGCGTCAGTCCGGGTAGGCGCCACCTGCAGCACTTGCGCACAGCAGCTATGCGCGCCCAGGTGACGCACCAACGACGGGTCAAGTCAGCCCTCGGTCGGTCGACGCGGACCCGCCTTCGTTCCCATCTGCCAACAGTGAGGCCCTTGCTATGCCGGCTACCAGTCGTTTTACCGCACATTCTGATGATGACGGCGAGCACGACGACGTCGTCACCGCCGCCAGCGACACCGAGCATCCCGTCGGCGACGCCCAGGCCTCGTCGAAGAACGACAACGAACCGGCCGGCTGATGAGCGCTGTATCGCAACGGCCTGCAGCCACGGCCGATCACGCCGCAGCGTTCGCCGACCTGGCCCGGCTGCTGCACGCGGCGTCCAGTCCCCAGGCGACGCTGGAGCTGATCTGTCGGGCCGCGGTGTTCGTGGTACCGGGCGCCGAGCACTCCTCGATCACGGTGGCCGTAGACGACCGGTTCGTCACCGCAGCCTGCAGCGATTCCGCCACCGGAACCCTTGACGAGTTCCAGTTCGAGCTGATGCAAGGCCCGAGCCTGGACGCCATCACCGCCTTGGACGTAGTGGTGTGCCACGACGTGCGCACCGACGACCGGTGGCCTGCCCTGCAGGCCCGCATGGACGCCGCCGGCGACGTGCGCAGCGTGCTGTCGCTGCGGCTGTTCCTGCAGGAAGACACGGTGGGCTCGTTGAACCTGTACTCCAACGCACCGGGCGCATTCACCGGCGAAGGCCAAGCTATCGGCGCGGTGTTCGCCGTGCACGCCGTCGTTGCCATGCAGGCAGCGCACGACCGGGTCAAGGCGGCGAACCTGCAGGCAGCGTTGGACAACAGCCGCCAGATCGGCGCGGCGATCGGCATCCTGATGGCCCGCGAGTCCATCACGGCCGACGCCGCTTTCCACCGACTGCGCCGGGCCAGTCAAAGCAGCAACAGAAAACTGCGTGACGTCGCCGACGACGTCGTCTTTACCGGCCAACCTCCACCACTGCCACGCGGGCAAGAGGCGACGATCGATCCCCAGCCCGCCACCTTCCCGGCAGTCCCGGCACACCAACTCGAGCCCGATGACGGCTGGTCGGACTACTACCCGGGCGATGAACGCAACCAGAGTTCAAGCCCGCACCAGATCCCGCCTTCCGTTCACCGCTGAGTCGACGCACCGCTGAGTCGACGCCGTCAGGTACCGCAGAAGGTGCGGTAGGCGGCACTGAACGTGGGTGGGGCACTGTCGGCGTAACGCTGCAGGCCGGGTCGTTCTTGGTAGGGAAGGCGAACTGCGTCGAGCAGCTGCTCGATCGGCTGGTAGTCGCCCTGGGTGGCGGCGGTCAGCGCCGGTTCCAGGAGGTGGTTGCGGGGGATGTACAGCGGATTGGCCTGGTTCATTACCCGGGCGTCGGGTAGTAGTGCGCGCCAGCGCTGGACCCACCTGTCGAACTCTGCCGGGACCGCGAACAGGCTGCGCGAGGGTGCGGTGTCACCGTCGACGGCGGCGGCCACGGCGACGGCGCGGAAGAACGACGTGTAGTCGACCTGGCCCTCACCGAGCAGGGTGAGCAGATCGGTGATCAGTAACGAGGTGGCTACGTCAGGGTGGCCAGTAGGCAGTCCCAGCTTGCGGTGCATGCCGGTCGACCACGCGTCGTCGTACTGGGCGCTGAATCCGTCCAGTGCGTCTTGGGCGAGATCCACGGCCTGGTCGGGGTCTTCGTGGATCAGGGGTAGCAGCGTCTCGGCGAGGCGGGTGAGGTTCCACCGTGCGGCCATCGGCTGGTTGCCATACGAGTAACGACCGCCCTCGTCTATGGAGCTGTACACGGTGGCCGGATCGTAGGCGTCGAGGAAAGCGCACGGCCCGTAGTCGATGGTTTCCCCGGAGATGGTCATGTTGTCGGTGTTCATCACCCCGTGCACGAACCCGACCAGCATCCACCGCGCCACCGTGGAGGCCTGGGCAGCGATCACTGCCTTCAGCAGTGCGAGGTAGGGCAGATCGGCGTGCGCAGCAGCGGGGTAATGCCGGCTCATCGCATGATCGGCCAGGCGGCGCAACAGCGCGGGGTCACCGGTCGCCGCGGCGTACTGGAAGCTGCCCACCCGCAGATGGCTGCTGGCGATCCGGGTGAGAACCGCGCCGGGCAGCGAGGTCTCCCGCCGCACCCAGCGACCGGTGGCGACCACGGCCAGAGACCGGGTGGACGGGATACCGAGGGCGTGCATCGCCTCGCTGACGACGTACTCGCGCAGCATCGGCCCGATCGCGGCCAGGCCGTCCCCGCCGCGGGCCAACGGTGTACGTCCCGATCCCTTCAGGTGCACGTCACGCACCTGGCCTTGGACGTCGACGACCTCACCCAGAAGTAGAGCCCGACCATCGCCCAGGCGCGGGGTGTACCCGCCGAACTGGTGTCCCGCATAGACCTGAGCCACCGGACGCGCACCGTCGGTGACGGCGTTGCCGACCAGGAACCGCACACCCTGCGCGCTGCGGAGCCAGGCAGCGTCCCATCCGAGTTGTGCGGCCAACGGTTCGTTGAGCAGCACCAGGTGCGGCTCGCTGACATCGTCAGCCTGCCAGCGACAAGCCAGTTCCGGCAGCTCGCGGGCGAAGTCGGCGCTCAGCGCGACGCTGAGTTCCGGTGCGGCAGTCACCCAGCCAGGCTACGACGACCGGGCACCTGCGCGGTTGGGCGTGCACCCCCGGACGCGCCCGTGAGGCCGGCACGTCGATCAAGAATCGATCCATCGGCGACCGACATCGAACGACCGTTACAGCAGTTGCCCCGCACCGACCAACAGGTCGGCGGGGGAGAACAGCGCCGGGACGTCGGCGGCGGGAGTGGCTTTGCCGAACAGCCATCCCTGTCCGCGCCAGCACCCCATCTCCAGCAGCCGGGTCCGGTCCTGCTCGGTTTCGACGCCTTCGGCGATGACGTCGAGGTGCAGTGTGCGTGCCAGTGTGATCGCCGAGTCGACCATGTGCTGGCGGATCGGGTCGTCGGACAGGCCGGTGATCAACGCTTTGTCGATTTTCAGTCCGGACAGCGGCAGTTGCAGGAACCGCACCAGGTTCGACCAGCCCACGCCGAAGTCGTCGGCCACCACCTTCACCCCGGCGGCCCGCAGCCGGTCCAATTCGGTGCCCGCAAGGTCTACGTCGACGACTTCGGCGGTCTCGGTCACCTCGACGGTGAGGGCGTCGCCGGGCAGTCGATGCCGGTGCAGGGCGTCGAGGACCTGATCGGCCAGGCCGGTGCGGGCCAGCTCGTGACGGGAGACGTTGATCGACACCCCGTCGAGGAGCTCGTGTCCCTGAGCCCGCAGCGCGACCGACATCTCACAGGCCGCTTCCAGCATCAGCCGTCCGGTCCATACGGCCAGCGTTCCGGTTTCCAGTCCGGCCAGGAAGGTATTGGGAGTGAGCAGCCCTCGGGTCGGGTGCTGCCAGCGGACCAACGCCTCCAGGCCGCGGATCGCCCGGGTGCGCATGTCCACCAGCGGCTGGAAGTACGCGACGAACTCGTCGTTGTCCAGTGCCTCGCGCAGCGTCACCGGTTCGGTCGCTTCGGACACCAATTGTGGAGCCGCCAGCCCCGCGGCGCGGTCGACGCGGCGCAACTCGAACACGGCGACCACATGCGCTGCCAGATCCTGCAGGCCTGACAGCTGCTCGGCGGTGAACTCCCGCCGGCGCAGGTCGACCACGCACAACGCACCCAGCGGCAAACCGTCACGACCGATCAGCGGCACACCGGCGTAGGCGCGGATCCCGTCAGCAGCGGCGACACCCTCCAGCGCGGCGTAACGAGAATGCTCGGTCAGGTCGGGCACCACCAGTGGAGCTGCAGCGGCCACCGAGTCCGAGCAGATCGTGTCCGCGCGGCACACCTCGGTCCGCTCCATTCCGAACGCGCTGAGCAGCCAACCACGCTGCTCGTCGACCAGCGTGATCGCCGATATCGGGGCATCACACAACGCCGCGGCCATTCGGGTGACCGCATCGAAACCGGGCGACGGGGCCGAGTCCAGAAGCCCGTAGGACTGAAGCGAAGTAATCCGGTCGGCCTCGTGGGGGTGCAGACGAACGTCCATGCTTTTCCTACATTCGGCGCCCGCCAGGTAAGCCAAACACCACAGGGGGATGAGGACGCATTTGCGAAGATCATCATACCTGCCGCAGCGTGATCCGTCGGCCTGACAGCTGCGTCGGTCAGACCGATCCAGTGAGCCTCGATGCCCGGCGGCCGCAACACCCCACTGCGCCATCGCAAAGGAGATGTGTCCGATTTGCCGGGTTGCTTCGCTAGATCTAGGGTCTGTTCGTGCCAGCTACCCCGGCTGAGCGCATTTCCCCCTTCCCCGGAGGTTCCCATGGCTGTTGTTCACTCCCGCGTCGGCGTTGCCGGTTCCGCTGTCCTGACCGCGTGCCTGCTCGCCGGCGGCGCCGGCTCGGCGTTCGCCGCCGCACCGCACGGCTCGGCTCATCAGGCCGCTACCCACCACTCCAAGCAGGTGACCCACTCCAAACCGGTGACCCACTCCAAACCGATGGACCGTCTGGCCGGCCCACGCAAGGGCGCCGCGCACGCGATAGCTGCGGACGTCGCGCGGCTAAGCCGGATCACCGCGACCGCGTCGGCCAGCACGGTCCTGACCCCCGGTGACAAGGCCGCGTTGGCCACCGCCGAGGCGGCCGACGGCACCGCACTGGCCGCCGACGCCCAGGCGATCACTGCGGCGAGCTCGGTGCAAACCGTGCATGCGGCGCTGTCTGCTGCCACCCGAACCGTGCAGGGCGCGAAGCTGCAATTGCAGCTGGTCACCGCCGCCGACCGCACCCAAAACGCTGCTGCCGCGCTGACGGCGAAGTCAGCCGCACTGTCCGCGCAGATCACCGCACTGCAGGCGGCCGGCACGGACGTCAGCACGGTCAGCACGCCGCTGGCCGACCTCGCCGTTGCGGTGAGCGCAGCCATCGCCAACGCTCAGAACGCCGCCACCGCCGCACTCAGCCTGACCTCTGCACCCAGCGCCACCGACATCCGCACCGTCAGCACGACAGCACGCGGCTATCTCGACGCGGCCAACGCCGCGGTGGACACGGCGGACCAGGACCTCGCCACCGCCACCGCCGCCCTCGCCGCCTTGACCGGCACGCCGACGACGGGATCCACGGGTGACACCGGTGACGCCAATGGGTCCGGCGACACCGGTGATTCCGGCGACGACGGCAGCGACGGAAGCTGAACTGCACCGACACCTGAGTACCGACGACTGAGTACCCACGATCGACCACAATCTACCCAGCACCACCTGCCTGGACATCATCTGCAGGAGCTCCGTGAGTAGCCGGCGGGCCGCCTCGAATCCCCGAGACGGCCCGCTGGTGCCCATCGAAGCGCGCCGAAGCCAACCGGTAGCAGCCCGAATTCTCGCGCGGGCGAAGGCAACCCAAGCAGTTACATTGATGTGTCAGTTTGTGCTGGCCGCCTGCCGACTGAGCAGTGACCGGGGAGGTCGAAGTTGCTTACGGCAGCGCTGGGTGGCGGTGGCCAGCTGAGGGCCTTGGAGGTCTGGCACGCTCCAGAGTTCGCCGATCATCTGGCGCGCGCCCATAGTCATATCAGGCCCTGGGTTGGACCGGCCTTCCTCACCGACACCGTGGACGGCGCCCGGGCGACCCTTGCCCGGTACGCCCAGCACACTGCGACCGACGGAGCCCGGCTGTTCGGCATCTGGCTCGATGGACAGTTGGTCGGCGGGGTCATGTTCGTCGAGTTCAGCGCCGCCGCTGGCTTCTGCGAACTCGGTTGCTGGCTCGAGCCAGCAGCGCAAGGCCGCGGGCTCGTCACCGCCGCCGCTGAAATGCTCCTGGACTGGGCTTTCGACGTTCGCGGTCTACACCGCGCGGAATGGCGTTGCCGAAACGACAACGACCGCAGCGTTGCCGTCGCACGACGTCTCGGTATGACGTTGGAAGGAGTTCTGCGGGAAGCGTGGCTCAACAGTGGCGTCTACCACGACAAGCAGGTCTGGGCTGTCCTCGCTCAGGAGTGGCGTACCGAGGTAGACCGTGACTCCCAGCCCTGACCCCGGAACCCGACCGTTGAGAACTGCTGACAACAGGCGTTCGCTCGGCTCACAGGATTTCGATCAGCTCGTGGCTCAAGCAGCGTCGGTGGACGTGAGTGGCTGGGATTTCTCCTGGCTGCACGGTCGAGCGTCCGAGCAGCGGCCGTCCTGGGGTTACCAGCGGCTGATGGCTGAGCGCCTTGCCGTCGTTCACGCCGCCCTGGACGTGCAAACCGGAGGCGGGGAAGTGCTCGCCGGTGCCTCAACCTTCCCACCGACAATGGTGGCGACGGAGTCGTGGCCGCCGAACGTTGCGCTTGCCACTCGGCGGCTTCATCCGCGCGGTGTCGTCGTGGTCGCCGATGCAGACGATCCGCCCCTGCCTTTCGCTGACGAGGCGTTCGATCTGGTCACCTCTCGGCATCCGGCCACGGTGTGGTGGGCAGAGATCGCGCGCGTTCTGCGTGCCGGTGGAACCTACCTGGCCCAGCATGTAGGGCCGGAGTCGGCCTGCGAGCTGTACGAGTACTTCCTCGGACCCCAGCAGTACGACGTTCACCCGCGGCACCCGGACCGGGAAGGCGTCGAGGTCGCGACGGCCGGCCTGACGGTGGAAACGATGTGCGAGGAGCGGCTGCAGATGGAGTTCTACGACATCGGCGCCGTCGTCTACTTCCTGCGCAAGGTGATCTGGATCGTTTCCGGTTTCACGGTCGAAGCCTACGTAGAAAGGCTGCGCGCCCTGCACGAACACATCCAGCGCAATGGTGCGTTCATCGCCCACTCTTCGCGCGTCCTTGTCGTGGCACTGCGGCCGGAGTAGCCCGGGCGCGGCGGCCGGAATAGTCGTGGCGCAGCGGCCGGGTAGATGTGTCGCGGTGCTTGTCTGACGGCAGGTCAGGCACATGCCAGTGCGCGCTAGGGGTTGCGGCTGAGCCCGACATGGCCGGTGATTGCTACGACCGTGTCGCCGCCGACCCAGATCTGGTCGCCGTCTCGTTTCACATGCACACGCCCGCGCCTTCCCAGTCGGGTGCCCTGCGCGACGACGTAGCTGTCCGGTGCGTACCCAGCCGGGATCAGCCACTGGGCCAGCGCGGCATTGAGGCTGCCTGTCACGGGATCTTCCGAGCCGGCGTCGACGGCCATGAAAGCACGCACCTCGAACGCCTCCGGCGACCCCGCCGGATGTGGCCCGACGACGCCGATGTCGGGAAAGCGCCCGAACTCCGACGGATTGGGCGAAAGTGACAGCACGCGCTGCGCATCGCGCAGGAGCAGCGCCACCCAGCCCGGACCGTTGTCGGCCCATTGGGCGTCGACAACATCGCCGGGCTCTACGCCGATCGCTCGCGCGATCTCGGCCACGTCGTCCGGTGCGACCGGGCCGCCACGTAACAGCGGGGGTGCCGCGAACGCCAGCCGCTCGCCGTCGCGGCGGATGCGGACCAGCCCGGCGCCGCACTGCTGCACCACCTCGCCGTCGACTCGCGGATGCCCGCCAGCGGCAAGCCATGCGCGCGCAGATCCCAGCGTGGGATGCCCGGCGAAAGGCAGCTCGCGTGTAGTCGTGAAGATCCGCAGCCGGTAGTCGGCGGCCGGATCCGTGGCCCGAAGGAGGAACGTCGTCTCACTGAGGTTCGTCCATCGCGCGAAGGCGGCCAACTGGTCGTCGCGCAGACCGTCGGCGTCGTGGACCACTGCCACGGGATTGCCAAGCAGGAAGCGATCAGTGAACACGTCGACCTGGGAGAAGGGCAGCACGGTGTCCATCCTCGCTCAAGACCAGTCACCAGGCCGGATCACCGTCGGCGGGTGAGGCTGACGCCGAGCAGGGTGAGCACGCCGCCGGCCAGCGCCAGTACGGGCGGGGTCTCGCCGAGCACCGGCCACGCTCCCAGAACCGTGAGCGGTGGCACCAAGTAGGTGGTGACGCCCAGCCGGCTGGCGCTCGTCTGCGACAGTGCGTACGCCCAGGTGCCGAACGCCACCGCAGTGGGAACGGCGCCCAGGTACACCATCGCGGCCAGCGCTCCGGACGAGGCGGTGCCCAGGTCGCTGGCTAATTGGCCGGTGAAAGGTAGGCAGGTCAGCGCTCCGACGATGCAGGCCAGCTGGGTCACCTGCAATGCCGGAAGCCGGCGCAGCACCTGCTTCTGAGCGATCACACCGACCGCCCATGCCAGCGCGGCCAGCAGGCACAGCAGCACCCCAGCGCCGTCGGAGCCGGCGCTGCCGGCGGTGGCAACGCCGATCAACGCCGCACCGCCGAACGCGACTCCGACGCCGATGAACAACCAGCGCGGAAAGCCCTCGCCGAGCAGTGCGCCGGCGAGCAGGGCGATGAGAATCGGGCCGACGTTGACGAGCATCGCGGCGGTGCCTGCGTCGACGTGGTGCTCGGCCGCGTTCAGGGCCACGTTGTAGATCGCGAACCACGCCACCCCGCAGATCGCTATCAGTGCCCACTCGCGCCCCGACGGGCGTACCCACGCTCGTCGGGCCAGCTGGGCAACGCTGAGGACGACGCTGCCGACGGCCAGCCGACCCAGCGCGAGTGCTCCGGGGGCGAAGGCGTCTCGCACGCCGCGGATGGCCAGGAACGCCGACGCCCACGCCGCGATCGTCACCAGTACCGCGCCGACGACGAGTCGAGGCCGGGCGGCTCGTGGCTGCCCGAGCCTCACGGCAGCCGGTCCCGGGCCCGCTGAGGTCGTCATAGCGGCCACCGTAGAAGGTGAACCGGTTGCCCTGGTAGCGAGTTGTTGTCCGCCAAGGGTCCGATGCGGGCATCGCAGCGCGGGCCCCCGGGCACGGCTCGGGCGCCGGCTGCCTACAGGCGGGGGTCGATCGGTTCGGACTCCAGGGCGAGCACCGCGAAAACGGCTTCGTGCACTCGCCACAGCGGTTCGCGCCGCACGGCTCGCTCCAGCGACTCGATGCCGAGCGCGTACTCGCGCGCGGCCAGCGCGCGCTTGTGCCCGAGCGCGCGCTCGCGTAGCCGGTTCAGATTCGCCGGCTCGGTGTAGTCCGGGCCGTAGATGATGCGCAGGTACTCCCGCCCGCGCACCTTGATGCCGGGCTGGGCGTAGCCGCGACTAATTTTCACCAGGTTGGCCAGCGGCTTGACCACCATGCCTTCGCCACCGGCGGCGGTGAGGTCGGACCACCAGCGCACGCCGGCGTCGGTGGAGTCGGCGTCGTGGGTGTCCACGACGAGCCGCTTCGTCGGACGGATCAACGTCGGCGCCGCCGCCGCGAGACGATCGGCGAACGCCAGGTGCCAGCCGTGGTCGTCGTCGGTGAAGGTGCGCCCCTCGCCGGCCAGCAGTTGGAAGGGCGCGAGCTGCACTCCGTCCAGGCCCGACGTGGGCCAGACATAGCGCCGGTAGCTGTCGGTGAACGCCGATGCGTTGCGAGCACGCGACGTGGTCCGGGCCAGCAGATCGCCCACGTCGAGGCCGCGGGCCGCAGCTGCCTCGAGCACGCCGACCGCAGCAGGCAAAGCGGCCCGCGCGGCGGCTCCGACAGCTGCGTACTGGCGGCGCAGCAGATCCTCGGCCTTGACCGACCAGGGCAGGAGCTCGGCATCCAGCAGCAGCCAGTCGGTGTCGAGTTCGGTCCAGGCGCCGATGTCGTCGACGGCTCGCCGCACCCTGAGCAGGAGATCTTCGGTCAACGCGGGCGGGAAGAACGAGCGGCCGGTGCGCGTGTAGACCGCGCCGGTGGCGTCGTCGCAGGCCCCGAACCTGGCCGCGGCGACCTCGGCGCTGCGACAGACGAGCACGACGGCGCGCGAACCCATGTGCTTCTCCTGGCAGATCACCTGCGCCACCCCGTCGCGCCGGTAAAATTCGAACGCGGTGTCGGGATGCTCGAGCACGTCGCCGTCGGACGTCGTGGCGGTGGGCGCCATCGTGGGCGGCAGGTAGAGCAGCCAGCGCGGGTCGATGGCGAAGCGGCTCATCACCTCCAGCGCACCGGCGGCGTTCTCCTCCCGCACACTCACCCGTCCCGCCAGCCGGGTGTCCACGCCGCGCTTGCCCAGCACGTCGGTGATGGCCAGTTCGTCGACGTCGCGAGCGGTCTCGGGCGCGGCCTGTGCCGCAAACGGTCTGGCCGGTTCGTACCAGACCCGCTCGGCGGGAACGGAGACGATCTGCTTCTCGGGGTAGCGCAGCGCGGTGAGCTTGCCGCCGAAGACGCAGCCGGTGTCCAGGCACATCGTGTTATTGATCCACTCCGGCTCCGGGGTCGGGGTGTGCCCGTAGAGCACCATTGCCGAGCCTCGGTAGTCCTGCGCCCAGGGCAGGCGCACCGGCAGCCCGAACTCGTCGGTCTCGCCGGTGGTGTCGCCGTATAGCGCGAAGCTGCGCACCCGTGCCGACGCACGGCCGTGATAGGCCTGCTTGAGGCCCGCGTGGGCGATCACCAGCCGGCCGTCGTCGAGCATGAGATGGGAGACCAGCCCGTAGCAGAACTGCTGCACCTGCGCGCGGAACTCCGGTGGCTCGGCAGCCAGCTGAGCCAGGGTCGTCTCCAGGCCGTGGCTGACCTGGACCTGGCGGCCCTGCAGCGCTCGGACCAGCTTGCTCTCGTGGTTGCCCGGTACGCACAGCGCATGCCCGGCCGCCACCATGCCCATCACCAGCCGCAGCACGCCGGGGGAGTCGGGGCCCCGATCGACCAGGTCGCCGACGAACACCGCCGTGCGCCCGTCTGGGGGCAGAGCATCGATCGGTCGGCGGTCTTCGTCGAAGCTCAGGACGTAGCCGAGCTCGGTGAGCAGGGCTTGGAGCTCGGAAAGGCAGCCGTGCACATCGCCGACGACGTCGAACGGGCCGTGTTCGGCCCTGAGGTCAGTGAGCAGCTTCTCCCGGACGACGACGGCGTCGGCGACTTCCTGCTCGCTTCGCAGCACGTGCACCCTGCGGAACCCTTCCTTGCCCAGGTGCCGCAGCGAGCGGCGCAGCTGTTCGCGCTGGCGTTTCACCACCTCGGCACCGAAATTCCGGTCGGCACGGCCGGCGTTGCGGTCCAGGCAGACGCGCTCGGGAAGGTCCAGAACGATGGCGACGGGCAGCACGTCGTGCTCGCGGGCCAGCTCGACGAGGCGGCGCCGGGACTCGGGCTGCACGCTCGTCGCGTCGACGACGGTGAGCAGACCGCGGTCGAGCCGTTTGCCGGCGATGTAGTTGAGAACGTCGAAGGCGGCGGCGGTGGCGGACTGGTCGTTCTCGTCGCCGGCGACGAGCCCGCGACAGAAGTCGCTGGAAAGGACCTCGAAGGGCGCGAAGTGCTGCCGGCCGAAGGTGGACTTGCCCGACCCGCTGGCGCCGACGAGGCAGACCAGCGACAGCTCGGGGATGGCGAGCTCGCTCACGTCGCCCTCCGGAACACAGCCAGCTGGGTGGGCGCCCCGACCTCGGCGTCGTCGTCACCGACGGGTAGGTAGCGGACGGTGTAGCCGTGCGCCGTCGCCGTCGTGTCCGCCCAATTCTGGAACTGTTCGCGCGTCCACTCGAACCGGTGGTCGCGGTGCCGCATCGCCCCAGCGGGCAGGTGTGGATAGCGCACGTTGTGCGCGGCGTTGGGCGTGGTCACCAGCACCGACGTGGGCCGAGCGTGCGCGAAGACGCTGCGCACTAGCGCCGGCAGCCGAGGCGGATCGACGTGCTCGATGACCTCCATCAACACGATCGCGTCGTGCCCGGCAAGCCGGTCGTCGCGATAGGTCGCCGAGGACTGTAGGAGTTGCAGGCGGGCGCGCTGACTGTCCGGCATCCGGTCCAGGTGCAGCCGCCGCTTGGCGAGGTTCAGCGCCCGGTGCGACACGTCCACTCCCAGAACCTGGCTGAACGCTGGATCGGAGAGGAGTTCACGGAGTAACGAGCCCTCGCCGCACCCCAGGTCGACGACGGTCGCCGCGCCCTCTTGGCGCAACGCGGCGACGACAGCGGACGTGCGCAACCGCGCCAACGGCGTCGATCGCTCCGGATCCGCGGCGGCGGGTGCCTCCAGTGCGTCGGCATCGGAATCGTCGGCTTCGCTGTCGTCGACCTCGGCCAGTCTGCTGACGGCGTCCTCGACCAAGCTGCGATGGTGTCCCAGGTAACGGCTGGTGATCGACGCCTGCTCCGGATGCGCCGCCAACCAGCTGCCACCGACACGCAGCAGCTTGTCGACTTCGTCGGCGCCTACCCAGTAGTGCTTGCTGTCGTCGAGCACCGGCAGCAGCACGTACAACTGCGCCAACGCTTGGGACACCGGCAGCACTGCAGACATTGTCAAGGCCACGTAAGGCGAGTCGCCCCATGCCGCAAGCTGCTCATCCAGCGCGATCGGCGTTGTGACGGCCGACCAGCCCAGCGGCGCGAACAGCCGCTCGACCAGGTCGGGTTCGCCCCGGCTGGGCAGAGCCGGGATACGAACCTCCAGCGGTATCGCCAGCCCGGCCAACTCCGGGCGGGCATCGCAGCGACCTGTCATCGCGGTACGGAACACCTTGCCCAGCGCCACCGCCAACATCGACGACGCCGCGTAGGGCCGATCGTTCACGTACTGAGAAAGCGAAAAGCCACTGTTTGCCGTTGCGCCCCCGTCGGCCTTGCCGCTTCGTCCGCCGCTGCCGGGGCGGCCGCGCACCAGCGCGATCGGGTCGACCTCGAGCAGCAGCGCAACCGTGCTCCGCTCGCTGGTTGCCTCGGGCCACAGCACGTGCGCGGTACCGACGGCGACGTCGAAGGACTGGGCCTTGTTTGGGTGTTTGTGCAGCAGAAAGCCCAGGTCGGTGGCGTCGGGCATGGAGGTGGACATCGCGGTGGACAGGGTCAGCAGCACCGGCCCAGTCTGCCGTGACCGTCCGGCGGTCGCGGCGAATTAGCGCCGATGGCGGTCTGGCAGCTCAATGTGTACCAGGCCGAGGAGTTGCCGATCGCCGGCTAGCCGAGACCTATAAGTGCCGGCGCTGAGAGGCTCGCTACGGGCCCTGCGTCGCACCGGCAGACCCTTCGGCCCCCGGCTGGGTGAAAACCCTCCAGACAAGCCGAAGGCCGCCCCTCATCTTGGCGGAGGACGGGCGGCCGGTGGCGCGGATAACAACCTGGTCTGAGCGTACCTGAACACGCTCCCCACGCAAGACGTGACACGCTCGCGCGTCGTGTTTGTGGTGCCCCGAGCCGAGGTCACTGGCCGGCCGGGAGTAGTAAACCCAGTGCCCTGGTCGCCGCGGCGTGGTCGCACAGGCCGGGTGGGCCCCGTTTGACGGGTGCGGAATCGGCTTGGCTACCGAGGAATGAGTGCGGTAGCCCGTAGCAACTGGAGTAGCAGGACGGCGAGGGGTTGCCCCGATGCGTGAGCGCGGGAGCAGAACACGGTAGGCCCACCCTCGGTGTCACTGTCGCACCCCGACCCTGTTGGACAGTCACAGGCCAGCTCAGCCCCGCCACGGCGGTGCTTTGGAGCAGCGCAACAGCCGGGTAGAGCCTGCTACACATGCCGCCCTAGCGCCGAAGTAACGCCCGGCGCCCTCGTGACACACCACGGTCAACCACCGTGGCCACCTGGCCAAATCCCGCGCTCATGGGCCACGTGCGCTCACCTCACCACCAACTCAACCTGACCGATTCCCGGCCCTGAGTACCGCGCAAAACCGCCACCACTCCCCCGACCGCGATCAGACCCGCGCCGCTCCTACCAGCGCAACCGAAATCCTGTACCCGCCGGTAGCCGGGCCAAAGGCAGTTCGAGCCGGGCGGACCCGGGCGTTCCTCCCGGGTTCGTCCGGGACTGGGGTATGGGGCGAGAGCCCCGCTCGGAACCGAAGGTTCCCTAACGCGCGCGCGCGCGCGCGAGGCACAACGCGGATGCGCTCCGCGCCCTCATCCCAAAAAGCTTGTTGCGCGCAAGCGCGCAACAACGAAAAGCGGCAGCGAGGAAGGAGTTGGCGGGGTAGCCAGCCGCATTCCTTGCTTGCTTTCTTGCTATCAACATATAGGTAGCGTGGATGCTAGCAAGCACGCACCACAAACGAAAGGATTGTATACATGACCACCAGCATGACCACGCGGGAGCGCAACGTCATCGACCTGTTCCCACGGCTTGCGAAGGCGGCATTCAGTATTGGGCGACCGTCGAGGCCTACCGCCACAGCGGCAAGGACTTCACCGCTAACCGAGCGCGACTGGTTGATCGCGTCGCGGTCGACGAGTGCGGCGAGGCTGAGGCGTCGAGCCGGTACGTGCTCACTGCCGAGTTGATCGGAGTGACGTTGCGGCGGGTTGTGGCGTTGCCGGCGTCCACGTTCGAGCTGAGCGCCGGTTGGAAAAGTCGGCTGACCGCGTTGCACTTCGCGGCCGCCAAGCCCTACTTCGACAATCTGGACTACGACGCCATAGATGCCCAACGTCCTGGCCCAGATAGCAACGCTGGGTCGTTTGCTCTACGGATGACGGCGGCGTTGCTTTCTATCGGATGCTTGCTATCAAGAACT
Source organism: uncultured Jatrophihabitantaceae bacterium (assembly GCA_964236495.1). GTDB lineage: Bacteria > Actinomycetota > Actinomycetes > Mycobacteriales > Jatrophihabitantaceae > CAXSBR01. Next base: position 34,808 of record CAXSBR010000019.1, read on the forward strand.
AGAATCGAGGCATGATGAAGGTGTACTCGGTGTACTCCGAAAGCGGCGGTGCAACCAAGACGACCACCGCCGTCAGCGTCGCAGTCTGCCTGGCGCTACTAGGCCAGCGCGTGCTGCTGTGCGACGTCGACCCGCGAGCCGCGGCCACGAAATGGCTCGGCGTGCAACCCACGGGGGAGGGCCTGCACATCGGCGCGATCCTGGCCGAGCCCGACCCAACCGGATGGGCCGACCAGCTCGCCGTCCCCGCACCCTGGGCGCAGGTGCCCACGCTGCGCGTGCTGCCCTCCGGCCGCAGCGTCAGCAACCGCGAAAAGACCGCCGAGGACCACACCGACGCCCGGCTCAAGCTGGCCCTGACTGGATCGAGTGCTGAAGTCGTTGTGCTCGACCTGCCCAACCGCCAGGGCGGCCCACTGGTCCAAGCCGCGCTCACCGCATCTAATGCCGTCATCTACGCCGGCAAGGCCGACGAGGACGGCCTCGATGGCGTAGAGGGGGCGATGACCAGCGTCAACCGCTTCCGGGCCTACCGCCGCGGCATCGGCGCCGAGGTCGACCTGGCCGACGCCGGCATCGTGCTCGGCTCGATCCGTGACACCGTGCCCACCCGCGACAGCGTGCGCGCGGTTGGGGAGTTTGAGAGCGCCTACGGCGATCTGTTGCTGCGCCCGTTCGTTCCTGAACGGGTCATCGTCAAAGAAGCCCGCGCAGCTGGCGACTACTACGGCTGGTACGCCGCGGGGGAGAAGGTTCACGACGCCTACATGGCCCTGACAGAGAGGCACTTCCAGTGACCACAAGCGAACGCCCCAACGCGCGGCCGCGTACACCCCGCCCCGCTCCAGACGAGCACATCGACCCCGTAATCGACGTAAACCCGGTGACGGAAAGCGTGGCCATGAGGGCCGCGGCCGAAGCGCATGGGCATCGGTACGGCGCGCCGAAGGTCAGCGAGTCAGGACGCAAGGGAAGCCCTGAGGCCACCGTCCAGCTCAACAGCCGCGTCAGCACCGACGCCGCACAGATCGTCGAGGCTGCCATGCAGGAAACCGGCTGGACCAAACGAACCGTGATCGAACATGCAATCCGCAGCACGTACGCGCAGTGACCTAGCAAGCAAGCAAGCTCGCAAGAAACCAGATAGCTAGCGGTCGGCGCCGCAACCGGACCCGCTCGGCTCTGGCCGGTGCCGCCGCGAACGTCCGAACTGAGCGCCTACGGCGGCGCCCTGAAAACCCGCATCGAAGAATCGATCGCCGCGCTCGAGCTGACTGTGCCGGTCCAGATCCGACCTCGACTCAGCCCCAGCCACCAGCCCCAGCCGGGCCGGGTACGCCGAGTTCGTCGACCAGCTCGTCAACGCCGCCATCGCCGCCACACCCACGCCCGCAGACCTACCGGGAACTCTGCTCGACCGGCTCAACCTTGCAGTCCTGGGCCTGAGTTCCATTAGCCCGTTCCGCGCCTGCGGCACGGGCCAGGCGGGGGCCCACCAGTGTGGTGCCGGTGATGATGACTGCGGCCGTAGTGGTGATGGACGGCGGGAAGTTAGGAGGCGACGACCGGACACCGCCTAGTGCGTTGATTGGTTGAGGTTCCCCTTGATTTGTGACGTCTCTGGTCCCCACGTCACCTTGCTGGCTCAGCACTACCGGGAACTCCAGCTCGCCTCGCCTTCCCGACGAGCAAATTGGGTCTTGACGCTTACACACCGCGCGAGGACAGTCTCACTCGCGGCCTCCACCAAAGTCGACGACCAGCACGCTTGGCAGCGGTGAAACAACAAGTACGTAACGGTCGTTAGACGGTGCTCGCATCACTGCAAGGCTGATCCGCTCCACGCAACCGGAGGCCACAATGTTGTTCGTGAGGTCACGCAGTACCCCGAGCGGGCGCAAACTGGCCCTACTTATCACCGTCGCGCTGACGGCAGCCGCCTTGTCAACGCCCGAGGCCTCCGCCAAGCCGGCCTCACACGGCGGCGTGCACACTGCTAAACCCGTGGCTCATAAATTGAGCCGTACAGCAATTTTGAGAAACGCTGCCGCAACGGCCCGACGCACCCAGCATCGCGTGCATATCGTCTCGCGGGACACTGAAAGCTCGACGACTTACGCCAATTCCAATGGCACGTTCACCGACGTGTTAACCGGCTCGCCCACGCGGGCTAGGGTTGCCGGCAAGCTCCAGCGTATTAATACGACGCTGCACCGGTCAGGGGGCAGACTTGAGCCACGCGCGACAACGGCGCGTGTAAGTCTTCGCGCGTCTGGCAGCCCCACCCCTTCCATGGCCAAACGTCAAACGACCTCCGATCCGGGCGCTGGAAGCACACCCGACGTGGTAAACCTCGATCCGCCGGGACCAGAGGACATAACGATGGGGTACGACGCGCAGCTCGGGGCGCCGTCTGTAGCTGGCGATACAGCCACCTATGCGCTCAGCTCAAGCAGTGCCCTGGTCGCATCCGCTCTGCCGAATGGATTCGACGAAGATGTCGTACTGAGCTCGCCGCAGGCAACACAGCAGACGTATCGGTTTCCTCTTACGCTCGCCGGCGGCCTGACCCCTAAGCTGAGCAACGGTGTCTTGAGTATTTCGGATTCCGCGGGCAAACAGGTGGCAGTCTCGCGGCCGCTTCAAATGTGGGATACACATCGGGATACTGGCGGCGATCCCTCTAACATTTCGATGCTGGACTCTAGTCTTTCGTCTACGAGCACTGGTTGGGAACTCGACCTGACGCCAGATAACGCATATCTGGCGGCGACGACCACGGCATACCCGGTCACGATCGATCCAACTATCACGTTGGATAGCAGCTCCGGTGGTGGCACCTGGTATTCGAACGGTGGCACGACGAGTAATTTCGGGGACTACAGATTGCTTGTCGGCCGGCCGACGTCCACCAGCGCATCGATCGACCGTGCGTACATGTCGTGGGACACAAGCCAGTTCAGTGGAGACGTAGTCAAGCACGCAGTGCTGTCGCTTTACCAATACGATGCCGGCAGCTGTTCCCCCAAGAATATGAGCAGTTACCCGACCACTAGTTACGCCGACCCCGACTCGTCGAAAGTTACGGTGAATGCCAGCTCCAACTGGTCGCAGCAACAAGCGTTCAATGTGGGTGGCGGCGGATGCACCCAGCCGAATGGCTACGACGCTATCGACGTCACAAAGACTGTGAATGGTTGGTCAACTGGAGCCGTGACTCAGTACGGTGTAGAGCTGCGCGCGGGAGACTTAAGCGCCTCAGCATCCTCCAGTCCTACAACGACAGAAAACGACGCCACCTATTTTAAGCGATTTTGCTCGCAAAATTCAGCACCGACCGGAACGGGTCACTGCGAAGTTAGCTCAGGACTACCTTCACTTACGGTCACGTACGACCTTCCACCCGTTATGAATGCGAGCTCCTTGTGCATGTCGCCCACCGCCGGCGTGTGCAGTGAAACGACCAGCGCCACGCCAACGTTTTCTGCAGCGGCCACCGATGCCGATGGCGACAGCCTGCGTTACGACTTTGAGGTATGGGGAACCGACTACCTGACTCACAATCCGACCAGCGTGGTAGCCACCGGTTCATCCGCCCTTGTGTCGGGTGGTGCACCGGGTAGCTGGACTATTACAACGGCCCTCTCGCCGACTACTTTATATACCTACCGGGTGCGTGCATGGGACGGTGCCGCATACTCGACGTGGAGCAGCTGGAAGAACTTCACCTATGTTCCGCCCACGGCAGCAAGTGTGACTGTCGCGGTCTCGGGATCTGCGGCAAGCGTCGACTGGGAACCGTCGACGTCCTCAAACGTCAGTTCCTATCTAGTCACGGCATCCCCAGCCGCGACGCCGGCCTCAGTGCAAACAACTAGTACGAGCGCAGCGTTCACCGGATTGTCCGCAGGCACCGCCTATTCGTTTTCTGTCGCGGTGTGCAGCACATCAGGATGCGCGCCCGGGGTCGTCGCCGACAGTGTTGACGCAAGTCCGCCGTCTGCACCAACGCTGCCGACACTCGTCAACGGCGCCGCAAGCGGGACGATGACGGCCAGCTGGGAAGGCCCAACCTCGGCCGTAGACGATCAACCCAACAGTGTCACTGGCTACACGGTGTCCTTACTGTCCGCCGCAGGGCAGGCGGTGCAAACCGTAGCCGCCGGCCCGGACGATCAAGCCGCGACCTTCGCGAACATCCCGACAGGATCGCACTACTCCGCATCAATAACTGCGACTAACTCATTCGGAACCGGCGCCGCCGCGGCAACACCAACTGTTGTTAGTGGCGGCAGTAACCCAGTAGTAAACCTTGCCGTCAGCGAGGGCGTCGGCGTGCTGACCGCAAGTTGGGACACTCCTGTCCTGGCGCCCGCCAGCTATGTAATGTCAGCGTCGCCCACGGCCGACGGTGCATCGACTTCTACTAACGCCGCTGGCACAGCCACCACTGCCACGCTCACCGGCCTGCAAGCCGGAACGGACTACACAGTATCCGTCACGGCGGTAAACAGCGTCGCATCGGCAAGCGCCACCTATCCCACACCGATCGCGCCAGAAGTCGCCCCCACCGCGGTAACAGGTGTATCTGCAAGCGGACTCGGCGGCGCGCTCCAGGTCTCATGGACGTCGGGGACGAACGTCGATTACTACGACGTCAACGTACTAGACAGCAGCGGCAATGTGGTTAGTACTACCGAAGCCGCACCCGACGATACGAGCGCCGTCGTTACAGTTCCATCCGATTCAACCTACAGCGTGCAAGTTGTTAGCCAGAACGACTCCGGTAGCACCGCAACCGCCTCAGTTAACAATGCCAGCTCGACCGGCACCCAAGACACTAACGCCTCGCACTACAGCGTCGATCAAGTCACACCAGATTTCTCCTCGACTCACAACGACTTGACGCTATCTGCAAACGCCGAAAGTCAGCTCCAGGCGGACACTGCATCGTCCCTACAACAAAGCGATGGCAAACCAGCCGGCCTCGGCGCATATCAGGCAGTAAGCTCGGAAGACACGAGCGCTGACGCGACTTTCGATGATGCCGCAGACTCAGGTAACGACTTCGTAGGCTGCGCCGCCAGCGGCCGCCCGAACTGCTCGAACACCTTCTACGTCACACAAACCCTGGATAGTTCTCGACTAGCGAGTCAAGCTGCACATGAACGCAAGATGTCGAGCTCGACCGTTTACATGGGCATTGCCGGTTATTACTGTCGAACAGGCGCATCATTATTCAGAGGCCCATCGCACCGCTGTGTGTCGTACGCAAGCATCGACAAGTACCTCAAAGGCTTCTTGTATCACTGGACGACCTCTCGGCCAGCGGACGGCAACAAGCGACGCCTAGTATTCATACCGTTCACCTCTAACGGAGGAAGTCACCTAAGCCAAGCGGACCAAAGAACCAATGCATACAACTATGTCAAAGCCATGAAGGCGATCCTCGTACCCTATGCAAATGACATCAATAGAGCGTCGAAGGGCTGTATGTCAGGCGGGTCATCTGACACCTGCCGCAATGTTTCAATCGTTGTTGAGGGCGGGATCGATGAGGAGAACGCCGCCCCGTTCAACAACCAGCACTTTTCTTATTCTTGGAACCAAGAACTGGACAGGCGTTATGTGACCTATTCCTCGAACGTGCAGCAGTGGAACAATGTCGCTTTCATTACACCGAGCTGCAACAGGCCGTCATGCACGTCGGGTGGCTGGAGGTACGACGGAATCTATGGCGCAGTGTATGGTCTTGCAAGTGCTTATGGTTTCCCGCAAATCTACGGGTTAACCAATGGCAGTCACTATAAGGCCAGAAACCATTACGCCGCCGTACAGCACCAACTGATCCCACAGTATAAGGGTATATTGTGGCTATGCAACGCTGGCACGGGCTACAGTAGAAGTCCAGGCGCGTCGTGGGATCAGTTCAAGCGGTACACCGGTCAAAAGGTGCACTACATCTCCCGACAATCCGATTTCTCAAATCAATCGAGGTGCGATGCTTAACAAGCCTGGGTTTGCTGCTGAACGCAGGCGGGCAGCACTCGTAGTAGCCATGGGTGTCATCGTGTGCATGTCCATCTCCTCCTGCACTGACGCAGCTAATATGCTTCACCGTCGGGCTAGCAAAAACAACGTTAAGACGGTTGTCCTTCACACCAGATCTGGCTCGCAAAGTCGGTCGACAACGTCTAGACCCGTAATACCGTCGCAGTCGAAGAATAATCCGCAATCGTCAACTATCGCAACGCCGACGATCGATAAAGAAATGCACGTTAGTGGTGACGGCTTTGCATCCAAATACGCGGCAAAGTGCTCGAATGTCCCGTTCCCCGGGTCAATTATCATAGCTTTCAACATTCACGAGTGTTGGATGGGATACGGTGGCTCGTCTAAATCCACGGAGCTTTACCTCCTAGGATATCCTCCTGACAGTGGTCACAGGCGGCAAGTAATGATTGTATCGTCCGTCTACGTCAACTCTCGCTCAGGAGTAGTAAATCTCCGGAATGATGCGGGACAAGCCTTTATGGTCAACTTCGGTCGGTCGTGTGCTGTCATTGGCTACCGTCGATCCAAGACCAAGACTTACTACTCGCCGTCCAAACACCGTGTTGTGAGTAGTTGCTCGTGGCGCAGGTGAACCTATGCCCACGTCAACGCCGCCGGCCAGAGGATGCGCCCGGCTTAGACCAGCACGGGGCCTACCGAGCCGGCAAGCTCAACTAGGGCACGCCAGCAAGTACCGCGGCAACCACGAGGGGGGTCTACATGCCGCGTTCTCGTAGCAAGTGGACCAGTTGCTAGGGCTACGAGATTCTGTCGGGCGCTGCACCGTCTCCCCAGATGACACCAGGCCCGCTCTCCAGTAACGAAGGCCAACAGGCACGCTTTTGAGCTAGACGGGCGGTGTCAGCAACCGATCCTTTTCCTTAAGCAAAGCCCACAGCAGCGACACGCCGACCGTCGAGCGTCCGTAACTCGTGTCAGAAACCCGGCCTGTCGGTGCGCTCTTGTCGGTGAGTTCCTTTACAGTCCGAGCCGTGACCAACTACCGGTACGGGTACGTGCGAGTGTCGACGTTGGAGCAGGACCCGTCCGGGCAGCTCGACGCGATGACCGCCGCCGGCGTCGATCGTGCCCGGGTGTTCGTCGAGCACGCATCCGGCGCGTTGGACAGCCGCCCAGAGCTGGCCAAAGTGGTCGCGATGCTGCGGCCCGGAGACACCCTCGTCGTGTGGCGGCTGGACCGGCTGGGCCGCTCGACGTCACACCTGATCCAGACGGTGACCGAGCTGGGGGAGCGCGGCGTCGGCTTCCACTCGCTCACCGAGGCGATCGACACCACCACCTCGGCCGGCCGACTGCTGTTCGGCATTCTCGCGTCGCTGGCCGCGTTCGAGCGCGACGTCATCCGCGAGCGGACCATGGCCGGCCTCGCCGCCGCTCGGGCGCGCGGCAACCTCGGCGGCCGGCCGCCAATCATGACGCCGGAAAAGCTAGCCATCGCGCGGCAAATGCTCGACGCCGGCACGTCCAAAGCCGTCGTAGCCAAGACGATCGGGGTCAGCCGGCCCACGCTGTACCTGCACCTTGGCGGCCACGGCGGCCCAAGTGCTTCCAGCGACGCGTCCTCGGCGACGGAGGGTGGCCGCTGATGTCGTCGACCGAGGAGGAAAACCTCGAGGATGCAGAAATCGTTGCCGCCGTCTTGTTGACGTTGTGCAGCAGCAACCCGAAGGTGGCTCAGACTGCAGAGGCTGCGCTCTGCGGGACACCGCGGTCAAGTGGCAGCTGATCGGTCCGCATTCCACGTTCTCGGAGCTACACAGCGCGTCCAGGTCAACGGTCCCACGGGGCCGGATGACGGAAATTATGGGGCGGATGGCGTCGGCGGGGGAGCAGCTCGGGCTGGCCGGCACATGTGAGCAGGACGCACGGCGGTGGCTAGATCCTGACGGGCGGCGCCCGCCCGGCTGGCAGATGGCGCCGCGGGCGCTGGCCGAGATAACCGGCTACTACGCGCTGGGCGCCGCGCACGGGCTGGCCAACGTCACGCTGCGCACGCTGCTATGCGACCGGGCGGCGGCGCAGGTCATCAACGACGCATTCAAAACCGGCTGGGCCGTTCGACGCCGCACCTAGTCCAGCCGGTGACCGATGTGTCTAGTCGTGGTGTCGTCGGTCGGCTGGGAAGGCTGCGGCCCGCGGCTGATGATTACCTCTGGGTACAGGCGGCTTCGTTGGCGGCCGCCGCGTTGTTGGTCTTCGTGACCCAACCAAACCGGGGCCGGGACGTCTATACGTGGTGAGGTGATGAGTATGCAGGCGTCCAGCGTGTCACGGTCCGACTTTCATGCCGCTGATTTCGAGGCATGGGTCCGGCCACACGTCCCTGCGTTGCATCGACTTGCCGTCGCGGCGAGTTCCGTGGGAGAGGCAGATGACCTTGTACAGGAGGCGATCATTAGAGCGTGGCAGAAGTGGCACTTATACGACGAGAACCGAGGTTCTGCCCGCACTTGGCTAATGGCGTTGGTGATGGAGCAGGGTCGAAAGACCTGGCGTGCCAGACGACTGTGCGTCGAACTTCAGGAGGGCGACCTTCTGATTCACGGCCCTGATTCGGTGTCCCTAGACCTGCGTCGGGCAATCGACCGCTTACCACCAAGGCAGCGCCAAGCTACCGTTTTGTATTACTACGTTGATTTACCGGTGCAGGAGGTGGCTGAACTGATGGGTTGCTCGATCGGCACGGTAAAATCGACACTCAGTGAGGCTCGCACGAATCTTTGTGTAAAATTAGGAGGCTCCAATGGAGGATATTGAGTCCGCATTGGTGCGGGATGCGCGCCGATGGCAAGAGCGGGTGGACAACGACGCTATCCGCAGCAGTCAACTGCAGGTCGTATCGGTGGGTAGCGGTGCTTCGCGTCGATCGTTGAGACACGTTACCCTTTATCCGATCTTGGCTGCTGCTGCAGTGTTCATCATTATTGCTGCGGTTTTGGTAGTCCCACGTATCATCAATGTGAGCGTCTCCCGGAGCCAAAGTGCTGCCTCGTCTGCTGGGCCCCGCGCCGGCGAGGTTGACTCCCGTCAGGTATCAACCGGTACCAGCGGCTATGCTGACGCGCCCAGGAGAACGCTACCGAAGTTGACTGCACTTCAGACAGCGCGGTTGATCAGCGCTCCGTGGAAATTACTTTCGTTGCCCGATGCTGGTCGCACGCTCGAGATAGTTTTTGTTGACGGTTTGCCGGGGTGTGCACGAACGGCAGGACAGTACGTCGCGGAGACATCAAGGTCAGTGACTATCGCCGTGCTTGCCGACTTCTACAAGCCGGACGGGCCTTGCCCTTCGATGCTACAAGTCGGTCGAGTCAGGATCCATCTCGTTCATCCTCTTGGCAATCGTCAGCTAGTACACGCCGTCGTAGGGCCGCAGTGGGGCAAGATCAAGCTCTAAGTTCGCGTTCATTAAGTTTGTCACGGTGAGCCGATCAGCCTATCTGGATCGACACTCCCAACCTTGATGTAATGTAACTTACCGGTGTGTAATAGCCTTGGCTGTCTGATCCACCATTGGTCGCTACAAGCATGCCATACGCCTTGACGCCACCTGAAACTAGTTGGTACACGGGGGCTCCGCTATTTCCGTGGGTGAAAGCTGCGTGGCCACCTGTTTGTCCTGCAAAAACTTGGTTGTCGATCGTTTTTCCATTGTAATACACGCTAACGGAAGTTTGGTTGATGCGTACATCGCACACCTCGGTGTCCGCGTAGCCGTCAGTGCATAACAGCGTTCCAGGAACCTGCCCTGTGGTAACCGACTTGACCACGCGGATTACGGCATTAGGGTCACCGAACACCACGGGAGAATTGCTGCTGACAGCGTACTTCTGGGCGTCTGTAGAGCCGCCCTCGCTCCAAGACACGCCCGACGAAGTGCCCTGGGTAGTACTCCCAACTTTCCAGGTGCCACTGCCGCAGTGGCCGGCAGTTAGGTTATAAGAACTGCTTCCGCTGTACGTGGAGAACCAGCTGGTGCAGTAGACCCCGCTACGGTTAATCTGATCGCCACCATACCAAGGCGCTGTGTCGTTGCTTCGGGACGCGGGTTCAACCGGAGTGTCACTGGTCGCAACAGTGACCCGAGACTTATACATGTCAGTGAGCAGCCGGGCATTGGCCGCGCTGAATTTCCGGAGGTGGATCAGGACCGTGTCGGTTGCAACATCGGGCCCCCACGCTGCCAAGTCGATTCCACGGTGGCGCAGCATGGTTGCCTTGATGCGTAAGTCGGTCGCTGTGGCGAGCAATTGCGTCTGCGAAAAGGGCACCCGCCGATATGACACTGGAACGTTTTGGACCTTCACGCCGGTCCGCGCCGCCCTGACCGCACCTACAAGCGCCGCCGGAACCTTGCCCGTAACGCTGATCTCGACGCCTGTAGCAGTAATCCGCAGACCTGCAAATCCTGGCGTCGTCGCAGCGTGCCGTTGGACAGACTCGGCTACCTCGGCACCCGCCGCGTTGCGAGCGATGTCTGTGTCGAAACTTCTCGAGCCAGCCTGTGCTGCTTGGGCAGACGCAGGGCCGACAGCTGTAAGAGCAGCGGTCACGGTAACGCCCGCCGCCACAGCAGCGAACGTGTAGTGCCAGTTCCGCATGGGATCTCCTCACGTCGTGTGGCCCGAATCACTATGGGCATATTCGACCACGGCAGCGGGCTGTTAGCAATGACGGGGCATGGCTCGGACGAAGCGATACGTCTTGAAAATGGTCGAGGAGAATGCCGGCGAAGGTTTGGAGCAGCCGTCGCAGATCGCTGCAGCTGCGGAGTCGATCGAGGTCGACGGCATCGCGGCCGCGCCCGTCAATCGCATCGTCACTGAACCAATGCCGCCGACCTGTCGACCGATCGTCTGATGGACGGTTGCACCCAGATCGCAAGGACTCAATAGCCGATGTCGATGGGAAGCACCGCGACGATGACGTGCGCCGCCACGTGAACATCGACGAAGCTGCCCTCGCTTGTGATGGGCGGACATTGAGAGGTTGCCTGGGTGGGATACACCCCAACCCGACGTCGGGCGACCGCGTCTTCACCAACCATGTCTCGGGAAAAACCTGCACCGTCCGCAGCTGGCGGCGATGCCCGCGTTCGTCCGCGACGGCGACACCGTGCTGGTGCACTCCAAGGACCGCCTCGCCCGCAACCTCGACAACCTACGCGTCACCGTGCGCGCGCTGAGCCTGGACGACCAGCTGCATCTGCGTACAGCTTGATCGGATGGAGCCTCGAACAGTCGACGGGCGCGTGGCCTTGCTCAGAGCGATGTCGGGATAGTGCGGGAGCGGCGAGCCCGACTCCGGCCAGCTCCTTTGAGTGTCCACACTGCCGGTACGGCTTCGGCCTGCCTAAGCCAGACCCACTCGGGCTGGTTGTCCGGTGGCCGGCGGGTTGAGATGATTTGTGGATGCTTGGTTGGACGGTGGAACTTACTCGACCGGCGGTGCCGGTGTGGGGTTCTGATGATCCGCGGCTGCATCCTGGGCGGTCTGAGTTCGACGCTTACCCGTACATGCCGGATGACTTGCGCGGGCAGCGGGTCGCGCGCTGGTTCGCCCGAGGTGGGCGGTATCGAGTGGCTGATGCAGGCGGAACGTCTCGACGGCGTGGGTGTGGCCATCCGCTGCACCGGTTATCCGAGTATCTACGCGGTGCCGGTCGGCCAGGTGCCGGCGGTCGTCGACCGCCGGCTCGGGCGGGCAGACACTGTCGGGTTCGAACCAGCCGACTTGTCGGCACTTGCCGCAGTTCCGCGTGCGGAGTGGTTAATGGCCGAGGTGTGGGACCAATCGTGACGTCAGCTAAGCCGTCGAGCGCCGAGATGGACCGCGCAATCACGTCCGCGGCAGCGTCGATGCACATGTCGGGGTTGACGGTGACCGAGGCCGAGCGGGTGGCGGCCGGCGAGTTGGCTACGGGGCGGATCAGTTTCGCCGAATACAGCCGACGGGTCGACATGCAGCAGGAGTGAACCTGACGCGGCCCACGTCTGCAGAGGTGCACGTCCCAGACGTGGCCCGCGCCAGCGGTGCCATAACCCGGTGGTGCCTAACTCGACTCGGTGAGAGCCAGCCAGAGGTCTGTAACCCACAGGGATATCCACGATCGTAGGCGCATCGCTGGCGGCGGTGACGTAGGAAGGCCCCGCCTGGCAGCGGTGTGGTGTACGCCGCGATGGGCCGTGAGTAGTCATGCGCCACATTCCGGTGCGCACTAGTCGACGGTGGACCGTGGAGGCGGCATACTGTGTGGTGTCGAAGCGATGAGCTTCGAAAGTGAGGCCGGGAGCCCGCCCGTGTTCGATCTGACGGGTCGCCCGGCCTTTGCGCTGTTCAGGGCAGGTCATGCACGGTGACGAGGCCGGCGATCGCCTGTTGCGGTCGGCCGCCGGCCATGTGGGCCCAGGTGATCAGGTCAGCAGCCCACAGCAGCTCGTCGGTCGGTGCTGGGACTACGCGGAATTCGACTCGGCCGAGGGCGCCGGCTCGGGCAAGAGTTGAGCCGATGACAGCTTTGTCTTGGCGGTCCTGGGAGCAGGACTCCACGACGATCCTCGTCGCGCCCAGGTCGAGGACGCCGGGGATGAGCGCGGTGAAGCACTCGTCGCGTGCCTCCCGCTCGGATCGGCCGTGCATGGGTAACCGCCACAGGTGGGTCGCGCTGATCGGTGGCGCTTGCATGAACCGGGCCAGGATGCGTTGCCGGCTGGCCGTGCCCTCGCTGTGCATGTGGAGGCGTCGGCGGTTGGGTGGTTGCAACGCGCGCATCGCCCGTCTCGCGTTGGCCACATCCTGGCTGGCGACCACGGCTGCGCACAGCAGGTAGCCGGCCCGTTTGCCCTCGTCGATGAAGACTTCAACGGACGGCACTGTGCACCGAGTTGTCGCCGGGCACGACGGCTATGCCGAGGTGGGGTCGTTGTCACCGCGGTGGGTGGCGGTGTGGGCGGCGGCCGCTGCTGCTGCGGCGGGGCGGACGCTGGTCCAGTCGCCGGGCCGGGCCGGGCTGCGTTGTCGTATTTCAAGAACACCTGCACCGGGCAGGAGCACGCCGGCGCGTATCACGTGGAGCACGGTCAGCTGGTCGCCGAGGTCGACTCGTGGCGGGCCGGTGCACGGGTGGGTGCGACCCGCGGTCTGGGCGACGAGCAGTTCCTCCAGTGGCTGTCGGGGGTGGACCCGGCCACCGGTGAGGTGAAGGGCCAGATCCGCGGCAGCGACGGCCCTCGGGCGGCGGGCCGGTACACGGAGAAGGTGGTGAACAACCCGAAAACGCTGTCGATCGTGGCCAGCCAGAACCCGGCGGTGGCGGCGGCGTTGGATGCGCTGCTGGATGCGCAGGCCGCGGCGATCGCTGGGTATGTGTCGCGGGTCGCGGTGGTGCGGAAGGGCCCGGCCGGCGGGCAGGTCGAAGTGGGCGGGGTGACGGTGGAGACGGCGCGGGTGACGCACGCGACGAGCCGTGAGGGTGACCCGCACGCCCACGTGCATCTGCTGGTCAATACCCGGGCGCAGCTGCCGGACGGGTCGTGGGGGGCGGTGCACACCCGGTCGTTGTGGAAGCACGGGCCGGCGATCAACGCACTGGCCCAGCAGGTCCTGCTCACCGACGAGACCTTCCGGGCGGTCCTCGCCGAGCAGGGGTTCACGTTGGGTGCCGACGGGGAAATCGACCAAGCCCGCGACGCCGTCGATCTCATGTCGAAGCGGTCAGCGGTGATCGACGCGAACCGGGCCCGCATCGAAGCGGCCTGGCACGCGGCTCATCCCGGTGAGGTGGCGTCGGAGTCGGTGCGCAACGGGTGGAAGGACCGGGCCTGGAGGGAAGGACGGAAAGCCAAACCCGCTCACGACGAAACCCCGACCGAGCGGGCCGAGCGGGTCCGCGTGGAACTCGCCCGAGCGGGGTTCGACTTCACCCCGGCAGCCACGACCCCGGGCCGGCACGGCGTGGTGCGGGTCGGCGCGGTGCAGGTGGATGCGGTGGCGCTCAGCACGGTCGACGACGTCGCCCGGGCGGCGCTGGTCGACACCCTCGCCGCCGCGGCGGTGGGCGAGCTGGAGGGGCGGGGCAGCGCCTGGTCGACCGCGCAGCTCAACGCGGCCGTCGCCGCCCGCGTCGGCGCCGCCGGTGTGGTGGGCACTCTCGAGGAGGTCGGCGTCCTCACCGGCGAGGTCGGCGCGGCGGTGGCGGGGCGGTGTGTGTCGCTGCTCGATGACACCCGGGCGCCGACGTCGATGTCGGTGCACCTGTCCACGCCGCGGGTGCTCGCCGAGGACGAGCATCTGCAGCTGGGGTTGGCCGCGCTGACCGCCGGCGAGGGCCGGCGGAACGTGGCCGCGGGCGCGGCCGCCGTCGAGCAGGGCCTGTCCCCTGCCCAGGGCGTGGCGGTTGCCGCGGTCACCGGCACCCGGCGGCTTGAGGTCGTGGAGGGCCCGGCCGGGTCGGGGAAGACCCGGATGCTCGCCGCCGCCCGGGAACAGGTGGAGGCCTCGGGGCGGGTGCTGCGGATCTTCGGGGCGTCCCGGCAGGCGGCGCTGGTCGCCGCCGCCGAGGTCGGCACCGACGGGTCCAGCGTGCACGGGCTGCTCTTCCAGTACGGGTGGCGTTGGACCGAGAACGACCAGTGGACCCGGTTGACCGTGGGTGAGGTGTGCCCGGTAACGGGCCGGGTTTACACCGGGCCTGCCGTCGGGGCGGGTTTGGATGAGCGGTCGGTGGCGGTGGTCGACGAGGCGGGCATGCTCAGCGTCCCGGCGGCGGCCGCGTTGACTGATGTGCTCGCCGAGACGGGCGCGGCGGTCCGGTTCCTCGGCGACCGTCAGCAGCTGGGCCCGGTCGGCCGCGGTGGAGTGTTGGATGCCGCCGCCCGGTGGGCCGAGGAGCCGGTGCAGCTGGATGTGGTGCACCGCTTCACCCGCACCGTCGTCGACGTCGATGGGTGGCCGGCCACCGTCACCGACCACGACTACGCCTCCCTCACCCTGCAGATGCGGGACCGGGCCGACCCGGCCGAGGTCGCCGACGGCCTGCACCAGCGGGGGCTGGTTGTGTGGCATACCGATCGGGACGCGATGCTCGACGCGATCGCCGTCAACGCCACCCAGCCCGACAACCCGGCCGGCGCCGGTGTGGGTGGGGTGGCGGTGACTGCGGCGACCAACGCCGACGTCGACGACCTCAACGACCGGATCCGGACCGTACGGGTCTCGGCCGGCGCAGTCGATGACTCGATGACGGTGACCGGGCGCGGCGGGGACCGGATCGGGGTCGGTGATGTGGTGGTGACCCGCCGCAACGACACCGCCCTGGACGTGTCGAACCGGCAGCGGTGGACCGTCACCGCCGTCCACGACGGCGGTGAACTCACCGTCACTAGCGACAACCACGCCAGCACGCCCGGCGGGGCCCGGGCGGTGCGGTTACCGGCCGATTATGTCAACGCCCATGTCGGGTTGGGGTATGCCGCCACTGCCCACGGCAACCAGGGCGTCACCCGCGACCGGGCGGTCAGCGTGGTCGGCGAGGCCACCGACGCGGCCGGGTTGTATGTGCAGATGACGCGCGGGCGGACCGATAACACCGCCCACCTGGTCGCCGAGGACTGGGCGGGCGCCCGGGAGCAGCTGATCCGGGCGATGGACCGCGACAGCGGCGACCGCGGCCTGGACGCTGCCACCGAAGCGGCCTACACCGAATCGGTCCCCCACCCCGTGGCGGCCACCGCCGGCGGGCTGCAGGCGCCGGCGGAGCGGGTCGAGGTGCTGCTCGAGCAGCTGCGCACGGCGTGGACCGCCCAAGCCAACGCGCAGCACACTCTGAAACTGTTTACACCGAAATTGGACCGGGCCCGCACCGACGCCGCCCGCGAGGAACGCACCGCCGCGGTGTTAGCGCCGCTGGCCGAACAGAAAACCGCCACCGCCCAGGTTGCGCAGGCAGCGGCCGAGCGGGCAGTGCTGGCCCGGGCCGAACTGGCCGGGCGGGCCGAGCAGATCCGTGGCGCCCTGCACGCGGCGAGGAAAGCCGACCGGCCCGCCGCCACCCACGCCGCCCAAGTCGTCCGCGCGGGGACGGGCCGGTTCGGCCGCGGCCGCACCGAACTGCACGCCCAGCAGGACAACCTGGAGCAGTGGGGGCAGCGGTGGGCCGAGGTGATCCCCGCCCTCACCGATCCGGCCGTGACGGCCCGTTACGCCGGCCAGCATCCCGGTAACGACCGGGTCGACGCCATTTTCGCCCGGTACGCCGACACCCGTGCCGCGGCTGAACTACCCGACCAGGTCGCCGCAATCAACACCGCAAACACCGCCGCGCGGATCGCTGAGCAGGCCCGAACCGGCTACGACCAGGTCGCGACCCCGCTGCGCCAAAAGCAGGCGCTGCACCTGGCTCACAGCGGCTGGCGCGACACCGCCCGCGACGTCGACCGGTACACCAGCCGGGTGGAGCGGGCCCAGCGGCAGCTCGGCGGCGCCGACGCCGCGGTCGGCGCCGTCACCGCCGACCCCGCGATCACCGCCCGCCCCGACGCGTCACAGCTCCTCACCGCTGCCCGCACCACCTGGACCGTCGACCGCGCCGCCGCCGACGCCGCGGCCCGGCAGGCACAAGCCGAAGAGGCCGGTCGTGCCGCTGACCAGCACCGGCACGACGTGCCGCACCACTCCCCCAGCACCCACCGCGATCACGGCATCAGCCGGTGACTCGTTCCCGAACGCTGGCAGGTCTGAGCTGTTCCTCGGTCGGTGCTAGCTCCAGCGTTGCTGAGCTCCTTGCCGGCTGAGCCCCGCGGCCCGCCCGATGTGGGTCCAGGAGGCGCCGCCGGCGCGGGCGAGGCGCACGGTGTCGGCGATGCGGTGCTCGAGGTCGCGTAGTTGGTCGGTCAGCCCGTCGAGTTCGTACAGCGCGACGTAGGGCGCCACGTGGGCGTCCCAGTCGGGGGCGAAGACACGGTCCTCGAGGTCGTCGGGGCAGTCGCGGCGGTTATAGGTAGCGTCGGTGCTGGCCGGGCGTTCGAGCCCGGTCCAGCCGCACTGGCAGCTGACCCGCCAGGTGACCACCTGGTCCCACGGGATCACCACGTCGAGGTAGTCCGAGCCCGGGTAGCGACGCACCTCCCGCTCGGCAACGACGTCGTCACCGGTCAGCTCGTGCACGAGCACCCCGCCGCTCGTGCTGCCGCCGGCCACCCGCCCGTCAGCCAGGACGTTCGCGACCCACCCCTCGTGGTCGTACGCGCCGTCTCTGATCCACCCCATCAGCTGCCTCCCACCCGCCCGTCCTACTGTCACCGTCAACGCTAGTTGACAGTAACGGCCTGCGTCAATGGTCATTGCTGTGCCGTAGTGCGGCGTCCTACACTGTGTGGTGTGGCGGTCGACTGGAGTCACCGGTCTGACTACATGCACCAACGCCACGGCGTCACCGTGGAACAGGCGAACGAGGCGTTGACCGACCTGCGCGCGCTGGTGTTCGACCCGGACTACGCCAGCGGTGTCCGGGCACAGCGTGCGCACCATCGGCTGGTCCGACACCGCCAGCCGACTACTCACCGTGATCACCGTGACCGAAGACAACGTGACCTACGGAGTCAACGGGTGGCCATCCAACGACACCGACAGCCGGCACTACCGACACGACCGAAAAGGCGACGAGCATGAGCAGCGACATGAGCAGTGACGACGAGCTGGGGCGACTCATCGCCGCCGAAGCCGAACACGCCGAAGCGACGAGGAACGACCCGATCCCCCCCGACGCGCTCGCCACCGCGACCCGACCCAACCTCGCCCGGTCAGTGACGCTCTCACTGCGGCTCACCCCCGAAGAACTCGCCGAGGTCCAGACCGTCGCCAACGACCGCGGTATCCCAGCCTCCACGCTGATCCGCGGCTGGATCGTGCGCCAACTGGCCGCCGAACGCAACACACCCACCGACACCGCCATGGTCGTCGAGCGGCTAGAAGCCGACGTCCGCACCCTGCGCAAACTCGTCGCCTCCTGACCCCGGGACATACGCCAGAAGCAGCTGCTGCGCCGCTCATCGACGGATTGGCGGGACACGCCGGCGACGTCGAACGGCCAGCAGGAGATTGGCGAAGCCGACACCGTGATCGGCGCGGTCACCACCGACCGCGCGATCACGCCCTGCAAAACAACGCCACGAAGGAGCCCCGCGATGGCCACGCAGCAGCAGCAGGATGACGTGTTCGTCCTCGAGCACGACGTTACGACCACCGCGGCCGAGAGGGCGCTGAGCCTGGGCGAGCAGCTGCACCTGCGCAACGTCGTCGCGTCGGCCGGGTTTGAAGGCCACGACGTCGAGGCCGAGGAACGCGCCCAGCTCGTCGAGATTCTCGCCGGGCGGCTCAGCTTCGACGACGCTTTCGCGCAGGTCATGGCCACGGTCCCGGCCGAGGCGTTCCTCCACCCTTCCCAGCGGTGACCGAGAGCCACGACTCAACCGTGCTTTTTGACAACCAGGCCGACTACTTCTGGCCGGGCATGATCGATGACTGCCTGCCTGCGCAACACGCTGAACATCTATGACGCCGTAAAGCTGATCGGATGGAGCATCGAGCGGTCGACGGGCGCCTGGCCTTGCTCAGGAAACGGCCGCTGACGCCGACACTGGGACTTGGCGCACCTGCACGCACAGGACCAAAGAGGCCAACCCACCGCGACCACGCATCAGCCGGTGACTTGTTCCAGACGTTGTGGGGTCTACGTCGTCGTGTAGGACAGGGCTGTGTCAAAGAAGCGGCCGGGCTGGCAGGAACAGCCGCCGCCGGTGTCGTTTTCGCGGTTCCGGGTAGCGGTGCGCCAGTTCCGGCGCGAGGGTTTACTCCGTCAGCTTGGAGCGGTCACCGCGGCTCAGTGGCACCACATGCTGGGGCGAGCTGACAATCAGCTCGGGACGCCATTCCCCTGGACGACGTCGCTGATCGCTCGGGAGGCGCTGTTGTTGCCGTCGGCCAGCAGCGCCACGAACAGGTTGACAACGCCCAGCGTGGTCGATGTCGAGGCGCTCGCCGCGCTGGCCGCTGACTTAGCGCCGCCCCCACTAGACGGTGCCGAAGCCGAGCAGATCGTGCACGACCTGGCCGTACGGGCGGTGTACCAGCAGTGGCCCTACTCAGCAGACAACATCTTCGGTGGCCAGGCCCGGATACGGCCCATGTTCGACCGGTCGTTCCCGCCCGACCGGTTCGACGTGCTCACCGCCGACTCGTTGAACGACGTCCTCGGCGGGCCGCTGGACGTGTTCATTGACAGCGGCGTGTTCTTCGCTACAGCCGCCGCGGTCAACGCCGGCCAGTTCGACGAAGGCTGGCTGGCTGGTCCGCAGTTCGCCGAAGTCCGCGCCCGCGTTGGGCTCGACGAGTTGCTGTCGGTATTCCGGACTGCATGGGCGGGTGACCTGCACGACCTGCGCCGCGAAGCTCAGAAGCGGGGCTCACGGATTGAGACGATGCGTCAGTACGACTGGAACCCGCTCCAGGCGCGCCCGTTTGTGCGGATGTCGGCAGGTGATTACCTCGCCCCGCAATCGGCGTGGACGCAGCTGCACGTCAGCCCGACCGCGATTTATCACCTCGGGATCGCCCGCCACGGCGACGCGTGGGCCAGAGACCTCGGCAAGGCGCAGGAGGACTACATCCTGCGGCAGCTCGAACAGCTCGAGCCGGCGGCCACAGTAGTGCCGGAAATCGAGTGGGAGAGCCCGTACGGATCAGTGCGCAGTGTCGACGCGATCGTGATGTTCGCCGACTGCACCGTGCTGGTCGAATCCAAAAGCCTGCGGGCTCGGGTGGACAGCACCACCAACTTCGCCGCCTACACGGAGCGTCTGAGTCGAGATCTGATCAGAGTCTGCGGCAACCAGCTGCCCCGCACTCTCGCCGCCATCCGAACCGGCGACGCGGCGTTCGCCGCGGTACCCCACGACGGCCGACCGATCCTTGCCCTTGTCGTCACCCCTGAACCGCTCTATCTGGCCAATATCCCCGCCCACCGCAGACAGCTTCCCGACCCCGGCATCCCCTACGCCATGGTCAGCTTGACCGAGCTGGAGAACCTCGTCGCCGCCGCACTTGCCGACGGCACCGGTGCCATCTTCCAGGCCGCCGTCGCGCCTCGACCTGACGGTTCTATAGACCCAAACGCCGCACTCCAAGCGCGCTTTCGGCATGACCAGCCGAACAACCCACTACTGACAACGGCATGGAAGATGTCTCGCTGGGGGTGCGCACTGACCAGCGGGTAGTGGAACCCCGTGTTATCGATTGGCGCTTGGCAGCACAGCGCTCGCGCTCAAGAAGTTCCTAACACTTCAGACGGCGTGGCGCGCACTAGGCGTCATAGGCATAGGCCATCGTCATGTGCATGAGCACTGTCGCCTTCGAGTGTCGGATGACCCCGGAACAGCGGGAGTCCCTGCGCACGTCCGCTCGTGAGCGGAACGTCACGATGCAGGAACTTCTCGAGTTGACCGTGTTCAACGAGGTACGGCCGCGGCAGCGTCAACGACACAAGCCGCTGGGCCGCGATCACGGCGTGTTCGCGTCGGCGTGGACGACGTTCTCGGTGCTGAGCGAGACGTCGCCGGCCGCTAGATCGAGAAAGGACTCCTCGTCCGGACGAACGGTTGCCAAGTACCGCGGGGACGTGAACACGGCGGCGAAGCCGTCGACGTCGTCGAACCAGATCTCGGTGATGCCGTCGTAGCGCGAAGCCGGCATGCCGGCAAGGTCGACGCCTAGGTTGTGCGACTGCACGTAGCGACGCACGTGCTTTTTCGACTCAGGCAAGGACATGAACAGCTGGGCATGACTGGTCTTGTGATGGTCCACGAACTGGTCGTGAGTGAGCCGTGGGTTGCGGACGAGCAGTGCAGTGAACTTGATCATGCGAAGCCTTTCGAGGTGAGCAGGTGGGCGGCAGCGTGCCGAGCCGGACGAGGAGCTGTAGCGGGACCGATGACGTTCGCCAGCTCGGCGGCTCAGCGCTCAACTAACGCGTGTTAGGTGAGAGTATCACTGTCGCCTAACAGTTGTATGGTCTTGACGTGCAGAACGACGGAAACCCACCCGCGCCCGTTGCCGCCGGCCGGGCGGTGAACAGGCGCGGCCACGGGGTCACCCTGCGCCGGGAGATCATGGACGCAGCGGTGGCACTGCTCGGCGAGGCTCCTTCCGGACCGGCGGTGACTCTGCGCGCTATCGCACGCCGGGCCGGAATCGCGGCGCCGTCGATCTATCTGCATTTCGCCGACCGCGACGCCATCCTCGATGCCGTCGTCTCCGAGTCGTTCGACCAGCTCGCAGGCATGATGCTCGCGGCCACCGAAGCGCAAGCACCGGCGGCAGTGCGGGTTCGGTCGCTGTGCGGGGCCTACCTCGCCTTTGCCGAAGCGTTCCCGGGCCGCTATCGCGTCCTCTTCGAGCGCGCGGAGCCGAACCTCAGCGCGGAAACCCGGCCCTATCCCGAGGGACTTGCCGTGTTCGACCTGCTCAGCACTGCACTCACTGACGCCGTGGTGGAGGGCAGCTCTACCAGTGTCGACCCGCTCGGCGACAGCGCGGCTCTGTGGACAGCGCTGCACGGTTTGGCCGTTCTCCCATCCGCCACACCCGGCTTTCCGTGGCCGCCGACAACCCGGCTTCTCGATGTATTGATCAACGGTGTCGGGCGGCTTGCTGCGGACTCTGTTAAAGCCGACACGGGTAGGCCGATCGATGTGAATGTGGCGCGGTAGGCCGGAGCTTTGCGCGTTCAGGCGACTGACCGGCGTTCGGGCAATCGGGCCTGGGGTGCTGCCGGTGTGTCACCTGCTCCGGCTGCTGACGAGTTGGGCCGCCACCACCAGGTTGTGCGTGCTCTGATCGCCCTGCTCGTACTCGCAGGTCACCAGGACGAGGTTTACCGGATCGCCACCGCACGCGGGCACCTGCAGGTTGCCGGTCTTCGACGACCTGCCCGTCGCGCAGATCCGGTAGGTCAACAAGCTCGCAGGCGTGTCCACCGTGACGATGTCGCCAGGAGTGGCGTCACGCAGCCGGGTGAAGGAGCACACGTGATGGTGGCAGGCGTGACCGTAGATGTAGCTGGGACCGCCCGTCGCGTCGGCTGTGGGGTAGGCCGACTGCTCGATCCAGGCTGCGGTACGCCACTGCTGGGCGGTGTCGTGCGGCGGATCGATCGGTGCGGTGGTGCCGTCGGAGCCGACGTCGACGCTGAGCGGAGCGATGGGCGCCTCGATAGTTCCTACGCCGGTGCGCACGACGAGTGAGAACCCGTCGTACGGGGTAAGCGGGCGCGACGACGGCGCCGTCGTGCTGCGCTGCTGACTCGACGACGTAGCCGGTGCGGTCCGCGGCTGCTGCGCCGCCGGCACCGGAGCACCTACTTGGGTTGCGTCCGATCGCACCGCCGGCACCGAGGCATGCACCTGGGTGGCCTCCGATTGCACCGACCCTACCGGCGCCACAGACCGGGTCGTCTCAGGCATCGCCTGGCACCCTGCGGCCAGAACCGCGGCGGCCAGCAGGGTGCCGACGAACAGGCGGTACCTCGTCACCGGACCGATCGACGCAGTATCAGGAGCAGGCTCGCGGCGAGGAAGCCCAGCCCCAGGACCAGCAGCAGCGGGTTCGGCCCGCTGTGGGTCGGTGTGTCCCCGGTCAGCCCGGCCGGCGCCACGAAGGAAGCCCGAGTGGACTGCGCGGCTGAGGCGCGGTGAGATGTGGACGCACTGGAGCGGTTGTCGGCGTTGTCCGCAGCAGCCGCAGCTGCGGCGGCAGCCGAGCGGCTGGCCTTGGCTTCGCGACGGGCGTCGGCAGCAGCGGCGCGACTGGCGTTCGCCGCCTGCGCAGACGCGGATTCGGACGGCCTGGCCGACGTATGGCTGCTGTGCGAAGAGGTCCGCGTCGAAGTGCTGCTGGAATTCGTCCTGCTCGTCGGCGATGTGCTGCGGGGGGTGCTGGTGCGCGGGGTGCTGCTGCGCGGGGTGCTGGTCGCAGAGGTGCTGCGGGTCGGCCTGCTGCTGGGGGAGGTGCTGCGCGTGGGAGAGCTGGTGGGTGCAGCGCTGCTGGTCGGGCTTCCCGCGCGAACAAGGTTTGTGAGCGATGCGGTGCACGTTACGGTCGCGCCCCCACCGTTGCCCGAGCCGTTGCACTGGTCGATGGTGACGGGAATTGCCGAGGTCTTGGTGGATGAAGTGACGGTGCACCGCACCCGCCGCGTTGCGCCACCGCCGTTACCCGAGGAGTTGCACTGGCTGATGGCGGCGTTCGTGGTGTTGTCCCTGGGTGCGCAGTCGGTGGTCGGCTCGGCGCCGCCCCCTGTTCCTGAGCTGATGCACTGCTTGATGGTGGCGTCCTGGGTCGTCGCGGTGCCGACGATGTTGTTGGTGACGCGCACGGTGCACGCGACCTCGCCACCGCCGCCGCTGCCCGAACCGTTGCACTGATTGACCGCTGTGGTCAGTGCCGTCGACGACGACGTGGTGTTGGTGCACGTCGGCGGAGCATTGGCCGCACCGTGGCATACCGTGACAGTCGCCTTCGAGCTGGTCTTGCCTGTCGCGAGATTCAGATTGTTGACGACGACCACCGAACAGGTGACGCCCTCACCGCCGCCGTTGGCGAGGCCGTTGCACTGGTTGATCGTCGGCGGCGCCGCCTGCGCCACCGACTGGAAGCCTGCGCCGGCGAGGGCGCCCAACACGAGCAGCACCAGACCGGTTACGGCCAGGCCGGCCGCGAAGAGCCGCCGCAGTGGAGAGCTCGAGCGGCGCTGCACCGCGCGGCGGTGCGACGGTGTGGAAGACGATGTGCGCATTGTTCCGCCTCGGGGGTCGCGGTGCTGGCAGGCGGAGATGCCCGCCAGCGTGAAGCCTTCCCCCGGAAGCCTCGTCGTGCTCGCCTTAGCACATGCCGTAACGGCATACAAGTGGCTTGTGCGAAAACTACGCCAGATTCCAGTTGTCCGCGACACGAACGCGATGCTCGCAGCGAGCAAGGTGCGCAGGCCTGCTCAGTCCAACATGGCAGTCACGTTTGCCTGCACCAGGCAGGTCCGCGATCGGCGAGTACGTCGACGCGATCGTGGCGGACTGCGGCACCGCCAAGTACCGCCAAAAAAATGGCGGTGCCGGCGAACTGACGACCCTGAAGTCACCAGCGCACCGGCACCGCCGGAACTAGCGTGTAATCCACCGCCGAATCTCGTCTACGCGACAGACCAGGCGGAGGCGAGAAGGCGCATCGTGCTCGCGTCCTCGCATCTTGTTACAACCGGATGCGCTCGCCCGTGTAGATCAGGTTGGGGTTGTGGATGATTCCCCGGTTGAGGTGAGCCAGCGTGCGCCAGCCGCCTGACACGTCGTGCGCGCGGGCAATCTTGCTCAGCGTGTCACCGTGGCGGACAACGTACATGTGCTTGCTGACAGCCGAGAGATGACGGCTGGGCTTGACCGTGGAACGGTGCACGTGCTTGACGACGTGCTTGGTAGCGACGTGCTTGCGCGCACTCGAGTGCCGCACCGGTGACGTATGCGTGGTGTTCGATGCAGACCTCAGGTTTCGTCCACACACTGGCCACGCGCCGACGCCCTGGCCGCGAAGAACCTTCTCAGCAATCGCTATCTGCTGCGACTTCGACGCCCTGTCTGCGCGGCTGGCGTACTGGCCACCGCCGTATGCGCGCCATGTCGACGCGCTGAACTGGAGGCCACCGTAGTAGCCGTTGCCGGTATTGATGTGCCAGTTACCGCTGGATTCACAATTCGCCACGCCGTCCCAGTTGTGGGCGGACGCCGCTGATGCGGTGCCGGCGAGCATCGGTGATGCGGTAATTGCCGTCGCTGCGGCCAGTACCGCTCCCACTGCGAGCGGACCTCTCACTGGCGTGTGGGCGGCGCGATGCCGACCGTGGTAAAAGCCTTCTGACATGCGATCTCCGATCGATCCGCCGGCGAAGTTAGCTGTCGGGTTTGGGCGATCGGTGCCCAGCCGCGTTGCTACGCGGCTTCACCCCAGGGCGACGCTTGTGCGCCCGGTTGGGTCCCCCGTCCCCGTCCGTGGGTTAGCTGGGTGGCCGGTGGACGGGATTAGGCGGACCGGCGCACACGCCCGGGCCATGTACCCCGACGCCGCTCCAATGTAACGCCTAGGTCACGATAGGGGAAGTCGCCGGCGGTTGCGTCACATTTAGTCGCCAATGGACTCTGCTGCTGGGGGGTCAGCTCCTTCGTCGCTCGATCCTCACCCTGCTGTCTACGGGCTCCGGGCCTCGCTCCTACGTCGCTCGATCCTCACCCGCCGGC
>CAXSBR010000020.1:0-13426 GCA_964236495.1 uncultured Jatrophihabitantaceae bacterium
CCGACATCGCCGCGGCACCGCTCAACCGAAGGCCCGTGAAAGATCCGGGCTAGCTTGCGCCGAATCCACTGGCGTTTGAGGATGCCGACGCCGTGCTCGTCGCTTACCGTGCCGCCCAGGCGCAGCGTATTCACCACTATCAAGCAGTTTGGTTGCTCTCGATCCTGAAGACCCCAACCCCCTTGCCGTGGACACGACGCGCCGGACCGAATATCCCTCAAGAACAACTGCCACAAGATCGACCAGGCTTAGCGAGAAGACCCAGCTCTCGCCTCG
Organism: uncultured Jatrophihabitantaceae bacterium; assembly: GCA_964236495.1. Taxonomy (GTDB): domain Bacteria; phylum Actinomycetota; class Actinomycetes; order Mycobacteriales; family Jatrophihabitantaceae; genus CAXSBR01. The sequence goes on from CAXSBR010000020.1 coordinate 277, forward strand.
CCGCGTCCCTTCCGTGATGCGAAACGCACAGGATCGGTGGTCGCATTCTTAACGAAGAAGTCTTTTTGTGACCCAAGAAGCGCAGGAAGCCATCAGAGGAGTTGATGGCTTCCTGCGTCCTGCGGCGGCCCACTATGCACCAGCTAAGATTGCCCTCGCAGGCGAGGATTATGCATGTGCTGCACTCACCTGCAGCAGGTCGTCAGGTGCAATACTTCAGAGCCTCCCGAAAGATGGCAATACCGCCCGAGCCCGCGCCGCACCGCACGATGCCGTCGACGGTGTATGTGCCATAGGTTTTCCATCCCCAGTAGTGCTTTGCGACGTCGCCAATGCTACTTCCGCCAGTGGCATGACAATACGTTAGATAACGATTGCCATAGTACTTTTCATTACCTCGAAATACCACGAACGCCGCATTGTGCGACGTAGGATTGGACGTTACGTCAGTAACCGTAGTTGAGTGGGTGGAAGTGTGCTGACCGGACTTGGCGACCGTCTTGTCGAAATGGCCTTTAACCGAGGCCCACAACCAACTTGCGCCGCCCTCTCCACCACCGCTTTTCGATGTCGTCGCGGTAAGGACGTTTTCCAGCCCAGCAGTACGCGTGGTGGTTCGAGATCCCTGCGGCGGCAAAGCCACAATAGAAAGGTGCGTTACCACCGGCGTCGCGTGGTAACTGCTTACTCCGTGGTGACCGACGTAGCTGAAAACGCTGCATCGGGTTGAGCTTGCCTGTGCAGACGGGGTTACGACTGCCATACTGCCGACTGCGCAACTCACCCCCGTCACGATGCTGAGCGCCGCGTGGCGAATACGCATAACTGCCTTCCGTCGTGGCCAACGGCCATTTTGGCAACCCGGTACCGGATCGGGTTGCGAACCGTAGCACGCGCAAGCTTGGTGCTTTACCGGCCGCCGTTGGTCTCGACTACCAGCTCCGCGACCGCCTTCATGGTGGTGCGTTTGTCCATTGCGGTGCGCTGGATCCAGGTGAACGCCTGTGGTTCGGTCATCTGGTGCTCGGCCATCAACACGCCTTTGGCGCGCTCGACGACCTTGCGCGTGGCCAGCCGCTCGGCCAGATCGCCGACCTCCGCCTCGAGGGCACGGATCTCGGCAAAACGCGACAGCGCCATCTCGATGGCCGGGAGCAGATCTCGCTTCTGGAACGGCTTCACGAGATAGGCCATCGCACCAGCGTCGCGGGCACGCTCGACGAGATCGCGCTGGCTGAACGCGGTGAGGATCACGATCGGCGCGATCTTGTCGGCGCTGATCAGACCGGCCGCGGTGATGCCGTCCATCTTGGGCATCTTGACGTCGCAGACAACCAGGTCCGGACGCAGCTCACGGGCCAGCGCGACGGCCTGCTCCCCGTCGGCGGCTTCGCCTACGACGGTGAAACCCTCCTCTGTCAGCATTTCGCGCAGGTCCAGACGGATCAGAGCCTCGTCTTCGGCAATGACGACGCGAGTGCCGGCGGAGACCTCGTCCGGCGCTGCTGTCTGTGTAGCGGTCGATGGGCTCGACACGGTCACAAGCAGGTGCTCCTCGGTGTTTCGCCGGCCGCCACCGGGTAGCCGGCGACGGATGTGCAAGAGACAGAGCGTAGCTGGCCCGGATCAAAGATCACGATTCAGCATCGGAGCGCAGCGATTGGGAGGACGTGAGTGAGCATCGAGCGACGAAGGAGCGACCAGCGCAGCGATTGCTCGCGCAGAAGGAGCGGGTCAAGCCGGTGTACCCCCGGTGGGATTCGAACCCACAAGCCTTTCGGCAATGGTGTTTGAGACCATCGCGTATACCAGTTCCGCCACAGGGGCTTGCAGTGCCGCTGTTCTACCGCCAAATTCGGCAGCGTCTCTGGACAGGGCGAGACGATCGTAGCGAACTGTTGGCATCCGCCCGCGCCGATGTGCTGAACTACTCCGCTGCAACCTGGAGGCGTACGAGGCCTTCCTGCATCACCGTGACCAGGTGCTCACCCTGCTCGGAGTAGATCTTTCCGGCGGCCAGGCCCCGGCTGCCCGAGGCCGACAGTGCCTCGGACTCGTACAGGAACCATTCGTCGGCCCGGAACGGGCGGTGGAACCACATCGCATGGTCCAGTGACGCCGCGACGACATCGTCGATGCCGAAGGCCATCCCACGCCACGCGAGCACCGACTCCAGCAAGGTCAGGTCCGAGGCAAACGTCAGCGCGCAGACGTGAGTCAGCGGGTCGTCGGGCAGGCGTCCGGCAGCGCGCATCCACACTCGCTGCGCCCGACCGGCACCGGTACGTGCCCACGGCGGATCGTCGACGTAGCGCATCTCGAACGGTCGGGGCAGCAGCGCCCGGGCGGCGCCGTCGGGAAATTGAGCGAACCGCTCCTCCAGCGTGGGCACCTTCTCCGGTCTCGGTACGTCCGGGGGCTCGGTGGCATAGTCCATGCCTGGCTGGTCGATCTGGAACGACGCCGACAGCGAGAAGATGGCCTTGCCGTGCTGGATCGCCAGCACTCGGCGAACGCTGAACGAGCCGCCGTCGCGCACCGGATCGACGGTAAATAAGATCGGGATCTCGGGATCACCGGCGCGGATGAAGTAGGCGTGCAACGAGTGCACCCGCCGACTGGCATCGACTGTGCGCCCTGCTGCAACGAGCGCCTGAGCCGCTACCTGGCCGCCGAATACGCGGGGAAGCGGCACCTTCGGGCTGACGCCGCGGAAGATCATGTCGTCGATGTGCTCGAGATCCAACAGGGCGACGAGCTGGTCGACGACGCTCTGCCCCGTCGGCCCGGACCGAAGCGGTCGCGCCGCCGGTGACGCCGGCAGCGGGGAGGCCGGTTGCCCGTCGCTCATGCCCTTGAACTCTCCGCTCGCTGGAGACTCAGCTCCTTCGTCGCTGCGAGGCTTGCGCACGCCTCTAATCGCTGCGCTCCTTGCTCCTTCGTCGCTGCGATGCTCGCTCACGCCGATCAAACATCGCGCCGCAGCACATCACCGACGTGGTGGATGCGGATGGTGTTCGTCGTACCGGGCGTGGAAGGTGGCGTGCCGGCGACGACGACGACCAGATCGCCCTGGCGCGCCATCTGACGTTGGGCAAGGGCGGAATCCACCTGGCGCACCATCTCGTCGGTGGTGTTGACCGTCCAGACCAAGAACGCCTCGGTTCCCCACACCATGGCCAGCTGCCGCTGCACCGTCTCATCAGGTGTGAACGCATACAGGCCCGCGCTCGGGTGCAGGCGCGCCAGCCGACGGGCGGTGTCCCCGCTCTGGGTAAAGGCGATGTAAGCGCTGGCTCCCATCGCGTCACCGATGTCCATCGCCGCCTTGCTGATCGCACCGCCGGGGGTGCGCGGGCTGTGCGCCAGCGGCTGGAAGGGCACCCCGTTCTCCGCCGCGACGATGATGCGCGCCATCGTGGCGACCGTCTGCACGGGGTAGGCGCCCACGCTCGTCTCCCCCGAGAGCATCACCGCGTCCGCGCCGTCGAGCACCGCGTTGGCCACGTCGGAGGCCTCGGCCCGGGTCGGCCGGGAGTGGGTGATCATCGACTCCAACATTTGGGTGGCCACGATGACGGTCTTGGCGTTCTCCCGGCACAGCTGGATGGCCCGCTTCTGCACGATCGGGACCTGTTCCAGCGGCATCTCCACGCCCAGGTCGCCGCGGGCGACCATGATCCCGTCGAACGCGCGAACGATCGCCTCCAGCCGGTCGACCGCCTCGGGCTTCTCCACCTTGGCGATGACGGGACGGTGGACGCCGACGCGATCCATCACCTCGTGCACGAGCTTGATGTCCTCGGGCGCACGGACGAAGGACAGCGCTATGTAGTCCACGCCGAGGGACAGCGCGAATTCCAGATCCCCGGTGTCCTTCTCACTCATCGCCGGCACGCTCACCGACACCCCAGGCAAGGAAAGACCCTTGTTGTTGCTCACCCGGCCGCCCTCGGTGACGTCGCAGACGACGTCGGTGCCGTTCTCGACTGCGACCGCCACCAGGCCCACGTTGCCGTCGTCGACGAGTAGCCGGTCGCCCGGACGCACGTCGTCGGCCAGCTCCTTGTAGGTGGTGGACACCCGGTCGTGAGTGCCCTCGACGTCGTCGACGGTGATGACGACGCGCTCACCGGTCTGCCACATCACCGGACCGTCGGCGAATGTGCCCAGCCGGATCTTGGGTCCCTGTAGATCGGCCAGCGTGGCGACGTTGCGACCGGCCGCTTTGGCCGCCTTCACCACGCCGAAATATCGATCGGCCTGCTCGGCGCGAGTTCCGTGGCTGAAGTTCAGCCGCGCCACATCCAGGCCGGCGTCGATGAGTGCTCGGATCCGCTCGGGCGGATCGGTAGCCGGGCCGAGAGTGCAGACGATCTTCACGCGACGATTCACGGTCTAGACCGTAATCGCTGCCCCGAAGCAGTGGCGAGCAGGGCGTGAGGATCGAGCGACGAAGGGCGTGAGGATCAAGCGACGCAGGAGCGAGGCCCGGAGCGCCTAGACAACAAGGAGCGAGGAGCGCGTAGACGACTAGCGCGTCATATGGCGAGTACGGTACTGAGCTCGGTTCGCAGACGAGACAGCTCAGCAGCGGCCGCGCTGCGGGCGGCAGCGACGTCGGTGATCTGCGCCGCCGGCGTGACGAGCTCCAGGTAGGCCTTGAGCTTGGGCTCCGTACCCGAAGGCCGGATGATGACCCGGCCGGTGCGCCAGGTGAGGCGTACCGCGTCGGTGTCAGGAAGCAGATCTTGCACAGCTACCGGTTCGCCCAGCAGAACCGCAGGCGGAGCGCTGCGCACACCCGCCATGATGGCCGCGATCACGCCGAGGTCATCCACGCGCACCGACACCTGGTCGGTTGCGAACAGCCCGTACTGAACGATCAGCTCGTCCAGGCGCTGCACCAGCGAGGACCCGGTGGCGGCCAGGTCGGCTGCGCGGTCGGCGATGACGAGAGCCGCGCTGAGCCCGTCCTTGTCCCGGACCAGCGACGGCGCCACGGCATAGCCCAGCGCTTCTTCGTAGCCGAAGCTGAGGTCGTCGGCGGCGCGCATGATCCACTTGAAGCCGGTGAGGGTCTGGCCGTAGCCGACGCCGGCGTCACGCGCCATCGCCTCCAGCATCGACGCCGACACGATCGTGGTGGCGAACGTGCCGCGCGCGCCTCGAGCCAGCAGCGCGTCTGCCAGCAGCACGCCCAGTTCGTCGCCGCGCAGCATCCGCCAACCGCTACCGGGAAAGTCCAGCGCGACGGCGCACCGATCGGCATCCGGGTCGCTGGCGATCACCAGATCGGCACTCCGCTCGCGGGCGAGGTCGATGGCCAGATCCAGCGCACCCGGTTCTTCGGGATTGGGAAAGGCGACTGTCGGGAACTCCGGGTCCGGCTCGGCCTGGGCCGGCACGCTGAGCGGCTCGGGATGTCCGGCGGCGGCGAACACCCGCCGCAGCACGCCGGTACCCACTCCGTGCAGCGCGGTGTGCACGATCGTCGGCATGTGCGCGTTGCGGGGTTGAGCCGATGACGGGTCGCGCTGGGCCGACGACGCCGGTCCTGCGACAAGGGCCGCAATGTCAGCTACGTAGCGAGCGACCATCCCGTCGTCGAGAGTCGTGAAATCGTCGCTCAACGGGATCGACCGCGTGGATGGCAGCTCGCGCATGGCCTGTTCCACCTGGACATCGACGGGCGCCACGATCTGCATGCCGTCCGCGCCGTACAGCTTGTAGCCGTTGTCCTGCTTGGGATTGTGCGAGGCGGTGATCATCACGCCTACCGCCGCGTGCAGCTCCAACACGCTGTAGGCCAGTACCGGCGTCGGCAGCGGACCCGGCAGTAACCGCGCGTCGCAGCCGGCCGCGGCAAACACTCCGGCGGCATCGCGGGCGAAGATCGCCGAGCCGTGTCGGGCGTCGTAACCGACGACGACGATCGCGGGCAGCTCGACGCCGGCACTGCCGCGACCGGTGAGCCAGCTGACCACACCGGCACTGGCGCGGCGGACCATGGCCCGGTTCATGCCGTTGGGCCCGGCGCGCAGAACTCCTCGCAAGCCCGCGGTACCGAACGTCAACGGGCCGCTGAAACGCTGATGAAGCTCGATACGGCTGGCTAGTGCTTCGCTCGGGGCGCGCGCGCCGGCTGTGGCGGCACCGGACGCGACCGGCTCGTCGCCCGCGGCGTCGAGCAGGTCCTGCAGTTGCCGCGCGTCGCCGGGTTCCACTTCGTCGGCGATCCATCCGCGCACTGCGTCGGCGTCGAAGTCTGGCCCGGACATGTGGGTCCCTTCGTCGACTCGTCTGCGGCCCTCGTGGTGGCGACGCAGGTGGCTTGCGGTATTCGCGGCGCTCAGATGCGTTCGAGCAGGTCGGCCATCAGACCGCCCATCCGCGTGGCAGCCTGACGCCCGGCGGCGAGCACCTCGGTGTGATCCAGCGGCTGGCCGGACAGACCTGCGGCCAGGTTGGTAACCAGCGACAGCCCAAGCACCTCCATGCCCTCGGCCCGGGCCGCGATCGCCTCCAGCACGGTGGACATGCCAACCAGGTCCGCGCCGAGCAGTCCGGCCATCCGCACCTCGGCGGGCGTCTCGTACTGCGGTCCGGGAAACATCGCGTACACGCCTTGCTCGATGCTCGGATCGATACCGGTGACGGCTTCCCGCAGTCGGGCTGAGTAGACCTCGGTGAGGTCGACGAACCTCGGACCCACCAGCGGCGAGGTGAACGTCAAGTTCAGGTGGTCGCTGATCAGCACGGGGTTGCCGACACGCATGCCGGGACGTAGACCGCCACAGGCGTTGGTGAGCACCGCGGTGGTGCACCCGGCCGCCGCGGCGGTGCGAATGCCGTGCACCACCGCATCCACGCCGCGCTTCTCGTACAGATGCGTACGGCCCACGAGCACCAGAACGCGCTTGCCGGCGATCACGCAGGACACGATGCGCCCGGCGTGCCCGCTTACCGCCGGAGCCAGGAACCCAGGCAGATCGGTGTTGAGCAGTTCGGTGCGGTCGACTTCGGCGCGCGCGCTCAGCACCTCCAACGCGGGCTGCCAGCCCGAACCCAGAACGATGACCACATCGTGGCGCGCCCGCCCGGTACGTGCTGCCAACTCCTTCGCCGCAGCAGCAGCGATGTCGTCCGGATCGATCGCGGCATCGCTGCCGTTGCGCGCGCCGTTCCCGTCCGCAGAGCCGGCGTCGTCGGTGTGCTGGGGCGTCGATCCGAGCGTCACCGCAGGGACGCTACCCGGCAGGTCACCGACGTCGGCACCACGCGTGGCGCAGCCTCGGCCCCCGGCGCGGATGTCCGCCGAGAACATGGGGATGCGTCGGAACGACAACTATTAACACGACGGGTGGTGTCGATCGTCGTTACTGCGGATAGCCTTCGCCCAACACATTTCAACGCTGCCGCCGATGGCGCCGTCGGGCCCACCTCGCAGACAGCCGTCCAAGGAGGACAATTAGTGCGGTTCTACCCACGTCTCAGCGCTGTGGCCGCGCTGGCCACGGTCAGCATGCTTGCCACCGCCTGCGGCAGCGACAAGCCGTCCGCCAGTGCGCCAACCGGTACCAGTTCCGCCGCCACCGACACCGCTTCATCCAGTTCGACCTCGTCATCACCATCGGAGTCGTCGACGCCATCGTCGTCGCCGGTGGGGTCGTCGCAGGCGGGCACCGCCACCACCCCCTCATCGACGCCGGCGGCAGGCAACATCAAGATCGGGCTGGCCTACGACATCGGCGGCCGGGGCGACAAGTCCTTCAATGACGCCGCCGCCGCCGGTCTGGAAGCGGCCACGAAGAAGTTGGGCGTGCCCAGCAGCAACGTCAAGGAACTGGAGGCCGTCGCCGGCGAGTCCGAGGCGCAGAAGCAGGCCCGGCTCACCCAGCTGGCCGACAACGGCTACAACTGCATCATCGCCGTCGGCTTCGCCTACGCCAACTCCATCAAGGCAGTGGTAGGCAAATACCCGAACGTGAAGTTCGCGATCATCGACGACAACTCGGTGAAGGCGCCGAACCTAGCCGATCTCACCTTCGCCGAGCAGCAGGGCTCCTTCCTCGTCGGCGCCATCGCGGCGCTCAAGAGCAAGAAGCACCACGTCGGATTCATCGGCGGCGTGAACGTCAGCCTGATCCAGAAGTTCCAGGCAGGCTTCGACGCCGGCGCCAAGGCCGCGGATCCGTCGGTCAAGATCGACAACAAGTACTTGACGCAGCCGCCGGACTTCGGCGGCTTCAACGACGCGACCAAGGGCCAGACGGCAGCAGCCGGCATCTACGACAACGGCGCCGACGTCATCTTCGCCGCCGCCGGTGGCTCGGGCAGCGGCGTGTTCAAGGCCGCAAAGGCGAAGAAGGCGCTGGCGATCGGCACCGACTCCGACCAGTACCTCAGTGCCGCTCCCGACGTGCGCAGCGTCATCATCTCCTCCATGCTCAAGCGCGTCGACGTGGCGGTGTCCTCGTTCATCGAGCAGGTCGCGGCGGGCAAATTCAAGGCCGGCAACACGATCTTCGACCTGAAGTCCGGCGGTATCGGCTACGCCACCTCGGGCGGCCAGATCAACGACATCAAGGCCAAGATCGACGCCTTCAAGGCGCAGATCATCAGCGGCAAGATCAAGGTTCCGACCACCGTCTGAGGCGTCGAGTTCAGCTACGGGCTCGGTGTGGCCGTCGCCGGTCGCGCCGAGCCCGTAGCTGTCTGCCCGTACGCGTGTGATGAAGTATCGGCCAAGCGATCAGGCCGACTCGGCGCGCACCGCGGATCGACCCTCGCACTCTCTTGCATCTCGACCTCTGCGCAGACGGTGAGAAGCCATGACCGAAGCGGCACACCTCGCTATAGAAGTACGCCATGTGACGAAGCGTTTCCCCGGAGTCATCGCCAACGCCGACGTCAACATCGCGGTGCGGGCCGGCACGGTGCATGCGATCGTCGGTGAGAACGGCGCCGGCAAGTCGACCTTGATGAAGATGCTGTACGGAATGCAGAAGCCCGACGAGGGCGAGATCCGCGTCGACGGCGTACCGGTGAACTTCACTTCTCCGGCCGATGCGATCGCCGCCGGCGTGGGCATGGTTCACCAACACTTCATGCTGGCAGACAACTTCACCGTGCTGGAGAACATCGTTCTGGGCGCCGAACCTACGTCGGCCGGACGGCTGGACCGCCGGGCTGCACGGGCCAAGATCGCGCAGATCAGCACCGCGTACGGGCTCGGACTTGACCCTGATGTGCTGGTCGAGACCCTCGGCGTCGGCGATCGGCAGCGGGTGGAGATCTGCAAGGTGCTGTACCGGGGTGCCCGTCTGCTGATCCTGGACGAGCCCACCGCTGTGTTGGTTCCGCACGAGGTCGACGCACTGTTCGACAACCTGCGCGAACTCAAGGCCGAGGGCCTGACCATCCTGTTCATCTCGCACAAGCTCGACGAAGTGATCGCGGTGGCCGACGACATCACCGTTCTGCGCCGCGGACGCACTGTGGGCACCGCCGACCCGGCCACGGTGACGACGCATCAGCTGGCGGAGCTGATGGTTGGCAGCGAGCTACCGAATCCGCAGACGCGCTCAGGTTCCATCGGCGACACCGTGGTGCTGGCGGTCCGCGACCTGAGCGTGCAAAGCGTCGACGGTCGCACCGTTCTCGACGACGTCAGCCTGTCCGTCCACGCCGGAGAGATTCTGGGTGTGGCCGGCGTGGAGGGCAACGGCCAGTCGGAGCTGGTGGAAGCGTTGATCGGCATTCGGCAGGCCGCCTCGGGCACCATCAGCCTGGACGGCCAGGACGTCACGTCGAACTCCACGCGCTCCCGTCGTTCGGCAGGTATGGCCTACATTCCCGAAGATCGTCATCGCCAGGGGCTGCTGCTGGAGGCGAGCCTGTGGGAGAACCGCATGCTCGGCCATACCGACGGCGCTCCCGTCACGAGAGGCCCGCTGCTGGACCGCTCGTCGACCCGTCGGGACACCGCCCGCATCGTGGACGAGTTCGACGTGCGTACTCCGGGTATCGATGTACCGGCGCTGGCACTGTCGGGCGGGAACCAGCAGAAGCTCATCATCGGCCGTGAGTTGGCCGGCGACCCCGTGCTACTGATCGCAGCCCAACCCACCCGCGGCGTGGACGTGGGCGCGCAGGCAGCGATCTGGCGACAGGTCCGCACCGCGCGCGACGCCGGCCTGGCGGTGCTGCTCATCTCAGCCGACCTCGACGAGCTGATCGGGTTGTCCGACCGCATCGTGGTGATGCTGCGCGGCACGCTGGTGAGCGAGGCCGATCCGAACACCGTCACCGCGCAGGAGTTGGGCGCGGCGATGACCGGCGCGGGCGCCGGCGCCGGCGCCAGTCCGCACGACAGCGACGGAATCGGCGCGGTCGCGTGAGCAGCTCCAGCGCGGCGGGGAAGGGGCCAGGCGGCGCGATGGCGGAACCGGGTCCGCTCGGTCGGTTGGCCCAGCGGTATCCGCTGCGCTCGGTGCTGCTGGGCGCCGCCGCACCGGTCGGCGCAATAGTCTTCGCTGCACTGGCCAGCAGCATCATCCTGGGCCTGGGCGGTCACAGCCCGGGCCACGTGCTCGACACGATGCTCAGCCAGGCCAACAAGCCGACGCCGTTCGTGAACATCGTCAATCAGGCGATCGTGTTCTACCTGTCCGCGGTGGCGGTGTCGATCGGCTTCCGGATGGGTTTGTTCAACATCGGCGTAGAAGGCCAGTACAGCCTGGCGGCGTTCGCCGGCGCCTACGTCGGCGGCAAACTGCACAGCGGCGGCGTGTTCCACATCCTCGCCGAGGTGCTGGCCGGCGTCGTCGCCGGTGCGTTCTGGGCAGGTATCGCCGGGGTTCTCAAGGTGACCCGCGGCGTCAGCGAGGTGATCTCCACGATCATGCTCAACGCCATCGCCATCAATCTGGGCTCTTATCTGTTGCACCGCCTGGGCGAGACCTCGGGCAACAACGTCCAGACGCGCCCCATCGGATCGTCGGGCTGGGTGGGCGGGTTCCCGTTCCCCGGCACGCAGACCGACATCTACGGCTTCCTCGTGGTTGCCGTCGCGCTCGGCGTCGCCTACTGGTTCGTCACCACCCGTACCCGGTTCGGGTTCTCGATCCGCGCCACCGGACTGAACCGTGAGGCAGCGGTAGCCAGTGGCGTGAACGTTCGACGGATGACCGTCTACGCCATGCTGCTGTCGGGCGCCGTGGCCGGACTGGTCGGTCTGCCCGCGCTCCTGGGCAGCGACCACAGCTACAGCCAGACCACGCAGTCCGGACTCGGCTTCGCCGGGATCGCGATTGCCCTGTTGGGCCGCAACTCCGCGATCGGCATGGCGCTGGCGGCGCTGCTGTGGTCGTTCCTGGGCTCCTCGGCCGACCAGCTGGACTTCATCGGCGTGCCGCGTGAGATCGCAGCGATCATGCAGGGTGTCATCCTGCTGTCGGTGGTCATCGCCTACGAGCTGGTGCGGCGGTACCGATTGGTACTCCAGCAGAAGACGGTGGCCGCCTCGTTGGCCGCGCTGACTGCGGCCGGACCCCCTCCGGGCGATCAGCCCGGCCGGCAGGCCAGCCCGGCGAAGGTCGACGCGTGAGCAGCGTGCAAGGCGGTTCAGGGTCGGACCGCCGTGGCGCAGTCGGCGCCGGGAATGCGCCGACCGCGACGTCAGATGCCGGCGCGACATCCGATGCCAACGCCGATGCAGCGCCACTTGTCGACGTCGGTAGCCGGTTCGGTAGGCGGCGGGCGCGCCGCAGTGCGCACCTGTCGCCGGCGGCTGTCGGGCTGCTGGCGCTGATGGCGTTCGTGATCTTGTCGTTGGTGCGTTTCTTGACCGGCGCGCACGACCTCACCAGCAGCGGCACGACTGCCGCCGCCCTGTCGGCGGCGGTGCCGATCGGCCTCGCCGGGTTGGGCGGACTCTGGTCCGAACGAGCCGGTGTCGTCAACATCGGCCTGGAAGGAATGCTCATCCTCGGCACCTGGGGGTGCGCCTTCCTGGGCTGGGACCATGGACCGTGGGCGGGGGTCCTGTTCGGCACTCTGCTCGGCGCCCTGGGCGGCCTGGTGCATGCAATCGCCACCGTCACCTTCGGTGTCGACCACATCATCAGCGGCACTGCGATCAACATCATCGCCCCCGGCGTCGCGCTGTACCTGACGAAGATCACCTTCGTGCACGATCCGGGCGGCGGGCAGAAGCAGTCCCCTCCCATCAACGATCCGACGTCGATCACACTGCCGTTCTCCGACGCTCTGAATCGGCTCGAGGGCAAACACTGGTTCCTGATCTCCGATCTTGCCGGCGTAGTCGGCGGGCTGGTCACCGGGCTGTCGCTGGTGACGGTGCTGGCGGTGGCTGTCGTCATCCTCACCGCACTTGTGCTGTGGCGTACCGCGTTCGGCCTGCGGGTCCGCTCCTGCGGTGAGTCACCCGCTGCCGCGGAATCACTGGGGATCAACGTGTACCGCTACAAGTACATTGCCGTCGTCCTGTCAGGGGCGATGGCCGGCATCGGCGGCTCGGCGTTGGCGATCAGCGCACATCAGTTCCGCGACGGGCAGACCGGCGGTCGCGGTTTCATCGGACTCGCGGCGCTGATCTTCGGCAACTGGCGTCCGGGCGGCCTGGCGGCCGGCGCAGGTCTGTTCGGCTACACCGACGCCATCCAGCTGCGCAACTCCAACGCCGTGCACGCCCTGCTGCTGCTCGTCGCCGTCGCGCTGGTGCTGGTTGCGCTGCTGCAGTTTCGGGCCGGTGCCCGGGTGCTGGCCGCTGTTGCAGTCGTCATTGCTGCGCTGGCGGTGTGGTGGTTCGTCGACAGCAGCGCGGTGCCCGACGAGCTGGTGGGGTGCACGCCCTATGTGATCACCATTCTGGTGCTGGCACTGGCCTCGCAACGGCTGCGACCGCCGGTTGCCGACGGGCTGGTCTATCGCAAGGGAGAAGCTCGATGAGCTCAGCGGGTGAGCATCGAGCGGAGCGAGGAGCGGAGCCCGTAGACAACACAGCGGGTGAGCATCGAGCGGAGCGAGGAGCGGAGCCCGTAGACAACACAGCGGGTGAGCATCGAGCGGAGCGAGGAGCGGAGCCCGTAGACAACACAGCGGGTGAGCATCGAGCGGAGCGAGG
>CAXSBR010000020.1:13526-58566 GCA_964236495.1 uncultured Jatrophihabitantaceae bacterium
AGCGAGGAGCGGAGCCCGTAGACAACACAGCGGGTGAGCATCGAGCGGAGCGAGGAGCGGAGCCCGTAGACATCTGGCCGGGCGGCGAAAAGCACTGGCAGCGGCTGCACGACGCCGCGGTGGCTGCCATGGCGCACGCCTACGCGCCCTACTCCAAGTTCCCGGTCGGGGCAGCAGCACTGGTCGACGACGGGCGCCTCGTCACCGGCTGCAACGTCGAAAATGCCTCCTACGGGCTCGGTCTGTGCGCCGAATGCGGGCTGGTGTCGGATCTGATCGGCAGCGGCGGCGGCCGGCTGGTCGCCTTCACCTGCGTCGACGGCGCCGGCGATCCCCTGATGCCGTGCGGGCGGTGCCGCCAGCTGCTCTACGAGCACGGCGGCGCAGACCTCGCGGTGATGGCGCTCGACGGGCCGACGACGCTGGGTGCGCTGCTGCCGCAGGCGTTCGGGCCGGCCGATCTGTCGGCGCCTCGTCCCGCCTAGGTCGGCACAGATGACCGCCCCGGGTTCCGGAGTCGTGCTGTGCGACCTGGACGTCACCGATCCAGCTGTATTGGCCGACCCGTACCCCTTCTTCGCCCGGCATCGCGAGCGTGCGCCGGTGCAGTGGCACGAGGGCATGGGAATGTATCTGACCTTCACCCACGCCACGGCCAACGCGGTGCTGCGCGCCAGAACGCTGGGCCGGATCTGGGCGTCGCGCTGGCCGACGGTGGCGATGCCGGGCTTCGACCTGCTGCACGTGCATTCACTGCTGGAGATGGAGCCGCCCGAACACACCCGGCTGCGCCGGCTGATCGCCTCAGCCTTCGCCCGCGGACACGTCGAGCGGCTGCGCCCGCGCGTCGCTGCGCTGGCCGACCAGCTGGTAGACGACCTGGTCGCAGCCGGCGCCGACGGCAGCGCGGTGGACCTGATTGCGCACTACGCCGAGCCGCTGCCGGTGCAGGTGATCGCCGAGCTGCTGGGCGTTCCCCGCTCGGACCGGGCGCCGCTGCGGCCGTGGTCGCGCGCCATCGTGGGCATGTACGAGTACGACGTCAGCTCGGTACAGCGAGCGGCAGCCGAGCAGGCAGCCCAGGAGTTCATCGCCTACCTGCGGGCGTTGATTGCCCGTCGGCGGCGCGTGCCCGAGACCGATCTGATCTCCGGGCTGATCGCCGAAACCGACGCAGACGGCGCCCGGCTCATCGAAGACGAGCTGGTCACGACGTGCATCCTGCTGCTCAACGCCGGGCACGAGGCGAGCGTCAACACCCTGGGCAACGCCGTGCTGGCGCTGTCGGCGCACCCCGAGCAGTGGACGCGTTTAGGCCACGATCGGTCGTTGGTGGCGACCGCGGTCGAAGAGTTCATCCGCTATGACGCGCCGCTGCAGCTGTTCGAACGCACCGCCGTCACCGACACGGTGGTGGGCGAGGTGACAGTGCGCGCCGGGCAGAAGATCGCCGCGCTGCTGGGCGCGGCCAACCGCGATCCCACCGTGTTCCCCGAGCCCGACGTGCTCGATGTGGGCCGCAGCGAGAACCCGCATCTGGGCTTCGGCGCGGGCATCCACTTCTGTGTCGGCGCGCCACTGGCTCGCGTGGAGCTGCAGGCTTCGGTGGCCACGCTGTTGGATCGGCTGCCAGGGTTGCACGTAGTCGGCAACGTGCCTGACCACGAGCGGTTCGTAATGCGCGGCGTTGCTCGGCTGCCGGTGCGGTGGTGAGCCGGCGCCAGCGGGACGGTGGGCTCGATCGCGCGCGGCGAGCCGCTAGCCTGCAGCGATGAGCGAACCGTTCGACGCCGTATCGGTGATCGCCACGAAGCGAGACCGCGGCCGGATACCGGACGACCAGCTGGACTGGATCATCGACGCCTACACCCGCGGCGTGGTAGCCGAGGAGCAGATGGCGGCGTTGGCAATGGCCATCCTGCTCAACGGCATGGCCCCCGACGAGCTGGCGCGGTGGACCGCGGCGATGATTGCCTCCGGAGAGCGCCTGGACCTCAGCGCGGTCGCCCGCCCCACCGTCGACAAGCACTCCACCGGCGGCGTCGGAGACAAGATCACTCTGCCGCTGGCGGCCGTGGTCGCCGCCTGCGGCGCGGCGGTGCCGCAACTGTCCGGGCGCGGACTGGGCCACACCGGCGGCACGCTGGACAAGCTGGAGTCGATTCCGGGCTGGCGGGCGTCGCTGTCGAACGCCGAGTTTCTCGCCCAGTTGAACGATGTAGGCGCCGTCGTCTGTGCCGCCGGGGACACGTTGGCCCCTGCGGACCGCAAGCTGTACGCGCTGCGCGACGTCACCGCCACAGTGGAGTCCATTCCACTGATCGCCAGCTCCATCATGAGCAAGAAGATCGCCGAGGGCTCGTCCGCGCTCGTGCTGGACGTGAAGGTCGGCTCGGGGGCGTTCATGAAGAACCTCTCCGACGCGCGTGCCCTTGCCCAGACCATGGTGGAGCTGGGCACGGCGCACGGCACGAGGACGAGCGCGCTGCTCACCGACATGTCCACTCCACTGGGTCTGACCGCGGGCAACGCCCTCGAGGTCACCGAAGCGGTGGAAGTACTGGCCGACGGCGGCCCCGCGGACGTGGTGGAGCTGACGCTGGCGTTGGCCCGCGAGATGCTCACCCTGGCCGGCATCGACGTCGACCCGGCCGATGCGCTGCGCAATGGCCGCGCGATGGATGTGTGGCGTCGGATGGTCCGCGCCCAGGGCGGAAACCCCGACGCGACCCTGCCGCGGGCCCGTGACGTACACGTGATCTCCGCGCCGGCGACAGGCACGCTGACCCGCCTGGACGCACTGGCCGTCGGTGTGTGCGCCTGGCGCCTGGGCGCGGGGCGAGCGCGCAAGGAGGACGCGGTGTCCTTCGGCGCCGGAGTCGTGCTGCGCGCCAAACCCGGGGATCCAGTCCGGGCCGGGGCGCCGTTGCTCGAGCTGCATACCGACGACGCCAGCACATTGGCCCGGGCCGAGCAAGCTCTGGCGGGCGGCATCGAGATAGGCGGCGAGCTGAACAAGCTGTCGCTCGTCCTGGAGCGCATCGGCGCCTGACCCGGCTGACATCACCCCTTCACGCCGAGTTCAACCGTGCGCTCTACGGTGGGCGCATGCCCGTTGAGCTGAACGTCGACACTCTACGATCGGCACCCAAGGTGCTGCTGCACGATCACCTCGACGGTGGTCTGCGCCCACAGACGATCATCGACATCGCCCAGGAGATCGGCTACCCGAGCCTGCCCAGCACCGACGCCGGTGAGCTGGGCCGGTGGTTCGTCGACGCCGCCGGCTCCGGGTCGCTGGAGCGCTACCTGGACACATTCGCCCACACCGTGGCCGTGATGCAGACCCCGCAGCATCTGCGCCGAATTGCCCGCGAAGCGGCGCTGGACCTGGCTGCAGACGGCGTCGTGTACGCCGAGATCAGGTGGGCTCCCGAGCAGCATCTGGATAATGGCCTGAGCCTGGACGAGGTCGTGGAGGCGACGATCGCAGGCTTTCGGGAAGCCGAAGAGCTCTCGGCCGAGCAGGGCCATCCGATCCGGGTCGGAGCCATCGTCACCGCCATGCGCCACGCGGCCCGCTCCCGGGAGATCGCAGAGTTAGCGGTGCGCTACCGCGACCACGGCGTCGTCGGGTTCGACATCGCCGGCGCCGAAGCGGGGTTTCCACCGACGCGACATCTGGACGCCTTCGAGTATCTGCGTCGGGAGAACTTCCGGTTCACCATCCACGCCGGCGAGGCGTTCGGGCTGCCCTCGATCTGGGAGGCGCTGCAGTGGTGTGGCACCGACCGACTCGGCCACGGCGTGCGCATCGTCGACGACATCTTCGGCTACGAGGGCGCTGCCGATCCCGATGCGGGTGCCCGCACGGCGCGGCTGGGCCGGCTGGCCGGCTACGTGCGCGACACCCGGATTCCGCTCGAGATGTGCCCGTCGTCCAACGTGCAGACCGGCGCGGCGGCGTCGATCGCCGCGCACCCGATCGGGCTGCTGCGGGCGCTCAACTTCCGCGTCACGGTGAACACCGACAACCGGTTGATGAGCGGCACCTCGATGACGCGGGAGATGTCGCTGCTCTGCCAGGCGTTCGGCTACGGCTGGAGTGACGTGCAGTGGTTCACGATCAACGCCATGAAGAGCGCGTTCATCCCGTTCGACGAGCGGTTGAGCCTGATCAACGAGGTGATCAAGCCGCGTTACTTGGAGCTACGGGCGACGTGAACTCAACGGATGCAGCGTTGGCCACCGTATAGGTGGCTAACACTGCACTCGTTGGACGGTGCCGAAGACCGTGGGCTCGGCCGGGCGCGGCTACACCCCGATCGGGTGCCAGACGGTCTTGGTCTCGACGAATGCGGCGAGCCGGCCGGTGCCCGGATCGGCCGTCCAGTCCTGGGTTCGCTCGGCTCGCGGCAGATAGGCCCGCTTGACGGTGTCGGCGGCGCTCCGCTGCAGGTCGGGTCGTTGGGCAGCCGTCGCGCCGGTGAGATCGAGTGCGTCCACGTCGCGGTGCGATGCAAGCCACGGCGCCAACTCGGCGACCGACCCGGTGAGCAGGTTCACCACGCCTGCGGGCAGGTCGGACGTGGCCAACACCTCGGCGAACGTAGCTGCGGGCAATGGCCGCTGGAACGACGTGATCACCACCGCGGCGTTGCCGCCGGCCAGCACCGGCGCCAGCACGCTCACCAGGCCCAGCAGGCTCGACTCCTGCGGCGCGAGCACGCCCACGACGCCGGTCGGCTCAGGCAGCGAGAAGGAGAAGTACGCGCCTGATACCGGGTTGGTGGAACCGGCAATCTGGGCGTACTTGTCACACCATCCGGCGTACCAAACCCAGCGGTCGATGGCCTGGTCCAACTGAGCCTCGGCCTGCGCGGCGGTAATGCCTTCACCGGCGCGGACTTCGGCTACGAATTGAGTCCGCCGACTCTCCAGCATCTCGGCAATCCGGTAGAGGATCTGGCCTCGGTTGTAGGCGGTAGCAGTCGACCAGCCGGCGAATGCCTTGCGCGCAGCACCGACGGCGTCACGTAGATCCTTGCGCGATGCGTGGGCCACCTGAGCGAGCAGAGCGCCGTCCGCACTGTGCACCGGGTACACCCGACCGGATTCCGAGCGCGGAAAAGCGCCGCCGATGAACAGCTTGTAGGTCTTGCGGACATCGATCCGCGCGGGTGTGGCAGCTGCGTCGCCAGCGCGCACCTCGCCAGCGATCGGGCCAGTGCTCGGGGCTCCAGCGCTCTGGTCGTGGGTGGTCAGACCGTCAGCGGTCGGGTCGCCAGTGCTCTGGTCGTCAGTGATCAAGGTAGGCCGCCAACCCGTGCCGGCCGCCTTCGCGGCCGAAGCCGGACTCCTTGTATCCGCCGAAGGGCGCGCTCGGGTCGAACCGATTGAAGGTGTTGGCCCACACCACACCCGCGCGCAGTCGGTTGGCCACCCACAGGATGCGCGAGCCCTTCTCGGTCCAGACGCCGGCCGACAACCCGTACGGAGTGTTGTTAGCCTTGTCCACCGCCTCGGCCGGCGTGCGGAAGGTGAGCACGGACAGCACCGGCCCGAAGATCTCCTCGCGAGCGATGCGGTGCGCCGGAGAGACGTCGGTGAAGATCGTCGGCGGGAACCAGAACCCGCGGTCAGGCAGGTCGCAGGGCGCCGTCCACCGCGTCGCGCCCTCCGCGTCGCCGGCGTCTGCGAGGGCGGTGATGCGTTCGAGTTGGGCGGCGGAGTTGATCGCACCGATGTCGGTGTTCTTGTCCATCGGATCGCCCAGGCGCAGGGTGCCCAGTCGGGCCCGCAGCGCCTCGAGCAGCTCGTCGGCGACCGATTCCTGCACCAGCAGCCGCGACCCGGCGCAGCAGACGTGGCCCTGGTTGAAGAAGATGCCGTTGACGATGCCCTCGACGGCCTCATCCAGCGGAGCGTCGTCGAACACGATGTTGGCCGCCTTGCCGCCCAGTTCCAGGCTGAGGCGCGTATCGGTACCGGCCAGCGTGCGTTGAATCTGCTTGCCCACCGCGGTGGATCCGGTGAACGCGATCTTGTCCACGCCGCCGGTCTCCACCAGTGCCTGCCCGATGTCCGGACCGCCGGGCAGCACGTTGACCACGCCGGGCGGAAGGTCGCACTCGGCGATGATCTCGGCCAGCGTGAGGGCGCTCAGCGGCGTCGTCTCCGCCGGTTTGAGCACCACCGTGTTGCCGCAGGCCAGCGCCGGTGCGATTTTCCAGGCCGCCATCAGCAGCGGAAAGTTCCACGGAACGATCTGCGCGGCCACGCCGAGCGGCTGCGGGTCGGGCCCGAAGCCGGCGTAGGGCAGCTTGTCCGCCCAGCCGGCGTGGTAGAAGAAATGCGCGGCCGCGGTGGGAATGTCGACGTCACGAGATTCGCGGATCGGTTTGCCGTTGTCCAAGGTCTCCACGACGGCCAGTTCGCGACCACGCTCCTGGATGGCGCGCGCGATGCGGAACAGGTACTTAGCCCGTTCCCGCCCGGGCATCCGACCCCAGGCGCCGTCGTAGGCGCGGCGGGCGGCGGCGACTGCGTCGATCACGTCGCTGGGGCCGGCCTCGCTGACCTCGGCCAGCGGCTCCTCGGTGGCCGGGTTGATCGTTTTGACGGCCGGACCGCTGCCGGCACGGAAGCTGCCGTCGACGAAGACGCCGTAGGAGGAGCGGACGTTGCCGATCGCCGCCGATTCCGGCGCCGGCGCGTAGTCGAAGACGCCGGCTGCCGGCTGACTGTAGGAGGTGCCGCCGCCGATGCCCTGTGCGCTGCCGCCGCGGGCGGTGAAGTCGGCGTCGCTGGGATTACGGTCGCTCATTCGATACTCACGTAGTTGGGGCCGTCGTAGGCGCCGGTGGCCAGCTTGTGCCGCTGGACCAGCAGGTCGTTGAGCAGGCTGGACGCACCGAAGCGGAACAGCGCCGGCGTGAGCCAGTCGGTGCCGGCGGTCTCTTTGACCATAACCAGGAAACGCACGGCTTCCTTGCTGGTGCGGATGCCGCCGGCCAGCTTGACGCCGCGCTGATCGCCGGTGAGGGCCGCGAAGTCACGGACGGCCTGCAGCATCACCAGGGCGACCGGTGGGGTGGCGGCCGGGCTGATCTTGCCGGTGGACGTCTTGATGAAGTCCGCGCCCGCAGCGAGCGCCAGCCAGGATGCACGTCGGACGTTGTCCAACGTGACCAGCTCGCCGGTTTCCAGGATCACCTTCAGGTGCGCGTTCCCGCAGGCCTGCTTGACCGCGACGATCTCGTCGAACACCTGCTGGTAGTGCCCGGCCAGGAACGCGCCCCGATCGATCACCATGTCGATTTCACTCGCGCCGGCAGCAACGGCGTCGCCCACGTCGACGAGCTTCGTGCGCAGGCTCGCTCGCCCCGACGGGAACGCGGTTGCCACACTGGCGACGGCCACCGTCGAGCCGCGCAGCGCGTGCACCGCGGTGGCGACCAGATCGGGGTAGACGCAAATCGCGGCAACCGACGGCACGCCAGGATCGCTCGGGTCGGGTCGGACGGCCTTGGCGCACAGCGAGCGCACCTTGCCCTCGGTGTCGTTGCCTTCCAGCGTGGTCAGGTCGACCATCGAGATGGCGGTGTCGATGGCCCAGGCCTTGGCCGTCGTCTTGATGCTGCGGGTGGCCAGCATCGCCGCACGCGCAGTGGCGCCGACCTCGTCGACGCCGGGCAGGCCGTGCAGGAACCGGCGCAGCGACCGTTCGTCGGCGAACTCGCTGACGACAGCGCTGCCGTTGCTGCGCGCACCGCCGACGAGGTCTCGCCGCATATCGGTGGCCGTCACGGCCTCGATCCTACGTTCGCGCAGGCCCGCGCAGCCCCTGGCCGCGTTCGGCCGCTCAGCGCACCGCCGCGGCCATGACCGCCTCGTCCACGTCGCGCCCCTCGGCCTGCGCCAGTCGGGTGGCCTCCAGTACCCGGGCGTAGTCGCGCGCCACCACGGCCGAGAAACGGCCCAGCGCGGCGGACCAGTTCTCGAGCAGTTCGGCCGCGACCGTCGACCCGGTCTCGTCGATGTGGCGTTGAACCAGACCACGCAGCACCGGCTGCTCGGACACGGGAACCGTCGCGACATCGACCAGCTCGGTGTTGACCAGCGCCGGATCGAGGTCCAGCACGTAGGCGTGGCCGCCGGACATGCCCGCGGCCAGGTTCCGCCCCGTGGGTCCGAGGATCACGACCGTTCCGCCGGTCATGTACTCCAGCGCATGGTCGCCCACGCCTTCGACGACGGCGCTCATGCCCGAGTTGCGCACGCAGAACCGCTCCCCCACGATTCCGCGCAGGAACATGGCGCCGTCGGTTGCGCCGTAGCCCAGCACGTTGCCGGCGATGACGTTGCGCTCAGCGGCGAACGACGCCCGCTCGTCGGGGCGGATGACGATCAGGCCACCGCACAGGCCCTTGCCGACGTAGTCGTTGGCGTCGCCGAACAGCCGCAACGTAATGCCACGCGGCACAAACGCCCCGAACGACTGCCCGGCCGAGCCGGAGAACGTCAGGTCGATGGTGCCCTCGGGCAGCCCCTGCGCGCCGTAGCGCCGGGTTACCAACGAGCCCAGCATCGTGCCCACGGTGCGGTTGACGTTGCGCACCGGCAGTTCCAGCGACACCGGGCTGCCGTCGAGCAGGGCACCCTCACACAGTTGGATCAGCGTGTTGTCCAGCGCGGCGTCCAGACCGTGGTCCTGAGCCTGGGTGCGCTTGACAGGCGCGTCAGCGGCGACGTCGGGCCGGGTGAACAGCGGCGTCAGGTCCAGCCCGGCGCCCTTATACGTCTCGATCGCGTGCGACGTCTCCAGGAACTCGACCTGGCCGACGGCCTCGTCGATACTGCGCAAGCCCAGCTCTGCGAGGATCTCGCGAACCTGCTCGGCGATGTACTCGAAGAACGTCACGACGAACTCGGGCTTGCCGGTGAACCGCTCGCGCAGCAGCGGGTTCTGCGTCGCCACGCCGACCGGGCAGGTGTCCAGATGGCAGACCCGCATCATGACGCAGCCCGACACGATCAGCGGCGCAGTGGCGAAACCGAACTCCTCCGCACCCAGGAAGGCGGCGACGACGACATCGCGCCCGGTCTTCATGGCGCCGTCGACCTGCACCGTGATCCGGTCCCGCAGGCCGTTGAGGATCAAGGTCTGCTGGGTGTCGGCCAGCCCGATCTCCCACGGCATGCCGGCGTGCTTGAGCGACGTCAGCGGCGCGGCACCGGTGCCGCCGTCGTGCCCGGACACCAGCACCACGTCGGCGTGGGCCTTTGCCACGCCCGCAGCCACCGTGCCGATGCCGGCTTCGGCGACGAGCTTGACGTGCACTCGGGCCTGGGAGTTGGCGTTCTTGAGGTCATGGATGAGCTGGGCGAGATCCTCGATCGAGTAGATGTCGTGGTGCGGCGGCGGCGAGATGAGCCCGACCCCGGGCGTGGAGTGTCGGGTCTTGGCCACCCACGGATACACCTTGTAGCCGGGCAGCTGACCGCCCTCGCCCGGCTTGGCGCCCTGGGCGAGCTTGATCTGGATGTCGTCTGCGTTGACCAGGTAGTGGCTGGTGACGCCGAACCGTCCGGACGCGACCTGCTTGACCGCCGACCGGCGTAGATCGCCGTTGGCGTCGGGGGTGAATCGACTCGCGTCCTCGCCGCCTTCGCCGCAGTTGCTCTTGCCACCGATGCGGTTCATCGCGACGGCCAGCGTCTCGTGCGCCTCGGCCGAGATGGAACCGTAGGACATCGCTCCGGTGGCGAAGCGGCGCACTATCGACTCGATCGGCTCGACCTCGTCGATCGGCACCGGCGGGCGCAGGCCACGCTTGAAGTCCAGCAGCCCGCGCACGGTTCCGCCGCGGCGGTTGAGCTCTTCGACGTGCTCGGCGTAGGACTGGAAGACCTCGTAGCGGCGCTCGCGGGTGGCGTGCTGGAGCAGGAACACCGTCTGCGGATCGAACAGGTGCAGCTCGCCTTCGCGGCGCCACTGGTATTCCCCGCCGACGTCGAGGCGGCGGTGCGCACGCGCGGTCGGGGTAAGTGGGAACGCGTCCTCGTGCCGAGCGGCCACCTCGCCCGCCAGCACCTCCAGCCCGGCGCCGCCCAGCTTGGCTGCGGTGCCGGGGAAGTACTGCTCGACCAGCTCGACGGACAGGCCGAAGGACTCGAAGACGCCGGCGCCGGTGTAGGAGGCGATCGTGGAGATGCCCATCTTGCTCATCACCTTGATCACGCCCTTGCTCAGCGCCTTGCAGTAGTTCTCGATCGCCTTGGCCGAGTCGATGCCCGGAAGCAGGCCGCGCGCGATCTGGTCGTCGATCGATTCGAAGGCGAGGTACGGGTTGACGGCCGCGGCGCCGTACCCGATCAGCAGCGCAACGTGGTGGACCTCGCGGCAGTCCCCGCTCTCCACGACCAGCCCGACCTGGGTGCGGGTGCCCTCGGCGATCAGGTGCTGGTGCACCGCCGAGGTGAGCAACAGCGAGGGAATCGGTGCGTGGTCGGCGTCGCAGTCGCGGTCGGACAGGATCAAGATGGTGGCGCCGTCGGCAATGGCGTCGGTGCACTCGCGCTTGACCCGTTCCAACGCGCCCGCCAATGCCGGACCGCCGCCGTGCACCCGGAACCGCCCGTCAATCAGCGCCGACCGGAAACCCGTTAGAGGTGCACGCGATCCATTCGGTGCAAGATCAGATTGTTCGTCTACATACCAGATCTTCGCCAGGTCGGCGTTGTCGATCACCGGGCGCGACAGCAGGATCTGCCGGCAGGACTGCGGCCCGGGCGCGAGCAGGTTGCGCTCGGGGCCCAGCGTGCCCGTCATCGAGGTCACCAGCTCCTCACGAATGGAGTCGAGCGCCGGGTTGGTGACCTGGGCGAACAGCTGGGTGAAGTAGTCGTAGAACAGCCGCGGACGCTGGGACAGCCCGGCCATCGGCGTGTCTGTGCCCATCGAGCCCAGCGGCTCGGCGCCCGTTCCGGCCATCGGCGCGACCAGGACCCGTAAATCCTCCTCGGAGTAGCCGAACAGGATCTGACGCCGGGTAACCGACTCGTGCGAGGGCCGTACCAGCTCGCGCGCAGGCAGGGCCGCGATCGGCAGCAGACCCTCGCGCAACCAGTCGCCGTAGGGCTGAGCATCGGCGAGGTCGGCCTTGACGTCGTCGTCGGAGACGATCGCACCGGCCGCGGTGTCGACGAGGAACATGCGACCTGGGCGCAACCGGCCCTTGGCCAGCACGGTGGCCGGGTCGAGTTCCAGCACGCCGGCCTCGCTGGCCAGCACCACCAGATCGTCCGACGTGCGCCACCACCGCCCCGGGCGCAGGCCGTTGCGGTCGAGCACCGCGCCGATCACGGTGCCGTCGGTGAAGGTGACGCAGGCCGGCCCGTCCCACGGTTCCATCATCGAGGCGTGAAAGCCGTAGAAGTCCTTCAGCGCCTGGTTCCACCGGGCGTCGTGCTCGGGCCGAAGGCCGGCCGCGCCCGCGCTCTCCCACGCTTCGGGAACCATCATCAGCACCGCGTGGGCAAGGCTGCGCCCACCCAGGTGCAGCAGCTCGAGAACTTCGTCGAAGGTCGCAGAGTCACTGCGCCCGGGCGAGCAGATCGGGAATAGCCGGCGTAGGTCGCCGGGGATGACATCGCTGTCGAGCAGGGCCTGGCGGGTAGCCATCCAGTTGCGGTTGCCCTTAATGGTGTTGATCTCGCCGTTGTGCGCGATGAGCCGGAACGGGTGCGCGAGCGGCCAAGACGGGAACGTGTTGGTGGAGAAGCGGCTGTGCACGAGTGCGATCGCGCTGGCGAACCGGTCGTCGCGCAGGTCGGGGAAGAACGCGCCGAGCTGGGCGGTGGTGAGCATGCCCTTGTAGATCAACGTGCGCGCGGACAGCGACGGGAAGTACAACTCGAGCCCGGCTTCGCCAGCCTGGTGTTCGGCGACCTTGCGCAGGCAGAACGCAAGCCGGTCCAGCTCCAGGCCACTCTGCTCGCGAAGGCCCCGCACGAACACCTGCTCGAAGGCAGGCATGACCGACTTGGCCAGCTGTCCCAGGCCGGCGTCCTCGGTGGGTACGACCCGCCAGCCCAGGACCTGGAGGCCTTCGGCGCCGGCCACGTGCTCCACGAGCTGCCGAACCCGCTGCGCGTCCGGGGGCGACTGCGGCAGGAAGGCAGTGCCCACGGCGTAGCTGCCTGCTGCTGGCAGATCGAACTCGACGACGGCGCGCAGGAACTCGTCGGGCACCTGCACGGTGATGCCGGCACCGTCACCGGAGGCCTGCTCGGCGCCCGCGGCTCCGCGGTGGTCCATGTTGTGCAGCGCGACCAGCGCGTTCGCGACCAGCGTCTGCGTCGCCCGCCCGTGCAGGTCGGCGAGGAACGCGACACCGCAGGAATCGGTCTCGAAGCGCGGGTCGTAGAGGCCGTGCGCGGCAGGAGCGGCGGTGAACGGCGGCACCTGTACCAGGGGCGGCACAGGAACTAGGGGAACTGTCACGGCAGGTAGCTCCAGGCGCGTCGGGGCGCGTGCAAGAGCGTGCTCACCACGGGCGGCGCTCTCGGATACGGCGACAAGGTTTGCAGCGGCGGGGACTGCACGTCTGCACAGATGGGACAGCGCTGGCCCGGGTTGGAACGGTCTTCGGGACAGCACTGGCCCGCGAGAATCAATGCCGACGACGGTCGTTTTGGCACCCGTCGGCGAACAGCACAAGACTACCTGGATCCGGCTACCCCATTGCCGCATTTTGGCAGTCCTTGCGAAGCCGCAGGTGCCGCCGTTGCGCTGCTACCTCAGCCAGCGGTAGGCGTCGGAAGCGGCTGGTAAGCGCCTGGCCGACATGCATGCCATCCTGAACCTGTGTCCGAACCGACGTCCGCTGCCGATTCAGCGGACGAGTTCTTCGCAGCAGTCGCCGCAGGCGACACCCCGACGGTGCGCACGCTGCTCGACGACGAGCCCGCGCTGCTGGCCGCGATGGCACCCGGTGGCGTGCGCGCGCCGCTCATCGCGCTGTACAACTCACACGGCCCGCTGGCCGACGAACTGGCCGCGCGGTCCGAGCCGCTGGACGTGCACGAAGCGAGCGCCTTCGACGACAACGGCCGGTTGCGAACGCTGCTGCTCGAGGATCCGACCTCGGTGCGGGCGTGGAGCGTGGACGGCTGGCAGCCGTTGCACCTGGCCAGCTACTTCGGCCGGACTGAGGCGGCTCGCCAACTGCTCGACGACGACGCCGACCCCAACGCCCACAGCCGTAACAGCTCGCGCGCGACTCCACTGCACTGCGCCGCCGCGGGCCGGCACAGCGACATCGTATGGCTGCTCATCGGCTCCGGTGCCGACGTCTCGGCGCGGCAGCACAACGGCTTGACGGCGCTGCACACGGCGACGGCAAAGAGCGACGTCGAATCGGTCCGCGCGCTGCTGGCTGCCGGCGCCGATCCGAATGCACCCGACGATGTCGGCGCCAGTGCCCGCTCGCTGGCTCCGGCCGAGATCGCCGCGCTACTCGACTGAGCGGCTCGCAGCCTCGCTCGGCGCGGGCACTTCGACTCCCGCGACGCCTTCACTGAGGCGACCGTCGCGGTGAATGCTCGCCTCACGCGGGCCGCGGTGGGTGAGGAACCAGACCGCGCCGCCGACGATGGCGATCAGCGCGGTCCAGATGTTCACGCGCAGGCCCAGGATGTGGTTCGCGTGGTCGCTGCGCAACGCCTCCACCCACAGCCGGCCCAGGCCGTAGCCGGCGGCATAGAGGGCGAACACGCGTCCATTGCCGAGCGCGAATCGACGCCCCGCCCAGATCAGAAACACCGCCAGGGCGATGTTCCACAGCGATTCGTACAAGAAGGTGGGCTGGTAGTAGCCCATCAGCGTCGTCGAGGTGCCGCTGGAGGTATTGCTGCAGGACACGGCGTGACCCTCGACGATGTCCCAGCAGTGGATCTCCAGCTTCCACGGCACACTCGTCGGCCGGCCGAACAGCTCGTTGTTGAAATAGTTGCCCCAACGTCCGAGCGCCTGCGCCAGCGCGACCCCGGGCACCGCCGCGTCGCCGAAGGAGTCCAGCCGCAGCCTGCGACGGCGGCAGCCGATCCACGCGCCCAGCGTGCCGAGCAGGATCGCGCCCGGAATACCCAGGCCGCCGTCCCAGATCTTCACCGCGTCGATCGGATGCGCGCCACTGCTGAAGTAGAGCTCCGGGTCGGTGACGACGTGGTAGATCCGGCCGCCGACGATCCCGAAGGGCACTGCCCATTTCGCAACGTCCCAAGCGTCTTCCGGCCCGGCGCCACGAGCCATGAACCGACGGTTGGTCAGCAGGATCGCGACGATGATGCCGGCCACGATGCACAGCGCGTACGCCCGAATGGGAAGCGGGCCCAGATGCCAGACGCTGGTACTGGGACTGGGAATGGACGCCTGCAGATGCACCTGCTTACCGTAGGCGAGCAGATGCGTTACTGGGCAACTGCGCCGCCACCGCCAGTCAGCGCCGCACGCCGCCGGCCAGCTGGGTCGCCAACGCACCGGCCGCACGTGCGCCGGAATTGGCATCGGTGGCGTCCAACAAGCAGCGCACGAACGCCGATCCGACGATGACACCGTCGGCGAAGGCGGCGATCTCTCCGGCCTGATCGGCGTCGGACACGCCCAGTCCCACGCACACCGGTGTGTCCGGGCGCACAGCGCGTACCCGGGCGACGAGGGTCTGTGCCGCGTCGCTCACCCCGCCCCGCACCCCGGTCACGCCCATAGTGGAGGTGGCGTAGACGAACCCGCGGCACTGGTCCACCGTCGCAGCCAGCCGCGCATCGGTCGACGACGGAGCCACCAGGAACACCGTATCCAGGCCCTCAACCCGCGCGGCGGCGATCCACTCGCCGGCCTCGTCGGGGATCAGGTCGGGCGTGATGACGCCCGATCCACCGACCGCTGCCAGATCGGCGGCGAAGCGTTCGACGCCGTAGTGCTCGACCGGGTTCCAGTACGTCATCACCACCGCCGGCGCCACGGCCGACACCGCTTCCACCGCGCGCAGCGAATCCTTGAGCCCCACCCCCGCGCGCACAGCCGGATCGACGGCGCGCTGGATGACAGGGCCGTCCATACCCGGGTCGCTGTAGGGCACGCCGACCTCGACCACGTCGACGCCGCCGGCGACCATGGCCAGCATCGCCTCGATCGAACCGTCGATGCTTGGATATCCCACCGGCAGATAGCCGATCAAGGCAGCGCGGTTCTCGGCCCGGGCTGCGGCAAGAGCGTCGGACAGCGCGCTCATGACTGCGGACCCCCGGGCTCGTGCTCCGCGGCCGTATCTTTCGCGGCCGTATCTTTCGCGACCTTGTCCTCGGCGACCTTGTCCTCGGCGGCCTTGTACTCGGCGGCCCTGCCCTCGGCAGCCGTGTCCTCGGCGGCCAACACAATCCCCGGACCGTCGTCGGTCTCGGTGTCGTTGTGGGTGTTGTCGTTGGTGACCTCGTCGGGATCCTCCAGCGCGAACCACTTCGCCGCCGTCTCGACGTCCTTGTCTCCGCGCCCGGACAGGTTCACCAGGATCACCGCGTCCGGACCCAGCTCGCGGCCCAGCACCAGTGCCCCAGCCAGCGCGTGCGCAGACTCGATGGCTGGAATGATGCCCTCGGTGCGGCACAGCAGTGCGAAGGCGTCCATGGCCTGGGCGTCGGTGATTGGACGGTACTCGGCCCGGCCGAGATCGTGCAGGTAGGCGTGCTCGGGGCCTACGCCCGGGTAGTCGAGCCCGGCGGAGATTGAGTGTGACTCCGACGTCTGGCCGTTCTCGTCCTGCAGCAGGTAGGAGCGGGCGCCGTGCAAAACACCCGGTGAGCCGCCGGTGATCGTCGCGGCGTGCCGACCGGTCTCGACACCGTCGCCGGCAGCCTCCAGGCCGAGCAGGCGGGTGTCGGGGTCGTCGACGAAGGCGGTGAAGATGCCGATTGCGTTGGACCCCCCGCCCACGCAGGCCACCACGGCATCGGGCAGCCGGCCGACCCGCTCCAGCACCTGGGCGCGCGCCTCGTCGCCGATGATCCGCTGGAACTGGCGCACCATCAGCGGAAACGGATGCGGCCCGGCTACGGTGCCGAAGATGTAGTTGGTGTCCTCGACGTTGGTCACCCAGTCGCGAAACGCCTCGTTGATGGCGTCCTTGAGAGTGCGCGAACCGGTGGTCACCGACACCACTTCCGCGCCGAGCAGCTTCATCCGGGCGACGTTGAGCGCTTGGCGGCGGGTGTCCTCCTCGCCCATGTAGACGGTGCAGTCCAGGCCCATCAGCGCCGCGGCGGTGGCGGTGGCCACGCCGTGCTGGCCCGCACCGGTCTCGGCGATGACGCGGCGCTTACCGATCCGGGTGGTGAGCAGCGCTTGGCCCAGCACATTGTTGATCTTGTGCGAGCCGGTGTGGTTCAGGTCTTCGCGTTTGAGCAGGATGCGCGCTCCCCCGGCGTGCGCGCCGAACTTGCCGACGTCGGTCAATGGCGAGGGCCGGCCGGTGTAGTCGCGCAGCAGCCGAGCCAGCTCGGTGGTGAATGCAGGATCGGCCTGCGCGCTGGAGAAAGCGGCGTCGAGCTCGTCGAGGGCAGCGATCAGCGCCTCGGGTACGAAACGGCCCCCGAACCGGCCGAAATGGCCAGTCGCATCGGGGACAGGCGGCAGTGGGGGGACTCTCTGATCAGGATGGGCAGCAACGGACATGACAACTCCGAACGAATCGACGGCAGGGCAGGCGGGAGGCGGGCAGCACAATGCTGGAACGCGTACGAGATCGGTGTGCGCTGAGCGAAAAGTCAGCTACGCCATCGCGCGCGAAGGGAGCTCGGCCCTGCCTGGCTTACCTGACAGCTGATCATCGGCGGCTGGTCACCGGGCGGTCCGCGGCGTGGACGGATGGGCAGCGACGGTGACCAGATCGGCGACGGCTTGTCGCGGGTTCGCCGCGGTGACCAGGCCTTCTCCCACCAGCACTGCGTCGGCACCGGCAGAGGCGTAGCGCAACAGGTCGTGCTGGTCGCGCACACCGGACGCCGCGATCTTGAGCACGCCGCTGGGCAGGCCGGGCGCGATGCGCTCGAACACCGATCGGTCGACCTCGAGGCTCTTGAGGTTGCGGGCGTTGACTCCGATCACGCGCGCGCCCGCGTCCAACGCCCGGCTGGCTTCTTCCTCGGTGTGCACCTCGACCAGCGCACACATCCCGAGTGACTCGATGCGTTCGCGCAGGCCCACCAGCTCGTTCTGATCCAGCGCCGCGACGATCAGCAGTACGAGGTCCGCTCCGTGGGCGCGTGACTCGTGCACCTGATACGACGACACCACGAAGTCCTTGCGCAGCACCGGCACGTCCACCCGCTGGCGCACTGCCTGTAAATCGGCCAGCGATCCGCCGAAGCGGCGCTGCTCGGTGAGCACGCTGATCACCCGGGCCCCGCCGTCGGCGTACTGCGCGGCCAGGTCAGCCGGGTTCTCGATGTCGGCCAGCCGCCCCGAAGACGGGCTGGCCCGCTTCACCTCGGCGATGACGGCCACTCCGGGCGCGCACAGCGACGCGAAGGCATCCCGGGCGGGATAGGCGTCCCGCGCGATGGCTTTGATCTCGGCCATGGGTAGCGCAGCCTCGCGGGCGAGGAGGTCCTCACGAACCCCCGCCACGATGTCGTCGAGGACGTTGACCATGATTCCCCTCATCGGCGGATGGACTCCTGGAGACTAGTCGCCGCATCGGACCTCGACTGCCACTGGGCTCACTCGTTGGCTCATTCGAGCGTGGGATCCTCACCCCGATCGACACGGTTCCACAGCGCCGCAGCGGCGGCTGAGCGAGTCCGCAGCTGTTCCTCGGGCGTCACTACGACGAGTGTTCTCGGGACCGATGTTCCCGACACAGTCGCTTCGATGGAGGTGGGCGCCTCGTACCGGCTGGACAGCCCGCGCCACCGATGGCCGCTCAGAGCGGCCGACGCACCGGCCAGCACGACCAGGACGCCGGCGGCCGCTGAGAGCAGCGGCCAGGCAACAATCCGGTCGACACCGACGTCGGTGGTATTGAGCACGGTGCCGGCCCGGTGCTGGAGCACCAGTGTCAGCGCCCGCGCGGGCGAGGCAGAGATCCCGGCAGCCGAACGCCAACCCAATGCGATGCCCGCCGCGACGACGAGGACGCCGACGATCCGACGCCACAGTCCGGCCGTAGCGATCAGGGCGACGGCTGCGGCCAGCGCCGCCACCGCAATGCCGGCCGTCGCAGGCTCCACGGTGCGCCCAGGCAGCCTGGCCACCACGTCGGGCAGCGGCTGTTGTCGATGCACGGTCACCGTCAACCAGACCTGCGAGCCGGCCAGCAACGCCAGGCCCCCACCGGCCAGCAGCGTGGCCACGCTGATCGACAAGCCTCGCTGCCGCAGTACACCCACTATTCACCGCCGTGCGTGCGAGCAGGAGGTACGACTTCGGGACGCAACGTCTCTGCGGTGGCGATCGCCTGCAGCACCGCGCGCGCCTTGTTACGCGTCTCCTGCTCCTCCAGCTCGGGCACCGAATCGGCCACCACACCGGCACCGGCCTGCACGTAGGCGCGTCCGTCCGTCATCACCGCGGTGCGGATCGCGATAGCCAGGTCCATGTCGCCGGCGGAGTCGAAATAGCCGACCGCGCCGGCGTAGATGCCACGGCGCACCGGCTCGAAGCCTTCCAGCAGCTGCATTGCCCGCACCTTGGGCGCGCCGGAGACGGTGCCGTGCGGGAAGGCGGCGCAGAACACGTCGAAGGCGTCCTTGTCCGCCGCCACCTGCCCGCTCACCGTCGACACGATGTGCCAGACGTGGCTGTACCGCTCGATGACGCCGAAGTCGACGACGTCCACGGTACCCGGCGCGCACACCCGGCCCAGGTCGTTGCGGGCCAGGTCGACGAGCATGACGTGTTCGGCACGCTCCTTGGGATCTGCCAGTAACTCCTCCACCAGCGCGGCGTCGGTGGCGGCATCGGCACCTCGCGGGCGAGTACCGGCGATCGGATGGATGGTCGCGCGGTCGCCTGACACCGTCACCAGCGCCTCCGGGCTGGAGCCGACGATGTCGAAGTCGGCGAAGTGCAGGTAATACAGATAAGGCGACGGATTCAGCGTGCGCAGCGCCCGGTAGACGTCGAAGGCATCGGCATCGGTTTCGGCGACGAAGCGCTGGCCGGGCAGGATCTGGAACACCTCGCCGGCCCGGATCGCCTCCAGGCACTGCTCGACCGTGCGCAGGAAGTCGGCCTTGGCCGTGCGCGACGTGGCGGCCTTCGGTTCGACGTCGACCACCGGCACCACGGTGGACGGCGTGGGTGCGTCCATGTCTGCACACATCGCGTCGAGCCGGCGCTGGGCGTCGGCGTAGGCGGCGTCCAGCTCGCCGGTTGTCATGTCGGCGTGCACGACGGCGTTGGCGATCAGCGTGACGGTGCAGGTGTGGTGGTCGACCGCGGCCAGATCGGTCATCAGCAGCATGGTCAGCTCGGGCAGGTGCAACTCGTCGGCGGCGGTCTCGGGCAGCGTCTCCAGCCGGCGCACGACGTCGTAGCCCAGGTAGCCGACCAGCCCGCCGGTGAGCGGGGGCAGGTCGGGCAGGCGTGGGCCGCGCAGTGCGCGCCAGGCCGCGGCCAGCATCTGCAGTGGATCGCCCTCGATGGGCAGCCCGGCCGGTACCGTGCCCGTCCACACTCCCCCGTCGGCGTCGGCGTGGGCGTCGGCACCCAGGCTGGCCACCGCGCGGACGCCCACGAACGACCAGCGCGAGAACGACGCACCGGGCTCGGCGGATTCGAGCAGGAAGGTGCCCGGACGGTCGCCGGCCAGCTTGCGATACACCCCGACCGGCGTTTCCGCGTCGGCGAACAGCGTGCGCGTCAGGGGTACCAGCCGGTGGGTCTTGGCCAGCTCGCCGAGGGCCGTGCGGTCGATGCTCATCCGGTCGTCGCGGCGCTGGTTGTGGTTGCCGCCGGCGCGTCGGCGGCTACGTCGAGCAGCACGTCGGCGTCGGGCAGAGCGTCGGCGTCGGGCAGGGCGTCAGCGTCGGGCAGAGCGTCAGCATTCTGCGATCCGTCGGCGTCAAGCAGCACGTCGGAATCGAAGCAGGTGTGCGCGCCGGTGTGGCAGGCCGGACCTACCTGATCGACGCGCACCAGCAGCGCGTCGCCGTCGCAGTCCAAGGCGACCGAGCGCACGTACTGCGCATGCCCGGACGTCTCGCCCTTGACCCAATACTCCTGGCGGGAGCGCGACCAGTACGTCGCCCGGCCGCTGGTCAGTGTGCGGTGCAGGGCCTCGTCATCCATCCAGCCGACCATCAGCACCGCACAGTTGTCGTGCTGCTGTACCACCGCGGCCACCAGGCCGGCCGGGTCGCGCTTGAGCCGATCGGCGATGGCGGGATCCAGCGAGGACGTCATGAGCGTCAATTCTGCCCGTCGGATGCGTCCGGGTTGACCGCCCCGGGCCCGACAACTCAAGCTTCACGACGTTTGCCCGGCTCAGGGCGTTGGCGCTGCCCACGGGCTGGTCGGCGCCGCGGGCAGAACCACGGTCACCGTGCTGCCCTGCGCGACGCTGCTGTCGAAGTACACCTGGCCGCCGTGCGCGGCCACGATCTGGGCGACGATGGACATCCCCAGGCCTGAGCCGCCGCGCACACGGGTGCGTGCCTTGTCCGCGCGCCAGAACCGCTCAAAAACATGGCTCGCCTCCTCCGGCGCCAACCCGGGCCCGCCGTCACTGATCTGTAGCACCACACTGGCGTCGGTCCCGTTGCCGGTGACCGAGATCGGCGAAGCCGGATCGGTGTGCACGGCGGCGTTGCCGACCAGATTGCGCAGCACCCGCAGTAGCTGGTCCTCGTCACCGCTGACGATCAGGTGCGAAGCCAGCGAACAGGTGATGTGGCGATGCGGATGCGCCATCTGCACGTCGTGCACCGCCTGCGACGCGATTGCTCCGAGGTCGACCGGCGCGCGGGTGGTCGATGCGCCGGCGTCGTCGCCGCGTGCGAGGAGAAGCAGATCCTCCACCAACCGCGACATGCGGGTGCCCTCGGACTCGATGCGCCCAATGCTGTCGTCGTCGCCGATCTCCGCGCCGCTACGGCGCTTCTGGAGTCGGGCCAGCTCGGCGTAACCGCGAATCGACGTGAGCGGCGTGCGCAGCTCGTGCGAGGCGTCGGCCAAGAACTGGCGCATCCGCTCCTCGGACTCGCGCCGGGCGGCGAACTCGAGCTCCACCTTGTCCAACATCGTGTTGAACGACGTGGCCAACTGCCCGACCTCGGTCGTGCTCGTGGTCTGCGGCACCCGCCGGTCCAGCCCGCCGCCGGCCGACGACATCTCGGCGGTGACCTCCTGCGCGGTGCGGGTGACCCGCTTGAGCGGCCCGAGGCCCATCCGCATCCCTGCCGCGGTCAAGGCGAGCGCCGACAGGGCACCGATGCCGCCGACCACAAGCTCCAGGACCAGAAGTCGGTGCAGCGTCTCCCTGGCGTCGTCGGCCGAGATGCCGGAGACGATGACGTAACCGCCCTGCGCTCGGTAGGCGACCCGCAGATGCGCGCCGTCGGTGGTCTGCAGACTGCTATTGCCGTGTCCCGGACGCACGGCATCTGCGCGCTGCCGCTGGCTCAGCGCGAGCGCCTTGAGGCCCACTGTGTTTGGGTTGACAGAGCTGCGTACGTCGCCGCCGGAGCTGAGCAGCACTACCCACTGCATTTGTCGCGCTCCGGGCGTTCCGTACCCGCCGTACGGACCGGTGACCGCTATCGGGCACACCGTGGTCGCCGGGTCACATCGCAGGCGGATGAAAGGATTGGCGAATCCCTGTGCTACGGAGTCCGCCTGCGCCGACACCTGCTGATCGAGCCGATTGTTTAGGTAATTCTTCAAATACAAATACGTCGCCGCGCCTGTCGTTGCGATGACAAGCATGACAAGCAGGGTCACCCCGGCCACGAGGCGAGCGGTCAGCGACCGTGGGAAGCCGCTGATGCGAGCCCGAGCGCGCGGCGCGCTCAACCGTCCCGGGGGACCTCCGGAAGCCGTCGTGACGCGATCGTCGTGCTCTGCGCGCTCGACGAGAGCGACGAGTTCGGGCACCTGCGCTTGGCTCACTGACGCGGGGCTTTGATCACGTATCCCGAGCCACGCACCGTGTGGATGAGCTTGGGGTCCACGGTGTCGATCTTCTTGCGCAGATAGCCGATGTAGAGCTCGACGATGTTGGACTGCCCCTGAAAGTCGTACTTCCACACCCGGTCCAGTATCTGCGCTTTGCTCAGCACGACGCGCTCGTTGCGCATCAAAAACCGCAGCAACTCGAACTCGGTGCTCGTCAGATGGACCTCCGAACGACCCCGCCACACCTCGTGACTCTTCTCGTCGAGCTCCAGATCTGCCACCCGCAGAACACCGTCGCGGCTTTCCTCTGACACGCTGCGGCGCAGCACCGCGTGCACGCGGGCGAGCAACTCCTCGACGCTGAAGGGCTTGATGACGTAATCGTCGGCGCCGGCGCGCAGCCCCTTGACGCGATCGGTCGGTGCGTCCCGGGCGGTGAGGAAGATGACCGGCACCTGCGAGCCGGCGGCGCGCAACTTCCCCAGCAGCGTGAACCCGTCCTGCCCCGGCATCATCACGTCGAGCACTAGCAGATCGGGGTCGTGTTCGGCCACCGCGGCTAGCGCACTGTTGCCGTTGTCGGCGGTGTAGGTCTCGAAGCCGTCGAAACGCAACGCCGAGGACACCAGATGGGAGACGTTTTCTTCGTCGTCTACGACCAGAACGCGCCGCTTGGTCTGGATGCTGGTCATGGCTCACCGGTCCTGTTCGCTTGGCGCTCGCACCGCAGTACGCGACACAGCAACTTCATAGTGCACACCCGGTCTGAGCTGAATATAGGCGTGTCCTGTGAGCAACCTGTGGCAATGGTCAGCGGACCGCGCCCACCAGCGGACGGAACCGATGGGCGGATAAATCAGCGGACGACGACTCCGCCGGTGCGCAGCGCATCCTTCACCGCGCCGATGGTCAGCTCGCCGAAGTGGAAGACACTGGCGGCCAACACGGCATCGGCGCCTGCGCGCACTGCGGGCAGGAAATCGTCGACGTGCCCGGCGCCGCCGCTGGCGACGAGCGGCACCGTGACCGCTCCGCGAACGGCTGCGATCATCTCCAGGTCGAAGCCGCGCTTGGTTCCGTCGGCGTCCATCGAATTCAGCAGGATCTCCCCCGCGCCCCGCTCGGCAGCCTGCCGGGCCCACTCGACAGCGTCGATGCCGGTCGACCGGCGACCGCCATGGGTTGTCACCTCGTAGCCGCTGGGCGTGGGCGGCGCGCCGGTCGACACCCGGCGCGCGTCAACCGACAGCACCAGCACCTGATTGCCGAACCGGGCGGCGACCTCGCCGATCAGCTCCGGCCGAGCGATCGCTGCGGTGTTGACCCCGATCTTGTCCGCGCCCGCGCGGAGCAGCCGATCGACGTCGGCCACCGAGCGGACACCGCCGCCGACGGTGAGCGGGATGAACACTTCCTCCGCGGTACGCCCGACGACGTCGTAGGTGGTTTCCCGCGCGGCCGACGACGCGGTGATGTCGAGGAAGGTCAGCTCGTCGACGCCCTGCGCGTCGTACCGGTGCGCCAGTTCTACCGGGTCACCGGCGTCGCGCAATCCGGCGAAGTTGACACCCTTGACCACGCGGCCGGCGTCGACGTCCAAGCATGCGATCACCCGCACCGCGACAGTCATCGGCGCCGTCGAAGCTCGGGAGTGCTTGCGCCCATCACGGCATGCAGTCTCCCATCCCGCGCCCCGATGCGTTCCCAGCGATGTGGCAGCGATGTGGCAGCGATGTGGCAGCTACGTATCAGCGGAGCAGTAGCGCACTGTTATTCGACGAAGTGCTGTTCGGCCTTCGATCGCGAGAACAGGAGTCCTTCGATGAAGAACTGGTCCAAGGTCGTGCTGGGGGCAGCTGCGCTAGCTCTGACGGCCACAACAGCGGCGTATGCCGCTCCAGCGGCACAACTGCAGCCGCCCAAGTCTCACGTCCGTGCCCACGTCGTTCCGGCGGCGGCGGTGGATACGGCAAAGGAGGCGAAGTACACCGCCATCGCTCCGTGCCGCATCGCCGATACCCGGTTGACCGGCGGTGCCATCGCCTCCGGTCACTCCCGCAGCTTCTACGCCGTGGGAACCAGCGGGTTCGGCGCTCAGGGTGGTGAATCGTGCGACATTCCGTACGCAGCGACGGCCGTCACCGGCAGCGTCATCGCCACGAAGGCAACCGGAACCGGGTACCTCAGGGTCTTCGCCTACGGCGCGTCGTTGCCCACGGCGTCGTTCCTGAACTTCAACAAGACGCTGACGCTGTCCGCGTCGGGCACGATCCCTATCACTGCCAACGGCACACGCAACTTCACCGTGCTCGCCTCGGGCGCGTCGACGCAGGTAGTCATCCAGCTGACCGGCTACTACATTCCCGCAACCTGGGCTGAAGTCAACGCCAGCGGCGGGTATGTGGCGGGTTCACGCGTGGTGTCAGTGAGCCATCTGGATTTCACCGGCACTTACCAGGTCGATTTCGATCGCGACGTCAGCGGCTGCGCGTACCAGGCCACGCCGTCCCACAGCGGCAACAACCTGCGGGTCGAGCCGATCGGCAGTGATGCCCGCGCTGTGTTCGTCATGTCAACGGACAGGGCCGGCGCTCTAGCGGACACACAGTTCTACCTCACCGTCACCTGCTGACGTGGAAATGACGGACGGGCCGCGCGGTACTCGCGCGGCCAGTTCGTCGTGCACTTGCCCGCCGCTCGCTCTGCGTTTCCCAACTGCTCCCCACTGCATTGCTCAACGGCTCCTGCTGCGTTTTCCGACAGCTCAGTTGCGTTTTCCCATCGCCTCAGGCGACGGCGGCCAGCGCCTCGGGCAGGGTGAATTGCGCTGCATACAAAGCCTTGCCCAGGATGGCGCCCTCGACGCCGATGCTCTGCAAGCCAGCAAGCGCGCGCAGGTCGTCCAGGCTCGACACCCCTCCGCTGGCCACCACGGGCCGGTTGGTGGCTGCGCACACTGACCGCAGCAGCTCCAGATTCGGACCGGTGAGGGTGCCATCGCGAGTGACGTCGGTGACGACGTAGCGCGCACAGCCGTCGGCGTCCAGGCGGGCCAAAGTCTCGAACAGCTCGCCACCCTCGGACGTCCATCCACGCGCGGCCAGCGTCGTTCCGCGTACGTCCAGCCCGACCGCGATGCGGTCGCCGTAGTGCGAGATCGCCCTACGTACCCAGTCCGGCGATTCCAATGCCGCCGTGCCCAGATTCACCCGGCGGGCTCCGGTGGCCAGTGCGTCGCGCAGCGAGTCGTCGTCGCGAATGCCGCCCGACAGCTCGATGTCGACCTCGAGTTCGTCTATGACGCGCTCGATCAGGGCCCGGTTGTTTCCGCGGCCGAACGCGGCGTCGAGATCGACCAGGTGAACCCACTGCGCGCCGTCCTGCTGCCAGGCCAGTGCCGCGCCCAGCGGTTCGCCGTAGGACGTCTCGGTGCCGGCTTCGCCCTGAACCAGGCGGACGGCCTTACCTCCGGCGACATCGACGGCAGGCAGCAGGTAGAAGGTCAACGGGAGCTCCGATCGGAAACGAGGGCGATGAGCGCGGGAATGGCAATGACGGTGACCAGCAAGCCGGCCAGCACCGCCGTCCAGGACGATGTCAGCAGGTAGGTGAGCAGCAGTGCCACCAGCACCCCTACGACCAGTGCAGACCAGCGCTCACGGTTGCGCCCGGTGCCCGGACCGTTCTGCCAGAGCCGCATCCGCCGCCACAGCTGCTGGCGGGTTGAGCGCCGGCGCTGCCGGTCACCGGTGCGCGCTTCGGTGCGCTGCGCCGCCTGAGCCCTGCTTTCAGCGCTGGCCAGCGTGAGCGCCTCGCGCTGCGCCCTGGCCCGCGCGCGGTCCTTGCTCATGTGCGCGCCCGGTAGGTCGGCATCGAGGAGTTCGACTTTGCGCTGAGGTTCAATGTCGCGCTCACAGCGTTGCCACCCAATTGGCCAGCAGCGCAGCTCCGGCGTCGCCAGACTTTTCCGGGTGGAACTGGGTCGCGCTCAGCGGCCCCGCCTCCACGGCAGCCACGAACGAGTGGCCGTGCTTTGCGGTCGTCACCAGCCGCCCGGTGCTCAGCGCGGCGTCGTCGCTGGCACCGAAGGAGTGCACGAAGTAGAAACGTTGATCCTCGGCGGCGTCGAACAGCACCGAGCCGTGTGCAGCGTCGACGGTGTTCCATCCCATGTGTGGCAGCACCCGCGCGACCAGCCGCTCGACACCCCCCGGTAGCAGGCCGACACCAGCGGTGCGTTGGCCGTGCTCGACGCCGTAGTCGAACAGGATCTGCATGCCTACGCAGATGCCCAGCACCGGACGACCGGCCTCGACGCGGGTACGCAGGATCGAGTCGCCGCCGACGCCGAGCAGCCCCTGCATGCACGCGGCAAACGCTCCTACACCGGGCACGACAAGGCCGTCCGCGGCCAGGGCAGCATCGCGGTCGGCAGTGACGACGACGTCTGCGCCGGCCCGCTCCAGCGCCCGCTGCGCGGAGCGCAGATTGCCCGAGCCGTAGTCGAGCACGACTACCGAACGTTGCATACGAGCGAGCTCCTCAGATTGCTGCTACGTGAGCGAAATTTGCCGATGCGCGCCGGGCGGGTTGCGTGCGGTAACTGATGCGCCCGGCGGTGGCCATCGGCTCGAACATCCGCCACCGATCGGCGCTACAGCACGCCCTTCGTGCTGGGAACGCCCACCACCCGCGGATCGAACTCCGCGGCCAAGCGCAGCGCCCGGGCCGTCGCCTTGTACTGAGCTTCCACGATGTGGTGCCAGTCGCGCCCGGAATGCACGACGACGTGCATGCCAACCCGGGCGTGGTGGGCAAACGACTCCAGGAAGTGCCGGGTGAGCGTGGTGGCGTAGACGGGGCCGATCGTCGGCGGCGCCCCGTCGGGCTCGGAATGCACGAGATAGGGACGTCCGGACAGATCGACGGCGGCCTGGACGAGCACCTCGTCCATCGGGATCAGCGCGTCGCCGAATCGGCGGACGCCGGACTTGTCGCCTGCGGCCAGCGCGAACGCCTGACCCAGGGCGATGGCGACGTCTTCCACGGTGTGATGACCGTCGATGTGCAGGTCGCCCTCGGCGGCCACGGTGAGGTTGAACAGGCCGTGTTTGCCGAACGAGCCGAGCATGTGGTCGTAGAAGCCGATGCCGGTGGAGACATCGGTGTGCCCGGCGCCGTCGAGGTCGATCTCGACCAGGATCTTGGTCTCGTTGGTGACGCGTTCGATGCGGCCCCGGCGCGCCATCGGCTGGTCGACCGTCGAGTTCTGGCTGTTCATATCAGCGATTCTCCCGCATCGCATCGGATGCCGTTGCGTTCATGACTGCGGCGATCGCTGCTAGGAAGGCCGACGTCTCGGGCTCGGTGCCGGCGGTGACCCGTAACCAGCCCGGCAGCGACAGGTCGCGCACCAGCACGCCACGCTGGAGCAGGGCACGCCATACCTGCGCACTGTTGCCCATGGCGGCTAGGCCGCCGAACAGCACGAAGTTGGCATCGCTGGGCGCCACCGCCAGCCCGAGTTCGCCCAGCTCGGCCACGATCCGGTCGCGTTGCTCCTTGACCGCCTCCACGGTGGACAGCAACGCCGCCCGATGACGTAGCGCAGTACGTGCGGCCACCTGGGTCAGCTGCGACAGGTGATAGGGCAGCCGGACCAGCTGGACCGCTTCCACCACCGCGGGTGCGGCGGCGAGATAGCCCAGCCGCAAGCCGGCCATGCCGAAGGCCTTGCTCATCGTGCGAGTGACCACCAACCGACCCGAAGTGGACAGCAGGGTCAATGCCGACGGCGTTCCCGGCCGCGCGAACTCGGCGTAAGCCTCGTCGACTATGACCATTCCGGGTGCGGCGTCGAGCGCGGCCTGGACGACGTCCAATCCGAGGGCGGTACCGGTGGGATTGTTGGGCGAGCACAGCACCACCACGTCCGGGTGGTGTAGCTCGATCTGCTCGACGACGTGGGCCGCGCTCAACCCGAAGTCGGCCGCGCGCCGGCCGTCGACGAACGCCGAGCCCACGCCCCGGGCGATGAGCGTGTGCATCGCATAGGACGGAGTGAAGCCGAGCACCGAGCGGCCGGGTCCGGCGAAGGTCTGGAACAGCTGCTGGAGCACCTCGTTCGAGCCGTTCGCGGCCCACACCTCGTCCGCGCGAAGGCCGTGCCCGAGGTAGCCGGCGAGGTCGGTTCGCAGCGCTCGGGCCTCGCGGTCGGGATAGCGGTTCAGGGTGCCGGCGGCGGCGCGCACGGCCGCAGCAATATCGTCGAGCAGCTCGACCGGCAGCGGAAACGAGTTCTCGTTGGTGTTGAGCGCCACCGCGACGTCGAGCTGCGGTGCGCCGTAGGCGTGCTGACCGCGCAGATCGTCGCGCAGCGGCAGGTCGTCCAGCCCGATGGGCGCCGTCGCAGTTCCGCCGCCGGTCGCCGTGGCCGGCGTTGTCACAGATCGCGCGGGCGGTGCCGAGGGAGCGGCCGGTGCGGGCGGGCTCATTCGCGCGGCAGTCGGATCGCCACCGCGGCACCGTGGGCGGGGAGGTCCTCTGCCTCGGCCAGCGCAATGACGTAGCGGGCCGAGTCGACCAGCGCCGCCTCGGTGTACTCGACCAGATGCACGCCCTTGAGGAAGCTCTGCACGGACAGTCCGGAGGCATGCCGCGCGGTGCAGCCGGTGGGCAGGACGTGGTTGGAGCCGGCGCAGTAGTCGCCCAGCGACACCGGCGAGTAGGTGCCCACGAAGATGCAGCCGGCATTGCGGACGCGCTCGGCGACGGCCCGGGCGTCGGCAGTAAGGATCTCCAGGTGCTCGGCGGCATAGGCGTCGACGACGGCGATCCCCTGCGCCAGGTCGCGGACGAGAACGGTGGCCGACTGCTGCCCGGTCAGGGCGCTGCCCACCCGCTCGACGTGCTTGGTCAACGCCACCTGCCGGATCAGCTCGACGTCGACGGCGTCGGCCAGCGCGATGGAGTCGGTCACCAGAACCGAGGCCGCCAGTGGATCGTGCTCGGCCTGGCTGATCAGATCCGCGGCGACGTGGGTAGGGTCGGCACCGGCATCGGCCAGCACGGCTATCTCGGTGGGGCCGGCCTCGGAGTCGATGCCCACCACTCCGCGCAGCAGGCGCTTGGCCGCGGCGACGTACACGTTGCCCGGGCCGGTGACCAGGTCGACTGCGTCGATTCCCAGCGCGTCGTCGCCGTAGGCCATCAGGGCGATCGACTGTGCGCCGCCGACGGCATACACCTCGGCCACGCCCAGCAGCGCGCAGGCGGCCAGGATCGTGGGATGCGGACGGCCGCCGAACTCCCGCTGCGGCGGTGAACACACCATCAGCGACGCCACGCCCGCCACCTGCGCAGGCACCACGTTCATGACGACGCTGGAGGGGTACACCGCCAGGCCACCGGGCACGTAGAGCCCGACCCGATCGACGGCGATCCACTTCTCGGTGACGGTGCCGCCGGGAACGACCTCCACCTCGACCGTGCGCCGGCGCTGCGCCTCGTGCCCAATCCGCGCACGCCGGATGGACTCCTCCAACGCGGCGCGCACATCACCGGGCAACGCGGCCAACGCGGCGTCCATCTCGGCCTCGTCGACGCGGGGGTTTGCCACGTCCACAGCGTCGAAGCGCAGCGTGGCCTCTCGGACGGCGGCATATCCGCGAGCCTGCACATCAGCCACGATCGGACGCACCGTGTCCAGCGCGACGTCTACGTCCATCGGCGCGCGGGGCAGCACCGAACGGGCCGGCCGGCCGGCAACGTCGGTGAGGTCCAGTCGTCTCAGCACGGGACTCATTCTAGGTGCGGGCCAGTCCGCGGCCGTTGTGCTCGATCAACGGTCGTTCGCCCGATCCGCTGGGTTCCGAAGCCGACGCCTCTATACAGCGTTTGCAGTCGCATGGGCCTGGCCGGGCAGGGAGACTGGCAGTGTGGCCGAAGAACTTCCGTTGTTCCCGCTGGACCACGTCCTACTGCCTGGCCTGCCACTGCCGTTGCACGTGTTCGAGCCGCGGTACCGGCAGCTGGTCACCGACGTGTGCACCAGCGTCGGCGACAGACCCAGCTGCTTCGGTGTCGTGCTGGGCTGGGCTGCCGCCAGAGAAACGTATCCCCGGCCCGTGTCCAGCCGATCGGCAGCGGCGGCGCTCCCCTCCCCGGCCGGCGGTACCGGCGCCCATCTGGCCGACATCGGCACCGTGGCAGAGATCGTCGAGAACGAGCCGTACCCGGACGGTCGCTGCGACCTGCTGACGGTGGGCAGCCGGCGTTTCCGAATCCTCGAGGTCGACACGACGACGCAGCCCTATGTGACCGCCTTGGTGGAATACCTGGATGAGCCCGTCGGTCCCGACGCGCCGAGGCTTGTGCGCCGGGCGCTCGCGCTGGCCGACCGATATCTGGCCGCACTACGCGACGTCAGCGACGATGCCGACACTCCCGACGCAGACGTTCGTTCCAACGGCGCTGCAGTGGATGTGACGCGCCTGTCCTACCAGATCGCGGGCCAGATCCAACTGGCCCTGCCGGAACGACAGCGGCTGCTCGGCGCACCGTCGGGTACTGATCGCCTACGCAGCGAGATCATTCTGCTGCGCCGCGAGTTGGCGATCTTCGGCCATGTCACCGCAGTGCCGGTTCCGGCCCGGTCGTTAGTGATACCCGCCGGCGTCAACTGAGTTCGTGGAGTCAGCCGCATCTTCGGTGGACGCTGCTGTGCCGGCGGGCGAGCGGCCCAGGTCGTCCGGCCCGCTGAGTAAGGTGCCGGCGAGGTAGACCAGCAGCGCGACGACGGGTTCCACGGCGATCAGCCCGCGCGCATGCAAAGTTATCGGGAGCGTGATCCGGGCGTTCAGCGCGCCGCCGGCATGTCCGCCGCCGACGAGATGGCCCACCGCGGCCGTCAGTACCGCGCCTAGCAGACCGCCGACGGCAAGACCGATCGCCAGCACGGGACCACGCCGCGCGCGCCAGCCCCAGCACAGCACGCCGGCGATCACGCCGATGATGGCGGTGATCAGAACATACCGGCCGTCGGCGCCGATGAACTGCTCGGTCTCGTTGGGGATGACCAGTCCGGGCCGGCTCACGAAACCCAGGCTGTGCGGGCTCGCTACCCCCCACAACACGCCGGCAAGCAGACCCAGCACACCCAGCACGCCGATCACCGCGGCGGCGCTGCGCAGGTCGCCGCGGACGTCGTCACCGCCCAGCGCAATGGCCGGCGTGGTAGCTGCACCGAAGGGCGGCGGCGCCGGATACCCGGCCGACGTCGAGTCAAACAGCGGCGCATCGTATTGCGGTGCGCCGTACTGGGGTGCGCCGTACTTCGGTGCGCCGAACTGGGGTGCGCCGTACTGCGGTGCGCCGAACTGGGGTGCGCCGAACTGGGGTGCGC
This sequence comes from uncultured Jatrophihabitantaceae bacterium, assembly GCA_964236495.1. GTDB lineage: Bacteria > Actinomycetota > Actinomycetes > Mycobacteriales > Jatrophihabitantaceae > CAXSBR01. The sequence goes on from CAXSBR010000020.1 coordinate 45,107, forward strand.
CGAACAGGGGTGCGCCGAACTGCGGCGGTGGGTACTGCTGCGCGCCGTTCTGCGGAGTTGAGTGCGGCGGTTGGAAGGGCGGTGCGGCCGCTACGGCCGGGTCGACGGCGGGCGGAGCGACCTGGGCAGGAACAGCGTCGTCGCTCGGGCCGGATCCGGAATCGCTCACCTGCTCAGTCTGGCAGCCCGATCGGTGCGCCGCCGATGAACGTCGCCACCGGACACCGCCACGCCGCCGGTTCCTGCTCCGGATCTGCGCTCAGCAGCACCAGGTTGGCCAGATCGCCTACCTGGAGGAGCCCAGTCTGCCCCCGCATCCCAGGTGCAGTCGCGGCATGCAGTGTCGCCGCCAGCAGGGCGCCGCGCCGGCCGAGACCGGTGTCGGCGAGGCGATCCAGTTCGCGCGGGTCGACGCCCGGGTTGGTGCCTGTGTTGCCCAGGTCGGTGCCATAGCGCAGCACCACGCCGGCGCTGACCAGATCTGCCGCGTTGGCCGCTGCGGCACGTCCGTCCCCGCCGGCGAAGAAGGTGTGCAGCGTGGAGACGACGCTCACGCCGGCGGCGGCGATCCGTTCGACGTCGTCGTCGGCGAGCCGGTCGGTCGGCGTGTGCGCAAGTTCGTCCACCGCCGCGTCCAGCGCCCGCCGGACCATGTCCAGACTCAGGGCGTGTGCGACGACGGAAAGACCCAGTCCATGCGCGCACTGCACCAGGGCGAGCAGCGTGGCGGGTGTCGGAACGGGCCACCCCGGGCCCGGCTCCAGGGCCACCTTGATCACATCGACGCCGACCTCGGCGAGCTGGCGGACCGCTGCCACGGCGTCGGCGGGACTGCCGATTGCAAGAGAAAAGCCGTCCCGACCCCAGGTCTGGCTGGGATAGCCGCCGGGCGCGGTCAGAACCGGGCCACTCACCGACGCCGCGCCGCTGCGCTGCCATCCCAGCGCACGCTCCAGCGGCGCGCCGAGGTCGCGGACCCCGACCAGCCCGGGGCCCAACACTCCGGGATCAGCGGCGAAGGCCTGATGCACATGCGCATCGATGATTCCCGGCCCGATCCACGCCTGCCCCCCGCCCAGCACCGGACCGTCGGCGGTTGGATCCTCGGGTGCTCGGTGTCGACCGATCGGGCCGGGGTGCGCCGCGGAAACGGCATCGCAAGAGATTGCAACGATGCGGCCCTGCGCGTCCAGCGCGACTGCGCCGGCAAAGGTGGGCGCGTCACCGCCAGGCCAGACCTGACCGCGCAGCACGACCGGTCGCTGCGTCACCTGCGTCGGAAACCGCGGGCGCTGCCCGACGGCCTCGCGCGGCGGGGCCCCATGTTGAGGACGTCGTTGCGCACGAGAAAGTCGAGTTCAGCTCGACGCGAGGCAGGAACGACGTTCGCGACGTCGAAGCGACGCATCCGCTCGAAGGTCTGCAGGCGGTGCTTGCCCAGGATCCGAACGAGCAGCACCGGCATCGCCAACACCGAGCCGGGCAGTCCGATCCGACGCAGTTCCCGGCGCAGGTCGCCCCCGGTGTCGCGCACCAGCTCGGTGATCCGCGCCTCTGCCGAGCCGAGCCGTCCCACCGCCATCACCTTGCGCAGCACCAACATCACCAGCGCCCGCACTCCCAGCACGATCAACCCGAGCAGCGCGAAGACCACCGCCACCCAGTGCGCATCGACGATCCACAGCGCAACCGCGCCCACGAAGATGATGCCGGCCACCAGCCACAGCGCCAACGACAGCCGGGCCGCCAGCGCTCGACCGACGAGGTAGCGGGCCAACATCAAGGCGGTTGCGCCGGTGCCTGACTGTTCGATGACGGGCTCTCCCGCCGCCGGGAACGTACCCGGCGCTCCTGCTCCCGACGTCGACGACGGCTTGACGAAGCTGACCGTCTCGGCGCTGACATCCGAGCCACCTGCCCGGCGCGGGACGCCCCGACCGGCAGGGTCGGGCGTCGGGTGCTGCGTGCTCATGCCCGCCATCGTATTGACCGGGTCCGCCCCGGAATCGGTGTCGATGCGGTTGCCATCAGATCGACCTCGGCCTCAGGCCGCGACTGCCGACGGTCCCAGCAAGGCCTTGAGATCGCCCATCAGCGCCGGCGAGGGCGCCACGCGCAGTCCGTCGGGCAGCTTGAGGCGCTGCACGCGCTCCCCCGACCGCAGCTCCAGGCAGACCTGGGTAGTGCCCGGATGCGCGCGCAACACCTCGCGCAGCCGGTCCACCAGCGGCGGCGTGCACCGGTGCGGCGACAGAGTGACCGTCACCGGCCCGTTGGCACTGACGGTGAGGTCGGGCAGGGTCAGCTCGCGGGCGATGATCTTCACGGCGTCGTCACGGGAGTCGGCCTTGCCGCGCACGACGACGATCGCATCCTCGGCGATCGACATGCCCACCTCGGCGTACGTGCCGGGGAAGAACAGCACCTCCACCGACCCGGTGAGGTCTTCGAGCACCGCCTGCGCCCAGGGCGACCCCGTCTTGGTCACCTTGCGCGTCACCGAGGACAGAATGCCCGCCACGGTGACGTATGCGCCTTCACCGGCGGCCTCGGCCGCCAGATCACCGATGGCGACGTCCGCGGCGGTGGCCAGGACATGCTCTACGCCCAGCAGCGGGTGGTCGGACACGTAAAGCCCCAACATCTCGCGCTCGAAGGCGAGCAGCACGCCCTTGTCCCATTCCAACTGCGGCACCGGCACCGCGAACACGTCACCGCCGAACAGGGCGCCGGCCGGGTCGCCCATCTGGCCGTCGACGGCCCCGCCGAAGCCGAACAGGTCGAACTGGCCCACCGCCTCGGCCCGCTTGGTGTCCACGATTGCGTCGATGGACTGCTCGTAGATGTGCATGAGACCCCGGCGCGGATGGGCCAGGGAATCGAAGGCGCCGGCCTTGATCAGGGACTCGACGGTGCGCTTGTTGCACACCACCACGTCGACCTTGCGCAGGAAGTCGGCGAAGTCGGTGAACGCGCCCTTGGCCTTGCGGGCGGCCACGATGGAGTTCACGACGTTGATGCCGACGTTGCGCACCGCGGACAGCCCGAACCGGACGTCGGTGCCGGTAGGAGTGAAGTCGGCGTCGGAGGAGTTGACGTCGGGCGCCAGCACCTTGATGCCCATCCGGCGACATTCCGCCAGGTAGACCGCCGACTTGTCCTTGTCGTCCTTCATCGACGTCAGCAGTGCGGCCATGTACTCGGCCGGATAGTTGGCCTTGAGGTAGGCCGTCCAGTACGACACGACGGCGTACCCGGCGCCGTGACTCTTGTTGAAGCCATACTCGCTGAAGGGCAGCAGCGTGTCCCACAGCGCCTTGACCGCCGCCGCCGAAAACCCGCGTTCGAGCATGCCGGCGGAGAACGACTCGTACTGGGCGTCCAGTTCCTTCTTCTTCTTCTTGCCCATTGCCCGGCGCAGGAGGTCTGCGCTGGCCAGCGAATACCCCGCGACCTTCCGCGCGATGGCCATGACCTGCTCCTGGTAGACGACCAGGCCGTAGGTCTCGCCCAGGATCTCGGCCAACGGTTCGGCCAGCTCGGGATGGATGGGTACGACGTCCTTGCGGGCGTTCTTGCGGTCGGCGTAGTCGTTGTGGGCGTTCATGCCCATCGGGCCGGGTCGGTAGAGCGCCAGTACCGCGGTGATGTCGTCGAACTTGTCCGGTTTCATGCTGCGCAGCAGCGCCCGCATCGGGCCGCCGTCGAGCTGGAACACCCCCAGGGTGTCCCCGCGCGCCAGCAGCTCGAAGGTCGCGACGTCGTCGAAGGTCAGGTCCTCGATCACCAGGTCGATACCGCGGTTGGCCTTCAGATTGGCCAGCGCGTCGGATACGACGGTGAGGTTGCGCAAGCCCAAGAAATCCATCTTGAGCAGGCCCAGCGACTCACACGTCGGGTAGTCGAACTGGGTGATGATAGCGCCGTCCTGCTCCCGGCGCATGATCGGGATGTTGTCCATCAGCGGCTGGCTGGACATGATCACCGCGCAGGCGTGCACGCCCCACTGGCGCTTGAGTCCCTCCAGGCCGCGCGCGGTGTCCACGACGGCGCGCACCTCAGGATCTGCCTCGTACAGCGCCCGGAACTCCCCTGTCTCGCCATAGCGGGGATGGGCCTCGTTGAAGATCTCGTTGACGGGGATGTCCTTGCCCATCACCGCCGGCGGCATCGTCTTGGTGATCCGCTCGCCCATCGAGAACGGGTGCCCCAGCACCCGGGAGGCGTCCTTGACGGCCTGCTTGGCCTTGATGGTGCCGTAGGTGACGACCTGGGCGACACGGTCCTCGCCGTACTTCTCGTTGACGTAGCGGATGACGTCACCGCGGCGGCGCTCGTCGAAGTCGATATCGATGTCGGGCATCGAGACCCGCTCGGGGTTGAGGAACCGCTCGAACAGCAGCCCGTGCGCCAGCGGATCGAGCTCGGTGATACCCATGGCGTAGGCGACCAGCGAGCCCGCCGCCGATCCGCGCCCAGGACCCACCCGGATGCCCTGCGCGCGCGCCCAGCCGATCAGGTCGGCCACTACGAGGAAGTAGCTGGGAAAGCCCATCTCCAGGATCATCGCGACCTCGTAGTCGGCGCGCTCCTGCACCGGCGTCGGGATGCCGTTGGGGTACCGGCGCTGCAGCCCGCGCCCGACCTCCGCGGTGAACCAGGTGGCCTCGGTGTGGCCCTCGGGCACATCGAAGCGGGGCATCAGGTTGGCGCTCTCGTCGAACTCGACGGTGCACCGCTCGGCGATCAACAGGGTGTTGTCGCAGGCCTCGACCAAATCGTGCTTGTCGGCCCACAGCGAGCGCATCTCGGCCATCGACTTGAGGTAGTAGCCCTCGCCGTCGAGCTTGAACCGGCTGGGATCGGCCATCGTCTTGCCGGTGCCGACGCACAGCAGCACCTCGTGAGCCTTCGCGTCTTCGGGGGCGGTGTAATGGCTGTCGTTGGTGGCGATCGCGGGCAGGTCGAGATCCTTGCGCAGGCGCAGCAGGCCCTCGCGCACCTGCTGCTCGATGACCAAGTCGTGATCCATCAGCTCCAGGAAGAAGTTGTCCTTGCCGAAGATGTCGCGGAACTCCGCAGCGCTGGCCCGGGCGTTGTCGTAGTTGCCGATCCGCAGCCAGGTCTGGATCTCCCCCGACGGGCACCCGGTGGTGCCGATGAGGCCCTGGGCATATTCGGCGAGCAGCTCGCGATCCGCGCGCGGCTTGTAGAAGAAACCCTCCGTCGACGAGCGCGAGGACAGCCGGAACAGGTTGTGCATGCCCTGGGTCGTCTCGGCCAGCAGCGTCATGTGGGTGTAGGCGCCCGATCCGGACACGTCGTTCTGGCCGCCCTCGGCCCAGCGCACCCGCTTGCGGTCGAAGCGACTGGTGTTGGGCGTCAGGTACGCCTCCATGCCGATGATCGGTTTCACGCCGGCGGCCTTGCCCTGCCGGTAGAAATCGAACGCGCCGAACAGGTTGCCGTGATCGGTCATCGCCAGCGCCGGCATGCCCAGCTCCGCTGCCCGCGCGAACAGCGGCGCCACCTTGGCCGCGCCGTCGAGCATCGAGTACTCGGTGTGTACATGCAGGTGAACGAAGGATTCTTCGGGCTTGGTCGACACGGTGCGGACCGAACCTCCTTATAGATCGACGGACGAAGCGCCTGGAGATTGCCGGTCGTTCGGCGGCCAGCGCGTCGAAGCGTTGACGATTCTGCCTGGCAGGTCTGACAGTGTCGCGCGTGTCGCCCCGCCGTGTCTGTCGACCTCAGGTGGAGGTTTGCGCGTCGCCGGTGTCAGCAGCGGCACGGACAATCTGGACGCCTGCGCCCGAACACCTTAGGCTGGCCCGAGGCAGTGCACGGTGCTCGCGCACCGTTGCGCTGGCCCGCGCACCCCGTTGACGGGCCGACTCGAGCAAAGGACACGGATATGGATTTCAACAACCTCAAGCAGAAGCTGGTCGGATCGAGGGATCAGGTCGGGAAGGGTTTGGGCAAGGCCGGCGGTATGGCCAAGGCCAAGTTCGGCCACGACAAGGAAATCGACAAGGGCATCGGCGCGGCGAACACCTACCTTGACAACGAGGCGGCCAAGCAGCCCGGCGCGCCGGGTGTGCCGGCAACGCCGACATCGCCTCCCACGATTGTGAACCCCGACAACACTGTCTGACCGGAACTTCCGAACCACTTGATCCGATACGGATCCGTTCAGCGCAGCATCCGACAGCTGGGTGCGGCGCTGCGCTGTGTCTAGGACCCGCTGCTTCAGGACCCCCAGCTTGCAGACCCGCTGCTTCAGGACTCGGCGTCCAGCACGTCGAGGGCATGCTGCAGGTCTGCGGCGAACGGTGAGCTGAATCGCACCCGCTCCCCTGTGCCTGGATGGTCGAAGGACAGTTCGCGCGCATGCAGCCACTGCCGGGTCAGTGCCAGTCGGGCCGCGAGCCCAGGGTCCGCGCCGTAGGTCGTGTCCCCCACGCAGGGATGCCGCAGCGCCGCCATGTGCACCCGGATCTGGTGGGTGCGCCCGGTCTCCAGCCCGATGTCGAGCAGGCTTGCCGCCCGGTAGGCCTGCACGGTCTCGTAGTGCGTGACGCTGGGGCGCCCGTCGGAAACCACCGCGAACCGGTAGTCAGCGCCCGGATGCCGACCGATCGGCGCGTCGACGGTGCCCCGGCTGGGATCGGGATGCCCCTGCACCAGGGCGGAGTACCTCTTGTCGACTGTGCGCTCCTTGAACGCCCGTTTAAGTGCCGAGTAGGCGCCGACACTGGCCGCCAGAACCAGCACGCCCGAGGTGCCCGCGTCCAGGCGGTGCACCACGCCCTCACGCTCGGCAGGCCCCGCCTCGGCCAGCCGGATGCCCTGAGCGGCCAGCGCGCCGGTGACCGTCGGCCCGGTCCAGCCCGGGCTGCCGTGCACGGCCACCCCGATCGGCTTGTCGATCACGACGATGTCGTCGTCGCGGTACACCACGTGCATGCCGTCGACGCGCTGGGGAGCAGTCGGTTCCGGCGGTGCGGGTATGTCGACCTCCAGCCACTGATCGGCCAGTACCCGCTCCGAGCGCGCCGGCACGCTGCCGTCCAATCGAACTCCGCCGGCGTCGATGAGACCGGCCGCAGTTGTGCGGGAGAACCCGAACAGCCGGCTCAGCGCCACGTCCAGGCGCAGACCGTCCAGGCCGGCCGGAACGCCCAGGGCGCGCATGCCCGCACCGGCCGTCATGCCCGCACCGGCCGTCATGCCCACTCCGTCGTCATGCCCGCTCCGACTCATCGGCCTCAGCTCGGTCCGCGTTCGCCGCACGGACGCCACGACCAGAACCAGGGTTACGTCGGCCGTCGAACCCCATTCCCCGTAAGGCCAACAGGGCGGCGAGCACGCCGCCGCAGTCGATCGCAGAGTCGGCCAGATTGAAAATCGGCCAGACATGGCCGTCGCTGGCGAACACGCTGATCCAGTCGACGACGTGCCCTCGGCCCCAGCCCGGAGCGCGCATCAGGCGGTCGGTCAGGTTGCCCAGTGCGCCGCCGAGAACCAGGGCCAGCGCGATGGCCCAGCCGACCGAGCGCAATCGCGGCGCCGCGCGCACGATCACCACGACGATGACCACCGCAATCGCGGAGAACACCAGGGTGGCGCCGGAGCCGATCGAGAACGCCGCGCCACTGTTGCGGGTGAGCAGCAGGTACACCGCGCCGCCCAGCTCCCGCTTCGGCACTCCGGGCTGCAGGTTCGCCACGACGAGCACCTTGCTGACGACGTCAGCGGCCAGTGCGAGCGCGGCGACGACGGCGAACAGGCCCAGACGACGCGGACGCAGCACCGCTGCAGACGCGTGCAGGGCTTCGTTGGGTCGCGCCGGCAGGTGCGCGGACGGGTCGTGTGCCGGCGGATTGCCCGCGGACGGCTCGCCGATGCTGCTCAGCGCCGTTCCTCGCGCTGCTTGCACTCGACGTCGAGCGTGGCCATCGGGAACGCCTCCAGGCGCACCCGGGGAATTGCTATGCCACAGACCTCGCAGAGGCCGTACGTGCCGCGATCCACCCGCTCGATCGCGTGGGTGAGCTGCGAGACCAAGTCCAGCCTGTTGGCCGCAATCGACCGATTTTTTTCCCGGTCGAAGGTCTTGCTGCCCGCGTCGGCCTGGTCGTCGCCGGCACCATCGGAGTTGCGCAATTGGAGGTCGTTGAGCTCGTCCATCGAACGCTCGTATTCGCGCTGCATCTCGGCCAGATCGGCGACCAGGTGGGCACGGACAGCTGCCAGTTCCGCACTCGTCCAGTCGGTGCCCGGCACCGGAGTCGGCACGGTTGCGGCGATGACGCTCTGCTCGGCACGAGGCACAGGTTCCTCTTCGCTGTAGTGGGCGGCGGGCGCTGGGGCCTGAACCGGCGCTCGGTTCTCGGCGGGCGCCCTCGTGCGGTGGAAAGGTCGAGCTGCTGTCCGGACAGGCGGCGAGCCGACCCGACTTGCAGCGGCGTTCGGGCGGCGCAATCGTAGCCGCGGGAGGGCATCGACGCTCGCAATCGGCATCGCCTTCGAGGGACCGCTGGCGACTCATCCTGCGCTGATCAACCGGTCGTGTGACCGTCAAGACCGCTCCGGCGCCGGGAGCGAGGCGGCCGCAGAATGAGCACACCCCGTTGGGCCACATACAAGTTTGCCCGATGTCGACCTACCACAGGCTGGAAAAAATCTTTGGGGCAGCGCCACGGTCGAAACCAGGCGCTGCCCCTGCTCTTGCCAGTCCCCGCTGTACCAAATCCCCGCTGTACCAAATCCCCGCTGTACCAAATCCCCGCTGTACCAAATCCCAGTACCGGCTACCCCCGTAGCCCTACGCGGGCCTCGTGTTCAGCGAGGCGAGCGACTTATCGGTCCTGATGACGTAGACGACGCTAACCGTTAGTTGATCATCACACCAACCGCTGAGCTGACCCTTCCATCCACACCTGAACCGCGAAAAGCGCAGCGTTCACAGACTTGGAAGATCAACTCTGTGGATCACGGACGGCCTGGAACCCCCGTCCTCGCTGGCGCAAGTGCTCCTGCCGCCGGCATGATCAAACCGTCCCGGCTTCCTCCCCCCGTGGGAAGCCGGGATACTTTTATGGCCGACGTCACACTGTGGCTCACGTGCCCGGAGCAGTTCGTGAAGAGGTCGAACTTCTCCAGGATCGCCGTCCGCATCGCCGGGTAGTCCAGACCCGGGCAGCTCGTTCCCGACTGGAACGCGCCGAAGGTGGGTCCGACCTTGTGGTCGTCAGTAGCGCAACGAGTCCGTGCGCCGGCGTAGGCATCGCACTTGGCCCAACCACGAACAGTCTCGTCGTCTTCGGGCCCTGGCGATGGGAAGTTCGGCCTTCGCCGGCCATGATCGGGTGCCCCGGACGCCAGTAGCCGGCCCTGCTCGTGCTGTTCGTGCAACCAGTCCAGGTGCCGCCTGGTGACGCACCCACATGCCGTAATCCGGGTGACTGTACAAACACTGGCATCGGTGGCTCCCCTCAACTGTGGCGTCCAGTCGGCCACGACAAGCAGAAATCGATCGAGACGCATAGTTGCGATACGGATCGGTTCCGAACCAGTGCCCGCGGGAGTGCCGACTGCTCGCCTGATTCCGCTCCGGTAGGGATTAGTGGGCGCTGGTTCGTCCACCCGCGGTAACCACCGGACCCGCTGGGCCCCCCTTCACGTCCACTTCCATTCCACCGCCTCCACGCTCGGTCTGAAGATGCTGTCGTACGCCGCTGTGATCGTGCGGTTACCGGCGCCCAGGATGATGCACGGGTGGGCAACATTTCGCCGCGGCCTGAGCGCCCGGGCTGGGTAGACGGGCCGCTGGCAGTGGTGTTCCTGGTCGCGCTCGCGGCGCGGCTGTGGCCCGTCGTGCGCAGCGCCGGCGGACTTCGGGGGGATTACGGCTACGACCCGTCGGTCTACTACACCGCAGCCGCCGAAATGATCAGCGGGCGAGTGCCCTACCGGGGCGACTTTCTGCTACTGCATCCGCCTGGGATCATCGTGGTTTTGGCTCCGTTTGCGGCGGTTGGGCGGCTCACTGGCGACTCGACGGGCTTCTTGACTGCAAGCATCGCGTTCACCGTGATCGGCGCCGTCAACGCGACCCTCGTCGCCGATATAGCTCGCCGTACCGGACTTCGACCGTCGTCGGTGTTAGCGGCGGGCCTGCTCTATGCGCTCTGGATACCGTCGGTGTTGTCGGAGTACCTGCCTCGATTGGAACCGCTCAACAATCTGCTGTATCTCATCGCTTTGGCGGCTGTGGTGCGGGTGCTCGACGGCATCCCCGCCCGAGGCGCGGAACTGCTCGCCGGTGCGGCGATGGCTGCATCGATGTCGGTGAAGATCTGGACGGCAGCGCCGCTACTCGTCGTTCTGATCTATCTGGCAATCATCGGACGGCGGAGCGCCGCCCTGAGGGTGGGCGGAAGTGCCGTTATCAGTGTCGTCGCGATCAACGGGGTGTTTTTCGCCCTATCGCCGGTGGGCATGTTCGAGATGGTCGTGCGTGACCAGCTGGGCCGTCCACGCGATCTTTCGACCTCGGTACGGCTGGCTGAGCTGACCGGGCTGCGCTGGCTGGTCCCGGCCGCGAGCGGACTGACCCTCGCCGGGCTCGTGGCGATGATCTGCGCCGCACTGGTCGTACTGTCCGCCTTGACGTGGGCGACGCGCCCTCTCATGCGAATCTTCGTCGTATGCCTGGCCATCCAGTTGCTCGTGCTGGCACTGTCACCGTCGTACTACCCCTGGTACGGCGACTTCGTCGCACCGGCCGGCGCACTAATTGTGGCCGCGGGTATCGACCGTCTGGCCGAGCCGTGCTGTGTGGGTGCGCGCCTGCCGCGGATGCTCGTGGCTGTAGTGGCGGCCGCAGCCGCCACGGTGTCCGTCGTCGGGGTCGGTGAATTGAACGTCGGCATCGTGAACTTTCCCGGCCCCGAACTGGGCGCGGCCGCCGCCGGCCGGCGCTGCATCACAGCTGATCGGCCCATGGCTCTTATCCGCATGGATGTGCTGAGCAGCGACCTGCGCTACGGATGCCGTGTATTCGTCGATCTGCTCGGGTTCAGTTATCACACCGATCGCGGCCACAGCGGAACACCGGCCGCCGAAGTGGCCAACACCGCCTACCAACGCGAACTGGTCAGCTACCTCCAGTCTGGACAGGCCTTCGTAATGGTTCGGTCCAGCCCGGCAGGCGGTATGAGCGCGACGACACGTCAAAAGCTCAGCCACAATCCCCTGCTGCTGCGTGTGGGCACCATTGTTCTGTTCGGACGGGCGAAGTCACCTTAAGCAGAGTGCGTCTGCATAAGGAGGTCGACGATAGTCGGCTAATCGGTCGTTCGCTCATGCCAGGTATGGACGAACTAATCACGCAATTCGCTCACAATGTGACCGTCACTTCACAGCGCATCGCCGCAGGCGAACTCTGGACGGCCCAACTGCTGATGCTCTGCGCGTCGAGCTATGACAGGCACGCGCACCGTCTTCATCGCTGTGCCGAAGGATCCAAACTTGACGCTGCGTTCTTGGCAGGCTTAACCTGGCCTACTACCGAGACACCGACGTCTCCGACGGTACGTCACCGTAATAAATGCATCGCGCTGCTGTTCGGTCGCACTATAACGTCCTGACACTTCGGGTCGATTTACAGACCGACTGCACCATACCGACTACGGACTGCTCTATCACGAATGAGCGGAAGATCAAATCCGCAGCAAGACTGTGATGAGTTGGACGATCCGCAGAAACGGAGAATTCACAATGGCTAAGCATAGGATAATCGCACGTCTCGCTGTCTCATTTTTGGTGTTCGCGCTTTGCGCCCTTGGCGCCGTTTATTCGGCGACCGCAAGTTCTGCCGCACCGGCGACCACTCCCTGCTCTGGATGGAACGGTCAGTACAATTCTGGTCTGAAAGAATACAATTGTTCTTTCAATGCAACGTCGCCGGTGCGCAATAAGTACAATGTAGAGGTAGGTACCGTGGCCGCGGGAACCAACTGGGTTCTTTGTCAGCGGAAGGGTTCGACCATTCGGCTGGGCACCACTTACTACAATTACTGGTGGGCATTCACCGAGGCTGACAACGGTGCCTATGGCTGGATCAATGCGGTGTATGGCAGTGGCGGTGACAACGACGGCGCCTTCCGCGCAGTGCCATTGTGCTCAGCCTCCTCCAAGTACACCCCGCCGATCGTTGGCGCAGCGTCACCGGGTGGGGTGGGCGCAGCGGTGCTCAGGGCCGCGTTGTCACAACGTGGACAGCCCTACGTGTTCGCCGGTGGCAACCAGTACGGCGCGACCATGGGCGGCTTCGACTGCTCAGGCCTGGTGCTGTACGCCGTGTACCAGGCCACTCACCAGGTGCTGTATCACCAGGCCGCCTACCAGTGGCAGCACTCGGCCGGCGAAGGAGCCGTGCGGGTGAGCCAGGCAAACCTCCGGCCCGGCGACATGGTGTTCTTCGTCAGCGCGGGCACCCGCACCGCCCCGGGCCACGTCGCCATCTACAACGGGATGGTCAACGGTCAGCAGACGGTCATCGACGCCTATGACTACGGCTACCCCGTCGGTCGTCGCTACTTCAGCCAGGAAAGCGGCGGATTCAGCGGCGCAATCCGCTTCTGACGTCCAGTCGTTCAACGGCCCCCGAGCTGTGGATCGCTGATGCTGTGGCGTCCGGTTTCGACGTGCCCGGCGAATGACCGGACGAACGCAGTGTCGTCGAGCCTGGTCAGGGTGATGTCGTACCAGCCGCCGGTGTGGCCCGTGTGCACGCGTCGCTGACAGGTCTGCCCTGCGGCGAGCTCGACCCGGTGGGTTGAGCTTCTGTAGGCATCAGCGAGATCGAGCCGCACGGGACGAGGGGTGGTGTTGGTGATGTCCAGTACCGCATGGTCGCCGTGGTGGCTCATGGTTATCACGACGCCGTGTGCGGTCATGGTTCCGGCGAACCGACGGAAGAAACCGTTGGGCCCGTGGAAGCTGACGTCGTAGGCAGCGCCGACCGGCAGGACCCAGCTCGGTTCCAGCGACCGGCCACGACTCACTGTGTAGCTGAACGGTGCGCCTAGCAGAGTGTTGGACCGAGCTTGCAGCTGTGCGCCGAGGCGGCCGTTGTTCTCGATCCGAAAGCTCAGCTGGGTCGCTGTGACGGTGGCGTAGACGTCGAGGTTGTATCCCAGCGCACGAGCAGGGCGCACCCCACTTTCCTGGCGGGGCAGTTGGGGGTCCGCGGGTGGTACCGGAACGTAGTCGGGGTGGCGCACTGCGTCCGATGGCTGGTAGCCCACGGTGGAGGGCAGTGCCGGCACCGCCGCGTGGGTGCCTCGGAAGTCGAACGCCGACGTGAGGTCGCCGCTCACGGCTCGCCGCCACGGGGTGATGTTGGGCTCGTGGACGCCGAAACGGGTCTCCAGAAACCGGATGATCGA
>CAXSBR010000021.1:0-30421 GCA_964236495.1 uncultured Jatrophihabitantaceae bacterium
GTGTTCGCTATGTCCAGAGACACCGTTCGGGATGTCCTGAACCAGCACACCCCCTCGGACACTTTTTTTGTGGGCACCCGAATCCGGGACGTCCAGTTCAATCACGGAGCCGCCGGTGCCCGCAACCAACCCCAGCCGCCGCACCTCAACGCCATCTCTTACGGCCAATCCGTTGTCACACGAAGATCAACGAACGTGTGCGTGTTGCGGCTGGTAGCCGCAACGTCGGCTGTTCACTTGCCCATACGTGCGCGACTGCGTCGAGACCAGGAACGGCAGCGCTATTCGACGGTGATCTTCTGATCACCGAAGTCAGCGATGACATGAAGCTTTCCGCCCAGCGCCGCCACGTAGGCCTGCAGTGTGCCGAGTTCCGAGTGCGACAGGTCGCCACGCTCGATCTTCGACACCCTCGCCTGAGACACGTTCATCACCTTCGCCACATCGGTCTGTGTGCCACCTTGGGCTTTACGCACCTCAGCCAGCTTGGACGCCCGGACCGCCTCATCGATTAACTTGCGCGCACGGGCGACACTCTGCTCGTCCAGGACAGTGCCCACCGCGTCACTGCGCACCGTGCTCCACTGGCGTGCCATCGTCATATCTCCTCGTCGTAGTCACCGGCGAGCCAGCGTTCGTAACGCTGCTCAGCAATCGGGATGTTGTCGGTGTACCACTGCCTCCACTGACCGCTCTTGTCACCGGCAAGCAGCAGCACGGCTTGCCGTTGCGGGTCGAATACAAACAGAACGCGGACCTCACTCCCGCCGCCAGAACCCGGGCGCAATTCCTTCAGCGCATGAATTTTCGAGCCTTTGATGCGATCGACCAGCGGACGGCCCAGACTCGGACCATCAGCTTCGAGCTTGTCGATGGCAGCAGTCACCTGCTGGGCTGTGGCTTGGTCTTCCTTGACGAGTGCGCCGTACCAGACGTCGACCTCGTCGAGGAGAATTACCGTCCACACGACCCTCAGAGTATAACGAACGAGTTGTAGAACGGCAGAGTTGTAGACACTTGCCACCGCCTCGATGTCACCACTACCGACGGCGCGATGCTGGACGCAGCCTCTTCCCGCGCAGAATTCGTGGTGGTGAGGGCCCCGCGACCGATAGCGTCGTGGTCCCAGCCCGCCCACGAGTATGCAAACCGACGGCGCTCGCTGCTAAGAATGCCAGTAGGGACATCGGTCCTTGGTGGCTGGGAGGGGCCGAGGATGACCTCTCGAGACCACAGGATCACTGCCGGGCACGACGACGGCGAGCGAGGCACGCGCGGCGGCACGACACGCCTTGCAGCGAAAAATCCGCCGTTAAGCACCGCAGAACTGCTCGACCGCCCCAGCACGCCGGAGCGACTCGGTTCGCGGTAGCGCTTCGGCGTCGGCGCAGGTTCCTGGCTGGCTGATTGCATTGTGGGCCGGAAGCGGGTGACACTGCCGCGGTGAGTGACGATCTTGCGCCGGGTCTGTACGAGGAGCTGGTGAGCGCGGCGCTCGTTGGCCGGCTGGCGTCGGTCGAGGGTGCGTTGGTCGAGCGGATCGCGCTTCGGCCGGCTGATGCGGCCGACCGCATCGCACAGCATTTGGCCCGTGAGGTGCTGCGCGCGATCGACGCCGTTCCCGAGGCTGACCGCGTCGCGACCGGTATCGAGGTGGCCCGGCGGCTGATCGACGAGATTGCGCAGCGTCTGCCGCGGTCGGGGGTCGCGGCCGCGACGCCCGCGGACCCGGCAAGCGTTCTCTCTGCGATTGGGCAATGGCGACCCGACGGCAGCGTCCAGATGCCGAGCCGCCCGCTCATTCCACTGCTCGACACCACGCTGCTGACGAACGCGCCGGGCGAGCCGCGCCTGGGCAGTCAGATCCTGACCGAGATCGAGTCTGCCGATTCGATCGATCTGGTGATGGCGTTCGTCCGTCGCAGCGGCCTGCTTCCGCTCGTGTCGGCGTTGCGAGCCCACCGCGATCGTGGCCGGCGGCTGCGGGTGCTTACGACGACGTATACCGGCTCGACGGAGGCGAAGGCTCTCAACCTGCTCTGCGAGCTCGGCGCAGAGGTCCGCGTCTCCTACGACGTGACGACGACGCGGCTGCACGCCAAGGCGTGGCTATTCCACCGTCGCAGCGCCTTCACCACCGCCTACGTCGGATCGTCGAACCTCACGCATGCGGCGCAGGCCGCCGGTATGGAGTGGAACGTACGCGTTTCCGGTGCCCGCAATCCCGACGTCATCGACAAGATCAACGCTGTCTTCGCGAGCTACTGGGAGAGCGGCGATTTCATCCCGTACGAAGCTGACCAGTTCCGAACCGAGACCGCGCGATCACGGCCATCACCCGACGACGTCAGTGTGCTCAGCCCCGTCGAGGTCCGCCTGGAACCGTTTCAGGAACGACTGCTCGAGCTGATCACCCTCTCGCGCGAGGCCGGTCAGCACAGGAATCTGCTCGTGTCGGCCACTGGAACCGGCAAGACGGTGATGGCGGCTGTCGACTACGCGCGGCTGCGCACTACCTTGCCGCGCGCTCGGCTGCTGTTCGTCGCGCACCGCCAGGAGATCCTCGATCAAAGCCGCGCGACGTTTCGACAGGCCCTGCGTGAGCCGGCTTTCGGCGAACGGTGGGTGGCCGGCGACCGACCCGAGGAGTTCGACCACGTCTTCGCATCCATCCAAAGCCTCACCGCCGCCGGCCTTGATCACCTGTCGCCGGATCACTTCGACGTGGTCGTCGTTGACGAGTTTCACCATGCCGCTGCCAGCACTTACCGCCGGTTGCTCGAGCACCTCGAGCCACGCGAGCTGCTCGGTTTGACAGCGACGCCTGAACGGACGGACGGACTGCCGATCCTGCCGTGGTTCGGTGGTCGCATCGCCGCCGAGCTTCGGCTCTGGGATGCCATTGAGCAACACCGGTTGGCGCCGTTCGCCTATTACGGCATCCACGATGGGCTGGATCTGCGCGACGTGCCCTGGCGACGCGGCCGTGGTTACGACGTCAACGCGCTGAGCGATGTGTACACGTCGGACGACGCCTGGGCGCGCTTGTGTACAAGCAGCTCGACGCCCACGTCGACGAAGTGGCGACGATGCGCTGCCTCGGCTTCTGCGTCAGCGTTGATCACGCTAAGTTCATGGCCCGGGCGTTTGCCGCGCTCGGCGTGTCCGCCGTCGCGCTTTCCGGCGAATCTTCGGACTGGGAACGCCAGGCGGCACTGCGCGAGCTCGCCGCGGGGCGTGTCAGCGTGATCTTCTCGGTCGACCTCTTCAATGAGGGCGTCGATATCCCTGCGGTCGACACCATTCTCATGCTCAGGCCCACGGAGAGCCCGACGTTGTTCCTGCAACAACTCGGGCGCGGGTTGCGCAAGGCGCCGGGCAAGAGCGCCTGCACCGTTCTCGACTTCGTCGGCACGCATCGCCGGGAGTTCCGCTTCGACCTGCGTTACCGCGCATTACTGGGCGGTACCCGGTCCGACGTCGAGCGTGCGGTCAAGGACGGGTTCCCCTTCCTCCCGGCAGGTTGCCACCTGGAACTCGACCGTGTCGCGTCAGACGTCATACTGCGCAGCCTTCGAGACGCGATTCCCACGCACTGGCGGGCAAAGGTCGAGGAACTCCGCGCGCTTGGTTCTGTCCGCGGCCGGGATGTAACCCTGCGGGAATACCTCGACGACACCGGCCTTGAGATCGAGGACGTTTACGCCGGCAATCACACGTGGTCCGAACTGCGAGAAGCCGCCGGCATGCAGGTTGCTCCCGCCGGTCCGCAAGAGGTTGCGGTTCGCAGGGGCGTCGCGCGATTGCGGCATATCGACGATCGTCAGCGATCAGCGACGTACCGACGCTGGCTAGCTTCCGAGGAACCGCCCGACGTCGATGGCCTTGGTGTCGTCGAAGCGCGACTCGTCCGCATGCTCGCGGCGAGCATCGCCGACACGGCAATTCCACGAGACGTGAGCCTGCAGGCCGCGGTCGATTTCGTCTGGGCGCATCCGCAGCCACTGCGCGAACTAGCGGAGCTACTGGACATCGATTCGATGCCGAGTCACCTGCAGCGGCCCGCGTTCGCTGACGTACCGCTGCAGATACACGCCAGGTATACCCGCATCGAGATCCTGGCGGCCGTCGGCGAAGGGGAGCACGCGCGAACGCCGCAGTGGCGCGAGGGCGTCTACGACGCGAAGGCGATCGGCGCCGATCTACTGGCGTTCACTCTTGACAAGACAAGCGGTGACTTCTCCCCGACGACGCGCTACCGCGACTACGCCATCAGCCCAGAACTGATCCACTGGGAAAGCCAGTCCACGACGCGCTCGGACAGCGCGACCGGCAGGCGCTATCAGACCCACGTTGCGAGCGGCCGGTCTGTCCTGTTGTTTGCCCGTACCCGCCAAGACGACAGATCCTTCTGGTTTCTCGGACCCGCAACCTTCGTGCGTCACCAAGGTGAACGTCCGATGGCGGTCACCTGGAGACTGCAGACGCCGCTGTCGGGCGACCTCTTCACCGCGTTTGCTGCGGCAGTGGCATGAACCGCATATCGCCGATTCGGAGCGTGTTGCAAGTTGGACGACTGCAGGCCGGACGTGGAATTCGCGTGGCATCAGCGTGCCTGGGCTCGTGTTGACCGGGCTCTACTGGCCGGCGTAGCGGCGCGACCGGGAGGTAACAATCCACTCAACCCGCAGGGACATTTGCCGATCTCAACTGCGTGACCTCGCAGCCCCCTTCGATGACCGTCCGCAAAGTGCTCTACGAGGACCGCGACGAAGACATGACCGTCTTCGTCGAAACAGATGACGTCGAGCTCGCTGCCCAAGCGCTCGAGACCGCAACACCTCGCCTGTCTCTAGTCACTTTCGGCGGCCAGGAGTTTGAGACCTTCGAGGCCTGGGAGGCAGCAGCCGACGCGAACGACGATAGCTTCGAGATGTGGAATGCAAACTTCATCTTCGATGTCGAGAGACGGCCGACAGGTGCCTTCGTGGTCCTTGACACGAAGAGTGGTACGACGGGAGCGATGGGACGGACCGTCGTTCGTGTCATCGTCGAAGAGCTTCTCCGTAAGGGTGTCACGACGGCACGGCTGCGTCCCGTCATAGATTCTGACTTCGGGACGTGACCACGCGGGGGCGCCGGAGTTCGGCCTGAAAAGGATGGCTAATCGGTAAGCTGAATGGTTCGGTTACCCTGACCAAGCTCATATTCGCGGTCAACAGGTCCGTCTAGTGGTGAGCAGATCGACGGATGGGGTGCAGGAACAGGCGCTTATTCTGGTGGGTCTAAGCGCCGCGCGAGCTACGATCTCGGGTACTCAGCGCGCGCAGTCGACCGCGATTGCGAGGGCGTTACAGACCTCGCGCATCCGCGCATCGCTCAAGCGGCCCAGTCGGTCGACCAGTATTGCCAGCGAGACGCTTTCGACCGAGTCGAGGTTGATTACCGATCGTCGCGGTACCGGGTCGTCGTCCGGCTCGAGGATGACTTCGCTGACCAGACCACGGATTGTCGTAGTACAAGGCGCGATCAGTGCTCGCCGATGGCGCGGGATCACCGCGTCGCGGGACAGCACTACGACCGGACGCCGTCCAATCTCGGCCATCTCGCACCACCAGATCTCGCCGCGCGCGGGCAGCGCGGTCACGATGCAGCCGCGGCTTGGCGGAACGACGCCAGGTCACCCCATTCATCGGGCTCGTCGAGCGGATGGTCGTCGTACGCGGCATAACTCGCGTCCACCTCCGCGGCGCGATGGCGTGCGATTAGCGCAGACAGCGCCTCATCGACGAGGACGGCGTCCGAAACTCCTGAGCGGGCGCTGCGAGCATCGTCCAACAGGGTTGCATTGACGGTCGTACTCAATCGTGTGCGAGTCATGCCACAACTATGCCATGGCGACCAGCGATGGACCGCATCGACGCAGCACGGAGGGCTCGGAAGCGGAGTGGATGGCTTGCTGCATGCACAACCCGCTATGCCGCGCGATCTCCGCCATTCGCGCTTCGGTCGCACACTGGAGCCGACGCCGAGAACCGGGGAGGACCAACTATGTCGTCGCTTGTAGCCAGCGCCGCTGTCGCCGAACTGCGCGTGCTCCTCGACCGACACCGCCCACAGATAGACGACGTGCTTCGCCGCTACAGCGCTACCAACCCCCGCCTGTTCGGCTCCGTCGCCCGGGGCGACGTCGTGCGCGGGAGCGACGTCGACCTGCTTGTCGACCTCAATAGCGACGCGGGAAACCCCGCTGATGTAAGTGGCAGGCATCTCCGAGGAGCTGACCATCCTGCTCGGCGTCCGGGTCGACGTCGCCACCGAAGCGCTGCTCCGACACGGCGTCTCCGCTACCGCTACCGCTTGCCGCGACCTCGTCGCCCTGTAGCCGCGCCGCCGGCGAGCGCTTCGCCGACATCAGCGCCGCCATCGAGCCGTGCCGGCGGTACGGCAAACGCCTCGACGACCCGGACGAGTCGATCGCCAAGATGGCCTACGACGCGATCCTGCGCCTGGCGGTCATCGGCGAGGCCGTCTGATCGCTGCCGGACGAGGCCAAGGAGGCGCCGCCAACCACACCGTGGATGAGCATCGCCGGATTGAGGAACATCGTCGTCCACGAGTACGGCTGGCCTGCCTAGAGACTTGGATCCAGTGTGTCGCGGGCCGCGGCGGCCGCCCGACGGACCTCGTCCACCGATCCGCTGCCCGTTGGTCAGAAGGTGAACCGGGTGCAGTCGTTGGGGAACGCGAACCAGGCCAGTGCCCGCTTGGGTGTGATCACCCGCAGGCCGCCGCCGGAATCGCCGGCCCAGCTGTCTGGAACGGGCGTGTACGTCGGGGCGTACTTCTCGAACGCGGTGGACAGTCGGACGCCGAGGTCGTCGGGATCGGCCCGCGTCGCGGTGGAGACGCCTTCGACGATCACCACCTCGGTGCCGCTCTCCAGGTTCAGCGTGCAGGCCGGGTTGTGCTCGAGGTTGCGTACGTGACGGGTAGTCGGTGCACCGTCGTAGTAGAACCGGCCGTCAACCCAGACGCCCCAGCGCGGCACCGAATGCGGAGTGCCGTCGGGACGAACGGTGGCCAGCCAGTAGTGCAGCGAGGCGCGCAGCCGCTGCTCCACGTCGGTCCAGTTCAACAGACCGTCAGTCGTCGCAGGCAGCCCGTAGCCCTCGGGCATCGTGGGACGCGCACGGCTAGGAAGATGGGCAACGGGCATGTGCGGCAAGGTAGCGCCACAGTCTGACAACGCGCTGCGAGACCGTGCGATGTCTACAACGAATCGTCGACCCCTACGAGTGCGGAGCACGACATGCATCCCTTCGACCTGACCGGCCGCGTCGCGGTCGTCACCGGCGCCGGCAGTTCCACCGGCATCGGCTTCGCAACCGCAGCTTTGCTGGCCCGAATGGGCGCCGCGGTGCTCATCACCGCCACTACGCAGCGCGTCGACGAGCGGGTGGGCGAGCTGTCACCACTCGGATACGACGCCGCAGGTGTGGTCGCAGACCTCACCGACCCAGAGCAGGCGGATGCGGTGGCTGCCGCGGCCCTGGACCGATGGGGCTCGCTCGACGTGTTGGTCAACAACGCCGGCATGACGTCAGTGGCAGCGCCGGTTGCCGAGGATGGTCTGGTGGAGACGCTGAGCCTGTCCATGTGGCAGGCCGGGCTCCGCCGAAACCTGGACACCGCGTTCCTCGCCACTCGTGCCCTGCTGCCGCTGATGACGGGCCGACAGGGCCGCATCGTCATGATCGCCAGCGTCACCGGGCCAGTGATGGCGATGCGTGCGGACCCGGTGTATGCCGCAGCCAAGGCCGGCATGGTCGGGCTGGCGCGCGGGGTGGCGCTCGATGTCGCCGACCGTGGCATCACCTGCAACGTCGTGGCACCGGGCTGGATCGCCACCGGCTCCCAAACTTCGCACGAACACGAGCAAGGCCTGCGGACACCGATGCGCCGCAGCGCCACCGCGGACGAAGTCGCCGCCGCAGCGGCGTTTCTCGCCAGCCCAGGCGCGTCCTACATCACCGGCCAGACAATCGTCGTGGACGGTGGGAACTCGATCGCCGAGGAGCGCGCCTGATCGGAGCTGTTGCCCGCGGCCTGGCTCGCTCTACAGCTGGATCACTCAGTGGCGGTCGTCGCAGTGTCGCCGTCGTCGTCGGCCTGGTTGGCGTCCTCGATCTCCTTCGCGCCGCGTTTGCGCATCCGCCCGGACCCCGGCAGGCCGGCGATGCGGGTCTCGACGTCGATCATGACCGGCTCCAGGCGCTGGACCACAGGCAGGATCTCTCGGACATCGGGAATGGCGGCGCGCGCCTCGTGGATCAGCGGCAGAATGAAGTGCTCCACCTGCTCTATCAGCGGCCGGGTGCGACCGACGATGTCGGCAACGTCGGCCGGCAACGCCACGTCCACCGAACCCAAGGCCCCGAGCAGCGGCTGCAACCGCGCAGCTGCGGTGCGCAACATGTCGATCTCTATCTCGCCGGCGACCGTGACCAACGGCTCCACCGCGTCGATCAAGTCCTCGGCTCGCATCCGCATCGCCTCCGCGGTGCGAATCAGCAATTCGGCCTCGGCGCGCACGCCGTCGATACCCTCGACCGCTCGCGCTGCCGTTGCCGCGGCGACGTTCCAGCGGGCAGCCACCGACTCGGCCTCAGCGATGAGCACGCTGACCCGCCGAACCAACTCGGGAGCCTGTTCGATCGCAGTGAGCACGCCGCCGGCAGCGCGCCGCACTCGCCCTACGGTGTTCAGTACGTCGCGTGGCACGGACAGGGCGACGCGCAGCGGGTTCACACCCTGACCGTATCCGCTGCGACCGCGGCGCGCAGGGGCCGACATCCTTCTCCTAGCGCGCACCGCACGTTAGCCTCTGGCCACGGTGACCGATCGGCGCCGTTCTCCGCGGAAGGTAGGCCATGGCCACGTTCGAGACGTACCAGGACAGCAGCGACCAGTACCGCTGGCGGCTGAAAGCCTCCAACGGCCAGACGATCGCCACCGGCGGCGAGGGTTACTCGAGCAAGGCCAGCTGCTTGGCCGGCATCGAATCTGTCAAGAAGAACGCGCCGGACGCCGAGGTCACCGAGGCCTGAGCTGGGTTCTCTCGCGCGGGTTCGTCTTGGCCCTCCCGGGCGGCGCTTCGCCCGACGAACCCGCGCTCAGGGCGTTCTGCGATGTGTCGTAGCGGAATTGTGGGGAAGCCGTTGCTGGGCCAACTGACGTTCTGGACGCCGACTACGTCAGTTCAAGCAGCAAAGCAACGGTGCGGTTTCGTCTCGGCCCTGCCGCGCGGGGCTTCGCCGCAGCGGTGACGCCCTCGCCGGGGCACCGTTCACGCCGCCAGCACAGCTGTGCGCAGGGTGTCCAAGCCCAGCGAACCGAGGTCCAGTGCTCGCCGATGGAACGCGCGCAGATCGAATGCCGCACCCTCTCGGCGCTGAACCTCCGCGCGGAGTTCCAGCCAACTGCGTTCGCCGATCTTGTACGACGGTGCCTGGCCGGGCCACCCGAGATAGCGGTCCAGTTCGAAGCGCAACGTGGCGTCGTCGATGCGCACGTGTGCCCGCAAGAACTGCCACGCCTTGGCCGCATTCCACGCGCCGCCACCCACCTCTGCGGGCCCGTCCAGACGCAGGTGCAGCCCGATGTCGACGACCACGCGAGCCGCCCGCAGCGCCTGGCCGTCCAACATGCCCAGATGAGCGCCCGGCTCTTCGAGTTGACCCAGTTCCAACATCAGCCGCTCGGCGTACAGCGCCCAGCCTTCGCCGTGGCCAGACACCCAGCTCACCGATCGGCGCCACCGGTTGAGCTGGTTGGAGCGGTAGGCCGTCTGACCGCACTGCAGATGGTGGCCGGGCACTCCCTCGTGAAAGACGGTCGACACCTCTTTCCACGTCGAGAACGACGTCACGCCCGCCGGCACTGCCCACCACATCGCGCCGGGACGGGTGAAGTCCTCGCTGGGCGGGGTGTAGTAGATGATGCCGGTCGTGGCCGGTGAAATCCGGCAGTCCAGGCGGCGCACGGGTTCGGGCACGTCGAAGTGGGTGCGTCCCAGCTCCTCGACCGTGCGGTCGGACAGGTCCTGCATCCAGTCGCGAAACGCCTGCTTGCCCACGATGCGCCGGGCCGGGTCGGACTCGAGCACGTCGATCGCGCCTGCCATTCCCTGCCCGGGCGCGATGCGTTCAGCCACCGCGGCCATCTCGGCTTCGATGCGACTCAGCTCCGCCAGCCCCCAGGAGTAGGCCTCCACCTGATCGACGGCGGCGCCCAGGAAGTCCCGCGATGCCAACGCATATCGCTGCGCGCCGACGGCGTCGTCGGCGGGCGCGTCGGGCGCCAATCGATCGAGAAGGAAGGCGCCGAGCTCGGCGTAGGCGGTGCGAGCCGCGGTGGCGCCGCGCTCCACATCGCCGGCCAGCGCCGCCGACGGCAGTGATCCGCCGGGACGGGCGTCCGCGGCCAGGGTGGCGAAGAATCCGTCCGCAGCAGCGAACTCCAGGCACTGCTGCGCAGCCTTGGTGACCTGCCTGCGCGCCGCGACCTGACCATTCGCAGCGGCGTGCGACAGCGACGCCGCATAACCGGTGAGCGCGCGGGGCACCGCAGCCAGTCGCTGCGCCACCGTCGCCCAGTCCTGCTCGGTGTCGACCGGCATCAGGTCGAACACCTCCCGCACCGTCTGTACCGGGCTGGAGACGACGTTGAGGTCGCGGTGCATCTCGCCAGCCTCGTAGCGCTCGTTCTCCAGGCCGAGCCGTTCGCGCATCGCGGCGAGTGTCACGGCATCGGTGGCGTCCAGCTGCCCCGGCTGTGCGCCGGTCTCGACATCGTCGAGCTCGCGCAGAACCCGGCGGCGCAGCGCGTCGTCGGCGGCGCGTCCGTCCGGGCTGAGATCGGGCAGCTCTCCGTTGTGCTCGAGCGCACCGAGGGATGTGCCCAGCAAGGGGTTCGCGACGACGAGGTCTGCGACGAACCGGTCGGCAACTTGGTCGACGGCACTGGCCCGCAGGAAGTCGGTCACCTCAGCAGCCTATTGGTGTGGGGGCGCTGCGCGAACTCGGTGGAGCAGGGCCCGGCTGCCCTGGCAGGGTGAGCCCTATGACCGTGGAGATCCGTACCGTCGGCGTGGACGAGGTGCTCGCCAACGACATCGCCAAGACGGTCACCTTCCTCGAGGACCCTGCCGTCGTCGCTTCCCGGGTGGCGTGGCGACAGCAGGAGTGGCTGCCCGAGCGGTCCTGGGCGGCGGTCGACGATGGGCGCTTCGTAGGCACCCTGCGCACGCTGCCGCGATCGCTGACGGTCCCCGGCGCGGACGGCGCCACCCTCGACCTGGACGTCGACGCGCTGACCGCCGTCACGGTGGCAGCGACGCACCGTCGGCAGGGACTGCTGCGGCAGATGATCACCGCCTCGCTGGCGGCTGCCCGCGAGCGGGGCGATGCAACGAGCGTTCTGCTGGCCGCGGAGTGGCCCATCTACGGCCGGTTCGGGTACTGGCCCGCGTCGTACTGGAGCGACATCCGGATCGATCGCCGCCGACGCGGCGCCACCCTGGCGCACCCGCCGGCAGGCTCACTGCGCCAGCTGACCGCTGAGGAAATGATGGCCGCCGCTCCGACAGTGTTCGACGTCGCGCGAGGGCAGCGGGCGGGACAGATAAATCGGACCGCCGGCGACTGGGAGCTGTCGTTGTCTCCCGCGTTGCGCGACAGTACCGCCGCCACTCGGGTACACATCGCGCACGGGGACCCGTGCACTTCCGGCGCGATCGACGGGTACGTGACGTGGCAGCCGACCAGCGCCTGGGACTGGGTCAATCACGCCTCGATCCGCGTGCACGAGCTGTTCGCGACCAACCAGGCCGCGTACACCGATCTCTGGGCCTACGTGTGCGGCATCGATGCGGTCGCGCAGATCGACGCGACCGGCCGGCCGGTGGACGAGCCGGTGCACTGGCTGTTGAACGACGGACGGTCGTGGCAGGCGCAGAACACGCTGGACTCGCTGTGGGTACGCCTGCTCGACGTGCCGGCTGCGTTGTCGGCTCGCCGCTACGCCGTCGAGGCCAGAGTGGTGCTCGACGTGGTGGACGAGGATCTGGGTGCGTACGGGGCGGGGCGCTATCTGCTCGAGGGCGGTCCGGACGGCGCGCAGTGCCGTGCCACCACGCAGAGTCCGGACCTGCGGTTGTCCCAGCGGGCGCTGGCCGCGGTGTACCTGGGCCAGCCCTCGCTGTCACTGCACCGGTCGGCCGGCATGGTGGACGAGGTCACCCCGCACGCGCTGAGCCGAGCCGATGCCATGTTCGCCACCGGGCTGGCTCCCTGGCTCGCGACGACCTTTTAAGGTGCTGCGCGTTCTGATGGAGGCAACGGTGTCGTCGAATGCCGATCAGCCGGCCGCCGCGTCAGTGCTGAGATGGCTGGTCCACTTGTCCTCGATGCGACCGAAGCGCCACACCAGCATCGAGACCAGCCAGGTGGACACGAAGATTCCGGCGACGAAGTAACCCGTGTACTGGAAGTTCCCCAGCGTCGCGATCGTCGACCACGGCGCGCCGGACAGGTGCAACTTGTCCACCAGCAGACCCAGCAGCTCGATGCCGCCGATCACGTAGGCCACCAGAACCGACAGCGAGGTGATGGTGATGTTGTAGTAGACCTTGCGCACGGGCCGGGAGAACGCCCAGCCGTAGGCGACGTTCATGAACACGCCATCGACGGTGTCGAGCAGGCACATGCCGGCGGCGAACAGCACGGGCAGCGTCAGAATCGCATACCAGGGCAGGGCGATTGCCGCACTCGTCGACGCCAGCACCAGCAGCGAGATTTCGGTGGCGGTATCGAAGCCGAAGCCGAACAGCACGCCCACCGGGTACATGTGCCAGGCCTTGGTCACCGCGCGGGTGGCCCGGCCGAGGATGCGGTTGAGCAGCCCGCGGTTGCCCAGCTCCTGCTCGAGGCTTTTTTCGTCGTAGTCGCCGTGGCGCATCCGCGCGAAGATGCGCAGGATGCCCAGCAGGATGACGAGGTTGATGGTGCCCAGCACCATCAGGAAGACGCCGCTGACGCTCACCCCGACGACGCCGGTGACGTTGTGCAGCGTCGAGTTCTTGTCGCCGACCTGCCCGACCAGGGAGCGCACGCCCACGCTGAGCAACACGCACAGTCCGAACACGATCGACGAGTGGCCGAGGGAGAACCAGAACCCCACCGACAGCGGCTTGTCCCGGCGGTCCTCCAGCAATTTGCGGGTGGTGTTGTCGATCGCGGCGATGTGGTCGGCGTCGAAGGCGTGGCGCATGCCCAGGGTGTAGGCCGTCACCCCGAGCAGGACGCCGAAGGTGGTGCCGCTGCCAGCGGTGGAACCGATGGCGAAGTGCTGCGGAGCGATGACGGTCACCAGCATGACGAATCCGACGACGTGCAGCGCGACGATGAAGGCAGCCATGCCGCCCAGGCGGCGCCAGTCCCGCCGGGTCAGCGTCGCGACAAACTGTCGAATCGGCCGCTCGGCGCTGGCAGCTGTTGAGCTGATGACTGCTGAGCTGCTGACTGCTGAGCTCACAGACACTCCCCTGACGGCTGTGCGCGGCGGCGACGGCTTATTGCCAATGACTGGCAATACCTACAGCAGCATATCCCCGCGCCCGGCCGCACGCGCGTCTGCCGGAGCTATTGCTCACCGCCGACCACGCTCAGTGATTCGGCGGCCGCGTCGGCGTCACCTACTCGGCGCCGGCGGCTGCGTCGGCGTCACGTACTGGGCCGGCATCGGCGGAGCCTGCCCATCAGGCGCCTGCGCGGGCGGACCTTGTGCGGGCGGAACCTGCCTGGGCGAATCGTCGAGTCCGACGTACTGGGCGCTCAGCGCGTTGTCCAACGCCACCTGCAGCGGCGGCGCGGCCAGCAGGTTGTGCGCGGCGCGGGTGTCCTCGTCGTCGTCGGAGGTTCGCAGATTCATCGCCTCGGGTTGCTGAGCCGCCGGCGGGACCTGGGAGTCGAACCAGCCCGCGGTGTCGATCTTCTCCGGCTTGGCGTCCGTCGACTCCGACGGGCCGGCGTTCTGTCCGGCCTGCAACCACGTCGGCGCGGAGTCGGTGTCCGCGCCGGTCATCTTGGTCAGTCCCTCCAGCGCCTTGCTGAACTCACTCGGCACGATCCACATCTTGTTCGCGTCGCCCTGGGCGATCTGCGGCAACGTCTGCAGGTACTGGTAGGCCAACAGCGCGGGGTCGGGCTTGGAATCATGGATGGCCTGAAACGTCGTCTCGATGGCCTTCGCCTGACCCTGCGCGGTGAGATAGCGCGCGGCGCGTTCACCCTCGGCGCGCAGGATGCGCGACTGCCGCTCGGCCTCCGCGGCCAGGATCGCCGCCTGCTTCTGGCCCTCGGCGTTGAGGATCTGCGCCGCCTTCTGGCCCTCGGCGGTCTTGATCGACGACTCGCGCTGGCCTTCCGAGGTTAGGATCAGAGAGCGCTTGTTGCGGTCGGCGCGCATCTGCTGCTCCATCGCGTCCTTGATCGAGGGCGGCGGGTCGATCGCCTTGATCTCCACCCGCGCCACCCGGATCCCCCACGGCCCGGTCGCCTCGTCCAGTACACCGCGCAGCTGCGTGTTGATCTGGTCGCGGCTGGTCAGCGCCTGCTCCAACGTCAGAGAGCCCACCACGTTGCGCAGGGTGGTGATCGTCAGCTGTTCCACCGCCTGGATGTAGTTGGCGATCTCGTACGTCGCCGCCCGCGGATCGGTCACCTGGAAGTAGATCACCGAGTCGATGGCCACGGTCAGGTTGTCCGAGGTGATCACCGGCTGCGGCGGGAACGACACCACCTGCTCGCGCAGATCCATCAACGGACGGAGCCGGTCGACGAAGGGCACCAGCACGGTGAGTCCGGGACCCTGCGTGCGCACGTAACGGCCCAGTCGTTCGACGACGCCGGCGCGCGCCTGGGGAACGATTCTCACGCTGCGGGCCAGCACCGCCGCGACCAGCACCAGGACGACTATCAACGCGATGAGTGCTGGGCTCACGGTCGTGCCTTTCGTCGATGCCGCAGTGGGCAGTTCACAACGTCTCGTAGACGACGGCGGTGGCGCCGTCGATCTGCATCACCGACACCAGCTCGCCGGCCGCAATGACCTGGCGCTGGTCGTACGCCCGGGCCGACCAGCGGCCGCCGTTGAGGCGCACGTAGCCGCCGTGGGCGTCCACCTGTTCCAGTACAACGGCCTGCTTGCCCACCAGGGCGGCAGCTCCGGTGGCGTGGTCGGGCCCGGCGGTCAAATGGCGTTTGGCGACCGGGCGCGCCGTCACCAGAAGCCCGGCGCTCGCGGCAACGGCCACCGCCACCTGGACAACCGGTGGAGCGAACGGCGCCACGACCGCGGCCGCGGCTGCGCCGCCGGCCAGCATGATCAGGACCAGGTCGAGTGAGGCCATCTCTGCTCCGGCCAGTACGGCCGCGATGATCAGCCAGATCAACCAGGCGGGCACGTCGCCATAGTGGCACGTTCGGTGCCGCATTCGACCAAGTGCTCAGGAAATCGATACCGTCACGAAATCTAGGAGTTGCTCCACTGCCCGTAGTAGCGGCACCTCCACGTCGGCGAAAGTGGACACCGATCCCAGCACCCGCCGCCACACCTCGCGCGGATCGTCGAAACCCAGCGCGGTCGCGATGCCTTCCTTCCACGGTTGCCCGCGTGGCACCACCGGCCACACCTTCAGCCCGAGCGCGGCAGGTTTGACGGCCTGCCAGATGTCGACATAGGGATGGCCGGTGATCAGCACGTTCGGCGATCGGATGCCGGCTGCGATCCGGCTCTCCTTGCTTCCGGGCACCAGATGGTCGGCCAGCACGCCGAGGCGTCGGTGCGGCGCCGGGCCGAAGTCGCGCACCAGCTCGGGCAGGTTGTCCAGACCGCGGATGGGCTCGACGACGATGCCCTCGACGCGCAGGTCCGCGCCCCAGATCCGCTCCACCAGGGCGGCGTCATGATCGCCTTCCACCCAGATCCGGCTGGCCTGCGCCGTGCGCGCGGGCGCCGCCGGGACGGCGAACGAACCCGACGCGGTGCGCGCCCGCTTCGGTGCAGCGGCTGGTGTGGGCGCCGGTGGAACCAGCGTGCTCGGCACGCCGTCGATCAGAAACGCTGCTGCTTGCCAGGGCAGCACCCGAGTGCGGCCGCGGCGGTCCTCGACCGTCACACCCGCCTTGGCCGTGGCGACGATCGCGCCGCAGAACCCGGTGGCCGCGTCCTCCACCACCAGCCCAGGCTCGGCCACGACCTCAGGAATGCGGCGGCGCGGCGCCGCGGCACGCCCGCCGGCGAGGACGTCGCGGTCATAGCGGGGCACAACTGGCGACGCTAGCGGCGGTGCGGCCGCCGCAGGCGGACCCGCGCCGGAAAGCGCTGCGTCTGTCCCGTGCCGGCTCCTGAGCGGCCGACCCGCTCGTGGCCGTTCAGTCGACGAGCTCGGCCGGTAACGGCGCGCTGTGGACGATGACGAGGCGCTGGGTAGCCCGGGTGAGCGCGACGTACAGATCGTTGTAACCACGCGGGGATGCCGACACGATCGCCGCCGGCTCCACGACGACGACGACGTCGAACTCCAACCCCTTCGCAGCGCTGACCGTGCTGACCGTGATCCGCGACCCACTGGCTCCAGCGGACGCACCGCCCTCGACAGACGTCCCCGCCCCGGGGATCCGTCGGCCAAGTTCGGTACGCAGCCCGGCGACGACTGCGGCCGGCGCCAGCACCCCGACGGTGCCGCCGGCCAGCTCGGCGAAAACATCAGCCACCACGTCGCCCACACCGCTCGCCAGGTCTCTCGATGCGCCGCTGGACTGCGCGCCCTTCGCGACGTACTCCACCGGCCAGCTGGTCTCACGCGCCGAGCGTGGCGCCTTTGCACTGGACCCGCTGGCTTCCAGTACCCGCTGCGCCACCGCCATGATCTGAGCGGGCGTGCGGTAGTTGACGGTCAGCTCACGCTCGGTCCAGCGGTCGGACACGTAGGGCTGCAGAACCTGCGCCCACGAGGTGGCGCCGGCGGCGGAGCTGGTCTGGGCGACGTCGCCCACCACCGTCATCGACTTGCTCGGGCAACGGCGCATCAGCAGGCGCCACATCATCGGCGACAGCTCTTGTGCCTCGTCGACGATGACGTGTCCGTACGCCCACTCGCGGTCTACGGCGGCGCGTTCGGCCACCGGCAACAGACGCCGCTCGCCCTCACCCAGGCGCTGTGCGATCGCCTCATTCGACAGCGGATCGGCCGCTTCGTCGGCATCTGCGGCGGCGGGAACGGATCGGTCGACGGGTGCGTCGGGCGCGCTGGGGTCAGGCCCGAGCAGCTCGGCCGCCTCGTCGAGTAGCGGCACGTCGGACACCGTCCACGGTGCCGTGCGCGGGCGGTGCAGCAGTGCCTGTTCCGACGCGCTGAGTCCGCGGGCGGCCTCGCGCAACCGGGCCGGGTCGGCGAACAGATCGCGCAGCAGCCGCTCCGGCCCGATCGGCGCCCAGCACCAGTTGATTTCACGGCGAACGACCGGGGTTTCACGCAGCTCGGCGGCCAGGTCGGCGCGGATTTCGTCATCGAGTTCATAGCCGCGCGCTTCGGCCAGCTGCCGAACCAGCCCACGCAGCACTTCGCGCACGAACTCCGTGCGCGCCTCGTTGTGCGGCCGACGGGTGCGTCGGGCATGTTCCCGCGCGGCGGCGACGTCGCGGGGGCGCAACGTGATCTCCGTCGGACCGACCCGCAGCTGCCGTGGACGGTCCAACGTGCGCTGACGGCGGCGAACCGCTTCGCCCAGCACGCCGGCCATCCGCAGATCGCCCTTCAGGACGGCCGCGCGGGCTTCGTCGTCGGTGCTCGCGCGCACGCCGGCGAACAGCTCCCCCGGCGTGGCCATCACCACCGATTCAGCCTCGCCCAGCGTCGGCAGCACCTGGTCGATGTAGCGCAGAAAGGCCCGGTTGGGGCCCACCAGCAGTACGCCGGTGCGTTCGATGTGCTGACGGTGGGCATAAAGCAGATAGGCCGCGCGGTGCAGTGCGACCGCGGTCTTGCCGGTGCCCGGGCCGCCCTGGACGACGAGCACCCCGGCAAGCGGTGCGCGCACGACACGGTCCTGGTCGGCCTGGATGGTGGCGACGATGTCGGTCATCCGGCCCGTGCGCGCGGCGTCCAGGCTGGCGAACAGCGCGCCCTCGCCCGCCACCACCGAGCTGCCCGCGACGCCGTGCGCGGCGAACTCGACCAGGTCCAGCACCTCGTCGGACAGCGACGTCACCCGGCGTCGGCTGGTGCTCAGTGAGCGCCGGCGCACCACGCCGTCGGGATGTGCGGCGGTCGCGCGGTAGAACGGCTCGGCCGCCGGCGCCCGCCAGTCAACCAGCAGTTCGACCCGGTCGTCGTCGGAGATACCCAGCCGTCCTATGTAGCGCGGGCGCTGCGGAATCGACGCTGTGTCTTCGTCAATTCCGCCGTCTGCGGGTGTCGGATTCTCCGAGCGCAGGTCCAGCCGGCCGAAACACAGGCGTTCCTCCACCCCCGCCAACTGGGTGGCGCGCTGGTTGTACAGAGCCACGAACGCGTCGCGTTCGGCGCGTGCAGCCGGCGTGCCCGAACCACCGGTCGCGATGGCACGCCCCAATGCCTGCGCCGTGCGCTCGCGCATCGCGTCCAGACGTTGATAGAGCAACGACACGTGCGCCTGCTCGAGCGCAAGCTCCTGTGCGAGCTGCTGTGCCGGCAGCGCAGCCGGTGTCGCCGATTCGTCCATTGCACTGATCATGTCAGCTCAGCGCAGCCACAGGCATTCTGCTGTAGGCATTCACCGCGGCACCGTCTCGATCGACGCCGGTACCGTGCGAGCGGTGAGTTCCTCCTTCGCCGGTGACCAGATGGACGCGGCCGCGGTGGAGTTGCCGGCCGGATCAGTGCCGAGCGTGGTTGTCGAAACCGCTCCGGCGTCGACCGACGACGCACACGATCCCAACCAGGGTGATCCCCACCAGGGCGTATCCCCGCGCTGGCTGGGATGGGAGACGGTGCTGCTGTTGGGACTGTCCCTGGGACGGTCCGGCGTCGATTCCGTGGTCTCGCTGATCGACAAGCTGACCCAGCCCAGAGCGCTGTCGGCACAGAGTTCGGTGCTCAACGGCACCTATGTGCAGGACCGCAGTTGGCTCGACTTCATCTACCAGGTCGTCGGCCTCGCGGAGGGCTTCGTCGCTCCGGCTCTGGCCCTGCTGCTGCTGGCGCGCAGCCCGGCCGGTCGCGGGTTTTCCATCGGCCTCACCCGCGCTCGGCTGCCGCGCGACAGTCTGCTGGGCGCCGGGTTCGCGGCGCTGATCGGCATTCCCGGGCTCGGTCTCGTCTATCTCGCTCACACCTTCGGCTTCAACACCCAGATCGTGGCCAGTGGCCTGCCCGACGTCTGGTACCGCCTGCCCGTCCTCGTGGTGTCGGCGCTGCAGAACGCCACCAGCGAGGAAGTCATCGTGATGGGGTACCTGCTCACACGGCTGGCGCAGCTGGGCTGGACGCGGGAACGCTCGATCCTGTCCGCGGCGGTGCTGCGCGGCAGCTACCACCTCTATCAGGGCTTCGGCGGGTTCGCCGGCAACGCCGTCATGGGCCTGATCTTCGGCTGGTGGTTCACCCGCACCCGGCGCGTGCTGCCGCTGCTGGTTGCGCACTTCATCATCGACACGGTGAGCTTCGTGGGCTACGTGTACCTGTCCCCGCACATCTCCTGGATCTGAGCGTTGACGTGGGTGCGGGCGCA
Source organism: uncultured Jatrophihabitantaceae bacterium (assembly GCA_964236495.1). GTDB lineage: Bacteria > Actinomycetota > Actinomycetes > Mycobacteriales > Jatrophihabitantaceae > CAXSBR01. The sequence goes on from CAXSBR010000021.1 coordinate 19,836, forward strand.
ACGAATGCAGCGTTGGCCACCGCCACGGTGGCTAATGCTGCACTCGTATCCGTAACCTCGTTCGGGTGCCGATGCATGCAAGCGCCCGCCTCGCCATGTGGGCTACGGCGGCCGTGCGCGGCTACGCCCCGTTCGACGACGCGCTGGACGCCGTCTGCGATGGGCCGCCGCAATCCGTCATCGGACTGCCTGCCACCGGCCCTGCCGCCGCGCCGACCGGCTCTGACCGCCCGGCTGGCTTTGCGACGCCCGCAATCCCGACCTCGCCCGATCTCGCGGCTCCCACCCGGCTGGCCACTGTGCTTATCGACTGGCGCCGGGCGCGCGTCGACGTGCGCGTTGTTCTGCCCGTGCCCGGCGACGTCCGCGGCGTGCCCACCGCGCCCGATTTCCTCGCCGCGGCACTGACGGCAGGCCAGGGCGTGTACGGCGGCGGCATCGGCCTGGTGCCTACGACGATCGTTGCCGGTCCCAGCAGCGCGCCCCCGACTGTGCGTTGGCAGGCCTTCGCCGTCGACGAGCCCGGCGGGGATCCACTGCAGATCAACGAGGCCGAGCACGAGCTGGCCCAGGCCATGCGCGAGACCACCACGCTGCTGCGTGAAGCCCAGCTTGGCGGGGTGCGGGGTGTCGATCCAGCACGCCTGGCGCGCCTGCGCCGGGTCGGTGAGGACTTCCACTTCGCTCCTGGGTTCGTGGGTCGAGCCGCGGCGCTGGTCACCCAGGCCGAGCGGCTGGACGTCATGCTCGATCTTGCCGGCGCCGACAGCATCGGCGGAGCCATCGACCGCACCGGCATCTCCGTGCGAGCCGACGCGCTGCACGGCCTACGCAGAACCGTCCGCCGAGCCAGGCTCGCCGGGTATCACAACGGCTTCCCGGCGGTGCGCGCCGACCGCCGCGCCGCCCAAGGCCAGTAGACCGTCCCGCAGGATCCGATCCGAGCATGCAGACGATCCGAGCATGAAGACGACCCGAGCACGGGCGCGAGCGTGAGTACGGGCATGCGCGCGCTGGTCACCGGCGCCACCGGCTACGTCGGCGGTCGGCTCGTGCCCGAACTGCTCGCCGCCGGCTTCGACGTGCGCGCGCTCACCCGCACCGAGGGCTGGCTGAGGGACGCGCCCTGGGCCGGCGAGGTCGACATTCGGACCGCCGACATGCTGGACCCTGCCACGCTGCCGGCACTGTTCGAGAACGTCGACGTCGCCTACTACCTCATCCACTCGCTGTCCGACGGGCCGGGCTTCGCGGCCAAGGATCGGCAGGCGGCGCGAAACTTCGCCGACGCGGCGCGCGCGGCGGGCGTGCGGCGCATCGTCTACCTGGGCGGTTTCGCCGACCGGCCCACCGACGGTGACGACGAAGCGGCGCTGTCGGAGCATCTGGCGTCCCGGGCCGAGGTTGCCGAGATCCTGCTTGCTTCGGGCGTGCCGACCGTCGTGCTGCGCGCGGCGGTGATCCTCGGCAGCGGATCTGCCTCTTTCGAGATGCTGCGCTACCTCACCGAACGCCTCCCGGTGATGATCACTCCACGCTGGGTGGACACCCGCCTGCAGCCGATCGCGGTACGCGACGTGCTGCGCTACCTGGTCGGCTGCGCCACCCTGCCGGCCGAGGTGTCGCGCGGCTTCGACGTCGGCGGCCCAGACGTCCTCACCTACCGCGACATGATGCAGGGCTTCGCCCAGGCGGCGGGCCTGCGACCGCGCGTGATCGTCGGCGTCCCGTTTCTGACGCCCAGGCTGTCCAGCCACTGGGTCGGTCTGGTGACGCCGGTGCCCGCCGTGCTGGCCCGGCCGCTGGTGCGTTCGCTGGGCACCGAGGTGGTCTGCCGCGAGCACGAAATCGCCGCCTACATCCCGGATCCGACCGAAGGCCTACTGGGATTCCGGCGTGCGATCGAGCTGGCGCTGCAGCGCATCCGAGAGGCAGCCGTCGCTACGCGGTGGTCGGAAAGCGAGTGGCCCGGCGCACCCAGCAATACCCAGCCCAGCGATCCGGACTGGGCGGGCGGCACCCTGTTCGCCGACGACCGCAGTCGGATCGTCAGCGCCCCGCGCGACATCGTCTGGTCCGTCGTCGAGGGCATCGGCGGCCGGCACGGCTGGTACTCGTTCCCACTCGCCTGGCAGATCCGTGGCGTGCTGGACCGGCTGGTGGGCGGTGTCGGACTGCGGCGGGGACGTCGCGACGACGACCACGTGCGCGTCGGTGACGCACTGGACTGGTGGCGGGTGGAGGACGTCCGACGAGGCTCGCTGCTACGCCTGCGCGCGGAGATGAAGCTGCCCGGCCTGGCCTGGTTGGACTACACCGTCACCGAGGACGACGACGGCGCGGTGACCTTGCGTCAGCGCGCGACCTTCCATCCGCGGGGGCTGGCCGGGCACGCCTACTGGCGAGTCATCCAGCCGTTCCATCTGTTCGTGTTCGGTCCCATGATCCAGAACCTTGCTCGAACTGCCGAGAAGCTGGCAGCAGGCGACTCGCCCGGCTCTCTGCAGACACCACTGCGCTAGTTGGCGGGGCCCGGCTGGCTAGGACTTGCGGGGCAGGCAGCAGCCGTCGTCGACCGGGCATTCGTTCCACGACGGGCCCATCGGTCCTACCGCGAGCTTCGGTGCACCGGCGAGCCGCTCGCGCACCAGGTCGCAAATCGTCTCGACGAAGGCGGGATGGGTGCCTGCGGTGCCTGCCCGCACCATCGTCATACCCAGCTCGGTGGCGGTGGCGGCCGCCTCGTTGTCAAGATCCCACAGCACTTCCAGATGATCGGACACGAACCCGGTCGGCGCGATCAGCACTGACTCGACGCCGTCGGCGGCCAGCGCGCGCAGGTGGTCGTTGATGTCGGGACCCAGCCACGGCACCTGCGGCGGGCCCGACCGCGACTGCCAGACCAGGTCGAACTCCGCACCCGGCCCGCGGACGGCGTCGGCAACCAGTCTTGCCGTCTCCAGTTGCTGGCGCCGGTACAGGTCGCCGTCCGGACCGGCGACGGCGTTGGCGGACTCGGGCACCGAGTGTGCTGTGAACACCAGCCGGGTCGCGTCGCGTCGATCGGCCGGCAGCTCGGCGAGGGCGGCGCGCACGCGCTCGACGTTGGCCTCGACGAAGCCCGGGTGGTTGAAGAAGTGCCGCAGCTTGGTCAACAGCGGCGCTCTGGCCACGCCGGCGCGCGCGTCGGCCAGGTTTTGTCGATACTGCCGGCAGCCCGAATATCCGCCCGCGGCACTGGTGGCCAGCACCAGCGCGGACCGCACTCCGTCGGCCGTCATCTCTGCCACGACGTCGTTCAGCCACGGTGCACTGTTGCGATTGCCCCAGTAGAGCGGCAGATCGATGCCGTCGGCGGCGAATCGAGTGCTCAGCGCCGCCAGCAGCGCACGGTTCTGCGCGTTGATCGGCGAAACGCCGTCGAAGTGGTAGTAGTGCTCGGCGACTTCGGCCAGCCGCTCGTCGGGAATGTTGCGCCCGCGGGTGACGGTGCGCAGGAACGGCATCACCTCGTCGGGATGCTCCGGGCCGCCGAAGCCGAGCAACAGAAACGCGTCGTAGCCAGAGTCGTTGCCGGCGCTGCCGGCGTTGTCCACTCGCGCGGTGACGTCCGAGGTGGCCGCGTCGGAGGCGGTGGTCACATCGTCGGGAGGCGTGACCGTCACACTCCCATCGCGTGGAAGCCGCCGTCGACGTGCACGATCTCACCCGTCGTCGCCGGCAGCCAGTCCGACAGCAGCGCCGCACACGTGCGCGCCACCGGCTCGGCACTGTTGACGTCCCAGCCCAGAGGCGCGCGACCGTCCCAGGCGTCCTCGAACGCGCTGAAGCCAGGAATGCTCTTCGCTGCCATCGTCCGAACCGGGCCCGCGGACACCAGGTTGACGCGGATACCGCGCGGGCCCAACTCGCGAGCCAGGTAGCGCGACGTGGACTCCAGCCCGGCCTTGGCAACGCCCATCCAGTCGTAGGCCGGCCAGGCGACCTGTGCGTCGAAGGTGAGGCCGAGCACGGAGCCGCCGGCCTCGCCGAACAGCGGCAGCGTGGCCTTGGTCAGCGACGCGAACGAGTACGTGGAAACCTGGACCGCCGTTGCGACGTCGGCCCAGGGTGCAGTCAGGAAGTTGCCGCCCATCACCGACTGTGGGGCGAAGCCGATGGAGTGCAGCACGCCGTCCAGGCCGTCGACGTGTTCGCGCACGGTGTCGGCCAGCGCACCCAGATGCCCGTCGTCGGTGACGTCGAGTTCCACCACCGGCGCCGGACGTGGCAGCTTGGCGGCCACGCGGTTCACCAGCGACATCCGTCCGAAACCTGTCAGCACCACCTCGGCGCCCTGCTCTTGGGCGACGCGAGCCACGCTGAAGGCGATGGAGGCGTCGGTGATGACGCCGGTGACCAGTAGTCGCTTGCCGTCCAACAGACCCACGAAGAACTCCTTTGTATCAGCTTGCCTGAGAAGCAATGGAACGACGAATCCCCCGAGCGCCGGCCAGAGCGGTAACGAAGGCCGATGTGGCGTAGCCAAACCGGGCCCGCTGCTCAGGCCATGGGTGCTCAGGTGCCCATGCTCAGGCCGCCGTCGACGGTCAGCACAGCACCGGAGATGTAGGCGGCGGCCTCGCTGGCAAGAAATCGCACCGCGGCGGCGACGTCGTCCGCCGACCCGAAGCGGCCCAGCGACACACTGGCCAGTATTTCCTTCTGCCGCGCCTCGCCTAGCCCAGCGGTCATGTCGGTCTCGACGAAACCGGGCGCGACAACATTGGCGGTGATGTTGCGCCGGCCCAGCTCGCGGGATATGGAGCGCGAGAGTCCGATCAGACCGGCCTTGCTCGCGGCGTAGTTAGCCTGCCCGGGCGAACCCATCAGGCCCACCACCGAGGAGATGAACACCATCCGGCCGCGCTTGAGCTTGACCATGCCCGGCGTGGCCCTGCGGGCGACGCGAAACGCACCGTTGAGGTTGGCGTCGATCACCCGGGTGAAGGACTCCTCGCTCATGCGCATGAGCAGCGTGTCGTCGGTGATGCCGGCGTTGGCGACCAGCACCTCGACCGGTCCGAACTCGGCCTCGACGGCGGTGAAAGCTGCGTCCACCTGCTCGGAATCAGTGACGTCGCAGGGCACCGCGAACAGTCCCTCGGGTGCGCCGCTACCCCGATGGGTTACCGCGACGTTGTCGCCGTCGGCGGCCAGCGCCCGCGCGATCGCCAGGCCGATGCCGCGGTTGCCCCCGGTGACCAGCACACAACGACTCACGACAACTCCCGCTCCTAGACCAGCGATCCGCGCTCGGCGATCAACGCTCGGCGACCCACGCTAGCCGACGTCGCCGACAGTGACCGAAGGGCAGGCCGGCTTGCTGATTGGGCATGGTCAGGGACCGACTCGAAGGACGCACCCGGTTGATTGAAGAGTCAGGTCAGTCGGCCCGACCACAGCAGCGCGCCGGCCGCGGTGAGCATGCCGAACACAAGACCGGCGACGAGGAAGCGATAGCTGATGTCGCGCCGAGCGGTGGTGTAGCCGATCTGAGAGCCGATGTCGGCGTAGATGCTCTTGAGCTCTTCCACCGAGGCCGCGGTGTGGAACGAGCCGCCCGTGGCCTGCGCCAGCCCGCGCAACTGCACCTTGTCCGCCGGCACTCGCTGCGGACCGTAGCCGGGCAGCTCGACGGTTCCGTCCGCAGTACCGAAAGCAATCGTGGACACCGGAATCTTCGCCACCCGCGCCTCGTCTTCGGCAACCGACAGCTTGCGGCCACTGTTGTTCGAGCCGTCGCTGAGCAGCACGATGCGTGCCGGTGCGGGCTTCTCGTTCTTGGCAGTGGTGGAGCGGCTGAACGTCTGCACCGCGACGATGCTGGCGTGCACGGCGTCACCGATGGCGGTGGACTCCTGCAGTTCGAGCTTGTCCACCGAGGCCTTGAACACGTCGCGGTCGATGGAGGGCGGCACCAACACGCTGGCGGTGCCACCGAAGGCCACCAGACCAAGATTGATCTTGGGCGGCAGCTCATCGGCGAACACGTCGGCGGCCTTCTTCGCCGCGGTGATCCGATCGGGCAGCACGTCGGTGGCCTTCATCGACAGCGACACGTCGATGGCCAGCATCACCGTCGCTTTTTCGCGCGGCACGCGGATCTTGGCCGCCGGATGCGCTACTCCGATCGTCAACGCGGCGAGCGAGAGCAGCAACATCGCGAACGTGACGTGCCGACGCCAGCCCGGGCGCCGGGGAACCACCGACGCCAGCAGCGAGACGTTGGAAAAGCGGGCGGTGTAACGCTTGCGTCGAGCCTGCTCGACGATGTAGGCACCGGCCAGCAGCGCGACCACGGCCAGCAGATACAGCGCGTACGGAGTTTCGAAGGTCATCGTCGTCCTCCCGACGTGGCGCCGACGCCGCGGCGTGAGGCGGTGACGAAACGCACGACGTCGGTGATCCAGTCCCGGTCGGTACGCAACTGCAGATGCCCGGCCCCGGCGTGCCTCAGTGCGCCCGCGATGGAAGAGCGTTGCGCTGCGGCCGCGGCGGCATAGCGCTCCCGCACGCCGGCGTTGGCGGTTTGCACCTCCAGCTGCTGGCCGCTTTCCGGATCGACGAAGGTCACCAACCCGGCGTTGGGGAGCTCCAGCTCGCGCGGATCGACGATCTCGACGCCCAGCAACTGGTGTCGCTGGCCCAGCGCGCGCAGCGGCCGCTCCCAGTCCGGATCGCCCAGGAAGTCCGAGATCACCGCGACCAAGCCGCGCCGGCGCGGTGGACGGCGGACCTGTTCCAACGCGCTGGCCAGATCGCCGCGCCGACCTGACTTGGCACGCGGCGTGGCCGCGATGGTGTCGATCAGGCTGCGGGCGTGCGCCCGACCGGCTCGCGCGGGCAGTCGGACGGTGTTCTCACCGGTGGTGACGACCGCGCCCACCCTGTTGCCACCGCGCGCGGTCAGGTAGACGACGGCGGTGATCGCTGCGAACACCAGCTCCCGCTTCTCGCTGCGGGCGGTGCCGAAGTCCAGGCTGGGCGACAGGTCGACGACGAGCCACGTCTCCAGCTCCCGATCGGCGATGGTCTGGCGGACGTAGGGCGTCATCGTGCGAGCGGTGACGGCCCAATCCATCCGGCGCACGTCATCGCCAGGGAAATACTGCCTGGAATCGCCGGCCTCGCTGCCCGGTCCGGGCAGTAGGCCCAGGTAGTTGCCCTGGAGCAGCCCGTCCAAGCGGTGCCGCACGGTGAGTTCCAGGCGGCGCAGCAACGGCTCGCTGGACTCGGTGACCAACTCCAGCTGCGCGCCGTCGGTACCGGGTGGGCCGTTCTTCAGTGCCGAGGCGGAACGGGTGCCGCGCTCGCTCACGCAGAGCGCTCCTGAGCAGGTGGATAGCCCTGCGCCGGTGCGGGGGGTTGGACTTGCTGACCTTGCGGTACCTGCTGGCCGTGCTGTACCGGCTGACCCTGGCTGCCGGGCTGCGGATTGCCTGGCTGCGGCCCCAGCTGCTGGACAGGCATCTGCTGCTGGCCCAAAGGCTGAGGAGGCAGCTGCTGTTGGTTCGGCATTCCGGCACGTTGCCGCGGCGCGACCTGCGGCAGCCCCACAGTCTCCAGAATCCGGTGTATCGCATGCTCGGCAGGTACACCGTCGGCGATCGCGTCGTAGGACAGCACCAGCCGGTGCGACAGCACGTCGGAGGCAATGTCGAGCACGTCCTGGGGCAGCACATAGTCGCGCCCGCGCAGCAACGCCATCGCCCGCCCGGCTGCGATCAGGCCCAGGCTGGCTCGTGGGCTGGCACCGTAGGACACCCAGCCCGCGACATCGTTCAGTCCGATCTGGCGCGGCGCGCGGGTGGCAAGCACCAGCCGCACGACGTAATCGACGATGGCATGGTGGACGAAGACCCGACTCGCGACCTCCTGCAGTCGGCGCAGGTCGTCGATGCTGATGACAGTGTTGGCCACCGGAGGGGTGACGCCCATCCGGTAGATGATCTCGCGCTCCTCGGCGGCACTGGGATAGCCCACCGGGATCTTCATCAGGAAGCGGTCGCGCTGCGCCTCGGGCAGCGGGTACACGCCCTCGCTCTCGATCGGGTTCTGCGTCGCGAGCACCAGGAACGGCGTCGGGACGGGATGGCGCACACCGCCGATGCTGACCTGCCGTTCGGCCATGACCTCCAACAGCGCCGACTGGACCTTGGCCGGCGCGCGGTTGATCTCGTCGGCCAGCACGAAGTTGGCGAAAACCGGCCCCAGCTCGGTGTCGAACTTCTCCTGCCCGACCCGGTAGATGCGGGTGCCCACGATGTCGGAGGGCACGAGGTCGGGCGTGAACTGCAGGCGGGCGAAGGAGCCGCCGACCGTGCGGGCGAACGTCTCCACCGCAAGGGTCTTGGCCACGCCGGGCACGCCTTCGAGCAGGCAGTGCCCGCGCGCGAGCATGCTGACCATCATCCGTTCGACCAGCCGCTCCTGACCTACGATGACGCGCTTGACCTCGAACAGCACCCGCTCGAGCGACGTCGCGTCCTGCGCCGGCGTGCTCGGTCCTGATGGCTGAACCGCGTGCTGGGACGCAGCCGGTTGCTGCGACGCCGGCTGTGAACCAGTTGCCTGAGAGAGGGAGGTACTGGACGTCACGCTGTACTCCTGAGGGTCGAGACGAACGGCGTGGACATGCTGCGACGTGGCCGCGGTACTGCGCCGACGCTGGACAAACGACGGTACGCGGACGGGCTGAGAACAAGCTGAGCGAGCGGCCAGATCGGCTGCCGGTACCGAGGGTTCATGGCCGGCAGCTCAGCGGACCTGGCGAGCGTGCACCAGCGCCAGGGTGACACCCAGCGCCTGCGTGTCGGCAGTGGTGGACAGCGAGTAGTTACCGGTCGCGCCCGTGCTCTGCGTCGTGGTGTCGAAGTAGACGAAGCCGGCGACGTCGGGCTGCGACAGCAGGTAGGGCCCCAGGCTACGCAACCAGCCGGCTTTCGCAGGGCCGTCCGCCGCGCCGATCTCGGACAGCAGAATCGGCTTGCGCGCCAGCGAGCGCAGCGCCGTGACCGTCGGCGTGAACGTCGTCCGCGCGTCGGCGGCCGGCGCGGACGCAGAGCTGTACGCAGTGAGGCCGAGGTAATCGACTACGTCGTCGCCCGGATACAGCGCACCGAGGCTGTTGTGGGCACGCGGATTGCCCAGATCCACCGGCGAGAACACCCAGCGCAGAGACAGCCCCGCCACCTCGGCGAACAGCTGGTGGACATGCCGCCACGCCGCTACGAACTGGGCGCTGGTGTTGCCGTTAGTGCCGATGCCCCAGGGATACCAGGAGGCGTTCATCTCGTGGGCGAAGCGGAAGTACATCGGGCCGGCCGAGCCGGCCAGGGCTCGAGCCTGGCGCAGCAGTTCGTCGTCGTGAGCTCCCGCTGCGATGCTGGCCAGGCTGTCCCCGGCATCCGGACGGTCGGTTGCCCCGTCTGCGTGCCAAGGTTCCAGCGTGATGAAGGGCGTGAAGCCCGAGCTGCTGATCCGATGCACGACTGCGGCGGTGTTGACGGTGTCGAGCCGGATGAACGCGGCAAGTACCGACGGTCGGTAGCCGGTGCGCTGGGTCAGGTCTGCCGCCAACTCCACTCGGGCATGCGGCACGTCCAGACCGTAGAACGGTGCTGGGGCGTTTCTGGACACGGGCGCCGGGCCGGACTCCGACAGAGCCGCGGACGCCGAGACAGACGGTGACTGCGAGCCAGCCGTAGGTGTCGATGAAGAGCTGGCCTTCCCGTTTTCCGACGCCGTAACCGTTTGCGACGTGGTCGGTGGCGCTTGACTGCGGTGCGGTTCACTGGTCGTCGGAGACGCGCCGACGCCGCACGCCGAGACACCAGCCACGACGACGCCCATCGCTACCGCTGCACCCATCGCTACCGCGGCAGACCCGAACGTCCGCCGCCGCCGCAGGCCGCCCCGCCTCATGCGCCGATAGCGCGGCTGGTACCGAACATCGCGTCCAGCGTGCGCGGGTTGAGGTTGCGTTGCCGGATCAAATCGACGAGCTGGGGATAGAGGCCGGTCACCGTGGCGTGGTTGGCATGACCGACGACAACGGCTCCAGGCAGCAGCGCGCCCCGGGCCGACGCCATCAGCTGCTCCGGCGTGATCAGTGCCGCATCGCCGAAGGAGCCTTGCCACATCAAGATCTTGGTGTAGCCCAGCTCGCCGGCCAGCGCGTCGACGCGCGAGTCATGCATCCCTGACGGCGGCCGTAGGAAGGGCCGCGCCGTCACGCCGAAGGTCTTCTGAATCCACTCCTCGTTCTGTTCGATCTCCGAGCGCACCCGGGTGTCGGACAGTTGGCGCAGATCGAGGTGGTGGAACGTGTGGTTGGCGATCTGCACCTGCCCCTTCTCGATCAGCGGCTTGAGCATCGGAGCCTGCGATTCCCACGCCGGTGCCAGCACTCCGATCGCGTCGAAGTTCAGGGCCATCCCGGTGTCGTGAGCGAAGGTGACGTAATCGGCGAGTGTCACTGGGTCGTAGCCGTCGTCGATGGTGATGGCGATGTCGTGCGTGGGCTCCGGTGCCCGGGTGAGGAT
>CAXSBR010000021.1:30521-58039 GCA_964236495.1 uncultured Jatrophihabitantaceae bacterium
GCCGTCATGCCGGGCGCGGAGTGAACAACGGTGCGGTCATCGGCGCCAGGAATTTGCTGAAGGTGGCGCCCATGTGGCTGGCGTCGCGGTACACGAGGATGTTGTGCACGATCATCGGACACTTGGTCGCCGTACACAGCCAGTTCGCCGGTTCCACTACGGCGATGCCGGCATGGCTCAAGGTGCTAGCGACGGCTTCGTGCCGCCCCTTGTAGGCATAGATGGAGTCGCCGTCGCGGTTGCGGATGCACTTGGTGATGTTCTGGATGTGCGAGGCGATGCAGTCCGGTCCGCTGCCCTGGGGCAGCGGCGTGTCCAGCACGTACACCACCTTCAGGCCGGCCGCGGTGATCTGTGACGTCGCCTTGGCCGTGGCATCGGCCCACGCCGTGTTCGAGAACTGGGTGCCGGGCACGTTGTCGGATTGCGACACCACCACGACGTCGGGATCCAGTGCCTTCACCCGTCCCAGCGTGAGTGTCCGCCACTGGTCGCACTCACGGAACTCCCGGTGCAAGCTGTCGTTGTTCAGGCGCAGATCGGCGATCGAGCAGGCCGCCTTCGTCCACGCCACCACCTTCCAGTGCCGCGCCTTGCCCTCGGCATCCAGCGCCGGCAACCACTGCTGGGCGTGCGAATCCCCGATCAGGACCAGTGTGTGCACACCCTTGGGGTCGCCGTAGACGCACGCCGGCTGCTTGACAACCAGGAAGTCGGCGTGGCAGCCGTCGCTGTCTGACACCGGAACGTCGTGGGCGGCCTGCGGCAGGCTCGGCGACAGGTTCAGCGGCATCTTCACCACACCCAGTGCCGCACCGAGCTGAGTCTGCAGGGTATGACTGTCGGCCTGGCCGACCACAGCTGCCTTGGTGTGCACGTTGAGGTTGGGCAGCGACTGGGAGACCAGCACCGCCACCGCCACCGTGGCGACCGCCAGACCGGCGCCGACGCCCGACCAGATGCGTGGGCGCAGGCCGCCCCGCTGCGTGGTGCGCTCGAGCAGGTGCAGCGTCAGAACGGCGAACCACAGCGACAGCACGACCAGCTGCAAATTCAACTTCCAGGTGAAGTCGTAGCCGAACGCGATCGGCACGATGATGAGCATCGGCCAGTGCCACAGGTACCAGGCGTAGGAAACCCGTCCGATCTGCTGGATGGGCGCCAGCGACAGCAGCCGCTCCACGCCCCATCCCGCCACCGAGCTGCGGCAGCCGCACGCGATCACCAGACCGGTGGCGAGCACGGGCAGCAGCGCGGCCGTGCCGGGAAACGCGGTCGCTTCGTTGTAATGCAGGGCGCCATAGACGATGCCCGCGACGCCCAGCCACGAGCCCGCTGCAGCCAGAACGCGCGGAATCTTGCCCAGCTCCACCACGACGACGGCCAGCAGCGCCCCCACCGCCAGTTCCCAGGCGCGGGTGTGGATAGCGAAGTAGGCCATCGGCGGATTGGATTTCGTCAGCGTGACCGAGTAGTACATCGACACCGCGAACGTGATGAGGACGGCGCCGAGTACCAGGCCGCGGTACCGCCGACCGCCCAGCCAGACGCAGATGGCGATGAGCAGCGGCCAAATGACGTAGAACTGCTCCTCCACCGCGAGAGACCAGAAGTGTTGCAACGGTGACGGCGTTCCGCTGGCCTGCTGATAGTTCACGCCCTGCGCAGCGAGCCGGTAGTTGATGCCGTAGTAGGCGGTGGCCAGGGCGTCCTGCACGATGCTCTGCACCTGGAAGATCGACATGAACTTGCGCGCAGCCAGCAGCGTGACCACGGTGACCAGCGCGGCGGCCGGCAACAGCCGGCGCACCCGGCCGATGTAGAAGCGTAGGAATCGGATCCGTCCGTTTTCCCCCGCCTCGCGCAGCAGTTGACCGGTGATGAGGAAGCCCGAGATGACGAAGAAGACGTCGACGCCCACATAACCACCAGGCAGATGCGGCACCTGCGCGTGGTAAAGAACCACCAGGGTCACCGCAATAGCCCGCAGCCCCTGGATGTCAGGACGCCATCGACGCGCCCCGGCGGCCGCGGGATGTTCACCCGGCGCAGGCGCGGCTGCGCCCGCCGGCTTGGAGTCATCGATGCCCGTCGCTGCGGGTACCGCCTGCCCACGCTGCGTCGCTCGCACGGCGTCCGTCGACGGCACGGCGTCCATCGCCTGTGTGGTATCCACCGACTGCGTGGCGTTCATCGACTGCGTGGCGTCCATCGACTGCGTGGCGTCCATCGACTGCCTGGCGTTGCCCAGCTGTGGGGCGTCCACCGACTGCGCCGCGACCGCCGGCAGTGCTGCCATGGTCGATGCCAGCAGCACCGTGGAATCGGATTCCTGCGTGGGTGGTAACGACGGCGCCGGATCGGTCGATGCGACGACCTTGGTGCGCAGGAAGATCAGCGGGACGTACACCCACGACGCGATGACCGCCAGCGCCAACATTGCCCAGAACTTGCCGACGCCGTAGGTGACGGTGCCGTGTACGAGCCCGACCCACAACAGCACCTGGGTCAGCGCGATGTAGCTGCGCATGGTGCGCGTGATGGTGACGGCCTGCGGCGTCGAGCGGCGTTTACGCTTGCCCGCCACCGCAGTGCTCGTCGTCCCGCCACTCGGCGACGCTCCGGTGGCCACCCACTCCTTCGTTCGCCCGGAAAGGATGTGGGCAATCGCAACGGCATGGGCGAAGGAGTACATCATCTGAACTCGCAGCACACCGATGCGCCAGCGGCCGTGCATGGCCAGCGGCAGTACGACGAACCAGAGCGCCACCGCACCGAGCAGCCACACCGAGTTCGCCGGTTTCACCCAGTTGGGCAGGACGTAGAGCATCACCAGCGCGGGCAGCGGTGCCACGAAAGCGTTCACCGAGGTGGAGATGTAGTACAAGAAACCCGACCAGAAGCACAACCGTTGGCGCAGGGTGATCTGTGGCGCGCGGTGGAAGGAGGGGTCGCGCAGCAGTGACATGCTGCCGGTGCACCACCGGTACTGCTGATTCAAGAACGACAGTGCCCCGTCGGGGCAGATACCCCGGGATGCGACGATGGGCACATAGCGCACTTGCAACCCGGATTTCATCATCTTCACGCCGGTGTGCACGTCCTCGGAGTGTCCGATCTGCGCGAAACCCCCCGACGCAACCAGCGACGCCCGGCGATACAGTGCGCACGATCCCACGCAGATTGCGGCTCCCACAGCGTCCCGGCTGGGTTGAATCATGCGGTAGAACAATTCTTGGGTTGCGCCGGCGTGGCGTTGCAGCCAGTTCATCGGCCCGCGGGTATCGAAGAACTGCGGCGACTGAACGATGCCGACAGAGGAATCCTCGAAATAAGGAACCAGCTCGCTCAACATGTCGGAGCGGGGGACGAAGTCGGCGTCCAGAATCAGAATCAGGTCGTTGCTACTGAGTTCGTAGCCGTGGCGGAGGTTTCCTGCCTTTTTCAACCGCCCGCGGTCGGGTCGCACCGAGTATTCAAAGCCTGCGGCCAATGCCAGGGAGCGCACCTCGGGCCGAGCGGCGTCGTCGAGCACCCAGACGCGCAGGTCTCCGGGCCAGCGCAGTGCGGCGACGTAGTGATAGGTGTTGGCGAGCAACTCCAGCGGCTCCCCCGCGGTGGGCAGGAACACGTCGACACTGGGATAGTCCGTCGGGCTGTACTGGTCCACCCGCAATTCGTGGTCCAGCCGATCGATCCGCTTGCGATGTGTGCTCGAGCTCAGCGATATGACTAACGTCACTGCGTAGAGCGACATGGGCACCAGGAACAGCAACAAATGGTCGTCGGCGGTGGCGAACCTTGCGACGCTGAATGCAATGAGGCAGAAGGACACCGCCTGCAAAGCGAGCAGCCACCGTTGTTGCCGGCCGATGTACCAGTATTTCTCGGCGTCAGTCGGCGGGGTAGGCAGTGTGAGCGCGTTTTCAGTGCGCGCTCGAGCGAGGATCTGAGTCATGGGGGTCTCCTCGACAGAAGTCGAATTGTGCGGTGGTTGCGCCTGCGAGAACAACGACCCCGTGTCGTTCAGCGCTTCCTGCGCGAATTCAGTAGCTTACGGATCGATCGCTGGAAAAGGCAAGCGGCCACTTTACTTGAAACTCAAATATCGACGCCGTTGACCGGTCGAGGACCGTGAAGACCATCTTGGACCGGCGAAGTGTCGCCGCTGTGAACACTGGCTTAAAGCTGCGCGCGCTCCACACCACGCTCGCCGTGGTCGGCAGGAGCTGGCGCCACCCGTGCGCCGACCGCTTGCGCGGGGGCGCACCTAGTGCCGGGAGCGTTGCGAGAGCTGCCCGGGGCTCAGGGTCCGTGGAAGGGATCGGTGCACGTGCAGTCGGTAGGCCATCCCGATGCGTCGGCATAGCCATCCGAGGTACGGCACCGGGCGGGCGACGTAGGCCGGCCGGCGAAGCGACCACTCACCAGCACCCGAAGTCGCGGTCGACCGGGCGGGTGGGCACAGCCTGGACAGAGACCCGGCCGCGCGCGCACGCTCAGAGGAGCTAGCTCGGCGGTCTGGATGCCGAGTGGAAGCGTCTGTTTCGTGCGTCGTTCCATAGCTAGTCCCCGAACCCCTGTAGTCGCGCTTGCGCGCGGAGTCGAACTGTATCCCGGCTCCGGCCCGGTCGCATGTTGAACCGACCAGCCAGATCGCCCCCGATCAGCCCGCTCAGGTGCCCGGGCGGGTCGCGCCGAAATAACCGTTGCGCCACAAGTTGCTGATCTTCACCAGGTCACCGCTCTGCGGAGCTTGCACCACCTGATCGTTGCCGATGTAGATGGCGACGTGATGAATGCCCGACTGCTGCCCATTGGAGCTGAAGAAGACGAGGTCGCCGGGCATCAGAGTGTCGATGCTGGGGTGCACGCTGCCCTCGTTGTATTGCGCCTGCGAGTAATGAGCCATGTAGACGCCCTCGCCTGCCCAGGCGTACAGCGCAAGCCCCGAACAGTCGTAGCCGCGGATATGACAGTCATTCCAGGCGCTGTCGCCGGGAATGCAGACGCCCAACGTCGCACCGGTGTAGCTGCCCGCGGCGTAGGAGTACTGGACGCCGACCTTGGCTTCCGCGCGCCGAGCTGCCGCGCGACCCCGTGCTGGCGACCAGGATCCGCCGCCGGTGCCAGAAAAACTGCCTGAGTCCGAGCTACCACCCGAGCCCGACTGCGACCCGGACGTGCTCGAGCCGGAGTTGTCCGAGGTGGCGGTGCTCGAGTTGGAAGGGCTCGAGTTGGAAGTGCTCGACGGAGAGCGGGACTGAGTTGGAGTAGATCGCCGTTTGCTCGCGGGGGCGGCAGTGGGGTTCGTGGAGCCGGCGCCACTGGAATCGGAACCGCTGGAACTGGAACCGTTTGAGGGAGCACTGCCCGACGAGGAGTTGTTCGAAGCGTGCTGGCTCGCCGCGGCACTTGCTGATGATGCGCTCGCTGACGCGGCGCTTGCTGATGATGCGCTCGCTGACGCGGCGCTGGCGCTGGCCGCGGCGGCGGCGGCGCCTTCGCGCTGTTGGCGCGCGGCATCTTTGCGGGCCTGCGCCGCCTGCGCCGCCTGCGCGGCCCGCTGGTCGGCCGCCCGTTGGCGAGCCAGGGCTTCCAGCCGCTTCGCCTCACGGGCCTGGGCGGCGAGTTCGCGGCGCCGTTGCGCCGCCAGCCTGGCAGCTTCGATCGCCTTGCGCCGCGCTTCGGCCTGCTGCCAGGCAAGAAAGGCGGCCCGCTTGTTCTTCAGGCCGGTGAGTCGCTCGCCCGCCGACTGGAGTTGGGTCTGGTAGGACGTCTTGCGAGCGGCAAGCCCTACCCGTTGGGTTTTGGCCGCGGACACCGCTATGACCGCTGCCTTGGCCGCGGTGTCGGCGTTGGCGCTGGCTATGGTTTGCGTTGCGACAGCGGTGCGGGCCGTTGCGTCGGCGTTGGCCTTGCCGACAGTGGCACGGTATAGATCGTCTATGGCGCTGGACTGCCGGCCCTGCGCATAGCCGTAGAGCTGGTCGCGTTCGAGCAGCGCGCTCGGATTCGGCGCGGTCAGCAGGCTACCGGCGTCCGGAGTGCGGTTCATATAGCTGCTGGCCACCGAGAGCCGGAACCGGCTTCGCGCTGCGTCAACCCTGCCCGCAGCGGTGATCACCGCTGTCTGCGCCTCGGTCGCCGACGTCGTCGCAGTGGACAGCTTGGACAGCGCCTCGAGGTAGTTCTCCTTCGCGAGTTCGGCCGCATCGTTGAGATCTTGGATCTTGACGTCGACTCCGGTGATCAGACCCGACAGCCGCCCGACGTCAACAGCGGCCTGAGCCTTGACTGCGGCCGCGTTGGCAATCTGGCCGTTCGACGGGTTGGCCGGCGCCACGTGCCGTACGGAGGTCGAGCCCGCCGCCGTCTGCACTGGCATTGTTCTCGCGGCCGCGCGCGCCGTGACTGCCTTTGCGGCCGCGCGGACTGGCTGGGATTTCGCGGCCGCGAGCGCTGGCACAGCCTTCGCCGGCGGTGCAGGCTGATGGGCAGGCGCGACGGGGGCGGCTACGGCTTGATGAGCAAAGCCGACGACCACGCTGGCAACGATGCCCATGGTGCCGGCAACAGCGGCCGCGGTGCGCCCGCGTGGTCCTGCTGCAACAGAGCCCGCACGGGACGAGAGCGTGCAAGCGCGACTCGCCACGTGCAGTGCCCCCGAATGCCCGTCTGCGACCGGTGAGTACACCGAACGTCGGTTTGCTTCTCCAAGAGAACACCTGTCACAGCAGTAACACAAGTCACAGCAGTAACGGCAGCACTCTAGCGGCCGCGATCACGGCGTTCGTAACGTCCTTCCAGGCGTGAGGGCCTGGGTGGGGTGCACATCAACGCGGTCGCAACGCCGGTTCTCCCACCAGCGCACCGCACGGTCCACAAGCACCGCGTAGACGATGCCGGCAGCGACGTCGACCACGTAGTGCTCACCGAGATAGACCAGCGCCAGGGCCATGACGGCGGGATAGGCAAGAACCACCAGCCGCCATCGGCTGCGGAACCGGTTCAACACGAACAGGGTGATGATCGTGGCGTAGGCGGTGTGCAGCGACGGCAGTGCGGCAACAGGATTCGACGCCACCTGCCCTTCCTGCAGCAGATTGCCCGCGTGGTTGACGTGCAGCCATGCCCATCCACGCGACGACGCTCGAGTTACCGGACCGATGACGTGTTCCTTCGATGCATACCACGGAGGTGCGGCGGGAAAGACGACGTAGGTGAGCAGGCCCGCGACGGCCAGGGCGATGACCCGACGCACGAATGCCAGCCACGCCTGCCGGTTGCGTAGCCACAGCACCGCCGCCAGCACCGGCGTGGCCAGAAAGTGGCTTGTGTAGACGAGCGTGGCCGCCGCGTCATACCAGTGCACCGTGCCGGCGTCGAGGAAGCGGCGCTGCAATACCACCGAGGGAACCGCGCCGAACACCGACCGATCGATTCCGGCGATGTCGGCCATGTGTAGCGGGGCGCCGACGCGCCGCGACAGTCCGCGGCTGTAGTCGTAGGCGATCAGCGCGGCAGTGAAGGGCAGCCAGTCCAGCAGCACGCGCCCGAAGGCCGCCCTGCCTCGCCCCAGGCACGTGGTGCCGAGTCCGGCCACGACGATCAGCAGCAGGCTGCCGCGATCAGTGGGCACGCCTGCGACCAGCACTACGACCACCAGCGCTACGACGTAGCCCGCCAGCCAGCGTCGCCGGATGCGCCGCCACCGGGCGGTATCGACGGGATGGCCGGCCGGGTGGTCAGCCGGGTGGTCGGCCGGATAGGTGGCGGGATGGTTGGCCGGACGATCGAGCGGCGCATCGGCCGGTTGGTCGGCCGCAGCATCGGGGTCGACCGGGCGAGCCGCCATGCGCGCAGCGTACTGGCGGCATGCAGGCAGGATGAACGTCTGCGGCTCTGTTCGTCGGCTGCCGCAGCTGATATCTTGACGTCAAGATAACGCCGCTCGTCGATGTCGCCCATGCCTGACGCCCGCGCCGAAGAGGACTCCATGACCGCTTCCACCAGCACCCGCGACAACACCTTCGGCGCGCGGGACCGGCTGACCGTCGGCGACACCGAGCTCGATTACTACCGCATCGGCGCCGTAGAGGGCTCGCACCGGCTGCCGTTCAGTCTCAAGGTGTTGCTGGAGAACCTGCTGCGCACCGAAGACGGCAAGAACGTCACCCGCGCGCAGATCCAGGCCCTGGCTGACTGGAACCCCACGGCTGAGCCCGACACCGAGATTCAATTCTCCCCCGCGCGGGTGGTGATGCAGGACTTCACCGGTGTGCCGGCCGTGGTGGATCTGGCCACCATGCGCGAGGCCGTCGCCGAACTGGGCGGCGATGCAACGAAGATCAATCCGCTGGCGCCCGCGGAGCTGGTCATCGACCACTCCGTCATCGCCGACCTGTTCGGCACTCCGGATTCGTTCGCGCGCAACGTCGAGCTGGAGTACCAGCGCAACGGCGAGCGCTACCAGTTCCTGCGCTGGGGTCAGGGCGCGTTCAACGAGTTCAAGGTGGTACCGCCGGGCACCGGCATCGTGCACCAGGTGAACATCGAATACCTGGCGCGGGTGGTGTTCGAGCGAAGCGACGGCGCTGGCACAGTGGCCTACCCCGACACCGTGGTGGGCACCGACTCCCACACCACGATGGTGAACGGTCTGGGTGTGCTGGGGTGGGGCGTGGGCGGCATCGAGGCCGAGGCGGCCATGCTGGGCCAACCGGTGAGCATGTTGATTCCCCGCGTCGTCGGTGTCAAGTTGACCGGCGCGCTACCCGACGGTGCTACCGCAACCGACCTGGTGCTGACCATCACCGAGCAGTTGCGCAAGCACGGTGTGGTCGGAAAATTCGTCGAGTTCTACGGCCCGGGCGTCAGCGCTGTTCCACTGGCGAACCGGGCCACCATCGGCAACATGAGCCCGGAGTACGGCTCCACCTGCGCGATCTTTCCGATCGACGACGAGACGTTGCGCTACCTGCGCTTCACCGGCCGCAACGAACGGCAGGTGAAGCTCGTCGAGGCCTACGCCAAGGCCAACGACCTCTGGCACGACCCGGACACCGAGCCGTTGTTCTCCGAGACCCTCGAGCTGGACCTGGGCACGATAGAGCCGTCGCTGGCCGGGCCCAAGCGGCCTCAGGACCGAGTACCGCTCGCCGACGCGCAGTCGATGTTTCGCACCGCGCTCGCCGACTACGTCACCGACGAGTCCGACGGCACGTCGGTACAGAACGTTGTCGACGAGACGATCGCGGAGACGTTTCCGGCCTCGGACGCCGGCGGTGCGCCCGGGCGCGAGATGCCCACGGCGGCTACCGACGAGGGCCCTACGCAACCTGCAGTTCCAGCACCGTCGAAGCGGGCGTCCAAGCCCACCGCAGTAACGCTGCCTACCGGCGAGCGGTTCGAGATCGATCACGGTGCCGTCGCCATCGCCGCGATCACCTCGTGCACGAACACGTCCAATCCCTCGGTGATGATCGCCGCAGCGCTGGTGGCCAAGAACGCCGTCGAGCGCGGTCTGTCACGCAAGCCATGGGTGAAGACGACGCTGGCACCGGGCTCCAAGGTGGTATCGGACTACTACGAGCGGGCCGGCCTGACGCCCTACCTCGACAAGCTCGGGTTCAACCTGGTCGGCTACGGATGCACAACCTGCATCGGTAACTCCGGGCCACTGCCCGACGAGATCTCCGCCGCGGTCAACGACGCCGACCTGGCCGTGGTCAGCGTGTTGTCGGGCAACCGCAACTTCGAAGGACGCATCAACCCCGACATCAAGATGAACTACCTCGCCTCTCCCCCGCTCGTAGTCGCCTATGCACTGGCCGGAACGATGGACATCGACCTGAACAACGATCCGCTCGGCGAGGGCAGCGACGGCCGGCCGGTGTTCCTGCGCGAGATCTGGCCCGGCGCGGCCGAAATCGAGCAGGTCGTCGAGTCGGCAATCGCGTCGACCATGTACAGCCGCGACTACGCCGACGTGTTCGCCGGCGACGAACGGTGGCAGGGCCTGTCCACGCCGGCGGGCGACACCTTCAGCTGGGATCCCGAGTCGACCTACGTGCGCAGGCCGCCCTACTTCGAGGGCATGCAGCGCGAACCCAGCCCGGTCAGAGACATCACAGCGGCCCGGGTGCTGGTCAAGCTCGGCGACTCGGTCACCACCGACCACATCTCTCCGGCCGGATCGATCAAGGTCGACTCGCCGGCCGGCCGATACCTCGCTGAGCACGGCGTCGACCGTCGCGACTACAACTCCTACGGATCGCGGCGTGGCAATCACGAGGTGATGATCCGGGGAACCTTCGCCAACATCCGGCTGCGCAACCAGCTTGCACCGGGCACCGAAGGCGGCATGACCCGCGACTTCAGCGCTGCGACTGCCGGGGGCGCTGACGCACCCGTGACCTCGATCTACCAGGCCAGCGAGCACTACCTGGCTGCTGGCACTCCGCTTGTCATCCTGGCCGGCAAGGAGTACGGCTCAGGTTCCTCGCGCGACTGGGCGGCGAAGGGAACGGCGCTACTCGGTGTGCGCGCCGTCATCGCCGAGTCCTACGAACGCATCCACCGGTCGAATCTGATCGGTATGGGCGTGCTGCCCCTGCAGTTCCCGCCCGGTGTTTCTGCACAGACGCTCGGGCTGGAGGGCACCGAGACGTTCGACATCGAGGGCATCGGCGCGATGAACGACGGGCCGGTGCCGGCAACGGTGCGGGTGACGGCCGGCGAGGTCAGCTTCGACGCCCCGGTGCGGATCGACACCCCTGGCGAAGCGGACTACTACCGTCACGGCGGCATCATGCAGTACGTTCTGCGCTCGCTGCTCTGACGGTCGGGCCGGTCGCTGGGCGGGCGACCGAGACATCCCTAGGGCCCACGTCAACCCGTCGGTTTTGTCCGCCGCGGCGGACTCGACAACGTTTCCATAAGGTCACAACTGGGTCACGTCCGTCGAAATGTTCTTCCTTCACCTATGCCGGGCGGTTAAGTTCGCGGCGACAACATTTCTGCTCCCTGCCGTGGCGGCCTCGTCCGGCGCCGGGAGCCGTCATCTCGCGGAGGTCAGACAGTCCATGCGCAGAAGCGTTCACATCGTCGTCGCGGCCGCAGCCGTGGGGGCCGTTGCCCTCACCGGGTGTAGCTCATCCAAGAAGACCACGCCGGCTTCCTCATCGTCGGCGTCGTCGACATCGTCGGCCTCAGATACCACCTCGGCTTCGGCCACCGACACCGCCAGCTCCACCGCCGACACCACCAGCAGTAGCGCTGCGCCCAGCAGCACCGCAGCCGGCACCGGCGGCACCGGCAAGCTCCAGGTCGGCGTCATCCTGCCCGACACCACCACCTCGAACCGCTACACGTTGTACGACCAGCCGCTGCTCGAAAAGGCGTTCAAGGACGCCGGCATCGGCGCGAAGGTCCTCAACGCCCACGGCTCGCAGCAGACGTTCACCTCCGACGCCCAGACGCTGATCACCCAGGGCGTCAAGGTGCTGCTCATCGACCCATCGGACCCCGCGACCGGCATCAGTGTCGAGCAGGCCGCCGCGAAGGCGGGTGTACAGGTCATCGACTACGACCGCGTCAATCTCGGGGGATCGGCCAAGTACTACGTCTCCTTCGACAACGAGAAAGTCGGCCAGCAGCAGGCGCAGGGCCTCGTGGACTGCCTGAAGGCCAAGAACGTCAGTAAGGCCAATATCATCCAGCTCAACGGCGGCACCGACATCGACAACAACGCGGTGCTGTTCAAAAAGGGCGCCCACACCGTCCTCGATCCGCTGTTCAAGGCCGGCACCCTGGTGAAGGGTCCTGAGACCGACGTCAAGGGCTGGGACAACACCGTCGCCGCCACCGACTTCCAGCAGGCCTTCACCAAGGATTCCAAGGTCCAGGGGGTGCTGGCGGCCAATGACGGCATTGCCGCCGCCGCGATCACCACGCTGAAGCAGAACAAGCTGACGATCCCGATCACCGGTCAGGACGCCACCGTGCAGGGTATCCAGTACATCCTGCAGGGCACCCAGTGCCTGACCATCTTCAAGGACGTCAAGAAGGAGGCCTCCGCTGCCTCGCAGCTGGCGATCGACCTGATCAAGGGCGACAAGGCCGCGGCCGACAAGCTGGCCACCGGCTCGCTCAAGGACCCGAAGAACGGCCGCACGATCCCGTCTCTGCTGCTGCCGGCGACGGTCATCACCAAGGCCAACGTCAAGACCGTCATCACCGCTGGTGCACTGACTCCGGCGCAGATCTGCAAGGGCATCGAGTCGGTCTGCAAGACCGCCGGTATCCAGTAGCCGGCCCGTACGACCGCACCACGGGCACCCCGCACCACATGCGGCTGGTGCCACACACGCCGACCGGCGGGACAGGCGCACGACGCCTGTCCCGCCGTTGGTGTGACTCGAGTCCGTCTTCTTTCCTGCGCCGATGCGATCGGGCGCGTGCCGACTTGGAGCAATGGTGAGCGAACCGCTACTCAAGATCACTCAGATGAACAAGAGCTTCGGTGCCGTCCAGGTGCTGCACAACATCGACTTCGCGGTCTATCCCGGTGAGGTCACCGCCCTGGTCGGTGACAACGGCGCGGGCAAGTCGACGTTGGTCAAGTGCATCGCCGGCATCAACACCATCGACTCCGGGGAGATCCTCTGGGAGGGCAACTCGGTAAAGATCACCTCACCGGCGGCCGCGTCCGCGCTGGGAATCGAATTCGTCTACCAGGATCTCGCGCTGGCAGACAACCTCGACATCACCCAGAACATGTTCCTGGGCCGCGAACTGCGCCGGGGACCGTTCCTGCTCGACGGCGCCATGGAGCGCAAGGCCCGCGAAACTCTGACCGGGCTATCGGTACGCACCGTCAGCTCGGTACGCCAGCTGGTGGCGAGCCTGTCCGGCGGGCAGCGCCAGACGGTGGCGATCGCCAAGGCGGTGCTCTGGAACAGCCGCGTCGTCTTCCTCGACGAGCCCACCGCCGCTCTGGGCGTGGCGCAGACCCGCCAGGTTCTCGACCTGGTCCGGCGCCTGGCCGACAACGGCCTGGGTGTCGTGCTGATCTCGCACAACATGAACGACGTGATGGAGGTCGCCGACCGCGTCGACGCCCTGTACCTCGGCCGCATCGCCGCCGAGGTTCTGAAGAAGGACACCAGCACCAGCCAGATCGTCGAGCTGATCACCGCCGGACGCAGCGGCTCGCTCGGGCTCTCGGCTTCGACCGCGGCCGAAAGCGCCTGAGAGGGATCATGGACATCTCCAACCAACCCGCCACCCAAGGCACGGGCTCGTCGTCCTCCATCCCGTCGGTAGCTGCGGCCGGCGCGACGGCAGCACCAGCTACCACCCCGGCACCGCGCGGCGACGAGCGAGGCAGTTTCAAGGCCGACCTCACCGCTCGCACGATTCCCGGCGCCATCCGCGAGTACATCGCTCGCCTGCGCGGCGGTGATCCCGGCGCGCTTCCCTCGGTGCTAGGTCTGATCGTGCTGGGCGTCATCTTCGCCTCCACCACCAAGGACTTCATCGGCAAGCAGAACATCGCCAACCTGCCCGGTCAGGCGTCGTTCATCGCCCTGATCGCGCTCGGTCTGGTGTTCGTGCTCCTGATCGGCGAGATCGACCTGTCGGCGGGCACCACCGGTGGCCTGACGGCCGCCTTCGCAGCCCAAGGCCTGCAGTCGACCGACCTGCACAAGGGCGTCGGATCGTTCGTGTTCTACGGCCTGCTGGTCGGCATGGCCGGCGCCATCGTGCTCGGCGTGATCAACCGCATGTACACCGCGCCGATCATCGTGGCGCTGGGCTTCCTGCTGGTGCTCACCGGCCAGGAGACCCACCACCAGATCCTGGCGTTCTTCTTCGCCGTCAGCGTCGGTGTCACGATCGGCACCTACAGCGGCGTACTGGTCGCCCGGCTCGGCATTCCGTCCTTCATCGTGACGCTGGCCCTGTTCCTGTCCTGGGAGGGTGTAGAGCTGTTTGCGCTGGGTAACCAGTCTGTTTCGACCACCAACTACAACCTGTGGACGGGGCTGACGCACGCCTACATGCCGATCTGGGCCGGCTGGCTGTTCTTTATCGTCCTGGCCGGGAGCTACCTCGCATTCACCCTGGTGCGATCGAGGATGCGCGCTCGCAACAAACTGTCCTATGACGACTTGGTGCTGGTGCTTGTCCGCGCCGGCATCCTCATCGTGATCGGCGCCGGTATCACCTACTTCCTCAGCCAGAACCGCAGCCCGAACAGCGCGGTCAAGATCGAGGGCGTGCCGTGGGCGGCGAGCATCCCCATTGCGCTGATGGTGTTCTGGACGTTGGTGCTGAGCAAGTCGACGTGGGGGCGCCACCTGTACGCCGTGGGCGGCAACGCTGAAGCGGCCCGTCGCGCCGGTATCCCGGTGCAGCGCATCAAGATCAGCGCGTTCGTGATCTGTTCGGGCATGGCTGCTATCGGCGGTTTGTTCCTGGCCGATTACAGCGGTGGCGCGACCACCGGCTTGGGCCAGGGTGACACCCTGCTGTTCGCGGTGGCCGCTGCGGTCATCGGCGGCACGTCGCTGTTCGGTGGTCGTGGCAAACCGCGCGACGCCATCGTGGGTGCCCTGGTCATCGCAACGATTCCTAACGGCATCCAGCTGCACTCGTTTCCCGAGCAGGCCAACGAGGTCATCACCGGGCTGGTGCTGCTGATCGCAGCGACCGTCGACGCCATCTCGCGCCGGCGCTCGCGTACGCGGTAGTTCGTCGTCTGCAGCGCTGTCACCCCGGTGCTCGACCACCTAATTCAGACCACCACCCACCGCCGATGACGACCATCGATCTGGCGCCGTCGCGACCGGAGGACGTGCGCCGGCGCAATTTGGGCGTACTGCTCGCCCATGTCCACCGCCAAGGCGCGCAGAGCAGGGCAAAACTCACGCAGCGGGTGGGCCTGAACAGGTCCACCGTCGGCACGCTCGTCGCCGAGCTCAGCCACGCCGGCGTGCTGGCCGAGACGGTGCCGAGGAAGGGTGCCGGGGTGGGCCGGCCCTCCTTCGTCGTCGGCCGCCGTGCCGACGGGCCCTACGTGCTCGCCGTGGACATCGACGTGCACGAACTCGTGGTCGCAGCAGTAGGTCTGGGCGGGGTGGTGCTCGACCGGTGGACGGTGGCCTATCCCCCGGGACCGGTAGAACCCGACGGCGTCGTGGAACTGATCGGCCGGGCCTACCGCTCGATCGTCGCCGGCCCGGCGGCGGCGGGATGGATTGCCGGCGTGGGCGTCAGCGTGCCGGGCTCGGTACGCCGATCCGACGGGCGCATCATGGTCGCGCCCAACCTGCAGTGGCGTGATGTGGTCCTCGATGCGCCGATCGCCGCCGAGCTGGGCCGCGCCGGTTCGGTGCAAGTGGCCAACGACGCCGACCTCGGCGCCTTGGCCGAGCACCTGCGCGGCACGGCACGCGGATTCGACGACGTGCTGTTCATCGTGGGTCGGGTCGGCGTCGGCGGCGGAATCATTGCCGGCGGCAGTCCCCTGCACGGCGCGCGTGGTCTGGCCGGCGAGGTGGGCCACGTCGTCGTCGACCCGAACGGGCTGCTGTGCCACTGCGGCAACTACGGCTGCCTCGAGACCGTCGTCGGCGAGGACGCCCTGATCCGGATGTCCGGGCGCGGCGCTGCCAGCAGCACCAGCCGAATCGTGGAGATCGTGCGCTGCGCCGAACGCGGCGAGCCGCGGGCACTGGACACCGTCCGCGCGGTGTCGCACTGGCTCGGGCGCGGCCTGGCCAGCATCGCCAACGTGCTCAATCCCGCCGTCATCGTTCTGGGCGGCTACCTGACGGTGCTCTACGACGCGCATGCAGACCTGATCCGTGCGGCGTTCGAGGCGAACATGCATGCCGCGCCGGCCGAGGGCATCGAGATCCGCCGCTGCGGGCTGGGCCGCGACTTTGCGCTACTGGGCGCAGCAGAGATCGCCTTCGGCGAACTTCTGGACAACCCGATCGAGGTGGCGTCGCGCCGTTGAGCGCCGTCTCCGGTCGCGGCGGGGCCGTCAGGCCGGAATGGGCACGACCGTGACTACTGTGCCGTCGGCCAGCAGCACGCCGTCGGCGCACGAGGCCTCGACGCTGCCGCCGCCGAACTGCTCGTTGTAGAGCCGGGCGTACACGCCGTCGAGCTCCAGCAGTTCTTCGTGGGTGCCCGACTCGACGATGCGCCCGGCGTCCATCGCGAAGATGACGTCGGCGGCGCGGATCGTGGACAGCCGGTGGGCGATGGCGATGGTCGTACGCCGGCTCATCAGCGGCTCCAGAGCGGCCTGCACCAGCCGTTCGCTGACGGTGTCCAGCGCCGACGTCGCCTCGTCCAGGATGAGCACGCGCGGGTTCTTCAACAGCACCCGCGCGATGGCCAGGCGCTGCTTCTCTCCACCCGACAGGCGGTAACCTCGCTCGCCGACAACGGTGTCGTAACCCTCGGCGAAGCTCAGAATGCGGTCGTGGATGTTGGCCGCCCGGGCAGCGTCCTCGATCTCGTCCTGGCCGGCGTCGGGACGGGCGTAGGCGATGTTGTTGCCGATGGTGGAGTGGAACAGGTAGGTCTCCTGGGTGACCATGCCAACGACGTTGGCGATGCTGGCCTGGGTCAGCGAGCGCAGGTCGTGGCCGTCGAGCGTGACCCGTCCGCGCGTCGGGTCGTACAGGCGAGGCAACAGATAGCTGATCGTGGTCTTGCCTGCGCCGCTGCTGCCCACGATTGCGGCAAGCTGGCCCGGTCGCACCTCGAAGGTGACGTCGCGCAGCGCCCATGTCTCACCGGAGTACGACGTCACATCGGGATTGGAGGCCACGTCGTTATCAATGGTGTGGCTCGCAGACTCCCCGGCAGTGCGCTCGACGTCCTGCGCAGGCCGGTGAGCCTCGTAGGTGAACCAGACGTTGTCGAGCCGGACGTCTCCCTGCACCTTGTCCGGCTCTAGCGCCACGGCGTCGGGGGCGTCGGCGATGTCGGGCACGAGGTCGAGGTACTCGAACACTCGCTGGAACACCGCTACTGACCCCGAGACCTCGGTGGCGGTGGTGAGCGTCTGGGCGATGGGCATGAACAGCCGGGCCTGCAGCGTGGTGATCGCGATGATGGTGCCGGCGGTCAACCCGGTGGAGGAGTGTGACAGCTCGAGGCCGGCTACCAGGTAGACCGCGACCGGGGTGATGGAGAAGAACGTCGACACGACGGCGAAGAATGCCCGGGCAACCAGCTGTTGGCGGATGGCGAGCTCGGCCAACCGCTCGTTCTCCTCCACGTAGCGGGCGGTGGAGCGGTCTTGGCCACCGAAGACCTTCGACAGCAGCGCGCCTGAGACCGACAGCGTCTCCTCGGTGAGCGCGGTCATGTCCGACAGCGCGGTCTGGGTCTGCGCGGACAGCCTGCGGCGGGTACGCCCCACCCGGCCGGTGAGCCACACGAAGAACGGCGTGATGGCCAGCGACAGCAGCGTCAGCTGCCACGACAGCAGCGCCATCGCGACCAGGGTGCTGATCAGTGTGACGGTGTTGGACAGGATCGTGGTCGCGGTGTCGGTGATGACCGACTGCAGTGCGCCGACGTCGTTGGCTATGCGCGACTGGACGTCGCCGGTTCGGCTGGCGGTGAAGAAACGTAGCGACAGGCTTTGCAGATGCCGGTACAGCTGGGAGCGCAGATCGCGCAGCACGCGCTGGCCGACGGAGTTGGTGAGGTAGCTCTGCCACAGCCCGATCAGCGCGCTGGCCACGGGCGCTGCCACCATGGCCGCCAGCAGTACGTAGAGCAGTCCCAGGTTAGGTCCGCCGGCTACGAACAGCGCTCTGTCGAACACCACCTTGACCAGCAACGGTCCGACCACACCCAGCCCGCTGGTGACGACGATCAGCACCGCGATGACGGAGAGGTCGGCGCGGTAGGGCCCGAAGAGGCCGGCGATACGGCGCAGTAGCGGTTTGTCCCCGGCGGCGGCCTTCAGGCTCGCCGCGGCGTCGCCGACGCTGGCGGCACCCATGCCACCGCCGCGTCCACCCCCGCCACCAGCACCGCCACCGCCGCCTGCTGCACTGCCACCGCCGCGGGGCATTCCGCCGGCGGCCATCATGCTCATCCGGCGAGAACGGCGCTTGCGGTGTCGGCCAGTTCCGCGGCACCCGCGGCATCATCGGTGATCGGGCCGGGCAGCAGCTGACGCTCGAACTGGGTGCGGTACAACTCGGCGTAGAGCCCGTCAGCGGCCAGCAGCTCGGCATGCGTGCCGCTTTCGACGATCCGGCCGTCGTCGACCACCAGGATCAGATCGGCGTTGAGCACCGTGGACAGCCGGTGCGCGATCACCAGCGACGTCCGTCCGCTCAGCGCGGCGGCCAGCGCGTCCTGCACCGCGGCTTCGCTCTCGCTGTCCAGGTGTGCCGTTGCCTCGTCGAGGATGACGAAGCCCGGGGACTTGAGCAGCAACCGAGCGATGGCCAGGCGCTGCTTCTCCCCGCCCGACAGCCGGTAGCCGCGGTCGCCGACGACCGTGTCCAGCTGGTCGGGCAGTGAGCGGACCAGCCGGTCGATCTGGGCGGCGGCCATCGCCTGCCACAGCGCGTCGTCGGTCGCGTCAGGCGCGGCGTAGCGCAGATTCGCCGCGATGCTCTCGTGGAACATGTGCGCGTCCTGACTGACGACGCCGATCCGCTCCCGTAACGACTGCTGGGTGACGGCCCGCACGTCGACTCCGCCGACGCGCACCGCGCCCGAGCGCACGTCGTAGATGCGCGGCACGAGCTGGCTGATGGTGGTCTTGCCGGCGCCCGACGGTCCCACCAGCGCGATCAGTTGGCCCGCCTCGGCGCGGAAGCTGACCCCGCGCAGCACCTCCTGCGACGAGGTGGTGTCCAGGCGGGCGACGTCTTCGAGCGAGGCCAGCGACACCTCCGCCGCGGTGGGATAGGAGAACCGGACGTCGTCGAATTCGAGGGTGCGCGCGTCGGTAGACAGCTCGACTGCGTCCGGTGCGTCGGCGATCAGCGGAGCGAGGTCGAGGACCTCGAATACACGGTCGAAGCTGACCAGCGCGCTCATGACGTCCACCCGCACGTTCGACAGCGCCGTCAACGGTCCGTAGAGCCGGCTGAGCAGCAGCGCCAGCGTCACCACGGTGCCGGTGCTCAACGTGCCGTTAAGCGCGTAGTAGCCACCAAGCCCGTACACCAGCGCCTGCGCCAGCGCGGCCACCAGAGTCAGTGCGACGAAGAACGCCCGGCCATAGATGGCGGAGGTGATGCCGATGTCACGCACCCGCCCGGCCCGCTGCCGGAACGAGGCATCCTCCTGCTGGGGATGGCCGAACAGCTTGACCAGCAGCGCACCGGAGACGTTGAACCGCTCGGTCATCGTGGCGTTCATCGACGCGTCGAGGTTGTAGGACTCCCGGGTGATTTCCTGCAGCCGGACCCCGATCCGGCGCGCGGGCAGCACGAAGATCGGCAGCAGCACCAGCGACAGCGCGGTGATCTGCCACGACAGCGAGAACATGACCGCCGCGGTGACCACCAGGCTCACCGCGTTGGACACCACTCCCGACAGGGTGGACGTGAACGCCTGCTGCGCGCCGAGCACGTCGCGGTTGAGCCGGCTGACCAGCGCGCCGGTCTGGGTGCGGGTGAAGAACGCCAGCGGCATCCGCTGGACATGGTCGTACACCGCCGTGCGCAGATCGAAGATCAGACCCTCGCCGATCCGGGCGGAGTACCAGCGTTGGGCGAACGACAGCACGGCGTCGACGACGGCGAGGGCGGCGATGACGATCGCGATCCGCACGACGGTGGACACGTGGCCGTGAGTGGTGATGGTGTTGACGACCCGTCCGGCGAGCACCGGCGTGGCCACCGCGATGACGGCATCGACGACGATGACGGCCAGGAACACCAGCAGCTCGGAGCGGTACGGCCCGGCGAAACGCAGAACGCGCCGTGCGGTGCCCTTGGGCAAGGACTTCTCGGTCACCGAGCGGTCGGTGCGAAAAGAGTGCATCGTGCGCCACATGTTGGCGTTGCCCGACATCGACATACTTTGTGCTCACCGTCTCTCTGCAGAGCGCCCGTGGGAGCTTCTGCGGCGCCGATGAGGTCGGCCTGCTCGGCGCGTCCGACGAGCCATTGTTGCGCACCGGCTCGACTGAGCCGCCCGCGCGAACCGGGTTTCAGCCGTCGGCGTAACCGGCGCGTTCGCGGGCCAATCGTCTCGCGGCCGCCAATTCTGCGGATGGGTCGGTCGACCCCGTGGCCGCGGCCTTGAGCAGTGCTTTCGCCTCGACGGTCGCCGAGCGGGGCAGCGCCAGCAGCGCGTCGACAGTGCCCTCGACGACGGCGTCCAGATCCGAGGCGGCAACGATCGAGGACACCAGCCCCCACTGTGCCGCCCGCTCCGCCGAGAGCTCGGTGCCCAGCACGCACAGTTCGAACGCGCGCGCATAACCCAGCGCGCGGACGAGTCGAGTTACTGCGCCCAGCGCCGGCAGCCGACCCTTCTCGAGCTCCGGTAGCGCGAAGGTGGTCCCGGTGGTGGCGATGCGCACGTCGCAGGCCAGGGCAAGTGCGAACGCCGGGCCGGTCACCGGGCCGTGTAGCACGGCGACGGAGACGAAGTCCGGACGTTCCAACCATTCGAGGGGCTGGCGTTCGCCTGGTGCCGGGTCGTCGGCGAAGTCGTCGGCGAAGTCGTTGGCCGAATCGTCGTCGGAATCGGTCGGGCCAGAAACTGCCCACACTCCGCTGACGACGACGACCCGAACGGTGCCCGGCACCCGGGTGCCAGCCTGCTCGATCTGCCGTGGGAATCGATGCCCGGACGGGGAGCCGAAAGTGAGATAGGCAACCGGAGCGGCGACGCGCAGTTCCACGTCGCCGTCCGGCCGCAGGTGCGAGGTCACGACCGCCAGTGTGGCGCAAGCGGTGCGTGCCGACGGCTACTTCTTCGTAGCTGCGAGTTGCGAGTGACTACTTCTTCTTGCGCGTTGCCCCGCCTCGTCCACGCAGCTCGACGCCAGATTCGACTAGCAGCCGGTGCACGAAACCGTAGGACCGGCCGTGCGCGTCGGCCAGTTCTCGAATGCTCTGGCCCTTCGTGTACTGCTTGGTGACGTCGGTCGTGAGCTTGTTTCGAGCAGTGCCCGTTATCCGGGCTCCTTTACGCAGCGTTGACATATAAACACCCCCGTGTTTGTTGTGACCCGACGCCCCCGCTGGCCGTCGAGCCGCCTTACTGCAGCTGAGATTCCAGCCTCCTCGCATCATAGTTGATCACTGCACAATTCAGGCCAGCGCCACCAAGTCGGCCAAATCGGGTGACCACATATCCTCCACTCCGTCGGGGAGCAGAATGACCTTATCCGGCGACAGCGCCTCGACCGCACCCTCATCATGGGTTACCAGGACGATGGCCCCGGTGTAGGTCCGCAACGCATCCAGCACCTGTTCCCTGCTTACCGGGTCCAGGTTGTTGGTGGGCTCGTCGAGCAGCAGCACATTCGCCGCGCTGGTGACGAGCATGGCGAGTGCAAGCCGTGTCTTCTCCCCGCCCGACAGCACTGACGCGGGTTTGTCCACGTCATCGCCGGAGAACAAGAACGCGCCCAGCACCTTGCGCAGATCGGTGTCGCTGGGGCCGATCCCGCCCGACGCCGACCCCATAGACGCAGACGAGGCGGCGGAGCGCATGTTGGCCAGCACGCTGGCGTCGCCGTCCAACGTCTCGTGCTCCTGCGCGTAGTAGCCCAACCGAAGCCCGTGCCCCGGCAGCACCTCGCCGCTATCGGCGAGCTCCCGGCCGCCCAGCAGCCTCAGCAGCGTTGTCTTGCCGGCGCCGTTGAGACCCAGTACGACTACGCGGGCACCGCGATCGATGGCAAGGTCTACGTCGAGGAACACTTCCAGCGAGCCATAGGTCTTGGACAACCCCTTGGCCGTCAGCGGCATCTTGCCGCACGCTGATGGCTCGGGGAAGCGTAGCCGGGCGACCTTGTCGTGCACGCGGACGTCGTCCAGACCCGCGGACAGGGCGGCGGCGCGGCGGTCCATCTGGTGCGCGGCCCGGGCCTTGGTCGCCTTGGCGCGCATCTTGTCGGCCTGCTTGCTCAGCGTCTCGATCTTGCGCTCGGCGTTCGCTCGCTCCCGGTGGCGGCGTTTCTCGTCGGCCTCGCGTTGGGCCAGATAGGTCTTCCAGCCCACGTTGTAGACGTCGACGGCGGACCGATTCGCGTCCAGGTACCAGACCTTGTTGACCACGGCTTCCAGCAGGCTGACGTCGTGACTGATGAGCACCAGCCCGCCCTTGTGTTGGCGCAGGAAGTCGCGCAACCAGCCGATGGAGTCGGCGTCGAGGTGGTTGGTCGGCTCGTCGAGCAGCAGCGTGGTGGGTTCACCCGCGGTGTCGGCGAACAGGATGCGCGCGAGTTCGACCCGGCGGCGCTGGCCTCCCGACAGCGTGCCTACCGGCTGAACGAGAACGCGCTCGGGCAGCCCGAGGTTGGCACAGATCCGTGCCGCCTCGCTCTCGGCGGCGTACCCGCCCAGGGTGGAGAAGCGGTCCTCCAAGCGGCCGTAGCGCTGTAACACCTCGTCGTCGTCGGGCCGCTCGGCCAGCTCGATCTGCACCTTGTCGATTTTGGTCCGCAGCTCGTCCAGTCCCCGGGCGGACAACACCCGGTCCCGGGCGATCGTGTCCAGATCGCCGGTGCGGGGATCCTGAGGCAGGTAGCCCACCGGGCCGCTGGTGACGAGCTGTCCGCCGTGGGGCAACGTCTCGCCGGCGAAGGTCTTCAAGCTGGTGGTCTTGCCCGCGCCGTTACGTCCGACCAGGCCGATGCGGTCCCCGGGCTGCACCCGCAGCGTGGTCGGCTCCAGCAGGATCCGGGCGCCAGCGCGGAGCTCGAGGTCCGTGGCGGTGATCATCGCGGCACCGCCCAGTGCCAGGCAGGCACGGCGGCGATGTCGGCGGCCGAAATCCCGTCCGACGTGAGGTGCGTTTTCAGGTGGTGCGTAGTCACGGTGTGGCCTTCTCGGTCGAGCCGGCGCACGAGGCCCAGCAGAGATATGGAGCTCAGACGCCTGGTTCAGAGGTAGAACTCAGACGTTGAAACCGAGCGCACGCAGCTGCTCCCGGCCGTCGTCGGTGATCTTGTCCGGGCCCCACGGCGGCATCCAGACCCAGTTGATCGTGTATGCGCTGGCCACCGGGCGTGGACCGCCGGTGAGAGCGGCGGCGGTCTGGTCCTCGATGACGTCGGTCAGCGGGCAGGCCGCGGAGGTCAGCGTCATGTCCAGCACCACGCTGGCGTCTGGATCGATGTGGACGTCGTAGACGAGGCCCAGGTCGACGACGTTGATGCCCAGCTCCGGGTCCACAACGTCGCGCATCGCCTCTTCCACGTCGTCGCGCGAGGGTGTCTCCAGTGCAGTCTCAGTCATTGCGTGAGCTCCTTGACATCGGAAGTGCTAGCCGGACCGTGATCCAGGTCCGTTGTCGTTTGCGCAAGCGCGCTTTTCATGGCCATCCAGCCCAGCAGGGCGCACTTCACCCGCGCCGGATACTTCGCCACGCCGGCAAAAGCGACAGCGTCATCGAGGCGCTCCTGGGCGTCGTCGTCGAGCTCCACCGCGCCGCGCGACTGCATGAGTTCGAGGAACTCGCGCTGCAGTTCCAGCGCGGAGGCGACCGGCTGTCCGATCACCAGATCGCTCATGATCGACGTGGACGCCTGGCTGATCGAGCAGCCCTCGCCCTCCCAGGTCAGGTCGGCGATCGTCGCTGCCTGCTGATCGGCGCCGTCCAGACGTAGACGCAGCGTCACCTCGTCGCCGCAGGTCGGGTTGACGTGGTGCACCTCGGCGTCGAACGGATCGCTCAGGCCGCGGTGCTGCGGGTGTTTGTAATGATCCAGGATGATCTCCTGGTAAAGGCTTTCGCTGGCAGTCATCTCATACTCCGAACGTCCGCTGCGCCGAGGCGATTCCAGCCACGAACGCATCGATCTCGCCGGTGGTGGTGTAGATGCCGAACGACGCGCGGGTCGTCGCGGGAACGCCGTAGCGCAGGCACACCGGGCGGGCGCAGTGGTGCCCGGCGCGTACCGCGATGCCCTGCTCGTCGAGCAACTGGCTGACGTCGTGTGGGTGCATGCCGGCCACGGTGAAGGAGATGGTGGCACCGCGGTTCTCCGCGCTGGTCGGGCCGATGATCCGTACTGCCTCGTTCTCGGCAAGCTGCGCCAGGGCATAGGCGGTCAGGTCGTGCTCGTGCGCGGCGATGTCGTCCATACCCAGCGCGGTGACGTAATCGATGGCCGCACCCAGACCGATGGCCTCGGCGATCATCGGGGTGCCCGCTTCGAACCGGTGCGGGGGTGCTGCGAAGGTAGAGCTCGCCATGGAGACGGTCTCGATCATCTCGCCGCCGCCCATGAACGGCGGCATAGCCGCGAGCAGGTCCCAGCGTCCCCACAGAACGCCGACGCCGGTCGGGCCGTACAGCTTGTGGCCGGTGAACGCGACGAAGTCGGCGCCGAGCTCTTGGACGTCGAGGCGGCGATGCGGTGCGGACTGGGACGCATCGATCACTGTCAGGGCGCCTACAGCGCGGGCCCGGTCGACGATGCGCCGAACCGGGTTGACCGTGCCCAGCGCGTTCGACTGGTGCACGAAGGCGACCACCTTCGCCCGCTGGGTGATCTTCTCGTCGATCTGGGCGTCGATGAGGCGCCCGTCGTCGTCGATCTCGATCCAGCGCAGGGTGGCGCCGGTGCGTTGGGCTAGCAGCTGCCACGGCACCAGGTTGGAGTGGTGCTCCATTTCGGTGACGACGATCTCGTCACCCGGGCCGATCCGGAACCGCTGCGCACCGGGGGTCGAAGTCGCGTTCGACAGCGAGTACGCAACCAGGTTGAGCGCCTCGGAGGAGTTCTTGGTGAATACGACCTCGTCACGGCTGGGTGCGTTGAGGAAGGCCGCAACCTTGTCCCGAGCGTCCTCGAACAGGGTGGTTGCCTCGGACCCCAACGTGTGCACGGCGCGGGCGACGTTGGCGTTGTGGTTGGCGTAGAAGTCGCTCAGCGTGTCCAGGACCACCTGCGGCTTCTGTGAGGTGTTGGCGGTATCCAGGTACACCAACGGTCGACCGTGCACGAGCCGGTGCAGGATCGGGAAGTCCTTGCGGACGGTCTCGACGTCGAACATTGCGGATCCTTTAATTGAGTGGCCGAGGCATACAGGCGCTCACGATCAGATATGCGCGGGTTCGGCAACGCCGTAGCGCTGGTAGCCCTCGTTCTCCAGTCGATCGGCGAGCTCCTTGGTGCCGGAGTCGACGATGCGGCCGTCGAAGAACACGTGTACGAAGTCGGGTTCGATGTAGCGCAGGATGCGCGTGTAGTGGGTGATCAGCAGCGTGCCGATGCCGGTTGCCCGAGCGCGGTTCACCCCGGCGCTGACGACGCGCAGGGCGTCGACGTCCAGGCCGGAGTCGGTCTCGTCGAGAATGGCGATCTTGGGCTGTAGCAGCGCCATCTGCAGGATCTCGTGGCGCTTCTTCTCTCCGCCGGAGAACCCCTCGTTGACGTTGCGCTCGGCGAAGGACTTGTCCATGTCCAGCGCCGACATCTCGCCGTTCACTTCCTTGATCCAGGTCCGCAGCTTGGGCGCCTCACCGCGGATGGCGGTGGCCGCCGTGCGCAGGAAGTTCGAGACCGACACCCCGGGCACCTCGACGGGGTACTGCATGGCCAGGAACAGGCCCGCTCGCGCACGCTCGTCGACGGTCATCGACAGCACGTCCTCGCCGTCGAGAACCACCGAGCCGCCGGTGACGGTGTACTTCGGGTGCCCGGCGATGGAGTAGGCCAGCGTCGACTTGCCCGAGCCGTTCGGGCCCATGATGGCGTGGGTCTCGCCCGAGGAGACGGTGAGGTCCACTCCCTTGAGGATCGGCGTGCCGTCCACGCTGACGCGCAGATCTGTGACTATCAGCGTGCTCATGAGCGGTCGTTCTCCAATTCGTCTAGTTCGTTCAGCTCGGACGTGGCGCCCAGGCGGGTCTCGATCACCGACATCAGGTGGCGTTGCAGGTCGGGCAGGCCGATGCGATCGATCACGTCAGCGAAGAAGCCGCGAACGACCAGTCGGCGGGCCTCGGGCTCGGGAATTCCGCGGGCCTGCAGGTAGAACAGCTGCAGGTCGTCGAAACGTCCCGTCGCGCTGGCGTGCCCAGCGCCGGCGATGTCGCCGGTCTCGATCTCCAGGTTGGGCACCGAATCGGCGCGCGCGCCGCCCGACAGCAGCAGGTTGCGGTTCAGCTCGAAGGTCTCGGTGCCCACGGCGGAGGGACGGATGCGCACGTCGCCGATCCATACCGTGCGGGCGCGCTCGCCCTGCAGTGCGTTCTTGTACAGCACGTTCGATGTGCACTGAGGCGCGGAATGGTCGACGAACAGCCGACTCTCGAAGTGCTGGCCGTCCTCGGCGAACCCGACGCCCAACAGCGACGCAGATCCGCCCGGGCCTGCATAGCGCACCGTGGGTGCGATCCGCACAACGCCGCCGCCCAGGCAGATGTTGCTGTGCCGCAGGCTGGC
This sequence comes from uncultured Jatrophihabitantaceae bacterium, assembly GCA_964236495.1. GTDB lineage: Bacteria > Actinomycetota > Actinomycetes > Mycobacteriales > Jatrophihabitantaceae > CAXSBR01. Next base: position 57,163 of record CAXSBR010000021.1, read on the forward strand.
ATCGCGTCCGATCAGCGCTGCGTGCGCGCTGACGTGCACGGCGTCGCGGTCGAAGGCGTGCACGGCTACGAAATTCAGCTGCGCACCGTCGCCCACGACGAGCTCGACGTTCTCGGCGACGGTCGCGCTGCCGGTGTAGGTCACCACGACGCTCGCGCGCGCGTTGACGCCGACGTCGATCACCAGATGCGCGTACGCGAGCCCGGCAACTGCGGTGGCGTCGATGACGACCGGCTCGCTGAGGTCGGTATAGGCCGGCACCTCGACGAGCAGGGCGTCGGCGCTGTGAGTGAACGCCAGCGCGCTGACCCGGTCGGCGGGGATCAGCGCCCGCCCCACTCGCGAATCGGACATCGGCACCGTCGCCACCACAACCGACGCCGGCGCTGTCGACGCGCCGGTCAGCGCACCGGTCGGGGTGAACGGCTCGAACAGCGCCCGCACCGAGGCCAGCGGTGTGAATCGCCAGTCCTCGTCCCGGCTGCTGGGCACCTCGAAGGCGTCCGCGTCACGAGAGGTGAAACGTTCACTCGGCGAGCCGGTCGTCGGGCGTGGTGGTGCGACGGTGGTCATAGGTCCTTCTGTTCGCGTGCGGGTAGATCCGAAGTGGTGCCGGGCAGTCGGATCAGCCGACCGCGCCTTCCATCTGCAGCTGGATCAGCCGGTTGAGCTCCAGGGCGTACTCCATCGGCAGCTCGCGGGCGATGGGCTCGACAAACCCGCGCACCACCATCGCCATCGCCTCGTCCTCGGTCATGCCGCGACTCATCAGGTAGAACAGCTGGCTCTCGCTGACCTTCGACACCGTGGCCTCGTGGCCGAGCGACACGTCGTCCTCGCGCACGTCGACGTAGGGATAGGTGTCGCTGCGGCTGAT
>CAXSBR010000022.1:0-57702 GCA_964236495.1 uncultured Jatrophihabitantaceae bacterium
CCGCGCAGCTGCTCCGCTCCTCGGGCCCAGGGGCCCTGCGATGCTCACAGCTGTTCCACTCCCTTCGTGATCAGGGCCAGCAGCCCGAACACCACGAGAGTCAGCACGACGAATACGACGTCACTCACTGCGTCTCCATCACTCTTGGGGCTTCGACGAGCCCGTTACGGCCCGCGGGAATATCCGGCAGGCACCTGCTGACTCAACACCGCAAAACCGCCCGAATCGGTGCTGAGTCAGCACTCCTCACGCCCTTGCCGCCAAGTGCTCACGACTTCCATACGGGCAGTGGCAGGGCTGCCAGCGCACTCTGGCGACGTCGGTCGCAATGTGGACGGCCGGCCGGTCGTTCGGAGCGTCCCGGCCAGCCGCCTTCGCGCGTCGAAGCATCCCGGCCAGCCGCCTTCGCGCGTCAAAGCGTCCCCGTCAGCTGCCTTCGCGCGTGGGAGCGTCGCTGAAGCGGCCGGCAACCTGACGACCGTCGACGCGCAAAGCGCCACACTCAGCGAGCAGGGTTTGGCAGACTCAGGACGTGGTGGAGCACAGCACATCGTTCGGGCAGGCCGCGGGGGTCTACAGCGCGGCCCGGCCGTCGTATCCACGCGAGGCCGTCGCCTGGCTACTCGGCGACGCTGCGCAGGTAGTCGACGTCGGCGCCGGCACGGGCAAGCTGACGCAGGTCGTGCACGACCTCGGGCGCACGGTCACAGCCGTCGACCCGGACGCGCGCATGCTGCAGCAGCTGGCGCGCGACGTTCCGGCAGTGGCGACGCACGTCGGCACCGCCGAGTCGATGCCGCTGCCCGACGCCTGCGCCGACGCCGTCGTGCTGGGGCAGGCGTGGCACTGGGTAGACGTACCGGCCGCGTCGCAGGAGTGCGGGCGAGTGCTGCGCCCGGGCGGCGTCCTCGGCCTCATCTGGAATGTCCGAGACGATCGGGTGCCGTGGGTGTCCGCACTCACCGACGTCATGCACGGCAGCAAGGCCGAGGACATGATCGCGCGAGGTGCGGTGAGCGTCGGTTCGCCGTTCCCGGCGCTGTGGGAGCGGCGCTGGGCATGGTCGCGCATGCTGCGTCCGGAGCAGATTGTCGACCTTGCGGCGTCGCGTTCTTACCTCATCACACTGCCCACCGCCGAGAGTGCGGCCGTCCTCGACGACGTGCGACGCCTGCTCGCGACCCACCGCGACACCGCTGGGCGGGACGAGGTGGAGCTGCCGTATGTGACGGCGGCGTTCCGCACGACCCGTCCCTGAGACGGCCCCGCCGGTGCAGCGCGGACCACTGGCATGCAACGGATGAATGCTTGCGTAATCTCTCTGCGTTTTCCACAACGTTGTAGAAACGCAGAGAGGTGCCATGCAACGGATCAGTCGGCGCGGCCGGACCGGCGGCTCTGGTCCGAACGCCGGCCCGCCGAGTGGAGGGTTGCCGCCGTCGTGGTGGTGCTGACCGTGCTGGGCGGTTGTACTGCGAGCGGACACTCAGCGGCGGCGACCCAGGCGGCAAACAGCACCGGGCTGATCGTGGCGAAGCCAGCTGTGTCAACGCACGCGCCCGACGGAGCCGCGGCACCACCCGGCACGGTGACAGCATCGGCAGGCTCGGCAGGCTCGGGTGCAGTGCCGCAGGGGACGGTGCTGAGTCGGGTCATCCCGGGTGGCGCGTCAGGTTTCACCGGTCGACCGGCGTGGATCTACCTACCGCCGATACTCAGCGCGCATCCGAATACGGTGTTGCCGGTGCTGGAGCTGCTGCACGGCACCCCGGCGGCCCGCACGATTGGTTGACCGAGGGCCACCTCACCCAGGCCGCGAACGCCTTCGCAAAACGACATGACGGTGCGGCTCCGGTCATCGTTATGCCCGACATCAACGGATCCAAACATGCCGACAGCGAATGCGTCACCGTCTCCGGGCAGATGTCGAGCAGTATCTGACCGTGCAGGTATCGAGCTACCTACGAGCTCACCTGCCCGCCGAACGGGGGCAGCTGCCGCTGACGATCGCCGGGCTGTCCGAGGGTGGCATGTGTGCGGCGATGCTCGCGCTCAGACATCCGAGTGAGTACCCGCTGTTCGGTGACATGTCCGGGTTGGGCCGGCCGACAGTCGGGCGCACCGACGACCCGACACTGACGGTCCGCGACATCTTCGGCGGGTCCGCGGCAGCATACGACGCCCATGACCCGCTGTGGATCCTGGCTCGACAGAAGTTTCCCGGCGTGGCCGGGTGGTTCACCTGCGGCAGCGGTGACGCCCACACGTGCGGCGCGCAGAGGTCGCTGGCCCCTGCTGCTCGTGCGGCCGGGCGTCGCGGTGACCACGTCGGTCGCGACCGGGAAACACGACTGGCAGCTGTGGTCAACGGCGTTACCCAAGTTCCTCACCTGGATGTGGGACCACACGCGTTGACGTACGGAAAGGCCTCAATCGGCACACAGCAAATGCCAAGGAAGACCGATCATTCTGACGTCGGCGCCCGTCAAGCGTGCCGTTGAGGAGTAAGACGTGTTGAGTCCGACGTCACCGCTGGTGGTCATCGTTCTGTTCGCCGTCGCGGCCGGGTTCCTCGTATTGGTGGTCCGGGCGCGGCACCTTGTCACCAAGATCGTGAGCGGGGTCGCGGTGATCGCGGTGAGCCTGTTCACCGGCGCGGTTCTGGTCAACGACTCGTTCGGGTATTACACGACCTGGTCGGCCGCCTACACCGACAGCTTCGGTGGGGCCCAACGGGCACCGGCAGTCACCGTCGACACCCGAAAACCGGGCGTGATCGATACCCCGAACGGACAACTGGTCACCGTCAACATGCCCGGCCACGCAAGCCACATCAATCGGCACGGCTATGTGTACCTGCCGCCGCAGTACAACCTGTCGCGCTATCGCCACATCCGGTTCCCCGTGGTCATGCTCCTGCACGGAACCCCGGGCGGCCCATGGAACTGGCGTGAGCAGCTGCACATCGCGGCCACGATCGACTCGATGATGGCTCGACGCGACATCGGCCCGATGGTGTTCGTCATGCCCAACATCAGTTCCGGACGCGCCCAGGAATGCCTTAACTACGGCGCCGTACGCGACGAGACCTACGTCGCCAAGGACGTACCCGCCGACATCTCCCACCGGTTCCGGGTCAGCCGCGATCGGAGCCAATGGGCGATGCTCGGATACTCCTCGGGCGGCTACTGCGCGGTCAACCTGGCCCTGCACCACCGCCGCGATTTCGGTGCCGTGGCCTCGATGGACGGCTACTACTGGCCTGCCGACGGCCCCGCAATCAAGCGCCTCGCCGCCGACCCGCGCGCCCAACAGTTCAACAACCCGCTGGCCACCGTCGAACACTTGCCCCCCGCGTCGGTTCCGCTGCCGCAGTTCTGGATCTCCGCCGGCAGCGGCAGCGCCGACGACCTGCACGCCGCCGACGCCTTCGTCGGGGCGCTGCAGAACCTCGAACACGTCGACTTCGTCACCCAGCCCGGCGCCGCCCATAACTTCTACGCCTGGCGCGATCAGATTCCGGGCGCGCTGGCTTGGCTGTGGCTGGCCATCGCTCCACCCTCGTTGCGCGTGGAGTTCCCCACCGGCGGCGCCGTCAGCAAGAGCACGGTCGCCGCCGACCCGCGCGCCGTGCGCAAACATCGGCCCGTCACGAGCGCACCCGTGCACCCGGCCTCTGCGGCACCACCGCCTACGGCGGCGCAGCGCGCCCCAACAGCGAGCGCGCCAGCCGCCCCGAGGTCCGCACGCCGCCAGGCCGGCACTAGGACACCCACGACGCCGAAGCCCACCACCCGCACCGCGTGACCCGGCGGTCGACACTGATGCCGTGAATCAAACGCATCCCACTAGGGAGGGCCCGCATGCCCCCCGCAATGCCCGCACCCACGCAGACGTCAACTCTCGCCACGAATGACCGCAGCAGACCGCTACGGATGAATGCATCGATGTCGACGTCGAGGTCGGTTTCAGGCCAGCCCGACGGCGGCCGCCGTGGTCAGGTCGCTGCCCAACGCCGAAGTCGACGCGCTCTGACGGGCGATGTGCATCGACATCCGGACGGTGATTCTCAATGGCTGCCGATCATCGAGATCGGACAGGTAGTTGTGCACGGGCTCCATCATGTCGATCTATCGGGCGAGCCCGTGATGAGTTCCCAGGTGATCACCGAATGCCCATGGATGCGCTCGGTCGGGCCAGGGACTGCCGCGGTGACGCCGGAGCCAGGGTGCCTGGGTGCTCGGCGGTGACCTCAGCGGAGAAGCCGCTGTCGGCCACGAGCTCACCCGCTGCTGCTACGCGAAGGGCCGTCGCAGCGATCGTCAGGGCCGGGTTGACTGCCGCGGACGACGGGAACACCGACGCGTCCACGATCCAGAGGTTGTCGACGTCGTGACTGCGACAGTTCGGGTCGACGACGCTGCTGGCTCGGTCGGTGCCCATCCTGGCGGTGCCGCACTGGTGCGACGTGGCCACCACACCGAGCTGTTGAGTGAACACGAGGGGGTAGCCGGCTCGCTGGAGCGCCCGCTTCGTTCGACGAACCAGCTCGGCGTGCGGTTCCAGATTCGTCGGCTCCCAGTGCAGCCGAACCCGGTCGGCCTCATCGATCTGGACTCTGTTCACCGATAAAGGAAGGTCTTCGGACTCGACGAAGAAGTCGACGCTGCGCGCGGTGAACCAGCCCAGCATGCTCAACGGCACCCACCGTCGTGCTGCTTTGATCGTGTCGCCGTAGACCTTGCCCAGGCCCTGCACGTTGCCAAGCGGGAAAGGTCGGCCGGGTCCGGCGAAGTACCAGTCGTTGAGTCCTAGCGTCTTCTGGAATTGCATGTGGTGCGCCCGCCCAGGCCTCGTACCGACGACGAACGAACTGACGTGGGCCATGTAGTTGCGTCCGACTTGGTCGGAACTGTTCGCCACGCCTCCTGGCAGGGTGGTGGTACGTGAACGCAGTAGCAGCGCGGCAGTGTTGACCGCGCCTGCGGCAAGAACGTAGCGGCCAGCGGTGATGCGCAGCGCCTGGCCGTCACGGCGGGCCGCCAGCGCCGTCACGCGGCGGCCGGTGTCGTCGGTTTCCACTCGTTCGACCGCGGTGTTGGTGAGCAGCTTGACCGTGCCTGAGCGCAGGGCCGGGCGTATCGCGCAGACATCGGCGTCGCCTTTGGCGTCGACCATGCAGGGGTAGGAGTCGCAGGTCTTGCAGAGCACGCAGCGGCCTCCGGTACGCCAGTCGACGGACTGGGGAAGCGTGAACGGCTTGAGGCCCTGCTTGGCGAAGCTGCGGGCTACCTTCTGGATCGGTTTCTCGTGCGGCACGGCCGGCCACGGGAACGGCGTCGAGCGCGGCGGTTCGGTGGGATCTCCGCCGTCGCTGTGGACCCAGTACAGCGCCTCGGCGGCGGCGTAGAACGGTTCCATGTCGGCGTAGGTCACGGGCCAGGCCGGAGACTCTCCGTCTTTGAGCTGCACGGCGCCGAAGTCGGGTTCGCGGAAGCGCGGCATGGTGGCGCCGTACATCTTGCTGGAGCCGCCGACGTAGTGGTAGTTGCCGGGCATGAACTCGTGGCCGGTCGTGTCGTCGATCCACTTCTGGGAGTTCTTGTAGCGGTTCTCGATGTGCACGGCCCGCGGTGACCAGTTCTCCCGCTCTCGGGGTAGGAAGTCGCCCTGCTCGATGACCAGCACGCGCGCGCCGGACTCCCGAAGCGCCCAGGCCAGGGTCGCACCGCCGATGCCGGCTCCCACGATGGCCACATCACACTCGATATCGCCGTGGAAGTCTGCGGAAACAACGCCGGGTGCACCGGCGGCAAAGATGTCCTCAGACATGTGCACTTACCTTCTTGTCGTCGATGGAGCGAGCCACGCGCTCGCCTTCGTGAACTGCTTCGAGCATCGACCCGGAGGCGACGGCGTCGCCCACCCGGCCAACAGCGGCACGCCCAGTTTCTTGAGCGCGAAGTACAGATTGTTCACCGGTCGGTGCCAGCCGGCCAGGATGACGGTGTCCACGTCGGGCACGGTGACGGGCTTCTCCGCCAGCCCGGTGCCGTGTCCGGCCATCACCACCCGGTTTCGTATTTCGACGTTGCCCACCGAGATCGGCTCGAACAGCGGCGACAGGTCCACCGCAGCGTCGGTACCAGCCGTGGCGGCCGTCACGTGGCGGTGTCGATGTCGGGCAGGTCGGCCAGCAGCTGGCGGGTGTAGGCGTGCTGCGGGTTCTCCAGCACCTCGTCCACGGCACCCTGTTCGACCACCCGCCCTGCCGACAGCACGACGACACGTTGAGCGATCGAACGGACCACGGCGAGGTTGTGGGTGACGAACACCAGCGACAGCTTGCGGCTCTGTTGCAGTTCACGCAGCTGCTCGACCAGCAGTGCCTGCACCGAGACGTCGAGCGCGGAGGTGATCTCGTCACACACCATCAGCTGCGGATCGATCGTCAACGACCGGCCCACCGCCACCCGCTGCCGCTCACCACCGGAGAGCTGGTCGGGCATCTGGTTGAGGTACTTCGACGACAGCGCCACGCTGTCCAGCACTTCGAGCACCTTGGCGTTGCGTTCCCGCCGGGAGAGCGAGGTGAAGAAGCGCAGCGGTTCTTCGAGGTTCTCGGCTACCGACATTTTCGGGTTCAGGGAGCCGAACGGGTTCTGGAAGATGTACTGGATGTGGCGGCGCTGCTCGCTGGTGCGTTGCTCGGGCGCGGGAGCCAGTGCCGCGCCGCCGTAGGTCACCTCGCCTGTCCACCGGGTGTGCAGTCCGGCCAGGCAGCGCGACAGGGTCGTCTTTCCCGAACCGGATTCACCGACGATGGCCGTGCACTGGCCCCCGGCAACGTCGAAGGAAATGTCGTGCAATGCCTGCACCGAGCCGTAGAAGGCGTTGAGGCTGCGCACCCGCAGATCGTCGGCGCCAGCCACTTCTTCGATCACCGGCACCGCAGCGTTGGGAACCCGTGCGGTGTGTACCGATTCCGGGTGCAGGCAGCGGATCGAGTGCGTTGGGGTGACGTCGGTCAACGGTATCGGTGCAGGTGTGCAGTCGGCTTGGGCCCGGTGGCAGCGGGCGGCGAAAGCACACCCCGTCGGCCAGGCGCCGGGTCGCGGTGGTCGGCCGGGAATGCCCAGCAGCACCTCAGGCCGGGCCGCAGAGGGAGCCGCCGCGATCAGGCCGACAGTGTAGGGATGGCGCGCCGAGCGGAACAGCGTCGAGGTGTCGGCGCGTTCGACCAGGCGACCGGCATAGAGCACGGCGGTGTCGTCGGCGAGGTCGGCGACCACGGCCAGGTCGTGACTGACGTACACCGACGTCATCTGGTGCCGGTCGGTCAGTTCGCGGATGGTCTGCAGCACCCGCTTCTGGGTGGTGACGTCCAGGCCGGTGGTGGGCTCGTCGAATACCACGAGCCGGGGCCGAGCGATGATCGCCATCGCGATGCCGATGCGTTGTTGCTGACCGCCGGAGAGCTGGTGGGGAAAGCTGTCGGCGATGCGCTGCGTGCCGGGCATGCCGACTTCTTCCAGAACCTCCAGCACTCGTTCGTCCTCGGTCTGGGAGCCGTCGAGTGCATCGGGATGGATGCGCAGTACCTCACGCAGCTGATTGCCTACCCGCATCGCCGGGTTGAGCCCACTGGACGGGTCCTGCGGAACGTAGGCCACCACCCGGCCGCGAACGGCCTGCAGCTCACGTGGACCCAGGGTCAGGATGTCGCGCCCGGCGATGCTGATCGAGCCGGCGCTGATCTCCAGGCCCGAGCGCGCCAGTCCGAGCAGGGCGACGCCCACGGTGGACTTGCCCGAGCCCGACTCGCCGACCAGGCCGAGGATATTGCCGGCACTGACGTCGAAGCTGACGTCCTCGACGATGCTGACCTTCGAGCGCTTGATCCGGATACTCAGTCCACGCACACTGAGCCCGCCGGTGTCGACTCCGCTGAGGTCCGACCCGTGCCCGACTGAGCTTGTGACCGCGGTGCTGCTGCGCCGGGCGGAGTTGGACGTGTCGTTGAGATGCGTTTGAGCTGAAGACATCGGTGGTTCCCCTAGCTGCGCGGGCGGCTTACGGCTGCGGTCGGGTGTTGCGTTGGGGTTCAAGCGTTGTGGTCGGCAGCACGTCCTTCGCCCGAATTGGCCCGGGCGATCGAGTCGGCCAAGATGTTCGTGCCCACGGCCAGGATCCCCAGCAGGATGGCGGGCGCGACCACGCCCCACGGGTTGGCGGCAAGTCCGAGTCGGTTCTCGTTGACCATCACGCCCCATGAGGGGCTGGGTGGCTGCACTCCGAAGCCGAGGAAGTTCAGCCCTGAAATCAAGATGATGGAGAAGCTCAGCCGCAGGCCGGTCTCGACGGCCAGCGGCGTGACCAGGTTGGGCATCACCTGACGCCAGATGACGCTGCGGGCCGGTACGCCCCACAGGGCAACCGCTTTGACGAAGTCGCGTTCGCACACGTCCTGACCCGAGGCGTAGATGACGCGGGCAACCTGCGGCGCCTGCACTGCGGCCACCGCAAGCACCAGGATCCAGCTCTTGGCACCCACGACGCTCACGATTAGCAGCACGAACACCAGCTGGGGAACCGACAGCAGAATGTCGATCACGCGCATGATCGCGCCCCCGACCCGACCCTGGCGGTAGGCCGAGATGATGCCGAGCGCGGCCCCGACGGCCACGCCGAGGAACGTCGCGATGGCTGCCAGCCAGAGCAGGAACCAGCCACCGTGCAGCAGGCGGCTCCAGACGTCGCGACCCAGGCCGTCCGAGCCGAGTAAGCCGTTACTGCCGCCGGGCGGGCTGTACGGCGCGGAGGTGAATTCCGAGGCCGAATGCGGAGACACGAACGGGCCGATGACGGCGAAGGCGACGACCAACACCGTCAGGCCCAGACCGGTCCGGCCACGTCCGGTGCGCAGCGCGGCCCCGGTGACGCGCCGAACGGCGCCCTTGCGCCGCACCGGCTTACTCGATGTCGGGCCGGGAACTACCTCGTCGGTGGCGGCGGGTGCGATGGTCATCTCGATCACCTCGGGTATCTCTTGCGTGGGGTCACCAGCAGCACGGCCAGATCGGTGACGACGTTGAGCACGACGTAGAACACCGACAGGATGACGACCAGGAACTGGATCACCGGCACGTCGCGGTTGGTGACGGCGTCGACGAGACTGAGCCCGATGCCGGGGTACTGGAAGACGGTCTCTACCAGGACGATCCCGCCGGCGAGGTAGAGCAAGTTCAGACCCACCACCTGGATGATCGGGGCCATGGCGTTGGGCAGCGCGTGCCGGAAGATCAGTCGACGCTGAGACACGCCCTTCAGGCGCGCCACCTCGGCGTAGTCGCTGGTCAGCGCGTCGATGGTCGCCGCCCGCGTCATCCGAAACACGTAGGGCGTGGTGACGATGATCAGCGTGACGAGGGGTAGGAGCAGCTTCAACGGTTCGACCAGGATGCCCTCGCCCGGCCTCAGGATCGACAGTGCCGGCAGCCCCAGTGGCAGCTGGATGGCCAGGATCAGCACCACAAAGACGCCGACGATGAACTCGGGCAGCGCGGAGGCGACCAGGGCGACCACCGACATGCCGTGGTCTACGGCCTTGTCCCGGCGCGCGGCCGCCAACGCACCGAGTGCGACACCGAGCACCGTCGACGCGATCGAGGCCAACACCACCAGCACCGCCGAGTTGGCCAACCGCGGTCCGATCACCGCCCACACCGGTCGCTGCTGAGTGAGCGAGTGCCCGAAATCGCCGTGCAGGAGCCCGGTGAACCAGGACCAGAAGCTGGCCACCGGCGAGCGGTCCAGGCCCAGCTGGTGTCGCAGCTGGGCCACCCGGGCCGGTGTGGCCTGGTTTCCCAGGATCGCCGTCGCGGCGTCGCCGGGAAGAACCAGCGTCGCGAAGTACACGATGACTGCAACGACGATGACCGAGATCAGCCCGGACAGCGACCGGCGCCCCAACAGCGACAGTGCTGGATGCGATCCGTGTAGTGGAGCCGACACCGACGTCGGCGGCGGGGGTGACTGGTCGGTGAGGACGTCGGTGGTGAGGTTCGCGCTACTGGTCATCTGTACCTCCGTCGGGGCCGAACCTGAGTGAGGCGAGTCAGCTGCCGAACCAGAACTTCTTGAAGTAGAAGCCGCCGGGGCTCAGGCCGGTTGCCGACTGCTCCACGCCCTGCAGCTTGCTGGAGAAGGCGTCGATGGTGGGGAAGAAGTAGGGAATGATGTTGCCGCCGGTGTCGTAGTCGATGTGGGCCATGTCGTGGATCAGGCTTTTCTGCTTGGCCTTGTCCGGGGTGGAGATCGCCTGCTTGAACAGCGCCAGGTACTTCGGGTCGTTGAAGAACGAAGGGTTGTAGGGCGCCTTGAGCCCGGCCGTCCACTGACTGACTCCGATGAGATACGGGTTGGTGGGGTCGTAGTCCTGGGAGAAGGGCACCTTGAGGTAGGAACTGGCGAAGTAGTCGGTCGGATTCTGCTTCTTGATCGCTACGTTGATCCCGGCTGCCTTGGCTTGGGTGGCGAACACCGTGGCCGCATTGACCTGTCCTGGGGCGTTGTCTGTGGTCACCAGCTCGAGGGACAGGTCGGCATGTCCGGCCGTCTTGAGTAGCGACTTGGCTTGGGCGATGTCTTGTTTGCGCTGCGGCAGGTCGGTGGGAAACATCGGGTCGGTGATACCGAACACGTCGTTGCCCACGTCGCCGTAGCCGCCGAAGATCTGCTTGAGCATCTGCTCACGGTCCGGAACCAGGCGCAGCGCCTGGCGTACCCGGACGTCGCTGAACGGTGCCTTGTCCACGCGCAGGGTGAACGGCCCGAAACTGCCGGTCTTCGATACGACGGTCTTGAAGTTGGCGGCTTTGAGCACTGCAATGGAACTCGCGGACAGGAAATTGACGACGTCGAGTTGGCCGCTCTGCAGGCCGCTGATCTGGCCGGTCTCATCGCTGATGTTGGTGGTGACGATGGCATCCAAGTAAGGCAGCCCCTGCTGCCAGTAGTTCTCGTTGCGTACGAACGTGCTCTGCGTGCCTGCGGTGAAGCTCTTGAACTTGAACGGCCCGGTTCCGTCGGGCTTTTTCGGATCGTAACCCTCGGGCACCATGTTGCAGGCGTAGTTGGTCAGGCCCTCGACCAGCTGGGAGTACGGCGTCTTGTACTTGAGGATGACGGTGGTCGCGTCCTGGGCGACCGAACCGGCGAGATCGACGTTGCCGATGGCCGATGCCCCGGCGCTCTTGACCTTGAACATGCGCCGGATGCTGAACAGCACGTCCTTGGCCGTGAACTTCTTGCCCGTGTGGGTGACCACACCGGAGTGGATCTTGATCGTCCAGGCCGTGGCGGTGGCGTTCGACATGATCGATTCGGCCAGGACCATCTCGGGCTTGCCGCTGTTGTCCAGCCGCACGAGCTGGTCGTAGAGCATCGCCATCCGTGCGTTGTCGGTGTTGGTCACCGGCAGGTGGGCGTCGAGGGTGTCGGTGGCCGCGCCGCCCGACGCACCGAACCGCAGGGTGCCGCCTCGCTTGGGGGTACCGGCAGCTGGTGCCGCACTTCCCGACGTCGCACCGGCACTGCCCGAAGTGCTGGGCGTAGTCGACGTGGTCGAACCCTTCGAACACGCCACCAGCAAGCCGCTGACACCCAACCCGGCGATGCCGTAACCCGAGGTACTCAGAAACTGCCGCCGGCTCCAGCCCGCCGGGCCGGTGTCGTCGGGAAGAACGATCTTGTCAGTCATGTGTGTGCCTTTCGAAGAAGTGCGGCGTATGAGGTGCGGCGTTTGAGGCTGCGACGTTTGAGGTGGCGGCGGACGGGCGGTTCAAGTGCGGGCGGCCCAAGTCAGACCCTGCCGGACCAGCTGAGTCACTTGAGGGGCCTGCAGATCGGCGAGGCGATGGCCGACGGTCTCGTAGAACACCCGGCCCTCGCCCCACGAGTGGGCGTACGCGACCGGCATCCGGGTGCCGGCGAGCCAGGGCAGGTACTCGCCGGTGAACACGGTGTCGGCCAGGACGTGCACGCTGGGATCGACATGCATGTAGTACTGCTCCGTAGCCACCGTGAAGTCCTCGATCCCCTGCGTCACGGCGTGGTCACGATCCACGAAATGCACCGGGTACTCGACCTCGGAAGCCTCACCGCCGGGGTGTTCCAGGAAGGACGCGCCGCTGACCAGGGAGAAGGCCAGGCTGGAGCGAAACGATGCCGTCATGCCATGCCACCCGGCTACGCCCGTGCCGTGGGAGACCGCGTGCAGCAGGCTGCGCTCCTGCTTGTCGGTCAGGTCCTCGGTCGTGAGGGCCTGCGTCCAGCCGATGACGAGCAGGTCGTAGCCGGTAAGATCTTGCTCGAGGGTGAAGGTGTCCTTGGTGGCGTCCACGCGCATGCCGAGATCACGCATCTGCTCGATGGCCCACTCGGCCACGGCGTCGGGTTCGTGGCCGGGCCAGCCGCCGTAGAGGAAGAGAACGTCGGTCATAACGTCAAGACCTGCTCGCCTGCTGATGCCTGCGCGTCGAGCTCAGCGACTTTCGACCGGCTTCGCCAGGTGCGCCTCGTCGATCCAGTCGTAGGACTTGTCCCCGAACCGGGCGGCGCGCAGATCTCCTGATCGAGCGTGTCCTTCGAATTTTTCGAGTCGCGATGCGCGACCGCAGACCTCGCCGAGCAGAGCACTGGAGTCAGCACTGGTGACCTCCTGATAGGTGACGGTCTTGAGGTACTTGCCGACCCACAGACCACCCGTGTACCGGGCGGCACCGAGGGTGGGTAGAACGTGATTGGTGCCGATGACCTTGTCGCCGTAGGGCACGCAGGTCTTGTCGCCCAGGAACAGGGCGCCGTAATTGGTCATCTGCGCGAGCGCATCACGGGGGTTCTCGGTGAGGATCTCGACGTGTTCCGATGCGTACTCATCGGCCAGCGCGAAGGCCTCGGTGAGATCGTCGACGAGCATCACCTCGCCGTAATCGCGCCAGGCCACCGAGGCGGTCGGCGCTGTCACCAGCGTCGTGAGCAGCTCGTCGACGTACTTGATCGCCTCGTGGCCCACGCGTTCGGACGTCGTGATCAGCACGCACGGTGAATCCGGGCCGTGTTCGGCCTGGCTGAGCAGATCGACGGCCACCGTGTAGGCGTCGGCGGACTCGTCGGCGACGATGAGTACCTCGGTCGGCCCGGCGAACAGGTCGATGCCGATCTCACCGAACAGTTGACGCTTGGCTTCGGCGACGTAGGCGTTGCCCGGTCCGGCCAGCAGGTGCACCGGAGCAATGGTCTCGGTGCCCAGCGCCAGGGCGGCGACTGCCTGGATCCCGCCCAGCACGTAGATCTCGTCCGCGCCGGCCATGTCCATAGCGGCGATGCTGATCGGCGGCGGGCCGCCGGCGTCGGGCGGGGTGGTGGCAGCGACCCGACCGACACCGGCGACCTTGGCGGTGACGACGGTCATGTGCGCCGACGCCGTCAACGGATACCGGCCACCCGGTACGTAAGCGCCGATGTCGGAGATCGGCACGTTCTTCTGGCCCAGCACCACGCCGGGCATCGTCTCGACTTCGAAGTCGGTGAGTGATGCGCGTTGCGCCTGGGCGAAGAAGCGGACTTGGCGCTGAGCGAAGGCCAGATCATCGAGCACCGTACTGGGCAGGGACTTGACGATGGTGCGGATCGCGTCCGGAGACAACCGAAACGACGCCGGGGACCATTTGTCGTACTGCGTCGAGTAACGCGCCACGGCCTCGTCGCCGTTGGCGCGCACGTCGGCGATCACCTTGGCAACCACATCGACGATCTCGGGAGGGTTTGAGCGGGTACCCGAGCTCCCGATAGCAGGCTTCTTCAGGCTGAGCTTCATGGGCGTGTTGTTCCGTCCTTCGCGTCGGCGGCCGGGGGTGGCGCGCTGCCCGGGTGGCTAATTTTGGTGCCCCACGGGCACGAGGTTGAGGTGAACGAAGTATCGGGAGGTGCCGCGCCGTCGAGCCATGGGCAATGTGTGAAACAAACTGCGTTTACGCTTCCCGCTCTACCGGCTGATCGGAGCGACAGGTGAGCGTCCTACTGGCTGACGGGCAGCATCCGACGACTGTCCGCCTGGTTCTCGAACTGGAGATCTTCCGGCGCGCCGAGGCGTTTCTCGCCGCCGGCGCGAGCGGCCTGAACCGGCCGGTGCGCTGGGTACACGCAGGCGAGATCGCCGACATTGCACGGTTCCTGTCCGGCGGGGAGATGTTGCTGACGGCCGGTCAGGGCGTCGGCTGTACCGAAGCCGAACAGCGTGCCTACATTGCGTCGGTCGCCGAGGTAGGCGTGGCCGCACTGGCCGTCGAACTGGCCGGGCGGGTTTTCACCGAGTTGCCGCCGGCGTTGGTCGACGAGGCCGCCGTTCGCGGCCTGCCGTTGATCGGGCTACGGAACGAGATCCCCTTCGTCGAGGCCTCGGCGCAGGTTTTGGAGCAGTTGACGGCCAACACCATGCGCGAATTTGCACGTTCGGCGGGGATGAACCGCTTCTTCACTTCACGGCTGCTGGCCGGCGCCGACCACATCACTCTGGTGCGCGACACGGCCAAGAATTTGGGCCGTGCGGTGGTGCTGGAGTCCTCGGCGCATGAGGTGCAGGCCTATTACGGCGAGACCGAGGAGTCACGCCAGCTGCTCACCGAATGGAGCGCACATTCCCGCGCGAGCGATTTGCATGACCCCGACCACCCCTCACCGCAGGCGTGCGTGCGCATTCCCATCGCGGTCCAAGGGTCGACGTGGGGCTGGGTGCACATGCCGACCGGCCCGCTGCGCAACAACATCGACATGGTGGTGCTGGAGCAGGCCGCGTCGGCGATTGCGATCAGCCTGCTCAACGAGCGGGTCAGTGGTGCGCGCAGCGCCCATCACCAAGGGATCTTGATCAACCGACTGATGTTGGGCGACATCTCGGGCCAAGGTTTCCTGGACCGTGCACTGCGCATCGGTAAGGATCTGCGGGACGCGCGATTGATCATCGCGGTCTGCGCCGGAGAGGAAGGCCACAGCTCCGAACTGGAACGAGCCGTCACCGGCGCACTGGCGGCGGCCAATTTGTCGGCCGTCACCGCCGACATCGGTGACGCGGTGCTGTCGGTGATCGCGTTGCGCGGGGACCGGTCGCTCGGGCTGGCCGTGCGGACGCTGAGTGAGAAGCACCGTTTCATCGGGTTGAGCAAGGTAGTCGATTCCGCGTTGCTGCCCGGTGCCGTGGAACAGGCGAAGGCGGCCCTGTCGGCGCGCCAACCGTGTCAGTTCTTCGAGCAGCTCGGCCTGCTGCGGCTGCTGGTGCTGCTGGCCAACGGCCCCGAACTCGCGCGGTACGTCGAGGACGAGCTGGGCACCTTGCTCGCCTACGACAGTGCCCGCGACAGCACGCTGTTGCCCACCCTCAAGACCTACCTGGAGTGCGATGGCAACAAGACCGACGCCGCTCGGGAACTGTTCATCCAGCGGCGCACCCTGTACTACCGGCTGGAAAAGATTGACCGAGTCCTCAATCTGTCCCTCGACGACACCGACGTGCGGCTGCGCCTGCGGGTCGCGGTGCGCGCGCTGGAGCTACTGCGTTCCACGCCTGCGCACACTTCGTCCAAGCAGTAGCGGCCCGTAGCGCCAGTGGATGCACGAAGTGAGTGCCGTCAACCGCCAACTATGCACACGGTGTGCCTGGATCGGTCGCTGCGCAGGGCAATAGGTTCGGCCCACCACCAACCGATCCACAGATCGTCATCGGGCGACTAAGGGGCACCGCAATGCAGCTGACCGGCGGCCAGATCATCGCGCAGACGCTGAAGAAGTACGGCGTCGAATACGTTGCCGGCATTCCGGGCCACGGCGCCTGGGTGATGCTCGACGCGCTGCTCGACGAGGACTCGACCATCCCGTTCATCCAGGTGTTCCATGAGCAGAGCGCGGTGCACCTGGCCGACGGGTACTACCGAGTCACCGGCAAGCCGATGGCTGCGATGACCTCCATCGGGCCCGGCGCGACGAACACCGTCATCGGTATGGCTACCGCCTACGCAGACTCCACCGCGGTGTTGCTGATCACCGGCGGCCCGGCGACCCATATGCGCGGTCACGGCATCATGCAGGAACTGGACCGCAAGCAGGACAACGACTTCCCATCAGTTCTGGCGCCGGTGACCAAGCGCCAGTGGACTCCCGTCAACGCCCAGAACCTGCCTTCGGTGCTGCACCGCGCGTTCAGCGCGATGCTCACCGGCCGGCCCGGCCCGGTCCACGTCGAGATTCCGATGGACGTCCAGGCCGACTACGCCGAGGTGACGCTGCACGAGCTGGCCCCCCGCCTGCCGGTGGGCAAAGTGTTCCCAGACCCGGCTGCGGTCGAGCAGGCCGCCACGTTGCTGACGTCGGCGCAACGTCCGGTCATCGTCGTCGGCGGCGGCGCGATCACCGGCAACGCAACCGCCGAGGTGTTGGCTCTGGCCGAAGCGTTGCAGATCCCGGTCGTGACCACGTGGAACGGCAAGAGCGCCTTCCCCGAAGATCACGACCTGTTCATCGGCAGCGTCGGCCAGACCGGCACCACCGCGGGCAATGCACTGGCCGCATCGGCCGATGTAGTGGTGTCGGTGGGCTGCCGGTTCACCGACTGGTCGGCCTCGAGCTACCGCGCCGGCGTCTCGTTCTCATTCCCGCCGGCGAAGCTGATCCACATCGACATCGACCCGCACGAGATCGGCAAGAACTATCCGACCGAGGTCGGCATCGTCGCCGACGCGCAGCCCGCATTGGCAGCCATCGTCGCCGCGGCCGGCGAATTGACCCTCGACCGAACCGAGTACCTGCAGGAGATCTCCCAGCGCAAGGCTGACTGGCAGCAACAGCTGGACCGCCGCATGGACAGTGACGCCTCGCCCATGACGTCGCAACGGCCGCTGGCGGAGCTGCGCAAGCTGCTGCCCCGCGACGGCATCATCGTGGTCGGTTCGGGCAACGCGCAGGGCACGGTGAAGCAGAGCTTCGAGGTGTATGAGCCGAGAACCCACCTCGGCTCGGGCTCGTTTTCACCGATGGGCTGGGCGGTGCCTGCGGCGATCGGAGCCAAGCTCGGTGCGCCCGACCGCCAGGTCGTCTGCGTACTGGGCGACGGCGATTTTCTGATGACCATGCAGGAGATCGCCGTCTGCGTCACCAATGACATCGCAGTGATCTTCCTGGTGCAGAACAACAGCGGGTACATGTCGATCCGGGGCGGCCAACGTAAGATCACCGACCGGCACCTCGGATCGGAGTTCACCACTCCCGACGGCCGGCCCTACAGCCCCGACTTTGCAGCCATCGGTACTGCATTCGGCATCCAGACCTGGCGCGCCGAGACCGGCGACGAGGTGGCCAAGGCCCTCGACGAGGCACTGTCGAGCGGCAAACCTGCTCTCATCGAGGCGATCACCGCGCGTGACGCCGCCGGTCCATTCGTGCCCGGCTGGTGGGACTTCCCCCCGCCCGGTTACATCCACGACGCCCGCCAGGACGAGTACCGGGCCGAGCGTGCCGAAGAGCAGCACCTCTAGATGCAGATGGCAGTGGCAACTGGCCTACCAGGTTTGCGGAGCTTGGACCACGTCGCGTACACGGTGCCCGACCTCGATCAGGCGATCGACTTCTTCACCCGACACTTCGGGGCGACATTGGTGTTCCGCGACGGGCCGTTCGAGGGCCCGGGCATGAAGGAACGCCTGAACGTCGATCCGGCGGCGAGTTGCACGCTGGCAATGCTGCGCCTGGGCAACACGACCAACCTCGAACTGTTCGAGTACCACGCGTCGGTACAAGCCGAGACCGGACCCCGTAACAGTGACATCGGCGGTCACCACATGGGCTTCTACGTCGACGACATCGACGCGGCCCGCAGCTATCTGACCACGGTGGACGGCGTCGAGCTGCTGGCGGGACCCAATGGCGTTGCTGACGACGCGCCGGTCGCCGGACAGCGCTGGTTCTACTTCCTCAGTCCGTGGGGAATGCAACTGGAAGTCACGACCGATGCCGGCCCCGGGTTCTATGACGGCCTACCCGGGGCCGCGATGGTTCCGCCCGGAGAAGTGCCTCGTACCTGAGCCAGTGGCGCCCTTGCCGCGGCTCTTGGCCGCTCAGCCGACACCTTGCGACGGCTCGCCCGAAACAAGGGTGGCCGAGGTGAGGGGCTCAGCTGGCTCCGGAGGCAGTTCGAACGGACTCTGCGCTGAGCCGAGTCAGCTCGTCAAAGGAACGACCGGCTATCGCAGACGCGGGAACCATCCATGAGCCACCCACGGCCACCACCGACGGCTGCTCGAGGTACGAACGGAGCTGAGCCGCAGCGATCCCCCCCGTCGGGAGCAATTTGATCGTCGGGAAGGGTCCGTCCAGCGCGGCCACCATTTTGACGCCGCCCAGCGGCTCAGCCGGGAACAGCTTGACCAGCGTCAGCCCGTATTCGGCGATCGCCATGAGCTCGCTCGGCGTGGCCGCACCCGGGATGATCGGGACTCCGAGTTCCTGTGCGCGTCGTAGGACTGCTGGTTTGAAGCCAGGTGATACGACGAATCGGGCGCCCAGGGCGACAGCTTGGTCGACTTGAGCTGCGTCGACAACCGTGCCGGCGCCGACGAGAAGATCCGGGTCGGCCGCCATCTGCTGGAGGGCCTGGGCCGCGGCTGGCGTCCGAAACGTCACCTCGGCCACCGGCAGACCACCCGCTTTGAGGGCAGTGCCGACCTCTCGCGCGACGCCGGGATCGTCGATGGTGAGCACGGGAACGACTTTGAAGCGGCCGAGTTCGGCCGCGAGCCCGGCAGCGTCGAGGCGGAGGCCGGAAAAACTCGCTGACGGACTGCTCACAGCTCGCTGCGCACCACAGTCGTCCCGGGACGGCCTCGCAGGTCCGCGCGCAGTTCCACGCCCAGACCAGGAGTGTCGGTCACCGCGATCCTTCCGTTCTCGATCCGCGGGACGCCTTCCACGAGCTCGTTGTACCAACCCAGGTAGCCGGCCCGCACGGTTTCTTGAAACAGCGAGTTCGGTGCCGCCGTCGACAGGTGGGCGCACGCGGTGAGCGCCACCGGACCAGTGCAGTCATGAGGGGCGACCGGTATGCCGTAGACATCGGCCAGGGCGGCGACCTTGCGCGCCTCGGTGATCCCGCCGGTCCACGTCACGTCGACGGTCACGACGTCGACCGCTCTGCTGTCGAGCAGGTGCTTGATGGAGCGCAGGCCGCCGGCGGTCTCGCCGGCAGCAATGCGCAGGGGCGACTTGTCGGCGACACTGGCCAGCCCGTCGACGATGTCGAGGCGGACCGGGTCTTCAACCCAATATGGCTCGATCTCCTCCAACGCCTTCATAATCTGTCGCGCCGTCGGGACATTCCACAGCGCGTGCAGTTCGATCATGATCTCGATTTGCGTGCCTACTGCTCTGCGTATCCGCCTGAGCGGCTCCAACGCCCGCTCAATGTCACGAGGTGAGATGTAGGTTCCGCCGCTGGCTTCGGCGAACGGGTCGAACGGCCAGACCTTCATACCCGCGATGTTTGCCGCTACGAGTTCTTCTGCCAGCCGTTCGGGTTCAGCGAACGTGGCGGTCAGATCCTCGTACTGGCCCTCGGCCAATCCCCAGTTCGCCACTGCCTGGCCTTCGGCCCGACGAACGTAATTGGGTCCCGCGCACGTGTTGTAAACCGGGACGTAGGGTTTGGTGGCTCCGCCAAGCAACGTGTACAACGGCTGCCCGCTGACCTTGCCCAAGATGTCCCAGAGTGCGATGTCGATGGCGGACCGCGCGCGGGTTTCCGTTCCGCTTCCCGAGTACCCGACGTATCCGGCCAGACTTTTATTGTGCCATTCAATTCGCAGCGGGTCTTGTCCCAGCAACACGGGTGCCGCGATCGCGTGCACGTGCGCCTCGATTGCCGCCGAGCCGTAGAACGTCTCGCCGAGTCCAGTCAGTGACGCGTCGGTCTCCACCTGGACAAAAATTAGGTTGGGGAAGTCGCGGACGCGAACAGTCTCCACCGACGTGATCTTCATGGGCAGTCCTCTGGTCAGACCGGTCCAACTAGCGTAAAGCATTGGCTCCGACGCTGTCCAGGGGTGTGATTCGGAACTGTGACCCGGGGGGTCTTGACAGGTTCAGTGCCAACGCGCGACAGTAACCGTCAAAGTGACTGGTCCTACCGGTCAGCCCATGGAAAGGATCTTTGATGGTTGGCAGTAACCGCTCTCCTCTGGCCATTGCTATGTGGGATTTCTCCTGGTTGGAACGTCGCTGGTCGGGTGCTGGATATGAGGACTGGGGGCGCGCACTGGATGAGCTCGCCGAACGCGGGTACAACGCCGTCCGTATCGACGCCTTCCCCCATCTGCTCGCGGCTGGAGCCAACAAAACATGGCGGCTGTTGCCCACCTGGAACCAGGAAGCGTGGGGTGCGACTGAGGACGTGGAAGTGCGGGTACAGCCCGAGCTGATCGAGTTCCTGACAGCTTGTCGCGATCGCAGCATCTCCGTCGCCTTGTCTTCGTGGTTCCGCAAGGACACTCAAGACGTCAGACTGCAGCTCGACACGGCTGAGAAGCTGGCGGACGCCTGGATCCAGACTGTGCAATCGGTGAAAGACGCCGGCTTGGCCGACGTTCTCTACTACGTCGATCTTGCGAACGAGTGGCCTTATCCGATGTGGACACCGTTCTTGTACAGCGACGGCGCGGCGGGCAAGGTCGTTTCGCGGGCCGATCCTCGCATCGCCCGTTTTCGGCAGGAGGCCGTGGCGCTGGTGCGTGCTGCGCACCCCGAGTTCCGTTACACAGTCTCCTACGCCCGGGAACTGGCGGGCGCACCCGACGAGGAAGTGAGCGATCTCGACCTTCTTGAGATCCACATCTGGATGAGTCACGAGGAGGTATCGACCTTCGGCGCTCAGATCAACTACGACAGTGGGTTCAGCGCGTTCGACCCCCAGGCTTACGTGCCGCTTTCCGGGCCGGCCGAAGCGATGTACCGCTTCTCGCCCCAACGCTGGCAGCAATTGCTGCACGAGCAGATTTTGGCCACCGCTGACTGGTCGCGCCGGACGGGCCTGCCACTGGCCACCACCGAATGCTGGTCGATCATCAATTACAAGGACGGACCCGGACGTGACTGGGGCTGGATAAAGGAGCTGTGCGCCGCCGGTGTGCACATGGCCACCGACACCGGTCGGTGGGAAGCGCTGGCCACCAGCAACTTCTGCGGTCCTCAGTTCGTCGGCATGTGGCGAGACGTCGAATGGCATCAGAATCTGACCGACCACATCAAGAAGTCGCCCATCGACAGCGAGTTGGTGGCTTAGCGATGACGACACCTCTGTTCGCCGCTGGGCGGGGACATCGGTGACCGTGTTCCTGCGCCGGCTCGGCTTCTACTTGCTGGCAGCGGTAGCGGCGGTGACATTGGACTTCTTCATCCCACGTCTGGTACCCGGCGACCCGGTACTCACTGCGCTGGCGCAACTTAAGGGCTCGGCGACGCCGGGAATGCTGCGTACCCTCCAGCTGCAGTACGGCGAGGGGTCGCATCCGGCCAGCTTGTGGTCGCAGTATCTGCACTACTGGAACATGCTGTTGCACGGCAACCTGGGGAACTCCCTGCAACAGGGCAACGTGCCGGTGTCTCAGATCGTGCAGCAACATATTTGGTGGACGGTCGTTCTGGTCGGTTTGGCCACCGTGCTCAGCTTCGTCATCGGCACGCTCATCGGCACCCTTGCCGCGTGGCGCCGAGGTTCGTGGTTGGACAGCATTCTGCCGATCACCACTTTCTTCCAGGCGATGCCGTACTTCTTTCTGGCCACGTTGCTGGTACTCATCTTCGCGGTCAAATTCGGCTGGTTCCCTGCCCAGGGCGGCTACGACTTCGCCAATTCTCACATCGGGCTGAACGGGCCATTCATTATCGACGCGCTGAAACACGCGATCCTGCCGGCCCTGACCATCGTCGGCGCGTCCCTGGCCGGCTGGATCGTCGGAATGCGCAACCAGGTCGTCACGGTTCGCGACGAGGATTACGTGCTGCTCGCCGACGGTGCGGGACTACCCACGCGACGGGTCGTCTGGTACGCGATGCGTAACGCGGTGCTTCCGCAGATCTCGAGCTTCGCCTTGGCGTTGAGCTTCGTGGTCGGCGGTTCGCTGCTCACCGAGATTGTGTTTTCCTACCCCGGTATTGGTTTTATCCTCCTTTCGTCGGTGAAGAGTCTGGATTACTCCACCGTCCAGGGAATCTTTCTGGTGATCACGATGGTGGTCCTCGTCGCCAACTTCATCGCCGACATCGTCTACGTCGCACTCGATCCGCGCACTCGGGCACAGGGGTGAACCATGGCCATCGTTGATCTCAACGCCGACATCCCCGCCGCCGGCGCCACCACACCGGCACCCACCCTGGGAAACCCGGCGACCAGACGTTTGCGGCTCCCCAAGTCCAAGAAGATGGCCGTGGGTCTGGTCGTGGTGGCCATCTTTGTCGTGCTCGCCGTCGTCGGGCCGGTCCTCGCCCCGTACAAGCCCAACGCGCAACTGCCGCTGCAATCACTGCACCCGAGTTCGCATCACTGGCTGGGTCAGACCACCATCGGTGGCGACATCTTCTCCCAGCTGCTCTCGGGTGCACGACCGACCATCATCGTGTCGTTCCTGGCCGGCATCATCGCCACCGCCCTGGCAGTCATCATCGGCATCACTGCCGGCTACGTCGGCGGCATCGTTGACGAGATTCTGTCGCTGATAGCCAACGTCTTCCTGGTCATTCCGGCGCTTCCGTTGCTCATCGCCATCGGCGCGTTCCTGGGCCCCGGTCGCACCGGCAACCCGCTCGTCGTATCGCTGATTATCGGGTTCACAGGATGGGCGTGGGGAGCCCGAGTCATGCGAGCGCAGGCGTTATCCATGCGCAATCGTGATTTTGTCGAGGCAGCTCGGATCATCGGCGAGGGAACGCCCCGCATCGTACTGGCCGAGATCATGCCCAACCTGACGGCCTCGATCGCTTCCTCGTTTCTGTTCACGACCATCTACGCAATCGGCACCTACGTCGGCCTCGGCTTCCTGACGGTGATCTCCGCGGGTACCGATTACAACTGGGGCACCATTCTTTTCGACTCGACCTCGAGTTCGGCGGTCGAAGCCGGCTACTGGTGGTGGTACATACCGCCGGGTCTGGCGATCGCGCTGCTCGGCACAGCTCTGGCCCTGGTCAATTTTGGTATCGACGAGTACGTCAATCCGCGACTGCGCTCGGCGACGAGCGCCCGGCAGGCCAAGAAGCTCGTCGGGGTCGCCCTGCGCCCTCAATTGGGCTTCACGCCGGTCGTCCGCCGACCTGCTGGCGATACGTCCTCACGCGGCGCCCATCGTCTCCAGCTGGAGGAGCACACATGACCCTCGCCACGTCTTTGCCGACTACTGCACCGACGCACAACTCCGAGCAAATTCTGCTCGACATACAAGGGCTCAGCGTCGACTACGGCATCAGCGGGCAGCCTGTCCACGCCGTAGACCGCGTCGACCTGCTCATCCGGCGCGGCGAGGTGATCGGTCTGGCGGGTGAGAGCGGCTCTGGCAAATCGACGCTGGCCTATGCCGTTTCGCGGCTGCTGCGTGACCCGGGCGTCATCACCGCGGGGAGCGCCTACTTCTACCAATACCCCGAAGGCAGCTTCACCGGCGATCACACGGTATTAGCGACTAATTCCGATCCGGGCGAGAACAATCAATCCGCCCGTCGGCCAGGCGACGAGGTCCGCACCGTGGACCTGCTCAGCGACGACAAACGGGTCATCCGAGCAGTCCGGTGGTCCGAGATCGCGGTGGTGTTCCAGAGCGCGCTGCAGGCGCTCAATCCCGTGCTGCGCATCGGCAAACTCATCGACGACGTGCTCAAAGCCCATCTCGGGCAGATGTCGAAAAACGAGCGTCGAGAACGGGCGCAAGAACTGTTACGCATCGTCGGCATCAGCCCTGACCGATTGTCCAGCTACCCACACGAACTTTCCGGTGGAATGCGCCAACGTGTGATGATCGCCGTGGCACTGGCGTTGAACCCGAGCCTGGTCATCATGGACGAGCCGACGACGGCACTCGACGTAGTCATCCAGCGAGAAATTCTCGAAGAATTGATGGACTTACGCGAGCGCCTCGGCTTCAGCATTCTGTTCATCACCCACGACCTGTCCCTGCTGATCGAGATCGCCGACCGGATCGCAGTGATGTACGCCGGCAGGCTGGTGGAACAGGCAGCGGCCAAAGCGCTGTTTCACGCCCCCCGCCATCCCTATACCTACGGCTTGACCAGATCTTTCCCCTCCCTGCACGGTGAGAAACAGACGATGACCGGCATAGCCGGCTCACCGCCGGACCTGCGCAACGTCCCCGCGGGCTGCTCGTTCCATCCTCGGTGCCCTTGGGTCATGGATGAGTGCCGCACCCAGACGCCTCCCATGGTCGAGCTGACCGACGCGTCGGGCCCCCGCCAGGTGCTGTGCTGGCTGCACGACGGCAATCACGTCGTGCCGGTGGAACTGAGTGGAACCCCACCCACGGCAGGCACAGTTGCCGCACTTCCCAGCATGCGAATCAATCACCGCTCGGCGCGCGCCAGTGCCGAGCGCCTGCAGGCGGCGGCGAAATGAGTACTTCGATTGACGCGACCGCCTCGTCGGGCGACCACTCGGCTCCACCGAGCGACGGTGCCCTACTGGAAGCCGTTCACATCACCAAGCACTATCCCGTCCGCATCGGGCGATTCGGCAAAGGTGTGGTGCACGCGGCGGAGGACATCTCCTTGGCGCTGTACCCGGGCACGGTGACCGCCGTGGTCGGTGAGAGCGGCTCGGGCAAGTCGACACTGTCGCGTCTGCTGGCGCGCACCCAGAGCCTGACGTCCGGGTCGTTGTATTTCCGGGGCGAACCGGTCCAGCTCAAGAAGCGAGTTCCGCGCGAATACCGACGCCAAGTGCAACTCGTCCTGCAGGACCCTTTCTCCTCGCTCAACCCGGTCCACAACGTCCGCTACATCCTCAGTCGGCCCCTGGCTTTGCATGGCAAAGAGGGCAACGACCTCGAACAGGCAGTGCTCGGCCTGCTGCGTCGGGTGGCGCTGGAACCGGCTGAGCAATTCATCGACAAGTATCCCTACGAATTGTCCGGCGGACAGCGCCAGCGGGTCTCGATCGCCCGGGGTCTCGCAGTCGAACCGAAAGTCCTGTTGGCCGACGAGCCGGTGTCCATGCTCGACGTGTCCATCCGCCTGGGCGTGCTCAACCTCCTCGCCGATCTGCGCGACCGCGAGCGGTTAGCGATCTTGTACATCACACACGACATCGCGTCCGCCCGTTACCTGGCCGACACGATCATCGTGATGTACGCCGGGCAGGTGGTGGAATCCGGACCGGCCGACCGCATCACCAACGACCCGCAGCATCCCTACACGCAGTTGCTGCTCAGCGCTGCACCCGATCCGTACGCAGACGAGAAGCCGTGGCTCGGCGCGGCCGGTGCTCCCCCGTCACTGGTCAACCCGCCCAGCGCGTGCCGTTTCCATCCACGTTGTCCGCACGCCATGCCGGTCTGTTCCACCGAGCAGCCGCCGTTCTTCTCGGTCGCATCGAAACACCAGAGCGCGTGCTGGCTGCACACCACCGAGCCGCTGGCCTCGGCGTCACCAGGCAGCGAGGCGACCAGGCAGGGGGAGGTAAGCCACAGTCGCACGTGACGCCGCTGAGATCAGCGGTCTCAATGCGAGCAAGTCACACGTCACTTATGGACGTCGGCAACGACAGCCGACACCGATCACGGGAGGGTTTCATGCACCGCAAATCAATGACGGCGTTGGCCGCCGGCGCACTGGCACTCAGTACCGCGGCCTGCTCAAGCGGCAGTTCGTCTACAAAGACTTCGTCGTCCCCGACCTCGAGCGCGGCAAGCTCGTCGAGCGCAGCCACCACGAGTTCGTCGGTGGCGGCCAGCTCCGCGTCCTCGACCGCGGCTACGACGGCCACCGGAACCGCCGCTCACGGCGGCGTGACGCTCGGCCAGAGCGCGCCGCTCGCGTCGAAACAGGGGACGAAACCGCTGGTCGTCGAGAACAACCCGATCCCCAGCCTGCAGGCAAACTTCAACGCCTTCAACTCCGAAAGTTTCGGCTACAAGTTGAGCGTCGAGGGCTTGGTGTACGAGCCGCTGCTCCAGTTCAACGACCTGAAACCGAACTTTGCCTACCCTTGGCTGGCGACCGACTTCGCGTGGAACACCGACGGAACCGCGGTGACGTTCACCATCCGAAACGGCGTCAAGTTCAGCGACGGCAACCCGCTCACCCCGGCCGATGTCGCCTACACGTTCCAGGCCATGGTCGACGACCCGGCGGCGAACCGGCTCGGCATACCGATCAAGTCGGCCACCGTCATGGGCACCGACAAGGTGCAGGTGACGTTCACCGCTGCGCAGTTCCAGAACATCTTCAACATCGCGGGTCAGACGTTCATCGTCGAGAAGAAGGCCTACAGCGCGCAGCCGAAACCCTCGACGTTCGCGGACCCGAAGCCGGTCGGCACCGGCCCCTACGTGTTGGCGAGCGCCGCTGCCCAGGGGTTCACCTTCAAAGCCAACCCGACGTACTGGGGTGGGAAGCCGCCGGTGCCGCAGGTGAACGCGCCGTCTTTCTCGACCGGTTCGGTCGCCGAGCAGCAGCTGGGGGCAGGCAAGATCGACTATGCCGGTAACTTCGTGTCCCAGATCGACAAGGCCTTCGTCGCCAAAAACCCGACCAACCACCACTACTGGTTCCCTGCGATCAACGTGGTCAACCTGGTGTTCAACGTCAATAGCGGACCGGCAGCCTTGAAGGATCCGCAGGTCCGCAAGGCCATCAGTGCCGCCATCGACCGAACGAAGGTGTCCACTCAGGCCGAGCAGGGCTATGAACCACCCGCGACCTCCTCCAGCGGCCTACTCCTGCCCAACTTCGCGGCCCTGGTTCCGGCGGGGTACAAGAACGACCTCAAACCCGGCACCGATCCGGCCGCAGTGGATTCGATCATGACCGCCGCCGGTTACAAGAAGAACGGCCAAGGCTACTGGGCCAAGAACGGAACCGAGGTCGCGTTCAAGATCGAAGACCCGACGGCGTACACGGACTACTACCAAGCGGCGCAGATCATGTCGGCGGACTTCCAGAAGTTGGGCTTCCACGCCACCGCCGTCGGCGTCGATCCGAACAAGTGGTACGCCGACCTGGCCGGAGGAACTTTCGACACGGCGATCCACTGGAGCAACATCGGCCCGTCGCCCTATGCCACCTACGACGGCTGGCTCGATCCGGCACTCAGCAAAGGCAACAACGCCAGCGGCAACTACGGCCGGTACTCCAACCCCGCTGCCACCGCAGCACTTGCTCAGTATGCGAAGGCGGGTACAGCGGCCCAGGGTCAGGCCGCCATCAACGCACTGGCCAAGATCATGAAGGACGAAACCCCGGTGGCACCGATGATGTACGCAGCTGGGTGGTATGAGTACAACGACAAAAATTACAGCGGCTGGGTGACCAAGGACAACCAGTACATGGACCCGTCCCCGAACCCCAGCAACGTCGAGTACGTCGTCTTGCACCTCACGCCGAAAAGCTAGGGCGAATACATGACTGCCAGGCCTGCCCTCTACGTCTCGTACCGGGCAGGCCTGGCTCTCTTTGACCGTCGAACGCTGTACCGGACTGCGCGATAAGGTGAAGGCTCCCGACAAGAGCACCGAATGGTGGTTACGGAGCAAGATGTCGACACGAAGCATTCCCATGACGCGTGAGCAATTAACCGAATACCTGTCCGCGCAAATACTCGGCGCATCCATTGACACGGCCTTGCCGTCCGAGCGCGCCTTGGCCGAGCAATTCCGACTTTCCCGTCCGATTGTCCGGGAAGCGTTGAGAGCTCTTCAAGAACGCGGCCTGATCACCATTGCTCCTGGGCGTGGCGCGTTCATTCGCCAAACCAGTCCGCTGGACTGGGCGCGACCGTTGGACGCGGCGAGCATTCACCGCGGTGCCACCGCTCGGGAACTGGTCGAGGCCCGGGTCATGCTCGAGCAACGCGCGGCGAAGCTGGCCGCCCAGCGTGCGACCCCGAAGGATATCGAGGACATGCGTGCCGCCCTGCGCGCCTTCGACGCGGCGACCGATCTACTCGAGCGTGCGCGTTACGATGTCGCGTTCCACGCACTGATCGCTCGCAGCGCGCACAATCCGGTCATCGAGATGATGTTCGGGTCGATCGCGCCGCTCGTCTTCGACTTGATGCTGCGCAGTTTGGACGACACGGTGGTTGTGGCGCTGGGCGTGCCATACCACGAAGAGACCCTGCGCGCGATCGAAGCCGGTGACGGGGAGACCGCCAGTAAGGCCATGGAGCGACACGTCAGCCTCGCCGACGCCTTGTTCGGCACGGACCTGGATGCCCCGTTGCACACGCTGGCGCAACGCAAGATAGCCGGATTGCTGGGCCCCGGCGTCGTGCTCGAAGACGTCGTCGCCGAAGCACTGAGCGTCGCGGCGTCCTTGGCCGAGCAGGCGCCCGTCGCCACCGGCCGTCGGGCCTAGTGCAGCGGTGTCACCCATGTCGGGCGACCGTGTCCGTGCGCGGTGCGGGCAGCAATGAAAGCAGCGCGTTGGCACGCCGCGAATGACGTTCGCGTCGAAGAGGTGCCCGAGCCGGTGCCCAGCGACGACGAAGCGGTGATCGCGGTCTCCTGGTGCGGCCTGTGCGGCAGTGATCTCGAGGAATTCACCTCCGGTCCGGTCGTCCTGGGCGAGGTACCGGTGACGTTGGGGCACGAGGTGGTCGGTCGGGTCGTGCACGCGGCAGCCAACGGTCAGGGCCCGGCGACCGGCACGCGGGTGGTGGTCGACGTCGTCGACGGTTGCGGGCATTGCTGGTGGTGCCTGCGTCACGAAGAAGGCCTCTGCCCGGATCTGCGGGTGCGCGGTCAACACATCGACGGCGGCTTGGCCGAACTGATGACCGCGCGCGCGGCGCACCTGGTGACGATCCCCGCCGGCCTTGCCGACGACCTGGCGGCGTTGGCCGAGCCGCTGGCCGTGGCCGTGCGGGCAGTGGGTAAGTGCGGGTCGTTGCTCGGGCGTGCCGTGCTGGTGTTGGGTGGCGGCTCGATCGGCCAGCTCGTCGCCCGCACGGCGCGTCACGGCGGCGCCAGCACCGTCGTATTGGTCGATCCCTTGCCGACCCGCCGCGAGGTAGCTCGCTCGGCGGGCGTCGACGCTGCGCTGCACCCCGACGAGGTCGGCGACCCGATCGGTCTCGTCGGGTCGCGCGGTTTCGACGTCGTCGTCGAATGCGCGGGACGCCCCGGCGTCACCCCCGTCGCGTTTGAGCAGGTCAGACGCGGTGGCACCGTCGTCCTGACCGGCGTTCCGACCGGGCCGGAGTCGCTGAATCTGCTGGGCGTCGTCCTGAAGGAGCTCACAGTGCGGGGCTCGGCCGCGCACCGCTGGGACGACGACGTTCGGACTGCCGTCGAACTGATCGCTTCGGGGGCGGTCGCCGTCGACGACCTGATTACCACCCGGATAGCGCTGGACGACGTCGTCGTCGCCGGGCTCGTACCCATGCGCGACCACCCGGCCGACGACATCAAGATCCTGGTCAGGTGCGCACCGGGCTCGGACTGATGCGCTTTCCGGCGCGGGCATCCAGCCCAGATCCGCACAGCAACGGGGTCGACACCGTTGGCGTAGACCCGTGATTCCGGCGCGGACGTCGATACCCTCGCCGCGCAATTGGAGCGCTATCCGGGAGCCCAATTCGTCATCGCCTACCCGACCGACCCACGCGGTCCGCACGCCAAGCCCGGCGGCACCGATGACAACGTTGGATTCCGCGCCCGGCCACGGAAACATCCGGACTCGACGCATGCCGTAATAGACCGACCCCCTGTCGGAACTCGAAAGCGCCATTGTTTCGCCGGCAGTTACCAACTAGACGTGAGCCACCTGCGGTCACTCTCTCTGCAAAGCGGACTAGGCGCCAACCCACTATCGCCCAGACGTCGACATCAATGCACAATGAGCTATGACTTCGACTGCGACGAACGCTGAAAGCGACGCCAATCTTTTCCCACCTGATTTCGTGTGGGGAGTGGCCACGGCGGCGTATCAGATCGAGGGTGCGGTCGCCGAAGACGGCCGGACGCCTTCAATTTGGGACACCTTCAGCCATCGGACCGGCACCGTGCTGAATGACGACAACGGTGACGTCGCCGACGACCACTATCACCGGATGTCGGCAGACGTTGCTTTGATGGCGGAACTCGCGCTGCCGTCCTACCGGTTCTCCACATCGTGGAGCCGCATCCTTCCCCACGGTGGCAGCAAGGTGAATCAGGCCGGCTTGGACTTCTACTCCAGGCTCGTCGACGAGCTGCTGAGTGCGAACATCACCCCGCTTGTCACCCTGTACCACTGGGACCTCCCGCAAGAGCTCGAGGACCTCGGCGGGTGGACCAATCGAGCAACTGCAGAGGCGTTTGCCGAGTTCGCGTCCGTCGTGGGAACGGCGCTGGGCGACCGGATCCGTACGTGGACGACGTTGAACGAGCCGTGGTGCTCGGCCTACCTCGGATACTCAGTCGGCGTGCATGCACCAGGTATCACCGACAACGCCAGCGCGTTGAGCGCCGTGCACCACCTCAACCTGGCGCACGGCCTGGCAAATACCGCGCTGCGAGCGGTGCTACCGGCGTCCGGGGAGGTCTCGATCACCCTGAACCTCGCCAACGTGCGGGCGGCATCGGACTCTACGGCCGACCGAGACGCCGCGCGCCTGGCAGATGGATTGGCCAACCGGGTCTTCCTCAACCCGATCCTCGACGGTTACTACCCCGACGACGTCATCGCCGACACAGTCGGTGTCACTGACTGGTCGTTCGTGCGCGACGGCGACCTGCCGTTGATTCATCAGCCCATCGACGTGCTGGGAATCAACTACTACCAGCCGACAAAGGTCGCTGCGGCCAACGCCGATCTCCACGCGGCCGGCCGGTACGCCAATGATCCGCTGCGAGAGCCCGGCCCGACGGCCTACCCAGGCACCGACAAGGTGGTCTCGGTGTCGCAGCCCGGTCCGTACACAGACATGGGCTGGCGGGTCGAACCGGACAGCCTGCGTGAGCTCCTCGTGCATGTGCACGAGACCTATCCGCAGATGCCGCTGGTCATCACCGAGAACGGCTCGGCCTGGGCTGACGTCCTCGAGTCCGATGGCAGCGTCCACGACGCCGCTCGCGTCGCGTACCTGGAAGGGCACATCGCCGCCGTCCACGACGCAATCGGTCAGGGCGTCGATGTCCGCGGCTACTACGCCTGGTCCCTGCTCGACAACTTCGAGTGGGCCTACGGATACGGCAAACGATTCGGCCTCGTCTTCATCGACTACGAGACGCAGGAGCGCACCATCAAAGACTCGGGCCGTCGCTACCGCGAGATTGTCCAAGACAACGGACTGCCGACCACACCGCGACGATAAGGCCCGCTGGGCTACCAGCCAGCCGTCTAGGCGGTGACTTGCACCCACCAATGATCGACCTCTACAACGTGAACCGCCCTGATTCATTCGTCTGCCCGTCCCTGGCGCTGGAGGAGCTCCTCGCAGCGAGCCGGGACGACGAGCGGTCCTCATCGGATCCCCGTCGCCATGAGTACTTCTCTACGCCTGCCAAACCGGAGTTGAAGGCCTCCTCCGACGCGACTGCGCGCGGACCTGACGGGCCGGTGATGATCGGCCCGTCAGGTCGGAGGCTTCGAGCCTGACGGCCGTTCGTCTACTGCAAGAGTTTCGCCCTCGGACGTGCCGGTCAGTAGGCGACGATGCCTTCGCCGCCGACTGCGTTGGGGACGGTCACTGAGCCGGTGGGTGTGAGGTGGCCGTCAGCGGTGACGGTGTAGCTGTCGACGCGTCCGGCGGCACCGGTCTGGACGTAGAGGTTGCGTCTGTCGGGGCTGAAGGAGGCGTCGACGGTGCCGGCGTCGGTGGCGGTGTTGCCGGTGACGGTGGTCTGTCCGGCGGCGTTGGCGAGCAAGGTGGTAACGGTGGCGCTGCCGGCGTTGGAGGCGACAAGCAGGTTTCCTGACGAGGTGATCCAGCAGGTGGCTTTCTGCCCGGTCGGGGTGACCGACAGCCGAGTGAGGCTGCCGTCGGCGCTGATCGAGTAGGTGGAGACGGCGTTGGTGCCGGCGTCGGCGACGACGAGGTGGCCGCTGGCGTCGTAGGCGACGGAAAACGGGACGGTACCGGGCTCGGTGTGCACGGTCGCGGTGGCCGACAACTCGCCGAACCGTCCGACGTTGTAGGTGAGGATGCTGTTGGTGTTGGCCTTGGTCGTCACGACGAGGTGCCGGCCGTCGGGGGTGAAGGACACCTGACCCGGGGTGTGGGTGAACTCCGGTGTCGCGGTCGCGTCGAGGGCCAGGCTGCGGTGCCAGGCGCTGACCTTGAGCAGATGCCCGCCCAGGTTGAGGTAGCCCTGGATCGAGCCGCCGTCGCGGGCGTGAAGGACGTAGACGATGTCGCCGTGGACGGTGACGCTGACCGGGAACGCGCCGCCGGAGTCGACGACCTGGCGCACTCTGAGGTCGTCGCCGTGCACGCGCAGCACCGAGATGGTGTCGCTGCCGGCGTTGACTGCGTACAGCTCCCGGTGGCGGCGGTCGGCGGTCAACGCGCCTTGGGAGGCGGTGTTGTCCACGACGGCGCCGGCCAAGGTAGCGCCGTCGCCGCCGGTGGCGACCGAGCCGGCCTGGGTGAGGCTGCCGTCGACGCCGCGGTCGTAGGCGACGATGTGGTTGCCGGTCGAGCTTTGCGTCTGCACGAATACTGCGCCGCTGCCGTGGGACGGGCTGGCCGATGCGGTTGCGGTGAAGGACAGGCAGGCTGCGGCGGACAGGCCGGCGAAGCCGAGAATGCTGGGTAGAGCGCGCATAACAGTTCTCCTTGGTTCGGGATGGACGTGGATGGGTGTTGATGGGCTGTACAGGGTGTGCGGGGTAGGTCAGGCAGGGTGCGCGTCGCGGCGTCGCTTTTAGGGGCTCTCTGACGACCGTCCGACGTGCACAGCGCCACCGTCAGCAGCGCCACGCCAGCCTCGGTGGGGGCTGCCGACGCCTCAGGCGCTGTGTTCGGCGTCGTAGCGGACCAGGCCGACCACGTCTTCGGGCAACAGCCGGCCGATAGCGCCGCTGGAGTAGACGCTGACGACGACGCGGCCGTTCGGGTCGAGGACGAAACCGGTCGACTGGACGTACAGCGGGTCGGCGTTGATGAACGCGCCGGTGATCTCGGACAGCTTGTGCGCGTCGGCGCTGTGCCCGACCGGGAACTGCAGGTGCAGCTTGTCGACCAGAGCCTGCGTGGTGGCCTGGTCGTCGACCGACACCGCGAGCACGTCGATGTTTGCTTCGGCCACCTGGGGCAGGGCCCGCTCGAACGCGCGGAGCTCGGCGTTGCAGAACGGGCACCACGACCCGCGGTAGAACAACACCACGCGGTACGTCGCGGCGACGGTGTCGGCGGCCTCGACGGTGGTGCCGTCGAGCAGAGTGATCGGTAGAGCCGGGAACTGATCTCCATCGCCAAGCAGTGCCATAGCGGTTCCTCTCCTGAACGGTGGTGGACAGTTCATGAGTGACGATCGGACGCAGCTTCTTACCCGGCAGGGGGATCTAATATCTGGAGTTATGGCCTCGCCGGAATCGCCGACGCTCACGGCCGCCGCCCCTGCCGCGGATGCCGAGTCGGCCGCCTGGGTTCGGGCGCTTACCGGGATCGGGCCGGAGTACGACGACGCGGTGGCCCGGCTGCACGCGCTGCTGCTGCGGGCCTGCCGCGGCGAGGTGAACCGGCGCCACCCCGAGCTGGGCGTCGTCGGACCAGAGCTGGAAGACCTGGCCTACCAGGCGGCCGCGGACGCCACCGTGGCCGTGACGGCCAAGGTCACCACGTTCCGCGGCGACAGCCGCTTCACCACGTGGGCGTACAAGTTCGCAGTGTTCGAAGTCAGCACCAAGATCGGCCGGCACTTCTGGCGGACCCGCACCACCCCACTCGACGCCCAGGATTGGGACCGGCTGCCCGACCGGCTCGGCGTCGACCCCGCCGGACACGCCCAACACCGCGAACTCATCGACGCCGTGCGGGGCGCGGTAGACCGCGAACTCAGCGACCGGCAACGCACCATCTTCGTCGCCCTGGTTCTCGACGGCGTGCCCCTCGACGCCCTCGCCGCCCAAACCGGGTCCACCCGCAACGCGCTCTACAAGACCATGTTCGACGCGCGACGAAAGATCCGGCGCCATCTGGTCACTAACGGATACCTGGACGAGATCCCTGCCACGACTGCCACGACTGCCACGACTGCTGCCAAGGAGGCGACATGAACGAGTGGGCCGAACTCGATCGTCTGCTTGTCACCGACCCCCGTGACAGTGGATGCGGACACGCGATGGAACTGCTCGACGTCTACGCAGACCTACTCGACGCCGGCCACGACCCTGCCCAGCGGCACCCCGACATCGCCGCACACCTCGCCCAATGCGGCCCCTGCTCCCAAGACCTGACCGGCCTGCTCCACGCCATCCAGGCGCAGCGGCCCTGAAAGACCGGCCGGCCTCCGCCGACGACCACGTTCCGCCAGGTCCAGAAGCCTGGCGCTCCGCGTCAGCGGTCACCGGCTGCTCGCATCGACGAGTAGACGTTGATCAGGTTGCCGTCCGGGTCGCGCAGGAGCATCGATCGGTTGCCCCACGGCTGGTCGGTCGGCTCCCGAACCCAGTCGGTGACAAAGGCACCGAGCCGGGCGCGTTCGGCGTCGACGTCGTCGACTTCGAATTCCACCACGGCTGAGTGGTTCGCGGCGGCAGTCAGCGCGCCGGCGTCGGCTGCTTGCACCGACTGTTGGCTGCAGATGGCCAGGGTGGCGCCGGAGGTCTGCAACTCCAGGAACTCCGAGAAACCGACCGGCGTCACCGCCGTGAGGCGCTCGTAGAACGCCGCCAGCGCGGGCACGTCGGCGGTTGCAATCCGCACGGATGCCAGCTTCATCATCGGTGATCTCCTTGCGTTGGTATTACAGGCGAATGGACGGCGCGGCTGCCCATGAACGGTGCGGCTGCACCCGCCCCGGGTACGCGACGCCCTCCTGTCTGGCGTGCCGTCCGAGCCCCGGTGCCACGCCGCCAGGCCCACTGTGCGCAGGACCGGTTACGACCCGGCGTAGTAGGACCCGATCGCAGTGAGCGCCTCATCGACGATGGCCAGGCCCGCGCGCGCTTCGTCTGCACTCACTGTGCAGGGCGGCACGATGTGCAGCCGGTGGTAGTTGGTGAACGGCAGCAGCCCGCCGTCCTTGCAGGCCTGCACGAGCGCGGCCATGGCCGGGCTGGTGCCGCCGTAGGGCGCCAGCGGCTCCTTCGTCGCCCGGTCGCCGACCAGGTCGAGGGCCCAGAAGACGCCCAGGCCGCGGACCTCGCCGACCACCGGGTGTTTCTCGGCCAACGCCCTGAGCCCCGGCCCGAGTACGTCGCGCCCGATGGCTGCGGCGTTGTCGACGATGCCTTCTTCCTGCATTGCGCTGAGCGTGGCCACTGCCGCCGCACAGGCCAGCGGATGCCCGGAGTAGGTGTGCCCGCCGGGATAGACGCGCTCGGCGAAGGTGGCCGCGATCTGGTCGCGGATGATCACCCCACCGAGCGGCACGTAGCCGGAGTTGACGCCCTTGGCGAAGGTGATCAGGTCGGGCGCGGCCCCGTCGCCGGCGTCAAGGTAGTGCTCGAAGGCGAACCAGGCGCCGGTGCGCCCGAACCCGCACATCACCTCGTCGGCGATGTAGACGATGCCGTGCTCGTCGCACAGACGCCACACACCGGCCAGATAGCCCGGCGGGGGCGGCATGATGCCCGCGGTGCCGGGAACAGACTCCAGAATGATCGCAGCGATCGTCGACGGTCCCTCGAACAGGATCGTCTGCTCCAGGTGCGCCAGCGCGCGCTCGCACTCTTCGGCCTCGGTGGTGGCGAAGAACGGGGAGCGGTAGAGGAACGGTCCGAAGAAGTGCACCACGCCTGCGTTGCCGTAGTCGTTGGGCCAGCGGCGCGGGTCGCCGGTGAGGTTGACGGTGGTGGCGGTGCCGCCGTGGTAACTGCGATACGTCGACAGCACCTTGAGACGTCCGGTGTGCAGGCGGGCCATCCGGACCGCGTTTTCCACCCCCTCGGCGCCGGAGTTGGTGAAGAACACCTTGTTCATGCCCTCGGGCGCCAGCTCGGTGATCATGCGGGCTGCCTCGCCGCGCTGGTCGTTCGCGTGCTGCGGTGCGATCGTGCACAGCACGTCGGCCTGGGCCTTGATCGCCGCGACGACCTTCGGGTGCTGATGGCCGATGTTGGTATTCACCAACTGGCTGGAGAAGTCGAGCAGCTCGCGGCCGTCACCGTCGACGACGTAGCTGCCGTGCGCCGCGGTGATCACCATCGGCTTCAGCGCCGCCTGCGCGGACCAGGAGTGGAAGACGTGTGCCCGGTCCAGCTCGTAGGTGCGTTGCGCCGCCGTCTGGGCGGTGCGCTCGAGAATTGTCATCAGTGAGCTCCATTCTGCCGCTGTGCCGCCGCGCTCGATGCGCCGAATCCTAGGCGGGTGCTCGGCGGTGCTTCGGTACCCGCCCAGCCAGGCTTCGGTGCCCGGTCTGATTCCTCGGCCCCCCACTAGGGTCGATTCCGGAGGTACTCATGACCACGTTCGACCTGGCGATCATCGGCTCGGGCTCGGGTAATTCGATCATCACCGAAGCGCTGGCAGGATGGAGCATCGCGCTGATCGAGGAGTCGACGTTCGGCGGCACCTGCCTGAACGTGGGCTGCATTCCGACGAAGATGCTCGTCTACGCCGCCGAAGTCGCGCACACCATCGCAGGCTCCGCTCGGTACGGCGTGGACTCGCACCTGGACCAGGTTCGCTGGAGTGACATCCGCAACCGCGTGTTCGGTCGCATCGACCCGATCTCAGCCGGCGGACGGCTGTACCGCGATGAGTCCGACCACGTCACCCTGTTCCAGGCGCACGCCGAGTTCGACGGACCGCGATCCCTACGACTGAGCACCGGCGAACAGATCTCCGCCGATCACGTCGTCATCGCCACCGGCTCGCGCGCGTCCGTACCGCCCGTCGTCGCCGACAGTGGGGTGCCCTTCCACACCTCGGACACGATCATGCGGATCGCGCACCTGCCTCGACGGCTGGCAATTGTGGGCGGCGGATACATCGCATGCGAGTTCGCGCACATCTTCTCCGCGCTGGGCGTCGAGGTGACCCTCGTCGTGCGCGGTAGCGCGCTGTTGACGGCGCTGGACGAGGAGATCAGCCGCCGCTTCACCGAGCTGGCCCAGGGTCGGTGGACCGTGCATCTGAACGCCGACGTCACCGCGGTGACCGGTACTGCCGACAATGCCGGCGCTGCCGGCGCGGTGACGCTGGAGCTGGACAGCGGCGAGCGCGTCGAGGCCGACCTGCTACTGGTCGCCACCGGCCGCATCCCCAACTCCGACCGGCTGGGTCTGGACCGCGCCGGCGTGGCGGTCACCGAGGGCGGTCTGGTGCGCGTCGATGAGTACCAGCAGACGTCGGCCGACGGCATCTGGGCACTGGGCGACGTCAGCTCCGACCAGCAGCTCAAGCACGTCGCCAATCAGGACGCCCGAATCGTCGCGCACAACCTGGCCTTTCCGCACGCGCTCAAGGCCAGTAACCACCACGCGATTCCCGCCGCGGTGTTCACCGAGCCGCAGATCGCCTCGGTAGGTCTCACCGAGCAGGCCGCCCGCCGCCGGGGCGTGAAGTACGTCAGCGCTGTCCAGCGCTTCGGCTCCACCGCCTACGGCTGGGCGATGGAGGACACCACGAGCGTGTGCAAGCTGCTCGCCGACCCCTCGACGCACCAGCTGCTGGGCGCGCACATCATGGGCCCACAGGCCTCGATCCTGATCCAGCCGCTCATCCAGGCGATCACCTTCGGCCAGACGGTCACCCAGCTGGCCAACGACCAGTACTTCATCCATCCGGCGTTGACCGAGGTCGTCGAGAACGCGCTGCTGGCGCTGCCCTTCCCAACGCCCGACGTATCGGCCTGAAGTGCACCGACGTCACCGCTGAGCGCACCGACGCAGCTGGCGCCCTCGATCTACTGACCCGCGACGCGCGAACACCGAACCGCCCTGCGGCTACCGTTACAGGAATCCGGCCGAACAAACGCGACCGTTGCTGACGAAGGGACGACGCTCATGTGGGCTCTGCTCTCCACCCGTGTGCGCACCTGGCTGGCCGTGGCTGTCCTGGTGCCGATCATCCGCGCCGTGCTGCGCAAGGGCGCTGCGCGCAATCCGACTTCGCCGATGGCGGGCCGGCTGCGTCAGACCGACGATTTCCTCGGCCGGTTCGGCAAGCAGCGCAAGCGACGACGCTGACACCGGCACTGCGGCTGACGTGGCCGCTCCGGTGCGCCCACCTCGACGGGCCTGTTCGACCGGCCTGAAAGAATGGACGACGTGACGCTGCGCATCGGATACAAGGCTTCTGCCGAGCAATTCGCTCCCCGTGAGCTCGTCGAACTCGCGGTGGCCGCTGAGCAGCACGGACTGGACAGCGTCACCATCAGTGATCACTTCCAACCGTGGCGCCACGACGGCGGGCACGCACCGTTCTCGATGGCGTTCCTGGCCGCGGCGGGCGAGCGGACCGAGCGGGTGTTGTTGGGCACGAGCGTCCTCACTCCGACATTTCGTTACAACCCGGCCGTGATTGCGCAGGCGTTTGCGACCCTGGGCTGCCTGTACCCCGACCGGATCATGTTGGGCGTGGGCACCGGTGAGGCGCTGAACGAGGTGGCCGTGTCTGCCGTGCAGTGGCCCGAATTCAAAGAACGCTTCGCCCGGTTGCGCGAGTCGGTGGCGCTCATCCGCCAGCTGTGGCGCGGCCAGCGGGTGACCTTCGACGGGCAGTACTACCAGACCCATGACGCGAGCATCTACGACCGACCCGAGTACGAGGTCCCGATCTACATCGCCGCCGGTGGCCCGGTGGTGGCCAAGTACGCCGGCCGTGCTGGCGACGGTTTCATCTGCACCAGCGGCAAGGGTATGGAGCTCTACACAGACAAGCTCCTGCCCGCGGTCGCCGAGGGCGCGCAGGTGGCAGGGCGCGACAGTGCCGCGGTCGACCGGATGATCGAGATCAAGCTCTCCTACGACCGTGATCCCGCGCTGGCCCTGGAAAACACGCGGTTCTGGGGCCCGCTGGCGTTGACAGCGGAGCAGAAGCATGGCCTGCACGATCCGATCGCCATGTCGGCCGCAGCCGACGCACTGCCGATCGAGCAGATTGCCAGCCGCTGGATCGTCGCCTCGGACACCGACACCGCCCTGGCAGCGATCACGCCCTACGTCGAAGCCGGGTTGAACCATCTTGTCTTCCACGGGCCGGGCGGAGATCAGCGCCGGTTCCTGGATCAGTTCGCGACGGATGTTCTGCCCGGGCTGCGTCAGCTCGCGGGATCGGCGCCGTCCGGGCCGGTTCGAAGCTGATCACGTCGGTAACAGTTGAATAACGGTACCTAGCCGGTCAGTGCCGAGCAGGATTGACTGAGTACGTTCCTGCAAGAATCGGTGCGCTTCTGGTCGAACGTGTGCAGGTCTGCGTGCGATCGCTCGCCCGCCGTAACCGGAAAGGACTGGCCGCCATGATCAAGACGTCCATGCTCCTCGCCGACAAGCGCGAGCTGATCTACTTCGACGACGTTGCAGGCGAGCGGCGCGTACTGCACGACGGCCGTCCCCTGCCCGAGCGGGCGAGTGGCTCGGAGCTGCGCTACGACGCTCTGCTCGACGAGTGGATTGCCATCGCCTCGCATCGTCAGGGCCGCACGTTTCTGCCCCCGGCCGACCAATGCCCGCTCTGCCCGTCCACACCGGAGAACCCGAGCGAGATCCCGGGGCCCTACGACGTCGCGGTGTTCGAGAACCGATTCGCGTCGCTGTCGATGGCCGCCCCGCAGCCGGTGGCGCAGGAGTGGGACCAGTCGCTGTTCGAACGGCGCCCAGGCCATGGGCGCTGCGAGGTCGTCGTGTTCACCAGCGAGCACAACAAGACATTCAGCCAGGTCAGCCCGCGCCGCGCCCGGACGATCATCGACGCCTGGATCGACCGCACGCTGGCCCTGCGCGCAATGCCAGGCATCCGCGAGGTGTACTGCTTCGAGAACCGCGGTGAGGCGATCGGCGTCACGCTGAGCCATCCGCACGGCCAGATCTATGGCTATCCCTACGTCACGCCGCGCACTCGCAAGATCCGCGGCGCCGCCGACCGCTACCACGCCCGCACCGGGCGTCGCCTGCAGGACGACATCGTCGAGGCCGAGATTGCAGCCGGCGTGCGCGTCGTTGACGAAAGCGAGCACTGGATCGCCTTCGTGCCGGTGGCGGCCCGGTGGCCGATCGAGCTGCACCTGTACAGCAAGCGCCCGGTGCGCGATCTGCCGTCACTCGACGACGCCGAGTGCGACGATCTGGCGCAGTTCTACGTGCGGCAGTTGCGCCGGGTGGAGGGCCTGTACGAGGTCGAGGTGCCCTACATCTCGGGCTGGCGCCAGGCGCCGCTGGGCGACAAGTACGACCAGCTACGGCTGCACCTGCAGCTGTTCTCGACCCGCCGCGCAGCCAACAAGCTGAAGTTTCTGGCCGGCTCAGAGTCGGGGTCGGACGCCTTCATCGCCGACGTCACCGCCGAAGTCATCGCCCAGTCACTGCGGACAGCGCTGTAGACAGGTACCAGCAGCGCTGGGGACGAGCATGCCAAGATGCGCGGCCACCGCGCGATACTTTCGTCGCGGTCGCGCATCCCCCGATGCTCCACCCCCATGGTGACCGGTCAAATGCACCGGCGCGATGGCCCCTGGTGCCGACCCTAAACGATCTTGATTGGCCGCGTCAAGATCTATTGCGGGCCTGCCTCGGGGCCCCACGGAGCCGCTCGCACCGTCTGACGAATGCAGCGTTAGCCACCGTATAGGTGGTCAACGGTGCACTCGTTCGAGACCGCTACCACTGAGCAGCTAGACGCCGTCGGCTCGACGCGGTGATCAGGAGGTGCTCGCGCTCAGCCGCGCGAGCTGGTCGGCGTTCAGCTCTACGTCTGTAGCGCCGGCGGAATCGGTGATCGTTTCTGGCCTGCTGGCGCCGGGGATCGGTATCACTACCGGCGACAGCGCCAGCATCCAGGCCAGACAGGTGCGCTGCGGGCTGACGCCCAGTTCGGCGGCGA
The DNA here is from genome assembly GCA_964236495.1 of uncultured Jatrophihabitantaceae bacterium. Lineage (GTDB taxonomy): Bacteria > Actinomycetota > Actinomycetes > Mycobacteriales > Jatrophihabitantaceae > CAXSBR01. The sequence goes on from CAXSBR010000022.1 coordinate 41,450, forward strand.
CGTCGGCGAACGGCGCGTAGCTGCCCACCAGTTCGGCCGCCTTGCCGATGCCGCCCAGCGGGCTCCAGGGCAAGAACGCCAGCCCCAGCTCATCACACAGATCCAGCTCCGGCCGGCTGGTCAGGAAGTCGGGAGCGAACTGGTTCTGCACGCTGACGAAGGCGTCACCCAGGATCGTCCTCGCCTGCCGGATCTGGTTCGGGTCGGCGTTCGAGATGCCCACGGTGCGGACCTTGCCGGCCGTGTGCAGCTCGGCAAGCGCGCCGAGGCTGTCGGCGTAGTCCACCTGCGGATCGGGCCGGTGGAACTGGTAGACGTCGATCACGTCGACGCCCAGGCGCTGCAGACTCGCGTCGGCCGCAGCGTGCAGATGGGCCGGTGAGCCGTCCAGATCCCAGTCGCCGTCGGCGGTGCGCGTGCTGCCGCCCTTCGTCGCGACGACGACCTCGCCGCGAACGCCCAGCCGGTCGAGGCAGGCGCTGAGCAGCTGCTCGTTCTCGCCGGAGGAGTTGCGCCCGTCCGAACCGTAGGCATCGGCAGTGTCGATCAGCGTGACGCCGGCATCCAGCGCTGCACGCACTGTTGCATCGATGCGCTCGGCGTCCTTGGGGCCTGGCCAGGACATAGGCATGAACCCCATCCCGACCGCGCCTACCTGAATCCGACCCGCCGCTGCATTGCCGATCGTGCGCTGCTCCATGGTCCCCATTCTGCTGGTATCAACGGGCACGCGCTCACGACCGGTCTGCTCGCCTGTCGATCCAGCCACTCAGGCGAGGGCGTTCGTCGTCGTCTTGCGCCGCGCGTCGTGAACGGCCAGAACCAACGCCGCCAGCGCGAACGCGACCGAGACGGCAAGCCCGGCGGAGTAGGCGTGCCCGAAGTGCGACTGCCGGTGCCTCGGGCTGCCCGACGGTCCGTCGGCAAGGACGGCGTAGAACACCGCGACGATGACGGCCGATCCCAGCGCACTACCGACGCGCTGTGCGGTTTGGAGCATGCCCCCGGCCGTCGAGCCGCCGGCGGAGTCGATCTCGCTCAGCGACAACGCCTGGTTCGGGGTGATGACGCTGCCGCCACCCAGGCCGGCCACGAACAGCGGCAATGCCATGAACACCGCGACCTGTCCCGGCGACACCAGCCCGGCGCTGCGCTCGGCGACCACAGCAGTGGCCAACAGACCGGACGTGAACACCGCCAGCGCGACGACGAGCAGCCGCTCGCCGAACCGCGGCACCAGCCGGCCGCCGATCTGCGCCGACACCGCCACCCCGACCGCATACGTGGACGCGGTGACGCCCGACTGCAGCGGCGTGAAGCCCAGGCCGCGCTGGAGGAACAGCGCCAACAGCAGCGGCGTGCCGGTGTAGGAACAGAAGAACAGCAGCGCCAGGCTGACCCCACCGGCATAGGACCGGATCTGGAACAGGCTCAGATCGATCAGCGGATGGCCACGACGACGGCCCGGTCCGCGCTCCCAGGCCACGAACCCGGCCAGTACAGCCAGCGCCGGAACGACGAATCCGGCCAGCCGTAGATCGCGGGAGGCGTCGAACTCGACGAGCGGAAAGAGCAGGGCGAACAAACCCAAGGCAAGCAGGCCGGCGCCAGGCAGGTCCAACGCGCGAGTCGTCGTACGCGGTGCAGACGCGGGCAGCCAGGCCCGGCACAGCACGAAGGAGGCGATCCCGACCGGAACATTGACCAGGAAGCAGAGCCGCCAGCCGTACTCGCTGCCGCCCACCGCGATGATGGCCCCGCCCAGCACGGGGCCGGCGGCCGTCGCCACGCCCACCGCGGTACCGATGGCTCCGAAGGCCCGCCCACGTTCGTGCTGCGGAAACAGCTGCTGCACCAGCCCGGACACCTGCGGATTGATCAGCCCGCCGGCCAGGCCCTGCAGTACCCGGGCCGCAATCAGTATCGCCGGCGTCGGCGCCAGGCCGACCGTGGCGCTGCACAGCACGAACCCGGCGATGCCGAGCAGGAGCATCGTGCGCCGACCGCGGTCGTCGCCCAGCCGGCCGGCGATGATCGGCACCAGCCCGAAGGCAAGCACATAGCCCGAGACCACCCATTGCAGCTCGGCCGGCCCGGCGCCGGTACTGCGACCGATCGAGGGCAGCGCCACGTTGACGATGCTGACGTCGAGCAGGGTCATGAACAGCGCGGTGACGCAGACGGCCAGCGCTCGCCACCGGCGCGGATCCAACTTCTCGTTCACCGGCGATCGCCGTCACTCAACCGGTTCGACCGTCACTCACTCGATCTCATCCGACCGATCCTGCCGCATGGACGAACCCGCCGTGATCGTGGGCGCAGGAGCTCCGTTGCTCGCATTCGTCCATGATCACGGCGGGTTCTGGCAGAAAAGCTTCTACTTGGCGGGCCCGGCGATCGTCGTGATCGTGGCGTGCTTGGCGGCGCCCGTTACCGTCTTCCACTCGACCTTCAGCTTGTCCCCGCCGTGGTAGCCGTCCATCACTGAGCTCAGGCTCGTGGCAGACGTGACTCGGTGGCCACCGATCGAGGTGATCACGTCGCCGGCGACGATGCCGGCGCGAGCTGCCGGACCAGCCGCGACCACGTCGCTGATGGTGGCTCCTGCACTACCTGTGGACGCCGTCGCCACTGAGATGCCCAGGAATGCCGTGCTGCCGATGTGGACCTTGGCGCTGGCCTTGCCCTGCTCGATCTGGTCTGCGATCGACACCGCGGTTCTGATCGGAATCGCGTAGCTCACGTCCTGGGCCGAGTACTGGTTGCTGCTGGCACCTGCAGTGTTGATGCCGATGATGCGTCCGCCGGCGTTGTACAGCGGGCCACCGGAGTCGCCGGCGACGATATTGGCGTCGTTCTGGATGAGTCCGGTGAGCTTCTCGGCGTTGGCGCCACCTTCGTCGGAGGCGGTGATCGACTGGTTCAGGGCGGTCACCTTGCCGGTGGCAGCGCTGGGAACTCCGCCGACACCGCCGGCGTTGCCGACGCCGGTCACCTTGTCGCCCGTCTTCACCACCGCGGTCGTCGCCAGCTTCGCCGTCGTCAATCCGCTGGCATTCTTCAGCTTGATCACGGCGATGTCATCGCGGGCGTCAGTGCCTACCACGGTGGCGGCGTAGGTCTTGCCGGTGCTCACGACCGTCACCGTGATGCTGGTGGCGCCGTTGACGACGTGGTTGTTGGTCAGGATCTCGCCGTCGGAACTCAGCACCATGCCGGTGCCCGCGGCGGATGCGCGCTGGTACATCAGCACGGTGTTGATGGTGACGACGCCGACCTGCTGCGCCGCCGTTGCCTTCACCCGCGGTGTCTCGGTGCCGCCGGTCTGGCCGCCGGGAATGCCACCACCTGGAATCCCACTTGGCATCCCACCTGGCAGGCCGCCCGGCAGGCCGCCGGGACCGCCCGCTCCCCAGCCCCAGCCGCCGCCGGCGCCCGGTGTTGTGTTCGAACCCTCGCCCGAACCGGTGCCTGCTCCAGTACCGTTGCCTGCGCCAGTTCCAGTTCCAGTTCCAGTTCCAGTTCCGGTGCCCGAACCGGAACCAGTGCCTGAGCCAGTGCCCGCGCTCGAGCCGGCCGATCCCGCTCCGGCATCCACCTGCGTCGTAGATACGCCCAGCGAGGAGTTGTGCTGGGTCTCCCGGCCCGCCACCACCCCGACTCCGACGCCCGCGGCCACCAGCAGTAACGCCAGCGACGTTCGCAGTCCGCGATGGTGTTCCGGTCGCGGTGCCTGCCCATCCGGCTGCGGCAGATAGGGCGCTGCCACCCATGGCGCGCCGGCAACACCCGTCGCCCGATCGGCGTCGTGGAGCGGACCGCCGTAGGCACCGTTGGAGGGCGGGTTGTAGGGAGCCCAGTAATACGGCGCGGCAGTGGGAGACGAATACGGCGGAGTGGACGTCGACCAGCCATCGGGCGGCGAATCCTGCATCGGCGGACCCTGCATCGGCCAACCCGACGTCGTTGATCCGGGCGCACTCGGCCAACTCGGCGACGCAGCGGCAGAAGAATCAGCCGAGGGGCCTTCGGGCGCGGAGCCGGCCCGGTTCTCGGGCTGAACAAATGGATCCTGGTTGTGCTCGGTCATCGTCGGTCTCCCTGACTCGTGGGTGCTGAAACCAGGTAACTACGCCAGTCTGTTGGCAACCGAGTAGCCAGCTGTGCGTGATCTGAGAACCTGATTCAGCTCCGACGTCGCGCACCGATGCCCGATGTTGCCCGCTGCCCTCGGGTGGCCGGCATCCACCGGTTCGTGCCACGATCGAGCACATGCCCATTGCGACGTCAGCCTTCGCCCACGTACGGATCACGGTCACCGACATCGACCGTTCCCGCGCCTTCTACGACTCGGTGTTCGGTCTGCCGGTAGCGGTCGAGCTGCCCGCCGACGCTGACGCCACGACGCGCGAGGCGCTGTCATTCCTGTTCGGTGGCGTCATCTATCAGCTGGGCGATTCACTCTTTGGCCTGCGCCCGGTCGCCTCGGACCGGTTCGACGAGGATCGCGTCGGCCTCGACCACGTGAGCTTCCTCGTCGACAGTCGCGACGCGCTCGACGCGGCCGTCTCGACGTTGGACGATCTGGGTGTGGCGCACGAGGACATCAAGGACGTCGGCGCCGGCTACGTCCTGGAATTCCGCGATCCCGACAACGTCGCCCTGGAGTTGTTCGCTCAGAAAAAGTGACGCGCAGGCACTGACACGCGCGCTGGCACGCGAGAACTGACATACCCCAATGCGATCCTTCGTGGTGTGACCATCGACTTCGACCTCGACCGCTTCGTTACCGCTCAGAACGCCGACGGCACCTACTCGCGCGCCGTCGAGGAGCTGCGGCGGGGCGTGAAGACCAGCCACTGGATGTGGTTCGTCTTCCCGCAGATCGCGGGCCTGGGCTACAGCGCCATGTCGCGCCGCTACGCCATCTCCTCGACGGACGTGGCGCGCGCGTACCTGGCGCACGATGTGCTGGGTAAACGGCTGCGCGAGTGCGCCGGCATCGTCGCCGGCACTACGGGCAGGACGGCTGAGCAGATCTTCGGTGCCGTCGACGCGCAGAAGCTGCATTCGTCGATGACGCTGTTCGGCCTTGCCGCACCCGACGACCCGGTGTTCGCGGCGGTGTTGGAACGCTACTTCGACGGCGCGGTCGACGCCGAGACCAGCCGTCGCACCTGATGATCGAGCCCGTACGGGTCCAGATCGAGCGTGAAGGCGGCGGTGTCCGCGGTGCGAGATCGACGGGAGCCAGTCGCGCCTAGCCCGGCCGATACGAGTGTCGGTTCAGCCGCAATAAGCCCAGTCGTCGATCGAGCGTGGCGCCCGGAGGCGCTCAGCAGGGCGACGAAGAACGCACACAACACGGCCCACGCGGTCATGCCGGCGAAGATGTCAAGCACCATGGCGCACGTCCCTCGGGGGAGGACACGCCTCTGATCTATGGCCCGGGGGTGGACCTAGTCGCGACGTTATGTTGATCTTGAAGCACCTTCGTTGGTCTGTCCACTCGAACGGCGTAGCTGGGCTGCACTGCCGCGCCACGGAGGTCTTCTCCCGTCCGTAGCACCGCGCCAGCGCATTGTTGCCCACGTTGCGTTTTGCCGTCGCCGGCGTCGCGTAGGTCGGCATCGACTGGTTCCGCGCGCCTGCTGTCAGCAGCTCGGTGAGCCGTATCAGCCGGTGGTGCAAATGCTGCTTGTTCGTCGGCGACCAGATGTGACGAACGGCATCGGTTAGTTAGTTAACCGCACCAAACTATCGGGCATAGTGATGGGTCGGAGGTACCGACATTGTGACCACATCGCGGCTTGACGCCGACCATCCGCATTACAAGTGGGTGGCACTATCCAACACCACGCTGGGCATGCTGCTCGTCACGATCAACTCCTCGATCGTCATCATCAGCCTGCCGGCGATCTTCCGCGGCATCTCGGTGAACCCGCTGGGCGCGGGCAACGTCAGCTACCTGCTGTGGATGCTGATGGGCTACCTGTTGGCAACGGCGGTGTTCGTCGTCGCGTTCGGCCGGCTGGGCGACATGTTCGGCCGCGTCAAGATCTACAACCTGGGTTTCGTAGTGTTCACCGTCGGTTCGATCGCGCTGTCGCTCGATCCGTTCTCCGGTGGCCGCGGCGCGCTGTGGCTGATCGGCTGGCGGGTGTTCCAGGGCGTCGGCGGCGCGATGCTGTTCGCCAACTCGACTGCGATCCTCACCGACGCCTTCGACGCCCGTCAGCGCGGACTGGCACTGGGCGTGAACCAGATCGCGGCCATTCTCGGCTCGTTCCTGGGCCTGATCCTGGGCGGCGTGCTGTCGGCCTGGGACTGGCGCGCGGTGTTCTGGGTGAGCGTGCCGGTCGGCATCCTGGGCACGGTGTGGTCGACCAAGTCGCTGCACGACGCCGGCCTGCGCAAGAAGGGCAGCCTCGACTGGCCGGGCAACATCACCTTCGCCCTCGGTCTGACGCTGCTGCTGACGGGCATCACCTACGGCATCCAGCCCTATGGCAACCACGTGATGGGCTGGACGAGCCCGACCGTACTGGCCGAACTGATCGGCGGCCTCGCGCTGCTGGTCGCGTTCTGCGTTATCGAAAGTCGCACCGCGGACCCGATGTTCCACCTCGATCTGTTTCGCATCCGAGCCTTCGGATTGGGCAATCTGGCCGGGCTGCTCGCGTCCATCGGCCGCGGCGGCCTGCAGTTCATGCTGATCATCTGGTTGCAGGGCGTGTGGCTGCCGCTGCACGGCTACAGCTACGCCGACACTCCACTCTGGGCGGGCATCTATCTGGTGCCGCTGAGCATCGGGTTCCTGGTCACCGGGCCCGTGTCGGGGTGGCTTTCGGACCGCTTCGGCGCGCGTCCGTTCGCCTCCGGTGGCCTGCTGTTGGTGGCGGCGTCCTTCCTGCTGCTGGCGCTGCTGCCGATGGACTTTCCGTACTGGGCGTTCGCCTGCGTGATCGCGCTGAACGGCCTTGGTTCGGGCATCTTCTCCTCGCCCAACACCACCGCGATCATGAACAGCGTGCCGGCGCGTCAGCGCGGCGCGGCCGCTGGCATGCGCGGCACGTTCTTCAATTCCGGCTCGGCACTGTCGATCGGCATCTTCTTCTCGCTGATGATTGTCGGGCTGTCCTCGACGCTGTCGGGTGTGCTGCGCACCGGGCTGCTGAGCCAGCATGTGCCGGCGTCGGTGGCGAACGGGGTGGCCACCCTGTCGCCGGTGGGCAGCCTGTTCGCGGCGTTCCTGGGCTTCAATCCGCTGCAAACGCTCCTCGAGCCGTCGGGCGTGCTGAAGACGCTGCCCGCTGCGAACGTGCACACGTTGACGGGAACGACGTTCTTCCCGCACCTGATCAGCGGTCCGTTGCACGACGGGTTGACGCTGGTGTTCATCACCGGCGGGATCATGATGCTGGTGGGGGCGGTGGCGTCCTGGTTCGCCGGCGGTCGGTACGTGCACGAGGAGACGGCGCCGGTGGCCGCTGCGTTGCGGGAGCCGGTGCCAGCTTGACGTTCCCGCCGACCAGATCCGCGCCGACGGATTCGGCCGGAACGAGTGCAGCGTTGGCCACCCATATGGTGGCCAACGCTGCATCCGTTCCACCCGCAGCTGCGCCCGAGCCCGATCGAGCGCTGGGCGAGCAGCTGTTCATCGCGCTGGGCCGAGCCCTGCGGTGGAACGCGCGCCAGAGCGGCGAGGAGTTCGGACCGGGCGTGCTCTCTGCGCTGGGCACCGTTGTCGACCGGGGGCCGGTGCGGCTGGGCGACCTTGCCGCGCGCGAAGGCGTCTCGCCGGCGTCGCTGTCGCGCACCATCGCGGTTCTGGAAGCCAGCGGGCTGTCGAGCCGGCTGGTCGATCCGGCCGACCGGCGCTCGGCGTTCGTGCAGGCGACCGATGCCGGTGAAGTATTGATCCGCGAGCGCCGTCGCGACCGCGGCGCGCGGATCGCTGCCCACCTCGGCCCGCTCACCGACGAGGAACGAGCTGCCCTTCAGCGCATCATCGCGGTCGTGGGCGGCTTGGCCGACTGAGCTGCACCGGTGCTGCTCGAGGCAGGTCGAGCGAGAATCTAGGCCCGCTACGTGCGCGCTTGCACCAAAGCTGGCGTGCTCGCGGCCAGCCGATCGGCAACGAACCCGCTCGCGAATGCGTACACACAGCCTTGTCTACGACGTCCACCACGAGTTGCCGGTGCGGTCACGTCCATGGCGGCGCGCCTGACCGGTGACATTCTCCAGCGTCTGATCCCTGAACAGCTGAATCACCACGCTAGTTGTGCACCACGGGGCGGAGCGAAGTCAGCTGGCGATGACCTTGTTGGGGTCGTAGATGACGACGGTTCCCGCAACCATGTCATGCAGGGATTTACGGTCCTTACTCGTCAGCATCATGATGAACGAAACGACCTCAGTGATCGGTCCGAGTGCGCCATCGCAGGCCCGGCCAACGATCTCGCGCAGCGCCATGTAGCCGAAGCTTGCAGGTCGACGGTCATCCGGACGCCACACCCGCATGCCGAGCACCTGCAGCGCCGGCGTCTGCCCGCGTCCCCAGACGACTAGGCCCCAGATGAGATAGCCGATGCCCAAGGTGACGATCGCCAGCGGAATAGCGAGGAAAGCCGCCCCGATTCGGCGACCCGTGCTGGCCAGCTGGGTCCCACTGGGCAGCAGTGCACCGCTGACCGGATCGACGAACATGCCTTGTGGAATGTTCATCGGCGCCGGAGTGAAGCCTTGGTACCCGCCGAACTGCTGGGGCTGCCCGAACTGCTGAGGCTGCCCGAACTGCTGAGGCTGCCCGAACTGCTGAGGCTGCCCGAACTGCTGAGGCGTGCCCGCAGCGAATCCGTCGGTCGGGTGCTTGTCGAAGTTGACGCCGGAACGGGAATCGCCAGCGGACTGCCCGTCCGAATGCGCGGGTTCGTTGGAATGCGTCATGGGATTCTCCGCCTTGGCCGGGGTAACGACCTCGCCGGAACAGCATGCGATCGTCGTGGTGTGCGCGAACAGTAACCGACCGCGTCGATCAGCGACACCGCTACGGCTGCACCGACTGCGCGGAGCTGAATACGTTGTGTGCGTCCACCGTGCGTTTGACCTGCCTCAGCCGGGACAGGTTGGAACCCCAGTACGCCACACCGAAGTCAGTGATGGAGGCGTCTGCGTAGTTCAGGTAGGCCGACGTGCCCGTCCACGGCTTGAGCGCCGACCGCGCGCCGCGCACGAAGCCGTCGAACGGCGCCGGGTCATGCCCGGCTGCCGACGGTTGCCAGGTGGCCGTGTGCTGCACGAGCGCTAACGCGCCCCGCCACGGGAATGCGGTGTCGGCGGGCTTGACGTCGGCGACCGCACCGCCCAGCGCGTCGAAGGACATGCCGGCCTCGATGAGGACCCCCGGCGCTACCTTCATAGCGTTGCCGACGGCGTCCACCGCGGCCGCGATCCCGGCCGCGGGCAGCGCCTTGGCCACGACGGACGATGTCGCGGCAAACGGTTGTCGCTTCGTGAAGCTCAACGCCTGCGCGGTGCACTGCGCCGGGTCGAGATCGGCGCAGCCCGCCTCGGCTGCCATGGTTGCGCCGTAGGTGGCCGACTTGCGCGTGTCGGTGCCGGGGTGGGGCAGCTTCTTCAACAGCGGAGCCAACACCGATGCCAACGAGCCTGAGCCGATCCAGGTACCGGACACCGTCACCTTGAGCCCGGTCGTGCCCGGGTCGGCGAGCAATTTGCACGTGGACCACAGCTCCCGCGGAGCGTGCGCCACCCACTCCTGCCAGGCGGCGACGACATCCGCGGCATGCGCCCACGACCACTGCAGGTAGAACCGGACGATCTTCGGAGCCTGGTGCACCCGCAACGTCAGCGCGGTGACGGCGGCGAAGCTTCCTCCGCCGCCGCGCAGTGCCCAGAACAGATCGGGCTGATGGTGGGCGTCCACTCGGGCGGCTTTGCCGTCGGCGGTGACCACGTCGAAGGACTGAACCTGATCGCACGTCAGCCCGTAGGCGCGAGTCAGCACGCCCACGCCACCGCCGAGGGTCAGCCCGGTGATGCCCACGGTGGGGCACGAGCCCGCGCCGATGGCCACCCCTCGCGCGGCCAGCGCGCTGTAGACATCGTCTAGCCGCGCGCCGGCGCCGACGGTGGCGGTACTCGCTTTGACGTCCACCTGCACCGACTTCATCGCTGCAAGATCGGCGACGAGCCCAGGACCGGAGGACCACCCGCCGTAGGAATGTCCGCCGTTGCGGATGCGTAGCGGCGCGCCACCGGCGGCGGCGAACTGCACGCAGGCGGCGACGTCGGCGGCGTTCGCGCAGGCGGCGATGGCCTGCGGCCCTGCCTGCTTAGCAAAGCGCGGGTTGTACAGCAGCGCGCCAGCGTCGTAGCCGGCGCTGCCCTTGCGGGTCAGCTTGCCCGACAGGTTCTTGGCGAGCGCGTCGAAGCTCGGTGCGCCCGCCGATGTGGACGGAGCGGCCGTAGTAGTAGCTGCACCCGTCGTCGTGGCAGTAGCCGGCGCCGTCGCGGTAGTAGTCGTGGCGGTGGCAGTCCCGGCCGAGGCTGTGCCCGTCGGCACGGCACCCGAGGAGCTACCCGGCGCTGCGTTCGTCGTCGGTGCACCCGACGAGGTGGAGTTGGCCTTCGAACCGCCGTGGGTGCACGCGGCCAGCAGAGCCGCGCCTACCGCGGTGCCAACCAGGCGCAGGGCCTGCCGACGCGAGATGGGATTGTTCGCACACTCGGCGCATCGCGGGGCCGACCACTGTTCCGACGCCTTCATCGTGTGCCTCCTCGCGCCGAGTTCTCGACCTAAACCTTCCTCGACTTCGGCTGATCTTCGACGTCGACGTAGCGCTCGTGGCGGACCAGCTTGCCTACCCGCAGCCGCAGCCGACGCCCGTATGCCAGTACCAGCTGGGTGTACCCCGGCGTGGGGCCGTGGTAACCCAGAAACCCGACCGGCCCGGTGATCATCTCGCCGGTAGAGACGTCGTAGCGACTGCCGTGCCACGGGCACACCAGGCAGCCCTGAGCGTCGATAGTGCCCTGGCTGAGGTCGGCGAGTTGATGCCGGCAGCGCCGGGAGACGGCGAAGTCGGCCACACCGGTGTTGCCGACGGCCCACTGGCCGAGCTGACGAACCGTGCGCGGCGGCAGCAGATCTGGTACGCCGCCCGCTGACGCAGGCGGTGCGGGTTGCTCAGACACGAGATGTTCCCTTCGAGAGTTCGGCGCGCACGTACCGGGTCACGTAGTGCTCGGCGAAGAACGAGGCGGTGGGGATGGTGCCGGCCAGGGCGATCACCGCGATGTGCAAGAGCTGCCAGCGCATCTTCACCCCCAGATTGAGAACCGTGACCACATACAAAAGGTAGAGATACCCGTGCACTAGCCAGAGCTTGCCGACGCCGGCCTTGATGCTGTCCGCGCCCAGCCCTTGCGCGATCAGTCCGATCGTTCCCGCCAGCAGCACGACGCCGGTGACGAACGCCATCACCCGAAACGCCATCAGCGAACGGTGGTGGATCGAACGCACTGGCTGCGGCGCGACGGCCATGGGAAACACCTTCCTGGTTCGATCAGCAGGCGGGGTTTGCGGCGGTGTCGGGAGAGATCCAGCCTAGGAGGCGCCGCGCGCGAGGGGGACGGCGGTCGGTGTACAGCGGCGCGTCACGGCTTGAGTCCTGGCTTCAGTCCCAGCGTGGCCAACTCCAGCCGCGCCAAGTCGGCGACGACGACGGGATCTCCGGAGATGTACGCCGCTCCAGGAGTCGTATGGACGCGCTGCAGCTGGCGCAACGGGCGATGCGCCAGCGCCCGCAGCGCGAGCAGGTCACTATCAGCAGCAGCGATCTGCACGGTCGCGGTCGCCGTCCGGATCCAGCGCAGCCGGGCCGGCAGCCAGACCACCGCAAGCGCCGCGATGGGCACCAGCGCGATCATCACACCCAACAGCAGCGAGGCGCGCCCCACCGCGGTCTGTTCCACCGCGCCGGCGTGTGCCACCTGTGCAGCAGCGTCGCGGGCACTGCGCAGCGGGGCCGACAGCGGTGAGCCGATGAAGGGCAGCCCGCCGGTGCTGTTGGCGGCGTCGCCCAGCGAGCGGGAAAGCCCGTTGCCGGCCTTTTCCAACTCCCGCCCCGACGCCCCCAGCTTGTGCACCGCGGAGTAGACGATCCGTCCCAGTTCCACCCAGATCAGCACCCAGACGACGACGGCGACGTCGCTCAGTATCTGTCGAATTCGGCGAGTCGGGGCATCGGCATACAGCTTCATGCGCACCCATCTTCCCCGCTGCCGATCAGCCGCGCTGCCCCGCCGGTGCGGCAGGAGCAACTCGGCCGGCTCGACTGCCGGGTCCAGGCAATACGCCCGGCGTCAGCGGCGACGCGCTTGCGCTCGATACGTCGTGGGGTGAGCTACCCCGCTCAGGTCCCGGCACAAGAAGTTGGTTCAGGCCGCCCAGCACCGCTCGAACCGACCACCTATTCGGGAGGTCGGAGCTACAAGGGTCGGCGGCCCAGCGTGTAGCGAACGCCCTGGGTGAGTTGCACCGGACCGGCTCCGGCGAAGTCCCTGACCAGATCGACGATCCGGTCCTCCAGCTGGGGCCGCTCCGGCAGCGGCACTGCCTCCCACATCGCCCGCTGCCCGTGCGACCACGTGAACTCGAGGAAGTGCGCGGCGTCGCGAAACTCCGCCACCGTCGTGTGCCGTGCAGTGCGGACGTCGACGAGCCCGCTTTCGGCGAACAAGCCGGCCACTCCGTCGTCCGAGGCGAACGGGCCCCGCCGTCCGCTGGTGCGCGCGTCGAGCAGCTGCTGGGGAAGGAAGGGCGCGAACAACGCGTCGATGCGCTCCCAGCGCTGATCCTGACCGGCGAAGGTGCTCACACCGACGCGACCACCGGGCACCGCGAGGGAAACCCAGTTACGCAGGGCGCCACCGGGATCGGGCATGAAGAACAGCACCAGCGACGAGGCGATCACATCGAAGGAACTCAGCGGCAGGCTTGGTGCGGTGGCGTCGCCGAGCTGTACGTGAACGTTCGGCCGGTCCGCTACATCGGCCGCGGTCAGCTCCACCATGTTGGGTGCGAGGTCGATCCCGAGGACCGTACCCGTCGGCCCGACGGCATCGGCGAGCGGAATCGTGGCGGCACCCCGGCCGCAGCCGATGTCCAGGGCGCGCTCGCCGGGCTGTACGGCCAGCTCGGCGATCAGCCCGGCCGCGATCGGACGGAACCACGGCACACCGACGTTGTCGTATGTGTCGGCGACCCGGTGGAACACCGCTGCAGGGCTCGCTGGAGAGGTCATGGGTCACCCTGACACGTAGGGTCCGCCTTGACCAGAGGTCACCGGCAGTCCGCTTGAGCGAATCATTGGAGCCTGCTCATCGCGAAGGTGCGCAGGCGCCGTGCGCCATGTCGGAAATGACTCTGAGCCCACGAAGCGCGCAACAACTTAGCGCGCAAACAGCGTCCAGTTGCGGCGCTCGATGACGTCAGAGTTTGCTGGAGTCCCGCTGTCGAAAGAAGACGCTGGCCGACTTGGCGAGTCGGAAGACCTTTGGACAGCTCTGGACAACGGCGCAACGACCTGCAACCATATGGTTGTGCGTGGCGATGAAGTAGAACGGGCCGACCGGGTCTTCTCTGCGCTGGGCGACGTCACGCGGCGCGACATTCTGCGTCGCACCGCCGTCGGCGAGCATTCCGTCTCGTCGCTGGCCGGGCACTATGCGATGAGCTTGGCCGCCGTGCAAAAGCACGTCGCCGTGCTCGAGCGCGCCCACCTTGTCACCAAGCGTCGCCGGGGCCGCGAACAGCTCGTGACCGCCGACGTCGCAACCGTCCGCGATGCCCGCCGCCAGCTCGAAGGCCTCGAAGCCCTCTGGCGCGGCCGGCTCGACCGCTTCGGCGACGTGCTCGCCGACCTTCCCGAGGAGCAGAACCCATGACCGTTCTCGATGTCACCACCGACCGCGAGGCCAAGACGCTCACCCTTACCGCGCAGTTCGCCGCGCCGGTCGAGCAGGTGTGGCAGCTCTGGGCCGACCCGCGTCTGCTGGAGCGTTGGTGGGGCCCGCCGACGTACCCGGCGAGCGTCAAGGAGCACGACCTGACCGTCGGGGGCACCGTGGCCTACGTCATGACCGGGCCGGCGGGTGACGAGGCGAAGGGCTTCTGGCGGATCACCGCTGTGAGCGCCCCGCACACGTTGGAGTTCGACGACCTGTTCGGCGAGCCAGGCGCACCAGCGGTGGATCTGCCGGTCACCTACGCCACCGTTCGCATCACCGACACCGGGTCGGGCACCCGCATGGTCATCGTGTCGACCTTCCCGTCCGCCGACGCGCTCGACCAGTTGGTAGAAATGGGGATGCTCGAGGGCATGCGCGCTGCCGCCGGACAGATCGACGACCTATTGGCGACCGCGGTCGGCTGAGGCCGATACGGTGGCTTCATGAGTGATCTGAACAGTGCCCTCCCGCCCGAGCCGCACGACGGCATCGACGCCACCGACAATGCCGAAGCGCGCGCCTACGAGAACAACCAGTCATCGCCGATTGCTCGCGCCGCTGCGAGTGGACCGCCCCCCACCGACGCACCCGTTCAGGGTGAGATGCCCGTGGTGTCGGGCACCGGGGCCGGTAACCCGCTGGCCGGCGTCGGCATCGACGACGAGGATGCCGCCAACGCGGTAGCCGGAGATGAAGGCCCAGAGCATCCTGGCGTGCGCCGGTCCAGCTGACGATGCGGGTAGCGGCGTCCGCTGCAGCTACCGGCTTCTGAGTCCGTCGCTGTGTTTGTGAAGGAGTGCTGATGCCGGCCGTACCGACGCCAGGAACGCGCGCCAAAGCCGTGCGGTTCGACCGCTATGGCGGGCGCGAAGTGTTGCTCGTGCGTGACATCGAGATGCCGACGCCCGGCGACGGGGAAGTGCTGGTCGAGGTGCGCGCCGCGGGCATCAACCCGGGTGAGGCGATGATCCGCTCGGGAGTGTTGCACGAGCGCCTTCCGGCGACCTTCCCCTCCGGCGAGGGCACCGACCTCGCCGGCGTTGTGGTCGCTGTCGGTGCCGGCGTCGAGGAGTTCGAACCCGGCGACGAAGTTCTCGGCTTCTCCTGGAAGCGGTCGAGTCACGCCACCCACACCGTCGTACCTGCGACGCAGCTCATTGCGAAGCCTGGCGCACTTGCCTGGGATGTCGCCGGTGCGTTGGACGTCGCCGGCACGACGGCCTACGCCGCGGTCCGTGCCGTCGACCCACAGCCGGGCGACGTCGTCGCGGTGTCGGCGGCAACTGGCGGGGTCGGCACGTTGGTTGTTCAGCTGCTGGTGCAGCGCGGCGCGACGGTGCTGGGCATCGCCTCACGCTCGAGTGCCGACTGGCTGACCGCACACGGCGTCACGCCGGTCGAGTACGGCGACGGCCTCGACGAACGCCTGCGCGCCGCGGCACCGGAGGGCATCGACGCGTTCATCGACCTGTTCGGGCCCGAGTACGTGCGCCTCGCCGTCGACCTGGGCGTACGGCCCGACCGCATCGACACCATCGTGTTCGCCGAGGAGTCCCGGCAGCTCGGCGTGCGAATGGAGGGCGCCGCCGCCCTCGCCGAGACCGACGTGCGAGCAGTGTTGCAGGAGTTGGCCGACCTGCTCGCCTCAGGAGCCATCGAGTTGCCGATTGCCGCGACGTATCCCCTCGACCGCGTCGTCGACGCATTCGAGGACCTGGAGCGCCGGCACACGCTGGGCAAGATCGTGCTGCATCCCTGACGGCTCGGCCTCAGGCTCGAGGGTGATGAAACGGTAGACGTAGAAAGTCCGGCTACCCACGGGGGGAGGTAGCCGGACAAGATCATCATCCACGATCTGCGGCGGACTGCCAACCGGCGGGGTTTGCCCATCGGTGTCCATCGTCGGCTAAAGCGGCGAGATCAGCCGAATACGGATATCTGAACGAATCGTATCGACTTTCCTGGCGAGCAGAACGTCCTATTCGCACTGATTTCGCTAAGATCGGTTCAGGCCTGGCGCTGCGCAGCCAAAAAGCCAGAGCCGCCGCCCGAAACGGACGACGGCCCCGCGACTACTACGCTGCGACGCTGCCTACTGCAACGGCGCGTTAGGCGTAGACCTCGAACTCCGCGATCTGCGCGGCCGGCCAGCCGGTGTTGCTGGCAACCTTCACCTGGACGTAGCGCACGCTCGCCGCAGCGAACGAGATGCTGAC
>CAXSBR010000023.1:0-49310 GCA_964236495.1 uncultured Jatrophihabitantaceae bacterium
CGGTGGGCGACACGTCGGTAGCCGGAACGACGGTGGGCGACACGTCGGTAGCCGGCCCGTCGGGGGGCAGGGCGTCGTGGGCTGCTTCCATGCTCGGCGGCAAGTCGGCGAGCCGTGCGGCGTTGGCTGATAGGGCGTTGGCTGATAGGGCGTTGGCCGACACGGCGTTGGACGGACTGGTGCTCGTCGACCTGCCCGACTTCGACTCCACCGCCGCGGCACACCGGGTGGAAGCCGAACGCATGACGCAGGTCGTCGACCTGCTGGTGTGGGTGGTGGACCCGCAGAAGTATGCCGACGCGGCACTGCATGAGCGCTACCTGCGCCCACTTGCTGCGCACCGCGACGTCACGATGGTGGTGCTCAACCAGGCCGATCGCCTCGATCCGCAAGCCCTCGCTGCCTGCCTACGTCACCTCGGTGTTCTGCTTGCCGACGACGGCCTGCCTGGCGTGCCGCTACTGGCGACGTCGGCGGCGCGCGGTGACGGCCTACCCGAGCTGCGCGCTGCGTTGGCCGACCGGGTGCGGGAGCGAAGTTCTGCGACAGCACGCTTGCAGGCCGACGCCGACGCCGCGGTAACCGCCCTGGAATCGCAGTGCACCAGCGCGTCGGCACGGACGGGTCGGGGCGCCAAGGGCGGAGAAGACGAACTGGTGCGCGCACTGTCGGAGGCTGCCGGCGCCGGCCAGGCTGCCGACGCCTCGGCGCGTTCCTACCGGATGCGCGCAACCACGCAGGTGGGCTGGCCGGTCACAAGCTGGCTCTCGCGGCTCCGTCCAGATCCGGTGCGCCGCCTGCACCTGGCGCCGGGATCGTCCGGGCCGCAGTCGCGCGCAAGTTCGGGTACCCAGCGGGCGCAGGTCTCCAATGCCGTGCGTGATCTGGTTGCCTCCCGTACCACGACGGTGGCACCGGCATGGCAGGCAGCGGCACGCACGGCCGTCGAAAGCCACCAGGACGAGGTGGCCGGCGAGCTGGACAAGGCCGTACGCGCGGGCGTGCCGCCGTCGCAGGATCGACCGCACTGGTGGGCAGCCGTGCGCCTGCTGCAGTGGGCTTTCCTGGCCGCCGCCGTAGCAGGTCTGCTGTGGCTGGCCGGACTCGCCGCCTTCGCCTACCTACGCCTGCCCCAACCCGACTTCCACGTTGGGCGGGCGCCGCTGCCGACTCTGCTGCTCGTGGGCGGCCTGCTCGCCGGCTTGGCTACGTCGCTGCTGGTACGTCCGTTCGTGGCTGCGGGCGCGAGTCGGCGGCGCGCCCGCGCGAGGCGCGCATTGGACACCGGCGTGCGCGAGGTTGCCCGGCGCTGCATCGTGGCGCCGTTGGACGCCGAGCTAGTCGCGGCATCGGAGTTCTGCGCGGCGGTGGACGCCGCCCGCCGGTGAGTGACTGACCAGTCGCCGCTAATCCGATCATTGCTGACCAATTCACCGCTGACCCGATCCACGACTGACCACCTTGACAACGGAATGATCCATCACGCGCCGAGCGCCGGCGCACCAGGCGCCGGCGACGCACGTCGGCAGCTGACCACGCCAGCGGACCGGCGGTGGGACTCGGAATTCTGTGGTGGTCAGGTCCAGTAGAGGATCTGCGCACCGGGTAGGCGCGCGTCGACCTCGGTGGTGAACCACCCGCGCATGTCGGTCATGACGTCGCGCGGATAGACGAACTTGACCCCGCCGAACTTGGACCGCTTCTGCGTGCGCTGCTCAGCGTCCATCTCCAGCTTCGTGTTGGGATACCACCCGAGCAGCACGTCGCGGCTGGCCGGCGTGAACCGGTGCGTGATCAGCTCGACGCTGAGGTCCAGGTCGTCGATGCCGGCTACCGCCAGTGCGACGGAATCCAGCAGCTGCGCGTAGGCCTCTTCCCAGTACGGAATCGGCATGATCGGCGCAATCGTCAGCCCGACCCGGTAGCCGGCCTGCGCCATCGCCCGCAACGCGGCCAGTCGAGCCGGCATGCGTGCGGTGCCGCCCTCGAAGCGCTGCGCGATCTCGGCGGCGTTGACAGAGAACCGTGCCCTGACTCGTCGGCCGTGGTCGAGGGTCAGCAGCTCGGCGACGTCGTCGAACTTGGTGGTGAACCGCAGCTGCACACCGTCGCCGAAGTCGCCGCGCCCGACCCGGGTGATCGCTGCGGCCAGCGAGCCGGTGACGTGCTCGATGCCCAGCGGATCGGTGTAGCAGGACAGCTCGAAGGTGGTGCCCTCGTGCCCGCGCTCGGCGGTGCCGCTGGTCACCGTGCCCCGGCCGGCATGGGTGCCGATGCCGGCCAGTACGTCGTCGAGGTTGGCGTAGACGCGGGTGACAGGCGGACCGCCCAGCGAGCCGGCGAGATAGCAGTACTGGCAGTGTGCCGGGCAGCCCTTGGCCAGGTCGATCCGCCAGTCGGCGCTGGGCGGGATCGGTTGGGGCTTGAGCGCGCTGGGCGGCGCGACGACGACGGCCAGCGTCGACTTGGCCAGCGCGTAGGTTTCGCGCTCGGACTCCCCACGCAAACCGATCAGGCGATCGTTGGGCAACAGCTGGACGTCGTCGACACCGGCTGCCTGCGCGCGTCGAATGATCTCCGCGGCGTGCGGATACTGCGCCGCCGATCGCGTGACGAGCACCCGCTTGGGAATCCAGAGACGGGTCGGGCCCACAAAGTCGGGAAAGGCCGCCGAGATCTGGCTGTCGGCGTCAACATCGGCTGCGGCTGCCGGAGCGTCCAGCGAGGCAGCAACCGGGGCTCCCAGCGGTGTGGAGATGGGGTCGAGCAGCGTCTTGGTCATCACTGTTGTAACACCGCGGATGCTGGGCTCCTTCCCGCTGACCACGGTCAACCAGAACTATTGACGTGGGTTCGGGCAGTGCGCTCGACTCGGCGTTGGACGGTGATCAGCTGGTGACGTCGGTCAGCTGGTGATGTCCTTGGTCGTCAGTCGCGCCCAGGCCAGGCTGAGGAAGATCGCGGCGTAGGCCACGTGCAACGCCGACCAACGCAGCAGATCGGTGACGCTGACCGAGGACCGCAGCAGTTCACCGAAGCCCAGCCAGTGGTCGGTGAGCAGGATCGGGTGGATGCCCGACAGCTGAGGCACGGCGTCGAGCAGCGCGGAGAACACGGCGACGGCGATGGTGCTGGCCATGGCTGCAATCGCGTTCTCGGTGAGGGTGGAGACGAACACGCCGGCGGCGGCCAGCGCGAACAGCGCCAGGAACACGTAGCCGACGATCACCACCGTGCGCACCAGGCCGTCGCCCAGGCTGACGGTGTCACCCGACAGCAGCGTTGGCGAGTGCAAGCCGAACAGCAGTCCCCCGGTGATCAGGCCCACTATGGCGATCAGGTTCACGCAAATGGCGGTGAACGTCGCTACGCCCAGAGCTTTGACCCCGAGCAGCCGCCCGCGCGTCACCGGCACCGTGAGCAAATAACGCAGCGTCCCCGCACCGGCCTCACCGGCAATGCAGTCGCCGGCCACGACGCCCACCACCAGAGGAAGGAAGAACGGCAGCGCCACCGTCAGCGCGGTGAACACCAGAAACAGCCCGTTGCCGCTGACCTGGCCGATGAACTGCGGGCCCTCCCCGTTACGTGGGGTGCTGATGTGCACCGCGACGCCGATGAAGATGGGCACAATGGCCAGCACGAACAGCAGGGCGAGGTTGCGGCGCCGGGCCAGGATCAGGCGCATCTCGCCTCGGTACAGCCGCACGAACGCGCCACGGTAACGTCGGCGGGCGCCGGTCGTCACCGCACCGGTCGTCATTTCACCAGACGCGATTGCGCCACTGGTCATCCCATCAGGCGCCGCCGAGGCGAGCGTGGTGGCGCCGGTTATGGAGTTGGCCGCCGCGCCCGTATCAGCGGAGGACATCGAAGCCCTCTCCGGTGATCGACACGAACAGGTCTTCCAGATCGGGACGTTCGACGGCAAAACCGCGCAGACGCACCCCGGCCGCGACCAGCGCTGCTGCGACGTCCTCAGTGACCGCCGTGTCCAGCTGTGCAGTGACGATGCCGGCGTCGAGATCGGGCCGGACGTTCTGCAGTCGCAGCACCTGCAGTATTCGAGCAGCTGCCTCGACGTCGGGGGTCGTGACGCGCACTGTGTTGGCGCCGTCGGACAGCACGTCGGCCAGCGTGCCCTGTCGCAGCAGCCGGCCGCCGGCCATGATCCCGATGTGGGTGGCGATCTGCTCGATTTCGCTGAGCAGATGGCTCGACACCAGCACGGTGGCGCCCTCGGCGGCCAGCTCGTGGATCAGGTGCCGCACCTCGCGGGTGCCCTGCGGGTCCAGGCCGTTGGTGGGCTCGTCGAGGATCAACAGTTCGCGCGGCTGCAGCAGCGCGGCCGCCAGGCCCAGACGTTGCTTCATGCCCAGTGAGTAGTTGCGGTATCGCTTGCCCGCCGCGGCAGTGAGGCCGACCCGGGTCAAGGCATCGTCGATGCGTCGGCGGCTGGTCGCTGGATCGGCGGTGGCATCGCTGACGTCGAGGCGCTTGAGGTTCGCCGCGCCGCTGACGTAGGGATGAAACGCCGGCCCTTCGATCAAGGCACCGACGCGCGGCAGCACCGACGCCACTGCACCCGGCATCGACTCGCCCAGCAGTTCGATGTCTCCGCGATCTGCGTTCAGCAGACCGAGCAGCATCCGGATGGTCGTCGTCTTGCCCGACCCGTTGGGGCCGAGGAAGCCGTACACCGCACCGCGCGGCACCGTCAAACTGACGTCGTCGACGGCCAGTTGCTTACCGAATGCGCGGGTCAGCCCCGTCGTCACGACCGCAGGCGTAGACGATGCCGACGAAGCGGATACGGGTGCTGACGCCGACTGCCCGACCGCCGTGCCGACGGCAGTTGCCGAGGGGCTCACCGAGTCGCTGCGGCCGTCTTCTCCAGCAGCGCCGGGCTCACCGCGCCGGCGAAGACCCGGCCGTTCTTGAGGAACAACACGTTGACCAGCGCAGTGGTCAGCAACCGGTTGCCGGTGGTGCCCACCGGCACGGTCAGGTTGTCGAGCAGGGAACGGTCCGCGCCTGCAGGCAGCCCGGTCGGCAGCTCGAGGATCGTGGTCCAACCCTTGCCGATGGTGACCGGCTGCGCCGCCTTCGCCCGCGTCACCGTGGTCGGCCGGGCGTTGGCGCGCTCGGCGTTGGAAACCTCGGTACGCCTGCTGTGGGCGCCGTTACGCGTCGCCAGGGGGTCAGCGACGATCTTCGCGCCGCGCGGCACCTTGAAGGTGAACTGAGACGCCTTGGGCGTGGCGAATGACACTGCGGTGAAGCCGGTCTTGAACGCCGGTGCCTTGGCGGCGCCGAATACCTGCACCTGCAGCGGCACCGAGTGAACGCTGTCGATCGCGATCGTCACCTTGCGCACGGTGGAACGCGCGTCGCGGGGGGACAGCACCAAGGTGTATGCCTTGCGTCCGGCCACCCACTGCGTGGAGTCGACCTTGACACGAGTCGTAGGAGTGATCGACTTGAGAACCTGCCGGGCGGCCGCGGCCGGCGTCAGCGGAACCTCGTCCGGAAGCGCCTGTGCTCGCGCACGGTCAGTTTTCGGCGTCAGGACGGTGTGGCTGGCCTCGTTCGTTTGGGACGTGTAGGTCCACAGGTCGTTGCCGTTGCGCACGACGTCGGCCTCGGACAAGGAGCCTTTGAGCGCAAGGCGCTGCTTGTCAGGTCCGGCACTCCAGACGTGCGCGGTGTGCGAGCCGGCCAGCAGCGTCTGCCAGGACAGCGACGCGCCCTCCGGGCCACCAGGCAGCGTGGGCAGCCCGAGCTTGGCGTTCTCGACCACCGTGCCCGAAATGCTGGTGGTGGTGCTGGAACCGACCGCGACCAACAGCTGCTGCGCCGAGCGGGGCGCCAGCTTCGGGTTCGCCGCGGACGACGCGGGCGCGATCACCAGCGCGCCAGCGACCACCGCACCGGCCGTCACAGCCGGAACGGCCCACACCAGCCGACGTCGGCGCGCACGCCGGGCATTGTTCGAAGTCATTGCTCCAGCATCCTCCAGATCCGTCCGATTTGCCACGCGGCGCGAAGCCCGATCGCCCCGTCGAACCGGACGAAGCGCAAATTCCCCCGTGTCGCCGCCAATCGACGTTCGTGGACGCACATCTATTCACACGGACTCCGCGTCGACGCCCGCTTGCACTCTGGCGTCCGCGAGACTGCCGCCTGCCGTCACCCCATGACGCGGGCCACAGCGGCTCGGACGGCTAGCATCCGCCGGGTGACGGTTTCTCGGCGCGTGCCTGCGCGGCTGCGTCGCCACGTGCCCAGGCCGCTGCGCTGGCGCGCCCTGACCGCAGCCGGCCTGGCCGTGGCCCTGCTTGGTTCAGTGGCCTCCTGTGACCGAGCGCGCTCCTCCGCTTCGGGCGACACTGCGTCTTCGGGCCAGGTTGCCCAGCCTGCGAGTGGCTCAACGGCCGGCAGCGCCGGCACGGTGCAGTCGACGACGGCTCGACCTGCTGCGGCGCACGCAAGCCCGGCGGATTCCACCGCGGGCACTGCTGCATCGACAATGGGTTCGACTGGCAGCCGGTCGGCTCCGGCAGCCCGGAGTTCGGTGCGTCGAACCGCGTCGAAAGCAAGCTCGGTCCAGCCGTCCACGGCGACTGACAGGCCGCCTGCTGGCACGTCGGCGCCCGACGCGTCGTCATCAGGCGCGGCGCCGTCTGATGCCTCGGCTCGCAACGCCTCCCGATCAACGGCACCGAACCCCTCGACGCCGTCGGACTCGACCGCACCGACCTCGCGGCCGCCTTCGGGCTCCACGGCCGCCAGTGGCGCGGCATCTGCCCGGGTGCAGCACCCGCTGATCGTGCTGGATCCGGGCCACAGTCCGACCGTGCACGCGGTGGATCCCAGCAGCGGCATTCGGGTCGACGAGTACGAAAACGAGCCGGAGATGCGCGACGTGTTCGCCGTTGCCCTGCTGGTCCGCAAAAAGCTGGTCGCTGCCGGCTACCGCGTTCTGCTGACGAAGACGACGGCTCGCACGAGGATGAACCTGGCCACGCGGGCACATATCGCCAACAACGCGCACGCCGCGCTGGCGCTCAGCATTCACGACCAAGCCGGACCGCACGGGGGCATTGCGTTCGCGCGCGGTAACAACATCGTCTACTACCAGTCCGTGGGCAGCTACCGCTCCACCGTTACCGGGAGAAAGGTTCGCTTCACCGACGCCCGGCTGGCTGCACTGAGCAAGCGGTACGGAAAGCTCTTCGCCGCCGGGCGCCTGCGGGTCGAACACCACCACATCGTGCTGAAGAAGAACGTCGGCTACAACCTGGGCACGCGCGGCAAACCAGCCGGCAACATCTGGACGGTGCAACTGCTGTCGAAGGTGCCGTGGATCTACAACGAGGCCGGCGGCAACAGCGCCGGCCGGTCGGGGTTGAACGCGAAGGACAAGGCCCGCTACGCCGACGGGCTGGTCGCCGGCGTCGAGGCTTGCGTGCCGATTCCACGCTGAGCTGCCACCCTCGCTCAGTCCTCATGCTTGAGCTGCGGCCACACCGTCGACCAGCCGCCAATCGGTTCGCGGCAGACGGCGATCGGTTCGCCCTGCTCCTCGTTTTCGACGTCGACACCGTTGTCCAGCTTGCCGATCGTGCGGCAGGACGCAAACAGCCGGTCGGCCTTGGCTACCTGTCCTCCGACGACGACGGCGATCGACACCGAATCGGGCGGGCGGGCCTGGAAGTACAGCTGGTTGTGCGCGCTGTAGACGCGCGGCAGACCGCGCGCCGGGCCGTAGCGGGTCAGCGCCCCGGCCTCGCCGTAGTTGCTGGCGACGATGGCGGCACGGGCTCGGTCCGCCGGCGACAGGCCGCCGTAGACCGCGCCAACCTGATCGGTGTAGCGCGGCCAGCCCACCGTGTCGGCCGCCGCGGTGTTGATGCCGGGCACGGGCGTGGAGCCCAGGGTGCGCACGGGCAGCAGCGGCAGCGCGATAACCGCACTTACCGCAGCGTTCACGGCTACCGCCGCCACCACCGTCACCGCTCGCCAGCGACGTCGGCGCAGCCAGCGCGTCACCGGCACCGCGCCGATCGCGAACAGCGCCGAGACCAGCGGTAGTGGGTAGTACGTCTGGGTTCCCATCGCGAAGGTGAGCACCAGCAGAACCGGGAATGCGGCGGCAACAAAGCGGATCGGACGCCACTGCGGCCACGTCCAGAGCGTGCGCAGGGCGACGACCCAGACGACGGTCAGTGGCGGGCCGAGCAGCAGAGCGAGCGTCGGCCACATCTGCACCCGCACGTCAGCGGCGTTGTGGCGCGCCAGCTCCCGGCCGAACTGCAGCTGGGGAAAGCCTTCGACCACCTGATAGACGACATTGGGCAGCCCTACCAGCAGCGCGATTGCGCCGGCGAGAAAAACAGGCCGGCTGATCAGCAGCCGTCGCGGACCTGCGAGCAGCGTGCCGGCGGCCAGAGCGGCCACCAGGGCGACGATGAGCAGCTTGTTGTAGAGCCCGAGACCGACGACGAGGCCGGCAAACAGCCAGCACCGCGGTTCGTCGCGCAGCTGAGCCCGCATGATCAGCAGCAGTAGAGCCAGCCACACCGGCAGGTCGACCGAGGTCGTCAGTAACAGGTGGCCGAACGTGAGGGGCAGTGCCGCGAAGGCATAGGCCCACGCTGCCAGCGTCTGGGCGCCGCGATCGCCACCGACTTCACGAGTGATGGCCGCGACCAGCAGCACCGAGGCTGCGGCCGCGAGCGTGGCCGGGATGCGCAGGGCCCACTCGTCGTCGGCCAGTACGCGGGTGAGACGCGCCAGCAACGGCGTGAGCGGCGGTTGGTCGAGGTAGCCCCAGCCCGGATGCAGCATGCGGAAGTAGAGCTCGTCGCGGTGGTAGCCATACCGCTCGCTGAGCGCGGACAGCACCGCTGCCTGCGCCGAGGCGGCCAGCAGCACCGGGCGCCACGCAAGGATCGGTTGCGGCACGAGGTCAACCTAACGGCGGCACGTCGTCGGAGGGGCATTTTCGGCGCCCGCCTCGTGCCGTCGTCACGACCCTCGAGCTTGGGCACGACGGCCTTACTCGCTGCGCATCAAGCCTCCAGGGTGCCGGCGAGTCGGTCGCGCAGACCGGTGGCGCGCGCAGCCCGACGTCGGACGCAGGCGAGTACCGCCTCCTGCGACCCGATCAGCCCAACGTGTGATGCCGCCCGGGTGATGGCGGTGTAAAACGTCTGGCGCGTTGCCAGCGGGGAGGTGGCCAGCGGCAGCAGCACCGTCACCTGGTCGAACTGGCTGCCCTGCGCCCGGTGCACCGTCATCGCGTGCATCGCCCGGACGTCGGACAGCCGCACCAGCGGAACAACGATCGGCATGCCACCGCGGCGAAACGCTGCCGCCAGGTCGTCGCCCTGCTGCACCACGACGCCGGTGTCGCCGTTGTAAAGCTCGTTCTCGTAGTCGTTGGCCGTGATCAGGAGTGGTTGCCCCGCGTAGCGGCCGTCCAGCCTGGATATCAGTGTCGGATCACCGGCGACCAGCCACCGCTCGACCGCGTCGCTCCAGTGCTGCACGCCGCGCGGACCGGCGCGGTGCGCGCAGAGCAACCGGTGCCGATCCAACGCGTTCAGCGCAGCATCGATGTCGCCGGCGCGCGCCGCCTCGATCGCTGCAACCTCGTGCACCAGCTGATCGCGCACCGCGCTCAGAGCGGCTCCCCCGATCGGCTCGTCGTCGGCTACCAGGTCGAACTCGATACCCGCCGACCCGTCGAGCAGCATCTCCAGCGCTTCCTCGGCGCGCCCGGCCCGTGTGTGTTCTGCCAGCTCGGCGATGGCCCCGCCGGCGTGGAAACGGTGCACCGTGCTCAGCACCACCACCGACTTGCGCAGCGTGCTGTCCGGGGCGGGTGCGCTGCCCGACACCGAGCTGCCCGACACCGAGCTGTCCGACGCCGAGTTGTCCGGGGCGGGCGAGCTATCCGGTGCTGCTGCGCTGTCCGACGCCGAGTTGTCCGGGGCTGACGAGCTGTCCGGGGCGGGCGAGCTATCCGGGGCGGGCGAGCTGTCCGGAGCGGGCGGGCTATCCGGGGCTTCGGCGCAGTCCGTCGCCGCCCCCGCCAGATCGACATCGCGCCCGACATCCCGAGAGTCATCCCGATAGACCAAGTCGCCCAGGACCGCGCCGGCTTCGACCGACGCCAGCTGATCCGGATCGCCGACGAGCACCAGTCGGGCTGCGGAAGGCAGCGCTTCGAGCAGGCGCGCCATCAGGGTCAGCGACACCATCGAGCACTCGTCGACGATCACGATGTCGTAGGGCAGCCGGTTGTCCCGATCGTGGCGGAACCGACTTGCCACACCTGGACGACGACCCAGCAGCCGGTGCAGGGTCGACGCCGTCAGCGCGGCCAACGCGTCGGTATCTGCTGGCGACAGCGACCCGGCCGCAGAGTGCACAGCGTCGGTGAGCCGGGCCGCGGCCTTGCCGGTGGGCGCGGCCAGCGCAATGCGCAGCTCGGGCTGCTGACGGCGCAGCACTGTGATCAGCCGGGCGATGGTCGTGGTCTTGCCGGTACCCGGACCGCCGGCGATAACGCTTATCCGCGACCGCGCTGCCACGCTCGTCGCCCACCGCTGGTCGGCGTCGAAGTCGGTGTCGGTGTCGGTGTCGACTGCGAATACGTCGTCCAGATCCGCCTCCAGCTGAGTTGGATCGATGTCGGCGGGCCGATCGGCAGTGCGCTGCAGCAGTTCCTGCGCCACCAGCGCCTCCTGGTGCCAGTACCGCGCGAGCCATAGTCGCGAGCCGACCATCCGCAACGGCGGTCCACCAGGTGCCGGCATCACCAGCGGGCTCGTCGCGCACGCCGCGATCCAGGCCTCGAGCGCCGGCCACGGCAGCTCCACCGGTTCGGTGAGCTCGTCGTCGTCTGCGTCCGGGGTGATCGTTTCGGCAGCGTCGGCGAGATCGAGCACCACCGATCCGAGCCGGGTGCCGCGCACCACCAGCGCGACAGCGAGTAACACCCGCTCGTCGGCGTCGCCGGCCAGCGCGCCCAACCGCGAAGCGACGTGCACGTCGGCCACGCTCAGCACGCCCGCTTGGTCGAAAACTTTGAGTAGGCCGTCGACACGCAGGGCCGTCAACGCCTTCACTCGACACCTGTGGCCAGCGCGTCGGACAGGGCCACGACCAGCATCGGGGTGGGCTGCCAGGCGACCACGCCGGGCACTGTGCCGTCGTCGAACACGACGCCCGGCCCGCACATGCCGCGCAGGAACAGGTACAGCACGCCGCCCAGATGGCGCTGCGGGTCATAATCGGCGAGGCGCCAGCGCAGGAATCGGTGCAGGGCGACTTCGTATAGCAGGGCCTGTAACGGATAGTGCGCGTGCAGCATCGCCTCGACCATCGCCTCGCGGCGGTAGCTCAGGGCGGTCAGCGGCGCGTCAGGCGGACCGAGTCGGTTGGTCTTGTAATCCACAACGACGTAGCGGCCGTCCACCCGCAGCACCGCGTCGATGCTGCCGGTGAGATAGCCCCGCAGCGCGGCGTCGCCGAGGACAGGATCGTCGAGCTGATCGGCGTAGACGGCCATCGGATCGTCGGCAGGCAGATGCTCGCGCAGAACGGCCGCGAGATCGCCGAGTCGAGACGTGCCGTTGGGACGGTCGCCACCACGCAAGGGCAGCTCGAAGTCCAGCTCGACCAGCCGGTCGGCGGGCGCGATGTCGGCCAGAGCCCGATCTCGGGCCAGCGGGCCCAGTGGTGTGCGCAGCGCGGGCAGCAGCGCCGCGGCAACGTCACCGGGGTCGAGGTCGCCGAAGCCCAGTCGTAGCAGCTGGGCGCTGACGTGGGACTGCACTTCAGCGCCCAGATCTGCGCTGGTCGGATCAGTGCGTTCGAGCACCGCATGCACGAGGATGCCGAAGCTGGGTCCGCCGGGTAGCGCGTCCATCGGCGAGCCGACGTCGCTCAGCTCGCTCGTTCCCGGTTCCGAAGCAACCGGCGTCGAGGGTTCGTCGTCCCCGGCCGGGTTCTCGCGCTCACTGCCGATCGCCGGTGAAACGTCGTGCACACCTGCGGTCAGTGCGGTGTAAGACGTCCGCCGCCACGATGTGTCGAATGCGCGGCCCAGCGTGGCCGTTGCCAGTGCGGTGCTCGGGACGGGGGTCCGCTGCCAGGTCAGGGGCACCTGCTCTGGCACGCGCGTCACCGACAGGCAGCCCTCCACGGCGAGTTTCGACGCCAGCGCAAATGCCGCGGCGTCACCGAGTAGGCCCACCTGCTCGGGCACGTCGTCGCGCGGTGTCTCGGTGAACAGCAGCCGATGCAGCGGCGCGTATGGCGTGTTCTTCTTGCTCGGCGCCCACCACGCTGTCACCTGCGCCTGCGCGCGGGTCAGTGCGACGTACAGCAGTCGCAGGTCCTCGCCGAGCTCTTCGCTGCGGTGTTGGAGCTGGTCGTCGGCGAAGCCCGGACTGCCGACCCCGCCGACGTTCCGCCGTCGGTCAGTGCCCCCTGTGCTGCCGGTGCTGCCAGTGCTGCCGGTGCTGCCGGTGCTGCCGGTGCCGGTTGGCGTCGAGTGGAACAGCGGTATTTCGGCTTCGTGGAGGTGGCGGTCCCAGCCGAAAGGCACATGCACGATCGGAAACTCGAGCCCCTTGCTGGCGTGGATTGTCACGACCTGAACGGCGGCGTCGTCGGAGTCCAACCGGCGACTGCGTTCCATCGACACGTCGTCGCCGGCCTCGTTGACGCGGCGGCGCAGCCACTCCAGCGCAGCGGTCAATCCCAGCTGACCGGCCATCGCCGCCGCGTGCAGCGCCTCGCCGACGTGGCGCAGATCAGTGAGTCGGCGCTCGCCGTCGAGCTGGCCGAGCAGCCGCGCGGGCAGGCGTTCAACGCGGCTGATCGTCTCGAACAGCGCCGAGATCCCGCGCTCGTCGTACATGCGCAGCCAGTGCCGCAGCCGCAGGCCGAGCTGATCGACGTTGCCCGAATCCAGTCCGGCCGCGTCCCACCCGACGAACGGCGACACCGCCAACCGCCGCACCCGACCGGAGCGGTGCGGCTGTTCGAGCGCTTCGAGAAGCACGATCCAATCGGCGCCGGCCGGAGTGCGGAACACACTCGACGTCGTGCGCTGGACCGACGGCACGCCGGCTGTGAGCAGCGCTGCGTGGACAAGCTCGAGCTGGGCGTTGGTGCGCACGATGACGGCGATATCTGCAGGCTGCACCGGCCGAGCCGGCGATCCGTCGCGCGGATGCAGCGACGCCTTACCGTCGAGCGCAGTGACGATCTCGGCGACGACGTCGGCGGTGACAAGATCGCGGGCGGCCCCGACGGCTAGGAAGTCGCGCTCGCCCTTACTCACCATCCGCAAGCGCACCGGCGCGCCGGTGGTGCTGAGCATGCGCCCGGAGTAGGCGGCGCTCACGGGCGCGACGACGATGCGCTGATCGCCCAACGCCGCGCCGCGCAACAGCGCGTCCAGCCCGGCCAGTAGCTCCGGGTCGCTGCGCCAGTTGCGAGCCAGCGTGGCCGAGTGGTCGGCCACCTGCGCCGCGGCGAGGTAGGCGCGCACATCCGCGCCGCGGAAGGCGTAGATCGCCTGCTTGGGATCACCGATCAGCACGAGCGTGGCGGCACCGTGGAACGCGCGGCGCAGCACATCCCACTGCACCGGGTCGGTGTCCTGGAACTCGTCGACGAGCACGATGCGGTAGCGCTCGCGCAGCCGGCTGGTGGCGGCCGGGCCGGTGACCGGGTTCGCCAACGTGTCTTGCAGGCGGGTGAGCAGATCGTCGAAGCCCAGAATGCGCTGCGCCCGCTTGCGCCGCTCCACCTCGACCCGCACCGCCGCAGCGAAGCGTGCGCGCACCAGGGCGTTCCCGAGCGGGGCCGCCGTGCGGTCTCCCCCGCCGCTGATCTTGGCATCGCTGATGGTTGCATCGACGGTGTTCTCATCGGTGACGTTGGCATCGCTTGCGCCAGTGGGAATCAGCTCGGCCTGCCCGTCCTTGACCACGGTCCGGGCCAGGAGCTGTGCCGTCTTCAGATCCATCGGAGGTTCATCGGCTCCGCCGACGCCCCACTTGCGCAGGTAGAGGTCCGCCACCACCTCGGTGATCAGGTCGTCGAGGTTCTCGACGAGGGCCGCGCCGGCGTCCACGTCGCCGGCCGTGCCCAGACCGAGCAGGACCTGTTGGCAGAACTGGTGCGTCGTCACCACCGTCGCGGCGTCGAATGACCCGACCGCGATGGCAAGCCGTTGTCGGCGTTCGCCTACCTCCTGATCGCTGCCTTGCGCGAGGTGGCGCAGCAGCTCGTCATCCTCTCGGGCCCGGGCGGCGGCCGGGTCGCTCAGGCCGTCGCGGGCGGTGACGAGCCGTTCACGGACGCGGTCGCGCAGCTCCTGAGTGGCTGCGCGGCCGAAGGTGACGACGAGCAGCTCGTCGAGACGCGCCACTCCATGGGCAACGTAGCGGGCCACCAGCCCGGCGATGGTGAACGTCTTGCCGGTGCCGGCGCTGGCTTCCAGCACAGTCGTACCGTGGGGCAGCGCTCCAAGCAGATCGAACGGCGCGGCGCTCATCGTTTGTCGGTCTCGGCGTCGAGCAGCGGGGTCCAGACGATCCGCGCCAGCGCGCCGAACCGGGTTGTCTCGTCGGGGTACGGCTCGCCAACGGAGTCGGCAAGGAGCCGTTCCAACGGCGTCTGCGCACCGAAGACCAGGACGTGTTCGGGATCGTCGCGGTCGGGGGCGAAACGGTCGGTCTCCCAGCTCGTACGTGCGCCGGCCAGGGCATTGTCGACGCTCATCCGACGGCTACGACGCCGCGCGTACTCCGCCGATGTGGCCAGCGCGAGCGGCAGCGGCTCACGTAGGCCGGCGTCACGCAGGCTGATCAGCTCGGCCAGCACCCGGCGCGCCTGCGTCGCCTCGACGCCGTGCAGCACCGAGCGTCCAGCGTGGTCGCCCTCTCTGCCCACGGTGACGGCGTGAAATTCGGCGCCGGTCGCAGCGCTACCCGCGGTGGCGGCGAGGTAACGAACCCATGCGGTCAGCCGGTGCTTGGGTGCCAGAGTCGAATAGCTGACGCTGAGGATGGTGTCGCCGCGCACGCCGCCCACCGTGCCCGCCAACATCCGACCGTCCTCCAGTGGCACGGCGATGTCGATCGCTCGCGCCGCCTGCACGCGTTCGGCGGCACAGGCTTTCAGCAGCGAGTCCACCCGAATGCCGATGCGCCGCCACGCTCGGGCGCCCAACGGCCCAGGTGGAAGTTCGCCTCGCAGGCCTTCCAGTCGGGCCAGAACCGCGGGTTGCACGCCGGCCAGCGCACCGCGCAGCACCCGCTCACCGATTGCCCAGCCCTGCAGGCCGTCGAGCTCCACGGTCAGCGCGTCGTCGGGATCGTCGTCGCCGGTGGCGGTGCCGATCCCCAGTCGCTGCCGCAGAAACGCCTTGACCGGATGCTGGAGGAAGC
The DNA here is from genome assembly GCA_964236495.1 of uncultured Jatrophihabitantaceae bacterium. Classification (GTDB taxonomy): domain Bacteria; phylum Actinomycetota; class Actinomycetes; order Mycobacteriales; family Jatrophihabitantaceae; genus CAXSBR01. The sequence goes on from CAXSBR010000023.1 coordinate 15,480, forward strand.
GGACCAGGTCGTCGAGGCTGATGATGTCGGCGTGTGCCGCGGCGGCCAGCGGCGCAGGAACCAGTGGGGGCACCTCGATCCGCGGTCGGGCGGCGGCGCGGGCGCCGGCCAGCCCGGACGGATCGAAGGAGAACGGGCCGTGGACGCCCAGCACGCCGGGAACGAAGTTGCGGCGGTCGAAGGACTGCAACGGATGGCGTTGCACCAGTTGGCGCACGGCCGACCCGCCGTCTGCAGCGAGCGCGGTTGCGTCCAGGGCGTCGAGGAGTTCGCCCAACGGCACGCAGGGTGGAACCTCGGCGCCCCTGCGCGGATCGGCGCCGGTATAGGCGAGGATCAGGTGCTCCTGCGCAGCACAGATCGCGTCGAGGAACAGCTGGCGGTCTTCGCTGCGGGGGTCACGCTCGCCGGTGCGCGGGTCACGGGCGAGGATGTCGTCGCCGTCGGGTACACCCTGGCGCGGAAAGGCGCCGTCGTCCATGCCGAGCAGACAGACCACGCGATGCGGCACCGAGCGCATGGGCACGAGCGTGCAGACGGTGAGGCTGCCGGTGCGAAAGCTGGCGCGGGTAGGTCGGCCGGCGAGGCGTACGCGCAGCAGCGCGGTGACGTCGGCCAGACCCAGTTCGATCTGGGTGCCGCTGCCCGTGTCGGTGTCGGTGTCGGTGTCGGCGACGTCGTCCAGTTCACGGCGCAGCTGGATCATCTGCCACGCCTCATCGCCCTGCCCCACGCTGCCCAGATTGTCGATGCAGTCGCTGAGCACGGTGGTCCACCGCGCGACCGTCCTGGGCGCACCGAACGTTCGAACGGCAGCATCGACGCGGTCGACCAGCTCCGCGAAGCGGCCGACCAGATCGATGTCACCGCTGTCCACGTCGTCGAGCGGAACGGTGTCGCCCAGCCACGACGGACCCGTTGCGATGTCGTCTTCCATCGCGACGCCGAGCAGTAGCCGATCCAGCGCAGTACGCCAGGTGCCCTGGCCAATACTGCCCAAAAAGTACTGGCCGCGGTGCTCGGAGTCCAGACCCCAGCGGGCGCCTGCGCCCACCGACCAGTCTCGCAGGCGCTCGATATCGTCGTCGTCGAAACCGAATTTCCGGCGCACCGGCGGCGCGCCGGCGAGGTCGAGCAGCTGGGTGGCCGTGACTCGACCAGCGGCTAGTTCGAGTAGTTGGGACAGCAGGCTGAGCATCGGGTTGGTCTGGCGCAGAGATCGGTCGGCGAGCTTGACGCGAAGGGCGGCGGCAGGGTGGCTACCCGGCTCGTCGGCCATGCCGAACGAGGCAGCAACCAAGGGTGCGAAGGCCTCGACATCGGGGCACATGATCAGTACGTCGCGCGGTTCGAGGGTGTGGTCGGCGGCAAACAGTTGCAGGATCGCTTCTCGCACCACCTCGACCTGACGGGCCGGACCGTGCGCGGCGTGCACCTGCACGCTGTCGTCATCGGCCCGGATCGGCTGCCTCTCTATAGGCGGACGGTCGAAGGCGAGTTCCGCCTGGAGCCGCCCGAGCAGCGTTGCGCCGTGGTGGTCGGTGTGCAGGTGCTCGTCGACGTGCGGACGAGTGGTCAGCAGTTGCTGCAGTTCGTGGACGTCGCGCGACATCGACGCGAGCAGTGGGTGTCTGACGACAGGCAGCCGGCCACGTCGACGGCCCGGCTGCTCAGAGGCGGAATGGACAGCCGCCCACAGCGCCGGCGAGGGATGGTGCAGCCACAGGTGGACGTCGCGGGTGATGGCCAAGGCGCTGAGGACCTGGATGCGGGCCGGGGATATCCGGGTGGTGCCGAAGACGGAGAAGTCGGGCCCTGCTCCGAGGCCGGCGCAGGCATCGTCGAGCAGCTGCGCGGGCGCCGGCATAGCCAGTTCGGCCTGTAGGCGGCGCCACAGCTCTGCCTGCCAGAGAAGGTCTGCGGGCAGCGGCTCACCGTTACCTTGCTCGTCGCGCCCGTCGGCCCACGCTCGGATCATGCCGGGCCGTGACCGGCCGTAGCGGTCGAACAGCGCAGCGAGCTTGGCCGCGACCGCGAACCGGCGGCCGTTAGTTCGGCTGCCTTCAACCCGGCCGCCTTCAACCCGGCCGCCTTCAACCCGGCCGCCGTCAGCCCGGCCGCCGTCAGCCCGACCGCCCTCGTTCAGTCCGAGGTGCGCAGCCAACACCCCACACCACGCCTCAGGCGCGCACCGGTCGATCACCCGCATCAGCGGCCAGACCGCCCGCTCGGGCGCCCACCGCTGCACCGCCTCGCCATACCCGGGATGAGCCTGGGCCACCGCCTCGTCCAGGAGGCGCGCAAAGGAAGGAAAGACGACGTTGGCGCAGACGCCGTCGCGGTCCCGCGCGCCGAGAACGGAGCTGAGCTGCTGCGCCAGCCACCGCTCGACACCCTTGCTGGGTACTGCGACCGTCTCGGGCGCGAACGGATCGCCGCTCGGATGGCTGAGCACCGTGCCCAGTGCGGCGACCAGCGCATCCGCCCGCTCAGCGCGGTGGATCACCAGCACGGCCGGCTCCGGGAAATGGTCACGCCTGGAGCGTAGGAGAGCACTGCGACATTTTGGTGCGGGCGCTGATTGCCTGAACTTCCAGCACCTTGATGCCGAGTCTTAACTCCAGTCGTCTCCGTGGACTAGTTCGTGGCTGTCGCCACGCCGCACCAAGTCCAGTAACGGCGCCCGGACACTTCAGGCGTGAGCAACCTCAGCGGGACCACGTGGTGGACCCGATGCCTGACAGCGCTACTGTATCCGCTTAACCGTCACTGTATTGATCGCGCAGCAGACGACCAGCCGACACCGGGGAAGAGCCATGGCCAGTCTCGATGCACAAACCCGCCTGGAGCTCGGCCGGTTGCTGCGCGAGCTACGTCAGCGCGAAGGCCTCACCATGGCCGCGCTCGGCAAGCAGGTAGGCGTCACGGTGTCCGCGCTGAGCCAGTTCGAGACCGGCAAGACCGAGCCGTCGCTGGGCACACTATGGAACTTAGGCCGGGCTCTGAACGCGTCGCTGTTCGACTTCTTCGCCAAGCAACAGAGCGAAAAGGTCGACGTCACCCCGGCCGGCGAACGGACCGTGATCGTCTACGAGCGGTCGCGCTACGAGGCGATCACCCGAAGTTCACGGCGGCGCATGGATCTGTTCTACCTGTACCTGCAACCCGGACAGGGACCGGTGCGCGAGCCGGTACCGCACGCCGGCGAAGAAGCGGGCGTAGTCCTCAGCGGAGCGATGGACGTCTACGTCGGCGCACAGACCCTCCGCCTCCAAGCTGGGGACGGTATCTGGTTCGACAGCGGTCAGCCGCACACCTTCGCCGCCGTCGGCGACCAGACCTGCGTCAGCATCTGGGCAGACACGCTGCCCGATCACGCGCCTGAGCACAACGAGATCGAGTCGTTGTTCGGCGACCGCCAGCCTGAGATCCGCGCCGCCGATGCGCCTGCTGGCCCGGCGCGCACACTCGGTGTGGTCGGCTCGTGAGCCCGATTCCTGCCGTCGACGAACACGTCGTAACGGTCGTACGAGAGCTGCACATCGACCAGGACTATCTGCGTTCGGTGATCACCCGGTTGACCGCCATCGGCTCCAGCCCGGTCGGCTTCCGCAACACCGGCACGCCCGAGGATGTCGCGGTCGCCGAGTATGTCGCCGAGCAGATGCGGGCACTAGGACTGCGCGATGTGGCGATCGAACCGGTCGAGGTCGACGGGTGGCGCTTCCTCTACGCCTCGGTCACCGTCGATGAGGCCACCTACCGGGCGGTCAGCTTCGGCGGCGTGCCGGGAACGCCTGCCGACGGTCTCACCGCCCGTCTGGTCGACATCGGCGACGGCCGTCGAACACTGCTGGACCGCTGCAATCTGGACGGAGCGCTGGTCCTGCTCGACTGGAGTAACCCAGCCGTGCATCCCTCGGCAGTCGTGCTGGAACTCCAGCATCGCGGCGTCGTCGGCGTGATCGTCAACTGCCCGGCCCGCGGGCCGTGGTACCAGACTGAACATGCGTTAGGAGCGTTCGACGGGCACTGGCCGACCGGCGCTCCACCGATGGTGCTCATCAGCAAGGAGGACGCCACCGCCCTGCGCCGCGCTGCGATAGGTGCGCCGGTAACCATGACGTTGCAGGTCGAGCTGGAGCGGCGGGCGGCGGGCCTGAACGTGGTGGGCTACCTTCCCGGCGAGCTGCCGGGCCCGATCGTCGTCGGCGCGCACCACGACGCCTGGTTCCAGGGTGCGTTCGACAACACCAGCGGCGTGGCGGTGATGCTGGGTATGGCCGCCGCGCTCGCCTCGGCGGGCCATCGACCGCGCCACACCATTTGCTTCACCAGCCGCACCGCCGAGGAATACGGCATCACCGACAGCACCTACGACTGGTGCATCGGCGCCTGGCGTCAAGTCGAGGTAACCCATCCGGACTGGGGTCAAAACTCGCCGTTCCACCTCTGCGTAGAGGCTTCCGGGCACCGCGTGTTGCGCTCGGTGATCGAAGCGCCGGTCGAACTGGTCACCTGGTCTCGACGGATCGGTCGGGTGGCCGAGCGTGAGGGTTGGACGCCCACCGGCTGGCGCGTCGCTCCCCCGGTGGCGGGCACCGAACAGTGGCCGTTCCTGGTCGCAGGCATTCCTGGCGTGGCCTGCTACGCCTGGGAGAAGTCCTTCGGCCGCACCGACTACCACACCCAATTCGACACGATCGAGCTGCTCGATTTCGACGTCGTCATCGCGCAGGCCCGCTTCTACCTGCTCACCCTGCTCAGCGCCGACCAGGACCCCGACGCAATACTGGACCATCGGGCGCGGGCGCGGGCGCTGGGCCGGATCGCAGCAGCCACGGCTCACGCGGGCCTGGACGACGCGGCGGCGCAGCACCAGCAAGCCCACGGCAGAGCCGCCTTCACCGCCGTCGGGCAGGGAGAGTTCGCACTGGACGCCCACGGTGAAGCCTGCTTCCCGCACGAGCAGGCGCAGCACGACGTCCGGGCCATCACCCGGGCAATGGCCGCATACGACGGCGGCGACCCGCGCGGTGCGGCCCGCGCGCTGCGCCAGGTCGGCAGTCACCACCTGCATCCGTACCTGGGTGAGACCGCCTTCGCAGCACACACGGCCCGGTTCACACCTGAAGCGGTGAGCAGAACCTGGGCCGGCCGCAGCCACCTCACCAACAGCGTCGACCTCTGGGCGCTGATCTCGACTCTGCTGGCCGAGGCCGGCGCCGCCGCCGACGGTCCATGGGTGCGCGCGGCGATGACCGACGCCCTCGCCCATACTCGAGTTCTGCTCGACCAACGCCTGGACGCACTGGCGCGCTCAGTAACCGCTCATTCTCTTACTCAGCTGAGGTAGCCATGACATCCAAGAAACCGCTCGTCGCCAGTGGCGTCGTCGTCGCTGCGTTGATGCTCGCCGCCTGCTCCGGCGGATCGAGCAAGTCGAACTCGTCCTCGGGCGCATCCGCGTCGGGCGGGTCAGCATCGGACACCGCGACGGCAGGAACCGCGACGGCAGGCACCGCCGCATCCGGCGCCTCGACCGCAGCACCGTCGTCGGGCTCGTCGGGCACCGCGTCGTCGACTGCACCCGCCGCTGAGCTGGCCAAGCACCGTGGCGGAGAGCTCACGATGTTGTGGCAGAGCGCCGGCACGTCGATCGACACTGCGATCGACTACGACCCGAACTGGTTCGTGCTGCGGATGACCGGCGACGGGCTGATGGGCTGGAAGCAGGTGAACGGAACCAGCGGCAACGACTTGATACCAGACCTGGCCCAGAGCGCGCCGACGCCCACCGACGGCGGCAAGAACTACACCTTCAAGGTGCGCCCGGGGATCAAGTACTCCACCGGCGCGACGGTGAAGCCCAGCGACTTCGCCTACACGGTGACGCGCGAGTTCAAGGTGCCCGGCCCCGGCGTCGGGCTGTATTCCAACATTGTGGGTGCGAGCGCCTGCATCGCCAAGCCCAAGACCTGTGACCTTTCCAAGGGTGTGGTGGCCAATGACGCCGCAGGCACGGTGACGTTCCACCTGGCCGCCGCGGACTCGGACTTCCTGCAGAAGCTCGCGCTGCCTTTCGCCTACGTGGTACCCGCCGGCACGCCCAACGTCGACACCGGCACCAAGCCGCTGCCGGCCACCGGCCCGTACCGGATCAAGTCCTACCTGCCCAACAAGTCGCTGCAGCTGGTGCGCAACGCCAACTTCAAGCAGTGGTCGGCCCAGGTCCAGCCCGACGGCTATCCCGACGTCATCACCATGAAGATCGGCGTCTCCGACGAGGACGCGGTGACCCAGATCGAGAAGGGTCAGGCCGACTGGATGTACAACCCGCCGCCGGCCGACCGGCTCAACGAGATTGCAACCAAGTTCGACAGCCAGATCCACATCAACTCCACCCCGAACGTCTACTTCATGACGATGAACACCCGGGTGGCGCCGTTCAACAACGTCCAGGTGCGCCAGGCCGTCAACTTCGCCACCGACCGCAACGCGCTGATCCAGCTGTTCGGCGGTTCCCGGCTGGCCAAGGCCAGTTGCCAGATCCTGCCGCCCAACTTCCCCGGCTACGTGGCCAACTGCCCCTACACCGCCAATCCGGGCAGCGCGTGGAGCGCTCCGGACCTGGCCAAGGCGCAGTCCCTGGTCGACGCATCCGGAACCAAGGGCCAGAAGATCGTCGTCATCGGCACCGCCGACGACCTCACCAAGTCGATCGACCTGTACTTCGTGTCCCTGCTCAAGAAGCTGGGTTACGACGCCAGCCTGAAGACGCTGGCGGCATCGGTGGCCTACGGATATGTGCAGGACTCGCGCAACAAGGCGCAGATGTACTACAGCTACTGGTCACCGGACTACACCGCGGCCGGCAACTTCCTCAACGCCCAGATCGGCTGCGCAGGCTTCCACCCGGCCAGCAGTGCCAGTCCGAACCTGTCGGAGTTCTGCGACCCGAGCATCCAGAGCAAGACCACGCAGGCGCTGGCCACCCAGCAGACCGACCGCACCGCCGCCGACGCGCAGTGGGCCGAGATCGACAAGTTGACGACGGCCCAGGCACCCCAGGTGACGATGTTCAACCCGAACCGGCTCGACTTCGTGTCGTCGCGGCTGGGCAATTACCAGTTCAGTCCGGCCGTGACGGCGAACTTCCTGATCGACCAGGCCTGGGTGAAGTGACCGCTGGGCTCGCGGCAGCCGGCGGTGCTGGTGGAGTCGGCGGTGCTGGTGGAGCTGGTGGACTCGGCGGTGCTGGGGCACCGAACAGTGCCGGCACCCCTGGCGATGCGGGGGCACCGGACGCTCCAAGAGCACCGGGTGCGGCCGGCTCCGAGCCGAGTGGGACGACGGAGCCGCGGCAGGACGGCGCCGCCGGGGCCGCCGGCACAGCTCCGTGGCAACTGGCGTGGCGTCGATTCCGGTCCAACCGGGGCGCCATGGTCGCGCTCTTCCTACTCGTGGTGGTGGTGCTCGTATGCATCGCTGCACCGCTTTATGCATCGCTGATCGCCCACACCAAGCCCTTCGAGTCCAACCTCAGCGGCACCACACTCATTCACGGCAAGCAGCAGCCGGTGATCGCGCAGAACGCGTCGGGGCTGGGATCGGCTCCGATCGGGCCGACCTGGACGGGCCGCTACTTCCTGGGCGCCGACACCCAGGGCCGCGACGTAGCTGCCCGGCTGCTCTACGCCGGACGCACCTCACTCCTGGTCGGCATCGGCGCGGCCCTGCTCACAGCGGTGATCGCGACCGTCGTCGCTCTCGTCGCCGGGTACTTCGGCTCCTGGACCGACTCGATCATCTCCCGGCTGCTGGATCTGCTGTGGGCGTTTCCGGTCTATCTACTGGCGATTTCGCTGTCCACGGCGTTGCTCCTGCAGGGACTCAAGATCGGGCCCATCAACGTCAACCCGGCCAGCTTGTGGCTGCCGATCCTCATCATCGCCGTTATCTACGTTCCCTACCTGGCTCGTCCCGTGCGTGGCGAGGTGCTGACCCTGCGCAAGCGCGATTTCGTCGAGGCGGCCGTGGGTCAGGGCGTGTCCCGCGCCCGAGTGATCTTCGGCGAGCTGCTGCCCAATGTGCTGCCGATCGTGCTGGTGTTCCTGCCTCTGATGGTGGCCACTGACGTCCTCACCGAGTCCTCGCTGTCCTACCTCTCCATCGGCGTTCAGGCGCCCAACGCCAGTTGGGGAACGATGATCACCGACGGTCAGAGCCAGCTCTACACCCGGCCGTGGGTGTCGATCGGGCCCGGCCTGATGCTGATGTTGTCGATCGTGCTGCTCACCGTGGTCGGCGACGGCGTGCGGGACGCGGTCGACCCGCGCGGACTGCTGCCCCGACGCCGGGGACGGCGCGGGCGCCGTGCCGACCCCGCGACGAGCGCGGGACGCGGGCCAAGCAGAGGACGCAGGGCCAGCAGCGCAGCCAGCGGTCGCGGGGAACGCAGCGCGTGACCAGGTTCGTACTGCAGCGCCTCATATCCACCCTGGGCGTGCTGTTCGCGCTCAGCATCCTGGTATTTCTGATCTTTTTCGCAATCCCCGGCGTGGACCCGGCCCGTCAGATGGCAGGGCGCAATCCGACGCCGGCCACCCTGGCAGCGGTGCGCCAGGCGTTCGGGCTGGACAAGCCGCTGTGGGTTCAGTACTGGCGGCTGATGGATCACCTCGTGATCCGGCGCGACCTGCAGTCCTACTCCAACCGCGGCGTCAAGGTGGTGCCCGAGCTGCTGGCGGCAGCACCGGTGACGCTGTCGCTGGTGCTGGGCGCGACTGTGCTGTGGATCGTGGGCAGCCTGGCGCTGGGCGTCATCGCCGCGGTGTGGCGCAATTCCGTCGTCGACCGAGTGTTGATGATCCTGTCGTTGATGGCCATCTCGGTCCCGGTGTTCTGGTTCGGGCAGGTGGCCAACCTCGTCACCCAGGACCGCTGGCACTCCTCGCCGCTGTTCCGCTGGGTGCCGCCGCTGGGTTACACCCCGATCTCTCACGATCCGGTGCTGTGGTTCAAGCATCTGGTGATTCCGTGGATCGTGTTGGCCTCGCTCTACATCGGGCTCTACGCACGGATCTTCCGCTCGTCGCTGATCGAGGTGAGCGGCGAGGACTTCGTGCGCACCGCCCGCTCCAAGGGCATCTCCAGGGTCCGCGTCGTCGGACGGCACATGGTGCGCAACTCCCTGGGCCCGTTCGCCAGCCTGTTCGCGCTGGACTTCGGCGTGCTGGTCGGCGGCGGAGCGCTGCTGGCCGAGGTCGTGTTCAACCTGCCCGGCATCGGGCAGCTGACCTACCAGTCCCTCGGCGGCCTGGACCTGCCCGTCATCATGGCGGCCGTTCTCTACGGCGGCGCGCTCATCGTGATCTCCAACGCGGTGGTCGACGTGCTGTATGCCCGCCTGGATCCTCGAGTGCGACGGAGCTGACGATGACCGCGACCCTGCCCTTCGAGCACGATCCGATCCGCCGCGAGCGCACCGACGACGACCCACCGCTGCTCGACGTGCGCAACCTACGCGTGCACATCCGCACCGAACGGGGAACGGTGACCGTCGTCGACGACGTGTCGCTGCGCGTTGCGGCCAATGAGGTGCTCTGCATCGTCGGTGAGTCCGGCTCGGGCAAGAGCGTGACGATGCTCAGCGTGATGCGGCTGATGGACGAGCGAGCGGTGAGCTACGAGGGCACCGTCAGCCTGGACGGCACCGACCTGCTCACGCTGTCCGAGCGACGGATGCAGGCCGTGCGAGGCTCAGCAATCGCGATGATCTTCCAGGACCCGATGACCGCGCTGAACCCGGTCTACCGGATCGGCTGGCAGATCGCCGAACAGATCCGGGCCCACGGCGACGTCAGCTCGACGCAGGCCCGCGAACGCACCCTGGAGCTGCTGCGCGCGGTGGGTATTTCCGACCCGGAGCGGCGCATCGACAACTACCCCTACGAGCTGTCCGGTGGCATGCGGCAACGGGTGATGATCGCGCTGGCCCTGTCGTGCCGGCCCAAGATCCTCATCGCCGACGAGCCGACGACCGCGCTCGACGTCACCGTCCAATCGCAGATCCTGCGGCTGATCACCGAGCTCAAAGCCGAGAGCGGCATGGCCGTCGTGCTGGTCACCCACGACATGGGAGTCGTGGCCGAGGTCGCCGACCGAGTACAGGTGATGTACGCCGGGCGGGTCGTCGAAGAGGGAACGGCGGCCGAGATCTTCGACGACGCGCGCCATCCCTACACCGTCGCGTTGCTGCGCTCGATTCCCCGATTGGACCGGCCCAAACCGCGTCGACTGCCCTCGATCGGCGGCACGCCGGCCAGCGCAGGACAAATCGGGGCCGAATGTGTGTTCGCGGCCCGGTGCCCGTACCGCTTCGACGCGTGCTCGGTGCAGCCGACGCTGGTCGTTGTCGGTGATCGCGTCGACGGAGGGGTCACTCGAGGTGCCCCGACGCACCGCATGGCCTGCCATCTCAACGACGGCGCCGGAGTCATGCCCGGCCAGCACCCGGACACCTCGACGGTCGCTGCTGACGCCGCCGCCACCGACGCATCCTTTGCCGCCGATGCGGCGGTGTCGCGATGAGTTCGACCCAGCCCGAAGTCCTGCTCCGAGCGATCGACGTCGTGAAGCACTTCCCGGTGTCGGGTGAGCGTCGTCCGGATTCGGGACGGCGCCGCGGCAAGGCGGTGCTGCGGGCTGTGGACGGTGTCAGCCTGGACGTCTACGCCGGGGAGACCCTCGGCCTGGTCGGTGAATCGGGCTGCGGCAAGTCCACCTTGGGCCGCTGCCTGGTGCGGCTGACCGAGCTCACATCGGGTGAGGTCAGCGTCGCGGGTCGCAACATCTCGACGTTGTCTGCGAGGCAGCTGCGCGAGCAGCGCCAGGCGATGCAGATGGTGTTTCAGGATCCGTTCTCGTCGCTGAACCCGCGCAAGCGGATCGAATCCAGCGTCGGGCTGGCGCTGCGCGCGAACTCGAAGATGAGCAAGTCCGCGGTCTCGACGCGCGTACGCGAACTGCTGGAGCTGGTCGGGCTGCGGCCGGAGCACGCCAGCCGGTTTCCGCACGAATTCTCCGGCGGCCAGCGCCAACGCATCGGCATCGCCCGCGCTCTGGCCGCGCAGCCCCGGCTGATCGTGGCCGACGAACCGGTATCGGCACTGGATGTCTCGATCCAGGCCCAGGTCGTCAACCTGTTCGCCGACCTGCAGGAGTCGCTGGGGCTGACGTACGTCTTCATCGCCCACGATCTGTCGGTGGTGCGTCAGATTTCGAACCGGATCGCGGTGATGTATCTGGGCAAGATCGTCGAGGTCGGGCCGGCCGAGGACGTCGTGCAGCGACCGATGCACCCGTACACCCAGGCGCTGCTGGCGTCGGTGCCGGTTCCCGACGTGCGCCGGCAGACGCAGGCGAATCACCCTGACCACGCTGACGCAACGAAGGACACGCTGTCCGGAGACGTACCCAGCCCCATCTCACCGCCGTCGGGCTGCCGTTTTCACACCCGCTGCCCGCTGGCGACCGACCGCTGCGCGGTCGAGGAGCCATTGCTGATCGGCCGCGGCGGGTCCGATCGGGTCGTGGCGTGCCACTATCCGTTGGTCGACGCCGGAATCGCCAGTCCCACGCCTCGAGAAAGCTGACGCCGTGACGCAAATGCACAACGACCCGCAGACGGCGGCCCAGGGCGCCGGCGTGGACCGTTGGAGCTCGCAGGTGCTCGACTATCTCGACGCTCACAGCGCCGATATCGTGCACTCGCTCAGTGCCCTCGTCCGCAACCCGAGCATCTCGGGCAGCGACGAGGAGAACACCATCCAGGAGCATCTGGCCGGCGAACTGGACGGCCTCGGACTGGAGGTGGACCACTGGCAGATCCCGCTGGCCCAGACGTTGGCCGAACCCGACTTCCCCGGCGTCGAGGTGCACCGCAGTGAGGCGTGGGGTCTGGTGGGCGCGGCCCGCGGCACCGGCGGCGGCGCGTCGTTGATGTTCAACGTCCATGTGGACGTCGTGCCACCAGGAGATCTCGACGCCTGGCAGGGCGAGCGCCCGTTCGCCGGGCGGATCACGGCCGACTCGGTGACCGGACGCGGCGCATGCGACATGAAGGGCGGGCTCGTCGCCGCGCTGTGGGCGGTCAAGGCCCTTACTGCGCTGCGGGTTCCACTGCGCGGGGACCTGCTGCTGTCCAGCGTGCAGGGGGAGGAGGACGGCGGTCTGGGGACCTATGCGAGCCTGGCCCGCGGCTGGCGCGCCGATGCCTGCATCATTCCCGAACCGACGTCGCTGGACGTGGTGCCGGCCAACGGCGGTTCGTTGACCTTCCGGCTGCGCATCCGCGGCCTGGCCGCGCATGCGTCGCGACGGACGTCCGGGGTGAGCGCGGTGGAGAAGTTCCTGCCCGTGTTCGCGGCACTGCGCCGGCTGGAAACGGCTCGTAATACTGAGGTCGATCCGTTGATGGCGCGCTGGGCCATCGCGTACCCGATCGAGATCGGCCAGGTCCGCGCCGGCGACTGGTCGTCCTCGGTGCCGGATCTGTTGGTCGCCGAGGGGCGGTTCGGTGTAGCGCTGGACGAGACGGCCGAGCACGCCCGGTCCGAGTTCGCCGACGCCATCGCGCAGGTGAACGAGTCCGATCCATGGCTGCGCGAGCACCCGGTCGAGCTCGAGTGGTGGGGCGGCCAGTTCCTGCCCGGTCGAACGGCAGCGGACAGCGCCATCGTGTCGACCCTGCGCCGCGCGCATTTTTCGGTGTCAGACCATCGACAGCAGACGTGGGGAGCGCCCTACGGCAGTGACCTGCGGCTGATGACCGGAATCGGCGGCGTACCCACGGTGCACTACGGGCCCGGCGATGCCGCGCTGGCCCATGGGCCGCGGGAGAGAGTTCCGATCGAGGAGGTGCTGACGACGGCGCGCACGCTGGCGCTGGCGGCGATGGCACACTGTGAGGTCGGCTGAGCACTTTGCCCAGGCCGCGCAGTACCGCGCTGAACCAGCCACGCCGCATTTGCTACGCCGCCAGCGTTGCCGAACTGGCCGCGCCGCTGAGCGCTGCCGCACCATCCGTGCCAGCGTTGCCGAACTGGCCGCGCCGCTGAACGCTGCTGCACCGTCCGCGCCGCCAGCGCTGCTGAAACCGTGCGCGCCACCAGCGTTGCAGAACCGTCCGCGGCGTCAGGATGCCAAGTGGCGGCGCTGTCAGACCGGGGTCGTCGGCCCGGGTTCGAATGGTGCGCCGTGACCTGGGATGACCCGCGCCGGGTACAGGTCGAGCACGCGCCGCCGAGACTGAGCCAGTTGCGCCTCGTCCTCGCAGAACGGGTCCTGCGCCGGGCCCTCGGCCGACCACCACAGGTGCGTCAACGCCACCAGTCCGTCGGCCGTGGTGACCAGGGTGGTGATGTCCTGCGGCGTGTGTCCGGGCGTGGCGACCAGTCGCACGGACGGCGACAGCTCGAAGTCGTCGCCGTGGTCGATCCACTGATCGTCGATATAGGTGGCCTGGAAGTCGTGCACCTTGGCCCGCGGGAACAGCGCGATGTTGACGGTGTGGTCGGGATGGTGATGGCTGAGCACGACGTCGGTGACGTCGTCGGGCTCGACTCCGAACCGGCGCAGCGGGTCCAGAATCTTCGATCGAGCGGCGACCATGCCGGGATCGACGACGATCACGACGTCATCCTCGCGGATCAGGCAGACGGTGCCTGCGACCCGTTCATCGGCGTATCCGACGGTGAGCACGTCCACGGTGGCGACCATGGCAGCGACATTAACCGGCACGACTGACAGCCGCAGTGGCGCTGTCGCTACAGCGGCCCGCAGCGCACGTGCCGCTGTCAGCGACGCCGCGGTTGCGTCGCGGGGTCGATGACGCCAGCTATCTCGGCGATATCATCGAGCGAGCCGTCGACGATCCCGACGATCAGGTCGTACGCCTGGTCGTTGGTCAGAGTGAGCCGATCGCCGTTCATACCCAGCAACGCGATCAGTCCGGCCAGCGCAAGTCGCTCGTTACCGTCCACGAGCGCGTGATTTCTGGCCAGTGAGTGCGTGAGCGCCGCGGCCTTCTCCGCCCGCGACGGGTAGGCGTCGACCCCCAACACCGAGGCCTGCGGCCGACCGACCGCAGCCTGCAACAAGCCCGCGTCACGAACTATCGGCGGCCCACCTAGCACCCGCTCGGCAACGTGTAGAAGTTCGGGGTAGCTCAGGTAGATCACTGCCCGAGGCGGTCGAGGGCCTCGGCGTAACCGGATAACTCTTGATCGAGCACTTCGTCGAGCAGCTCAACGCGGCTGTGGTTTTCCACGTACTCACGCACTGCTTGTCTGGCGACCTCCTGCATGGAGCGAGATTCCAGCGCCGACCTTCTGCGCAGCGCGTCAGTCTCCTCATCACTCAACCGCAACGTCATAGCCATTCCGTCATGGTATCGGCCGTGATACCGCGGCGGGTTTCGTCGTCCTGTATCCACCCGCTTCAGGCAGGTACGCCAGCACCATCCCCTCGAAGGCGGTGGAGGCCGACTCGGTGGGCGGTGTTGGTGCGGGGTCGCCGTGCAGGGTCGATGAACGCCGGCGGTATCCAGTGGGGCGAGCCGTCGACCATCTGGCAGGACCATCCGTTCCTCTCGAACGTTCGGTGGTGATGACCGCACACCAGGGTCAGGTTGTCCAGCGACGTGGGTCCGCCGCGTGCCCATTCGAGAACATGGTGAGCCTGTGTCCACGCGGGTGGAACAGTGCAGTCGGGAAACGAGCAGCCGCCGTCGCGAGCGGCCAGCGCCAGGCGTTGGGTGGTCGTTGCAGCGCGCAGCTGTGTGGTGATGCCTAGGACGCGACTGCCGCCAGGCTTGGTGCCGCTGCCGCTGTCGCTGCCGCTGCCGCTGCCGGTGTCGGTGTCGCTGCCGCTGCCGGTGTCGGTGCCGCTGCCGGCATTCCAGTCGGTGACGATGAGAGCGACGCGGGCTTGGTCAGCCAGCCGCAGCGCTGCGTCCACCGACAGCAGCCCGCCGTGACCAGTACTGACCAGATCGTTGCCGGCCAGACCTCTGTTGATCAAATCAGAGGCGTCCGGACCGCTGCCGGCGAGATCGCCGCCGGCTGAACCGCTGCCGGCTAAACCGCTGCGGGGCCGATCAGTTCCGAGCAGACCGCTGGCGACCAGGTCGCTGCCCACGCCGTTCTGTGCGGCATGGATGTGCCGTTCGAGTTGAGAGAGGGTCATCGAGACCAGAACCGTCGCCGGAAGACCACCGCTGGGCCGCAGGTGCCCGCTGCCCAGAGCGGCGTCGACGACATCGCCGACGGCGTCGTGCAGGCGCTGCGCGGCGCTGCGCGAGTCGCGCACCCCGCCCGTGTCGGCCGGGACCGGAGCGGCCGCAGCGTCGGTCGCGGTGGCGAACTTCTCCGCCAGCTCCGGGGTCAACCGACCGACCAGGGTGCTGCAGCCATCACGGTGGCGGGTGAGCGTCAGCCCGCGCCGGCGTTCTCGGTCCGCCTCGTCAGTCAAGGTGCCGTCGGCATCGAGCAGTGCGGTGACCCGCTGCGCGACCTGGGCCAGCGCGGCAGGGTTGAGCCGGTGCGCATGCTCGGTGAGGACGGCCTCAACGTCGCCGCCCTGAACCTCTCGCACCGAGAGCGGCAGATCGCGAATGGTCTCGGTGATGATCGCGGCATGCCGAGCGGAGATCATGCCGTCCGACTGTGCCGCCGCGACCAGCGGGAACACCGGTGCCAGAAGTTCTCCGGTGAGCGCGGCCCGCTGACCGAGCACAGCGGCGGCGCGGACCCGCCCAGCCGCTTCACCCGGTGCCACCCGCGTCACAGCCGTCAACAACTTCGCTGTCGATGCGTATCCCAGGCTGGACGCGACAGCGCGGATCTCCAGTTCGGCGATCAGCGCATGATCAGCAGCGGCCAACCGCCGACGCAGCCGTTCGCGTTCCCGCGCCTGGTTCAGCAATTCGTCATCGGTCAGCGTCGCTAGAGGCATCAGCTGTAACACGTCGATGGACGCGTCCAGCGCGCGCAGGACGTCATCACCGCCGTCAGTCCGCAGGCAGCTACCCATGCCTTAATAGAACACTATTTCGATAATGCTGTCAAGCTCTAGTGCGAAGGACAGGTTGCCGTTCGCTCGGAGTGAAGTCGGGTCGGAGATGGCTCAGCCTCCGACGGAGCTTTCGCCGAAATCCATCGCGCGCCTTTGCTTCGTCCCGGTCGCGCAAGAACTTGACGTCGAATGAGGAGCTTCGGAGGTAACTCCACTGCGGCGTCGGCAGGCGCTGCTGTCGTCTACAGATGCCGCTTTCGTCGGCAGGCCGCTGTCGTCGGCAGGCCCGCTACCGGCGGCACTACTGCGCGGCCGCCGTGGGACAGCCGGCTAGCGCTGTCCAATCAGTCCCGCCCGAGCGGACAGCGCACAGTGCCGCACACTGTCACCGTGGAGTTGCTCGTCGCGCGAAATCCCGACGCCGCCAGCACGCCGCCTTACCTGATCCTCGTGCCGGTCGCCGGTGGTCTGGTCTTTCGGGCCAAGGACACCTGGCCGCGGACGACGGCAATCTACTGTCATCCCGTCTCGCACGCCCATTGGCCCGACGAACCCGATCTCGTCGAGCGGGTTCCACTGCGTGCCTGTGAGCGGCGCGGCGCGGCCATCGACATCGTTGCCGACCGCGGCCGTGAGCACCGGTCGCAACTGGTGTTCACCACCGCCCGCGGTCGCGACGTGGTGTTCTGGCAGGCACCGCGCACCCGCAAGCAAGCGCGACCAGCAGTTGCAGGTGCCGACGGCGCGGGCAGCCGGACTGGCCGACCTGGAGATCCTCGTCGACGTCCACGAGCGCTACCCGTACCGGTTCGCGGTACAGCAGGCCAGCGTCGTACGCCGGGCGTTGGCCTGCGGCGACTACGCGGTCGAGGATGACGGGCAGGTTGTCACAGCGGGCGAGCGCAAGTCGCTGCCCGACCTGATCAGCAGCCTGACCGCAGGCAGGCTGCGCTACGCGCTGGGTGAATTGTCGAGCACATCGCGCCCTGCCGTCGTCGTCGAGGACCGCTACTCGCCGGTGTTCGCGCCGGATCGCGTTCGTCCCGCGCTGGTGGCCGATGGTTTGGCCGAGCTGCAGGTCCGCTGGCCCGCCGTGCCGCTCGTCTTCTGCGAAACCCGCAAGCTCGCCGAGGAGTGGACCTACCGCTATCTTGGCGCCGGTGTGCACCTGGGCCCGCGACGACGCCGAGATGACGAAGCGGATGGGCCCGCGAACCACTGCGTCAGCTGACAGCGACGTCGACAGAAGTACGAGCCTGGGCACGTGAGCACGGGCTGCCAGTGTCCGACCGCGGCCGAGTCAGGGCCGACATCGTGACCGCCTGGCGGTCGCGCTGAGTGTCACGGGCCGACGGACAATGAGGACGTGCCCGAAGGCGACACCGTTTACCGGCTGGCCCGTCGCCTCGACGCAGCACTGGCCGGACGTCAGCTGCAACGCGGCGAGCTGCGAGTGCCCGCGCACGCCACGGCCGACCTGGCCGGCCACACCGTCCTCGCCCACGACACGCACGGCAAGCACCTGCTCACCCGGCTGTCGGGCGATCTCACCCTGCACACGCACCTGCGCATGTCCGGTTCGTGGACGGTTACCAGGCCCGGCCGGCGCCTGCCGCAGCGGCTGCAGCCCAACATTCGGGTGCTAATGACGACAGCCGACGGCGCCACTGCCCACGGCCTGGACCTACCCGTCGTGCAACTGCTGCGCACCCGTGACGAAGCTCAGGCGATCGGCCACCTAGGGCCGGACCCGCTGCGCGCCGACTGGAACGCCGAGGTCGCCGCGGCCAACCTCGCCGAAGATGCCGGCCGCCCGATCGCCGAAGCGCTGCTGGACCAACGCCTCATCGCCGGCCTAGGAAATCTGTGGGTCAACGAACTGTGCTTCCTACGCGGGCACAGCCCGTGGACACCCGCCGGCGACGTCGACACCGCCCGCCTGGTCGCACGCGCAGCTGTCGCGCTCAAGCATTCGGCGCACGTAGCGGGTGCCCTGCAGGTGACCACCGGCGACACCCGCCGCGGGAACACGCACTGGGTGGCAGGACGGGCCGGGCAGCCGTGCCGGCGGTGTGCGACGCCGATCCGGGTGGTGGCCGAGGGTGCGACCGGCCCGCAGAGCCGCCGGACGTGGTGGTGTCCGAGTTGCCAGCCCGGCCCGGTTCCCCGGCGATAGAAGAACGAACTCGGCAACGCCCGACGGCAGAGCGTCCGCCGGGCGGCACCGATCGGTTCAGATGGCCGTACGACCGCCGTCGACGTGCAGCACTACGCCATGGGTGAAGCCGGCCTCGTCGCTGGCGAGGTAGGCAACCGCCGCGGCGACCTCCTGGGTGGTGCCACCACGCCGAGCGGGCAGACCAGCCGCAATCTGGGCGATCATCTCGTTGCCGGCCATGCGTTCGGTCTCGATCGGGCCGGGGGCGACGGCATTGACCCGCACTCCCGACGGACCGAACTCTGCCGCCCACGACTTCGTCAACAACTCGAGGGCGGCCTTGCTGGCGCCGTAGATGGCCATTCCGGGCTGCCCGAAACTGGCCACCATCGTGCTGATGTTGACCACGGCACCCGCGCCCCGTTCGACCATGCCCGGCACCAGTGCGGCGGTCAGGAAGTAAGGCGCCTTGACGTTGACGTCGAAATTGCTGTCGAAGTCGGCTTCGGTGGCGTCGGTCGTCGGGCCCATGGCGGCAATGCCGGCGTTGTTCACCAGGATGTCCACCTGACGCCCACCGGCCTGAGCGCGCTCGGCCAGGTCACGTGCCGAGGCCGCGTCGGACAGATCGGCCAGAAGTAGATCGGCCTTGCCGCCGGCGGCCACGATCTCGTCGACGACCTTCTGCCCGCGCTGCTCGTCTCGGCCCACGACCAGGACGGTGGCGCCTCGGTCAGCCAATTCCAAAGCGGTCGCGCGGCCGATGCCGTTCGTCGAGCCGGTGACCAAAGCCACCTTGCCGGTCAGTGTCTCGCTCATGCTGTCTCCCCTGTTGTATCGGTCGGATGTATCGATCAGTACAGACTCGACCGACTGTACCGCGCAGTACACCCGAGTAGTGTCGGGGTCGTGGGAAACGCGCCGACGACCGAGCGAGGCCGGCAAACCCGTGCCCGTGTACTGGCCGCTGCGACAACCCTGGTCCGCGAACGCGGCGTGGCCGCGACCAGCCTCGACGCCGTCGAACAGGCGGCCGGCGTCGGCCGCAGCCAGCTCTATCACTACTTCGACGACCGCGACGACCTGCTGCGCGCCGTCGTCGCCACCACCGCAGACTCAGTCTTGGACCGGGTGGTACCCGAGTTGACCGACCTCGACACGCTGGCCGGACTGGACCGGTGGTTCGCGACCGCGGTGAACTTGGTCCGTGAGCGCGGCGGAGTCGGTGGCTGTCCGATCGGCTCACTGGTGAGCCAACTGGCCGAACAGGACGACGGTGCGCGCGGCATGCTCGCCGACGCTTTCACCCGATGGGAAACCCCGCTACTCGCCGGACTGACGACCATGCGTGACCGAGGCGAACTGCGAGAGGACGCGGACGTGAAGGCGCTGGCCGATTTCGTGATGGCCGCGTTGCAGGGAGGCTTACTGCTCGCCCAGGTCCGACGAGATCCCGAGCAGCTGGCCTCGGCCCTGGCCGGCGCCCGAACCGCCATCGTCGCCACGTTAGTGGTGACCCGGTAGACGCCCGCGGTGACCGACGATCGGGTGTCGTTACGGCACCACGTCAGCGGACGAGGATGCTGGCGAGCTGACCGGCCGCTTTGACGGCACCAGAACGCGGCACGGGCCGGTACGCCGGGCGCTGTTCGCGTGCCGCCATCATCGCGGCCGCCAGGTCGGGCGGCTCGGTGTCGGCGAAGTCCATGCGTCGGCCCGCGTTGTAATGGTCGAGACGATGAGCAACGAAGTGCTGTTGCTCCCAGTGGTTGGCCAGCGGGAAGTAGATGAACGGGCGGCGGGCGGCGACCAATTCCATCGTCGTCGACAACCCACCCTGCACGATGGCGACGTCGGCGCAGGCCAGGTGTTCGAACAGCGACGGCACGTAGCCGACCTTGTCGATGCCCTCGACGTCGGGGAGTTGGGCTGGGTGAATCCGTGGCCCGGTGACCATGACCATCCGGGCGTCCGGTTGCTTCCTGCGCACGATGGCGAAGGCCTCGGCCGTCAGCTCCAGCAGGTCGCGGCCCACCGCCGTTCCGCCGACCGCGGCGACGTAGAGCGGGTAGCCGGTGCCGTAACCGAGCCGCTGGCGCAGCGCGTTCGTGCGCCGGTACGGGGCGGGATCGAACGGGACGACGTAGGGCACGCTGGTGTACCACCTGCGCGACCACTCCCGAATGCCGGGCAGTCCGGCGCCGAACGAGGCGTCGGGGAGCTCGTCGAATCCGCCGATGAACAACGACCGGTCGCGGACGTAGGGAAAGCGGGCGAGGTGCTCGATCATCTCGGCGTTGTAGTCGGCGCACAGGTCGGCTTCACGGGGGTCGCCGCGCGGGTCGACGGGCAGGAATCCGATGACGTCGGTGAGAAACGCGTACGGCGCGATCTTGCGCTCCGGATTCTCGTGCAGGAAGTGGTCGACGTCCCAGGATTCGTCGCCCACCCACAGGTCGTAGGGCGTTTCTCGCACGATGTCGTCGAACAGCATGTAGTTGGCGCACAGGATATCGTCCATTCGCCGGAACGCGTAGAACGCGTGCAGGTCGTGGTGGACGGCTTCGCTCTCCCAGTGCGCGGCCTCGGAGGCCAGTTCGGCGCTGGCGGGATGCACGATCTCGCCCTCGGCCTCCAGAACGGCCGTCACCGGTGGTTGGGCCAGCCATTCGATCTGCAGGTCGACGACGGACTTGCGTAACGCGCGCGCGATCGCGATGTCGCGCAACACATGTCCGAGTCCGATGGGCGAGCTGACCCACAGCGCACGGCGTTTGCGCTCCCGGGCGAACAGCCAGGTGCTGGTGGCGACGGGAGGCGTGTGCATGTCGACGAACTCCTTGATCAGCGCGTTGACCAGAACGGGATGCCGGCCGTGCGGCAGGTGCCCGGCACCGTCGAGCACCACCAGGCGAGCGCCCGCGGCGGCGGCGAATCGACGCCCGCGTTCCAGCGGCTGGCAGTGGTCGTCGGTGCCGTGCAGCACGAGCACCGGACAAGCCAGTGAGGTGGACAGGGCCAGCGCCTCGTCCTCGTCGGCGGGCTTCAGTGGCCCATGGGTCCGGGCGGTCAGGGTGGCGACGTCGGTCTGATTGGTCCACTCGACCAGGTCGTCGTAGAGCTTGGACGAATGCGGCTCGGGCGTCAGCCGCCGGCTGTGGTAATCGATCCAACCGGGAAAGTCGCCCGCCCAGCGCGGGGCGTCGACCGGGTCGAGTGGACTCGGGTTGGGCGCCAGCGGATGTACGCCGGGGGCGATGGCGACCAGGCCGCGCACCCTGGTCGGGGAGGCGTGGGCCAGCAACAGCGACCATTTGATGCCCGAGCACAGCGCCACCACGAATGCCGATTCGGTGCCGGTGGCGTCCAGCACGGCTGCGGCGTCGGCGGCGTTGACCTCGTCGGAGTAGGCGTCGGGACCGTGCGGGCGCCCGGAAGCGCCGTTGCCGCGGGCGTCGATCGTGATCACGCGGAAGTGCCGCGCGAGGTAGGGCACCTGCGCCTTCCACTGACGCCCGTCCACCACCGGGAAGGTGCCCATCAGCAGGATGGTGGTCGGCCCGGCACCGAAGACTTCGTA
Organism: uncultured Jatrophihabitantaceae bacterium; assembly: GCA_964236495.1. Lineage (GTDB taxonomy): Bacteria > Actinomycetota > Actinomycetes > Mycobacteriales > Jatrophihabitantaceae > CAXSBR01. Next base: position 37,295 of record CAXSBR010000023.1, read on the forward strand.
GTGGACGGCCACGCCGTCGCGGTCGACGTCGCCCACCGGGTGGGGCTCGAGGGCTCGCATCAGCCACCGACCGACTCGGTGGAACGGATAGACGCAGCGAAGCGGCGCAGCACCAGGTTGAAGCGGACCGGGTGCCGCGCCTGGACGCAGTGCCCACCGCCGGCGACGATCTCGAGGGGGCAGCCCAGTGCATCGGCCAGCTGCCGGGAGATGCCGACGTCCACGATCCGGTCGTCGTCGCCGGAAACGACCAGCGACGGGCAGCGCACCAGCCGGGCCAACCGCGCCGCCGCCGGCTCCCCAGCCGGACCTACCGAGTCGTCGTCGTCGTCGAGACGGCGAGCACGCTCGATGGCGATGAGCGTGTCGGCGTCAGTCTGCAGCGTCCACTCGACGGCATCCTCGATCTGCCGCGACGAGTGCGGTTCGCTGAACACCTCACCGAAGAAGAACTCGGCGAACCCGGACAGGTCGCGCTGCCAGTACTCGGCGTTGTAGCGTGCCCAACCGACGTCCGTTGTAGAGGGCGCCTCGAACGCGGGCACCCAACAGACCGGCACCTCCTGCTCCCACCGCACCGAGGCGGCCACGAACACCGCGCCCGCCACACGGTCAGGATGCGCGGCCGCGAGCTGCAACAACACCCGGGCGCCCATGGACAGCCCGACGCACACCGCCGCCGCAGTGTCCGTCGCGTCCAGCACCGCGACGGCATCCTCGGCAAGCTCGGCGTCGGCATGCGCGCGGGGATCCTGCGGGCGGTCGGAGCGGCCGTTGCCGCGCGGATCGAACACAATCACCCGAAAGTGCCGGGCCAGATAAGGCACCTGCAGCTTCCACACCCGCGAGTCCAGCGTCGCCCAGGTCGGCAGCAGCAGAATCGTCTGCGGCCCACTGCCGTACTGCTCCCAGTAGAGGCGCACGCCCGAGCGCACGGCATAGCCGCAACGATCCGGTGCCCGAGCCCGCATGACGCTCACTGTCCCCCGTCTGCCGCGTACATGCAGCTCACGACGATCATGGGCGCGCCTCGTAGACGATGTTGAACGGCGTCTGGGCGGCGCGGCGGAACCGGGTGAAGCCGGCGCGCTCGACCAGCTGGGCGATCGCCTGTTCCCCGGCCTGCGCACCGAGGGAGTACCCGCCGGGCTGTGACATCGCGTTCGGCACGCACAGGAACGTCGAGAAGCCGTAATAGATACGCCCGACCGGATTGAGGTTGTCGGCCACCGAGTCGCCCGCATAGGGCTCGACGATCAGCCAGGTGCCGTCGTCAGCCAGCGACTGACGGATGTGGGTCGCCGCGCCGACCGGATCGCCCATGTCGTGCAGGCAGTCGAAGGTGGTGACCAGGTCGTAGTCGGCGCCGGTGAACGTCTGGGCCGAGGCGACCTCGAAGCTGATCCGGGCAGCGACGCCGGCGTCGGCGGCCCGCTTGCCGGCCAGCTCGACCGAAGCCGCGTGGTAGTCGCAGCCGACCAGGGTGCTGTTGGGGTACTGCTGCGCCATCAGGATCGTCGACGCGCCCAACCCGCAGCCGACGTCGGCCACCCGGGCGCCGGTGCGCAGCTTGGCCTCCACCGAGTCCAGGGCCGGAATCCAGCTCGTCGTGAGGTTGGCGAGGTAGCCGGGGCGGAAGAACTGCTCGCAGCCCACGAACACGTCGTCGTCGTGTTCGTGCCAGCCGATACCGCCGCCGCTGCGAAACGCGTCAGCCACCCGGCGCTCGGCTCGCAACGAGCCCAGGGCGAGCACGAAGGCGCCCGGCGCGTAGACGGCACCGTCGGGATCGGCGAGCACGAACGCCTGCTCCTCGCTCAGCGCATAGGTGTCGGCGTCCGGGTCGTAGGTGACGTAACCGCCGGCGGCCTGGCCGCGAAGCCATTCGGCGATGTAGCGGGGGTCGCAGTCGGTGCGCCGGGCCAGCTCGTCCGACGTGGCGGGCTCCCCGGCCAGCGCCCGGTAGAGGCCGAGGCGATGACCCACCACCACGTTGCCGGCGGCCATTGTCGCGCCGAGGTCGCCGACGAACCGGTTCAGCATCTCCGTCAATTTCGTGTCGTCCATCGAACTGTCTCCCTGCATCGGTGTCCTGGCCACGTTCGTGGTCTGCACTCTGTCTAGAACCCGGGTTCAACCGGGGATATAGGGAGAACCACCTACGGGCCGGGCTGCAACGGCCCGGATGGGGGCCGAGCGGCCACCCAGGCCGCGACGCCGGCCCGACTGGGCACGCGCAGACGGCCCATGATGTTGCTGACGTGGATCTCGGCCGTCTTCTCGCTGATGCCGAGCGCCCGAGCGATCTGGCGATTGGTCCTACCGGTGGCGACCAGGTCGGCTACCTGCACCTGTCGCGTCGTGAGGGCGAAAGCGGGCGCGGGCTTCGGTTCGGCGATTTCGACGGCGAAGGCGAGCACCGCCGAGCTGGGAGCGGTACGTCCGCCGTGCTTCTCGTGATCGGCGGCAACCCGGCCCAGTGCGGCGTCGACCTCTGCGTCCACCCGTTGCAGGCGGTGCCGCTCGCCCGCGGTGGGTGTGGTGGCGCCGAGCTGACGTTGGGTCTGGGCCGCACCGATCAGGCGGGCGGCGCCGGTCAGAGATCCGCGGGCCGCAGCGACCTCGGCCAGCGCTTCCAGGCACTGCGCGCTGCCGCGGCGATCGCCGACCTCCTTGTGCAGTAGGAGCGATCGGGCGAGTAGCCGGCCGGCCTCGTCGACGGCGCCGCAGGCGAGCAGCGCGAGGGCCAGACCTCGCGCGGCCTGAGCTTGCGCCCAGTCGTAGCCGAGGTCGTCGAAATAGGTCAGGGCCTCGCGCAGCAGCGGTTCGGCGACGGCGCTGGGGTCCTGCTCGTCGACGGCGAGCAGACCGAGGTCGAAGGCTGCCCACGCCGTGCCCCGAACGTTGCCGCGGCGTTCGCAGATGGCGCGCGCCGAGCGGTAGTGCTGGGCGGCTTCGGCCGCGTTGCCCATACCGCGCGCCACGTGGCCGAGGAACGACAGTGCGACGGCCTGCCGTCGTTCGTCGGCGCGCGCTGTACTGAGGTCGACGGCTGACTGCAGATCGTGGGCGGCCCGGGTGAACTCACCGAGGCCGAGCCCGGCCACACCAGCTGCGGTCAGCGTGGCCAACTGGGTCTCGGGCTCGACGCTCGCGGGCACGCCGTCGACCGTCGACGCCTGTTCCATCTCGTGGAGGGCGTCCAGCACGGTGGCGGCGTGGACCAGCGAGCCGTGGATGTGGCCATGCCAGGCCAGCCCGACGCCGAGCCACGCTCGCGCCTGCCCAAGCGGTGCATGGTCGAAGGCAGCGGCGAGATCGGCATACGTCGCGTCGAACTCGGCCCACGTCGCGTTCTCCGCCGGCGTGCCGAGGGTCGCCTCCCAGGCCGCTGCGACGCCGGCGAAATGGTCGGCGTGCCTGTGGCGGCTTTGGTGCAGCTCGTCGGCGGCCACGAGCTGCTCTTGCGCGTACTCGCGGAGGCTGGCCAGCATTCTGAAGCGCGCCGGCCCGTCGGCCGGGATACGGTGCAGCAGGTTCTGATCCAGCAGCGACTCGATGGCGGCGAGGGTGACGGGCGCGGCAAGCCCGCACACATCCTGCGCCGCGGGCACCGTCCACTCACCGCTGAGGACGGCCAGCCGGCGAAACACGGTCCGCTCCGCATCCGGGAGCAGGTCGTGGCTCCACTGGATCGCCGCCGTCAACGTCTGATGGCGGGCGGGAGCGTCCCGCGCCGCGGCGACCAGTCCGACCGTCCGGTGCTCGAGGCGGAAGACGAGCTCGCTGGGCGTGAAGACGCGCAGTCGGGCCGCGGCCAACTCCAGCGCCAACGGCAGTCCGTCGAGTCGCAGGCAGATCTCGATCAATGGACGAGCGGTGCGCCGGTTGAGGGCCACCGGCGCCGGCGCGCGCGCCAGCAGCAGCTCCACCGCCGGGTTGCCGGCTAGCCCGGCGAGGTCGTCGGCATCGACCACGGCCGGAACCGGCAACGGAGGCACGGGGTACTCGGTCTCGGCGAGAAGGTGCAGACGCCGGCGGCTGGTGGCCAGGACGTGCAGGCGAGGCAGCCGATCAAGCAGCGTGCCGATCGTCGGTGCGGCGTCCAGAAGGTGCTCGAAGTTGTCGACGACCAGCAGCAGATCCCGGTCGGTAAGTACCGACACCATCGACTCCAGCGGCGTCGCGTCCCTGACCCGTTCGGCGCCCAGTCCGGAGGCCAGCTCGGCGGGCACCTGCTCCACGGAATGCACCTGACCCAGGTCCACCCAGGCAACGCCGTCGGCGAAGTCGCTGCTGACCTTGGCGGCCACCTCGAGCGCCAGCCGGGTCTTGCCCACGCCGGGCGGGCCGGTCAACGTCACGAGCCGGCGGGAACGGTCGACGAGCATGCCGACCAGCGTTCCAACCTGGTCGGACCGGCCCAGCAGCGCGGAGGTCGCCATGGGCAGTGGACTCGACGCGGCCACGCACGGATCTTAGAGGCGCCAGGAGCTTCGGCGGAACCCTTCGGCTGGGATCGGTATCCGAATCGCCGACGGTCGGTCCTTCGCGGGTTCCTAGCGCGGCGCCGAGGTCGGTACGCCGTTTGATCGGGCGGCCTCAGCTAACCGGTCGTCGTAGGTGACGATGCCCTCCAGATCGTCACCGAGTTCCAGGGCGGCGGCGAGATGGACGGCGTCCAGAGTTCGCAGAAGCGCGGGTTGGAGGCGGCCGGCTTGCTCGAACGTCTGCGCGGCGACGTCGACCAATGTGATCGAGTCGAGGACCGCCCGAGCTTGGACAACCCGGTCGGGAGCAACGCGACGGACAGCTCGCATCAGCTCGGTTCGAGCCAGATCGCACGACACCGGCCGCCGGTCGGCCTCGAACAGCCACGCACGCAGGGCGGCCGTCTCCTGCTCGGCTACCACCAACTTCACCAGAGCCGACGTGTCGAGGTAGTGAGCCACGCTAGAAGCGTTCGTCTTCCCGCATCGCGGCTAGTTCGGCGCTGAGGCGGGGACCCGGCTCGGGCGTGGGCAGTTCGCGTAGGTCAGATCGCGCGGGCCGGGCCCGGCCAGAGTCCAGGAGCCGCTGCAGTGGTGACGCCGGGAGCGCGGTCATCACGGCAACCGGACGTCCCCGGTCGGTGATCGTGACACTGTCGCCCGCGGCGACCTGGGCGACGACGGCTGACGCGTTTTGCTTCAAAGCGCGGATACCAACTTCACTCATGTTCTACAAGGTAGCTCAAGCTGGTTGAGCTCCATTGAGTTGATTGGAGTATCTACTCAACGCGACCTTCACCGGGCGGACTGATACTTATGGCGGCCCAAAGTACCGATCGCGCACCGGATCGTACTTGAGTACACGTCACTGCCTCGCTGGATCTCACACGAAACCGCTCGCCCGACAACTCCGCGAGCTTCGTCCGGCCGTCCATCGGCTGCGCCGACAGAATAGCCAGGCTCAGCACCTCATCGGGCCGGTGCGCCAGGAGATCCGCTGGTCGTGACGCGTCCCGGTCGCCTATCGCCTAACCTCTGCCCAACGACGAACGATCGACTGGAGGTCCGCATGGCCGTGCGCTTCGAGGACTGGAGGACCACGTACGCCTTCCAGCGCCGCTGGCTTGACGAAGTGCTGACCACCGGCGATTCATTCATCACCCCCGGCCAACCCGTGTGGAGGCGCGCCAACGTCGACGACTTGCGCGACCACTTCCTCAAGGCTCGCGAATCCAACTCCGGCAGTTTCCTCGACAAGCTGAAAGTGCAGCCGTCCGACGCCGCCAGGGCAGCCAAGGTACGTGCTCGTTCCCTTGACCAGTCGTCGATGTTCCTCGAAGATAGCTTTGCTCGGCCACGCAGGTGGCACCACTGTAAAAGCGATCACTCAGGGCGGCTGCGTGAAGTCACTAGCGTTTTTTAACAATAAAGGGGGCGTTGGAAAAACGACCCTCGCGTGCAACACAGCTTCGTACATGTCAACCGAGATGGGGCTCCGTGTCGTCGTTATAGACTGCGATCCGCAAGCAAACGCGACGCAACTGCTCCTGGAAGATGATGCATGGGAGCAACTGTATGAAGATCCGATCTCGGCGGAAGAGGGAACGGTTTTGAGAGCGCTGCGCGACATCCGCGCCGGTGACTCGACGATCGACGCCGAGGTACAGCTCATTAAGTCCGCGCGCTTTCAACTCCGAGTCTTAGCTGGCCACCCTTCGTTGTCCACGCTCGAGGACCGGCTCAGCGCGAGCTGGGTTGAGTTCCGCGGAGGCGTGATTGGTGGACTCCGACGGTCGTTATGGGCAAGAACCCTGACTCAAACAATCGACGCAGACCTTGTCGTATTTGACTTGGGCCCGAGCTTAGGCGCACTTAACCGAAGCGTGCTACTTGGGTCGGATTACTTCGTCACACCGGTGGCGGCCGACTTATTCAGCCTCTACGCTCTTGAGAACATCGGTGACTGGCTTGCCGAGTGGCTCGATGAATACAGTGACGCCTTCAACCGTATAAACTCGAAAGAACCGGAGGCCATCAAGCGTTTCCAGATTCCGGCGGAACTGGCTATAGCTAGGGGCTACGTGGGATATACGGTTCAGCAATACGTGACTAGGAATGCACGAGGAAAAGGTAGGGGAGTTGCCGCATACGACCGATACCGGAAGCAGATTCCTGAACGTGCGGCGAGATTGGATGCGCTTCGAGCCCCAACGGCGCGGGATACAAATCTAGGCGTCGTACCTAATATGTTCTCGATGGTTCCCCTTGCTCAAAACGTGCATGCCCCGATTTCTGCGTTAACCACCGCCGATGGCGTTCGGGGAGCGCAGGTGACACAACAGGCACGCTACGCGTCGCAACTGGCAGACATTTTCACCGACCTGGCATCAAATATCGGCTACGCATGACCGGGCCAGTGAACCCGTGGCCAGATGACTTGGTCGAGCGTGCAGTTGGTAGAGATTTGATCTTGATCGTCGGATCAGGGGTATCGCGGTCCTGCTCGTTGCCCGACGGGCTTCGACCGCCGAGCTGGGAAGACCTACTACGAGACCTTACGCGGAAGCTTCATCTTGATCACCGCAAGGATGAGATTGAAGCTCTCATCGAGAAGGAGCGGTTGCTGGATGCAGCCGAGCTAGTTCGGCAGGAGGCTCGCGGCCAGGGCCGCGAACAAGACTTGTTGACGGGGGTGCGTCGGGCTGTCGACGGTCCCCCGGGCAGCTACTTTGAGGGTAGCGGTTGGCATGAAGCCATCGTGCGTTTGGAGTCTCAAGTGATTGTTACCACCAATTACGATAAGATCATCGAGCGCGCCACAAATGGTGGTTATTCCATGCATGAGTATGGGTCCGATCGTGTTGCAGGTGACGTACGGCGAACCGTTCCGGTGTTGCTCAAAATTCACGGCAATGTTGATAACATTGAAGACATCGTTTTGACTAGAACCGACTACACGTCGCTCCAAATAAAAGGCACGCAGGCGCTACGGGTGTTGGAAGCTTTACTGCTGACGCGAACTGCCCTGTTGCTTGGGTACAGCCTCCGGGATCCCGACATGCAACTCGTCCTCGAGAATGTACTTGGCGGCCGCGGAGAGGCACCAGCCCATTACATCCTTTGTTCTGACGACCTGCCAGACTATGAACGCGACATGCTCAGGTTTTGCTACGGCGTGAATGCGGTGACCCATCCAGCCGGCGATTACTCAGCCGCTTTGGCGTATCTAGATCAGCTCGCGGATATTGTTCAGAGCGCGCCGCCTTTGTAGCTAACGTGTCACTTCGCCAGCTGCTGGGACCCAGTGCAGCGGTACGCGATCTGTCGAATTTTGAACCGATTTGCCTGAAGCAAGGCATTACGAGGCACGCGTAAGCTCGATCACAGGCTCAAACCTCCGCCGCGGCACGAATGTCGTCGTAGGAAGTCTCCAGGTACTCCAGCAACTTTTCCCGGAAGCCGGGCTTCTCGAAAAAGGCGTTGAACAGCTGGCCGTTGGCTTCGTGCCGGTTGACAATGGCATCTTCGGCGTGACCCTCGAGCACCACCCGGTAGCCATCGCGGTCGTTGTTTAACGCGACCACCTGCATATGCTCGTTTTCAACGACGGCCTGCTTCTGCTGCTCGAACCACACCATGTCGACATCGGTCAGGTTCAGCCCGTACCGCTCGTTCAACGCCTCGATGAGCTGCGACAGCTTCTCGATGGGCGACTCGTATGCCGAGCCGGTTCCGCCGCCCGGTAGCGCAACGCCGGGCTCCTCGGATCCGCGTTTCAGTGACCGGTCCTCCTCGACGGCACGCGCTTCGATGCGCAAGTGCGTCAGCAGCACCGCGTCACTGATCAGCGGCGGCGGATCACCGGCCTCGGTGGGCAACGCGGGCTGCAGCGCGCGGCAGTACAGATACAGCGACGCCAGGTCCCGATCGGTCCAGGTCATGATCTGCGCCAGGAAGGCGTACGCGCGCACGTAGGACTTCAGAGCGTCCCGGAAGGCGGTCTGCTCGTCGTCATCAAGCGCGCTGAACCGGGCGACCGCCGGATCGACGTTCGCGTACACGACGGACTGGTTCGACGTTTGCCCGGACAACAACGCAGCGACAGCGGCCGCCTGCTCGTCGGGATGGATCACCTGCGCCGAGCGCAGCGCATGCTCCAGCGAATACAGCAGGTTCGGGTCCGTTGGCGTCGCGAGCGTCTGCTCGAAGAACGGCTCGAACGCCTCCTGGATCTCCTCGGCGGTGTTGGCGAAATCAAGGACGAACGTGTCGACCTTGCCCGCCCGCGTGCGGTTGAGCCGAGACAGCGTCTGCACCGCCCGGACACCGGCGAGCTTCTTGTCGACATACATAGTGTGCAGCAGCGGCTGGTCGAACCCGGTCTGGTACTTCTCGGCCACCACGAGCACCTGGTAGTCGTCGGAAGCAAACCTCTTCGGCAGCTTCGACTCGCCGAATCCGTTCATCAGCGCCTCGGTGTAGGTGACCGTCTCGTTGTCGGGATCGGTCACGGTGCCCGAGAACGCGACCAGCGCCGCTATCCGGTTCGGCCCGACATCGTAGCCCATCTTTGCGAGGTAGGCGTCGATGGCCTCCTTGTAGCGCACCGCGTGCAGCCGCGACCGGGTGACGACCATGGCTTTGGCATGCCCACCGATCTTGCCCGCAGTCTTGGCGCGGAAATGCTCGACGATGATTTCGGCCTTCTGAGCCAGGTTCGTCGGGTGCAAAGAAACGAACCGGGACAGCGCCGCGGACGCCTTGTCCTTCGGCACATCCAGGTCTTCGGTGGAGTTGGCCAGGCGGTAGAAGGTGTCGTAGGTCGTGTAGTTGGCCAAGACGTCGAGGATGAACTCTTCCTCGATCGCCTGGCGCATCGAGTACAGGTGGAACGGCACGTGCACGTCGTTACCATCCGCGGCCTTGGCGAGTTCGCCGAACAGGTTCAGCGTCTTGGGCTTCGGCGTCGCGGTGAACGCGAAGAACGAAATGTTCGACTGCGGCCCGCGCGCCGTCATCGACGCAGCGAGCAGATCGACGCCGTCCATCTGTTCGGCTTGCATCTTCGCTTCCGCGAGCTCGGCCACAGTGAGCGCATCGGCGGCCTGATCGGCGCTGACGTCGGTGGAGTCGACGCCCCCGCCCAGCACCTTCTTGATCTCGGTCATACCTTCGCCCGACGTGGAGGAGTGAGCCTCATCGACGACTACGGCAAACCGGACGCCGGCGACGGAGGAGTCATCGGCCTTCCTGGCGAGCTCGGCCACGACGGGGAACTTCTGCAGCGTGGTGATGATGACGCGCGCGGCGTTACCAATCAGCGCATCGCGCAGCTGCGCCGAGTCCTCGTCGATCTTGACGATGGTGCCGGGTGTGTGAGCGAAGCCGGCAATGGTCGCCTGCAGCTGCCGGTCGAGCACGACTCGGTCGGTGATGACGATGACCCTGCTGAAGATCGGCTGGTCATGCGTCAAGCCGGCGGCCGTAATGCGCTCAGACACCTGCGCCGGATCAGACGGCGTGTGCAGCCGCGACAGCTGGTGCGCCGTCCAGGCGATGGTGTTCGACTTGCCCGAGCCGGCCGAGTGCTGAATCAGCCGGTTCACCCCCGGACCGTCGGTGCGGGTGGCGGCGAGCAGGCGCTGCACGGCGTGCCACTGGTGGTAGCGCGGGAAGAGGGTGACGGTGTCGCCGGTCTTCTTGCCCTGAGCGTCGAAGACGTCCTCGACGTGCACGAACTCACCGAGCAAGCCGAGCCAGGCGTCGCGGTGCCACACCTGGCGCCACAGGTAGTCGGTGGCGTAGCCGTCGGGGTTGAGCGGGTTGCCGGCGCCGCCCTTCTGGCCGGCGCCGCCGGAGCCCTGGTTGAACGGCAGGAAGCGGGTCTTGTCGCCACGCAGGCGCGTGGTCATGTAGACGAGGTTCGGGTCGACGGCGAAGTGCACCACCGTGCGGGCGCGGAAAATCAGGTCGCCTGCGTTGCGGTCCTGCTGGTACTGCTTCATCGCGTGCGTGACCGTCTGATTGGTCGGGGGATTCTTCAGCTCGGCAGTTGCCGTCGGTATGCCGTTGACGAACAGGGCGAGGTCCACGGAGTCGCCGGGTGCGGACTCGCTGTGATGCAGCTGCCGGATGACGGTGAGCCGGTTGGCGCGGTAGCGGTCCCAGAGGGACTGGGTGAGGCCATTGGCGGGGGCGAAGAATGCGAGCCGGAAGGTTACGCCGTTCATCTTCGTTTCGCCGCGCAGAACGTCGACGGTCCCCCGCTGCTCGATCTGCCTGCCTACCCACTGCGCGACCTTCTCGGTGGCCGCCGCTTCGCCGCCGAGGCGGCTGATGAGCTGCTCCCACTCGTCCGGCTGCGAAGCAGCCAGGAACGCGGCGACCTCCGTGGGGATCAGGCCGAGCTTGACGTCGTAGTCAGCTGAGCTGCCCTTGAGCCAGCCGTTGCCGAGAAGCTCGTCTTCGATCGATTCCTCGAACGCCCACTCGGAGGTGATCTTCGCCATTGCGTCCTCTCGGTGATCGTTTGTCGCAACTTTACGGTCCGCCGCCTCCCTCCAGCCGCTGTGGCCAGGATCAGGGACGCGTCCCATCTGGAAATCGGTGCCTTTGACACACGTGTCTGCCAAAATTGTTGCGTGCCGTCCGAATCCCTGTTGTTGCGCGAAACTTACTCAGAAGCCGAGGCTGCCCGACTCCTCCGGCTGTCGCACTCGACCCTGCACTACTGGCTAGAGGGGCGGGAATACCGCGGGCGTAGCTACGCCCCGATCCTGCGCGACGTTGCGATTGGAACTGGCGGGCCGCGAACGCTTACTTGGGCGGAGTTCATCGAAGCCGGCGCTCTACGGCAGTACCGCCGCGACCTTGGCGTTCCGATGGCAGAACTGCGCGCGTTCATCGGGATGCTTCGCCGTGAGTTCGGCGTGCCGTACCCACTGGCGACAACCCGTCCTTGGACCGACGGTCGACTACTCGTCATAGAAGCGCAGCAAGCGTCCCATCTGCCCGAGGACCTGTGGTTGTACGCGCCGACGACGGGACAGGGCCTGCTGTTGCCGCCGGCGCAGGCGTTTCTGGACCGGGTCGAATTCGACGACGGCGTTGCTACACGCTGGCGCCCTGCACCTGAGCCGCAGTCGACGGTGATCATCGATCCAGATGTGCGCTTCGGGAAGCCCTCGGTCGGCGGCGTGAGCACCGGCGTGATCTGGGAGTACGACCAGGACGGCTACTCGACGGACGAGATCGGGTCCGAGTTTGCTCTCATCACCGCGGACGTGGACTGGGCACTTTCATACGAGCGCGCCACACACGCCGGCTAGGTCTATGGCCCAGGTCGCGACGGTTCGCTTCTACTTCGATGCGGACGTGCTGGGCCTCGCCCACGTCGTGGGCTCGATGCGTTCGGATTGCACCTTCCCGGGCGACCCGGTAGTGACGATCAAGCGTCGGGTGCGGCCGGCATGCTGTCCGTGGCCATGGCAAAGTCCCCGGTAGTGGCCGGGTTGAGGTCCCCGCTG
>CAXSBR010000024.1:0-48074 GCA_964236495.1 uncultured Jatrophihabitantaceae bacterium
GGTGGACTACGTCGCCGGCCTGGAGAGCCCGGTGGAGAACTTCCACCACATCACCAGCTGGCTGGTCAAGCACGGTTACTCCGACGAAGAAATCGCCGCCGTGCTCGGCGGAAACATCTTGCGGGCTCTTCGGGCAACCTGGCCGAACCCCGCCAGTTGATCAGCGCCGAAGGACCGGCTCAGGGGACGAGTGCGACCTTGATGGCCTCGCGCCGGTCCATCGCGGCGTAGGCGTCGGCGGTCTGCTCCAACGGCAGCGTCAGATCGAACACCGGACCGGGATCGATGCGCCCGGAGGTGACGTGCTCGACGAGGTCGGGCATGTACTTGCGCACCGGGGCGATACCCAAGCGCACACCGACGTTGCGCAGCAGTAGCGGCAGCAGGTCGATGGTCGGCGTTGTGTGCGGCACACCGACGGCTCCGATCTGCCCGCCGTCGCGCACGGCGCCGATGGCGGTCTGCCAGGCCTGCGGCGTGCCCACGGCCTCGATCACATGCGGCGTGCCCAGCCCGGCCGTCAACTCGCGCACCGCTTCCACCGCGGCGTCACCGCGCTCGGCGATCACATCCGTGGCCCCGAACAGACGGCCGAGCTCCTGGCGCGGTTCGTGGCTGCTGAGCAGGATCACCCTGTCTGCACCGAGCAGCGTGCGCGCGGCCAGCACTGCACACAGCCCGACGGCGCCGTCACCGACGACGGTCACCACCGATCCTGGCGCGACCCCGGCCATCGTCGCCCCGTGCAATCCGGTCGCCATCACGTCCGAGATCGCTAGCAGCGACAGCAGCGAGGCGTCGTCGAGATCGATCGAGCCGTCGGGCACAGTCACCAGGTTCGCGTCGGCGAAGGGCACCCGCAGCGCCTCACCCTGGCCGCCGTCATTCCCCCCGCTTCCCCAGGTACCGGAGTTGGGGCACGACGTGTACAGCCCCTCGGCGCACGCGGGGCAGGTGCCGTCGGCGAAGCTGAACGGGGCAATCACCAGATCGCCGACGCGCAGGTTGCGCACGTCCGCGCCCACCTCGACGACGATCCCCACGAACTCGTGACCCAGACGGGAGCGCTCGGGGCGCTCGAAGGTCGCCCGGTAGGCCCAGAGATCAGAGCCGCAGACGCACGAGCGCACCACGCGCACGACCGCGTCGCTGGGATTGACCAGAATCGGGTCCGGCACGTCGTCGACGATGACCGAGCCGGCAGCAAGGTAGAGAGCAGCACGCACAGATACGTCCTTCGATCAAGGGTCGAGCGGGTCAGGACACGGCGAGGGCGGCTTGGGCTACTACGGCCGCCCTGAGCAGGCCGACGTCGTCGCCCACCGCGGCCGCCAGTTGCACCGCGACGGGCAGTCCGTCGCGGGTGAGCCCGCACGGCAGCACGATGGCAGGCTGCCCGGTGACGTTGTACGGGCCGCTGAACAACCCTTCGATGTCACCTTCAGGTGTATCGATCGGTGGTGTGTCGACGGGCGCGGCGTACGGCACGGCAGGCCCGAACAGGACGTCCACGCCGTCGAGCAACCGCAGTGCCGCGGGCAGCAGTTCGGCGCGGCGGGCCAGGGCGGCGGAGTAGGCGTCCTGCGTCGTCAGGCTCGCAGACTCGAGCAGGCGCAGCGTGGGCGCGCCGAAGTGGCCCGGATCGGCTCGCACCCGATCGCCGTGCACCTGCCACGCCTCGAAGAGCAGGATGTCGAGGAGGCAGTCGCCGACACGAGCGAGGGCGGCGCCATCGAGGTCGATCAACTCGACGCCGGCCGCTCGCAGTCGCTCCAGTGCCGACCGGGTGATCTCGGCCAGCTCGGGATCGAGGCGGGGATCGTCGATCTGATCGACGAGCACACCCACGCGCAACGGACGGTGCGGTGCCGTGAGGTCGTACTCGGCCGAAGCCAGCACACCGAGCACTCGGGCCGCCGTGTCGACGGTGTCGGCCAGCACGCCGACATGGTCCAGGGACTTCGACAGCGCCGTCACCCCGTCGACCGGCACCAGACCGTAGGAAGGCTTGATGCCCACGACGCCGCAATAGGCCGCCGGAATGCGGATGGAGCCGCCGGTGTCGGTGCCCAACGCGGCCGGGCACACGCCGGCACCGACCAGCGCGGCGGATCCGCCGCTCGAGCCGCCGGCGGTGCGGTCCGGGCGCACCGGGTTGCGGGCCTCAGGCAGGTCGGGATGCGGGGCGCCAGCGGCGTACTCCAGCAGTGACGACATCGCGAAGACGTCCGCCCCTGCCGCGCGCAGTAGCGCGACAACCGGCGCGTCCGCGGCGGCAGGATCGGCCGGATCGTTGGGGTTGCCGTTGCCCCGCGGCAGGCCGGCGACGTCGATCATGTCCTTTATCGCGATCGGCATGCCGTGCAGCGGGCCGGAGGCCGCCCGCAGAGGTGCCGACACCGCCCGCACGACCGCGTTCAGCGGCCGCCCGACGCGTTCCAGCCGCTCGTACGCGGCCAGCAGCTCGAGATTGGCCACCTCGCAGGTACGCTCGCCGCGCTCGATGGCGTGGATCAACTCACCCACGTAATGGGTGAGCGGCCCGCGCAGCACCTCGATTTGCTCGGCCACCTCGGTCGTGCGGTGCCGAACCATCAAATCGCGATAGATCCCGCTGTGGGACTTGGCGCTGCCCCGGTTGAACACCACCAGCCGGGCCAGTGAGCCCTCGAGGTCGTCGGGGTCGAAGCCGTCGAATCCCAGCGGAGTCACCGGCGCCTGCGCCAGTACCTCACGAGCCACGCCGAGCATGAGGGGGCGCCAGCGGGGATCCTCGAGATGGTCGGCGATCGACAGGTCCGACACCGCACCGGCGAAGAGCATCGCGCCGTAGGCCTCCTTGCCCCACAGGTAGCCCAGGATGCGGTCGGTGGCCTCGGCATAGGGCAGGGCGTCGGCGATCTGGGCGAGCCGTTCGGTGCGGGAGCCGTCCAATTCGCCGATCCGGAACGTGCCGACGTTGCCTTGGATGACGACGCCGGGCTCCAAATAGTCGGCACCGAAGTTGACGAAGCAGACGAGCAGGCGCTCGCGTCCGACCGCCTCGCCGAGCACGTCGGCGGTCAGTCCGTTCTGCATCGACACCACCACGGCATCGTCGGCGACCCTGCCGCGCAGCAGCTCGACCACCGCTGCGGTGTGCTGGGTCTTGACCGCAACCAGAACGACGCCGTGCAGCAGGTCAGGCAGCGCCGCGGGCGTCACCGCGGGCACCTGCACCGTGAACTGCTCGACCGGACCGGTGATCTGCAGGCCGCGGGTGTTGATGGCCTCGACGTGGGCCGCGTCGGCGTCGCACAGCAGCACCTCGTGTCCGGATCGCACGAGGTGCGCTCCCACGGTTGCGCCGATGGCGCCGGCGCCCACGACGGTGAACTTCATGCTGCGCGTCCTCCGAAATATGAACGTAACCAGCCGGGAACCAGGCCGCCCGATAGCGGTTTCTACGATCGTCTGCAAGCCTGCGGTGCACTGTATACAAGGCGTCTGACCAGGCTTATCGTTGCCCACTATCGGAGCACAGGTCGCTCGACGGACGGTCATTCGAACTGCACGCACTCAACGGGTAGCCACCGAACGGGCAAGCACTCCACGGGCAAGCACGGAACGGGCACGCACTCAACGGGCACGCACTCAACTTCGAGGGAAGTAACACATGACGCACGACGGGGACAACGCGACAGACCGACTGCGGGCAATCGACGCCCACGAGATCACCCGCAGGAACATGCTCCGGATGAGCGCCTACGGAGTGGGCAGTGCAGGAATGGCGGCGTTCCTGGCCGCGTGCAGCTCGAGTAAGAGCACCTCGAGCACCGCGTCGAGCTCGGGCAGCACGGCGGGCGCAAGTACGACCGGCGGCAGCACCGCTTCGACGAGCGCCAGCGGCACGCCGAGCGCGTCGGGCAAGGCCGGCGGCAGCGTGATCATCGCCCGGGACCGGGACTCCGTCGACATGGACAAGACGATGGTGTTCAGCAACGCCTCGATCTGGGTGTACGTCCAGATGTTCGAGAGTCTCACTGTGGGCAGCAAGGACGGACGCACCGTCGAGCCGTGGCTGGCCAAGAGCTGGACGCAATCGGCGGACAAGCTCACCTGGACGTTCACCCTGCGCACCGACGTCAAGTTCAGCACCGGCACTCCGATGACCTCGGCCGACGTCAAGTTCTCCCTCGACCAGGCCAGCTCGACCAAGGGCGGCTGGGAGTTCATCAACAGCGCGATCGCCTCGGTGACCACCCCGAACGCCTCGACCGTCGTCATCAAGACCAAGTACCCGTGGGCGCCCCTGCTGGCAGACCTTGCGTGCCCGAGCAACGGCATCATCCCGAACAAGTACGGCGGCCGAACCAAGGCCGCGTTCTACAAGTCCCCGGTGGGCACCGGACCGTTCCAGTGGGACACCTGGAACAAGGGCAGCAAGCTCACTCTGAAGAAGAACACCAACTACTGGCGCCCGGGCCTGCCCTACCTGGACTCGGTGACCTGGCAGGTCGTGCCCGACGACAACACCCGCAACGTCATGATCCAGGGCAAGACGGCCCAGATCAACGAGAACCCGGCACTGTCCAGCGTCGAGCAGCTCAAGGGTGTCAAGGGCGTCGGTGTCCAGCTGTTCCCCTCCACCCGCACCGACTACATCTTGATGAACGAGAAGCGCGCCCCCTACGACGACGTCCACGTCCGCCGCGCGATCTCCTACGCGATAGATCGCGCGACGCTGGTCAAGAACGTGCTCTTCGGCAACGGCCAGGTCGCGAACTCCTTCATGATGCCGACGGTGCCCTTCTACGACAAGAACACGCCGGGCCAGCAGTACGACATGGCCAAAGCCAAGGCCGAGATGGCTATGTCGAAAGTGCCCAAGGGCTTCACCACCACGTTCCTCGCCCAGTCGGGTGACTCCACCGACTCAGCGATTGCGCAGATCCTCCAGGCCTCGCTCAAGGAGCTCGGGATCACCATGAAGATCACGAACGTGGACGGCAGCGCCGCCCACGATCTACAAAACGGCTTGAAATTCGACATCAGCCACTCGTACTGGACGATGGACATCGCCGATCCCGATGAGCTGGTGCAGTTCGCGCTCCTTCCCGAGGGCGGCGGACACTCCTTCGAGACCAGCTACAGCAACCCGAAGGCGCAGGCGCTGGCGAAGCAGGCCGAGAAGACCTTCGACACCGCGACTCGGCAGAAGCTGTACAGCCAGCTTCAGACGCTGGTGGCCAACGATGCTTTTCTGCCTGCGCTGTTCTACCAACCGCTGCCGTACGCGCTGCGCGACGAGGTGACCGGCTTCTTCGTCAAGCCCACCGGCCTGTACGACATGGCCCTGGTGGCACTCAGCTGAATCTCTACAGACGCAACGGCACTCTCGCTGCAATGACGCGCCCATGAAGTACCTATGAAATATCTGGCCTACATCCTGCGACGGCTGGCCACGCTGATCCCGGTGCTGATCGGGATCAGCGTGCTGGTCTTCTTCATGATCCACTTAGTGCCGGGCGACCCCGCGGTGAACTTGCTGGGCTCGCACGTCACCGATCAGGCCGTCGCCGACCTGCACCGCCAGTTGGGACTCGACCACCCGCTGTGGCGCCAGTACCTGACGTTCCTGGGACGCCTGCTGCACGGCAATCTGGGCACGTCCTACCAGACCAAGACCAGCGTCTCGTCACTGGTGGGCAACGACCTGGCACCGACGCTGTGGCTGATCGTCGCTGGCGTGCTGTTCGCTGTGCTGATCAGCGTGCCGCTGGCGGTGTGGGCGGCAAGCCGGCCGAACAAGCCGGCCGACAACGTGATTCGCACGATTCCGCTGATCGGGCTGGGCATGCCGGCGTTCTGGCTGGGGATCATGCTTGTGCTGCTGCTGGGGTTGAAGGCCGGCTGGTTCCCGGTGTCGGGGTTCGGCACCGGATTCGGCGAGCACGTCAAGTCGATCGCCCTGCCGGCGCTCACCGTGGCGCTGGCGTTGGTGCCCATCCTCGTGCGCAGCCTGCGGGCAAGCATGATCAACGTGCTGCAGAGTGACTACATCGTGACCGCGCAGGCCAAAGGCCTGAGTACGGCTCACATCGTGGTGCGCCATGCGTTGCCCAACGCGGCGATCTCGTCGATCACCGTGCTGGGCGTGAATATCGCCTACCTGGTCGGATCGACGCTGGTGGTGGAGAAGGTGTTTGCCCTCAACGGCATCGGGCTGCTCATGATCACCGCCATCTTTAACCGCGATTTTCCGATCGTGCAGGGCGTGACCCTGGTGTTCGCGCTCATGGTCGTCCTGGTGAACCTGCTCACCGACGTAGCCCACGCCGCGCTCGATCCACGGGTGCGGTTGTCATGACCGCGATCTCGTTCCCCGGCAGAACGACGGTCGCAACACCGGCTCGCCGGGAGCGTCGTCAGCACAACGTGCCGTTGATCGCGGGTCTGACGTTGCTCGGACTGATCGTGTTCGCCGCTGTGTTCGCGCCTGTGCTGAGCGGTTACGACCCCATCAAACAGGACCTGGTGCACGCCCGACTCGCCCCTGGCTCGTCCGGACATCTGCTGGGCACCGACCAGTTCGGCCGCGATGTGCTGGCGCGCCTGCTCTACGGCGCGCGCATCGATCTGCGCGTCGGGGTGCTGGCCGTCGTGTCACCGTTCATCATCGGCACGGCGCTGGGACTGGTCGCCGGCTGGTTCGGCGGGTGGCTGGACACCGTGATCATGCGTGTCGTCGACGTCGTCGTCGCGTTCCCGTTCTTCGTTCTGGTCATCGCGCTGGTGTTCGCGCTGGGGTCGGGAACCGGCAGCATCTACGTCGCGATCACCCTCGTCGGGTGGGTGGCGTACTGCCGCATCGTGCGCGGAGAGGTGCTGGTGGCCAAGGAGCAGGAGTACGCGCTGGCGGCACGGGCGACCGGTCTGCCGACCAGGCGGATCCTGTTCCGGCATCTGCTGCCCAACGTGGTGCTGCAGGCGATCATCTACTCGATGAGCGACATCGTGCTCACGATCCTGGCCATCGTCACCCTGGGATACCTCGGCCTCGGGGTGCCGCCGCCGACGGCCGACTGGGGCTCGATGATCCAGGACGGTCAGCAGTTCCTGCTGACGCAGTGGTACCTCGCGACGATCCCCGGGATCGCCGTGGTGATCACCGGCCTGGCGCTGGCGCTGATCGCCGACGGCCTGGTCGAGCGGTTCGGTCGACGATGACGCCGTTGCTGGAAGTACACGACCTGCAAGTGGAGATTCCAGTGCCGCACGGCCACCTGCAGGCGGTGCGGGGTGTGTCGCTGAGCGTCGATGCCGGTGAGGCGATCGGCATCGTCGGGGAGTCCGGGTCGGGCAAGAGCATCACCCTCCGGGCGCTGCTCGGCCTGCTGCCTCAGCCGGCGCGGCTCACCGGCGGCACGATCCTGCTCGACGGCGTCGACGTCACCGGCCTGCCCGACAAGATTCGGCGAAAGCAACTCACCGACGTGATGAGCATGGTGTCGCAGGACTCGCTCACCGCGCTCAACCCGGTGATGCGCGTCGGTGAGCAGATCGCGGAGGTGCCGCGCTACCGGCTCGGGATGTCGAAGTCGGCAGCGCACGGGCGGGCGGTCGAGCTGATGGACCAGGTCGGTATCCCGGAGCCGGAACGACGCTTCCGCGCCTACCCGCACGAGCTGTCCGGAGGTATGCGCCAGCGCGTGTGCATCGCGATCGCGCTGTCGGCGAAACCGCGGCTGATCCTGGCCGACGAACCCACCACCGCGCTCGACGTCACCATCCAGGCCCAGGTGCTCGGGCTGATCGACGGCCTGCGCCGCACCGAGCACCTCGGCCTGGTACTTGTCAGCCACGACCTCGCAGTGATCAGCCAGACCTGCGCCCGGGTGTACGTGATGTATGCCGGGCGCGTCGTCGAGTCCGGCGATGTCAGGCGGATGCTCGCGCTCCCGCGCCATCCCTACACCTTTGCGCTGCTGCGATCGGTGCCCGATCCGGACGTTCCCGTGCATCGACTGCTCACTATCGCCGGACAGCCACCGGACCTGACCACCGTCCCGGCCGGCTGCTCGTTCGCGCCGCGATGCCGCTTCGCCGAACCGGCCTGTCTGGACCAGGACCCGCCCCTGCTCGGTGTTGGGGAGCTCGGTCACCGAGCGGCGTGCATCCGTTCTGAGACCGCAGAGAACTGGATCGAGTGGACGCGGGCCGACGCGCCGGTGGTGTCGGAACAGCTGGATCGGGAGCCGCTGGTGCTGGAGACGAAGCGATGACGACGGCGCTGAACACTGCATCCGCCACCGACGAGGCGCTCGCGGTGACCGGGCTCGTCCAGCACTTCGTTGGTCGCCGGTCCTGGGCGGACCGGCTGTCGGGCACGCCGGCGCACGTAGTCAAGGCCGTGGACGGCGTCGACCTGACGCTGCGCAAGGGGGAGACGGTGGGCCTGGTCGGCGAGTCGGGCTGCGGAAAGTCGACGCTGAGCCGGTGCGTCGTCGGGCTCTACGAGCCCAGCGCGGGGGAGATCCGCTACGGCGGCGTGGCCCTGGCCGGACTGCCCACCCGGGCGCAGCGGCGCAAAGTCCAGATGATCTTTCAGGACCCGTACAGCTCGCTGAACCCGCGGATGACGGTGGGCCAGACGCTCGGGGAGATCCTGCGCTACCACCATCTGGTGCCGCGCGAGCAGGTCGACGCGCGCAGCCGCGAACTGATGGATCTGGTCGGCTTGCCGCACGAGGCGCTGCGTCGGGCGCCGCGCCAGTTCAGCGGTGGGCAGCGCCAACGCATTGGCATCGCCCGGGCGCTGGCGCTGGTGCCCGACGTACTCATCGCCGACGAGCCGGTGTCCGCGCTGGACGTGTCGGTGCAGGCGACGATCATCAACCTGCTGCTGGAGCTCAAGGAGTCCCTCGGGCTGTCCATGATCTTCGTGTCTCACAACATGGCGGTCGTGCGCCAGGTCAGCGACCGGATCGCGGTCATGTACCGCGGTCGCATCGTCGAGACCGGCACTACCGCAGCGGTGTTCGACGATCCGCAGCATCCGTACACGAAGTTGTTGCTGAGTTCGGTGCCCCGGATGCTTACACCGATGCTCACGACGGCCTCGGGTGGTGAGGCTGTCGAAACTGCCGACCCGCTCGCCGTCGTCGACGGCGAGCCCGACGCGGACGAGTCGCCGTTCGGCGCGCACGCGCTCGAAGGCGAGAGCGGGTGCCGGTTCCGGCCGCGGTGCCCGGTCTCCTTCGACCGGTGCGTCGTCGAGCCCGGCCTGCTCACCGTGCAACGCCACCGCTCCGCTGCGCCGGCTGTGCCCGACAGCGGTCAGCTGGCCGCCTGCTGGCACGTCGAGGACAGAAAGGACGCCTTGACGTGAATAGCCAGGCGGCAAGCGCGCCCACAAAGAAAGGACTACAGCATGAGCGACCCTGTGATCATCGGCAGTGAGCGCAGCGAAATCGGCCTGCCTGCGGGCATGGACATCCTGCGCGCCGGGGGATCGGCGCTGGATGCCGTCGAGGCCGCCCTGCGCCTGTGCGAGGACAACCTGGACGATCACTACGTCGGCACCGGCGGCCTGCCCAACGCCCAGGGCGAGGTCGAGCTGGACGCCTCGGTCATGATCGGCTCGACCCGGGCGTTCGGGGCGGTTGCCGCGCTCAAGCAGTTCCCGAATCCGGTCTCGGTGGCTCGGGCGGTGCTGGAGAAGCTGCCGCAGCATGCGCTGCTGGTCGGTGAGGGCGCGGCACTGTTCGCCGCCGAGTGCGGCTTCGCCCAGGCCGACCTGCTCACCGACGAGGCGCTGCGGGAGTGGCGCGAAGCCCTGGCACCGGCCGACGAATCGGTCGAGGGCGAGAACACCGCGTCGACGCCGGGCGACGAGGCCTACCGCACCGCCGCGCGCGAACTCGTCCGCCGCCTGGCCCCGCACGACGGCCCCTGGGGCACCATCAACGTGCTGGCCCTGGACCGCTCAGGTGAGCTGGTCGTCGGCGTCTCGACCAGCGGCTATCCGTTCAAGTATCCCGGCCGGGTGGGTGACTCGGCCGTTCCCGGGGCGGGCAACTACTGCGACCTGCGCTACGGCGGAGCTGCCTGCACCGGACGCGGCGAGCTCAGCATGCGCAGCACCGGCGCGCGGATGATCGTGGATCGACTGGCCGCCGGCGACGACCCGGAATCGGCGTGCGCGGCCATGCTCGTCGATGCAGCATCGATGCCCGACGACTTCCGCTCGGAGTTGCGGGCGCTCGCGCTGACGCCCGACGGACGCCACGGCGCGGCGGCCGGCCAGGCCGGTTCGGTCTACGCGGTGATGACCGAATCGACGGCCGCGCCGGAGCTACACCCGAGGAGGGTCGTATGAAGGTCTTCATCTCCTCCGACATGGAGGGCACCGCGGGCGTCGTCGACTGGGCCCAGTGCATGCAGGGCGAGTCGGAGTACGAGCACTACCGCCTGCTGCTCCAGGACGAGGTGAACGCCGCGATCGAGGGGGCGATGGCCGCGGGCGCCGACGAGATCCTGGTCAACGATTCACACTCCACGATGCGCAACCTGCGCCCGGGCGGACTTGCCGGTCGCGCCCGCTATCTGTCCGGGCGGCACAAGCCGATGTACATGATGCAGGGGCTGGACTCGTCCTTCGACGCGATCTTCTTCGTGTCCTACCACGGCTCGATGTCCACCAGCGCTCCGCTGTCCCACACCTACAACCCGCGCGCCATCGCCGAGGTATCGCTCAACGGCATCGTCGTAGGGGAGTCGGGCATCAACGCATTGGTGGCGCTGGGCCACGAAGTGCCGATCGTGCTCATCACCGGCGACGACGTCACCGCTGCCGAGGCCGCGAAAGTCAGTCCCGGTGTGCACGCCGCCGTGGTCAAGACCGCGGTGTCTCGGTTCGCCGCGGACAGCATGCACCCCGCCGACGCGTGCGAGCTGATCCGCGCCCAGGCCGAGGCGGCGATCACCGATCTGGCCGCCGCACAACTGCCGACGATCGCGCTGCCGGCGACGCTGAGCATGACCTTCCGCAATCCCGACCTGGCCGAGATGGCGACCTGGCTGACCGGTGTCGACCGATCCGGTTCCACAACTGTCACCGTCACCGACGACGACCCCATCCGGTTGTTCCGGACGTTCATCAACTCGGTGATCCTCACCCGAGACATCGCGGAATAGGCGGTGTCCGTTGTCGCGAAGATCATCTGCGTACCCGCCGAGGGCGGGTTCTGGGTGGACGATCAGGCAGCGATCACGGCAGGGGCTCCGCACGACGGATTCGGCTACGCAGGCGCACCGCGCACACCAGGCTTTGCCGCGATTCGCATGCCCGCCGCAGCCGTCTCGGTCCTGCTGGTGCTCGATGACGGACAGGTGGCGATCGGTGACTGCGTGACGGTGCAATACGCCGGCGTGGGCGGACGCGACCGCGTCCTCGACCCCTACCGGACGATCGACGACATCGACCGGTACGTCGCGCCCGTCCTTGTCGGACAGCCGCTGGAGTCGTTTCGAGCCCTCGACCACCTGGTCGAGGCCGTCCGTGTCGAAGGAGAACAGCTTTCGGCCGCCATGCGGTACGGGATCAGCCAGGCCGTGCTGTCGGCCGTCGCGCTCGCGCAGCACCGCACCATCGCCGAGGTGGTGCGCGACGAGTACGACACCGGGGCGCCGCTGTCGGCCGTCAGCCTGTTCGCGCAGTCGGGAGACGACCGGTACGCGGCAGTGGACAAGATGATCATCAAGCGGGTCGACGCGATGCCGCACGGATTGATCAACAACGTGTCGGACAAGTTGGGACACGACGGCGAGCTGCTGGCCGACTACGTGAGCTGGTTGCGCGAACGCATCCTGGCGCTGCGCGACGACCCGAGCTACCGACCACGACTGCACCTGGACACCTACGGCACCGTCGGACTGGCGCTCGGAGCCGACGTGGACGTCGTCGCCGACTACCTGACCTCGCTGGGCACGCTCGCCGAGCCGTTCTCGCTGCGGATCGAACACCCTGTCGACACCGGCGGTCGGGACGCGCAGCTGGTGTACTACGCGCGGCTGCGCGCCGCGCTCGCCCAGCGCACGCCGCGGGTGGAACTGGTCGTCGACGAGTGGTGCAACACCCTCGACGACATCAGGCTGTTCTGCGCCGCGGGCGCCGCGGACGTCATCCACGTCAAGACGCCCGACCTGGGCAGCATCGCGCGCACCATCGAAGCACTACTGCTGGTCCAGCGGGCGGGACTGGCCGCGTACTGCGGTGGCAGCTGCAACGACACCGACATCTCCGCGCGCGTGTGCGCACAGGTGGCGATGGCGTGCGCCGCCGACCAGGTGCTGGCTCGCCCGGGCATGGGTCTGGACGAGGGTGTGATGATCGTGCGCAACGAGATGCGCCGAACGGCGGCGCTCGCGGCCCGGCGGCCCGCGACGGCGCTGCGATGACCGCGACGTCCACGTCCACAGCCGGGTCCGGACCGCTGAGCGGAGTCCGCATCCTGGCGATCGAACAGTACGGAGCCGGCCCGTTCGGAACGTCGCACCTGGCCGATCTCGGCGCTGAGGTGATCAAGATCGAGGATTCGGCCGCCGGCGGAGACGTGGGCCGGCACGTCCCGCCCTATGCCGAAGGTGACGACTCGCTGTTCTTCCAGACGTTCAACCGCGGCAAGCGCTCGATCTGTCTGGACCTGTCCTCTGCGGCCGGGCGCGCGGTGTTCGAAGACCTCGTTCGAGTGTCGAATGCCGTGTTCTCGAATCTGCGCGGGGACGTGCCGGCCAAGATCGGCATCACCTACGCCGATCTGTCGCACCTCAATCCGGCCATCGTCTGCTGCTCACTGTCCGGGTTCGGCACCACAGGCCCACGCCGGGCCGAGCCGGGATACGACTACGTGATGCAAGCACTGGCCGGGTGGATGGACCTGACCGGTGAGCCCGTCGGTCCACCGACCAAGTCGGGGTTGTCGGTGGTCGACTACGCCGGCGGATATGTCGCCGCGCTGGCGCTCGTCACCGGCTTGTTCGCAGCGCAACGCAGCGGCGTGGGCTGCGACTGCGACGTCAGCCTGTTCGACACCGCCATCAGCATGCTGACCTACCCGGGGGTGTGGCACCTCAACGCCGGCTACACCCCGCATCGGCTGTCGTCGTCGGCTCATCCGTCGCTGGTGCCGTTCCAGGCGTTCCAGGCCGCCGACGGCTGGCTGGTCATCACCTGCCCGAAGCAGAAGTTCTGGACCAGGCTCACGGTCGCGCTGGAGATGCCCGAACTGGCCGACGATCCGCGGTACCTGACGTTTGCCGCCCGGTTGGCCCATCGCGACGAACTGGTGGCAGTGCTCACCCAGCGGCTCGAGCAGCAATCCGTGGAGCACTGGATCGACCTGCTCGCGGCGGCAGGGGTGCCGTGCGCACCGGTCAATACCGTCGCCCAGGCGCTTCTCGATCCGCAGGTCGCCGCTCGCGACCTGATCGTCGAGGCGGAGCACCCTCGGTTCGGCACGGTGCGCACTCTTGCATCGCCGGTTCGGGTCGGCGGCTTCCGCACGGTGACCCGGCGGGCGCCGGCATTAGGCGCGGACACCCTTCCGGTGTTGAGCGACGTTTTGGGGTACCACCCGGATCAGATCAGAGACGCTACCGCGGACGGGGCGTTCGGCCCGATACCGGCCCTCGATCCGCCGACGGCGCATGGCTGAGTCCGGTTCCACCCCCGATCGCGGCTCGTCGGCGCACGACGGTCGGGCGACTGTGGACGGTTCGGACTGGTCGCCCAGCATCGACGTCGCCGGCGATGCGGTGTCGCTGTTCGCGGCTCGGGCTCTGCACGACCTGCTCGACGCGCAGACACCGCTTCCGGACGTCGGCGACGAGCTTGCGCTGCTGTGGCACTGGCTGGCTTTCCCTCCGCGCGCCCGCCAGAGCGACCTCGGCGCGGACGGCCACCCGCCCACCGGTGCGTTCCTGCCGCCGATGAACGGCCGGCGACGGATGTATTCGGGTGGTTCCGTGCAGTCCAGGGCCCCGCTGCGGGTGGGACAGCCGCTGCGCCGGACCTCGACGGTGACGTCGGTTCAGCGAAAACAGGGCCGCTCGGGCGAGCTCAACTTCGTCGAGATCGGCAGTGAGGTCACTGACGACGACGACAGCTCGCTGCTCAGCGAGCGGGCCGATCTGGTGTACCTGCCGAGCACCAGCAGGCCCGTGCCGACGGTGGCGGCGCCGATGTCCACCTGGGACGCCGAGGTGGTCGTGCCCATGTCGACGTCGATGCTGTTCCGGTTCTCCGCGCTGACCTACAACGCCCATCGCATCCACTACGACCGCGACTACGCGGTAGGCGTCGAGGGCTATCGGGCGCTGGTCGTACACGGACCGTTGCAGGCGCTGCTGCTGGCGGGCGTGGCTGCCTCGCTGGTGGCTCCCGCTGCCGTGCGCGCGATCGAGTTCCGCGCCGTTGCCGCTGCCTATGACACCGACGAGCTGGTGTTGCGCGCCCGCGACGGCGGGGCCGCCGGCGTCGAGCTGGGTGCCTTCTCCGCCGGCGTCCAGACGATGCGCGCCATCGCCACGCCGTGATGGCCGCTGTTCTCGCGCCGGTCGCTCAGACGCGGATGACCGACGGGCCGCCGACGCTTTCGATGGCGTCGAAGTCGGTGTCCTGACTGACGACGTCCATGTTGTTGGCGGCAGCGACCGCAGCGATCCATAGATCATTCACTTTCGCTGTGTGACCCGCCTCGGCCAGTCGCACCCGCAGTTCAGCCCATCGGCGAGCCGCCTCGGCAGTCACCGGCAGCGCTTCGATTACCGCGGTTGCGTCGACGGTGGCCAGACGACGGGCTCGGGTCGAGGTATCGGTCGCAGCCAAGACTCCGGCATGCAGCTCGGCGAGCGTTATGACGCTGATTGCCGTCTGGGCGGGGACCGAGTCGTGTTCGAGCGGACGTCCGGTCTCACGCGCAATCAGAACGCTGGTGTCGAGCAGTGCGGGTTTGGCGGTCACAGCGGATCGAGATCTGCCGTCGTCTCGCCAGCCAGTCGCTTCAGGTCGTCGGTCAATCCAGGGTCCGCTTGATGTCGGACCAACTCGGCGAACTCAGCCTTGGACAGGAAGTGACGGCGAGTCGATGACGGCGGGCCGATTTCAGCAACAGGTGTGCCGTTGACAGTCACCGTCACGCGCGTTCCACCTGCGACTTGTTTCAGCACGTCTGCGGTGTGGTTACGCAGATCTCGCGACGCGACCGTGCTCATGTGCATGACTGTAGCATCTCACGCACACCACCTGACATCCACCGTTCATGCCGGGCCGGTGCGATGGACTACCTACGTGGTCTAGGCTCAGCCTCCCCTTGTGGCACAGGCGCGCCGAACGGCTCCGCCTGCCACAGACTTCCCTCCCCTGGAGGACCAGATGCCTCGTTCTGCATCCACCGATCGCCGCCGCACTCACCGCCGACAGCTGCTCACCGGGTTCTCTGCAGTCGTGCTTGCCGGCGCGGCGTCGGTCGCGATCACCGCGCCGGCGGCCAGGGCGGCCACCGGCACAACGGTGGTCAGCGCGGCGTCGGGCCGCTGCCTGGACGTCGTGGGCAACACGACGGCACCGCGCACGCTGCTCAACATCTACGACTGCACCGGCCACGCGAACCAGGCGTGGACCTACACCTCGGCCGGTGAGCTGCGCGTCTTCGCCGACACGCTGTGTCTGGACGTGCGGGGCCAGGACGTCACCTCACCGGCCACGGCGCAGACCTATCCCTGCAACGGCCAGACAAATCAGAAATGGAAGCTCAACGCCGACGGCACTATCACCGGAGTGCAGTCCGGGCTGTGCCTGGACGTCAACGAGCAGCTGACCGCCAACAGCACGCCGGTGAATCTGTGGACCTGCAACGGGCAGACCAACCAGAAGTGGACGACGTCGCTGCGCGGTGCCGACACCCAGCCGCCGTCGGTGCCGGCAAATCCGCGGGTGTCCAACCTCGTCTGCGACGCGGTCACCTTCGCCTGGAACGCCGCGACGGACAACGTAGGCGTTGCGTACTACGACGTCTACCACGACGGCCAGTTGATCAAGACGGTTCCGGGAAGCACGTTGTCTACGAGCCTGTCCGTCGTCGCCGGCGTCAGGTGGGGGCTTTACGTGAACGCCCGCGACGCTGCGGGCAACGTGTCGCAGGCCAGTGCGACGGTGCCGATCACGCCGCCCCAGTGTCAGGTCGACACCACCGCGCCCAGCGCGCCGACGAACCTGGCCGGTTCCGCATCGGGCACGACGGTGACGCTCACCTGGACCGCGGCCACCGACAACATCGGCGTGCGCGCCTACGACATCTACCGCGGCGCAGTGAAGGTGGGCACGGTCACCGGAACCGCATCGGCCGCTCCGGCCACCAGCTTCGTCGATAGCGCGTTGAGCGCCAACACCGTTTACCAGTACTACGTCGTGGCCCGCGACGCGCAGGCCAACGTGTCTGCTCACAGCAACACCGCATCGGTCACCACCGGCGCGAGCTGCGGCGCCTCGGTGTGCACGGTGACGCAGGTGGCGACCGACACCGACATTCCGTGGGGTCTGCTGACGCTGCCCGACGGCCGGATTCTCTACAGCCGCCGCGACGCGCACACCATCGTCGCGCTCAACGCCACCACCGGGGCCAAGACGACCGTGGGCACCGTGCCCAACGTGGACGAGACCGACGGTGAGGGCGGCCTGCTCGGCATCGCCATCTCCGCGACGTTCGGCACCGATCACTGGCTCTACATAATGCACACCTCACCCACCGACAACCGGATCGTGCGCATCAAGCTCGTGAACGACGTGCTGGACAACAGCACCGAGCAGGTGCTGCTCAGCGGCATCCTGCGCAACAAGTTCCACAACGGTGGGCGGCTGCGTTTTGGTCCGGACGGCAAGCTCTACGCCTCCACCGGCGACGCTCAGAACGGTGACAACGCGCAGAACAAGGCCGGCCTGAACGGCAAGGTGCTGCGGCTGAACCCCGACGGCAGCGTGCCGAGCGACAACCCGTTCGGCAATTACGTTTGGAGCTACGGCCACCGCAATCCCCAGGGCCTGGCCTTCGATTCCCAGGGCCGGCTGTGGGAGCAGGAGTTCGGCAACGGGATCATGGACGAGACCAACCTGATCACCAAGGGCGGCAACTACGGCTGGCCTGCCTGCGAGGGCACCACCGGCACTTGCGACACCCCTGGGTTTATCGCTCCCAAGCACACCTACCCGACCGCGGACGGCTCCTGCTCGGGCATCGCCATCGTGCGCGACGTGCTGTACGTGGCCTGCGAGCGTGGCGCCCGGATGTATCGCGAGGTCATCAGCGGCAGCGAATTGACCAATGTGACCGCGTACTTCACCGGCACCTACGGCCGGCTGCGCACCGTCGAACCGGCACCCGACGGCGGCCTTTGGCTGACCACCACCAACAACGGCGACAAGGACAGCATCGCCGACAACAGCAACGAAAAGATCCTTCACGTAGCCCTGGGCGCCTAGCACCGGAACTCGTTCAAGCCCGACTTGATCCGGCCGATCGGATCGGTGCAGTAACTCTGCACGCACAATCCGAACCGGCGCACGGCAGTCGATCGCCTTGCACCGGCCTCCGCGCGGGTCGTTGGGCGACCCTGTTCACCAAGGGACTTCTCCATGCATTTTCCTCGATCGTCGTTCATCGGCCGCTGCACGGTGGGGCTGGGCACATTGAGGCTGGGCACATTGGGGCTGGGCACATTGGGGCTAGCCACCCTGGCCACCGTGGCTGTGGTGGCCACCGGCACTGCCGCAACCGGATCTACAGCCTCGGCCGCGCCGCAGAAGCGCGTGCCGATCAGCCGTCCCGGTGGCCTGACACCGCACGCAGTGCCGTTGACGGCGGGTGACTGCCAATTGACCGGCGTCAGCTGCAAGCCCTACTCGTCGACGTCGTGCACGGGCTACTCCTCGCAGACGACGCCGCCGACAACCATCCGGGTGCTGGTCCGCACCTCGAGCACGGCAGCGACTATCCAGACCGTCGACTTCCAGACCTACGTCAACAATGTGCTGCCCAACGAATGGCTGCCGAGCTGGGATGAGGAAGCGCTCAAGGCCGGCGCCGTCGCGGTCAAGTCCTACGCCTGGTATTGGGTGACGCACTTCGGCGGCTACGTCGGCAGCGAGACAGATTGCTTCGACGTCACCGACGACACGTCGTTCCAGGTGTATCGAGCCGATTCAGCGTCCACCCGAACGTCGACAGCCGTCGCGGCGAGCTGGCCGGTGGCCCTGCGCCGCGACGGCAAGATCGTCCAGGCGTCGTATCTGGCCTATCTCGACTCGTCCTCGGAAACTTGCGGCGCATCCACCAACGGAAATCAGCTCAGCCAGTACGGCACCCAGGCGTGCGCCGAGGCCAGCACCGGTAACAAATACAACGTGATCCTGGGCAAGTACTACTCGGCAGCGTCGCTGGCGTCGGCTCGCCAGCTGCGCACCCAACACGATTTCGAGTTCGCCCAGCACAGCACCCGTGCAACCTTCAATGCCGGGCGATGGTCGATCGACGACGGCTATGCCACCACCTTCTCCTTCGGCGTGGCCGGCGATCGTCCGGTGATCACCACCGACGGCGACGGCTTCGCCCGCATCGGCGTGTTCCGGCCGTCCACCGCGACGTGGTACGTCGGCAGTCCGACCGGCACGGTGAAGACCAAGGTGCAGTTCGGCGCTCCCGGCGATGTCGCGGTGCCGGCTCAGTACGCCGGCGTGCACAAGCCCACCGTGCTAGCCGTGTTCCGGCCCACCACCGGCAGGTGGTACCAGGCAAACCCGACGGGGAGCACCGCGTCGCTGGTGCATTTCGGTGTCGCCGGCGACATCCCTGTTCCCGGGCACTACACCGGTAGTTCGGCCACCGACTACGCCGACGGCATCGCCGTTTTCAGGCCCAGTGACGGCCGGTGGTATGTCCCGGGTCGGCCCCGAGTGCGGTACGGCCTTCGAGGCGACATTCCGATGCCCGCCGATTACGACGGCAACGGCACGACGGATCTGGCCGTCTATCGCCCGTCCAACCACCGCTTCTACCTGATTGGCCACGCCAGCGTGCCGTTCGGGGTTGCCGGCGACATCCCGGTGACCGGCGACTTCACCGGCGACGGCCGGGCCGATCTCGCCGTCTACCGGCCGTCGACGCGCACCTGGTTCGTCCGAGCAGGGTCGACTGCCGTGTTCGGGTCGTCGGGCGATGTGCCGATCGGCGCAGCGCCGTACTCCGACTGAACCGCCCGCGACCAGTCGAGGTATGCGCTCAGGCAGTCGTTCCCGGCCGCTGCTCGAGACCAGAGCCCTCCTGGGTGAACTCCACGGCGTCGTGACGCACCTGGGTCTCGATCCGCTGATCTTCGGTGTGAACCCGTTCGACGTGGACGCTCACCTGCTCGTAGGGCACCGCCCGCATCGTGATCTCGGGAACCTCCTCGCGGAGCAGGATCACCAGCGGCTCGTGCTCGGGATGCAGCTCGGCGGCGGACGCGGACTCGGGGGAGCGGCGGCTGGTCTCCACCACCAGTTCCTCGCGGCGCACGGTGACCTCGACGGTTCTGGTGGTCGTGACTACACGCCGCCGCACGGTGACGGCTTCGGTGGCGACCCAGCGCGTCGAGGCGTCCACCCGCTCGGCGAACAACGTCACTGCGACGTCAGGATCGGCGCGGTGGAACGGATCGTTGGTCGGAAGATCGGAACGGGTCATGGCCGAATGCTCCTTCTGAGCCCCAAGGCTCGGGTGTGCGCGTATAGACAGGACAACCGCGGGTAGTGGTGATGCCGTTCGCTGGGCACCGGCTCTGCTCTTCTTACCCGTTCGACGCCGCGCGCGGTGAACTTCCCGCTCGCTGGCACTACTTCAGTGTGGCGTAGCACCCAAGTCCATACTGACTTGTCGTCATTTCCGACCCCGCTTGGAGACCAATGCCGGCCGAACCCGCCGACGTCGGCGCCGTTCCCGCGGTGGCGTTGCCCGCACCGCCGGTGGCGCAAGCCCCGACCGGTTCCTCGACGGTCGACTACGGACCTGCGGTCGATCGCGCGCACGGCGCCACCGCAGGCAGCACCGATCAGGCTCGCGAGCGCGGACTGGGCGACCTCACCGTGCGCGACTGGCGTGAGGTGTTCGTGCGGGCGACGTTGGACATGGCCGACGACTCCGCGCCGTTGCTGTCGGCGGGCGTGGCGTTCTACATGTTTCTGTCGGTTTTTCCTGGGCTGCTGGCTGCGTTGAGCATCTACGGCTTGGTCGCAGATCCCGAACAGGTGGAAAGCCAACTCGGCAAGATTCTGGCTGCGTTGCCCGGCGACGCTCGCGGCGTGCTGGCCCAACAGGTGCACACCTTCGTCACCACCCAGCAGGGACTGTCATGGCATCTGGTGCTGGCCGTGCTCGGTGCGCTCTGGACGTCGTCGCTGGGTGTCACGGGGTTGCTCAAAGCGGTGAAGATCGCTTACGACGAGGAGGAACACCGCAACTTCCTGCAGCTGCGCTGGACCGGAATCTGGCTCACCTTCGGCGCGCTGAGCTTCCTGATCGCCGCGATCGGGCTGCTGGCGGTCCTGCCTGTCGTGTTGGACTCCGTCGGACTCGACGGCGCCACTCGGGCGCTGGCGCAGACGCTGCGCTGGGGTGCAGTCGTGGTGCTGGCCCTGGTGGCGCTGACGCTGGTGTATCACCTGGGCGCCGACCGGGAGGGAGCTCATCCCAAGTGGACCGGCCCGGGCACCGTCGTCGCGGCAGCGATCTGGACGTGCATCAACGCGTTGTTTTCCTGGTATGCGGCAAGCTTCGGTCACTACGGGCAGACCTACGGCAGCATTACCGGCGGCGTCGTCCTGCTGCTGTGGCTCTTCCTCACCAGCCTGGTCATCCTGTTCGGCGCGGAGGTCAACGCCGAGGCCGAGCGGCAGGCGCGCGGACAGGTGCGGCCTCGCCCGAAGCAGCCGCCGTGGCAGACCGCAGCCACGTGGTGGCAGAACCGGCACCGTCGAGGACGTCGGTAGCAGCCGGGTCAGCAACGGCTCAGCCGGCGAGCAGCGCCCGAACCTCCCGGGCGATCTGGAGGTCCTCGCGGGCGGCCACCACCACAACGTGCACCGGCGCCCCGTCAGCACTGAGGTCGGCATCACCGTCGGCGCGGGCGTTGCGGTCGGCGTCCACTTCGACGCCGGCCCACTTCAGTCGCCGCACCACCTGCTGCCGAAGTGCCGCCGAGTTCTCACCGACCCCGCCGGTGAACACCAGCAGATCCAACCCGCCCGCCGCCGCCGCCATGGCAGCGACAGCACCGGTCAGCCGGTGCAGGTACACGTCGAGGGCCAGTCGGGCGCGAGCATCACCGGCGTCGACGCGGGCCTGGACCTGCCTCATGTCCGAGGTACCCGCCAACGCCAATAGCCCCGACCGTTCTTCCAGCGAAGTCGATACCTGCGCCGGCGCCAAATTCTCGTGCTCTTCGAGCCACAGCACCAGACCTGGATCGACGGTGCCCGAACGCGTCGCCATCACCAGCCCTTCCAGCGGTGTGAAGCCCATCGTCGTGTCGACGCTGCGTCCGTCCACGACTGCGCACAGCGACGCCCCGGCACCGAGGTGACAGGTCACGATCCGCACCGATTCGACCGACCGGCCCACCAGCTGAGCGCCCCGGCGGGCGGCGTAGGCGTGGGACAGGCCGTGGAAGCCGTAGCGACGCACGCCGTAACGCTCGCGCCACTCCAACGGCACGGCGTAGGTGAAGGCCTCGGGGGCCAGCGTGGCGTGGAAGCCGGTGTCGAAGCAGGCGACCGCGGGCACATCGGGCAGCAGCGCGCTCACCGCATCCAGCCCGGCCAGCGACTGGGGCTGATGCAGCGGCGCCAGGTCGGTGAGCGCGCGAAGCTGGTCCTCGACGTCGCCGACAACCCGCACCGCGGCGGCGAAGTGGGTGCCGCCGTGCACGATGCGGTGCCCGACCACATCGGGCGTCGGCCATTGTCGAAGCAGGTCCGTCAACGCGGCCGCGTCGAATCCGCCGGCGTTCGCGGCCAGCTCGGCACTGCACAACAGATCATCGGCCGCCGACAACAGGCGCAGCTTCAGGCTGGAGGAGCCAGCGTTGACGACCAGGACCCGCACGTCTCAGTCCCGGTTGGTGGCCCGCTCGGCGGGCCACGCCCAGTCGGTGATGGCCGGATCGTCCTCACCGTAGGCACGGGTGTACGCCCGCGCCGCCAGCCGGGCATCGACCATCCGCTGACGTACTGTTGCGGCCCGGCTGCCCAGGGACGGCACGCGGTCGATGACGTCCATCACCAGATGGAAGCGATCCAGGTCGTTGAGCATCACCATGTCGAAGGGAGTCGTGGTGGTGCCCTCCTCCTGGTAGCCGCGCACGTGCAGATTGGCGTGGTTGGCGCGTCGGTAGGTGAGCCGGTGAATGAGCGACGGATAGCCGTGGAAGGCGAAGATCACCGGCTTGTCCGGCGTGAACAGCGCGTCGAAGTTGCGCTCGGACAATCCGTGCGGGTGCTCGGCATCGGTCTGCAGACGCATGAGGTCCACGACGTTGAGCACGCGGACCTTCACCTGCGGCAGGTGCTGGCGAAGCAGGTCCACCGCGGCCAGCGTCTCCAGGGTGGGCACGTCGCCGGCGCACGCGAGCACCACGTCGGGATCATCGCCCGGCGTGCTCGCCCACTCCCATATCCCCAGGCCGCGGGTGCAGTGCGCGGTCGCTTCGTCCATGCTCAGGTACGTCAACGCAGGCTGTTTGCCCGCCACGATCACGTTGACGTAGTCGAGGCTGCGCAGGCAGTGATCGGCCACCGAGAGCAGCGTGTTCGTGTCCGGCGGTAGATACACGCGCACGATCTCGGCCTTCTTGTTGACCACGTAGTCGAGAAAGCCCGGGTCCTGGTGGGAGAAGCCGTTGTGGTCCTGGCGCCAGACATGTGAGGACAGCAGGTAGTTCAGCGACGCGATCGGACGCCGCCACGGGATGTCGTGTGTGGTCTTGAGCCACTTGGCGTGCTGGTTGAGCATCGAGTCGATGATGTGGATGAACGCCTCGTAGCAGTTGAACAATCCGTGCCGGCCGGTGAGCAGGTAGCCCTCCAGCCAGCCTTGGCACAGGTGTTCGGACAGCACCTCCATCACTCGACCGTCGGGGGAGAGCAGCTCATCGCCCTCGATCATCTCGGCTTCCCACACCCGGGTGGTCTCCTCGAACACAGCTTGTAACCGGTTGGACGCCGTCTCGTCCGGGCCCATGAGGCGAAACCGGTCGGAGTTGGCGACACTGATGTCGCGCAGGAACTGTCCCAGCACAGAGGTCGCCTCGCTCAACTGGCCACCCGGCCGCTCGACAACCACCGCGTAGTCGGCGAAGTCGGGCATGTCCAGCGGGCGCAGCAGCTCACCACCGTTGGCGTGCGGGTTGGCACTCATGCGTCGCTCGCCCGTGGGCGCCAGATCCTGCAGTTCGGCCACCAGCGCGCCGTCGGCGTCGAACAACTCCTCGGGTCGGTAGCTGCGCATCCACTGTTCCAACTGCAAGCGGTGTTCGTCGTTCGTGCGGGTCGCGGCCAGCGGAACCTGATGCGCTCGGAAGGTGCCTTCGACCTGTTTGCCGTCGACGACCTTGGGTCCGGTCCAGCCCTTGGGCGTGCGCAGCACGATCATCGGCCAGTGCGGTCGGTTCGGGGGTCTGGTGGTGCCTTGGGAGTCGGTACCGGAGCGGGCGTCACGCTGAATGGCCGCGATGCGGTCCAGGACGGAATCCAACGTGGCGGCGAGTTGTTGGTGGACGTCGGCCGGGTCGGATCCGACGACGAAGAATGGCTCGTAGCCGTAGCCGCGCATCAGCGAGGCCAGCTCCTCGTCACCGATGCGGGCCAACACGGTCGGACTCGCGATCTTGTAGCCGTTGAGGTGCAGCACCGGCAGAACCGCGCCGTCGCGCGCGGCGTTGAGGAACTTGTTGGAGTGCCAGCTCGCGGCCAGCGGGCCGGTTTCAGCCTCACCGTCGCCGACTACGCACAGGGCCAGTAGATCCGGGTTGTCGAACACCGCGCCGTAGGCGTGCAGCAGTGAATAGCCCAGTTCGCCGCCTTCGTGGATGGAACCCGGCGTCTCCGGAGCGACGTGGCTGGGAATGCCGCCGGGAAAGGAGAACTGGCGGAACAACCGGCGCAGGCCCGCCTCGGTGCGGCTGATGTGCGGGTACACCTCGGTATAGGTGCCATCGAGATAGGCGTTGGCGACCAGTCCGGGACCGCCGTGGCCTGGCCCGGTCACGTAAAGGACGCTCAGATCCCGCTGGTTGATGGCCCGATTCATGTGCGCGTACAGCAGGTTCAGACCGGGAGTGGTGCCCCAGTGGCCCAGCAGACGCGGCTTGACGTGCTCGGGCAGCAGCGGTTCGCGCAGCAACGGGTTGTCCATCAAGTAGATCTGGCCCACCGACAGGTAGTTCGCCGCGCGCCAGTAGGCGTCGATGCGGTTCAGCTCCGCCTCCGACAGCGGCTGCGCGCCTTGGATTTGGAGTTCGGTCGGATCGGAGTGCGTGTCGAGGCTCATCAGCCGCCCTTTTCCGTGGTGCCGCGCGGGGAGCGCCTATGTCTCAGATACAGGCGGTGCGTCGGTTGACGCTGCGCCGCCGGCTCGCGACGAAGGAACAACGCGATGACCAAGGCCGCAGACCGTGACGAGATTGTCGATGTCGCGTGGTCCATGGTGGTCGCGCAGTCCACTTCTACCGCTAACGCTGCGCGAACACCTACTGAACAAGAATTGAACCCCGCGCCTCCTGGTGGTGTCGAGTGGGTGGCTGCGTCGGCGCAGCTCTGTCGGAAGCCTGGGCTGCATCGATGTTCACCGACCGCCGATCGGTCCAGGGCTTGTTTCTGGCCGGTTTCCGAGGGAGCGGTTCAAGATCCAAAGTGGTAGCGTCCGGTTCGCTGAGACGATCAGCCAGTCCAGGATCAGGCCAGCTGTCCGCCGCTGACTTACCCGAGCACCCCCGCTCGAGCTGGACGAGCCGGTGACCACCGCCAGTCGGGATCACCATGAACGCTTCCCCCGCAGATGTCGGACCCTTCTCGGATCGACCGGCACCGCTGTTTACCCTCGGCTCGGCGTTGGGATGGCTCGGCCATCAGTGCGCGCATTCCTGTTCGACGTCGATCGCCAACTTCAACGCCGACATCTGGTTCACCCGGATGTCCCAACGCCCGCTCTGGCCGACACCGAAGGGCACGGTCGTCGTTGTCGACGAGCCGGTCGGATCTGCAGACGACGCCGAAGTGGCGGCGTTGGTAGCCGCCGTGGACGCGTGTACCCGAGCCGATGGAATTCGGGTCCGCCGACGCCACGTGGTCGACGTCTCGGCCACTGGGTGCCCGGCGGCGCTTCTCGACGTGCCGCCCGACGCCCGGGCCGAGCCCGACAGCCCGCCGGCGTCACCGCCCACCCCCGGTGCCGACGCGTCGACGTGGATGCGAATCGACCGCGACGGTTCTTCGCACTGGGGATGGGCAGCGACGGGCCAAACGGCGCCCCTGACCCGGATTCGCCCCCGCGCCCGCCGCCCCTGAGCTGCTGCGCTACGCACGGTCGGGCCGGGTGCTAAGGCGGGGCCGAGGCCGGGCTGACACCAGCGCCCTTCACGGCAACCGGTGTCAGAAGGGGGATCGGTAGACCCGCGCCTTGACCGAGACGTTATGTCCTACTACGCGGTGGCGACCAGATCTTCGGTGAGCCACAACTTGTGGTGTGTGGTGTCGAGGTAGATGTCGATACCGACCACGTTGAAGCCGGCGGTGAGGATGTTGCGGCGGTGCCCGTCCGACGGCGCGACTTCGGCGTACATCATCTTCTGGAGGCTGACTGCGCTGGCTGCCGTGAGCGTCGTGCTGTAGGCGACGTTCTCGCCGGTGGAGCGCCAGGCGACCTTGGTCGCGGTGACCCGGGCGCTGGGTGATTTCTCGCCGGGTAGCTGGTGGGAGAGCAGGTTGGCCTTGGCCATCGCCAGGTTGTGGGCGTGCGCGCCGGTGACGAGGCGGACGTCGCTTCGCACGGCAGGCAGGTGATGTGCGGCCCGCTCGGCGTTCAGTTCCTTCAGCACAGCCGTGGCCGCAGTGGTGGCGGTGGTGGCTGTGCTTGCCTGAGCGACAGCTGCTCCGCCGCCGAGGCCTGCACCGCAGGCAAGTGCCAAGGTGAGTGCGGCCGCGCTGATCGAGCGTGCGTGGAGTGGACGGCGGTGAGCGGTAGAGACGTGAGTCATGGGTGATTACCTCGTGCAGAGGGGACGCAAAACCCCGGTAGGCGAATCCAACCCCCGCAGTGAATACTGCTTGTCGGACAATCCAAACTCTAGGTTGCATGATCAACTATTGCCTGCCGTGGTGTCCCGCGTCACCCGGTCCGGCTAGACCACGAGTTCAGCCGGCTCCACGGCTCGGACGCTGCACTTAACACCCCTTCCGACCGATCAGCTCCTGGTTGTCCACAGGAAGCGGCCTTCGATTTGGGCATTTGCGTACCGATTGGGACCATCTACCCATGGGACTTCGGCTGCATGTGTATGCGCCAGCGATCACGAGCTTTTTGGTGGTCGCCGGCGCGACGGCGTGCTCGTCGAGTTCCAAGCCGACGGCGGAGGAGACGACGTATCCGGCGGCGACGATGGCGAGTACCAGTTCCGCCACGCCACCCGCCCCGGTGACGAGCGCGACTGTCAGCAGCGCCTCGGTGGTGCCGAGCGCCTCTGCAACCAAGACGCTGCCGTCTACGGCGGCTGGAACTGCTTCGTCGCACACACCGTCGCGGACACAGACGTCGACGACCCGTCCGAGTGCTGCAACAGCGACTGTGCCGACTGTGCCGGCGGACGTGAAGCGGTCGGGCTACAACTTCCACTCGTCCAAAGAGCAGCCACCCACGATGCCGGCGCTGGCGCTCCAGCATTCACCGGCCGGTGCCCGCGCCTTCGCCGAGTTCTTCGTCAAGACGATCGACTGGGGTTACGCGACAACCAGCGGGTCCTACATGCGCCATTACTACGACTCGAGCTGCTCTTTTTGTGCGCGCTTGGCGAAAGGGCTGGACAACACTGCGAGGGATGGAAATTTCCACGTTGGAGACCGTTTCACCGGATACCGAAGCGTCTTGCGCACTGCTTCAAACGTGCACACCGTCTCCACTACCGTTGAGGTGTCAGCGGATACCGTAATAAACGATAAGACCAGAAAGTTTGTATCGACTCACGCTGCTGGAAGCTTTCAGTTCGCTGTGACTCCGCGGTGGAGCGGTCAATGGCGCGTTGCCAAGATGGTCGGCTATGACGCTGGAGCCGCATGAAGCAGCGCAAGGGAGGGTTCATTGCAAGGGTCCTGGTGCCAATGCTGGCATGTATCTTCAGTTGGATCAATGTCACCAATGTGTACGCGAACCCACCATGCACGGGAGGTGGTTCAAATGCAAGCGTCTGGGGTAGCTGTTCGGTCGGCGATGCGGAGAAACCCGGGCTGGCGGTGCCTCGTGTAGTCCACGAACGCCGCTACGTCGCCTGCAGCAAAGACGCTACGACGCAGGCAATGTGCGCTGCAGCGGACTGTCCATTCCCGTTACAGCTCGGTCCGGTGGCGCAAATCGTTCAGATAAACGTCGGCGGCACGTGGTCGGCTGGGACCGTGCTGTGCTCGGCGCAGTTCGTGGCCGCGGCAGCTCCACCGCCTCCTCCGCAAGTGACGGTGGGGGATGCGCAGGCGTCAGTGGTCAAGCTCCTGCCAAACCCAGTCATCGGCACCGCGCCACCGGCGACCGCGACACCGTTGGTGCACGTGCAAATCATCACGTGGATAAAGACACAGGATGGCCAGGTGCCGTTGGGATCGGCGACGCTGCTCGGGCGCCACGTCGACTTTCGGGGCCAGGTCCAAACCGTCAAATGGAACTTCGGCGACGGTTCCTCCGACACATCTGACGGGCCCGGCCGCGCTTACGACTTCGACGTCAATCCATGTCGCACCTACCTGTGCCCCGGCTACTTCGGTCACGTCTACACCAAGAGCGGATCAGTCAACATCACCGCGCGGGCCACCTGGGTGGCGCAATTCCGCGTGGATGGAGGCGCCTGGCAGGACATCGGAACAGTGCAAGGCAATGTCGGGCAATTGACGATGACTATTCATAGCGCCCGCACAATCCTCGTGCGCTGACCGGTGTTCAAGGCGCCGAGAAGTGTCGTTGCGGCACGGACAGAACGCCAAAGTGTTCGCAGTGGTAACACTTCAGCAGCGACGTGCAAGAAGACTGTGCTGTTGTTGGCCGTGCAATTGCAAGCCACGCCTGGGGTGCAACCGAACCCGCAACTCCGCGCCGGCTGGTTCTAAGTCAGAGCAACGTCGCCATTGGGCGTTCCGAGCACGGCCGTCAGCCCCGGCGTGGACCCTGTTCGATCGCTGCTGACGTTCCGAGCGCGGCCAGGTTGGCTCTCAGCCGGGCCGGGTCTGGGGCGGTCAATGTGAAGCTGATCAGCGCGAGCTGAGGCAGCTGGCCGAGGCTCGGATGGGCGCTGTCGAGCCAGTCGATGAGGAAGGGCACGGTGCCGCCGGTCGAGTCGACGGTGTCGGGCGTGAGCCGCCACTGCAACTGGCTGCCGCCCGCGGTAAGCCTCGACAGCGGCGTTGAGTCGCCGGGGTCGTAGCCGTGACTTCGAGCCGAGCTGATCTGGGCGTCGACGTCCGCGGTGGCGGCAGCCCAAGTGACCAGCCCGGCCGGACGGTCGGTGCTGACGCCGAACAACCGTCGACCGTAGAAGTTCGGCTGCTCCGGGTCGGGGCCGATGATCTCGAGATACCGGCCGGGCCCGAGCCCGACGAGGTAGTTCGCGGTGCCGAAGCCGGCGTGCCGACCACCTTCGACCGGGGTGACGCCGGTGCGTGCGGCGAACGCACGGACGCTTATCTGTAGATCTGGAACGGCGTAGACGAGATGGTCGAGACCGACCGGAATAGTCGTCACCTCGAAGTTCCTGCGGTGAGGCGGCGCCCTGCCCACGCCGGCGGAACCGACTTATTCACTAACCGAGCGCTGGAAGTCGGCTGCCAGCGCGTCGATGACGGACTCCTCGTGTACGGCGACGCCGGCGCGGATCATCGCCGCTTCGAGATCTGGGCTCCACGGCGTCGGTTCTGATCTGCCGCTCAACGTCAGTCTGGTGGTGTTTTGGTGCGCCGACACTGCGGCGAGATAGTCGTCGGCGTTCATGCGCCACGGTCGGGCACCGGCAGTGAACAGTCGCCGAGCGATGGCGATGCCCGGCCAGTCAAAATCGCCGTGGTAGCGCAGATCGACCCGCCCGACCAACGCCAGGCCGGCCGCGGACGGGTTGCCCGAAAGGCACACGAGCGGCTGATCCACACCGGCTTCGGCCAGCGCCTGCAGTACTTGCGGGTTCTCGCAACCATGCACGACGGCACCGGCGTCGGTAAGCGGTCCGTCGAACCGGCGCAGCTCGTGCACGGTCAGATGGGTGATCAGTCCGAGGTCGGCCCGAGTACGCATCATCGTCGACCATGGATCGAGCCCGGGCGGTCGCAGCGACCACACCAGCACCGTGCCCGAGATCAGGTCTGGCTCGATGCCGACTCGTTGCCACAGCTCTCGCCGCTGGGCCGCCGACAAGGCCGGGGCGCAATCCAGGGCGAACGCGGCCGCCCGGAGCACCAGGGCCGCCGTGGTGCGGCCGTCGTCGAGGCCGTGGGCGCTACCGGTGGTCCGGCTGGCCAGTTCGCCGATGGCGCGCAACGACTGCGGCGACGCAACCGCAGTATCCAGCGCAGCG
Organism: uncultured Jatrophihabitantaceae bacterium; assembly: GCA_964236495.1. GTDB lineage: Bacteria > Actinomycetota > Actinomycetes > Mycobacteriales > Jatrophihabitantaceae > CAXSBR01. Next base: position 29,884 of record CAXSBR010000024.1, read on the forward strand.
GCGATCTCGGTCAGCACGTCGACCGCGGCCCGCAGCTCGACAGTCGCCTGCACCGACCCGAGCCGGGTGATCACCCCACTGAAATGCAGCCACTGCGCCCACTGCCCGGACCATGCCCGCCGCGCCAAGTCGGCGACGACGAGGCGATCCTCGAGCTGCTGCCAGACGCGCTGCCAATCCTCGTGCGTCGCCACCTTCTCGGCGGGCCGGTCACGAAGCGGTTGGCCGGTGAGTGCGGCGACGGATGCGACAAGTCCTCGGCCAGCGGCGCTGTGACGCAGTGCGGCGTCGAGCTCGGCGAGCTTCAGGCGCTGCGGGCCGGCGCGCAGCGGACGACCCAGCAGGCCGGCCAGTCGGTCGGCGGCCTCGTCGTCCAGGTCGAAGTCGACGGCGCCCCGGACGGCGTGCCCGCTGCGTTCCAACCGGTCCCGAAGCGTGATCCACAACGGTGCCAGTGCGGGGATCTGCAGATGCGCGCGCAACAGCGGTGGAAAGGCGCCCGGATCAACGACGTTCACGCGGTGCTGCGCAGGTGGCGGGTGTGGCCGTCCCAGTGGACGTGTGTCGTCACCGCCGACGTGCCCGGCAGGCGCCGCACCTCGTACACGTCGAGTTGGGGAACCTGGGCGAAGCAGCCCCAGAGCGCGTGACCGGTCATCACGAAGTCGAGGTCCAGATGGACGAGCAGCCCCATCAGTTCCCCGATCGTCGGGTCGTCGACCTTGGCGAAGGCGTCGTCGAGCAGGATCAGTCGAAGCTGCCTTTGGTCGGTGGACAAACCGGTGAGGTAGGCATCGGCGGCAGCGAACAGGGTGACATAGGAGACGAAGCGTGTCTCGCCTTGCGACAGCTTGGCTCGCGTGCTGATTCGACGTTCCTGACCCGCCTGCGGACCCAGGATCGTTACGTCGACCTCATGCCAGCGTCGATAGTCCAGCGCGGCAGCTAGATGCACGGCGTACCCGCTGGACGGGTCGCTGGCATAGAACTCCTCGACTCGGCGCCGGAGCAGATTGGTCAAATCGTCGTTCTGTTCCGCGGTACGCACCGCATCAGCGGTCGCCACCAGCTCGGCGATGCGACGCAGTTCGGAGGCATCGTCGCGCAACTTCCATCCCAGTCGAACGCCGATCCCGTTGCTCGTGCGGATCTCGCGCAGACTGCCGTTCATCGCCGCGACCAGCGCCACGGCCTGATTGATCCGGCGCCGCAGCTCCTCGGCCACCCCACCTAGAACGAAGGTGGTGAAGACCTCTCGCTCGCGCTCGCTGAGGGCCGCTCGGCCGGTGACGACACGCTCCTGCAGCGCGGCCGAAACACCGGCGAGAGTGTGGTCGTCGCCGGCACCCAGGACGGCGATCAGGGAAATGCCGTCCTGCAGCTGGTGGCTAGCATCCAGTTGGCCCGAGACTTCGCGATCGAAGCTTTGGAAGGCAGTGAACACCGAGTTTGCGGTGGCCGGCTGAGCGGGTTTGGCGACGCGCGACACAGCGGCCTCAGCTGCAGCCCGTACCGACGCCGACTGTTCGGGACGCTCGACCGGACCCAGCGCCTGATCGGTGACCGCAGCGACGAGGCCGGGCAGGGTGATGCGCCGCGAGAAGATGCCAGCGGCGTCGATCATGTCGTCGAGGCGCCGGGCGGCCTCGGTCGCGGCCTGGCGTGCCTCTGCCTCAGCCTGGCCGACTTTAGGTGCCAGAACGGAGAGGTCATCGCGAGCCCGGTGGGCCTTGGTGCGCGCCTGCTCATGCGCTTGCTGCGAGCGCGCCAGTTCGGCCCGGGCCTGCTCGACGTCGAGTTCGATCGCTTCATGCAGCGCACCTACCTCGGCGGCCAGATCGCGCCACGTCCGCCATTGCCCGTCCGCGCGGGCCTCGGCCTCGTCTCGCCGTCGGACTGCTTCGCCGACATCGGCGAGCGCCTGCTGGTGGCGTTCGACGCAGGCCGTGAGCCGGCGCAGCGATTCGAGCAAGGTGGTGGCGTAGCGCTCGGCTTCGCCGGCGGCGGACACGACGCCTTCCAGTGGACCGGTCTCGCTGGGCAGCGCGTGGTGCGCGCAGGCAAGACGATGCGTCTCACCCTGCTTGGCCCAGCGTGTTCGCGCCTCGCGGGCCGAGGCGACCGCGACGAGGGCGGCCGCCCGGCTGCGCTCGGCGCGTCGAACCGAGGCGCGAGCAACGAGTCGAGCGCCGGAGAGCTGCGCCGTGCGCGGTGTCGTGGCCAGATGGGTGTCGAGGCGCTGTTGGCGCTCGTCGAGCTCGCTGCGTTCGGTGCGGCGAGCGAGGGCCCGGGCATCGAGTTCGGCGAGTTCGGCGTCGATGGCCTCTAATCTGTCGCGCCGGGCCTGAGCGCGGGCGGCGGCGCCGATATGGCGAGCGGCCGGTACGACGTGTCGTCCGCGCAGCGGCCCATTGCGCCAGCTGCCGTCGGTGGAAACCGACGTCGGCGAATCGTCGTCCAGTCCGATGCCGGTCAGCACGCTGAGAACAAGTTCCGGCGTTGTGGTGCCGGCGGGATCCGGACGCAGCGCTGCGGTCAGCGGACGGGCTGCGGGCGTAGTTCGCGGCCTTATCAGTGCGGTGCCGTCGGCGGCCCGGACGGTCCCGTCCAGTTCCAGACCGGCGGTGAGCAGGCCGGCGGCCAGCAGTGCCCCTTCCACTCCGGCTCGGTCGGCGTCGGGAAGGTCGTCGACGAAGTCGATGGTCTGCCAGAACGGGATGGCCGCACGTGTCGACAGCCACGGCGCTTGGGGTGGCTGGGGGTCCTCGGCGCGGCGTAGCGCAGCTGCCTCCACGCCCAGCGCGGATCGGACACTGTCGTCGGTGCGCTGGGCGGCAGCAAGCTCAGCGCGGGTTGCGGCCAGCACGTCGCGGACGGGCTGAGCCAGCCGGGCGGCGGAGTCGTCGATGCGCTGCAGCTCGAGCGGGTCGGAGTCGGTGGATTCGTCGCCGGTCAACGCATCGGCGTCGAGCAGGAGTGGGCCCAGAACGGGGTCCGCGGCCCAATCGATGTCGCCGAGCAGCGCGGCGGTGTCGGGATCGGCCGACCAGCTACGCCAGGCGGTGATCAGCTCGATGGCTCGTTCGTCTCGGCTGGTTTCATCGATGTCCGCCTGGGCCACGTCGTTCTCGGCTTGCTGTTCGGCGCGAGTGGCGTCCGCCTCGGCAGCGCGAACCTTCTGCTCTTCGACCGAGAGGCGTCGTGCTTCCAGCAGCCGCGCATGCGCGAGTTCGCGACGGCGGTGTGCGGCCTCGATCACTGCTCGTACGCCGGCTTCCGATGTGCGGGCGTCGGTGGGCCACGTGGTGGCCTGTCGCGCCATCGGGCGCTCGATCGGCTGTGGAGGCTGATCGCGGGTTGTGCGGATCACCGCCGTTTGCGACACCGGCTGCTGTTCGGTCAGCCCGATTCCGTCCGGGAGCGCGCTGTGCGACAGGTCCGCGGCGTCCAAGGCGCGGCGAGTGCGGGCCAGCAGGGCTGCGGCGGCGCCCACTGCTTCGTCCAGTTCGGTGAACCGCTGATCTGTGCTGCGGACTGCTGTGCGGCAATGGGCGCGTTCACGCTCGGCCTCGGCGAGGACCTGATCGGTAGCGCGGGCGAACGAGGCCACCGTGTTGTCGCGCTGAACGAGGTCATCTGCTTGTTTGAAGATCGCGCGGCCCTGGATGCCGTTGATCGCGTTCTGCAGCTCGGCAACGTCGGACTGCAGTTGTTCCTCCTCGGCCCGCTTGGCCGCCAGGTCGGTGCGTAACCGGTCGTGCGTCTGGCGGCATTCGGTTTCGACGCGCTCGGCGGCGGCCAACTCTTCGACCTGATACAAGGTCTGGGCCGCGGTGTCGAGGATGGTGGTGGCTGCGTAGCGGCGGTAGACGCCCAGCAGTCGCTGCACCTGCTCGTGGGACTGCTCAAGACGTTGCTGGGCCTCGCGGGTGGCGGTCAGACCGTCGAGCTGCTCGCCGGCCCGGCTCAGGGTCTGTTCGTCCAGGGGCGGTAACGCGTCGCTCAGAATCTGAGGTAGGCGGCCTTCGTCGATGCGGTTGCCGACGTCGGGGGAGCGCAACGTGTGCAGAAGTTGCAGCAGTCCGAGGTAGCGGTCGCGACCGCTGTCGCCGCTCAGCCCGAAGACGGTCGAGCGGATGCGTTCGCGGTGCGTCTCTGCCGACTCGCTTCCCTGCTCGGCACCGATCAGCTCGGTGAGTTCCTTGCGGCTGAGTGGTTCCCGCTGGGCGTTGAGCAGGTGAATCTCATGACCCACTCGCAGCGGTGTCATGAAGTACCAGACTTGGGTTCGATTGGCGGAGCGGCTGTACTGCAGCAGTGCGCCGATCGTGAGCCAGCTGTCGGGGCCCTGCAGCTCGAGCCACAAGTAGCCCGAGCGGTTGGTCTGTTCGCCCGCGCCGGTGCGCATCAGCTCGTCGAGGTTGACGCGTCCTGATCCGGTGGCGTCCATCTTGCGACGGTCGGCGTCGAGCAGGAACGGCAGCAGCATCTCCAGAGCGCGCGACTTGCCCGAACCGTTGGTTCCGCGCAGGATCATCCGCCCGCCCGATACGTCGAACGTGTTCTCGAGGTAGTGCCACACGTTGACGATGCCGGCGCGGGTCAGTCGCCAACGATCCGGAACCTGCCTTGGCATCATCGCAAGTCTCCTTCGAACAGGGACCGTTGAACGACCTGGACGGCGTCGACGGTCTGAATGGTGGGCCGGTATCGCGCGGCGAACGGAGATACCTCCAGGCCCTCGTCGGCGGCTGCGGCCAGCGAAAGCGAGGTGAGCAGGTCGACGACATCGTCGCGCAGCTGGGACAACGAATCGACGTACGAGCCTTTCCACACCTTGCGGTAGCGCTCGGTCAGATCGGCGAGGATGCCGTCGACGAGCGGCCAGGGCGCGAGAACGCTGCCGGTAGTCCCGCCCGGTTCGGACGGCAGCGCGGCGATCAGTTCGTCCAGCAGAAGCAGCGCCGCTTGTTTGAGGCTGCCGTTGCCCGGGAATTCGATGTCGGTGAGGCCGCCGTCGACGTCGTAGGCAAGTGCGCCCTCGGCTCGCACCTCCAGGGTGAGCCCGAAGTTGTCCGCGAGCTGGCGGGTCAGCTCGCCCCGTTCGCGCGACAGGACATCGCGCTCGTCGTCGGCGAGGTGCGCTCGGAAGACGGCGGGATTTTCGACCAGCCGACGCCGTAGTCGCCGTCTGGGCTGGTCGTCCGCCGGCGCTGACCAGCTCTGCGCCGCCGAGGCGAACTGATAGAGCGGACTGGGTAGGAGGTGGGCAAGTAGCGGGCGGTGGATGGTCAGCAGTGCTTCGTCCTCACGCCGCTCGCCCCAGGCCGTGACCGAGCCGTCGGTCTCGGCGAGAACGCCCCAGCTGATCAGCAGGCCCAGGGCGGTGATCAGTTGCCGGCGGTCGGCGATGCTGTCGGTGATCACGATCGAGTGCTCGGCGGCGTCGGCACGGATCTGATCAACGAGGGTGGAGATGAGGATCTGCTCACCGACTCCAGGAGCCAGCAGGGCGGCGCAGGTCAGCGCAAGGTGGACGTAGGTGGTCGCGCCGAACGCGGCATCGTCGGACGCTCGGCGGGCGGGGCGCAACGGAGCGTTCTCGTCGAGCCGCGCCTTCACCAACCTCGCGTATCCGGATTCGACGACGAGGGTGTAACCGAGCTGGGCGGCGAAGATGGACTTGAGTGCCGTCGCGTGCCGTCGCACCAGAGCAAATTCCTCCGGATCGCGGGCAGCGGTGAGAATGGGACGCACGAGCAGGCTGCGGGCGGCCAGCCGTCGGCCGTCGGCGTCCTGGGCGAAGGTGGTCATCCGGCGGCCGCCTCAGCCACCGGGGCAACGGCGGCGATGACGAGCTGCAGACCCTCGATCGTCAGGTCGCCGTCGCCGCTGTGCAGCACGGTGTTGCGGCCTGGCGTGATGGTGAGGACGAGCCCCAAGTCGGTATCCACGCTCTCGTGCTCGTGCCGGGCGAGCAGGTCGGCCAGTCGATCGAGAACGAGCTCGCGCGCCGCTGGCGACACTCGTGCGCCGTCCAACCGGCCCGCGGCGAGCAGTTCGGCCGCCACGGCCCGGCGCAGCTGGGCCTCCTCACGTGCCTGCGCAACCAGCAGGAGACAGTCGGACCGAGGATCAGGAACTCGCGAGGATCGGCCGCGGATTGAGCGCTCCGCTCGCTGGCGCAGGGACACCGGAACCTCGACCGGATCGCTGTTCCACCAGGAGGTGGTCGCACCGATGCGGGGATCGACCTCGTCGGGGCCGAGCTGTAGGTGTCGCGCCGGGTAGCTGAGGAACGCGCCGGCGAAGATGCGGTGCGCAGTCTCGTCGTCGGCGTCGTTGAACCAGCGGGCGAGGCGTAGAAGGTCGGCCCGACGTGAGAAGCCGGTTCCCGAGGTGTCGAGCAGCCGCTTGGCGTTGGTGATCAACTGGCCAAGGGCCTGGCCGGCCGCAGCGCGCAACTGTTCAGGACCGGAGCTGCCGCCACGCGCTCCGTACCAGGTGGCCAGTTCGTGCCAGTCGGCTTCGGTGCGTCCCTTCGATCGTTCCACCGAGGTGCCGTCGGCGAGGGCCAGGCCGCGCACGGTGCCCAGCAGCTCGAGCAGCGGACCGATCTGCGTGAGCACGGTGTCGACGCGGTCGGCAACGGCGGGGGCGTGCCGGTTGACGTCTGCGGTGATCAGGTCGACGTAGTCCAGCAGCAAGCCTTTGAACTGGGCGTACTCATCGCCGCCGAGGTCGTAGCGGCTGAGCACTCCGGCCAGGTAGGCGTAGAAGTCGCGGACGCTTTCGGTGAACAGCCGCTGGTTGTTGAAGACTGTGGTGACCTCGCCGGCAACAGCCTCCGCGTCCAAGTTGTCAGGGCCAGCGTGGGTGATGGCGGCCAGGATGCGGTCCAGAAAGTCGACGATCTGCCCGAGCAGTTCGCGTGCGACCTCGCGGGCGCCCTCGGATGCGTGCAGGATCTCCTGCGCTTCGCGGTGCAGACGACCACCTAGCTTGGACACCTGGTAACGAGAGCGGGAGCGCAGATAGTCGGCCACGGTGCTCACCCGGGCATCGCGGATCGAGGGCACGAGGTTGCCCCACTTGACCAGCTGCTGGCAGCGTGCCTCGGCGGTGTCGCGTTCGAGCGGAGTTGCGCGGGCGGCGAGATGTTCGGCGACCTCGACGGCCGACAAATCGGCCAGCAGCGTCTCGGAGAACAGGGCCATGATGGCGACGTAGTCACCGGACTCGTCCGCGGTGAGGTAGCGAAAGAGGTCTTTCCTGCTGGTGTCTGCCATCGGTTACCTCCCCTTCGCTCGAGTTGTGCAGAGGCTACGACGCGCCTCTGACAGTTTGCGGTTGCGGCCTTTGCGTCATGCTCCGACGGCGAAGCCGTACGGATTGTTCAGGCTGCTGGAACGTTCCGAGCGTCGCGCGAGACGTTCAGTGGCTATGTTGGCGTAGTTGGCGCACACTGGCTCTATGACCGTCGAACCCGTTGAACTTTCGGTGAGTCAGGCCCGCGACCGATTCTCCGATGCGGTGAATCGCGCTGCATTCGGAGGGGAAACCACCTACGTGACTCGTGGCCGCGGACATTCCCGGGTTGCGGCCATCGTCCCAGCGGAATTGGTCGAGGCGTACGAGTCACTGCTTGATCAGCAAGACGGCGCGATCGCCGTTCGACGGCTCGCCAACGTCGACGCCGGCCGCAGCGCGGTCGTCTCAGCCGAGGAAGTCGCGCGGGATCTCGGTCTGTGAGTGCTGGCGCTCAGTACAGCGTCGGGTACGGCTCAACGGCGCAGAAGGAAATCGGCAAGCTCGATAGGCAGGTCGCTAGGCGGATCGCACGAGCCGTCTCCGCGCTCGGCGCCAACCAGCGGCCTCCGGGGTGTCGGCAGTTGGTCGGATACGACGATCTGTGGCGGATCCGCATCGGCGGCTACCGCGTCATTTGTACGATTAAGGATGACGAACTGATCGTGCTGGCGCTCCGGATCGCCCACCGCAGCGAGGTTTATCGGCAAATCTGATCGGCCTCTGGGCTCTGGCCCCACACTGTCGACGGCGGCACGGTTTCGTCAAGATCGAGATCGTGCCACATTAGCGGTAGTAATAACACAACGGCAGAGCGTCAAAAGCCTACGGGTGAGGAGACCGTCGACGTTTTAGAGGCGGAAAGCGTAAATACCAAGTCGGCGAGGCTTTCCATCGTTTGGTCGATGTCTCGACGGCGTCCGTTGAGATTGACTGCCCAGGTGTAGAGCTGCGAGCGAGCCGCTCCGACGACGATCTCACGCGGCATCGGATCCTGGTCGTCGGTTGCGTAGATCAGCAGCCCAGCACGTAGGCCCAGCGCGGCGGTGTAGGCGAGTAGCTGGTAGTAATCAGTCTCGCGACCCACGCCCGAGGCGGCAATCTTGTACTTCGTGTCCGCCACCAATACGTCGGCTCCGTGCGGCAAACGCAATACGAGGTCGGGACGGATGAGCACGATCTTGTCGTGGTCCAAGTGAGTCCGGCGCTGGGCGTCGACGAGGAGCCGACCGTCCAGAAGGCGGCGGAGTCGCTCGGTGATGAAGCGTTCGAAGGCCACGTTCATGTCGATGGTGAACGCCGATGCGGCATTCACGCCACTGCGAACATCCACTGACCAGTTCTGCAAGATCAATGTCGCCAAACCATCGACGGCCCGGTAATGCTCATCAAGCCGGGTGAACTGTGAAGGCATCGCCAAGTCGAAGCGCTGAAGCGGGCCGGCGCCGTCGAGCGTCGCGAGTAAATGCCGCAGCTGCAGCCCGGTAGCCGGTGCGACGCTGGGCATGCCCATGAGGCGCAGCGTCGCCGCTCGGGCGCGACGGTTCAGGCGGGTATCGATCTGATAGTCGTCGTATGTGCAGGCGACCGGCATGTTCAGGCCACCTGATCGCTGCTGCGCCGGCAGGTCGAGCCGGCCACGCAGGGTGCTCAGCCGCTCGGACACCTGGACGTAACTGCGAGTGATACCGCGCCGGACCAGGCGTGCCAGCTGTGCGGCGAATAGCGTCGCCACGGCAGCGACGAGGTCCTCGGTGCCGGCCAGGGCCACGTCGTCTTCGTCGAGCCGCAGCGGATGACCGCCACTTTCCAGCAGGTAGAGCACCGTCGGAATGCTGATCTTCGGTCGGATGACAACGTGGACGTCAGGCGTGGTGATCGCGCCGATGTGCGACGTCGCCTTGATGCGGAAGCTATGCCTCCCCGCCGGTGCAGTGATCAGTCGCGTACCCGCCACGGCACGGAGAACACGCTCGGCTTCTGAGGGCAGTTCGACTTCGCGCTCCTCGTATTCATGGAGCTCGACGACCTGCGCCGTCATGGCGTCAGCGCCCGCGATACTTCGCCGGTGCCGGTGCCGACTGCGCTGAGCTGGTCGGCGAACCGGCGCCGGACGGCATCCCACCGCCAACGGTCGATCTCCTCGCGCCGGCCCCAGATCTGCTCCTCGATCAGCGGAAAGACGTTGTAGGTCCAGATTCTGCGAAGCGCGTCGTCGGTCAGGTCGGCCTTCATGAAGTGACTCGGTCCGATGAGCAGGTGCTCGCCCACCTCCGCGATCAACTCGTCATTAACAGCATCAAGAAGTTGTGCAATCTCGAGCCGGCCACCCTTCGCCGCCAGGTAACGCCCGAGGAGGCCCTGCATCGGCCCGTAGTGCGGGAAGAACGGTACGAAGTGGAATCGTCTGCGCAGTGCGGCATCGACCAGTGCCACCGAACGGTCGGCCGTATTCATCGTGCCGATGATCAGCAGGTTCTCCGGCAGCGTGAACGGCTGATCGGGGCGGTACATCAGATACGTCGCCTCCTCCCGGTACTCGAGGAGGAAAAGGAGCTCACCGAAAACTTTCGGCAGGTTCGCGCGGTTGATCTCGTCGATGATCAGAACGTAGCGCGCGTCCGGATCGGCTTGGGCGTCTTTAGCCGCACGAATCAAGGGGCCCGGCGTCACCTCGTAGGTGACCTGCCCGCTGTCCAGGACCTTGGGCCGCAGACCCTCTATGAAGTCCTCATACGACATGGCCGAATGGAATTGCACCAGGCGCGAACGGTTGGGGTGGTCCTCGACCAGCGCGCGAGCGAGCCGCTTGGCCAGGAAGGTCTTGCCGGTGCCGGGAGGTCCGTAAAGGATGACCTGCTTCTTGTCGGCGAGCAGGTTGACGACTTCGTCGAGGAAGGCGCGATCAACCAGCAGATCGGCAGCCGCTTCGGCGAGGAAGTCGGTGGGTGCGACCGACGGCACGAGCGATGGATCAGTCAACTGCGACCCAGAAGCAGGAACAAGTTTGACGGGCAGTCCGCGATATGTGCAGAACTCATGCCAGAGCTCGTCGGACCATGACGTCGGCTTGTCGGCGAGCGTGCACATAGCCCACAGCAGGCCCTGCGCGTCGAGCGGGTCGGCCAGTGGTTCGGGCCAGTCCGCCGAGGCTCGTACGACTTCTTCGAACAGCGCCAGGGCGCGTGCGTACGTCGCCGCAGGACTGAGGTCCTTGTCCGGCCCCCAGCCGGCCAACGTCCACGCTTCGCGGACCCAGCGGATCTTCATCGGCGGTAGCTGGGTGGCATCGCGGGCCATCAGCAGGAACGAACCGACGCCGCAGCGAGCTCCAACCGTGTCAGCGATGGCGTCGGACGGCATGCAATCAAGGAACCCGGCCAGTGATTCGAGCGGCGCACGGTCGGCATCCCACAGCACGGCAAAAGCGTCACGAGCCTCAGTGGGGTGCGCGTCCACCCAGTCGAGCAGGGGGCCGTTGGCCCGCCACCCGGTCAGGTTGTTCTCCTTGTCGGTGACTGCTTTCCGCAGATCCGCGGCCCACATGTGCTTGCCGGCGATGAACCCCGCCCGGACGGCGTTGAGCCGGCCGGCGACGGCCAACTTGTACGGTCGGTCCTCGGTGCGGATCTCCTGCGTCTCGTACACCGCGCGGACCCAGCGGAGAAGGCTCGACCATTCCGGACCGCGCTTCGACCACCGGAACCTGAGCGGGTCGCTGTACCAGTCCAGGCCATCCCGTCCGCTTAGGGCGCTTCGCAGTTCCAGCAGCCTTCGGTCGACGTCGGTCTCGCGGCCGGGAACATCAACGAAGCGCAGAACAATTTGCTGCTTATGGCTGGGGGAGACGATCGCTTCGAACGTGTCCGGAAAACTCAAGTGCAGTAGCGCCAGCCGGGCTGCCTCCGTGCCGTCGTCGGTGATGGAATCGGTCAGCGCTCGAAGCGCCCATGGATCCGTTCGGGCTCGCGTCCGGTCTTCGTCGGGCAGGCCTAGCCACAGCTGCGTGAAGTGGATCAGCCACGTGAGCTGAATTTCCCGGTGACTGATTGCCCATTGACCCGGGTGGACGGGGCCGTAGGCGAGTAACTCCCTGACGTCGCCTGGGATGGGTGCGGGCGTCGCCAGCCAGGACAACACAGTCTCAATCGTTTTAATCTTGCTCGCCTGGGAGATGGCGCCCGGATAGATGATCAGAAAGTGCTCGACGAGCAGTTCCGCCGCGAGCTGCTTGGCGTCCTGCCCGGTGCCGGTGAGTCGGGTGCGCAACTTGTCGAGGAAGTTGCCGCCGGCGGCAGAATCGCCGTGCTGGTCGAAAGCTTCTTGCAACTCGGCGGCGTTTCGAGTGGTCCAGACTGCTCGCCCCGGCGTTAGAAGTGAACCTTGATGCTCGAGCACCTCGTCGAGCCAGTGCCGCTGGGAGCGGTACAGCGAATCCAGATTGCTGGCACTGGTATCGGCCACAGGGTTCATTTCGAGTTGCAGCGAAGGCCACGAAGCCGTGTTCAGGCTGCCTTGAATTCGTCGTAGCGTCGAGCCAGCCGGATCGGATCCGGGCGCTCGGAGCGGTGCGTCGGCACATTGCGCAGCTGTTCGCCGTGATGACCCTGCAGGCCGTAGGTCAGCATCGGGCCGTCGGCCTCGTCCAGCAGCCGGCCGTGAATTTCGACGACAAGATCCGGCCGGATGCCCAGGATGTTGCCGTCGTAGGCGGCGTGGTGGATTTTGCACAGCGCCAGTCCGTTGGTCACGACCGGCAGGCCCAGCGGGTCGCTGTCGGGCACGATGTGAGCGGCGTCGAGGAGTTCCCGGTGTGCGAGCGTGCACACCGCGCACCTCGTTCCGTAGGCCAGCATGACCTGGCTAGCGAAGACGGGCTGGTGCAGTCGCCGCTTCGTCTGCGCAATGATGTAGCGGCGAAATACCTCCTCGACGGGAGTGCCGGCGCGGACGAGACGTTGCTCCTCGGTGAGGGCAAGCACGAACTGATCTTCAGCCGATTCTTCAATGACCAAATAAACCGGGGAGATGGCGTTGAAGACGCCGGATCTGACGCCGTAGAACCAGATGAGCGGCAATTGCTGCCTCATAGCTGCCCGCAGCCCCTCGTTCTCGCCGCTGCCGCGCTGGTCGCGGCGCAGCTTGTAGCGGTGAAGCCCGTCGGCGCCTTCGACATCGTCGTACGGTCGCGGCTGCCCCGACTTCGGAACGGCGGTCATGATCGACAGCGCCGCCGACCACCCGATCGGCTTGCGGATCCCTCGACCGCGGTCGACCAGCGGAAACGGTCGGCCGTCCACCACGAAGTCGTTCGCGAGCTGGTCGCGGGTGACGGGGACGGTGCCGCCGAACGTCACCCGGTCGATCCAGGCGAGTGCCGCGGCGCGGATCCGCTCGTCATGCCCTGCGGTCATCGTCGGATCATCGTCCGATTCTGTCATCGCGTATGGCTGCAGCGGTCGAGTCTGTTGGCGATGACATCAGTGTTTAGGTGAATTTTGATCTCGGGTGGCGCCTTCGCCAATGCGGCGGAGGTTAAGGAAGTACCGACGGAGCCGTAAAGCGCGAGGAAGATACGAAACGTCCTGGGTCTATCGTCGATACGGGTCAGGTCGAAGCGCGCTATGACTGCATCGCCGTTCGTGATTATCGATAGCAAAGCGTCGAGCAGCATTTCGGTGGCAGGAGTGTCGGCCGGCACTGGTAGAAATGTCAGCTGATGCCGGACACGCTCAACGTCTTCGACGGACGGCGGCTCAATCACCTCGCCGGCGGTAACGGATTACGGATTGCGGCGACCCGAGCCGTCGCTCACCGATGATGCGCAGTGATTGAAACCTCGAAGCGGCCGTTTGGTTGAACGCGGACTCGGTGGATGTCATGGTCGGAAAATGGCAGCGTGCACGCGGTCGCGTACCCGTTTGTAGGCGGCGGCTCCGTCCCGATCGACAGCGTCAGCTCGAAGGACGGGCCCATATCCAAGCGCAGGTGTCGCGAGGTCACGTAGCGCGTCATGGTAGGCGCGCTGACGTTGGCGGCCTCCCGGACCAAATCCGGGCGCCTGATTACGCCGGTAGTAGCTGTCGGACCGTTCGCTCCACTGCTGGCAGAGGTCGAGATACCGGTCGAGCTCGAATCCCAACTTTGTGCCAGGTGGGTAAGCATTCAGTGTGGCCAGTCGGGCGCTAGTGAAGTGTTGGTGCTCATCTACCTCGATGTATGTGCCTGAGCCGGAATGAACGAAGTCGCCAGGTAGCGGGGTGGTTCGCTTTGCCTGTTGAGCGACGGGATCGCCGCCGAGCAGAACCAAGATGGCGCTCATCGTTGTAATCGCTGCGCCAGTCTCTAGTGGCAGACCGAAGTGGCCTCGCTGGTTCAGCCAGGGCGCCGTCGCCCGAACGAGCGTGACGCCGTCCTGGGCTGCCGCGCTTTGGAAGGCGGCTTCGCAGTCACCGCGCATTGGGCAACCATCGAACCGAGCCGTCGGGAGACAGAGCCGCGTCCAGTCGATCCGCCGGCACAAGGCGCACCGCTCCTGCGCAGTCTTCGCCCACCGGAGTACCGAGGATGGCAAACGCGGAATTGCCGACGTGAAAGTTGCGAGCCCATCGAGCGAGCACCCCGTCGTTGTCGGGCAGCAGGCCGGCAATCCACGGCGCTACGGTCGGGTCCGCGTGCTCGGCTGTTTCGACGGGCATCGAGACCGACAGCGGCGTGAGTGCGGGTTGGGCGCGGTACTCGTCTTCGTACCTGAAGCGCAGTGCGCCCCGCCTGCGCGTAACGCGCCTGGCGAGCCGGTCGTCGATTAGATCACAAAGCTCTTCGATAATCGACGACCTCGGCTGGCGTAGTCGCGAAGGACCTCGTCCAGATCCAGCTCGGCGTTATGCTCCTGCCCGGTAGAGCGCGTGGCGGGCGTTGTCCGATTTGCCGTGATGTCAACCGCGAGGTCGAGGGCAGCTAGAACCCGGAGCACCAGCGGTAGTTCGACTGCCGTCGTCGTGCCGCGCTCGAACTCCGAAAGCCACTTCCGTGACGTACCAGCGCTGCGAGCCAGCGTTTCTTGGCTGAGGCCTAGCTCCTTGCGGCGCCCCCGCACCACAGCGCGGATCGCGTGCACCGTTGTGGCTTGCATGGCACTCCAGGGCGTATGCGACTGTGCGGTTGCCTTGTTGACCTGACACCATACGGTGCCACAACTCTGTTGCAACCGTACGGTATCGAACAGCCGACACAGTCTCGGCCGCGCGCGATCTCAACGCGCCGCCTGGCTACCCGAGGTGCGGTGAGTGAAGATGTAGGCCCCGGACAGACAGGACACACAGTTGGCAACACCGGTCGGCTTCGAAAACAAGGTCAGCTTCGTCTGGAAGATCGCGGACAAGCTGCGCGGGCATCTGCGCCCGCACGAGTACGGCTCGGTCATGCTGCCGACGCTGGTGCTGTTCCGCCTCGACGCGGTGCTGGAGCCGACAAAGCAGCTCGTGGTGCAGGAGGCGCAGGGGCGGGATCTGACCAACCGTGGCGTGGACCATCTGTTGAAGAAGGCGTCGGGTCACCCGTTCTACAACACCAGCCCGTTGACGCTGAAGACGATGCTGTCCGACGACAAGAACATCGCCGCGCAACTGCAGACTTACATCGCGGGTTTCAACCCTGCTGCGGCCGAGGTGCTGGACGCGTTCCGTTACCAGCAGACAATCACTCGGCTGGACAAGGCCGGCGTGCTGTACGCGGTGCTGGGCGACTTTGCCGACCTTGAGCTGCATCCGAATTACGTGTCCAACGAGGCGATGGGTTACATCTTCGAGGAGTTGCTGCGCAAGTTCTCGGAAATGAGCAACGAGACCGCTGGTGAGCACTACACGCCGCGGGAAGTGATCGCTCTGATGGTTGATCTGCTGTTCGCCGAGGACAGCGACGCACTGAGCGGCCAAGCGCCGGTGCGCACGGTTTACGACCCGGCAGCGGGCACCGGTGGCATGCTGATTACCGCCTCGAATCACCTGCGCGACTACAACGCCGCCGCGACCGTGCAGGTGTCGGGTCAGGAGCTGAACCCGGAATCCTGGGCGATCGCGCGCTCGGAGCTGCTGATGCGTGGCGAGCCGGTGGAGCGGATGGCGCCGAACAACTCGCTCACCCAGGACGCATTCCCCGGCGAGCACTTCGACTACCTGCTGGCCAATCCGCCCTACGGCGTGGACTGGAAGGCGTACGCCGACCCGATCCGTGTCGAGGCTGCGAGTGGCGGCACGAACAACCGGTTCGCGGCTGGCCTGCCACGGATCAGCGACGGCTCGTTCCTTTTTCTGCAACACATGATCAGCAAGATGAAGCCGCGCGTCGCTGATGAACCGAACAGTGGTTCGCGCATCGCCATCGTGCTGTCGGGATCGCCGCTCTTTTCCGGCGGCGCCGGGTCGGGGGAGTCCGAGATCCGTCGCTGGATCATCGAGAACGACTGGCTGGAAGGTATCGTCGCGCTGCCCGACCAGATGTTTTACAACACCGGCATCTCCACCTACGTGTGGATCGTCAGCAACCGCAAGCCGGCCGAGCGGGCCGGGACGGTGACGCTTGTGGACGCACGGGAGTTGGGCATGAAGATGCGTAAGTCGCTGGGCGACAAACGCAAAGAGCTTCGCCCAGACGCGATTGCCGAAATCAGCCGGCTGTTCACCGACGCCATCTACATCGTTGCCGACGGCTCGGACGCGCGGGTGAAGGTGATGCTCAACGAGCAGTTCGGCTTCGCCCGGCTGACCGTCGAGCGGCCGATGCGCCGGGTCTGGCGGATCGACGAGACGGCGATGGCTGGGCTTTCTGATGAGATCGCGCTTGTGGTGGCGCCGCTGACCGGAGCATCGTGGCTGGACGAGAAGCAGGCGCGCACCCGGCTGGCCGGCCTCGGCCTGGACACCAAGCAGCTCAACACCGTACTGAAGACCATCGCGGTGTACGACGCCGAGGCCAATCCGATCTCCGCCAAGAAGGGCGCCGGCTTCGAGACCGACCCGGACCTGCGCGACCAGGAGAACATCCCGCTGCCCGCCGGCTTTCTGGAACTGGATGCGGACGAGCAGATGAAGGCGGTGCACGTGGCGGCCGAGCAGCATCTCGTGGACGAGATCCACCCGTATGTGCCCGACGCCTGGATCGACCACGACAAGACCCGCATCGGTTACGAGATCTCATTCACCAGGCAATTTTACCTCTACACGCCACCGAGGCCAGTTGCGGAGATACGGGCGGAAATCGACGCACTGGAAGTACGGATCCAGCAATGGATGCGCGGGCTGGCGACGTGACTTTCTCAGCTGTCCCCCTCAAACACGTGGCAGTCCTGAACGCTCGCGTGCTGTCGGAAGACACGTCACCGAACTTCGCTTTTAAGTACATTGACATTGGGTCCGTTGACTCGGCCGGGCGGATTACGATACCGACGGATCAAACGAGGTTTGCAGCTGCGCCCAGCCGAGCGCGACGCTTGGCAGCCCCGGGCGCAACGGTGATTTCAACAGTACGAACCTATCTCCGTGCGGTAGGTCAAGTCCCCCACACCGAAGAACAACTTGTATTCTCGACTGGGTTTGCAGTCGCAGAGGCGAAAGGTAACGTTGATCGACGTTTCCTAGCTTATGCATGCCAAACGGAGACGTTCGTTGATGAAGTCGTAGGCCGAAGCGTCGGCGTTAGTTATCCCGCAATCAACCCAAGCGAACTAGGCGCAATCCGACTGCCGCTACCAGCAACCAGTGAACAGCGACGGATTGCTGACTTCCTCGATGACCAGGTGGCACGCATCGACAACATCATCGCCGCTCGGCGAGAACAGGTCGCCTTAATACGGGCGACGGCCAAGTCTCAGATGCAAGACCTATTTGATAAGTCATCAACGGGTACCAGGCCCCTCGCGACGCTTGCCGACGCCCGTCGGCCGATCCAATACGGCATCGTGCTGCCAGGGCCTGACTTTCCCGGCGGGGTTCCGATTGTGAAGGGCGGCGATGTTGCCGCGGGACGGGTTCGTAGCGGTCAGCTCAACCGAACCGATCCAGAGATCGAGTCAAGATACGCCCGAAGCCGGCTGCGTGGTGGCGATCTCGTCATCTCAATCAGGGGCAGCGTTGGCGAAGTCGACTTCGTCCCCAACGCTTTGACCGGTGCGAATCTGACCCAAGACGCCGCCCGCATCGCTCCGTTCGGATGTGACCCGGATTGGCTCCGATGGGCACTTGAGCTCCCGACTGTTCAGTCGGACATGAGAAGACGGATCACAGGTGCCATGGTTCCAGGCATCAACATCGAGGCGTTGCGTGCCGTTCGGGTCCCCGACACCATGCTTGCGCACCAAGAAGGGGTCGGCAAAGCAGCAAAGCACGTCATGAAGACGACACGGCACCATGTCGAGGGACTCGATCGCAGCAACAGCCTCATGCAGAAACTCAAGCGATCGCTGATCACCGCCGCCGTGACCGGGGAGTTCGATGTGTCGACGGCGGACGGCTCACGGGTTCTCGGCTGACGCGCTTCAAATTTCAACTCGGTGAAGTCGCGTCCTGGTTGCTGTGTAGACCCACGGCCCAGCATCTGCGGTTAGGCGCTCGATAGCCTGCCAGTGAGTGAGCAATACTTCGAGTTGTTCCCATGGTGTTCCGGCGTCGCGTCCGGACAATGCAATCAACCGCGCGCCGTTGTCTCGGACGGCTGCAATCTCTGCTGGCCGCGACGTTATATGCGAATCACGGCTGACGAGTACCCAGTTCCGGGCCGTCACGATCGGGATCCAGACTGGGTCTTTTACCTTGGGCGATTCGACTGGGCATGTGTCAACGGCCAAGTTGAGGTCCCCGCTGGTGGCCAAGTGAAAGTCCCCACCC
>CAXSBR010000025.1:0-8154 GCA_964236495.1 uncultured Jatrophihabitantaceae bacterium
ACGGCGGCAGCTGACCGCTACGACTCCATGACCTACCGCCGGTGCGGTCGCAGCGGCCTGCTGCTGCCCGTGCTGTCGATGGGACTGTGGCACAACTTCGGCGACGACAAGCCGCTCGACGTGCAGCGGGCGATCCTGCTGCGCGCGTTCGATCTGGGCATCACCCACTTCGACCTGGCAAACAACTACGGACCGCCCTACGGCGCCGCGGAACGCAACTTCGGTACCCATCTGCGCTCGGATCTGGGGGTGTACCGCGACGAGCTGGTCATCTCCTCCAAGGCGGGCTGGGACATGTGGCCCGGCCCGTACGGCGACCACGGTTCGCGCAAGTACCTCATCGCCTCTCTGGATCAGTCGCTGGCCAGGATGGGGCTGGACTACGTCGACATCTTCTACAGCCACCGGCCCGACCCGGACACGCCGATCGAGGAGACCGTCGGCGCGCTGGTGAGCATCGTCGAGCAGGGCAAGGCGCTCTACGTCGGCATCTCGTCCTACTCCGCCGAACGCACCCGCGCGGCCGCAGATCTGTTGGAGGCAGCCGGCGTGCCGCTGCTGATTCACCAGCCGTCGTATTCGATGATCAACCGCTGGATCGAGGACTCGTTGCTCGACACTCTGGGCGAGTTGGGCGTGGGCTGCATCGGTTTCACCGCGCTGGCTCAGGGCATGCTGACCAGCCGATACCTCGACGGCATTCCTGAGGACTCGCGTGCGGCAGCGGGCAAGTCGCTGGCGCCCGAGCTGCTCACCGAGCAGGCCCTCACTCAGATACGGGCACTCAACGACATCGCGCAGGCCCGCGGACAGTCCCTCGCCCAGCTCGCGCTGGCGTGGGCGCTGCGTGACGAGCGGATGACCAGCCTCGTCATCGGCGCGTCGTCGGTGTCGCAGCTGGAGGACAACGTCGCAGCGCTGCAGAACCTGGAGTTCACCGCCGACGAGCTGGTCGCCATCGATCAGCACGCGGTCGAGTCGGGGATCGACCTGTGGCGCGAGATGAGCCAGGCCTGAGCGCCGACGCGCCGGCGCTCGGGTCCACGCCGGGCCCGACGTCGACACCTGCGCGGGCGTCGGCAGCACCGCGTAGACAATCTCTGAGCGAGCTGATCGATCCGGGTTGGGCAGCGGCGTTGGCGCCGGTGGCCGCTGACGTCGCCCGGATGGGGGAGTTCCTGCGCACGGAGCTCGCCGCGGGCCGGTCGTACCTACCGGCCGGCGAAAACGTGCTGCGCGCCTTCACCCATCCTTTCACTGCCGTACGGGTGCTGATCGTCGGGCAGGATCCGTATCCAACGCCCGGTCATGCCGTCGGCCTGTCGTTCTCGGCCTCGCCGGATACGTCGCCGGTGCCGCGCAGCTTGGCCAACATCTACGCCGAGTACAGCAAGGACCTGGATCTTCCGACGCCCGCGGGCGGGGATCTGACGCCGTGGGCCGAGCAGGGAGTGCTGTTACTCAACCGGGTGTTGACGGTGGCCCCGGGCGCTGCGGCGTCACATCGCGGCAAAGGGTGGGAGGCGGTGACCGAGCAGGCTATCCGCGCGCTGGTCCACCGAGGCGGGCCGCTGGTGGCTGTCCTGTGGGGCCGCGATGCGCGCAACCTGCGACCGCTGCTCGGCGACGTCGCGATCATCGAGTCGGCGCACCCGTCGCCGCTGTCGGCACGCAGCGGCTTCTTCGGCTCCCGACCGTTCAGCCGGGCCAACGAACTCCTGATCGCACAGGGAGCCCAGCCCGTCGACTGGCGACTGCCGTGACGACCGTGCACGTCGCGACGACCGCCGACCTCGACGCCGTCGTTCTGTACGGGCTGCTGCGGTTGCGCGTCGAGGTGTTCGTGGTGGAGCAGGCCTGCGCCTACCCGGAGCTGGACGGGCGCGACCTGGAGCCGTTCACCTTGCACTTGTGGACCGCCGATGCCGTCGGCCCCACTGCGTATCTGCGGCTGCTCGACGACGGCAAGAACGCCCAGATCGGTCGGGTGTGCACCCGGGTCGAAAGTCGGGGAACCGGGCTCGCGGCACGGCTCGTCGAGGAAGCGCTCGGCCTGTGCTCCGGCCGGGAGGTGGTGCTGGACGCGCAGAGCCCTCTGGCCGGCTGGTACGCCCGCTTCGACTTCGAGCCGGCCGGCCCGGAGTTCGTGGAGGACGGCATCGCACACACGCCGATGCGGCGGCTGGCCCGCTAGAAGTACGTCACTCGAAGAACCACCGGCGACTTACCAGCCGCGGGCACGCCACTCGCCCAGGTGCGGGCGTTCGGCGCCCAGCGTGGTGTCCGCGCCGTGGCCCGGATACACCCAGGTGTCGTCTGCAAGCTCGTCGAATACGCGCTGCTGCACGTCGTCGATCAGGCTGGCGAAGTCGGCCGCCGACCAGGTGCGGCCCACGCCGCCGGGGAACAGACTGTCACCGGTGAACAGGTGGGTTCGGCCGCCGGGTTCGTCGAAGCCCACCGCGACCGATCCCGGAGTATGGCCGCGCAGGGCGATGATGCGCAGCGTCACTGCACCGACCTCGACGGTGTCGCCGTGCGCCAGCGGGCGGTCGACAGGCACCGGCAGCTCGGCAGCATCCGGTGCGCCGGCCAGCGTGGCGGCCCCGGTCGCGTCCACCACCGCGGCCAGCGCCGACCAGTGGTCGGGGTGCCGGTGGGTCGTCAGCACTTGTTGCACACCGGCACCCGCGCCGGCTTCGCCGCCGGCTGAGACCAGGTCGATCAACCGGTCCGCCTCCGCGGCGGCATCGATCAGCAGTGCCTGCCGGGTCTCGGTGCACCGCAGCAGGTAGGCGTTGTTGTTGGTCGGGCCGACGGCCAGCTTCGTGATCGTCATGCCGACCACGGTCCGGGTCTGCGCCGGGCCGCCGACCGCGACATCGCCGTCGTAGGAACTCATTTCACACCACCATCGGTAGTTCTTCGGTGGGCACGTCGGTGAGGACGTGCACCTTGGCGTCGGGCAGCTGCGACAACACGGTGTCGACGTAGTCCTGCAGCGCCGCCTTGCGACCGACGTCGCGGCCTCGCGCCTCGGACAGAAACCAGCGATGTTCCAAGATCTCGTGATACAGCTCCGCGTCCGGCAGCTTCGCGCGCAGCGCCGGTGGCAGCTGGGACAGCACGCCGTAGAACTTCTCGTCCAGCCATCGGCGGGCGGCCAGGTCCTCGGGCACTTCCCGGCCCAAGCCTTCGGACCACTTCGCCCGAAAGCGGGCCAGATCGGCCAGCAGATGACGGGCCTGGTTGGGCTGAACCTGTAGGCCGGTCAGCGCGAAGACCCGCCGCTGGTGGTGTCCAGGCTCGACGACGTGCGTTGCCAGCCGCAGCTTGCGGCCGCCGTCCTCGGCGTGGATCTCCATCTCCGAGACGTCGAACCCCAGCGCATTGAGCCGGCGGATGCGCTGGTCGATCAAGTAGCTCTCCTTGATGCCGACGACGGAGTCGCTGCGCAACTCGTTCCACAGGCCCTCGTAGCGCGGAATCAGCTCGTTCGCGGTCTCGATCGGGTCGATGTCGTCGGACAGCCACCCCGCCGCTTCCAGGTCGAACAGCTCACCGGCGATGTTCTCCGTCGCGATGGTCAAATCGTAGTTGCGCTGACCGTCGGTGAGCGTGGCGTGGATCTCGCCGGTTTCGGCGTCGACCAGGTATGCGGCCAGCTCGCCGGCATCACGACGAAACAGTGTGTTAGACAGTGAACAGTCGCCCCAGTAGAAGCCGGCCAGGTGCAGCCGCACGAACAGCTGCGCCAGCGCGTCCAGCAGATTCGCGCGTAGATGAGGCAGCGAGCGGCCGGTGAACAGCGACCGGTAGGGCAGCGAGAACGCCAGATGCTTGGTGATCAGCAGCGCGCCCAGTTCCTCGCCCTCGTCGCCGTAGCGGTCGATGACCGTGCCGAACGCGTCCACCACCGGCACCGAGTGGGCGGCCAGATCGCGCAGGAGCTGGTGTTCGCGCACGACGTAACGCTCGGAGGCTTCCTTGATAGCGAAGATCTGGTCGTGCGCGCGGACGAAGCGCACGACGTGGCGGGAGATGCCGCGCGGAACCTGCACGATGCGGGGGTCGTCCCACTCCGCCAGCGGCCGATCCAGCGGCAGGTCGAGCAGCTCGGTGGCCACTGCGAGCGTCGTCAGCGTGTAGTCGCTCATAGATGCCCTCGGAATCGCTTCATTGCCAAGCAAGCCTACGTCGGCGGTGCAGCTGGACCGCTGGCGCTCACAGCCCGAAATCCGCACAGCCTCTAACCTGGTGCGGTGCTCCGAATGTCGACCCTCTTCCTCCGTACCCTGCGCGACGACCCCGCCGATGCCGAGGTTGCGAGCCACAAGCTGCTCGTGCGCGGGGGATACGTGCGCCGCGTTGCTCCGGGCATCTACTCGTGGCTACCACTCGGGCTTGCCGTCCAGGCCAATGTCGAACGGATCGTTCGCGAGGAGATGGCCTCGATCGGCGGCCAGGAGGTGCACTTCCCGGCGTTGATCCCGCGCGAGATCTTCGAAGCCAGCGGCCGCTGGACTGACTACGGCGACCTGCTGTTCCGCCTCGAGGACCGCCGCAAGGCCCCCTACCTGCTCGGGCCCACGCACGAGGAGCTGTTCACGCTGCTGGTCAAGGGCGAGTACTCCTCCTACAAGGACTACCCGGTTGTGCTGTACCAGATCCAGACGAAGTACCGCGACGAGGCCCGGCCCCGCGCGGGCATCCTGCGTGGGCGCGAGTTCGTCATGAAGGACTCCTACAGCTTCGACCTCACCGACGACGGCCTCGCCGCGGCCTACCAGGCGCACCGCGAGGCCTATGAGCGGATCTTTACCCGGCTCGGCTTCGACTACCGGATCGTGTTCGCCATGTCCGGCGCGATGGGTGGATCGGCGTCGGAGGAGTTCCTGGCGCCCACGCCCGCCGGCGAGGACACCTTCATCCAGTGCACGAACTGCGACTACGCGGCCAACGTGGAGGCGGCCGCGATCGCCGCGCCCGATGTGCAGACCGGCTCCCACCCTCCGCAGCAAGTGCTGGACACGCCGGGAACACCGACGATTGCCACGCTCGTCGACCGGCTCAATGAGCTGGATCTGGGCCGCAGCTTCACCGCGGCAGACACGCTGAAGAACGTCGTCGTCAAGACCAAGGCGCCTGGAGCGGACTGGAAGCTGCTGGTGATCGGCGTTCCCGGGGACCGCGAGGTCGATCTCAAGCGGATCGCCGGCCAGCTGGAACCGGTCGAGGTCGCCCCCGCCGACGCCGAGGACCTCGCCGCCGCGCCGGCCCTGGTCAAGGGCTACATCGGCCCGCAGAACCTTGCCGCCGAGGAGATCCGCTACCTGGTCGACCCGATGGTCGTGGAGGGCTCCGCGTGGGTCACCGGTGCCAACGAGCAGGATCGGCACGCGGCGTTCGTGATGCGGGGCCGCGACTTCACCCCCGAGGGCGAGATCGGCGCGGTCGAGATCCGCGATGGCGACCGCTGCGTGCGGTGCGGATCGCCGTTGCGCATTGCCCGCGGCATCGAGTTGGGTCACGTCTTTCAACTGGGCCGCAAGTTCGCCGACGCGTTCGGATTGACGGCGTTGGGGCCGGACGGCAAGCCCGCGGTGGTGACGATGGGCTCGTACGGGATCGGCATCACCCGGGCCGTCGCCGCGCTGGCAGAGCAGACCCACGACGACAAGGGCCTGTGCTGGCCGGTCGGGATCGGACCGGCCGACGTACACATCCTGGCCACCGGCAAGAACGACGAGGTGTTCGAGGCGGCCAACGCGCTGGCCGACGTGCTGGAGGCAGCCGGACAGCGGGTGCTCTACGACGATCGCCGCGGCGTGTCTCCGGGGGTCAAGTTCAAGGACAGCGAGCTGATCGGGGTTCCGTTCACGGTGATCGTCGGCAAGGGACTGGCCGACGGTCAGGTCGAGCTGCGCAACCGGCGCACGGGAGAAGTCGAAACCGTAGCGGTGACCGAAGCGTCGACGGCGGTCCTTGCCGCGCTGGGCCTTTGACACCGCAGACCGCCCCCTACGGCAGCTGGGTCTCACCGATCCGGGCCGAGGATCTGGTGGCCACCAGCCATCCAGTGTCGGACGGGCGTTTCGTCGACGACGAAGTCTGGTGGACCGAGCAGCGGCCGGACGAGGGTGGCCGATACGCGGTGCGTCGGCTCGGCCCGGACGGCAAGCCTGTCGACGTCCTGCCCGCGCCGTGGAACGCACGCACCCGCGTCCACGAGTACGGCGGCGGCGCGTGGACGGTCACCGGCGACGGCGGGCTCATCTTCGCGCACTTCGACGACCAGCGTCTGTACCGCTTGGACGCCGCTGCAGGCAGTGAACCGGTGGCCATTACTCCGCCGTCGACAGGACCTTCGGCCGAGCGCTACGGCGAGCTCCAGATGCTCCGCGCGGGCGAGGTCTGGTGCGTGCGCGAACGCCACGCCGACGACGGCACAGTCGTCCGCGACCTCGCCGCCGTTCCCGTCGATGGCTCCGCGGTGGACGATCCTGACGCCATCCGCTCCGTTGTCGCCGGGTCGCAGTTCCTGGCCGGCGCACGGCTCTCGCCCGACGGCCGGACGCTTGCCTGGATCGCGTGGGACCACCCGCAGATGCCGTGGGACGGCACCGAACTGCGCGTCGCGGAGCTGGTGGAGGGCCGCTGCGAGAACTGGGCGGCGCTCGCAGGATCGGCCACCGAGTCTGTGCTGCAGCCCGAATGGATCGACGACGAGACCCTGTGGGCGCTCAGCGACCGCAGCGGCTACTGGAACCTCTATCGCGTTTCCCTCGGTGCGAGGCCTGCGTCGGTCGTCCCCGTCGCTCCGGTGAAAGCCGATATCGGCGGGCCTTTGTGGACGTTGGGCGCGGCGTATTACCGCCCGCTCCAGGACGGACGGGTGCTGACGGTGCGCGCGTCGGGCACCGACACCGTCGCACTGCTCGATCCGGTGACCAGCCGATACGACGACCTGGACCTTGGCGACTCCACGTCGGTGTCGCTGGGTTCGGTGCGCGGGAGCACCGTCGTCGTGATGACCGGTGGCGCTCGGACGCCGGCGGGCGTGCGCCTGCTCGACTTGGGCACTGCCGCGCTGCGCGACGTGCGGCTTGCTGCCGATGACCTGCCTGCGCCTGCGTACCTACCTGGTGCTGAGATCAGGACTTTTCCGGGGCAGGACGGCCGCGACGTCCATGCTGTCGTGTACCGCCCACGTAACGCCGATTTCGAGGCGCCGGCCGGCGAGCTGCCGCCGTTCGTGGCGCTCGTGCACGGCGGCCCGACGGCGCATGCCGCACCCGCGTTGTCGGCCGCGACCGCCTTCTTCACCAGCCGCGGCATCGGCGTCGTCGACGTCAATTACGGCGGCTCGACGGGCTACGGACGTGCCTACCGCGAACGCCTGCGCGGCCAGTGGGGGATCGTCGACGTGCAGGACACAGTGTCGGTGGTGCGCGGCCTCGCGGACGCCGGCATTGCCGACGCTGGCCGCCTGGCCATTCGGGGCGGCTCGGCCGGCGGCTGGACGGTCCTCAGCGCCCTGACCGGCACCGATGTCTTCGCGTGCGGGGTGTCGCTGTACGGCGTTGCCGAGCTGGTGCAGTTCGCCGCGGAGACCCACGATTTCGAGTCCCGCTACCTCGACGGCCTGATCGGTCCACTGCCCCAGGCGCGCGACCTCTACGACAGCCGGGCACCCCTCAACCACGTCGACGAACTGTCCTGTCCGGTACTGCTGCTGCAGGGGTTGGATGACCCGATCGTGCCGCCCGCCCAGGCGGAGCGGTTCGTCGCTGCCCTCGTGGCCAACGGGCTTCCGCACGCCTACCGCGCCTACGAGGGCGAGTCCCACGGCTTCCGCAAGCGGGAGACGATCATCGACGCCTACAGCAGCGAGCTGTCGTTCTACGGGCAGATCCTCGGCTTCGAGACGCCCGGCATGGCACCGATCGAGTTGTGGCGCGCCTAGCTGATCTTTTGCCGGGCGAAGCGCTGCCCGGGAGGGCCGAGGCAACGACACGCGGGAAGGTCTGAGCGTGTCTTTGCCGGGCGAAGCGCCGCCCGGGAGGGCCAAGGCAACGACGCGCGGGGGGATCTGAGCGTGTCTTCGCCGGGCGAAGCGCTGCCCGGGAGGGCCGAGGCGAAGACACGCGGGAG
>CAXSBR010000025.1:8254-43031 GCA_964236495.1 uncultured Jatrophihabitantaceae bacterium
TGTCTTCGCCGGGCGAAGCGCTGCCCGGGAGGGCCGAGGCGAAGACACGCGGGAGTGAGTGTCAGACCCGGTCACTACCCTGCAAGATGTGTCCCAAGACCAGCTGATCGTGCGCGGGGCCCGCGAGCACAACCTCAAGGACGTCAGCCTGGAACTGCCTCGCGACGCCCTCATCGTGTTCACCGGTTTGTCCGGCTCGGGCAAGTCGTCACTGGCTTTCGACACCATTTTTGCGGAGGGTCAACGGCGCTACGTCGAGTCGCTGTCGGCGTACGCGCGCCAGTTCCTGGGCCAGATGGACAAGCCTGACGTCGACTTCATCGAAGGCCTGTCGCCGGCGGTCTCGATCGACCAGAAGTCGACCTCGAAAAACCCACGTTCGACCGTGGGCACCATCACCGAGGTCTACGACTACCTGCGGTTGCTCTATGCCCGCATCGGCAAGCCGCACTGCCCGGTCTGTGGCGCGGCGATCGCCAAGCAGACGCCGCAGCAGATAGTGGACAAGATCCTGGAGATGCCCGAGGGCACCCGGTTTCAGGTTCTGGCGCCGGTGATTCGCGAGCGCAAGGGCGAGTACGCCGAGTTGTTCAGCGATCTGCAGATCAAGGGTTACAGCCGGGTGCGCGTCGACGGCACGATCAACTCCCTCAGCGAACCGCCGACGCTGAAGAAGCAGGAGAAACACACCATCGAGGTGGTCGTGGACCGCCTCACCGCGCGCGCCAGCAGCAAGCAGCGGATCACCGACTCGGTGGAGACGGCGTTGACGCTCGCCGGTGGACTTGTGGTGCTCGACTTCGTCGACATGGACGACGACGACGCCGACCGCGAGCGGCGCTACTCCGAGCGGCTGGCCTGCCCTAACGACCACCCGCTGGCCGTCGACGACTTGGAGCCACGCTCGTTCTCCTTCAACTCACCGTTCGGTGCGTGCCCGGTGTGCAGCGGCATCGGCACCCGCAAGGAAGTCGACCCGGAGCTACTGGTGCCCGATCCGGAGCTGTCACTGGCCCTGGGTGCCATCACCCCGTGGTCCACCGGGCAGACGAGCGAGTACTTCCTGCGGCTGCTGCAGGGACTGGCCGATTCCGAGGGTTTTGACATCAACACCCCGTGGGAGCGGCTGTCCGCGCGCGAGCAGAAGCTGGTGCTGCACGGCAGCGCGGACCAGGTGCACGTGCGCTACAAGAACCGCTACGGCCGGCAGCGCGCGTACTACGCCTCGTTCGAGGGCGTCGTCAACTGGATCGAGCGCCGCCACGCCGAGACCGACAGCGACTACTCGCGCGACAAGTACGAGGGCTATATGCGCGAAGTGCCGTGCGCGGCATGTAAGGGCTCACGGCTCAAGCCCGAGATCCTCGCCGTAACGATCGGGGAGCGCTCCATTGCCGAGGTGTCGGCATTGTCCATCGGCGATGCCAACGAGTTCTTCCGCGACATCGAGCTCAACGGCCGGGACAAGGCCATCGCCGAACGAGTGCTGAAGGAAGTGCACGCCCGGCTGGGGTTCCTGGTCGACGTCGGCCTGGACTACCTCAGCTTGGACCGCGCGTCGGCGACGCTGGCCGGCGGCGAAGCCCAACGCATCCGGCTGGCCACCCAGATCGGTTCGGGCCTGGTGGGCGTGCTGTACGTGCTCGACGAGCCGTCGATCGGCCTGCACCAGCGCGACAACCATCGGCTGATCCAGACGCTCATTCGACTGAAGAATTTGGGCAACACGCTGATCGTGGTGGAGCACGACGAGGACACCATCCGCACCGCCGACTGGGTCGTCGACATCGGCCCGCTGGCCGGTGAGCACGGCGGCGAGGTGGTCGTGTCGGGCACGGTGGAGGAATTGCTGGCAAGCGAACGCTCGCTGACCGGCGCCTATCTGTCCGGGCGTCGCCGGATCGAGGTTCCGCCGATGCGACGCACGCCACAGAAGGGCCGCGAGATCGTGGTGGAGGGTGCGCGCGAGCACAACCTGCGCAACGTCGACGTCAGCTTTCCGCTGGGATGCTTCGTGGCCGTCACCGGCGTGTCCGGTTCGGGTAAGTCGACCCTCGTCAACGACATCCTCTACACCTCGATGGCCAACCGGATCAACGGCGCCAAGCTGCCGCCGGGCCGGCACAAGCGGATTCGCGGCCTGGAACAGCTGGACAAGGTGGTGGGCGTCGACCAATCGCCGATCGGGCGTACCCCGCGGTCGAACCCCGCCACCTACACCGGCGTCTTCGACCACGTCCGCAAGCTCTACGCCGAGACGACCGAAGCCAAGATCCGCGGCTACCAGCAGGGCCGATTCTCCTTCAACGTCAAGGGCGGCCGGTGCGAGGCGTGCGCCGGCGACGGCACCATCAAGATCGAGATGAATTTCCTGCCCGACGTGTACGTGCCCTGCGAGGTGTGCAAGGGCGCGCGGTACAACCGCGAGACCCTCGACGTGCACTACAAGGGAAAGACGATCTCCGAGGTGCTGGAGATGCCGATCGACGAGGCGGCCGAGTTCTTCGCGCCGATCAGCCGGATCTCGCGACACCTCGACACCCTGGTCGACGTCGGACTCGGGTACGTCCGGCTCGGCCAGCCGGCACCGACACTGTCCGGCGGCGAGGCACAGCGGGTGAAGCTCGCCTCGGAGCTGCAGAAGCGCTCGACCGGACGCACAATCTATGTCCTGGACGAACCCACGACCGGCCTGCATTTCGAAGACGTCGCCAAGCTGTTGGTCGTGCTGCAGTCCCTGGTGGACAAGGGCAACACGGTGCTCGTCATCGAGCACAACCTCGATGTCATCAAGACGGCGGACTGGGTCATCGACATGGGGCCCGAGGGCGGCTCGGGCGGTGGACGCGTCATCGCGACCGGCACGCCGGAGGCCGTCGCCACGGTGCCCGGCTCGCACACCGGACACTTCCTGCGCGAGGTTCTGGCCGCGGGGCGGCAGCACACCGCCCCGAGTCTCGAGCTCGTTTCTGCTCGATCGGCATGAGCGACCCGAGCCGTCCGATCAGCGTGAGGAAGTCGGTAGGTCGGGTCGACGGGAGCCACGCCGGCTCCCGCGTCGACGGGCGCCGCACGGACTTCATCGCGGGCCTGCCCAAAGCCGAGCTGCATGTGCATCACGTCGGTTCTGCAAGTCCGCAGGCGGTGGCAGACCTCGCAGCGCGCCACGAGGGAACCACCGAGGTGCCCGCCGACCCGGCAGCGCTTGCCGACTACTTCGAATTCACCGACTTCGCACACTTCATCCAGGTGTACCTGTCGGTGGTGGACCTCATCCGCGACGCCCAGGACGTCTGGACGCTGACCCACCAGATCGGCCTGGACCTCGTCGCGCACAACGTGCGGTACGCCGAATTGACGGTCACGCCGTACTCGTCGATCAAACGCGGTATCGCGGCCGAAGACTTCTGCGCCGCCATCGAGGACGCACGGACGCGGCTGGAAGCCGAGCACGATTTGACGCTGCGCTGGTGCTTCGACATCCCTGGCGAGGCCGGGCCGGACGCGGCCGACGTCACGCTCGATACCGCGCTGCGCCTGCAGCCCGCCGGTCTGGTCAGCTTCGGCCTCGGCGGTCCTGAGATCGGTGTGCCGCGCGCGCAGTTCGCGCCTCATTTTGCAGCGGCACGCGCGGCCGGACTGCACAGTGTTCCGCATGCGGGGGAGTCGACCGGCCCCGAGACGGTCTGGGACGCAGTGCAGCTGCTGGGTGCCGAGCGGATCGGTCACGGCATTGCCGCGGCGCGCGACCCGGCCCTGATGGCGTACCTGCGCGAGCACGACATCGCACTCGAGGTCTGCCCGACGTCGAACGTGCGCACCCGATCGGTACCCGATCTGGCAGGCCATCCGTTGCCGGTGCTCGTCGCCGCCGGTGTGCCGCTGTCGATCAACTCCGACGATCCGCCGATGTTCTCCACCACGTTGAACCACGAATACGCCCTCGCCGCGGAGATGCTCGACCTGGACACGGGCGGGATTGCGGACCTGGCCCGCGCCGCGGTTGGTCAATCGTTCGCTGACGTGGCACTCAAGGCGCGCATCATCGCCGAAGTTGACGCCTATGCATCAGCCCACCGTGGCTGGACGGACGCTGGCTGAGGCAAGCGCGAGCGACCGCTGAGGCCGTCGTGGCCACCACGCACGATCAGAGCGCAGAGCACGCTCACCGCGCCGCCGATCGCCACCGCATAACCACCACCGGCGCCGGCACTGCTGGCTGCCGTAGTCGCGCCGCTCACCACCACGGCGCACATCACCGCCACAACGAACCAGCGGGAGGACAGACTCCACCGCTCCAGACGCTCGTGCACGCGCAGCAGAGACGCCGTGTCGCGGGACCGGGCGCTCAGCAGAATGCCAAGACCGCGCACAAAGCCGAATCCGGTCCCCAGCGCCATCGCAGCGGTGACCGAGCCCGTCAAGCCGGCGAGAACAACGGTGAGGTACACACCGGCGGTCATAACGTAGGTGGCCACCCCTGATCCGATCTGCATCCCGAATCCACCGGCGTAGATCCAGCGCCGATACTTGACCAACCAGGTTTCGTCGACCTGCCGCGGATGCAACGGCAGCGACCGGCCGAACAATCGCACGTCGGACGCAACCGCCACAACCGCACTGGCACTGACGAGCGCGAAAGTAAGCCCGGCCGGCGGCGCGCACACCGCCACGACGACGCTGAGCAGCGCGCCTGCAGCGCCGAAAGCGGCACCCCCTAGGGCGGCGCCGACGACGAACCAAGTGACGGACAGCCAATAGCGGTTTCCGCGCGCCCGCTCACTCGTCGGCGTGATCGTCGAGATCATGGATAGCCCACACGGCGACCAAAGGGATCGTCCGGCTGCCGTGACGGCCACGGCGGCGGCGAGAACGACGCAAAAGGGTTCCACCGACATCATTCCTCACTATCGCGGAATCTCACGGATGGTGCCCGTGGTGTTGTTCCTGGCCAGAATGACATGTACGAACTTGACTCTGCTTTCGTTACCCATGACGTAGAGACTGCTTACCGGATAACCGAAGCGGCCCTGCTCCGCCCGCGCCTTTACCCAGTAGGTGTAAAGCGCACCCCACAGTCCGTGAGTTCCGCTCGCGGGCGAGGAGTAGATGGCGCCGTGCTGGAAGTGGACGAACCGGCCCTCGTGATCGGCGGTCGAACGCTCGTCGGCAATCGGGTACCCCAGCGGACTGCCTGATCCACCCAACGTTGCCCAGCAGTGGTGAATCGGGTCGGTCATAATTCGCGCGCCGGTCGCCTTTGCCCAGAACACGTACCCATGCTGGAATCTCGCGCCGACGCCGCCGCCATGCGTCAGATGTCCAACGTCGGTGAGTGGATGGCCCAGCCGGCCGGCGGCTCCACCTTCGTGCAGCCAACGATCGAGCACCACTCCCCAGAGAGCGTGGGCACCCGATTTCTTCGACCACGCGATGATGCCGTGCTGGAAGTGGTTCCGTGCCCCGCCCGCACCGTCGTGTTGCTCCGAGCTGATCGGATAGCCCAGCCGTCCCTGCGGTCCACCTAGCTTGTGGTACTTGGAATAGATCGCACCATGCACCTCATGAGCGCTGGTGTGTTTTCCGTCGTAGATGGCGCCGTGCTGGAAGGTGATGTACCGGCCACCATGGCCGTCGGATTTCTCGCCGCTGGTAGAGCGCCCCAGAACGCTGACCGTGTCGCCCAGCTTTTCATACAACTTGGTCAGCTCGGAGCTGCACGTGCCAGGAAGGCATGGTGCGGAGTGGCTGACGGTGGCGTTGTCGGTAGCGCTCGCCGTGGTGCAGGAATGGTCCAACTTCCACGGCGGCGCACAACTGACCACACGGCACACCACGGGCCCGTAACAAGAGATCTGCTGATTGCACTGCCCGTAACGGAATTGGTTGCAGGCCACCCGTCGCTTGTCGCACGAGCCGTGCGCGCAATGGCATTTCCAGTCGCTGCCGCAGCGCGCATTGCAATCGATGTAGTAGCGCGCCGACCCACAGCAGAATCGCGAGTTGTCCGCCTTCCACCATCCGCCGACGAAAGATCCCGGCGGGCAGGTGTTCGACCCGTTGTGGATGGTGCAGCAAAAAGCAGACCAGCCCTCGTTACATTCAGCTCCGGGACCGCAGACGGTCGAATAGGCGTCTGCGGGACGGGTCAGATAACCCCACGGATCGACCGCGATGGCCGTGCCGGCCAGCACCGACGCACCCAGAAAGCCCCGGCGCGACGACGTCGCCCGTGCGAACATGCCACCGGACAGGCGGTCGACGAGACGCTCTGCCAGGCTGGGCGCTGTCATCTGCTCGCTCCGGCGTCGAGTCGGCGATTGGGAGCTGGAGCGATCGCAATAGCCCGCAGCACCGAGTAGATCTTCGTGCACGAACCGGCCGGATCGTGGGCCGAACCGAGCACCGCGAAGAGCGTGAAGGGCCGGCCAGCCTCGGTGAAGAAGCGCTGATAGCCCAGCTGCCCGGGCAGGCGCCGTTGCAGGGCGTTGGGATCGAACTCATGGGGGCGGGGCCTGGGCACACCCTTCGTAGCGAACAACGCCGTGCCCACACTCTCGGGGCCGAATTCAAACAGGCTGAGGAACACGTCTCCATCCCGCATCAGGCCGACCGCACCGGACCCGAAGTCACCTCGATCGGGCGGCAGCGCGAACGTCGCCAGATGCACGACCGGGCGGGTGATCTCTCCGCGCCAGCCCAGCCGACCATCGGTGCCCTCGGCTCCGCTTGCGGATCGGACCGCGCCGGCACCCGCCGGGGTGTCGAACTCGGCCACGGGAGTCGGCCGCAGGGCGATGCGGCCTTCCCAGCCGGGCGGCAAGGAAACGGTGATTCCGGCGCTCGCGAGCTGCGGGAGTAGGGACATGTGCTCAGCTCCGCTCGGATGGTTCTACGGTCTCGGCCACCGGACTTGCGTAGAGGCTTGCGTCACCGGGGCTGATTCCGGCGGACAGGAGTTCGCGGTCCACGCGTTGTTCGCGATCTGCATCGCTGCTGGGCTTGACAATCCGGCCCGGTCGTCGGCCACCGCTGAGGTAAGCGGCGTCACCCGTTGACTGCGCGAGCAGGTTGGCCACCTGTTCCCACGACATGCCGGTTCCCTCACCTTTGATACGGCCTGACTCTCCGTCCACGGCCATGACATAAGGCGAACCCGGCACCCGGTAGTCGCTCCACGCCTGGCTCGAGAGCAGCACATCGACGCCGTCGGGACGTAGTTCGTGCAGCGCCGACGGGCTCTCCTCAGCCAGGTCCTTCACGACGATGAGCAGGCGTGCCGTCACCGGCAAGGCCACCGGCCGCGCGAAGTCGTCCCAAAACTGTAGACATGTCGTGCAGCTCGACGACAGGAAGGCGAGCACAGTGTCGTGAGCTACTCCGGCGGTGCGCACGACGACGGCCTCGTCGTCCAACGTCGTGGCGACGATGTCGCGCGGCACGGCCGACTGGTCACTCAGCGGAACCGGTTCGGGCATGCCTGGCATCGATCGGAACGGCGGTGGCCCGTCCACGGGGGCAAGTGCTCTGGCGCTGCCGGCCGGCGCCGCGCCCGTGGCGTCCAACTCGTGTAGCCGGCGCAGGATGACGGCGTGGCTGCGCAGCAGGCCCGTCACCAAGACCGCCATGACCACGAGCACCAGTGCCTCCAGGGCGACGACGGCGATCATGACTGCGTGTCGGTGACGGCGTGCACGGCGTGGCCTAATGCCGGCGCCGCCGAGTATCCGAGGTAGGCCAGCCAGCTCAACAGCGCGGCGAATACCCACACCAGAGCAGTCTCGACGGAGCCGTCGCGCCCGATCGCGCGCAGCGGACCGGGCCCGGTGGCCGCGGCCAGACCTGCGGCCACCGCGAGCAGGAGATTGAGTACAAGGTGAAGGCGTGACGCCGGCGACCCCTCTCCGGCGGCACCGAAGCATCCGCAGCCCTGTGCCTGCACACCGATCAACCGGACCACGACGGCGCTGAAACTGAGAAAACCCAACGCCACCAGCCCGTAGCTCCACCGGCTGCCCCAGCCGAGCGCAAGGCCGGCGATCAGGATTTCACCCACCGCCACAATCCGGATGAGCGGCCAATGGCCCAGGCGGCGCGAACCGGGGAGTCGGGCTTGCCGCCACGCGCGGGCGGTCGCAGCCGGCGAATGCAGCTTGGCCACGCCGGCCGCCATCAGCAGCGCCCCGGGTACGGATCCGGTCGTGGCGATCACGGAGGAATATGGCGTGACATCCATCCGTGCACAATAGGCCCGAGATCGATCTTCGTCACGTGTCAGTTGGGTCGAACTGTCGGACCCCGCTACTACGCTCAGCAACGTGCCTGACCCGTCCACGTACCGCCCGGCGACGGGCACGATCCCGGTCGAACCCGGGGTCTACCGGTTCCGCGACGAGCATGGCCGGGTCATCTACGTCGGCAAGGCCAAAAGCCTGCGCCAACGGCTCAATTCTTACTTCGCCGACCTCTCGGCGCTACACCCACGCACGCGGCAGATGGTCACCACCGCCGCCGGGGTGGAGTGGACCACCGTCACCACCGAGGTGGAGGCGCTGCAGCTCGAATACAACTGGATCAAAGAATTCGATCCGCGGTTCAACGTGCGCTACCGCGACGACAAGTCCTATCCCTCGCTCGCGGTCACGCTGTACGAGGAGTTTCCGCGGCTGCAGGTCATGCGCGGGCCGAAGAAGAAAGGCGTTCGCTACTTCGGTCCCTACGCGCACGCCTGGGCCATACGCGAGACTCTCGACCTGCTGATGCGGGTCTTCCCGGCGCGGACCTGTTCGGCGGGTGTGTTCACCCGGGCCGGCCAGGTCGGCCGGCCCTGCCTGCTGGGCTACATCGGCAAGTGCAGCGCTCCGTGCGTGGGGCGGGTGTCGGCCGAGGACCACCGCCAGATCGTCGAGGATTTCTGCGATTTCATGGCCGGGCAGACCGACGCCATGATTCGGCGGATGGAACGCGAGATGGCCGCGGCCAGCAGCGACCTGGACTTCGAGCGCGCGGCCCGGCTACGCGATGACGTGGGCGCGCTACGACGGGCGATGGAGAAGCAGGCCGTCGTGTTCGGCGACGGCACCGACGCCGACGTGGTCGCCTTTGCCCAGGACGACTTCGAGGCGGCGGTGCAGGTGTTCCACGTACGTGGCGGGCGAGTGCGCGGTCAGCGCGGGTGGACGGTGGACAAGGTGGAAGAACTGGGCACCGGACAACTCGTCGAGCAGTTCGTCACCCAGTTCTATGCCGACCAGGACGGCCTGGAAGCACCCGTCGAGGCCGGCGTGGACAAAGGCGTCGGCGGCGCGGACCCCGTCGACGGCGCGGTGATCCCGCGCGAGATCCTGGTGCCCGAACTGCCAGCCGACGTCGAGGCGCTCACCGAGTGGCTCAGCGTGCGCCGAGGCGGCCGGGTCGTCATCCGCATACCGCAGCGCGGAGACAAGAAGGCGTTGATGGACACCGTCGCGCGCAACGCAGCGCAAGCGTTCACGCAGCACAAACTCAAACGTGCCTCGGACCTCACGGCGCGCTCGTTGGCGCTCAGCGAACTGCAGGAGGTGCTCGGGCTGGGCGACGCGCCGCTGCGAATCGAGTGCTTCGACATCAGCCACAACCAGAACACCGACGTCGTGGCCAGCATGGTCGTATTCGAGGACGGCCTGGCACGCAAGAGCGAGTACCGCCGCTTTGCGATGCGAGAAACCGGCGGTGACACCGACTGGATCGCCGAGGCGGTGCGGCGTCGCTTCGCCCGGTATCTGCAGGCCACCGATCCGTACAGACTTCAGCCCAGCTTGGATTCCGGTACATCGCAAACCGTGCGAGCCGACGACGCACTCCTCGATGCCGGGAACGGAATCGTGCCGGCCGTCGTGGATCAGGTCAGCCGCCGATTCGCCTATCCACCGAACCTCGTTGTCGTCGACGGTGCCGGCCCCCAGGCCAACGCCGCGCAGCGGGTGCTCGACGAGCTGGGGATCACCGATGTCGCCATCGTCGGGTTGGCGAAACGGCTGGAGGAGGTGTGGCTACCAGGGGAAAGCTATCCGGTGATTCTGCCCCGCACCGCCGAGGCGCTGTACCTGCTGCAGCGGGTGCGCGACGAGGCGCACCGCTTCGCGATCACCTATCACCGGCAGAAGCGCTCGAAGTCCATGGTCGAGTCCGTTCTGGACGGGGTGCCAGGACTCGGCGCGACCCGCCGTAAGGCGCTGCTCACCCACTTCGGCTCGCTGGCCCGGCTGCGCAAAGCGGACTTGGACGATGTGATGGGCGTGCCGGGCATCGGCCGGCAGACCGCACAGGCGATCCTCGACGCCGTCCGCGGCCCGGACAACGCCGCCGAACCGGCGCTGAACACCGCCACCGGCGAGCTGCTCGTGTCCGGCTAGGCGAGCTGATTAGCGCGCCCGGGCTGGTCGACCACGTCGCCAACACCGGCGCTCTCGACACCGTCGTCATCAGCGGACTCTCCGGTGCCGGGCGCAGTACTGCGGCCAAGTGCCTGGAGGATCTCGGGTACTTCGTGGTGGACAACCTGCCGCCCGAGCTGATCACCACGATGGTCGAGCTGGGCAGCCGGACGCACGGAGCTGTCACCAAGATCGCCGTGGTCATGGACGTCCGCAGCCGCGCGTTCTCTTCCGATCTGGGCGCCGTCATCGATGACCTCGCCGCCCGCGGCATGGCGCCGCGGGTGCTGTTCCTGGAAGCGTCCGACGAGGTGTTGGTGCGGCGGTTCGAAGGTGTGCGTCGAGAACATCCGCTGCAGGGCGAGGGCCGGCTCACCGACGGCATCGAAGCCGAACGGCGTCTGCTCGGCCCGCTGCGCGAGCGCGCCGACCTGGTGCTCGACACGTCCACCCGATCGGTACACCAGCTGCGCCGCGCCATCGAAGATTCGTTCCTGGGTGGCGCGCAGGGGCCGCCGCGCTTGCGGGCGACCGTCGTCTCGTTCGGTTTCAAGTACGGCCTACCCGTCGACGCCGACCTTGTCGTGGACGTGCGCTTCCTGCCCAATCCGCACTGGATACCCGAGCTGCGGGAGCAGACCGGCTTGGACGAACCGGTGCGCGACTACGTGCTGGCACAGGAGGGCGCGCTGGAGTTCGTCGACCTCTACACCGAGCTACTGCGCACGATCGGCGCCGGCTACCGCCGTGAGGGCAAGCACTACCTCACCCTGGCCGTGGGCTGCACCGGAGGCAAACACCGCTCGGTCGCCATCTCCCAGGTGCTGGGCGCGCGGCTGCGGGAGTTGGGCATCGACGCCACCATCGTCAACCGTGACCTCGGCCGGGAATGAGCGGCCGGGTATGAACGACCCGAAACGAGCGGCCGGTAACGAGCTACGGATATGACGGTCCGACATGGTTGAGCGCCAATGAGCGGCCCGCGGGTAGTGGCGCTGGGCGGTGGCCACGGCCTCTACACGGCCTTGCGCGCGTTGCGTCAGCTCACCGACGACATCACCGCCGTGGTGACTGTCGCCGACGATGGCGGCTCGTCGGGCCGGATCCGGCGGGAATTCGACATTCTGCCGCCCGGCGACCTGCGGATGGCACTGGCTGCGTTGGCCGGAGACGACGCGACGAGCGCTCAGTGGGCCCAGCTGTATCAGCACCGACTCAAGGGCAGCGGCACCCTGGCCGGCCATCCGGTGGGCAACATCGTCCTCACCGGCCTGCTGGAGACGGTCGCCGATCCGGTCGAGGCGCTGGAGATCGCGGGCCGCTCCTTGCACGTGCGCGGACGGGTGCTGCCGATGAGTTCGGTGCCGCTCGATCTCATTGCCACCGTCGAAAGCCTCGATCGCGACGATCCGATCACGGTTCGGCGCATCCGTGGGCAGTCCGCCATCGCCGGGCGGCTGGGCCGGGTGCGCGACATCGACGTGCTCCCTGCCGGCGCACCGGCCTGCCCGGCTGCCGTTGAGGCGATCGCCACCGCGGACGTCGTCGTCCTCGGGCCCGGATCGTGGTTCACCAGCGTTCTTCCGCACCTGCTGCTGCCCGAGCTCAACGATGCCTTGAGTGCCACGGCTGCGCGCGTGATCGTGGCGCTCAACCTCGTGCCGCAACCGGGCGAGACCGACGGCTTCTCCGCAGCCGACCACATCGCGGTGCTGCGCCAGTACAACCCCACGCTGTCGATCGGCGCCGTGATCGCCGATGACGACACCGGCGATTTGGTCGGACTGGGCAAGACCGCGGCGGAGCTCGGTGCCCAGCTCGTCACCCGGTCGCTGCGCGCAGCCCATGCCGACGACCGCCACGACCCGGACGCCCTGGCAGCCGCGTTGCGCGAGGCGGGGTGTTCTCGTTGACGACCGATGCCGGCAGCGCTGACCGCACGGCCGAAGGAGCCGCCGTGAGCGCGGACAGCGTTAACGCCGTGACCACCCTGCGCACCGGCGCGAGGCGGATTTGCCGACGCACTACTCTGCGACCGAGACCGGCTGCACGACTCAGCTCGACCCGTCCGGCGCCTGCACCACCCAGCCCAACCCCCCGGCGCCTGCACCGCCCCGCCCCCCACCGCACGAGCGCACCAGCAGCGAGCAAGGAGCATGCACATGGCGATGACGGCCGCGGTCAAGGACGAGTTGAGTCGGGTGCAGATCACCCGGCTGACCGCACGCCGCGCCGAAGTCGCGACAATGCTGCGCTTTGCCGGTGCCCTGCACCTGATCGGCGGTCACATCGTGATCGAAGCCGAGCTGGACACCGGCTCGGTGGCGCGCCGGCTGCGCAAGGAGATCGCCGAGGTGTTCGGGCACAGCTCGCACGTCCAAGTCGTCGCCGCCGGCGGCCTGCGTAAGACCAGCCGGTATCTCGTGCGGGTCACCAAGGACGGTGAGGGACTGGCCCGTCAGTCGGGGCTGGTCGACCTGCGCGGTCGTCCGGTACGCGGACTGCCCGCGCAGGTTGTCGCCGGTGGCATCGCCGATGCCGAGGCGGCCTGGCGAGGCGCCTTCCTGGCTCACGGGTCGCTCACCGAACCTGGACGGGCCGGCTCGCTGGAGATCTCTTGCCCGTCGGGGGAAGCGGCACTCGCACTGGTCGGATCAGGGCGTCGCCTGGGCATCAACGCCAAGGCACGCGACGTGCGCGGCGCGGACCGTGTGGTGCTGCGCGACGGCGAGGCCATCGCGATTCTGCTGACCCGGTTGGGCGCGCACGACAGCGTGCTGGCCTGGGAAGAGCGCCGAATGCGCCGCGAGGTACGTGCCACGGCCAACCGGCTCGCCAACTTTGACGACGCCAACCTGCGCCGGTCCGCTCGTGCGGCCGTGGCGGCCGGGGCGCGCGTCGAGCGGGCGATGGACATTTTGGCCGACACCATTCCCGAGCACCTGCTGCAGGCCGGACAGCTGCGCGTCGAGCACAAACAGGCGTCCTTGGAGGAGCTGGGCGCGCTCTCGGATCCTCCGATGACCAAGGACGCCGTCGCCGGCCGCATCCGGCGACTGCTGGCGATGGCGGACAAGCGCGCGGCCGATCTTGGCATTCCGGGCACAGAGTCGGCTGTCACCGCAGACATGCTCGAGCCGGAGGATTAACCCGGCGCTGGCGTTCGGAGGGCCTGCTGCCCAGCAGCGGCACCCCGCGGCGGTAGGCAAAATGTTCGAGCACCCGGCGATACACTCTGCTACGAGTTCGGCCGGCGCGTGCGCCAACCGACTGCCGCCGCACATCGATCCCCGCCGGTGCGGCGTTTCCATTGCAATTACCGTGCCGTACCGCGGCAGCGATAACCCGAGGAGCTACCCGTAGTGACCGTTCGCGTAGGCATCAACGGCTTCGGCCGGATCGGCCGCAACTTCTTTCGCGCCGTGCAGGCATCGGGCGCCGACATCGAGATCGTCGGCGTCAACGATCTCACCGACAACTTGACCCTCGCCCACCTGCTCAAGTACGACTCCATCCTGGGCCGACTGCCCGGCGAGGTCACCTACACCGAGGACGAGATCGCCGTCGACGGCAAGTCGTTCAAGGCCTACGCCCACCGCGATCCGGCCCAGCTGCCGTGGGGCGAGATCGGCGCCGACGTCGTCATCGAGTCCACCGGCATCTTCACCGACGCCAACAAGGCCCGCGTGCACGTCGACGGCGGCGCCAAGAAGGTCATCATCTCCGCGCCCGCCAGCAACGAGGACGTCACCATCGTCCTGGGCGTCAACGACGGCGACTACGACCCGGCCCAGCACACCATCATCTCCAACGCCTCGTGCACCACGAACTGCCTCGGCCCGCTGGCCAAGGTGCTCAACGATTCCTTCGGCATCGAGCGCGGCTTGATGACCACGATCCACGCCTACACCCAGGACCAGAACCTGCAGGACGGCCCGCACAAGGACCTGCGCCGCGCCCGCGCAGCCGCACTCAACATCGTGCCGACGTCCACCGGTGCGGCAAAAGCGATCGGGCTGGTCCTGCCCGAGCTCAAGGGCAAGCTGGACGGCTACGCACTGCGGGTGCCGATTCCCACTGGCAGCGCCACCGACCTCACCGTCACCGTGGGCCGCGAGACCACCGTCGACGAGGTCAAGGCTGCCTACAAGGCCGCCGCCGCGGGCCCCATGAAGGGCTACCTGACCTACACCGAAGACCTGATCGTCAGCTCCGACATCGTCACCGATCCGTCGTCATGCATCTTCGACGCCGAACTGACCAAGGTGATCGGCAACCAGGTGAAGGTGGTCGGCTGGTATGACAACGAGTGGGGATACTCCAACCGTCTGGCCGACCTGGCCGTGCTCGTCGGTCAGTCCCTGTAATGCAAACCCTCGACGACCTGATCGCCGAGGGAGTCGCCGGACGGCGCGTTCTTGTCCGATCGGACCTGAACGTGCCGCTGGACGCTACGGGCGCGATCACCGACGACGGCCGGATCAGAGCGTCCCTGCCCGTGCTGCAGACGTTGCTGGCGGCACGAGCCCGGGTGATCGTGGCAGCGCACCTGGGCCGGCCGAAGGGCACGCCTGAGGAGAAGTATTCGCTGCGCCCGGTGGCCGACCGGCTCTCCGCGCTCCTGGACGAGCCGGTGTTGTTCGCGCTGGACGCCGTGGGTGTGAGCGCGCAGGAGATGGCGCAGGAGCTGCGCGACGGCGAGCTGCTGCTACTGGAGAACGTCCGATTCAACGCCGGCGAGACCAGCAAGGACGACGCCGTGCGCGGCGAGTTCGCAGACCGGCTGGCCGTCCTGACCGGCGACGCCCCCGACGACCTCCCCGGCGCCTATGTGGACGACGCCTTCGGCGCGGTGCACCGCAAGCATGCCAGCGTCTACGACGTCGCGACGAAGCTGCCGGCATATGCCGGGAATCTGGTCCGCGCTGAGCTCGACGTTCTACGACGCCTCACCGAGGCCCCGCAGCGCCCCTACGTGGTGGTGCTGGGCGGCAGCAAGGTCAGCGACAAGCTGGCCGTCATCGACGCGCTGCTGCCCACTGTCGACCGGTTGCTCGTCGGTGGCGGAATGTGCTTCACCTTCCTCGCCGCGCAGGGCCTGCCGGTCGGCAAGTCACTGCTGGAGACAGATCAGATCGCTTACTGCCGGGCTTTGCTGAGCCAGCACGGCGACAAGATCGTGTTACCCAGTGACATCGTTGTC
This sequence comes from uncultured Jatrophihabitantaceae bacterium, assembly GCA_964236495.1. Classification (GTDB taxonomy): domain Bacteria; phylum Actinomycetota; class Actinomycetes; order Mycobacteriales; family Jatrophihabitantaceae; genus CAXSBR01. The sequence goes on from CAXSBR010000025.1 coordinate 23,873, forward strand.
GCCGACGCGTTCAGCGCCGAGGCCGCCGTGCAGACCGTGTCGGCTGCCGCCATCCCCGACGGCTGGCTGGGACTGGACCTCGGGCCGGAAAGCGTCGCGGCGTTCGCCGACGTGCTCGCCACCGCCGCGACGGTGTTCTGGAACGGCCCGATGGGTGTGTTCGAGCTGGCCCCCTTCGCCGCCGGCACCCGCGGTGTTGCCGAGGCCGTCAGCGCCGTTGCCGGCTTGTCGGTGGTCGGCGGCGGCGACTCCGCCGCCGCAGTACGAGCACTCGGTCTGGACGAGGCAGCGTTCGGCCACATCTCCACCGGCGGCGGGGCGTCCCTGGAGTTCCTCGAGGGCAAAGAACTGCCCGGCGTCACCATTCTCGACTCGGCGGGACCAGATCTTGCAGTAGCGGGACCGGCCGCGTCGTGACGGCGGCCCGCCGACCGTTGGTCGTCGGCAACTGGAAAATGAACCTCAACCACCTCGAGGCGATCGCGCTGGTGCAGAAGCTGGCGTTCAGTCTCGACGCCGAACAATTGCGTGCCGCGCAAGTCGTGGTGCTGCCGCCGTTCGTCGATCTGCGCGGCGTGCAGTCACTCATCGACGGAGACAAGCTGGCCCTGGGTTACGGCGCACAGGACCTGTCGCCGTTCGACAGCGGCGCCTACACCGGCGACATCAGCGGCGGCATGCTGGCCAAGCTGGGCTGTTCGTACGTCACCGTCGGACACTCCGAGCGGCGCTCCCATCACGGCGATGACGACGAGGTCGTCAACGCAAAGGCCGGCGCAGCGATTCGGCACGGTCTCATCCCGATCGTCTGCGTCGGAGAGCACCTTGACGTACGACAAGCCGGCGCGCAGGTCAGCCACTGCGTCGGGCAGTTAAGCGCAGCCCTGGTCGGTATCACCGCCGAGCAGGCGACTGCGATCGTGCTCGCCTACGAGCCGATCTGGGCCATCGGAACCGGCGAGGTCGCCACTCCGGCCGACGCCCAGGAGGTCTGTGCGGCGTTACGGGCTGAAATGACGGCGCAGTTCGGCGAGCAGGTGGGCGCCGGTGTGCGGGTGCTCTACGGCGGCAGCGTCAAGGGCGACAACGCCGCCGAGCTGCTCAGCCAGCCCGACGTCGATGGCGCTCTGGTGGGCGGAGCCAGTCTGGTCGCCGAGCAGTTCGCAGCCATCTGCGCCGCCGCTGCGACCGGCGGGTAGCCGGCGCGGCAGCGAAGGACCAGTCGGCCGATTGAGCGCCGCGGTAATCGCTCAGGGGCGTGTCGAGCCCACCGTTCCCACGCGCAGGTCGCAGAAGTCCCGCGTTTGGTGGAGATACAGCGCGACGGTGTTGTTGGGCGGGTAGACGCGCAGGCGCGAGCCGTGAAAGGCGTGCGCGCAGTCGGGGTTGGGCACGATGCTGGTCGACGAGACCACGAAGTACCCGGCATGCCCGGTAGCAAGAGAGATCAGCCGGCCCGCGCCACCGTTTCGGAGGGCCGGGTGCTGCACTACGTGACCGGCAGCGTCGAGGTAGGAAACGCCGGGATACCCCTTGGTCGTGCACGTCCTGGAGCCGGTATTGGTGAGGCTGTACGTCCAGTAACCCGTTCCGGCGGCCCCTTCCGCAGTGACGAAAGCCAGCCGCAGATGATGGCTTGTGCACAGCGTGCCGGTGTTCGCGTTCGCGGTTGAGCGCTGAGTGGAACTGGTCGCGCGAGGCACTGCACTGCGCGACGGGCGCAGGATTTGAGGCTTAGTCGGCTGCCTCGATACCGGCGGGCTAAATGTCGGTCGGCTTGATGTTGGGCTGTCCGAGCGCGTTCCTGATCGCGTGAATTCAGCGGCCATGACCGGCGCTGCCGACTGGTGGATGGGCAAGCGAGACGTGGTTCTGCCCGCCGGAGGAGTGATAATCACCGTCGCTGCGGATGGCGCACCTTCGGACGGAGCGCTCGACGCGTATTGTGCCGGCGCGGTCACAGGTGGCTTCGCGGTGGCCGACGATGTGCAGGCCGACAGCGGAGCCGCTGCGCATAGAGCCGCAACGGCCGATACTCCCAGCAACTCGGTCCGAGGTGACATGGGAACTCCCGGGAGGAAATGCGACTCGGCAACACACCGAATCGTTGCGGCTTGGCCGGTCGGAAGACCGTCACTAGCTGAGTCGCCTCACGACCCGGAAAAGGTTGCCCGTCCGCACAAAAGTGCGATCGACACGCCGCTCGCCAACGAAACGCAGCCGCAGCTGACTACTGGGTCGCTACGATTCACCGGCTGTGCGTGCGACGTCCTACGGCCCTGGCCCCGGCGTCGCTGCGATCCTCCGGTGTTGTGCCCTATCCTTGCATCGCAACGGTCCGGCAGCGCCGGACCGTTGCGATGCCATCCGACCTACCCCGACGCCGAAGGCCGCCTGAACCTCGATGATTATCGCCCTGTCGTGCTTGCTGATCGTGGCCAGCCTCGTTCTGATCGTGCTGGTGCTGCTGCACCGCGGCAAGGGCGGCGGCCTGTCGTCGATGTTCGGCGGCTCGTTCTACTCGAGCCTGTCCGGCTCGTCGGTGGTGGAACGCAACCTCGACCGGCTCACCATCCTGTCCGGCGTGGTGTGGTCGGTATGCATCTTCGGCCTCGGTCTGCTGTACAAGACCGGCTGACTGCATACACGTGACGCCGCGAGCGGCTGACGTTACCCACACCGACACAATGGGCCAGCAGCCGCTTCGCTAGGCGACCGGGGGTGTGTACAGCTCCGTGGGCAGTTGGCTCGCCGCCGCCCGGTCGAGCAGCCACAGTGTGCGCCAGCGACCGCGTGCTCCCACCGAGGGCACCTGAACTCGGCCCGCACCGCCGAGCGCCATCGTCACCGCGGCTGCCTTCGCCTCGCCGGCCGCGACCACCCACACCTCGTCAGCCGCTTCCAACGCTCGAAACGTGAGCGACAGCCGGGTGGGCGGCGGCTTGGGGGAGTTCCGCACGCCGATGACGGCGGCATCCTCTTCGTAGACGCCCGGACTCTCGGGGAACAACGAGCAGCAGTGTCCGTCCGGGCCGATGCCGCACAGCACCGCATCGAAGGCCGGCACGTCGTCGGCGTTGGTGTGGCGCATGTCCACCGCAGCCTGCAACACCTCGGCGTACCTGCGCGCCGCAGCGTCCACGTCCGCGCCGTCGACGCCGTCCGACGCCGGCATCGGATGAACCCGCGCGGGGTCGAGGGCCACTGCGTCGAGCAGCAACCGGCGCGCCGGGCGGTCGTTGCGCTCATCGGAATCGGCCGGCACAAATCGCTCGTCGCCCCAGAACACGTCCACCTTCGACCAGTCGACGGAGTCGCGGCTGGACGAGACGGCCAGAGCGGTGAACACCTGCTCGAGGATGCCACCGCCGGTCAGCGCCAGGCTGGCCTGGCCGCGTTCCCGCTGGGCCGACAGCAGTTTGGTCACCACCCGCGCTGCGACGTCGGTGGCCAACGATTCGGCGGTGGCCTCGACCACGATCTCGGGCGTCGCGCTCATCGGGTGCTCGGCTTCACCAGATCAGCTCGCGCCGACGGGCGCCAGCGCCGGATCGTTCCAGATGTGCTCGCGCTTGCTGGGCCGATCGCTGAGGCCGCTGACCTTGGCCACCGCGCTGATCGCGCTGGCGTAGGGCTGGTCGGCGTCCAGGCGGCGTAGCTCCTCTGCCAGCAGCTCACCAAGGGTGCGCTCGGGGAACGGGTTGACGGTGTCGGCCTGATTGTCGCGACGAAGCACAAGCCGGCTGGCGTCGCGCACAGCCTCGAAGTGGGTGCCGTCAGAGAACGTGACCGCCACCGAGCTGATACCGCCGCCGTGCCGGTGCTCGACGGGCACCTCCACCCCCAGACAGGCTTGCAGCCAGCCCGCGAGCAGCAACACCGACGGGTCGCGCTCGTCGCCCAGCACGGTCGCTGCCTGCGCACTGCTGCTGGCGGTGTCGAAGGCCGAGGCCAATACCGCGCGCCAGGGCGTGATCCGCGTCCAGGACAGGTCGGTGTCACCCGGGGCGTAATCGGTGGCCCGGCGGAACAGCTCTGCGATCGGGTCGGCTGAACGGGCAACGTCGGTGACCCGTCGGTCGGCAAAGACGCCCAGCGGATCGAAGGCGATCTGCTCCGGCGGCGAGCTGAACCACCAGGTGACCACCGGTGCGTCCGGTGCCAGCAGTGGCAGGGTGACCGACTCGGCGTGCAGCGCGAGCCGACCGTACATCCGCATCTCGATGGCCTCACCAGGACCGAGCCGACCGCCGATGAGCACTTCGGCATCCAGCCGGGGAACCGGTGCCTCGATCTGGCGGCGGATGACCAGCAGCATCCGCATGGGGTGCATGCTCGCCGCGATCGTCGCGGCCGCTTCGGCCTCGGCGACGTCCTTCTCGTCGACGATCACCACGAGCGTCAACGCCAGGCCGCTGGTGACTGCGCCTCCGCCCCGACGTTCTGCGGCGAGTGCGGCAACCACGGCCGTACCGGTGGTGTCCCACAGGGTCGTCATCGGATTCTCCCTCTCGAGCGCAAGTCAACCGGCGCGGATGCCATCACAGCCGCGATCACGGACGCCGCCACTGCCGGCCGTCAATAGCCAGCATCTCGTCTGCCACCCGCGGACCCCACTCACCGGCACGGTAGAGCGCGGGCGGATGGTCCTGCCAGAAGGCCTCCAGCGGATCGATCACTGCCCAGGACGCCTCGACTTCCAGGTTGCGCGGGAACAACGTCGCATCACCCAGCAGCACATCGAGGATCAGTCGTTCGTAGGCCTCCGGGGAGGACTCGGTGAACGCCGTGCCGTACAGGAAGTCCATCGACACGTCGCGGACCTCCATCGAGCTGCCCGGAACCTTCGACCCGAATTTCAGCGTCATACCTTCGTCGGGCTGGACGCGGATGACGAGCTGGTTGTGGCCCAGCTCCTCGGTGTCGGTCTTGTTGAAGGGCAGATGCGGTGCCTGCTTGAACAACACCGCGATCTCGGTGACGCGCCGCGGCAGGCGCTTGCCGGTGCGCATGTAGAACGGAACGCCCGCCCAGCGTCGTGTCTCAACGTTGAGCTTGACCGCGGCGTAGGTCTCGGTGTTGGAGTCCGACGGAACGCCCTCTTCGCCGCGATAGCCCGCGACGCGCGAGCCGGCCAGCCAGCCCTGGTCGTACTGGCCGCGGATGGCGCTGTGTTCCAGGTCCGCAGGCAGCGTGATGGCCCGCAGAACCTTGATCTTCTCGGTGCGTATCGACTCGGCCGAGAACTCGACCGGCTCCTCCATCGCGGTGAGCGCGAGCAACTGCAGCAGGTGGTTCTGCAGCACGTCGCGCGCGGCGCCGGTCTCGTCGTAGAAGGCGGCCCGGCCACCGATGCCGACGTCCTCGGCCATGGTGATCTGGATCGAATCGACGTAGTGGGAGTTCCAGATCGGTTCGAACATCTGGTTGGCGAACCGCAACGCCATGATGTTCTGGACGGTCTCCTTGCCCAGGTAGTGATCGATGCGGAACACATCATCGGCGGTGAACACCGAGTCCACGAGGGCGTTGAGTTCGATCGCGCTTTGCAGGTCGTGACCGAACGGCTTCTCCACCACGACGCGACGCCACCCGCCCGAGGCCTCGTTGTCGGCCATGCCGGTGCGACGCATCTGGTTCAACACGGTCGGGAACATGCTGGGCGGAATGGAGAGGTAGAACGCCGCATTGCCGTGGATGCCGTGACTGGCCCGCAGATCGTCGAGACTGCGTGACAACTCGTCGAAGGCGGCGTCGTCGTCGAACGATCCGGGCACGAACTTGATGTTGCCTGAGAGCCGGTTCCACACTTCTTCGTTCCACGGCGTGCGGGCGTGGTCCTTCGCCGCCTTCTTGGCCAGGTCTTCGAAGTCTCCGTCGGACCAGTCCCGGCGGGCGAAGCCGAGCAGAACGAAGTCGGTCGGAAGCAGCCCACGGTTGGCAAGGTCGTAGATCGCCGGAACGAGCTTCTTGCGGGCCAGGTCGCCGGTGACACCGAACACGACGAGCGCGCACGGCGCCGGTACCCGCGGCAACCGCCGGTCGGCCGGGTCGCGTAACGGGTTGGCGATGGCCGGCGCCTCGGAAACCGGCTCACCCTCCAGTCCGGTGTCTGTCGACGCCGGTGCCGGATACGGCGACGACGGGTGCTCTGTGCTCGCCTCACCCGTCGCCGTCGGATCGCCCGCGTCGCCGCTCTGGGAGACCGAGTTGGCCTGCGCCGAGGACTCGGCTGCGGAATTCTGCGCTTGCGGCTGGCCGTACTCGTCGTGCATCTCGGCTCCTGCCGCGTGCGTCTTGTCTGCCGCTGGCTGGCCCGGCGCCGGCTGCGTGTCCACGGATTCGGTCAACGTCGGTCTCCCTACTAAAGATCGAGAGGTAAAGATCGAGAGCGTGCTGGGACAGGGTGTGCTCGAGTACGGTCAGGCGGCGGCGAACTTGTCCAGCTGGCCCTGAACGCCTTCCAGCAGCTGGGCCCAGGCGTCCTCGAACTTCTGCACGCCTTCTACCTCGAGCAGCTCGACGACCTCGTCGTAATCGACGCCGACGGCTTTGAGGTCGTCGAGCAACTTTTGCGCTGCCTCGTAATTGCCGGTGATCTGATCGCCCCGGATAGCGCCGTGGTCGGCCACCGCGTTCAGCGTCGCCTCGGGCATCGTGTTGACGACATTCTTCGCGGCCAGTTCGACGACGTACATCGTGTCGTCGTAGGACGGATCCTTGACGCCGGTAGACGCCCACAGCGGGCGCTGCACGTTGGCGCCTGCGGCGGCCAGCGCCTTCCAGCGGTCGGTCGCAATCAGGTTCTCATAGTGCTGATAGGCAAGCTGTGCATTCGCGATGCCGGCCTTGCCCTTGAGCGCCTGCGCCTCTTCGGTACCGATCTTGTCCAGCCGGGCGTCGATCTCGGTGTCAACGCGCGAGACGAAGAACGATGCGACCGAACGGATGGTGCTCAGGTCGATGCCGGCATCCTTGGCCTGCTCCAGACCCGTGAGGTAGGCATCCATCACGTCGTCGTAACGCTGCAGGGAGAAGATCAGCGTGACGTTGACACAGGTGCCCTGCGCGGTCGCTCCGGTGATCGAGGACAGGCCTTCCTTGGACGCCGGGATTTTGATCATCACATTGGGCCGGTCGACCAGCCACCACAGCGCGGCGGCCTCGGCACTCGTCTTGTCCGTGTCATGGGCGATCCGCGGGTCCACCTCAATCGAAACCCGGCCGTCCTGCCCGCCGGTGCTGTCGAACACCGGACGCAGCACGTCGCAGGCCCAGCGGATGTCGAAGCTGGTGAGCAGGCGCACCGACTCCTCCAGCGACACCCCGCGTACGGCCAGATCCTTGAGCTGTACGTCGTAGGCGTCGCCCTTTTCCATCGCCTTCTGGAAAATGGTCGGATTGCTGGTGACGCCGACGACATGCTTGGTTTTCACCAGTTCGGCGAGGTTGCCGGTGCGCAACCGCTCGCGGCTGATGTCGTCGAGCCAGATCGATACGCCTGCGGCCGAGAGATCGGCCAATGCGTCTGCCATGGTGGTCCTCCTTGTTTCGCCGGCCCGGACGGTGGGTTCTGAACGGGCTGGACGTCGGTGTGTCGGGGCGTGTGTACCCCCGGGAGTCAGCTTCCGGTCTTCTCACCCTTGATCTGCCCCGCGCGCTCGAGCGCTGCGTGGGTGGCAGCGACGACGCGATCGGGGGTGAAGCCGAACTGCTCGAACAGGATGTTGGCCTCGGCGCTGGCACCGAAGTGGTCGATGCCGATGATCTCACCACCGTCGCCGACGACGTCGCGCCAGCCCTGCGACACCCCGGCCTCGACGCTCACGCGCGCCTTGATCTCAGGCAGCAGCACGGAGTCCTGATAGGCGCGATCCTGCTGGCGGAACCACTCGATCGAAGGCATGGAGACCAGGCGGACGCGCCAGCCCTCTTCCTCGAGGCGCTCGCGCGCGATGACAGCCAGCCCGACCTCGGATCCGGTAGCGACGAGGATCGCCTGCGGCACGCCGCTGGACGCTTCAGCCAGCACGTAGGCGCCCTTCGCCGCGTCGACGGTCTTGGCCGGGTCCAGCACGGTCAGGTTCTGCCGCGACAGCGCCAACGCTGTGGGGCGGTCGGTGTGCTCGAGAATCGTCTTCCAGCAGGTTGCGGTCTCGTTGGCGTCGGCCGGGCGCACCACGTCCAAGCCGGGAATAGCTCGCAACGCGGCAAGCTGCTCGATCGGCTGGTGGGTCGGGCCGTCGGCGCCCAGGCCGATGCTGTCGTGGGTCCATACATAGGTGACGGGCAGCTGCATCAGGGCGGCCAGCCGAACCGGCGGACGCATGTAGTCGCTGAACACCAGGAACGTGCCGCCGTAGACGCGGGTGCCACCGTGCAGCGCGATGCCGTTCATGATCGCGCCCATCGCGTGCTCACGGATACCGAAGTGCAGGGTGCGCCCGTACGGACCTCCCGGCCACATCTTGGTCTGGTGGTCGGCCGGAATGAAGCTGGGTTCGCCCTCCATGGTCGTGTTGTTGCTCTCGGCGAGGTCTGCCGAACCACCCCACAGTTCGGGCAGGATGTCGGCCAGCGCGGTGAGCACCTTGCCCGATGCCGAGCGCGTCGCGATTGCGTTGGCCTTGCCGTCCTTCTCCGCGGGGAACACCGGAATCGCGTCGGCCCAGCCTTCGGCAAGCGTGCGCGTGACCAGCCGGTCGAACAGCGCCTTGCGGTTGGGGTTGTCGGCCGCCCACGCATCGAAACCGACCTGCCATTCGGCCTTCGCCGCCTCGCCGCGCGCCAGCACCTCGCGGGCGTGGGCGAGCACCTCGGGATCGACGGCGAAGTCCTCGTCGGGATTGAAGCCGAGAATCTCCTTGGTCTTACGGATCTCCTCGACGCCCAACGCCGAGCCGTGCGCCTTGCCGGTGTTCTGCAGCGTCGGCGCCGGCCATCCGATGATCGTGCGCACCGCAATGAAGGAGGGCCGGTCGGTCTCCGCGCGGGCCGCCGCCAGCGCTGCTTCCAGCGCGGTGATGTCCTCACCTGAGTCGACGAACTGGGTGTGCCAGCCGTAGGCCTCGTAGCGGGCCAGGACGTCTTCGGTGAAGGCGATCTGGGTGTTGTCCTCGATGGAGATGTGGTTGTCGTCCCACATCAGGGTCAGATTGCCCAGCTGCTGGGTGCCGGCCAGGCTCGACGCCTCGCTCGACACTCCTTCTTCCAGGCAACCGTCGCCACAGATGACGTAGATGTGGTGGTCGAACGGTGACTGGCCGGGTTCGGCGTCGGGATCGAGCAGTCCTCGCTCCCGGCGCGCCGCCATCGCCATGCCCACGCCGTTGGCGACTCCCTGGCCCAGCGGCCCGGTGGTGGTTTCCACGCCTAATGTGTGCCCGTGCTCGGGATGTCCGGGGGTGCGCGAACCCCACGTGCGCAGGGACCTCAGATCTTCGAGCTCGAGGCCGTAACCGGACAGGAAGAGCTGGTTGTACAGGGTGAGTGACGAATGGCCGTTGGAGAGGACGAATCGGTCCCGTCCGGCCCAGTTGGGATCCAGCGGATCATGGCGCATGACGCGCTGGAAAAGCAGGTAGGACAGTGGCGCCAGCGCCATCGCCGTTCCCGGATGGCCGTTGCCCACCTTCTGCACCGCGTCCGCGGCGAGCAGCCGCGCCGTGTCGACGGCCTTGCTGTCCAAGTCGGTCCACCAGGAGGGATAAGTCTCTACTACCGGGGCGCCCGCGCTATCGGTCAACGTGTCTCCAAGATCGAAATTGGATGCTGCTCGTCTCATACCCTATCCCTGCTTGCGGCGCCCGCGAGAACGACGTTTCCTGCCGAGTTCTGGCCTTCGCGCCCACTGCGTGCTGTGCCCGCCCGCCGAGGCATCGGCCCAGCTTGAAGCGGCAGAACCGCAGTCCGTCCGCGAGGGACGTTGCGGTGGTCGGCGGGCGCCGACGGGCGCCGACGCGCGCCGACGGTGCGCCGACAGTGCGCCGACAGTGGCCCGAAAGCGGGCCGATACGCTGACGTGGTGACGCAGGCTCCGGTGACATCGACAGGGCCGCCGAAGCCTTCCGATGCAGCATCGGGCCCTGGGAACTTCGCCGCCGCAATTGGGCAACCCACATCGCTGCAATCGCGTGCAACCCGCCTGCACGACGTCCGGCTGCAGGCTGACGGCAGCCGACCTGCTCGCCGGGCTGCACCCGCGTCTCGCGTTCGCGCCTACGTCGCCCTCACCAAACCCCGCATCATCGAACTGCTTCTGGTCACCACGCTGCCGGCGATGATCCTGGCCGCACACGGCCTGCCCCGGTGGTGGCTGGTCGTGGCCACGCTCGTGGGCGGAACGCTGGCCGCGGGCAGCGCGAACGCGCTCAACTGCTACGTCGATCGCGACATCGACGCGCTGATGCGCCGTACCGGGCACCGCCCGTTGGCGCGGGCTGACATCTCGCCCCGGTCGGCACTGCTGTTCGGACTGGGCCTGGGTGTGGTCGCGGTGCTGGTGATGGCGCTGAGCACCAATCTGCTCGCAGCTGGGCTCACGTTGGCAGCGATCGCCTTCTACGTCGTCGTCTACACGATGTTGCTCAAGCGTCGCACCAGCCAGAACATCGTCTGGGGCGGCGCGGCGGGGTGCATGCCGGTATTGATCGGCTGGACCGCCGTCACCGACCGCCTCGCCTGGGCGCCGGTGATTCTGTTCGCAGTCGTATTCCTCTGGACGCCGCCACACTTCTGGGCGCTGGCAATCCGCTATCGCGAGGATTACGGCCGCGCGGGCGTGCCCATGTTGCCCGTCGTCGCCACGCCGGTAGCGGTTGCTCGCCAGATCGTTGTCTACGCCTGGGCGACGGTGGCAGCCTCGTTGGTGCTCTGGCCGGTGGCAACCGGTTGGCTGTACGGCGCCGTCGCCGTTGCTGCCGGCGTAGTTCTCATCGCTGAGGCCCACCGGCTGCTTCGCGCTACCGTGCGCAACGCCACACCGCAGCCCATGCGGCTGTTCCACCTGTCGAACACGTATCTGGCGCTGCTGTTCGTCGCGGTCGCCGTCGACGTGTTCGTGCGCTGAGCGCTGGCACGCCTCGTAGCGCAGTGGCCGGCCGCTCTCCCGGCGGCCCAGGCCTGCACCGTTGGCCCATACGATCGCTGACATGACCAGCCGGGTTCACCTCGCTACGTGCGCGGATCTTCCCGCCGGCGACGAGGAAGACGGCGAGCTGCTGCTGAGTGCCTGCCGCGCGGCCGGTCTGGACGCGCACTGGACGGTCTGGACCGACTCCAGCATCGACTGGACGGCGGCGTCGGCAACGGTGGTGCGCGCCACTTGGGACTACAGCGACCGGCACGCCGAGTTCGTCCGCTGGACACAAGCGGTGCCGCGGCTGCACAACCCGGCCGCGGTGCTGCGCTGGAACAGCGACAAGTCCTACCTGCGTGAGCTGTCGCGCTTCGGGGTGGCCGTCGTTCCCACCTCGTGGGCGGCGGTCGGACAGTCCGCGGTGTGGCCCGAAGGCATCGAATTCGTCGTGAAGCCCGCGATCGGAGCAGGTTCGCGCGGTGCGGGTCGCTTCGCCGCCGACGACGTCGCAGGCGCCCAGCGTCAGCTGGACTTTCTCCACGCTCAAGGCCTCACCGCGATGATTCAGCCCTACCTCGCCCGAGTGGACGATGCCGGCGAGACCGGCCTGGTGTTCATCGACGGCGCGTATAGCCACGGCATCCGCAAAGGTCCGATGCTGGCACCGGACACGGTCAACGCCCTCGACGCGATCGGCCCGCGAGCACTGTTCATGGCCGAGCGGATCAGCGCGCGCACACCCTCGCAGCAGGAGCTGACCGTCGCCGAATCGGCGTTGCACGCAGCCATGAGCGTCCTCGATCTCGACGAGCCGCTGCTCTACGCCCGAGTCGACTTGCTGCCCGGCGCGGACGGCCCGGTGCTGATCGAGTTGGAGTTGACCGAGCCGTCGCTGTTCCTGTCCTACGCGCGCGGCGCTGCTGCCCACTTCGCCCAGGCGATCGCGGCTCGAGCGGTTGGCCGATGACGGTTCCGCCGGCGACCGAGCCGCCGACCACTCAGCCGCCGACCACCCAGCCGCCGACCACTCAGCTGCTGGGTGCGCGGCCGACATCGCATCGGGCGTCCCACCGGGCGGCGCGGCAGACCGGCTCCCAATCTGGACCGGCCCGTCCGTCGAGCTCTGCGGCGGTATCTTCGCTGGCTTCTGCACTGGGGGAGTCGGCGCCGGCAGTGGCGGCGTTGCGACGGATGAAGTTGGTGGCCGGCGGTCTGCTGCTGGTTGCTGCGGCACTGTTCCTGATCAGTCGAATCGTCGGCCACGGCGACGGTGGGTGGGGCTACCTGCAGGCCATGAGCGAGGCGGCGATGGTCGGCGGCCTGGCCGACTGGTTCGCCGTCACTGCATTGTTCCGCCATCCGCTGGGTCTACCGATTCCGCACACCGCCATCATTCCGCGCAAGAAGGACCAGATCGGCGAGAGCCTGGGCGCCTTCGTTCGGCAGAACTTTCTCACCGAAGAGGTGGTGGGCAGCCACGTCGCGGCCGTGGGCATTCCGCACCGCGCCGGAACGTGGCTGGCCGAGCCGGCGCACGCGGCACAGCTGACTGAGGAAGCCGCACTCGCACTGGCCGGCGCCGCAGCGGTGTTGCGCGATGAAGACATCCGCGCTGCGGTGGCCGGCTTCGCCGAGCAGCGACTCGCCGCGATCCCCGCCGCGCCGGTACTGGCGAGGGTTATCGACATCGTCGTGGAGGGAGGTCAACATCAGGCAGCGCTCACCAGCGGTCTGCAGGCGCTGATGCGCTTCCTAGACGACAACAGCGACATGCTGCGGCGCCGAGTCTCGGAGGAGTCCCCGGAGTGGGTGCCCAGCTGGGTGGACGATCGGGTGTTCACCCGCCTGTTCACCGGCATGCAGTCCTTCCTCGCCGACATCGCCAGCGAGGAAGATCACGAGTTCCGTCAGCAGTTCGACGAGCGACTGCGTCAGTACGCGCACGCGCTGCGCACCGACGACCCGACGATCAAGCGCATCGAGGAGACCAAGCACCAGATCCTCGAACACGAGGCGGTACGCAGCTGGATGGGCTCGCTGTGGTTCACGCTCAAGTCCGCCGCCCTGAGCGCCGCGGACGACCCCGATTCCGAGCTGCGCCGCACCGCGACGTCGGTTCTGGTTCAGGTCGGGGTGGCACTGCGCGACGACGCAGAGCTGCAGGGCAAGGTCGAATCCTGGATTCAGGCGGCCCTGCGGCACGTTCTGAGCCGCTACTCCCAAGACTTGGCGGCGCTGATCTCAACCACGGTTGCGCGCTGGGACGCCGCGGAAACGAGCCGCCGACTCGAGATCCAGGTGGGACGCGATCTGCAGTTCATCCGCGTCAACGGCACGATCGTGGGCTCGCTCGTCGGGCTGGTGATCTACACGGTCTCCCAACTGCTGTGAGCGCGGCGCCACCCGCGGGGAGAGCGCCAGCTGCAGATACAGATGCAGCACGGCAACCCACACCAGGCAGGCGCCGAACAGGTGCAGTTCGACGAGCTGCGCGGGCACGTGGGCGAAGTACTGCACGTAACCGATCAGGCCCTGGCTCAACTCCGTCGCCAACAGCAGTGCGGCGGCGCGCTGCTCCCGCCGGGGCGCACCGGTAGCTCGCAGCAGCAGCCACATTCCGATAGTCAGGCCGATCAGGATCATCACGACGTCGGCGTGCAGCTGGCTCACCGACGCCGGCGCCAGGCCGTTGCGGTGCACCCGCCCGTCGGTGTCGGCAGCCCCGGCGTGCGGCCCGGCACCGGTCACTGCGGTACCGACGGCCAGTACGACCGCGGTGAAGCCCACCAGTAGCCGGCCCAGCATCAGCGCGGCGGAGGGGCGAAGCGGATCGCTGCGCTGAGTGGAGGTCGCCGGAGTAGAGGTCGCCAGCGCAGAGGTCGCCAGCGCGGACGTCGCCGGAGCCGGCTGAGTAACGACGCGCTGGTCTGCCCGGACGCGCTGGTCTCCCTGCACTCGCGAAGCGAGCACCACGGTGACGGCAATGATGGCCATCGACAGCAGCAGATGCGCTCCCACCACCCAGGGGTTGAGATGGGTGAGCACCGAGATACCGCCCAGCACGGCCTGCGCCGGAATCCCGGCCAGCGCCAGGCTGGCGAGCCGAATGTGCCGGCGCTGCCCGATCGCGGCCGTCACCGTGGCGACGGCGACGATGAACAACGCGAACGTCAGCGTGCGGTTGGTGAACTCGATCAGGCCGTGGCCGCCGGTCTGCGACGTGCGCACCAGTGAACCCTCTGTGCAGCGGGGCCAGGTCGGGCAGCCCAGCCCAGAGGCGGTGAGCCGCACGGCGCCGCCGGTGAGCACGATGACGACGTTGGCGACGACGCCGGCGATGCTGAACACCCGCAGTGCGCGCCACGACGTGCACCAGCGCAGCGCCGCCGGCACTCTTCTGCCCGCGGGGATCCGCTTTCCTGCCGACATCCGCGTCCCCGCCGGCATGCTCACTCCCACCGGAACCACCTGGCCGCGGCGGGCACAGCGAGCGCAGCCCACACCGCCAACGTGACGACCGGTCGCACCGGGAACACAGCGCCGTGCTGCAGCACCTGATGCAGTCCGTCGGACAGCGCGGCCGAGGGAAGCAGGCGCAGGACGTCGGCCAGCCCGGTCGGGAACTTGCTCAGCGGAACCGCGATGCCGCCACAGAACAGCAGGATCAGCCAGGCCAGGTTCGCGGCGGCCAGCGTCACTTCGGCGCGCACTGTGCCCGCCAGCAGGAGACCGAGCCCGCCCAGCGCCGCCGTTCCCAGCAGCACCAGCAACGCCACACTGACCGGATTGCCGTGCGGATGCCACCGCAGAGCCCAGGCCGCCACGCTGATCAGCACGATCTGGGCGACTTCGAGCACCACGACCGACAGCATCTTGCCCGCAACCAGCGTCGTGCGCGGCAGTGCAGTGGTTCCCAGTCGCTTGAGCACGCCGTACTTGCGCTCGAAGCCGGTCCCGATCGCCAGCCCGGTGAACGACGCACTCATCACCGACAGCGCGATGATGCCCGGGGCGACGAAGTCGATCCGACGCGCACCCACCGAGTACAGCAAGGGAAGATTGAAGAAGAACAGCAGCAGCAGCGGCGCGACAAGAGTCAGCCCGACCTGCTCACCGTTGCGGAGCAGCATTCGCAGCTCCATCGCGGTTTGTGCGCGCAGCATCCGACCGCGTGGCGCGGCGCCCGCTGCCGGGGTGAACCGGCTCGGCCGCACCTGCGCCGGAGCCGCGGCCTCGACGACAGGGCGGCTCACCGCCGCACCTGCCGGCCGGTCAGATCCAGGAACAGATCTTCGAGCGTTCCCGACCCGGTGGACAGCTCGGTAATCAGTACGCCGGCGCGGGCACACCAGCCGGTGACAGCGGCGATCAAGATCGGCTCAGGCACGCCGCTGACGGCATAACTGCCGGCCCGCGTCTCGGTCACCGATGTGCCGGGCGGAAGGTCGGCCGCCATCGACGCGACGTCGAGCCCGGCGGGGGCAGTGAACCGCAGGCCGGCGCCGGCGTCGGCCATCAGTTGCGCCGGTGGGCCGGCAGCGACCACCATGCCGCCGTCGAGCAGGACCACCTCGTCGGCGAGCCGTTCGGCTTCCTCGAGATAGTGCGTGGTCAGAACGACGGCGACACCGGCCGACGTCAGTTCGGCGATGATGTTCCAGGTGGCGTGCCGGGCCTGCGGGTCCATGCCCGCGGTCGGCTCGTCGAGGAAGACGAGCTCGGGCCGGCCCACCAGCGCCAGCGCCAAGGACAGCCGCTGCTGCTGGCCCCCGGACAGACGCTTGACCGGTGTGCGGGCCGCATCGCTCAGGCCTACCAGCTCCAGCAGCTCGCCCGGAGCAAGGGGGTTGGTGGCATAGCTGGCGAACAGCTCGACCATCTCCACCGCGCGGGCGCCGGTGTAGCCGCCCACGCCCTGCTGCAGCATCACCCCGATGCGCGGGCGCACGGCCGGATCGTCGGGGGCGCACCCCAGCACCTGTACCGAGCCTGCGTCGGCGCTGCGGTAGCCCTCGCAGATCTCGATGATGGTGGTCTTGCCCGCGCCGTTGGGGCCCAACAGGGCAAGAAGCCGGCCGCGTTCGAGCCGCAACGACACTCCGTCGACCGCGGGTTTTTCGCCATAGCTCTTGACGAGGTTGCGCACCTCGAGCGCGAGCTCAGTCACCGGGCAAGTGTAGGAACGCAGGGGCTGGGTCGGCTCGTCCGGGGGACTTCGCCGCATGCGCTACAGCGCGATGCTCTTGACCACGCTGGCGTAGCTGTCGACGTACTCCTGCTCCGACAGCGCCTGAACCGCTGCCCGGACCGTCTCGGTGACCTCGCGCAACACCTTTGCCTTGCGCTCGTCCTCGGCCCGGCCCGAGAAGTCCAGCGGTCGGCCGAAGCGCACGGCCACCGGGCGACGGCGCCACTGTCGCGTACCCGGCGGTTGGACATGATCGGTGCCCACCAAGCCGACCGGAACGACGGGCACGCCGGTGCGCAGGGCGATTCGCGCGACTCCGGTGCGGAACTTGTACAGCCGGCCGTCGGGGGAGCGGGTGCCCTCGGGGAAGATGCCGAACGCCTTGCCGGCCTCCAGCAGGTCCACGCAGACGTCCACCGACGCCGCGGCCGCGCGCATGTCCCCGCGTTCGACGGGCACCTGCCCGATGCCGGTGAACATCGCCGACGTCGCCCGTCCCTTTAACCCCGGGGTGGTGAAGTACTCGGCCTTGGCGAGGTAGAACACCTGCCGCCGGGCTGCCAGCGGAGTGAAGATTTCGTCGGCGAACGAGACGTGGTTGCCGGCGATGATGACGCCACCGCTGGCGGGAACGTGGCCGGCGCCGCTAACCGCAGGGCGGAACACCGCGCGCAGAGTCGGCGAGACGGTCAGTTCCAGAGCGCGATAGAGCACGGCCCGCAACTTACCGCGCTGCCGGTGGACTGCCGGCAGGACCGCCGCTGGTGGTGGTCGGCCAGGTCCGGCGGGCCGCTTCCACGCAGCGTCGGGAAATACGTCATACTGATGTAGTGGAAATCAAGCTGGCGACCGAGGCACCGCCCTCCGGTGCCGGCCTGTCGACCGCGCACCGCTCCGAACCTTCCTGCCCGGACGGCCCTCGGGACGCCGCCCACGACGCCTCCCAGGACACATTTCCGAGCACAACCCCCGATGCGCGCACCCGCGACCGCGTCGCCCGGCTGATCCTGGAGTCGGGCCCACTCAGTGCAGCGAGCCTGGGCGAACGGCTCGGGCTCTCTACCGCCGCCGTACGCAGGCACCTCGACCTGCTGGTGGCCGACGGTGTGCTGGTGGAGGTTCAGCCACGTCCGAGCGTGCAGCGTGGTCGGGGCCGGCCGGCTCGGCGGTATGCACTCACCGATCAGGGGCGGGGCCAGTTCCCGCATGCCTACGACGACTTGGCAACGACGGCGCTGCGCTATCTCTTCGAAACCGGCGGCGCGCAGGCCGTAGCCGCTTTTGCCGACCGGCGTGCGCACCTGCTCGCCGCGGACCTGACTGGTCGGGCCACACCGGCCCAGCTGGCTCAATCTCTGACCGCTGCCGGGTACGCCTCCACCCTCGAGGTGACGGCGTCGGGAACGCAGATGTGCCAGCACCACTGTCCCGTCGCCCACGTCGCTGCGCAGTTCCCCGAGCTGTGCCAGGCCGAGACGCGGGCGTTCGAGCAGCTGCTGGGAACCCATCTGCAGCGCCTGGCCACCATCGCCCACGGCGACGGAGTGTGTACCACCCATATCCCGGAGGCACTGGCATCGGCCCCACCCGATTCCGGCTCCGCCCGGCTTTCAGAACAGCACCCACTCGAGCAGCACCACATAGATGAAGGAGTACCGGCATGACCACCGCACCCGAACAGATCCTGAGCCAGGACGAGCAGATCGACGCGCTGGGCCGCTACGCGTTCGGCTGGTCTGACACCGATGCCGCCGGCGCCTCGGCTCGTCGTGGGGTCAGCCCCGAGGTCGTCGCCGACATCTCACGGCTGAAGAGTGAGCCGGCCTGGATGCTGGACAAGCGCCTCAAGGCGCTGGAGCTGTTCGACCGCAAGCCGATGCCCAGCTGGGGATCGGATCTGTCGGGTATCGACTTCGACAACATCAAGTACTTCGTGCGTTCGACGGAGAAGCAGGCCGCCACTTGGGAGGACCTGCCCGCAGAAATCAAGAACACCTACGACCGCCTCGGCATCCCCGAGGCGGAGAAGCAGCGCCTGGTTTCCGGCGTCGCCGCTCAGTACGAGTCCGAGGTCGTCTACCACAAGATCCGCGAGGACCTCGAGGCCCAGGGCGTCATCTTCGTCGACACCGACACCGGCCTGCGCGAGCACGAAGAGCTGTTTCGGGAGTACTTCGGCTCGGTGATCCCGTCCGGGGACAACAAATTCTCCGCGTTGAACTCCGCGGTGTGGTCGGGCGGCTCGTTCATCTACGTGCCCAAGGGCGTCCACGTCGACATTCCGCTGCAGGCCTACTTCCGCATCAACACCGAAAACATGGGCCAGTTCGAGCGCACGCTGATCATCGTCGACGAGGACGCCTACATCCACTACGTCGAGGGCTGCACCGCGCCCATCTACAAGTCGGACTCGCTGCACTCGGCCGTCGTGGAGATCGTCGTCAAGAAGGGCGGGCGCTGCCGGTACACGACCATCCAGAACTGGTCGAACAACGTCTACAACCTGGTCACCAAGCGGGCCAAGGCCGAGGCCGGCGCCACGATGGAATGGGTCGATGGCAACATCGGTTCGAAGGTCACCATGAAGTACCCGGCCGTGTGGATGACGGGCGAGTACGCCAAGGGTGAGGTGCTGTCCATCGCCTTCGCCGGCGAGGGCCAGCATCAGGACGCCGGGGCCAAGATGCTGCACCTGGCGCCGCACACCAGCTCCACGATCATCAGCAAGTCCGTCGCCCGCGGCGGCGGTCGGACGTCGTACCGGGGGCTGGTGCAGGTCAACAAGGGCGCTCACCACAGCGCCTCGACGGTCAAGTGCGATGCCCTGCTGGTGGACGACATCAGCCGCAGCGACACCTATCCCTACGTCGACGTGCGCGAGGACGACGTGTCGC
>CAXSBR010000026.1:0-39242 GCA_964236495.1 uncultured Jatrophihabitantaceae bacterium
CCTCGCCGCACTCTGCCGACGACACCACGAACTGAAAACGAAGAAACTATGGAGCCACCAACTACTCGACGACGGAACCACCGAATGGACCAGCCCCGCCGGCCGCCGCGCATATCGAGCACGGCTGGAGCCGCGCGTGCAGACAGAACGGAGAGGGAATCGACCGACGGACAGCGACGACCCGACGTTCTGAGCCGGCACTGACGACAAGCTGTGGGACTTCACCGCACGGTGGCAACTCCAAGGGTTTGCGCCTGGGCCGTTCAAGCCGAAGACCTGAAGCGCCGAGGCAACCAACCACCTTGGACAACAGTTGCCGAGTGAGCCGACACGTGCCGATCCATCGAGGTCAGGCGCGGTGAAGACGTGTTATCGGCTGGCTGCTTGCCTTCGACGTTCAGGCAGACAGCAGTTCGCGCAGCAAATGCAGCGCCACCGTCGTCGTGCGCTGACGGACATCGGCGCGCGAGCCCGGCACCAGGATTCGGCGGTCGATGCTGTCCCCCGCGCCGGTGACGCACAGGTACACCAGCCCGACCGGCTTGTCGGCCGAGCCTCCGCCCGGACCGGCAATGCCCGTGACGCCGACGCCGACATCGGCACCGAGTCGCTTCCGGGCACCGTCGGCCAGCGCGGAGGCCACCTCTGCACTGACCGCGCCGTGCTGCTCGATCAGGTCCCACGGCACGCCGGCCAGGGCGTGCTTGGCGGCGTTGGAGTACACCACCAGCCCGCCCAGCACGTACGCCGACGATCCAGCCCGCTCAGTCAACCGCCCCGCGAGCAGGCCAGCCGTACACGATTCGGCGGTCGCGATAGTCAGCCCGCGCTCGGTCAGGGCAGCAGCAACGCTCTCATCGACGGTGCGCCCGTCGAGCGAGAACGCAGTCTCGGCGTAGGTGTCGCCGATCATCGTCGCGAGCTCGTCGTAGGCGGACTGGCGCGCCGGCCCGTATCGCGTGACGATCTCCAGCTCACCGTCGCGCAGGCAGGTTGTGATCTCCAGCCCGTCCAGTCGCGGTCCCATCTCGCGCAGGTTCGCGGCCAGCTCGGATTCCGGCGTCCCCCACAGCCGCAGCGTCGACTGGCGAACCTCCGCGCGCCCGGCCAGCGCCGCCTGCACCCACGGATCGGCCAGCGCCGCCGGCCACATCTGCTGCAGTTCCCGCGGCGGCCCGGGCAGCACCACCACAGGCGGCCCGGTGCATCCGTCGACAGCCGGTACCACCAGTCCGGGCGCGGTTCCGGTCGGCGCCAACACCGACGCACCGGCCGGCACCGTGGCCTGCTTGCGAACGCCCGCCGCGGTCGCAGCCGCGTCGAGCTGCCAGCCGCGTCCAGCACTCAGCCGGGCGACGATGGCCGCAATGTGTTCCTCCAGCTCCGCATCGAGCGCCATCGGACGGCCCTGTGCCGCCGCTACTACATCTGCGGTGAGGTCGTCCGCGGTCGGTCCCAGTCCGCCAGACGTAATGACGAGGTCGTTGCCCGCGCCGGCGAGAAATTCCAGTGCCGAGCGCAGATCCGCGGGTCGGTCGCCGACGACGATCACCTGCGCGATGTCGACACCGGCCAGCCGCAACTGCTCTGCCAACCACGGACCGTTGCGGTCGCTCACCCGCCCGGTCAGTACCTCAGTTCCGGTGACGACGATTCCCGCCCGCGTGCCCACCCGGCCGATCCTAGGCAGATCGGCCGGGCGCGCACCGGGCTCGGGCGGCAAGGCCCCGAGGCCAGCTCAGCAGAGCAGGGCAGACGAGGCGTTCAGAAGCGCAGGCGCCACACCTGGCCCGAGGTGTCGATGCTCTTCAGGCCCGGCAGCGGCACACCGGTGCCGGGCGACAGCGACCACGCCGAGACGTAGACATTGCCGAAGCTGTCGGTGACCACACCCGCGGCAAACGGCACATCCACCGAGGTACGCACGCCCGCGCGGCTCACCTTCGTCAGGACGCCGGTGATGGCGACGCCAGGCACGCCGGTGTCCGGTGCGTGCGCTTCGGTTGCGTCCAGTTCACTGACGTAGAGCGACCCGTCGACCCCGACGGCCACACCGGTGACCGAGTGGAACCCGGTCCAGGTGTGCACCACGTGCTTGCCGGTGGCGTCGAGCTCGGTCACCGTGCCTGCCCCCGGTGCTTCGCTGCCCAAGCCGCCGACGTAGATGTGACCAGCGCTGTCCTGGGCAAGTGATGTGGGTACGTAATTACAGCCCGGAAACATCGGTGACGGATCGTGCTGGCCTGCGCAGGCGCCAGTAGTGATGTTGGCGAACACGTGAAAGACCGAACGTTTGCCGTTGGCGCGCACCAGCAGCACGTCGTTGGCCGCAGCGTCGGCGACGAGCGTGCGCCCACCCCGCAGAGCGAGCACCGCGTAGGGGTTGGAGTCCACGCCCTTGCCGTCCGGGTCGTGCGTCGCCTCGTAACCGGTGACGTCCGCTACCGGCTTGACCGAGCCGAACGGTCGCGCGACAAGCAGCTTGCCTGCCTGCTTCCCGCTGGGAAGCGGCAGCTCCGGCGGCCCGGCGGTCTCGGCAATGTAGATCTTGCCGTCGTCGGTTGCGGACACGCCGTCGGATCCGGTGGCTGCAAAGCCCGGTACCGGGTCGTTGCCCGAGGACGAGTAGAGGCCCGTCACCACCCGTAGTGGACGCTCGTTACGCGCGAACTGCGGCGCCAACACCGCGCTGTCGATCCCGTCGAGCCGACGAAGGCCGGGCCCATCGGAGAGACGATCTTCTGGGTACCGCCGGTGCCGGCTTCGGCGACGAGCAGTGCCCCTTCCCAGGGCAGGGACAGCTGGCGCGGATTGTTCAAGCCGGACACCGCCACCGCCGGTGTAGGCGCTGCGGCCGCCCGCGCATGCTCGGGCGCAGCACCGGCGACTCCACCCGGTACCGCCACGGCCAGCGCTCCAGCCACCGTGGACACCACGGCGCCGCGCACGAAACTACGCATGACTCCCCCATTCAGCCGCTACGTTTGGCGAGCCCGTACTCACCGGCGGCGGCACTGCAGCAAAAAGTAACGCCGGCAGGTTGAATTGGGAAGACCTGCGTGCGTGCACCCGTCACTGTCCGGCTGATTTTCCCGCCTGTCTCGACCACCCGCCTGATACGACAGAGGTGAAGCGTGCCTGAACCGGCGCAGCCGTTGCGCAAGCTCGGCTTCTTGACGATCGGGCTGTTCGACGGCGCCGATCCGCTGCCCGGCCACGTTTCCACGCTCGACATCATCGAACTGGGCGAGCAACTGGGATTCGACAGTGCCTGGCTGCGGCATCGCCACCTGCAGTACGGCATCTCGTCTCCGGTCGCGGTCCTCGCTGCCGCCTCCCAGCGCACCACCGGTATCGAACTGGGCACCGCGGTCATCCCTGTCGGTTGGGAAAACCCGTTACGGCTGGCCGAAGATTTGGCCACCGTCGACATCCTGTCCGGCGGCCGTCTCAATCCCGGGGTGAGCATCGGCCCGCCGATGCGCTGGAACGACGTCAAGCTCGCCCTCTACCCCGACACCGCCGACGTCGAGGACTTCAGCTACGAGCGCGTGCAGCGGCTGATGCGCTTCATCCGCGGCGAGCCGGCGACGCAGTTCAGCGGCGTCGAAGGCATCGAGGTGTACTCGGATCGGGTAGAGCCGCACTCACCCGGGCTCGCCAGCCGGATGTGGTACGGCGGGGCCAGCCTGCGCTCGGCGCAGTGGGCCGGCGAGAACAGCATGAACTTCCTCACCAGCAGCGTGGTCAAAGCCGAGCAGTCCGAGAACTTTGTTGAGATCCAGCTGTCGCACGTCCGGGCGTTCCGGGCCGCATCACCCGCTGGCGCCCAGGCTCGCGTCTCTCAGGGTCTCGTCGTGATTCCTACCGACACCGCATCGTCGGATCAGCGGTCCAAGTACCAGCAGTACGCGCAATCTCGGCTGGCCCGCACGGCGGCGCCGCAGGGGCCCGCGCGGATGATGTTCGCGCCCGACCTCGTCGGCCCATCGGAGGAAATTGCGCAGCGCCTGTATGCCTCCCCGTCCTTTCGGGAGATCGACGAGGTCGCGTTCGCGCTGCCGTTCAGCTTCCAACATGACGACTACGTGCAGATTCTCACCGATATCTCCAGCCGGCTGGGACCCGCGCTGGGCTGGCACTCTTAAGTACGAACTACCCCGACCTACCGACTTTGACGCATGCGTTGTGCTGGGCGAACGTTCGCGCCAAAAAGTTGGGCAGGTCAGCGACTGACGACCTGCTCGCGGTGTGGCAGTTTCCAGCCGGGCCGGACGTAGTGGCAGGTGTAGCCGCTGGGGTAGTTGAGCAGGTAGTCCTGGTGCTCGGGCTCGGCTTCCCAGAACGGACCGACCGGCTCGACCTCGGTAACGACGGGCCCAGGCCAGAGACCTGAGGCGTCGACGTCGGCGATGGTGTCGCGCGCGACCTGCCTCTGCTCGTCGTCGGTGTAGTAGATCGCCGACCGGTAGCTCGCGCCGATGTCGTTGCCCTGGCGATTTCTTGTCGACGGATCGTGGACCTGGAAGAAGAATTCGAGCAGGTTCCGGTAACTCGTCTGCGCCGAATCGAAAACGATCTCGATCGCCTCGGCGTGCGAGCCGTGCCTGCGATAGGTCGCGTTCGGGACGTCGCCACCGGTGTAACCGACCCGAGTGGAGATCACACCCGGCTGCTTGCGGATCAAATCTTGCATCCCCCAGAAGCAGCCGCCAGCCAGAACTGCCCGTTGCATGCCAGTCATGTCGATGTCCTTTCCTCGGTTTTCCGTAGATGCTCGACGCATACCGACAGCGGTTCGCCACCGCAGCCAGTTCGTCACACTTGTCCAACCACCAGACCCGATCCGGTGTTCCGCCTTCGGACACTGCGCCGCAGCGGTACGCAGCGGCACGCGAGCGCCGTCGCCAACTCGCCATCCACCGGACGTCGCACGGTCACCGCCTCGATGATCCGGCGTCACCCCGCACCGCCATCGTCGGGCAGGTACAAGTCCGTCACAGGAACGGGCCGAACACGACGAGGAGTTCGCATGAGCACTGGTCCGGTAATGCCCTCACTGCGCCGACGCACGCTCGCAGGAATTGCAGTCGGCACTGCAATCGCGACGTCGGCCGTCACCGTCGCGGCGGCGTCGGCAAGCCCGCACTCCACCGTCCATGCGCCCGGGCATGCGCGTGTCCAAGCGCCGTTCCATGCGCCCGACGCGTCACGGCCTGTATCCACCCGGTTCGACCTCGAAGGCCACCGCGGCACCCGCGGACTGCGCCCGGAGGACACGCTGCCCGCGTTTGCCAAGGCCCTCGACATCGGCGTACGCACGCTCGAACTCGACACTGGAATCAGTAAGGACGGCGTCGTGGTGGTGAGCCACGACTCCTTCATCAACCCGCTGGTCTGCACCGACACCCAGCCCGCGACTGCCGGTGATCCCGCGTACCCCTACGTGGGCAAGTACATCCACGATCTGACGTTCGCGCAGCTGGAGACGCTGGACTGCGGCACGCGCCGCCCCGCAGACCCGGCGACCGACCCGTTCTACGCTTCCCAGCTGCCCGTGCCCGGCACCCGCATCCCGACGCTGGACCAGGTGTTTGCTCTGGTAGAGGCGCGCGGCGCCAACGACGTCCAACTCAACATCGAAACCAAGATAGACCCGACCGCGCCGACCACAACCGTCTCGCCCGGACAGTTCGTCCGCAAAGATCTGGCCGTCATCCGCGCCCACCGCAACGGAATCGCCCGCAGCCTGCTGCAGAGTTTCGACTGGCGCACGCTGGCGATCGCGCGACGCCTGGCACCCAAGCTGCGCCGGGTAGCGCTGGTCGATCCCTCCACAGCGCAGGTCGGTAAACCTGGAGCGTCGCCGTGGCTGGGCGGTATCGACGTCGATGCCGCGCCCTACCGCGGCGATGTGCCGTTCGCGGCGCGATCGGTTCGTGCAGCGGTAATCTCGCCCAACCAGCTGATGGTGGACGCGGCTTTCGTGGCCTCGGCGCATCGCCACCGTGAGCTCGTCGTTCCCTACACCGTCGACGCCGTGCGCGACATGCAGACGTTGATCGCCACTGGTGTCGACGGCATCATCACCGACTACCCCGACCGCCTGCGCGATGTGCTGGCAGTACTGGGCTACCGGCTGCCCAAGCGGTATCCCGCCTCCTGACATCCGGAGCAGCGCACCCTGCGGTACTCAAAATCCGGCGCGGCGACGTGGGCTTGTTACGCCCGCGTCGCCGGTGTCGCGGCAACGTCACGCGGCCAGTGGTCGCTGGCGTGCACAGTTCCGTCCGCGGCGACCAGCAGTGCCTCGTAGCCCTCCACGCCGCGGATCCAGGCCAACGCCTGCTCGCCCAGCACGAACGCTGCCGTCGCGTAGGCGTCGGCCAACGTGAGGCTCGGTCCGACGACCGACGCGCTGGCAACCCTGTCGGCAGCTGCGCCGGTGAACGGATCGCGAATGTGCAGGCCGCGTTCTGCGGTACCCGACGTCGCCACGGCAAGGTCGCGGCCGGTGACGACGCGCAGCATCCGAGCGCGATGGTGCGGATCTGCGATGCCAACGCTCCACGGGCGCCCGGGCGCCGCGCCACCGGCCAATTGCATATCGCCGCCGCCGTTGACTGCGTGGTTCGCAGAGCCCCGCGCGCGTAGCAGCTGGCTGGCGCGCTCGATGGCCCAGCCCTTGACCAGGCCGGTGGGATCCACCCGTCCAGATCGCAGTGCGCTGAACGCGCCGCCGGTGGTGGCCTGGACCTGTGCGCACAGGTCGAGCACCTGAGCGACATCGGGGTCGGCCTGGGCCACCGTCAGTTCCTCACGTCGGATCCGGCTGATGTCGCTGTCGGCCCGGTAGTTGCTGAAAACGGCGTCGACGCAATGGAGCCAGCCGACGACGTCGCGCACCGCATCGGTCCAGTTGCCAGGATCGCGGATGTCGACGGTGAATACGGTGCCCATGCACTGCTCGACGTGCACGGTTCGAGGCGCCCGGGAGGCCGCGGCGGCGGGCGCGGCGGTGGGCGCGGCGGTGGGCAAGGAGCGGGGCTGGACGTCGACCGCCGTCACAGGGCCGCCCATCACAGACCGACCCATTACAGACCGGCCCATCACAGACCGACCCATCACAGACCGGCCTTGTCCAGGGCGCTCTGCAGCGAGTCGAGGTAGCCCTGGCTGGTGTAGGTGGCGCCCGAGATCATGTCGACCTTGGCGTTGCCCGCGGCCAGCACTTCTTGATTCAGTGCCGGTATGGCCGCGGCATTGATCTGCTGATCCCGCCCGCTGTTGGCGGGGTAGTCGACGGCGGCGACGCCGGTCAATTTGCCGTTCGTCACCACAATCCGAACCTGCACCGGGCCGTATCGGGTGTCGACTGAGCTGCCCGTGATCGTCTTGGTCGAAGTGGCCTTCGCCGTGCTCGACGTCTTCGCCTTGGACCGAGTGTTGGCGGTGCTGGCCTTGGTACCGCTGGACGTACCGCTGGACGTACCGGTGGTGGTGGCCGAGGTGCCGGGTGCGGTGGTGCTTATGGCCGCCGGCGGAGCTGCGATTGATTGCGGATGGGTTTTGAACGACAGCAGACC
Organism: uncultured Jatrophihabitantaceae bacterium; assembly: GCA_964236495.1. Taxonomy (GTDB): domain Bacteria; phylum Actinomycetota; class Actinomycetes; order Mycobacteriales; family Jatrophihabitantaceae; genus CAXSBR01. Next base: position 7,587 of record CAXSBR010000026.1, read on the forward strand.
GACCAGCCCGGCGATGGTGCCGAAGACGGCGAGAATGACGCGACGCATGACGGTGCTCGTTTCTCTGGGCAGGGACAGGTCGGGGACAGGTCGGAAAGGGACTGGTCGGGAAGGGGACGGGTCAGAACTGGAACGACTCGTGGTGGATGTGACGGCGGGGCACCTTCGCCGCACGCAGCGCGGCGACCGTCGACTCGGCCATGCCGGCAGGCCCACATACGTAGACGTCGTGATCGCGCAGATCCGGAAAGGCAGCGGCCAGCGCGTTCGTCGACAGCGGGTCGTACCCAAGCTGCGCGCGCCGTCCGAGCAGGAGGTTCAGCCGCGCGCCGCGGTGGCGGGCGATCGCGGCGAGCTCGTCGGCGAAGACCACTGTGGTCGGGTCGCTGGCCCGGTAGAGCAGAGTCAGATCGCCCGCCGCACCCGGCAGCGTCTCGAACAGGGCCCGCAGCGGCGTGATGCCCACTCCGCCAGCGATCAGCAGCACCTTGCGTCGCCGCCGACGGGCGGCGGTCATCGCGCCGTACGGCCCCTCGGCGAAGACGCGGGTACCTGGGCGGAGTCGGGTCAGCGCGGCGCTGTGCTCGCCCAGATCCTTGACCGTGATCCGCAGCAGATCCGCCCGCGGCGCCGCCGACAGTGAATACGGATTGGACGCCCACCACAGCTCACGGGTGGCGAAACGCCACCGGAAGAACTGGCCGGACTCCGCCTGGAGCTCGTCCAGATCGCGCCCGCTGATCACGATCGACACCACACCCGGGCCCTCGGCGTAGACGGCCTGCACCTGCATCCGATGCCGCAGCGACTGGCGCACCGGAACGACGAACCGGTACCACGCAATCGCCACGCCGACGAGGATGTACAGCGCCGACCAGGCGACCCGAGCGGCAGGGTTGCCGACGAAATCGGCGCCGGTGGAGAACTGGTGGCTGAACGCCAACGCCACCGCGAGGTAGGTGTAGAGGTGCAGGTAGTACCAGGTCTCGTAGCGCATCCGGCGTCGGGCGGCGCGCGCGGACACCACTCCGGTGCCCACCAGCAGCAGCCCGGCGACAGTGGCCATCAGCACGTCGGGATAGCTGAACAGCAGAACGCTGGTCTGATGTATCAGGCCGGTGTGGGCACTGACGGCGTAGCCCCAGGTGATCAGCAGCGCGTGCGCCACGACGAGGCTGACGGTGTACCGACCGCCGTGGGCGTGCCAGCGGGCCAGCTTGTCCGCGCCGATCCCGCGTTCCAGCGGCGGTATCCGCGCCATCAGCGCGACCAGGACGACGACGCCATAGCCGGCGAGCAGACCGGTCACCCGGCCGGCGTTGGTCAGCCAGTCGCCCAGGCCGTTGATCGAAGCGGTGTCGTGCCACCAGAGCCAGACAGTCGCGAGCGCGCCCGCCCCGATCGTCGTGAGCACCGCGCTCGGATGCGCGCCGGCCCCAGCGGGTCGCGGCACCGGCGCCGGCGAGGGAAGCTGGGCCGCGATCGGGCGCTGGCCGGTGTCGAACCGGGACGTCGTCGAGGTCATAGGCCCAATATCGCTGCCCAGACTAAGGCGATCCTGCGGTGAACCTGGACGTAACCTGTCAGTCGGCACTGCCGGCAAGCTCATGCGCTGCTCGCCGCCGCGCCGGCGGGGAGGGCGGCCAGTGGCAACACGAGCTGGAAGCGCGCTCCCGCGCCGGGAGACGTGTGAACGGCCACGGTTCCGCCGTGGCCCGCCACCAGGGCAGCGACGATGGCCAGCCCGAGGCCGGTGCTGCCGGTGCTGTGGCTGCGCGCGGAGTCGGCGCGGTAGAACCGCTCGAAAACGCGGGCGGCTTGCTCCTCGCTCATTCCGGGGCCCTCGTCGACGACGGCGAGCAGCACAGCCGGTTCTGCGGACCGCTCGTCGATGCCGGTACTGACCAGCACGCTCACCGGCGTACCCGCCGGAGTGTGTTTCAGAGCGTTGCCCACCAGGTTCGTCAGCACCTGGCGCAGACGTGCTTCGTCGCCGATCACGACCGGCGGCGGGTCGGTGGAGCCCACCTCCAGATGCACCGGACGGTCGGGAGCAAGTGCCTGGGCGTCGTGCACGGCGTCGCCGGCGAGGGCGAGCAGGTCCACCGGCGTCTGCGACAGTGGCCGTTCCTGATCCAATCGGGCCAGCAGCAGGAGATCCTCGACGAGCAGCCCCATCCGCTTGGCTTCGTCCTCGATGCGGCTCATCAATCGACGCAGGTCCTCGCCCTCGGTGACTGCGCCCTGTCCGAACAGCTCGGCGAAGCCGCGAATCGACGTCAGCGGAGTGCGCAACTCATGGCTGGCGTCGGCCACGAACCGGCGCATCCGCTGCTCTGATCCGCGCGCCGCGGCCTCGGATCGGCGCATCGCCTCCTCCGACCGGCGCGCCGCCTCCTCCGATGCCGCTCTGGCCGCGAACGCCGCCTCGATCTCGGCGAGCATGCGGTTGAGCGCACTGGAGAGTTGACCGACCTCGGTACGCGGATCGGCGTCGGGAACACGGCGGGAGAGATCGCCGTCGGCGATCTTGGCGGCGGTGAGCTCCACCTGCCGCAGCGGTCGCAGGCTGACCCGCACGACGACATAGCCGATCCCGGCCAGGATGAGCAGCGCGGCGGCGCCGATCAGCAGAAACGACAGTTCCAGCCGTCGAACGGTGTTCTGCACGTCGTGCAGGCTCTGCGCGACGAGCACGGTGCCCGGCGAACCGTCGGTCAGCGTCACCGGCGCGGCGATCACGCGCCACTGTTCGTCGCCGCCGCCAACGGCATAGGTGTTGAAGATGTGTGAGCCGGCCGCCTTGGACTGGGCGGCGGTGAAGCGCGGCAGGGCCGGCAGCCGCTGGCCCGGACGAAGATACGTGCTGGTCGGGCTGGACTGTGGCGCGCCCTGGGCGTCGGTCCACTCGACCACGTAGGCACTGGGCGGCACGGCTCTGCCTTTGTTGTCTCCGTCGCCGTCTCCTGCTCCGGCCGCGGCCGCGGCGTCCGTTCGGGCGTTGGCGGCCCCGTTCGGATGCGCGGCGATCGGGCCCTCGATGGACCTGAGCTGGCCGTCGACCTTGCCCACCAGATAGGTACTCAGCGTCGCCGCGGCCACCGCACCAGAGCCGGCAAGCGCGGCGGTGACGAGCAGCAACAGCGCGGCGACCAGTTTGACCCGCAGCGGCGCGCGCCGGGCACTGCGACGAGTCCACCGCGTCAACGCCCTGGTCGCTGTGGTCACCCGCTGCGCCCCAGTCCGCAACGTCCGCACAGTTGGCAGCATCCGCCCTGTCAGCAGCATCGGCAGCGTCAGGATGCGACACGCAACACGTAGCCCACGCCGCGCAGCGTGTGCAGTAACCGAGGCTCGGTCGTGTCGATCTTGCGTCGCAGGTAGGAGACGTAGGACTCGACGACGTTGGAGTCGCCGCCGAAGTCATAGTGCCAGACGTGATCGAGGATCTGGGCCTTGCTCAACACCCTTCCGGCGTTGACCAGGAAGTAGCGCAGCAGGTTGAACTCCGTCGGCGACAGCGCCACTGCTGCCCCGGATTTGAACACCTCGTGCGTCTCGTCGTCGAGCTCGATGTCGGCAAAGGACAGCCGCGCTGACGGCACCGTCGCCGACGGTGCCGCACTGCGGCGTAGTACCGCACGGATGCGGGCGATCACCTCGTCGAGACTGAACGGCTTGGTGACGTAGTCGTCGCCGCCCACCGTCAACCCGGTGATCTTGTCCGCCGTGGCGTCGCGCGCGGTGAGAAACAGCACCGGACACCGACGTCCTTCCGACGCCAACCGCCGCACGACCTCGAAGCCGTCGATGCCCGGCATCATCACGTCGAGCACCATCAGGTCGGGCCGGAAGTCGCGGGCCAGGCGCAGCGCCTGCTGGCCGTCGGTAGCCGCAGCCACCTCGAAGCCGGCGAAACGCAAGCTCGCCGACAGCAACTCCACAATGTTGGGGTCGTCCTCGACGACCAGTAGGCGCGCCTCAGCCGGCCGGCCGGACGTCGAACCACGCTCGGTGGCCACTGCGGTCATCTCCTGCGCCTCTCGTCCATAGTGGAAGTCTCGGCTACCAGCGTGTGCCTCGGCTGACGGTTTGCTGGGAGTTTGCTGACAGTGTGCAACGTGCGACGCGTTCTGCCACCGGACGTCGGGCAGACAAACGGTCCACGGCGCTGCGAAGCGGTCGGCCCGGGCTCGTCCACGGGGCCCGAGGCGCAACCCGACGTCCGCGACCTGAAGTGGTCTGCGGTGTAGGAATACCGACGAAGCCTGTCGTTCGCCGCGAGTGAAGAAGCTTCCCGGCCTTATCACCACAAGGAGAGCTGTGAACGACGACGTGCGTCCCTTCGAGCTGCACGTTGAGCAGGAGGCGTTGGATGACCTGCGGGATCGCCTTGCGCGTACGCGCTGGCCTGAACAGGAGACAGTGGCCTCGACGAGTGGCCCGCTGGACTGGTCGCAGGGACCACCGCTGTCCTACGTCGAGCAGCTCGTCGACGCCTGGTGTAGGACGTATGACTGGCGCCGCGTCGAGGGTGAGCTGAACACCCACGGCCAGGCTCTGACCGAGATCGACAGCCTGGACATCCACTTCCTGCACGTGCGTTCCGCACGGCCCGACGCCCGACCGCTCATCCTCACCCACGGCTGGCCGAGCTCGGTGATCGAGCCGCTCGAGGTGATGGACGCCCTCGCCCACCCGCCGCGCGAGGATCTGCCCGCGTTCCACGTTGTGGCTCCTTCGCTGCCCGGCTTCGGCTTCGGGGGTAAGCCCTCGACGACGGGCTGGAATGTGAACCGGACCGCGGATGCGTGGGTCGAGCTGATGGGCCGGCTGGGTTACCCGCGGTTCCTCGCCGCCGGCGGAGACTGGGGTGGCCGGGTTACCGCCGCGCTGGGGCACCGGCATCCTGACCGGGTGGCCGGGGTGCACAGCTTCACGCCATATGTGGATGATCCGGGTGCGCCTGCCCCCTACGGCAGCCTCACGCAGCGGGAGCAGCAGTGGGTGGCCGCTACGCGGGAGTTCCTTCGAGTGGGTGGTGGCTACTCCCTGGAACAGTCCACGCGCCCCCAAACCATCGGTTACGTCCTCACCGACTCCCCCGTTGCGCAACTGACCTGGCTCCTGGACAAGTTCTGGGCGTGGAGCGATCACGACGGCGACCCCGCCAGCGCGATCAGCCCGGACCGCATGCTCGACACCGCCACCTTCTACTGGCTGTCGGCGACGGCGGCCTCATCGGCGCGGTTCTACTGGGAGAACTTTCCCCCCGACAACACCGGCACGGTCACCGTGCCCAGTGCGGTGTCGATCTTTCCCGCCGACATCGAGAAGTTCCCGCGCCCGTGGGTCGAGAGCCGCTTCACCCACCTGCGCTCGTTCCACGAGGTCGCCCACGGCGGACACTTTCCCATGCTCGAGGTGCCCGCGCTCTACGTCGACGAGGTGCGAAGCGGCCTCGCGCCGATGCCATGATGACCGCACCACGTGCCGAGCGGGGCCAACGGGCGACCGGAAGCTGACACAGCGCGACTCAGCGCGAACAACAAACGGTGCCGCCTTAGTGCAGCGCAACCGCCTGGCCACTGTCCACATCGAGCACAGCGCGACCAGCCAAGGGAGCGGTGAGTTGGACCGTCGCCGTCCTCCGGTAGCCGACCGCGCTGCATCCCTCACCCGCAGGCCCGTCGTGCCGAAACTCGCGGATCAGGACCGCGACGGCGTGTCGGGACTCAAACGCAGTCGCTGCGTAGTCGGCGCCGCACGCGACGCTGCCGCTGCCAAAAGCGCCGACGAACGTCAATGCCAGCTGCCGAGGCCCCGTTGGATGGGCGGACGCGAACGCGACGAACGGGCCCGGTGGAGCGCTGACCTGCGGTAGGGCCGGCACGGTGGCCGCTGTGTCGATCGCAACGACAGTGACCCGTACCCGGCTGCCGCGCACTGCGAAGCTCCAGGCCGGCACGGTGGCGTTGCCGCGGGTGGTCTGCACAGCGATCCCGGTGAGCCGCGCGTCGCCCAGGGCAACCGGAGTGCACCCGTAACAGCTCTGCTTCCGACCGTCGAGCTGCAGCGTCGTAAAGGCTTGCCGCGCACTGATCGTCTGCACCAGAAGCTTGCGGCCATCTGCCCACCGGACGACGGAGTGGCGGGCGACCATGGGCGTCGCTGCTGCTTCCCGGACGTGACCTGTCAGAAGCGCGATCTTGTTGTTGCCACCGACCGTGGGCTCCCAGTTTCCCACTTGGCTCACCAGCTCCGAGGTGATGCCCACCGCGCCGGGCGCTGTGCTGTGGAGGGAGTTCTCGTAGCGTGTCAACAGCTGCCGCGCCCGGCTCGTCGCCTCGACGCTCGGCGAGCCGACCGGATCGATGCTCGAGCCGGCCGGGCCGACGCTCGAGTCGGCGGGCCCCGTGCTCGTTCCGGCGGGACCGCTGCTTGCAGTGCGTGACCCGCACCCGGCCAGCAGCGCAGCGAGGACTGCCACGATTGCCCCGGCGCCTCGCCGTCTTTTGCGGCCCACCGGCCGAATCTACGTCGTAGGGCAACCTATCTACTTCGACGGCGAACCATTGAGTCCAACACGTGACCGTCGACGACGTCGGTCTGACGTCGTGAGCTTCGCCGGCGAGTAATCGTCACCGAGCCGTCCCGGTGAGCAGCCAACGCGACACCGACACCTCGATTAGCACGCGCGGACCCTCGCGCTCTTCATCGGTTATGTCCCAGCCCTGGTACTTGTCGGCGAATGCAGCCACCACATCGACCGGAACGCTGTGCCGGTGGATCACGGCGGTGCCCTCAGCCACGACCGGGCAATTGCCCTCGGGAAGGGCCAGGCTAACGCGGGTGTCAGCGGCGATGTTGCCCACCTTTACGTTGTGCGCCGCGCTGGACACCCACCAGATGCCATCGCAGAACCAGAACCACACCGGCGTCAGATGCGGGGAGCCATCCCGGCGCAGAGTGCACAGCCACGCAACCTGCGCCTGCTCCAGTCGGCGCAGCACATCGTCAGCAGGCCCAGTCACGACACTCAGTATCGAGCCGACCAGCACCGCAGCGCGACGTCACAAGCGGCCACGGCGTTACCCCTGGCCGTAAACGTGCTCCACATGCAGCCGGACGACCAGCCGGTGGTCGTTGACCATCGCAGTCCGGTACTCGTCCCAGTCGGGGTGCTCCTTGCCACTGATCGTCCGGTACACCTCCACCAACTCCTGCACCGTCGCATCATCGACGTCCGCGGCGACCGGGGTCAGTTCCGCGGTGCCGTCAGCCACCGCCCAGGTCCAGAAGTCCGGGCTGGTGACGTGGTAGCTGGCGCGCGGATCTCGGGCTAGATTCTTCGCTTTCGCCCGGTCCGCGGTGACCGAGATGCGCAGCAGACCAGCGCCCGGATCGTAGACGTGGTTGACGTTCGACAGCTGCGGGCGACCGTTGCTCCGCAGCGTGACCAGCACGCCGGCGTGGGAGTGGGCCAGCAGTGCCTGCAAGGTCGAGTCGGTCATGGGCAGTCAACGGTGCAGGTCTGGGCCTCTATTCCGCCGCTACGCAGTCGGTGGGGACAACAGCGCGGCGGCTCGGCTTCGGTCCGCCACAGCGGTCCTCACCTGTGCACACTGGACGTCCGGGGTGAGGAGGCGCGGTGGGTTGGTATGTGTGCGTGCTGTTGGTGGTCGCCGTGATCGGATACGGCATGTGGCGCGCTGCGGCCCACGCCAAGTCGATCGAGGACGACACCCGCTACCTCTTTGAAGGCCACCGACCGGATTCGTACGGTGCGAAGTTCCTGTCCATCCTCACCGGGCGTAACGACCGCACCTGACCTCGGGCGCGTTCGCAGGCACAGCGTCAACCGAGCAGCGCCGCCTCCAGAGCATGCTGGTCGCGCTCGGTCCAGCCATGAGCGTTCAGCCAGCGCCGGGCGCCGGCGAAGCGCTCGTCCATGCCGGCCTCGTCCATGCCGGCCTCCATGCCGGCCTCGTCGATGGCCCTCTCGTCCACGGCCCTCTCGTCCAGTGCAGTGAGGAAGCGCTGCATCGACGCCGGCTGCGATCGGTGGTCGTCCATGGAGCCGGTGGCGATGTCGGCGCGGTACGTGGGCGATGCGGCCAGTCGGGCGACGATTTGCTCGATGCGCTCAGCGCTGCGTGCATAGTCGGCAACGATGGCCTGCGCCGGGACGCCCACGGCAGCCAAGGCGAGCGCGACTATCACGCCGGTGCGGTCCTTGCCGGCGGCACAGTGCACCACAGTTGCGCCGCCTGGCTGGGCGATCAGCCGCAGCGCCCGCATCACGTTGGCCGGGCGCTGGGCGAGGAAGGCCAGGTAGCTTTCGTCGGCCTGAACGCGGGTGGCGTCGCTGGCGGGCACGCTCTGCCACGGCAGGATCTCTGGTCCCGCCGTGCCGTTGACGACCTCGACGTCGTCGGGTTCGACGAACAGCGACAGCTGCTCGATGTACACGCGCCGATCGCCGATCAACGGCCCGGGTCCCTCCCCGCGCACCTCGACATCGGTGCGCAGGTCGACCACCCGGCGGACCTCGCAGTCGACCACCAGGCGCCGCACGTCACGAGTGCTGAGGTCTTGCAGGTTGTCGGCGCGGATCAACCGATGCGCCAGCACCGTCCGGCCGTCGCCGGTGGCCGTGCCGCCCAGATCGCGTACGTTCACCGCGCCGTCGAGCGTGATCCATTGCGGCGGGGCACCTGCGGGCTCTATCGGCACCGTCGGCATCGGCTCGCTCGCCACCGTCATGCCGGCCTGGTTTCTGTGGTCTCGACCGGTTCACTGGTGTCGTGGTCGCGCACCTCCATGTGCAGGGCGACCGCGAGGCGGGCCAGTGCACCGTCGAGCATCGTCAGATCACGCAGCGCGGGCCGCGCGGCTGCGTGATCCGGAGACAGGCTGTGACGCGCGGACTCGACCAGCGCCGCGCAACGCACATAGGTGCCGTGCCGGCCGGTCTCGATGCGCTGTTCGATAGCGTCGCTCGAGGACCGCAGCTGTTCCGCGGCCGGTGCCAACGCTGGCAGGCCGGGAGCATGCGCGCTCTCGACCGCCGCGGCCAGGGAGCGGGCGTACCCGCGGGCAGCAGCGCTGACGGTGCGGATATCGCTCACCTGGGCCGAATGGCGACCGAACGTCGTTCCGCGCAGCTGGGCGGCAGTGGCTTCCAATGCGGCGAAGGAGGCGTCGAGCCGGCGCACCGCCGGTCGCAACAGTCGTTCGGCGCCCTCAGCATCTTGTGTGCCCCCGGTGCCGGCAGTGCCCTCGACGAGCTGGTCCAGCGCGAACTCCTGCACCGCGGTCAACGCCTGAAACCACATCAATACTCCGGTGGTGAGCACGCGCTGCGGGCGTAGCGGCACGATCAGCGTCACGGTGACGACGACGCAGCCGACACCGATCGCCGTCTCACCCAGTCGCACGACGAGCAGATGCCAGGAGAACTCCCCCAGCTGCTTGTACAGCTGTGTGATGGCCACAGTGATGCCGATGACCATGAACGTGTAGTTGACCCGAATCAGGTAGATCCCGAAGAACAGCGCGACGAGCACGATCAGCAACGACGTCCACAGGTAGCCGCCGGTCAGGTGCACCATCAGGTCGCCCACCACGATGCCCAGCGCGGTTCCGGCAACGCGGAACAATGCCTTGCGCACCTGCTCGCCGGAGTTCGTCGTCGCCATGAAGGCCAGGAACGTGGCGATGACTGCCCAGTACAGCCGCTGGCCCGACACCAGGTCGCCGATCGCGATGGCCAGCGTGCCCGCCACCGCAATTTGGATCGTCGCGCGAACGTAGGTGGGCATGGTCGCGCGGTCGAGCACACCGCCGCGCCCGCGGGTGTTTGAGGCGGCATCGCTGACCGGTGCCGATCCGGGCAGGTAGCCGGCGTTCAAGGTCACCGCCGGCACATAGTGCTCGTGGACCGCGTGCTCGTGGTCGGCATGCTCGTGGTCGGCGTGCTCGTGGCCTGCGTTCCCGTTGTCGGGTTGCGCATGCTCGTGGTCGGCATGCTCGTGGTCGGCGTCCTCGTGATCCAGCCGGCCCGCGCGAGCGTCGTCGCTCAGGGCGGTCGTGGCGATGCTCAGGCACCGACGGGCTTCGGCGTAGTCAGCGACCGACGCACCCAGCCGATGGGCAAGGATCTGCACCCGCGCTGAGTCGGTGGTGAACACGCGTAATCGGTCGACGCCTCGCTGAACCGACGCGGAATCGTCGGCCCGCAGGCTGAGCAGGGTAGCCGCGGCGACTTCGCGCAGATACTGGTCGACACTGAACTCGGCGATGGCGGCAGCGAAGCGCGCGCAGTTGGTCACCGCCAGTTCGGCGTCGAACAGCGCTTGCGCCGCAGCGCCAGCCGCGTGCGGCGACGCGGTAATCAGCTGAGCGTCGATCATGAGCGTCGATTCGTTGAGCCGAACCACTTGGCGACGCAACCGCTCGCGTCTCCTGGCTGGGCGAACCGGATCCGGTGATTGCAGCGCCGCGATGCTGAGCGTCAGCAGACCGTCGACGCGTGCGGTCCACGAGCGGCGCATGCGCAGCAGCGTGCGGGTCGGCTCCGGGCGCAGCAGCACCAGCCGCACCAGCAGCGACGCGCCCACCCCCATGGCCAGATCGGCGGCGAGCCAGCCCAAGTCACCGACGGCGAGCTCGCGATGCAGGAAGAAGCCGAGAAAGCCGCCGTTGAAAGTAACCAGCCCACACGCCGTTCCGCGCGGACCCCATCGGCGCACGTACACGCTGACGGCCAGCAAGATCACGAGAAACACGAGCGAGACAACCCGGTAGCGGCCCAGGGTCAGCGCCACCGTCAGCGCGGCGATCATGGGTAGCGGAAGTATCAACGTGGTGACGATCTGCCCGCGCGCGGTGGCGTCATTGGCCACGAAACCGGCCATCATCGCAACGATGCCGGCGATGAGCATCGACACGATCAGCGTCGCGTGGTTGTACGCCGCAACGGCCGGCGTGGAACCCGAACGCTGCAGAGCACCGGTTGCGGCAGTGAAGACGCTCACGGCGCCGACTGCTACGGCGATGCCGAGCACGGATTGGACCGCGGTGCGCAGTTGGGTCAGGCCGGGGTCGGCGCCGGCCAGCCGGTCGACGGCCTCGCGCAGGTACGCGCGCACTGTGCGGACCGGTGCCGAGAGCAAAAAGACGTCGTCGGTGAGGCCGCCGTGCCGCGCTCGGTCCAGAATTCGCGCGCCGGTCACCGAGCCCACAGTGGTCCGTTCGGTCCGAGCACGAGGTGAGCCGCGGACCCCGCCACTTCGTACAAGAACGCCTGTGTTGTCAGCGCAGCCCCGCGAACAAATCGTCTTCGGGTAGTACGGCACCGGTCGAGTCCTGCACGCGCACGAACGTTTCGATGCCCATCAGTTCACCGAACTTTTCCTTACCCATCCGCAGGAAGAAGATGTTGTCACCCTGACTACCGTGCGCCTCGAGCGCATCGAACTTCTGCTCCCCGTAGGCACGGATGTCGACCCAGGTGGTGATCTCGTCGTCGGGCAGGCCCATTTCGGGCAGCGGTTGCTCACCGTCCAACGTTCGCTCCGGGGCGTCCGGGTCGGCGCCCAGTTTCCGCATCAGCTCCGCGAACTCCGCCATCTTCGACAGCGGTGCGGTAGTCCAGTAGAGCTTGGCGTCGATGCCGCTGCTTGCCACGGCGGCCATGGTGATGCGGTGAGCCTGGATGTGGTCGGGATGACCGTAAAACCCGTTGGGGTCGTAGGTGACGACGACGTCGGGCTGGTAGCGGTCGATCAGCTCGACCAGCTGTGCAGCCGCCTCGGCGACCGGGGTGTTCCAGAACGCGTGCGGCGCCTTGTTCGTCGCCCAGCCCATCATTCCCGAGTCTGCGTAGCCCAACAGCTCCAGATGCGTCACCTGCAACGCCGCGCAGCTGGCCAGAAGTTCGGCCTGCCGCAGTGCCACGACCTTCTCCCGGTCGTGGTCGGGATCGCCGGGCTTGGACCCGCCGGGGCCATCACCGCACCCGCCGTCGGTGCAGGTGACCAGCACCGTCTGGATGCCTTCGGCGGCGTAGCGGGCAAGCACTCCACCGGTGCTGGTGGCTTCGTCGTCAGGATGGGCATGCACTGCCATCAGGGTGAGCGCGCGTCGAGCCATGCCATGAAGCCTAGAGGGCAGCACCGACACAGTTGAAGATCACGAACATTGACAGCTCACCGGGCCAGACGGCTTTCCGGGCGAGGCTGACCAGCGCCGTACTGCTATGGCTCGACCTTGACCACGGTGACCTGCACAGCACGGTGCCTGGGACCCTCGTAGGACACCACGTCGTCGGCGTGCGCACCGAGGACGGCGCGTCCGAGCGGGCTGGTAGGCGTGATGATGTTCTGTGCCAGGCCGACCTGCTCGACGAAGCCGATCAGGTACGGCTCGCTGTCGACATCGTCGTCGAATCGCAGCCAGACCATGCTGCCGATCGACGCTGCGTCAGGCAGCGCGTCACCGAGCAGATGGGAATCCTGCAGCTGCACTTCCATGTCTTCGATGTGCTTGTCGATGTTGGCCAGTCGGATCAGGGCGTCGATGTTGTGACTGCGGTCGGCGATGTCGCCGCCCGAGCCCGGGATGGCTGCTTCCTGGGCAACTTCGGTGCGTTCGGCCTGAAGCTCGGTCAGCCGGGTACGCAGCCCGTTGTGTGCGTCGGTCAGATGCATGTGAAAGTCCTTCTGCGATCGCGAGCGCGGTTGGCCTTGCGCTACTGCCAACATAGTTGAGCACTTGCCTTAATCCCACTCTCGACGTGACCGGTGTCACAGCCAATTTGGCTCAGTGGCCGCCGCCTTGGGCCGGCTGAGCGCCGCCCTGGACGGCGAAGTCCTTCGTGCGGATGGTGGCCAACGCGATGACGCCTGAGACCAATGCGATGAGCGCGGCGACGAGCAAGATCTGGTTCAGCCCGCTGGTGAACGCCGTCCGGGTGATCGTTGCGACCTGCGCGCGCGCCGGCGCGGGCAGGCCGTTGAGCAGCGGCTTGACTTCGCCGGATTTCACCGCGGCAGCAATCTGTGCCGCCTGACCCTTGAGCGCGCCGACGCCGGCGACCTGGGAGCGAACCTCGCTGCTCACCTTGTTCGAGAACAGGGTGCCCAGCAGCGCGATGCCGGTGGCAATGCCGACCTGGCGGAACGTCGAGTTGATCCCCGATGCCATGCCGGCGTTCTGCGGCTTCACCACACCCACCGCGGTGGAGGCGAGCGGCGGATTGATCATGCCGGTACCTACGCCGGCGAGGATCAGGCCGGGCACCAGGTGCGTCCAGCCCGAATCGGCGTTCAGGCCGCGCATCAGGAGCAGGCCTACGCCGACGAGGAGCAGGCCGGGGCCGATCAGGAACCGCACCGGAACACGTCCCGAGAGCCGGCCGGCAACCGTGGCCGTCACCAAGATGCCGCCCGAGGCCACCAGCAGGCGCAGGCCGGTACCGAACGGACTGAAGCCCAGCACGTTTTGGATGTAGAGAACCAGGTAGAGCAGCATCGCGAAGATCGACGCGCTCAGTCCGAAGGCCGCGATGGAACCACCGGTGAACGTCGGCAGCCTAAACAGCGAAAGGTCGAACATCGGCGAGGCGCCGCGCCGCTCCACCAGCACGAACGCGAGCAACAACACCGCGGCAGCGACCAGGCACCCGATGACGAGTGAATCACTGAACGACCGCTGATTGGACTCGATCAGCCCGTACACCAGGCTCGACAGGGCGACGGTGAACAGTACGAACCCGGCCCAGTCCAGTCGGCGCGCCTGCGGGGCCTTGGACTCGGCAACCTTGAGGAAAGTGATGACGACGGCGACGATGCCGATGGGCAGGTTGACGAAGAAGATCCACCGCCACGACAGCCCGGACGTCAACGCTCCGCCCAGCAGCGGGCCGATGGCCACGGCCAGGCCGGTGATGGCGCCCCAGATACCGAACGCGGTGCCGCGGTCTTTGCCGCGGAAGGCATCGGCGAGCAGAGCCAGCGAGACCGAAAACATGATCGCGCCACCGACGCCCTGCAGCCCACGCGAGACCTGCAGCAGCAGCGTGTCACCGGCGACGCCGCACAGCAGCGAGGCCAGCGTGAAGATCGTCAGGCCGACGATGAACAGCTTGCGCCGCCCGAACGTGTCGGCCAAGCTGCCCGCGGTCAGCAGCAGGGCAGCGAGGGTCAGGGCGTAGGCGTCGACGACCCACTGCAGATCAGAGAAACTCGCCTTCAGCGACGTCTGGATGTCAGGCAAGGCGACGTTGACGATGGTGACGTCGAGCAACAGCATGAACGTGCCCAGACACACCGCGACGAGCGTCCACCACTTGTGCGGCTCCGGGCCGGTGCGCCGGCCCCCGCCCGCGCCGGCACCTGCGGCTTCCGGGGATCCGGGATCAGCGCGGTTGGCACCGGCTGCACCACCCGACTGGTTACCGGCGGACTGGCCATCGGGTGGCAGGGCAGTGGATCCCATGCCCGGGGCCGCGTGCGCCGCGTGGTGGCCGGGATGGTCCTGCGCCTCCCCCGCGGCCAGATGGGCCGGCGCATGGGTGGTCTCTCGCTCCACGTCGGTCAACGGTTTTCTCCCTCGTGAGATTGCTGTGTCACCGCCGAAACTGAAGGCTCCAGCCCAGTGTCCGCTGTCCTCGGCGCTAACGGTCGCCACCGGCACACCGACACTCACCAACGAGTGCAGCGTTTGCCATCTATGCGGTGGCGAATGCTGCATCCGTTGCGAATTCGACCGGACTCATGCAGTCAGCGCGGCTGCTGGTGCGCTGGCAAATGAGCCCCACCAGCGACCACAATGGCCTGCAACGCACATACCAGCACCGGCCCGGCGCGCGACGACGGCGCGGTTCGGACAGGTAGTCACCCGGCAGGCACGGACAGCGGCAGCACCGGCAGGCAGAGGAGGCGAGCATCGTGCGCACGAGCAGTGCTGCCGGCCGGCTCACTCCGGCTGGGCCGACTGCGGCTGGGCCCGATGCGGCTGTGCCGGGGACATCCACCGGATCTTCTGGTGGACAGCCGGTATCGGCGGATCCCGCCGCGGCCGGCGATTGGCCCGCGCCCCCACGGGTGGGGCTCTCGGAGACGTTGGGCAAGTACCGCCGTAAGAGCCGGACTGCATTCGGCCTCATCGTGGGCTCGGCTCCGGTGGATATCGGTCAGGGCAAGCGGGTCATTGCCTGGGAGCGCCGTGCCGAGTGGCCACTGGCCGGCATGGCGGCGGCGTTCCTTGCCGCGTACAGCCTGCAGGTGCTGGTGCTGCACCCGGTGGCGTGGCAACGGTCGACGTTCTCGGCCGTGGTGTGGATCACGTGGCTCGCCTTCGCCGCCGACTACGTCGTCCGAGTCGCGATCGCCAAGCGGCCCGCCGTGTATGCCTCGCGGCACTGGGTCGATCTGTTGATCATTGCGCTGCCAGTGCTGCGCCCGCTGCGGGTCCTGCGCGTCATCATGTTGGTCCGTGCCATCAATCGAAAGGCCGCCGGCGCGCTGCGCGGGCGCGTCGTGGTCTACGGCGCAATCACCGCCAGCATCCTGATCTACTGCGCGTCGCTGACGGTGCTGGAAGCCGAACGCGCGCACGGCAACATCAAGAGCTTCGGTGACGCGCTCTGGTGGTCAGTCGTGACGATGACGACGGTCGGGTACGGCGACAAGTTCCCCGTCTCGACGCAGGGACGGCTGGTCGGCGTCGGGCTGATGGTCACCGGGGTCGGACTGTTCGGTGCTGTCACCGCGTCGTTCGCGACCCTGCTGGCCGACCAGCTGCGCGACGAGGACGCCGAGGAGCAGGCGACGACGCAGCGGGAGCTGGAAGCCGTGCGCGCGCAGTTGACCCGGGTGGAACGCCAGCTCACCACGCTGCAGCGCACCCTGACCGCCCGCGATCGAGCGCCGAAGTAGCAGCCTGCGAGCACGGTCAGGATCGATTCGGACCCGATCGAAGGCAGTCGGCGTCGAGGGCTCTGGTGGCTTAGGCGGGTGAGAGCCGCCGACGGCCCTCGGGCACTCTGAAGCGCATGCAGACGTTTCTGCCCTACCCCGACTTCAGCGCCAGCGCGGCTGTTCTGGACAACGCCCGACTGGGCAAGCAGCGCGTCGAAGTACTGCAGATCTTGAGGGCGCTGGAGCTGCCGGATTACGGCTGGCGCAATCATCCCGCAGTGAGGATGTGGCGGGCGCGGACACCGGCGCTCGTCGTCTACGGGCTGACGTGCGTCCAGCAGTGGTGCGAGCGGGGCTTCGATGACTCGACGGCCTACCAGATCGCCGAGTTCAGCCCGCAGTTGCACACCGTCGACCAGTCCGAGCTGGCGTGCCAAGGCTTGCTGCCCACCTGGCTCGGCGACGACCGGGTGCACCGGTCGCACCGCAGCCGGCTGGTCGCCAAGGACCCGGACTTCTACCAGCCGATCTTCCCCGACGCCCCGGCCGGGCTGGACTACTTCTGGCCGCTGCCCGACGACGTGCCGGCGAGTCCACCACCGGTCGACACCGACGAGTTGTGGATCGTGCGACCCGCCTCCCCGGCCGCGCTCGGGGAGTTCCTTCGCCACGGTGTGGTCGGCTTCGGTACCGATGCCGGCCTCGACTTCGATCTCGACGAGCTGG
The DNA here is from genome assembly GCA_964236495.1 of uncultured Jatrophihabitantaceae bacterium. Taxonomy (GTDB): domain Bacteria; phylum Actinomycetota; class Actinomycetes; order Mycobacteriales; family Jatrophihabitantaceae; genus CAXSBR01. Next base: position 24,239 of record CAXSBR010000026.1, read on the forward strand.
AGCTGGCAGACATCAAGGCCGCGCTGGGCCTGTCGCCCGGGCGTCGCCCCGGCCGTCAGATCACCGCGGTGGCACACTTCGCCACCGAGCCCGTTCCTGGAGATCGGGTGGGCATCGAGATCGAGCAGGGCGGTCGGTTGCTCGTCGGCGAGATCGTCGGCGACTACGTCTTCCGGCGCAGGGCCGCACCGGGCTGGGAGCACTCCCGCAGCACCCGCTGGGAAACCGTCGTCGCCCGCTCGCTGGTGGAACCGCCCTCGTCGCTGCAGGACGTCCGTCCGTTGTTCCGGGTGCGGTGGCGTGGGGTCGGTCCCAGCTACGCCGGTACGGACTCGCGGGGCGGGGCACCGGTGGCGTCGCGGCGGTTACGCAGTACCGACGACGTTAGCGCCGCTGCGATGAAACCGACCCCGATCAGGCCGGTGACCACCTCGGGCACCTCGTAGCGGATCGTGACGAACAGCAGTATCGCCAGCGCGCCGATGGCCCACTGTGCGCCGTGCTCGAGATACACGTAGGTGTCCAACGTGCCCTGCCGCACAAGGTAGACGGTCAGCGAGCGGATGAACATGGCGCCGATGCCCAGACCCAGCGCGATGATGATCGGGTCGGAGGTGATGGCAAACGCGCCGGTGACGCCGTCGAAGCTGAACGAGGCGTCGAGCACCTCCAGATAGAGGAACGACGCGAACGCGGCCTTGCCGGCCTTGAGAGCCATCGACCCGGCCGCTGTGCCCACTCCCGCGCCCACTCCTGCGCCCACTCCCGCGCCCACTCCTGCGCCCACTCCTGCGCCCACCGCTGAACCCGCCGACAAATCTGCGATCTCGCTACGCAGCTCGTCGGGATCGTCGTCGGGATCGGGTGTGTCGAACAGTTCGCCCAAGGCGTTGACCATGATGTAGGTGATCATGCCGAGAATGCCAGACACCAGGACTGTGGCCACCTTGTCCGACGGTGCGAACCGGTAGGCAGCGATTGCCACGACGATCAGCGCGATCACCGTGGAGAGCTGGTCCAACTTGCCGATGCGCGCCAGCGGTCGCTCCAGCCAGGTCAGCCAGGTGATCTCGCGCTCCTCGAAGATGAAATCGAGGAACAGCATCAGCAGGAACACCCCGCCGAACGCGGCGATGGCTGGGTGCGCCTGCTTGAGCAGGTAGCCATAGGTGCCGGCCATCTGCGGATCGCCCTTCTCCAGCGCCAGCCGGATCGCGCGGACCGGGTTGAGCTTGGCGGTGATTCCCACGATCAGCAGCGGGAACACCAGCCGCATGCCCACGACGGCGATCAGCACACCCACAGTCAGAAAGATCTTCTGCCAGAAGGCGTTCATCGTCTTGAGCACCGTGGAGTTGACGACGGCGTTGTCGAACGACAGCGAGATCTCCAGCACGCCCAGGATCGCTGCCAGAGCCAGTCCGGAGGCGCCGCCATAGACGAAGGCAAGGACCAGCGCGATGACGGTGATGAGCACCGAGCCGCGGAATGTCTTGTAGAACATCACAGTCCCTAATGTGGGGTTGCAGCGCAGCGGTATCCACCCGTAGCGATCAACGAGTGACCATCAAGCGCCGCAAAAGTATCCCGAGGAGTGGGGTTGGAATGTCTCGGGTGCCTTCGCTACGGCTGCTTCAGGCTACGTTGACTCCGTAATTCCGCGCGATTCCCGCCAGCCCGTCGTCGTAGCCCTGGCCGACGGCGCGGAACTTCCACTCACCGTCGTAGCGGTACACCTCACCGAAGATCATCGCCGTCTCCGTCGCCGCGTCCTCGACCAAGTCGTAGCGGGCGATCTCGGTGCCGGTGCCCTGGTCGACCACCCGGATGTAGGCGTCGCGGATCTGGCCGAAGTTCTGGCGCCGGCTGTCGGCTTCGTAGATCGACACGGCGAAAGTGATGCTGACGCACTCGGCAGGCACCAGCGCCAAGTCGACGTTGATGGTTTCGTCGTCGCCGCCGCTGCCGCCCACCAGCTCGTCGCCGGTGTGCTGGACCGAGCCGTCCGGGCTGAGCAGATTGTTGAAGAACACGAAGTGCTCGTCGGACAGCACGTGCCCCCGTTGGTTGACCAGCAGGGCGCTGGCGTCGAGGTCGAACTCCGGACCGGAGGTCTGTCGCGCCGCCCAACCCAGGCCCACCGACACCGCGCGCAGGTTGGCGACCTGCTTGGTCAGCGAGACGTTGCCGCCTTTTCTCAGGGTGACGCTCATGGTGATGTCCAATCATGGCTCGCGCGCTCAGCGGTGAGGCGAATGTCGACTCGCGGATGCCATTGAACACCGCAGACCAGCAGTCGCCGTCGGCCATCGACAGCGAGCAGGACACCTTCCGGCGGCTGGACGCAAGCAGTCAGCCGCCGTCGGTTCAGCTCCGATGGTCGGCAATCAGCTGGGCATAGGTGTTGCCGCTCAACTTCATCGTCCGCCGCTGCGTCTGGTAGTCGGTGTAGGCCAGCCCGAAGCGCGGCCAGTAGCCGTAGGCCCACTCGAAGTTGTCCATCAGCGACCAGGCGAAGTAGCCCCGCACAGGAGCACCCTGGGCCGCTGCGGACGCCGTCGCCTCGATGTGGTCGCACAGGTAGGCCGTGCGCTGCACGTCGTGCACGTAGCCCTCGGCGTCAGGCACGTCGGGCCACGCCGAGCCGTTCTCGGTGACATACAGCGCCTGCGGGTGGTACTCCTTCGACACCCGCAACAGGACGTTCTCCAGGCCTGCCGCATGCACCTCCCAGTCCAGGCCGGTAGTCACCGCACCGGGCACCGACACCTGCGTGAAGCCCAGCGTGGCCACAGTCGAATCGGCGGCAATCTTCTGACGGAAGTAGAAGTTCACGCCCAGGAAGTCCACCGGCGCGGCGATCACCTCCAGATCGCCGTCGCGCAGCGGCAGCTCGATGCCGTAGGTGTCGACCATGTCGGCCGGATAACCGCGCCCGTGCAGGGGGTCCAGCCACCAGCGGTTGATGTGCCCGTCGGCCCGCTCGGCGGCCTGGATGTCTGCGACCGCGTCCGACGCCGGCTCGCACGGGCTGAGATTGAGCACGATGCCCACCGACGGCGTGCCGGCGGCGGTGTCGCGCACGGCCTGCGCTGCCAGCCCGTGCCCGAGCAGCAGGTGGTGGGACGCGTGCACAGCACTGCGAAGGTCGCGGATGCCCGGCGCCATCCGGCCCTCCAGGTGCCCGATCCAGGCCGAGCACAGCGGCTCGTTGACAGTGACCCAGTCGGTGATGCGGTCGCCCAACCGGCCGGCGACGAGTGCTGCGAAGTCGGCGAAGCGCAGCGCGGTGTCGCGCGACATCCAGCCACCCTCGTGCTGCAGTGCCGAGGGCAGATCCCAGTGGTACAGCGTGGTGAAGGGCCGCACACCGGCGGCCAGCAGATCGTCGACCAGCCGCTCGTAGTAGTCCAGGCCGGCCTGGTTGACCGCACCGGTGCCCGAGGGCTGGATCCGGGGCCACGCAATCGAGAACCGATAGGTATCGACGCCCAGGGCTTTGATCAGTGCCAGATCCTCAGGCCAGCGGTGGTAGGAGTCGCAGGCCTGGACACCGGTGTCGCCGCCGTCGATGGCATTCGGGGTTCGGCAGAAGTCGTCCCAGATGGATGGTCCCTTGCCGTCGGCGGTGGCTGCACCTTCGATCTGGAAGGACGACGTGGCCACTCCCCATGAGAAGTCCGCCGGCAGTACGTCCAGGTTGCTCATCAGTTCTCCTCGTTCGCTACGTTGCGATGGTGCTACTTGCGATGTGGCCATCCGCCACTCAGCTACAGGACTATTTCACCGAACCGGCAGTCATCCCCGCGACGAGATAGCGCTGCAGCGCCAGGAAGCCGACCACCACGGGCACGCTGACGGTCAGTGACGCGGCCATGATCTGATTCCAATAAACCTGGTTCTGCGTCGCATAACCCTGCAGGCCCACGGCCAGCGTGCGCGTCGAATCATCGGTCAGAACCGACGCGAACAGCACTTCTCCCCACGCCGTCATGAATGCGTAGATGAGCACCGCGACGATGCCGGGCACCGCCGCCGGAATGACTACACGCACGAAGGCACCCATCGGTCCGTTGCCGTCCACCATTGCGGCTTCGTCGAGATCGCGCGGCACAGTGTCGAGGTAGCCCACCAGCATCCAGATTGCGAACGGCAGCGTGAAGGTCATGTAGGTGATGATCAAGCCGAGCCGACTGCCATAGAGGTTGATGCCGGTGGACTGGCTCAAGTTGACGAAGATGACGAACAGCGGCAGCAGGAACAGGATGCCGGGAAACATCTGCGTCGACAGCACCACCACCGAGAACACCTGTCGGCCGCGGAAACGGTAGCGGCTCACCGAGTAAGCGGCCAGCAGTGCCACCAACACCGACGCCACCGACGCGACCGAGGACACGATGATGCTGTTCACGAAGTAGCGCGCCAATGGAATGGTGCTCCACATGTCGATGAACGGCTGCACCGTCAGGTGCGAGGGAAACCAGCGAAAGTTGCCCTGCACGTCCTTGAGTGGCTTGAGCGCCGACGTCAACATCACATAGATGGGAAGTAGGGCGAAAGCTGCGAGCAGCGTCAGCCCGACACGTCGCGTCCACACGAACCAGGTCGGCTCACGCATTGTCGCTCCTTCGGTTGGACACGGCGAGATAGAGAGCGGTCACCACGAGCAGGAACAGCAGGAGCAATACCGACATGGCCGAGCCGGTGCCGAAGTTCCAGCTGACGAATGAGTTCTGGTAGATGTGCATCGAGATCAGATCGGCCGGATACGGCGCGGACTGGCCGAACAGCACAAACGGCGTGGTGAAGTCGTTAAACGTCCACAAAAACAGCACCAGCAGCAGCACTCTGTTCACCGGCCGCAACATCGGCAGCGTGACATAGCGGATCTGAGCCATGATCCCCGCGCCGTCCAGTGCCGAGGCCTCGTACATATCTTGCGGCACGCTCTGCATGCCCGCGGTCAGCGTCAAGAAGGCGAACGGCCACGACCGCCACACCGCGACCACCACCAGCGAGTAGAAGCTGTTGTGCCCGATGAGCCAGAACGGTCGGGTGGACTGCAGATGCAATTGGTCGACGATGACGTGGTTCACCAGTCCGGTGTCGCGCTGCAGCATAAAGCTCCACGTGATCACCGAGGCGAACACCGGCAGCGCGTAGGGGATCAGGAAGATCGTCCGGATGAGGCCGCGGCCGCGAAACGAGTGCTGGGTGAAGACCGCCGCCGACATTCCGAACAGCCACGAGATTACGAGCACCAGGATCGTGAATACCAACGTCGTCATGAACGAGTGCAGCAGGGCCTTGCCGGCCGCACCGTTGAAGTCGAGCGAAATTTTGTAATTCGCGAAGCCGACGCGCGGAGCGTTCTTCCAATTGCGGATGTAGAACTGTGTCAGCTTCAGGAAGCTGATCCCTACCCCGATGATCATCGGAATGATGTGGATCAGCAGCTCCAGTGCGACCGCGGGCAGCAGGAGCAGGTAAGGCAAGATCGGGCCGCGACGCTTGTTGATCGGGTCCGGCTCGCTGCCCGACGCGGCGTCGGAACGGTCCGGGGCGGGTCGGCCTGGCTTGAGGGTGTCGAGCACCGCGTCTCCCCTTGAGTAGCTGGTGGCTGTGGCTGTGGCTGTGGCTGGTTACGGACGAATACGGCGGCGGACGCCGGGCGCGATGAGCACCCGGCGTCCGCCGTCCTGGGGGTTGTCAGCTACCCACAACCCGACACAGGTCAGGTCAGTTGCTGCTGTGCAGCCTTGAGCTGCTTGCTGATGTCGTCGGCGGTGACCGACTTGCCGCTGGCGGCCTGGGCGAAGAGGTTCTTCATCGCGGTGCCGATGAGCGTCTCGAACTGGCTCTCCTGCGCGACGGCCGGCATCGGGGCCGCTGAGCTGCTCAGCACCGACTTGAACGTCTTGACCGCAGAAGTCTTGAACGCGGGGTTGGAGTAGGCGTCGGCGACCGAGGGCAGCGAACCGTAGGTCTTGTTCAACGACTCCTGCGTCGGCGTGCTGGTCATGAACTTGACGAACTTCAACGCCGCATCCTGATGCTTGCTGGCCTTGAACACGGCCAGGTTGATTCCCGCGACGATGCTGGTGACCTTCTTGCTCCCGGCCGGTGGCGACGCGGGCAGCGGCACTGGCACCACGCCGATGTCGGCAGCCTTCATGCCCAACTTGTTCAGCGAGCCCGCCGCGGCCTGCCAGATCACCATCGACGTCTTACCGGTGGCGAAGTCGTTGAGCGCTTCGGTGCCGTTGGAGTACTCCGCGTCACTGGGATTGACGATCTTGTCGGTCTGCATGAAATCGAGGTACTGCTTGATCGCCGCGACGTTCTGCGGCGTGTCGAACGTCGCCTTGCCTGCGGAGTCGAAGAACGCGCCGCCGTGCTGCTGGCTCAGCGTGAAGGCGTTGTGGATGTTTTCACTGACGCTGCCGCCTTCGAGCGACAGTCCCCAGTGGTTGGCCTTGGTCAGCTTCTTGCCGTCGGTGACGAGCTGCTCCCAGGTGGTGGGCGGCGTGGCGATGCCGGCGGCCTTGAACTGCGCCTTGTTGTAGTAGAGGCCGTAGGCGAGGCTGTAGATCGGCACCGCGGTCGGAGCCTTGCCGGGCACGCCGGTGGCCGACAGGCTGCCGGGCAGGAAGCGCTGGGCGCCACCGATCTGGCTCATTGTCGAGGCGTCGAACTGGGTGAAGGCGCCGGTGGCCTGGAGTGACGACGACCAGGTGTTGCCGATGTTGAGCACGTCCGGGCCCTTACCCGACGTCGCGGCGGCGAGGATCCGGTTGAGCAGATCCGACCACGGCACCACCTCGACGTTGACCTTGATCCCGGTCTGGGCGGTGAACTTGGCCAACTCGGGCTTGAGCACCTCCTGGTCGTTGGACAGGCTCGTGCCCTGGTTGCTGGCCCAGTACGTCAGCGTCGTGCCGCTGCCGGAACCTCCGCCGCCGGCCGACGTGCTGGCGCTGGTACTCGCCGCCGTCGAGCCGGCGGTGGCCGCCGGCGCTGAGCTGTCAGCGGTGGAGGCGGTGGTGGAGCCAGCTGCGGAGCCAGCGCTGGTAGGAGTCGACTTGCTGCTGCTACCGCCGCAGGCAGCGACCGACGCGACGGCCAGCACCGACGCGACAGCGGTGCCGGCGAATGTCTTCAGGCGCACGATTGGATCCCCTTTGCTTCGTTGTTGTCTGCTTCGTTGTCGGGCTTGCTTCGTTGTCAGGCTTGCTTCGTTGTCGTCTGGCGCCACGGGCGACCGTGCGCGGCTCGTGGGCGGCACGGCAGGTTGCCTTGCGTACCCTTGCTTCAAGGCTTGAACAATGGTGTGGCAAATCGAGGACGTCAAGAGGTCTTTGCGTTTGTTTCCGTTTCGTTACCCACCCGCGCCCTGGGCAAGATCGCCTGGCCGACGTCGCGTTCACCGGTTTCGCCAACACGTGAAGTAACCTGTCCTCCACCCGCGACCACCTGTAACGCCGGAGACTGATGGCATCGACGAACTCGACCACGGTGCGTGATCTGCGCCGGAGCAACCGCGCCAGGGCGCTGTGGGAGCTGTACCTCAACGGACCGCTGACGCGCACCGAGATCGGGCAGGCCGCGAACGTCAGCCCGGCGACGGTCAGCAACGTCATCGGTGATCTGATCGACCAGGGCGTCGTCGTAGAGGTCGGCAACGAGGACTCCAACGGCGGTCGCCCGCGCGGGCTGTTCGAGGTCAATCCCGAGTACGGCTACGTCATCGGCGTCGATATCGGCGAGACGGCGTTCCTGGTGGAGTTGTTCGATCTGCGGATGCGGGTGCGCGCATCGCACCGCTCGCTGACCGAGCTCACCCGACTCGATCCCCAGGATGCCGTCACCCACGTCCTGGAAGGCGTCGACGCCGTCATCGCACAGTCCGGCGTTGAAATGTCAGCTGTGCTGGGCATGGGCGTCGGCGTGCCCGGGCTGGTCGAACACGGCCGAGACGGCGCCGTCGTGCACGGACAGAGCGTGGGCTGGGACGCGATCCCGCTGGAGCGGCTGATGCGTGCCCGCACCGCCCTACCGCTGATGATCGACAACGGCGCGAAGACGCTCGGGCAAGCCGAGAAATGGTTCGGCGCCGCGCGCGATACCGCCGACGCAGTCATCGTGCTGCTGGGCACCGGTGTGGGCACCAGCATCATCAGCAACCAGCAGATGTATCGCGGGTCCTCCAGCAGCGCCGGCGAGTGGGGCCATACCACCGTCGTCGTCGACGGTCGGCTGTGCCGGTGCGGCGCGCACGGCTGCCTGGAGGCCTACATCGGCGCGTCGGCGGTCGTGGACCGCTACGACGAGCTGACCGGCGGGCCGGCCTCCGCCGGGTCGGTGGATCTGGAGGCTCGAGTGAGCCAGTTGTTGGCCGCGGCGTCCACTGACGCCGTTGCCGCGCAGGTGGTCGAGGAGACGGTGACCTACCTCGGCGCCGGACTGTCGAACCTGGTCAACCTGTTCAATCCGCAGCGCATCGTGATCGGCGGGTGGCTCGGTCACGCGCTCGCCGCACAGGTGCTGCCGCGGCTAAGCGCTGCTGCTGCGCGTACCGCGCTGCGCATCCCGTTCAGTCACGTCGACATCGTGAAGGCAGAGCTAGGTGTGGATGCGGTGGCGATGGGTGCCGCGACGCTGCCGATCGCGCAGTTTCTCAACCAGGGCGCCGGGAAACCCGCGCAGGCCCGGGTGCCGCATGCCGCGGCGTGGGAGCGCGTCCGGGTCGCAGCACCCCTCTGATTCGGCTCGGTCCGGGCCGGGCACCGACGTCAGCCGCTCGGGCCGAAGCGCTCCACCCGGATTGTGTGCACCGGCGCGCCGGCTTCCATCAGCAGGGTGCTGGCGGCCTCTGCGAACGCCGCCGATCCGCAGATGAAGTACTGCGTCGCGGTGCCGGCCGATTCCGGCCCGACCACAGCGTCCAGGTCAGCTCGACTGAGCCGCCCGGCCAGGCGACCGTCCGGCGCGCTCTCCCGGCTGAATGCCAGGACCGCACCGAACTCGCGCAGCTCGTCTGCGTAGGGCAACGTGGTCGCCGAGCGCGCCGACACCACCAGCTTCAGCAGCTGCGTTTCGCCGAGATCGCGCGCGTGCCGCAGCATCGACACCAACGGCACCACACCCGAGCCGCCCGCCAGTCCCAGCGCGGGCCCGTCTCCGCGCCAGACGAACCACCCCCCGATCGGGCCGCGCACGCGAAGCTGGTCTCCGGGTTGAACCACGTCGGCCAGGAACGGTGACACCTCGCCCTCGGGCAGCCGCTCGACGTAGAGCTCCAGCAGCGGATCGGCGGGCGCCGATGCGATCGAGTACGAGCGTTGGGCGACGTAGCCGTCGGGGGCGGTGAGCCGGATGACGTAGTGCTGGCCGGGCAGGTGATCGATGCGCTCCGGTATCTCCAGTCGCAGCCGGACGCCACGGGGCGTCGCCGGGTCAGCCGTTCGCACGATCGCGTCGCGCCACGCGCCCGTCGGCGCACCGGACGGGCTCAGCAGCGGTTGCTCGACCAGTGCTGACGGCGCTGACGGCGCTGGCAGCTCAGTCACCTTGGTAGCGCTGCTCGCGCCACGGATCGCCCAGGTCGTGGTAGCCGTTGCGCTCCCAGAACCCCTGCTCGTCGTGGTCGAGCAACGTCAACTTGGTGATCCACTTCGCGCTCTTCCAGAAGTACAGGTGCGGCACCAGCAGCCGCACCGGACCGCCGTGTTCGCGCGGCAGCGGCTGCCCCTCGTGGGTCCAGGCCAGCCAGCCCTGCCCGCCGCGCAGGTGCTCCAGGGGCAGGTTCGTCGTGTAGCCGGTGGTCGACGTGGCCAGCACGTGGGTGGCCTCGGGCCGAGGCTGTGCGGCGTCGAGCAGGACGTCGACGCTCACCCCGCCGAAGCTGGTGTCGAGCTTGGACCACGTCGTCACGCAGTGGATGTCGCCGCGGTACTCACTGGTCGGCAGGGCGTGCACGTCGTCCCACGTCCACGTCTGCGGACTGTCCACCAGCCCGTCGACGGTGATCGTCCAGCGTTGCGGTAGCAGCGTGGGCGTCACCTCGGCGGTGAGCGTCGGAAAATCGCTACCGGTGTCGTACTGGCCCGGTGGCAACCGGGGATCGCGTTCGACGTGGCGCTTGCCGGTGAATCCGCGAGTTACTTCAGCCATGAACGCTCCTCTGGCGGGGTCACATCAGACGGCGGTCGAGCGTTCCCGCCTCCAGCCGACCGCCCAGATCAGCATCGCGATCACCGGCAGGATTGCGCCGAAGACGGTGACGCCGGTCCATCCGGCTCGATCATGCACCACGCCGGTGACCGCCGACGACAACGCACCGCCGACGAAGATCGTCGTCATATGCACGGAGTTGATGCGCGCGCGAGCGTCGGCGCGCAGGGCGTAGATGTCGCGCTGACTGAAGATCTGGTGACCCTGCACGGCCAGGTCGAGCAGCACACCGGCCGCGGCCAGCACGTAGAGATGTGACGCTCCCACGCCGGCGAGCACCATCGCCGCCACCGCCAGGGTGGCGGTGGCAATCCGACCCACGGAACCGTAGCCGGCGTCACCGAGACGCCCGCCTATCGGCGCGGCCGCGGCTCCGGCGGCACCGACCAGCGCGAACACCGCGATGCCGGCCTGCGTCAGGTGCTCGCTGTCGATGAGCTGGTATGTGATCGCGGTCCAAAACGCGGTGAAGGCGCCGAACATGCACGCCTGGGCCAGCGCCCGCCGCACCAGCACCGGCTCGGTGCGCACCACGCCGCCGATGGACGCGAGCAGGGTGCCGTAGGTGGGCGGATCTTCGGGCTGACGTCGCGGCAGAACCCGCATGACGGCGAAGGATGTGCCCAGCATCAGTACCGCCGAGATGCCGTAGATGCTGCGCCAGCCCCATGCCGCGGCGGCGAAGCTGGCGGCTGAGCGGGCCAGCATGATGCCCAGCAGCAGGCCGGTCATCACCTGGCCCACGAACTTGCCCCGCGTCTCGGGTGGGGCCAGGTGTGCTGCGAAGGGCACCAGCACCTGCGCCACCACGGAGGTGACGCCCACGAGCAGGGACGCGACGAGGAACACCCACAGGCTGGGTGCGACCGCAGCCGCGACCAGCGCCAGCGACGTCAGGATCAGCGTGCGAGCGACGAACCGGCGGTTCTCCAGCAGGTCGCCCAGCGGCAACAGCAACGCCAGACCGAGGGCGTACCCGATCTGGGTGAGCGTGACGACGATGGTGGCCGCCCCCTGCCCGACCCCGAACGATCGGCTGATCAGGTCCAGCAGGGGCTGCGCGTAGTACAGGTTGGCCACGCTGGCGCCGCAGGCGAAAGCGAGCACGATCGTGATCAGCCGCATGCTCCGCCCCGCTGCTGGGTCGGACGCGGGCTGTGCGGGCTGTAGCGGCGGTGCGGGCAGTGCAGCTTGTATGGGCTGTGCAGTCTGTGCTGTCCGTGCCGTCTGGAGGGGCGGTGCGGGCGGTGGGGCCGACGCCATGGCCGTGCTGTCAGTCATCAGCTTCCTTCGCCGGCGCGGTGTCGAGTCGCAGGTGTCGCAGGTGTCGTTGATTGCAACCATCAACAGGCGTCAGTATTTCGCGCGCTGGTCGCCAGGAGGGCTGTTAGATGGGCCGGTGGCCGTCGAGGATTGGTTTCTGAGCTCCGCCGAGCGCGGCAATGACGCCACCGAGCTGGATCGTCGACATGTCGATGCCTCAGCCTGGACCGCCGACAACGACGTTCGACCGCTGATCCACGGCGCGTCCTATTTCCCCGAGCTGGCGCGTTGCATCCGTCAGATGGCGGCCGGTGATCTGCTGCTGTTCGCCGACTGGCGGGGTGATCCCGACGAGCTGTTGGACGGACCGGGCAGCGAGGTCTCGGCAGTGTTGGCCGACGCAGCACGCCGCGGCGTCGTGGTCAAAGGGCTGATCTGGCGCTCGCACCTGGACCGGCTGTCGTTCAGCGAGCAGGAGAACCGCCATCTCGGCGAGGAGATCGAGGCCGCGGGCGGTGAGTGCCTGCTGGACATGCGGGTGCGCCCGGGCGGCTCGCACCACCAGAAGTTCGTCGTGCTGCGACATCCCGGCCGCCCGACACTCGACGTTGCCTTCGTCGGCGGCATCGACCTGTGTCACAGCCGGCACGACGGGCCCGCGCACGACGGGGACCCTCAGCGACAGCCGATGGCTGCGGCGTACGGCCCGCATCCGCCGTGGCATGACGTCCAGCTCGCCCTGCGTGGGCCGGCCGTGGCCGACGTCGAGACGGTGTTTCGGGAGCGTTGGACCGATCCAAGTCCGCTGAGCCGCAATCCGATCGATCGGCTCAGCGCGCTGGTCCGCCACGATGACCGGCGTGCCGGTCCGCTGCCGGCCCGGTTGCCCGACCCCGATCCACGCGGCCACTGCGCGGTGCAACTGCTGCGGACCTACCCCGATCGCATGCACGGGTATCCCTTCGCGCCCGAGGGCGAACGCAGCGTGGCCCGCGCCTACACCAAGGTGATGCACCGGGCGCGAAGCCTCGTCTACATCGAGGATCAATATTTCTGGTCCACCGGGATCATCAGCTGCTTCGCCGAGGCGCTGCGCGCCCAGCCCGACCTGCATCTGGTTGCCGTCATCCCGCACCACCCGGACCAGGACGGGCGGTTCTCCGAGCCGCCCAACCTGGTCGGTAGGCAGCAGGCCCTTGCCGAGCTGCGTGCCGCCGGCGGCGATCGGGTGGCTGTCTACGGCATCGAGAACCACGCGGGCACACCGGTGTACGTGCACGCCAAGGTGTGCGTGGTGGACGACGTCTGGGCCTCGGTCGGCTCGGACAACGTCAACCGGCGCTCGTGGACGCACGACTCGGAACTGTCCTGCGCGGTGTTCGACGAGGAGCGTGACGAGCGGGAACCTCGTGTCGTCGACGGCTTCGGCGACGGTGCGCGACGCTTTGCCAGGAATCTGCGGCTGCGGCTCGCCCGCGAGCATCTCGACCTGCCCACCGATTCGGACCTGGTCGATCCGATCGCTGCGTTTCGTGCCTTCGCCGACAGCGCGGCGGCGTTGCAGCGGTGGTGCGACGGCGGTCGGAGTGGGCCGCGGCCGCCCGGGCGGGTGCGCCCCTACTTGCCGCCGACGCTGCCGCGGCGCACGTTTGCGTGGGCGACGCCGCTGTATCGGGTCGTCTATGACCCCGACGGACGGTCGATCCGCCGACGGAGGCGACGTGAGTACTGATTGCGCCGTGTGAAACATGCGAATTCGGGCGGACTACGGCCGCGGCCGCGCATTCAACGAGGTCGTTGGGAGCTGGCCGGGAACTCTTCGGCCCGCGACGCTGTTCAATCGAGACCATGACCAACGACTCGACAATCCGCGACGCACAACGCGCGGCGCACGGCGGCGGTGAACCGCACGGCAACGCTACGGCCGGGCGGCTGAATTGGCTGCGCGCGGCAGTGTTGGGCGCCAACGACGGAATCGTCTCGGTCGCCGGCATCGTCGTAGGCGTCGCCGGCGCCACCTCTGCTCGCGGCCCGATCTTCACGGCCGGATTGGCCGGCCTTGTCGCCGGCGCGGTGTCCATGGCGCTGGGCGAGTACGTGTCGGTGTCGAGCCAACGCGACAGCGAGACTGCTCAGCTGGCGCAGGAGCGTCGCGAACTCGCCGAGATGCCGCAGGAGGAGCTGGCCGAGCTGGCCGCCATCTACGAGTCCAAGGGCCTGTCGCCGGCCACAGCACGTCGGGTTGCCGACGAGCTGACTGCCAACGATGCGCTGGCAGCTCATCTGGACGCCGAACTGCACATCGACCCCAACGATCTGGCCAACCCGGTAGAGGCCGCTAGCGCTTCGGCGCTGTCGTTCACCGCCGGAGCCTTGCTGCCGTTGCTTGCGATCTTGCTTCCGCCGCCGGCATGGCGGGTGCCCACGACGTTCGTGGCAGTGCTGCTGGCGTTGGGTTTGACCGGTGCGTGGAGCGCCCGGATCAGCGGCGGCGACCGGCGGCGGGCCGCGCTGCGGGTAGTGATCGGTGGCGCTGTGGGTTTGGCGCTCACCTATGCCATCGGCCATGCCTTCGGTACTGCAATCGGTTGACGGCCGAACTGGCTGAGTTCGACGAGCTGGGCTGCTTGTGTCGCCGGTTGCATCGTCGTACGCGCGCCACCTTTGCTGACAACCCACCCGGCACCACCGCGGCCGCGCGGCGAATTGTCTGACGGCGACGCGATACTGGCCACTGTTTCTCGACCTGTGCCCAGTCTCCTTCACGAACTCGGAGGGAACCCATACGCCGCCGACAACCTAAGCCGGCCGCCACGGGAAACGCCACGACCGTCGGGCTACCTGCGTGCAGTCGCTGTTCGGCATCGTCCATAACGCTCACTTGTTTGCCACGCCCGTCGATGCTGGCGCCCCGCACGCCCGTACGCCAACGCCAACGCCAACGATTTGGTCAGCCGAGCTGAGCGCTCGCTGCCGGCACGACGCGGTTAAAAGTTTTACTGCCCGGACAGCTTGCAAATTATCGCACACGTGTTCTACAGTTGGTGCATGTCAGCGGTCACGACTCCCAGCCTTGTGGAGCGGTGGTTAGCGTTGCACATCGAGCTGCACCAAGCGTCGCTGACCACTGGTCAGGGTGTCGACGTGGTGGAAGTGCCGCAGGCTTACTGTCTCGTGGTCGCCGGTCCTGGGTCGGCGCCACTAGACGCCGCGGCGTCGGGTCAGTTGCTTCGCGTGTTGGCTGACCTACCGCCTGGTAAGTGGACTGACGCCCAATGCTCGGCTCTGCGGGGCCTCGATCCCGGCGGTCTGTCACAGCGGGAACTGCTCGATTACATCGAGGTGATCGAACGGCAGAAAGCGCATCTGGACGCAGCACAGATCCGGGCTCTAGCAGCACTGGACCGGCGGGACACCTCCGGGATGCAGGCGGTCCGGGAGGACGTGGCGTGCGTGCTGCGGATCCCGCCGCTGGCCGCGGCGGGCCGGCTCGCCCAAGCCCGCATCC
>CAXSBR010000027.1:0-39001 GCA_964236495.1 uncultured Jatrophihabitantaceae bacterium
GAGGGGGTCAAGATTCGATCGGCGTCAGGGGGTCAGTATTGGCTCGGCGTCGACAGGGCCTGCTCACCTCCGGGCAACGCGCCAAGTTCGCCCAGGTAGACCTCGATGAGCCCTGCTGTGTTGGTGCTGATGTCGAGACCCCAGAGGTCCAGGCACCAGATCCGACCAGCTGTCACCTTGTACCGACTGGGCTCGCTGGCGTACCGGTTGAGCACTTCACGGCTGAAGTAGATCGGCGTCATCGAATGCAGGCGCGAGCCATCGGCGTGGGCGCCCAGCATCCTCGGGTTGCACGTGTGACGCTTCATTTCGCCCGTGCCAGGGTCGACCGCGTAGATGTACTCGACGCAGTTCTTGTCTGCGTTCCGGGCTTCGATTCGCCGCACCCATGCCGTCACTGTGCCTTCGACGACGTATTTGCCCATCACGTTCGAGAAGGCGGACGCATCGCCGATCACGCGGTCGTCCATGATCGCGAACCAGTCAAAGTTCGACCAGGCTGTGCGGTGTTTATCGTCGACCCGTTCGAACGGGTCGATCTCTTCGGCTGTAAGGACGGTGTAGTCCTTCTGGACGAGCAGCTCGCGACTTGATGCTGCGAGGAACGTACGCATCTCCAGAGCGGATACCTCGACTTTCCAGTCGTCCATGGAGATGGCGATCCGGATCAGCTCGACGCTGCGTCCTGCAGAGTCGAGATAGGACCAGCCGCCGTCGCTGGGGAACGCGTCCCAGTACCAGAGGAAGGTAGGCGTGATCTCGAAGGTGGGGAGAACGAACCGGTGGTGCTCGCGGACGGCGGCAAAGAACATCAGTCCGTCGTCGCCGTCGCGGCTTGCGGTCAGACCGTCAGAGAACGTGCCGTCGCTCCAGACTTCGACCTGGCCGACATCATTACCGCCCGACCAATGGGTCCCTGACTGCAACACGCGGTCTCGGGAACCCGCGTCGATGAGGACGCAATGAGTGCCTCCGTACATGTCGTCGGAGCGATGGAAATGTTCCTCGATGGTCAGCCAACCCGTGGGGTCAAGACAGATTCTCAGCAGCTCCGCTCCCGGCCAAAGCCCTGCGGGATAGCCGCCGTCAGGACGGGCCCAGAGGCTCCCCAGAGTGGGCGGGCCCTCGTGAACTTCGTAGCCCGGGACCAACGGAATGTGCACGCTCGGAGTATGCGCTGAAGCACCGACAGCATGCCGTTTCAGGTTTCGCTTGCTCGGGCTGAGGCAGGTCGGTCGTCCGGGTCTGCACGATCAGGTGCCAAGGCTGAATCGCGAGATCGCAGGTCTGTGAATGTGTCCGTCCACGCGCCAATACGCGACGCAACGCAGTGAAACGACGGTGCCTCGTCCATTGGAAACCGAGACCGTTCAGAGAAACGGACGGCATGCGGCGCCTTAAGGATCGATCTGCGTAGCAGGTGAGGGGGTGCGATGCCTGCTCGATATCGACGGGTAGGGAAGTCAGAGGCTAGCTGGCAGCCAACGTTCTATTTCCGCTCGACCCCGGCGTCGGGGGGCGATTGTTGCGTCATGCCGCCGAGCCATGGTCGACTCCGGGTGTGACCGCTGTTGACCAACTGCCGGCAATGGAAATCAGTTTCGGAGTCGTGCTCAACGACATCCCGGGCGATGTTCCTCTTCCGGTTGAGCTGCAGGGTTGGGTGCTCGACCGCGCAACCGAGGATGAGGTGGCGCAACTCCGTCCCGACCTGCTCACGTACGCCGCTCCGTACGTCGGGACACCGGCCCAGGAGTTCGAGCTGATCCCACAAGGTGATGGTGTTAGGTACGAGCCCGCTCCGAGTCGCAAGTGGCGGTACTGCGTGGTTCGCCCGACAGAATCAGTCGTCATGACCGGCGCGCAATTGGCAGAAGCTTTGCGGGTCTCCGATCCTGATCTCTGGGTCGAGCTGTGGGCCACGACCGGTGCGCAAGATGGGCTGCTTGGCTCGCCGGGCTCTGCCGCCGAGTTCTTCGGAAGCTGGCTGACCCGCCCGTTGCTTCCAACAGGCGCCGACCTGGTTCATCTGGCCGATACCACGGCGCGCCGTGCTGCACTCGACGAAGACCGGTTTCCTGATCGTCCGCACCGTCGCACTCTTCCGCGAGCTTGACTCGGTGTCCGAGTACTCCGTCATTAAGAAGCTTGGCTACTTCAGTGTCCTCGAGAGTCTGTTGAGCCATGCACCTGAACCGGGTGACCCCGTGGACTCAATTAGGGGCAGCTCAAACGCAACCTCCTCTTAGTTGATCACCGTATGCCCGCCGACCATCGACTGCCAATCAAGTTCACGGACACGACGGCGGTACAGGCGATCGGCCGGATGTACTCCTACCGAAGCGCACTCGCCCACGGTGGCCTCGGTTCGGACCATCTTGCGTGGCTTGAGAAACGGTGTCCTCTCGAGTACCGGGATGATCCACATTGGTTGACGCACATCCTGCGGCGGCTCACGCAGCGAGTCCTTCAAGCCGCGCTAGCCGAGCCGCAGTTGATCACGGATCCCAAGGGGGCGTAGTCAGGCAGCAACCGACGGATATCGAAGGGAGTGCAGCTCCTCGTTCAGCATTGGGACGCGGACAGCTACGAGGCAACGGGCACCCGTTTAGCTCGTGGCCGTTGCGTAGAGCTGCCTCAAGCAGTCCTGGGCATCGACTACCTAGCCGTCCGAATTGTCGGTCAGAGAAGTGTCACCGATCCACTTGTGGTCGGAGTACCGCTGGGACGTCGGAAGCGGTCTATTCGCGTAGGCGGCGGGGTCACCAGGGGCTCCTAGCGGTTCATCTGCGCGGCGAGCGTCGTCACTAGGTGCTCGATAACGACGGTTCTGGCGCGCTTATCGTCATGACGGCGGCATGCACCTCTGCCACGTGGCCGAGTTGTGCGCGGCAGCGGCGGTCGAAAGTAGTACCGAGAGCAAGGATACGCGCCAAGTAGCGTGACGCCTGGCAGCGCCGTAGGTGGGTGTGGCGGTGTCCAGCCATTAGATTTGTAGATTCGCCCGATCTGCTCTTCGGAGGACCGGCGAAGCTTCGCGACTACGTCGCCTTCCGTAGCCTTCTGAACGAAGCAATCGCAAATTGCACGCGACCACTGCGGCCTACGTCTGGTAGGGCTGGAATCGCCATTCGTTCGTGAACGGTGTCGCTGTGCTTGGCCCTTTCCGTGGCCTGTCGAGAAAGCCCTTGTGCCTAGCTGACGCTCCGCTTCCAACCACTGGTCGATGCCGCGCCAGTCTCCCTTGATCTCATCGACGAGGGCCACAGATGCGAACCGAGAGTTGATCAATCGGTCTCCAACGGGCTCCGGGTTGAATCGAATCCAACGAAGAGTTGGACGGCGACCTGGGCGTCGGACCATAGCGCAACAGTGGTCGCCTCGCGCGCGTCTGCGATGGCCTCCGATGAGCGCCGGTTGGCGGGATAGGTTCCCACGCCTGCACCTAAAAGCGGCACGATCGAAATGATCAGGGCAACAACTCCCATTGCGTACTCCCGTAGCCAGCGAAGATCGAAGACAGTCGTCACCGTGGGCAAGGATGCTCGCCGACCGTCCCACAGCCTAGAGATCTAGCGCCGTCAGGGAGACGGCCTCGAGCAAATCGCGTCATCCGCAACGGCTGATTTGGTCCGACTGCCAGTAGCGTTGAGCCGTGCTTCCCTTGATGGGGGGTCACGACCACCACTGGGTCGCTGCGTCACTACTGCTGGCTGCACTCTTCATCACGAACGCCGCCATCAAGGCAACGGAAGAGATCAACTGGAAGGAGTTGGTGACCATGATCGCTGACTGCGTCGCTAAGACCGCACGAGATCTCACAGCGGCCCTGCTGGCTAGCGCCGTGGTGGCGGGACTTACGGGGTCGCCGGGGCGGTAAAACGCCGGTTCCGGCGACTCCCAATCCATACGCCAACGCTCCTGACAGATTGTTTGCGCAGCAGCGCTCGAGGGTTGGATGCACGCATACCGACGGCTCTAGAGCGCGATTGTCGCGGACATGAGCAGTCGCGTCGGATGAAAGCTGTGCTTTCTACAGCAGTGACGGACCAGTTCAGCCTGTCGACTTCGCCGCAAGAACGTCGTGCAGGATGTTCACGCGGCGCTGCAGGTACCTGGTCTGAGAGCCGAACCACGCGGGTGCCCAAAACCAGGTAACAAACATCCCGACCCGAGTTGGCGAGCCGACGAAAGCGTGCGCGGCGTTGAGTCGCTTCGCGGTTGCTCCCAAGCCCACCAGGTTCCAGATCGGAATGAGCTGGTTCCACCACTGTCCATTCGCGGGAACGGGCATCCGAAGCACCACCGCCAACTCCATGTTGATGCGGCGATACCAGATGTAGTAGTAGATACCAAATGTGACTACGCACAGCCACCACAAACCCCACGCGCCCTGCTTACGCACTAGTGGGAACTGCTGGTAAGGCCGCTGCCCATGGACCGGCTGCTGCCCGTAGACCGGCTGCTGCGGGTAGGCCGGCTGCACGTGACCGGGTTGGGGCCACGGCGAAACCTGCTTCTGCGGTGGCTGCTGCGGGTAGGCCGGCTGCACGTGACCGGGTTGGGGCCACGGCGAAACCTGCTGCTGCGGTGGCTGCTGCCATCCGGCGTTGCCACCTTGCTGGCGCTGCGGGTCGCTCATCATATTGGCCTCATCTACGTCGGTTGATCCGATCGTGAAGAATGATCCATGATCGAACGCTGACGGTCTACTCGAGAGCGGTTTGCGAGCTCGCGGCCTTACATGGCGCTCAAGTGACGCACAACAGGCTGCTGCGGAAAGCCCTCCCGCCGTCGGGCGGTCAGACGTCTTGACGCCAAAATGTTCCATCTGTGCAGAGCAGTCAACCGGCTGAAGCCGCACGGATCGACGGTTCGAGAGCGGCCGCGTCGACGTGTTGCGCGTAGATGGCGGCATCAGAATCTCTCGGGCAAATGTGACCGGCTAATCGAAAGTTCTCCCGTTCAGCTTCGGATGTAGTGGAAGCAGTGGGGGCACTGCGTCCCGTCGACCGATTGTCCGTGGTTCGAGCATCTCGGGTTGGTGCACCGTAGCGTGCTTGTGGCTGAGTCGGTCGCAACCGAAGGTGTCGGCTCGGGGCGTGGACGCAGTTGCGACTGCGTAGGTGTTGGGATGGTGGCTGCTGGGGTCGGCTCAGGGTTTCGACGCGGAGGGGGCTCCGGCATGTCGTTCTGCGGGTCCTGCCAACTATCGGGCACGACGATCTTGGCGTTGATTCCGGCGTGGTCGGCAAGTAGGGCGAGGAGATTCGCGCCGTCGAGCAGTTCGATGGGTTTGCCGTTGGCGAATTCGACGGAGGCTCGCCCGTATCCGCTGGTGGTGACAAGGATGCCTTTGGACGCTCCTTCGTTCATGACGGTGCCGTAGAGGTCACGAACGGCTGAGACGCCGACGGTGTGGCGGTATCGCTTGGCTTGGATCACCACTTTGCCGCCGAGGATGGCGCGCTGGTCGAAGGCGACGCAGTCCACCCCGCCGTCCCGCGATGGTCGAGTCTGCCGAGTTTCAAGGCCCATCTTGGCGAACAGGTTGGCGATGAGCGTCTCGAACTCTGTCGGGGTCAGGTCCATGAGATTCGGTCGTGCGTCGAGCCCGGACAGAAGGTCCTCCTGCTCGACAAAGCGCTCGTCAACCATCGAGAACTCCAGAACCGGCCGTACCGCTTCGAGCTCGGTTGGGTTACGTGACACTCCTGCGGACAGATGCCGAAGACACGCTGCCGGATCGACGTTGGCAAGGTCGAGGCCGAGGAACATCTCGCGCGTCGCGCGCACCGTAATCAGGCACGGGTGGACCGGCTGCCCTGTCCGCGGGTCAAATGCGTGCAGCATCGCGTTGACCACGATGATCTCCGCGAAGCAGCCACGATCTGCACCGAACATGCGGTGCATGACCAGCAGTGTCGCTTGCATCAGCACCGAGCTGTAGAGCGCGCGGACCTGGGCCGATGGGCGAGCGGTGGATGTGACCTCGTCCTTGGCTTTGACGTAGCGGTAAGCCTTCACCACTGGCACCACTTCCGCCGGCGGAAGCTCGAACTCCACCACGAGCTGTCGCGAGGCTGCCACGTAGGCCACTCGATGCTCACGGGGGAACCCATCAGGCAGCAGCGATGCCTGCATTGCGAGCTCGAACAACGTCAGAATGGCTTGCTGCTGCCCGACGTCGAGATCGGCGGCAAGTTGGTCGATCTCGCGGTGCTGTTGACGGGCTTCGGTAAGCGCTGCCTCACGCGCGGACTCGAAATCCGAGCGGGCACGCTGGAGTGCGGCCGACCGCATGCTTTCGCGTTGAGCGTGCTCGGCACAGGCTTGAGCGTAGGCGGCGTTCAGTGCTTCGACGCGGGCGTTGTGGGCCTTCCCGCCGAACAGCTTCCCCATACCTGTTAGCGCGTCCGGAACGTATCGAGCCGGGTCCGGTACCTGTTCAGACTGCTCCAAGGCGCCCTGCTGCCACCTCGGAAGAAGCGGGGGCCTCTTCAGCGCCTCAAGATCGATGTAACCGTCATCCTCCAAGCCCGCCTCAAGAAGCGTAGACAACTTCTCGATCTGCGCCTCTAACGCCTGATTGTCGGCAGCCACATCAGCCGCCCGAGACTCCGCGTACAGACGGGCACGCTCTCTGGCATCCGCCACCTGCACGCGCTCATAGGCGCGCCGAGCCCGTTCCGCCTCCCGGACCGCGGCAGCGTGAGCGCGCTCCGCTTGTCGTATCGCCGTGTTCTGAGTACGGGCATTGGCCGCCTGAGCACTGTTCACGTCGCGCTGGATTCGCGCCGCAGTCGACAGAACAGAACGCGCCACAAGATCTCCTAAAGTCGGTCGCGACCATCATCCACTCGACCTCGGACGCCGACAACGGCAACACCGCCCATTGGCTTCTGGCTCTGCCCTGCGCCAGCCACCTCTGACCTCCAGGTCGAGCCGACGCCGCTCGCACTGCACGACGAGACCCCTCTCTGCTCGCAGCCTCAGCTACGCCGGTCAACCAGATCGACTCATCTGCCCTCGTTGCCCACCGCCCGCCAAACGCGCTGAACGACGGTGTTGGCGCGCATCAGTTGTTGGCGTTGGGCCATCTCGACAGACTACAATTCTAGTCCATGTCGACGCTGCCGCTCTCCGAGGTCAAAGCGCGCCTCTCCGAGATTGCAGAGGAGGTCGCTACCACCCACGAGCGTGTGCAGGTCACGAGGAATGGTCGTGACTATGTCGTCCTGCTCGCCGCCGAGGATCTTGATTCGCTCGAGGCAACTCTGGAGCTGCTCAGCGATCGTGAGGCACAGGCACGGGTGTTGATCGCCGAACGCGACATCGAGCTGGGACAAGTGCTGGACGAGGAAGCGGTTCGAGCGCTGCTCAGCGGACCGGCGGGCTCTGAGTGAGCTTGCGGGTCGTTGTGACCCGGAGCGCGGCTCGCCAGTTGGCCGAGCGCCTGCCTGAGGCGGTCGCTGCGGCGTGCGTCGAGTTCTTGTTCGGTCCGCTCGCCGACAACCCACGCCGCGTGAGCGCGGCATTGCGTACGCCGTTCGCGGGGCAGTGGCGTGCCCGGCGAGGCGAGTACCGAGTTCGCTATCGCATCGATGACCAAGAACAGGCGGTCTACATCCTGGACATCGACCATCGACGAGACGCTTACCGCAGCTGAGCGTCATTGCCAGTTGCCTCACATCGGCGCTGAACTCATCGGTGGCGTCGTTTGATGTCGTCAGACAAGGCACGCTCGATGTCGCGGCGGGCGTCGCGTTCGGCGAGGTCGTGTCGCCGATCCCAGGTCTTCTTGCCGCGGACGAGGGCAAGTTCGACTTTGACGCGGCCGTCGCTGAAGTACAGGGCCAGGGGCACCATCGCCAAACCGCTCTCGCGGACGATCTGATCCCATTTGGAGATCTCGGCTCGGTGCAACAACAGCTTGCGCTTGCGTCGCACCGCGTGGTTGGTCCATGTGCCGAAGGCATACTCGGCGATGTGCAGGTTGTGTAGCCACAGCTCGTCATCGTCGACGGTGGCGAACGCTTCGCCCAGAGATGCCCGACGCAGCCGCAGGCTCTTCACTTCGTTGCCGACCAGGACGATCCCGGCCTCGACGGTGTCGAGCACGACGTAGAGGTGGCGCGCTTTGCGGTTCGTCGCAACCGGAAGACGTCCGCGCTCCTTCACGCCCATGAGTCTCACAGTGAGCCAGCACCGGATGACACAGCGTCGGTGCCGCCACGCCCAGCGGCAGTTCCAGGTTGCTGCTCACCGTCTGGGGCGCTGCGAGGCGGCGTGCTCGTTGAGGCCGTCGAAAGCCGCACCGTCGACGAACGGCAAGAACGGGTCCAGCAGCGGGCCGCAACCGCCAGACGCGCCAATCAGGATGAACGCGGTCTTGCGGGAGACGTCAGACGTTCACCGACGTCCGCATGCGATCGACCTCCGCGACTGCGCGGCGTACCGCGCCTACGGAGGCGTCTATGTCGGCTTGGTTGGTGGACCAGTTGCTCATCGACACCCGCAGCACGCGGCGATCGCGCCAACGAGAGCCCGACATCCAGGCGGTTCCATCGGCCAGGACTGCGGCAGTGACGGCCTGAGTTCGTTCGTCGCTGCCGAAGCTGACACACACCTGCGTGTACACCACGTCGTTGAGGATCTCCGCGCCGTCGAGCAGCGCAACTTGCTATGACGACGTGCTGCGCGTTGCCGCCGCCCGATCGCAAGAGTGGCTGACTCAGCTTCCGGGTCGCGCTGTGCCGCCGATCGGGTTCAGATCGGCGGTGCCCGGAAGTGGACGACGTACGCGTTGGCGCCTGTTGCCCTGGCTCGTGCGGCTTACCTCCTCCTGCCGAGGTGGACAGTCACATCGGCTGTCACCATCACGCGCTCGGGCAGCACAGCGAGGATTCGGTCGAACACAGTGTGCCGGACGGCGACCGGCAGGATGAGGTAGGCCGAGACCGTGGACAGGTAGCCGACGTACTCGTCTGCTGACAGGGTCGTTCGGCGCTCGACGATCGATTGGCGTACATCGGTGAACTGGTCGGCTTCGATCAGTTCGGTCCCGGGCCATTGCATGGGATCGGCTGCCGGCGTCCCGTCGGGCGACGGAACCTCGTCGTCGGCCACGAAATCAGACCTCGCGGCCCGAACGGCCTCTGCGACGGCACTGTCGGCCAGGTGCACCTGGCCACCGAACGACGTAAAGACGCCGCCAGGCTTGAGCAGCGCGGCCACGCGCGTCCAGCGACCAGCCGGCTCCGTCCAGTGCAAGGAAGCCGCCGCGAACACTAGATCGTAGGACGAGGTGAGCGGGAGGTCCTCGAACGTGCTCTGCACGATGGTGACCGATGCAGGCACGTGTCGGCGCAGTTCGGTGAGCATTGCGGCGTCTGGATCGGTGGCAGTCACCGCTATGCCGCGAGCGGCAAACACGCGGGTGGCCTTGCCGGTACCGGCGCCGATCTCGAGGGCCGAGCGGACCGTTCGACCTGCGTAGGTCACCACCTCGTCGACTAGTTCGTCGGGATAACCGAGCCGGAACCGTTCGTATGCCGATGCCACGGATCCGAAGCTGAGCGCACGGGCGGCCACGATTCCATCCTGGCATTGCACCCACGATCGAGGCCGCTGGATTTGCTCCGGTGCGCACGATGCGACTGGCTCGCGTCGGCGTCGCAGTGAGAGGCTCTTACCAGTTGGGACCACGGGCGATGCGTACCGGCCCCTGGGCGGTTGCAACGTCGACGCCGTGCTGCCGCACAACCACGACCCCGGCCGCGCTCAGCTCGCCGGCCACTGACCGGGCCGAGTCCATCAACTCCCGCCACGAAGGCCCACCCACGACCCGGGCGGCGTCGCTGGGACAGATGGTCGCGTCGGGATTGCGGTGGCGCAGCAGCACCCTCATCGTCGCCGCCAACCGGATGCGCACCCCATCCGGAGTCGGTTCCCACCACGGATCGCCGCGCTCTCCCAGCGCAACTTTGGCGTCTTGCACGCGAGGCCTCGCCGTCGCCGGATCGACTTGCACGTCGCGGCGCGCCGACATCAGCTCGGCGACCAACTCCGCGCGCAACGCGTCGGGAATGGTTGGGTCGGTCGCCCGCCACCGGCGCCCGTCGATGATCAGGTAGCGCCCATCGTCACTCATCTCGACGGGTTCGGGTGCGGGCATGCACCGATTGTCCCTACCTGAGAAGCACTGGCCGACGCCGCTACGACAGTAGGGGAGCCGAGAGAACGAGCCCAGAGGTCAGCTACGACGACACCGGTCCGGGATCCGTCGCAGAACGACTGCGGGAACACCGATGAGTTCAGGGTTCCCGCCTGGTCTTAAAGGTGGTAAGCAATTCAAACCTCTCCGAAAGGATGCATCAGATGACTACTGCAACCACGACGGGCCTGCGCGGGATCAGCCTGGTCTGTCGGCACGGTCGAGCAGGACCGTGCGATCGAGTTCTACGAATCGATCGGCTTCGAGAAGCGCGTCGATACGCCGTTCGGCGGCGACTATCGCTGGATCGAGCTCTACCTGCCCGGCGACCAAACCGGGATTGCGCTGGCGCCGCCCGCGCCGGGGCAGCCGCTGGTTCCGGGGCAGACCGGGATCACGTTGACGACGTCCGACGTCGACGCGACGCACGCAGCCATGAAGGCGGCCGGCGTGGATGTCGACGCCGAGGTCTCGCGGATGGGCGAACCGATACCGCCGATGTTCTGGTTCCGTGACCCGAGCGGCCACACGCTGATGGTGGTCGAGCAGAGCTGACAACCTCCACCAACGCGGACGTCGACTTCGCCGTCCTCGTCGAACGGCACCGAGCCGAGCTGCACGCGCATTGCTATCGCATGCTCGGCTCGGTGCACGACGCCGACGACGCAGTGCAGGAGACGCTGATCAGGGCGTGGCGAGGCGCGACCGGCCTGCGCGATGAGCGCGCCGCCCGCTCCTGGCTGTACACGATCGCCACCAACGTCTGCCTCACCGAGATCGAGCGGCGTCGACGACGCGGACTGCCACACGACTTCGGCCCGGCGTCGCCAGGCGCGACGCCGCCCGGCTCTCCGATCACCGAGTCAGCGTTTCTCGAGCCGTACCCGGACGGCGAGCACGGACCGACTGCCGGCAAGGCAACGCCGGAGGCACAGTACGAGCTGCGCGAGAGCGTCGAGCTGGCGTTCGTGGCTGCGGTGCAGCACCTCGGGCCGAATCAACGGGCAGTGCTGATGCTGCGCGACGTGTTGGGTTTCTCCGCTCAGGAGACGGCCGACATGCTCGACACGAGCGTCGCGTCGGCGAACAGCGCGTTGCAACGCGCCCGAGCGACCGTCGCCGACAAGGCAGCCGCTCGCAGCCAACAGGCGACGTTGCGCTCACTGGGCGAGGCGAGAGTGCACTCGGTGATCGATCGCTGGATCGAGGCGTGGGAGCGCAACGACGTCGGTGGCTTTGCAGCACTGCTGTCGCAGGATGCGTCCTTCGCGATGCCACCACTGGGCATCTGGTACCGCGGCCGAGCCGACGTGGCGGAATGGGCCCGTCGCTACTCGATCAACGGTCAGTGGCGCTGGAAGGCGCTGGTTACGCGCGCCAACGGCCAGCCGGCGCTTGCCTTCTACTGCTGGGACGACGAGGCGGCTGCCTTCCTGCCGTTCGCGATCAAACGTGCTGAGCTTCGGCGACGATGGCCTGGTTCGCGACGTCACCGCGTTCATCGTGCGCACTCCACAGGCCGACGACGCGCCAGACCACAGCCGGTTTCCGGACCAGCCGGTGCACGAGCGCTCCGACATGTACGCCCGGTTCGGGCTTCCCGACCGATTGACCACCTGAGCTACGTCGTGCGGGCGCGCCTGCCGCCGGCAGTTCCGGGCGGACGTCGGTCGAACAAAGCCCGTCGAATGATTCTGAGGAGCGTTCCAGCTGACTTGGCTGGGTACCTTGAGGGCGTGCCGATGCCCAAACGCGCGACCGTCGATGATTACTTCGCCCAGCTCAACGACGTCCAGCGACCGCACCTGGAGGCGTTGCGCGCGCTCAGCCGCGAGGTCGATCCAGAGGCGCGGGAGGTACTGAAGTGGAACTTGCCGGTATTCATTCGGGGTGAGAACACCAACCTGTGGATGCTGCAGAACTTCAGCAAGCACTGCTCTCTGCGGTTCTCGCCGCCGTTCTTCGCCACCCAAAAAGCTGCCGTCGAGGCCGCCGGCTACGAGAGCGGTGCGGGCTTCATCAAGCTCCGCTATGAACGTGATCTACCGACCGAGCTTCTTACGGCGCTGATGCGGGCGCGGGTCGAGGACTACGAGACGACCGGCGCCGACTAGGGGCGTGTCCCGTCAACGGCCCGATGGCTGGGCACGTGCGTTGTAGAGCATCGGGCAGTGCACGACTCAATCGAGGTCGAACGCCGCGATGATCGCTGTGGTCAAGCTTTCCTCCTGCTCGGCTAGCAGAAAGCCGACCTGCCGGCCGAGTGTCTCGACGGGAACGGTCACGATGTTGTCGCAGTTGACGACGTCGGCGTGGTCGAGCCCGTTGTTCGGGCCGACGGGGACCTCCGTGGACAGTCCACGGACGGTGCTGGTGATCGGCGCGACGGTCACTCGGCTCAGGTAGGGCCGAACAGCGTCCCGGGTAAGTACCAGTACCGGTCGGGCCTTATCGAGACGGGCCAGGTGAATCGGGCGCATCAGTCGAGGTCAAGCAGCGGCGTCTTAGCAGCGAATTCGGGGAGTTGGTCCATCTCGGCATCCGAGGCTTCGGCGGCCAGGATGGCGGCGTCGCGTTCTGCGGTCGCTCGGCGTCGCTCTCGCTCCAGAGCGCGCGAGACGACAGCTGCGCGGCTGGCACCCTCGCCGCGACTGACAAGTTCGTCGATGAAGGCGACCATGTCGTCCGGGAGTCGGAGGACGATCTCAGTGCTGATCCGAGAAAGGTACCAACGGGGTATGCACCCGCGAGTGCTGCACTGCGGGCGGTCGCCTCGACATCGACCTCACCGAACAGGACCTGCATCGCGTCGACGGGCAGGATGCAGCCGCCGTGCGGGTCGAGGTCGTTCGTCGGGCAGGTGTCAGCCGCCGGCCATAGCCCCGATGATGCGCAACGGCTCACGACCGTCGACCACCTCGGCCGGCAGTGGGCTGTCCGGGAACTCGTGCGAGAGGTCCTGTTCGCAGGCGTAGAACCGGACGAACGCACGGCGCTGGCCGGTGGTGGGATCGCGCAACGTGCCGCGCAGCGCCGGATAGCGCTGCTCGAGTGCGTCGATGACCCCGCGCTGCGTCGCGCCTGCGTCGAGCTCGATCTCCTTCTTGCAGTGCGCCAGCTGGCGCAGATGAGCCGGCAGCAGCACCCGGATCGTCACAGCGTTTGCACCTCGACCGAGAGCACGGGCGGCAGGTCGCGGACGATGGGGCTCCAGGTGTCGCCGGAGTCGGGCGAGGCATACACCTGCCCTCCGGTGGTGCCGAAGTAGACGCCGCACTGGTCCATCGTGTCGACAGCCATCGCGTCGCGCAGTACGTCGACGTAGCAGTTCTCCTGCGGAAGACCATGCATCAGCGGTTCCCACTCGTTGCCGCCGGTGCGGCTGCGATAGACCCGCAATTTGCCGTCGGGCGGAAAGTGATGGGAGTCGCTGGTGATCGGGACGACGTAGACCGTGTCGGGCTCGTGGGCGTGAACCGCGATCGGGAAACCGAAGTCGCTAGGCAGATCTCCGCTGATCTCGTGCCAATGTTCGCCGGCGTCGTCGCTGCGCATGACGTCCCAGTGCTTCTGCATGTACAGCGTGTCGGGACGAGCCGGGTGCATCGCCAGGTTGTGGACGCAGTGCCCGACCTCGGCGGCAGGCGATGGAATGCCGTCCGACAGCAGGCCCTGATTGATCGGTCGCCACGTCACCCCGCCGTCGTCGGTGCGGAAAACACCGGCGGCCGAGATCGCGACGATGATCCGATCCGGATTGCCGGGCTCGAGAATGATCGTGTGCAGACACATCCCGCCCGCGCCGGGTTGCCACTTGGGCCCCGACTTGTGTTCGCGCTACACATCCAAGGAGGTACGTCATGGCACTCGTTGTCGCCGACATGTCCGTCTCGCTCGACGGGTACGTCACCGGTCCCAACGACAGCCGCGAGAATCCGTTCGGCGACGGCGCCGCGGTGCTGCACGACTGGTTCGGCGCCGCGGCAACCGAGCATGACCGCGCCATCTTGGCGCAGTTGATGGACGGCGTCGGGGCGGTCGTCATGGGGCGCACGTCATTCGAGAAGAACGAAGGCGACGGCGGCTGGGGCGACGTCGGGCCGGCGGGCGACGTCGCGTGCTTCGTGGTCACCCATTCCGCGCCGAGTCGTTCCTATCCTTCGGTGTTCACGTTCGTCACCGACGGCGTGGCCAGCGCCATCGAGCGGGCCCAGCGCGCCGCAGGCGACAAGCTCGTCTATCTGTTCGGCGCGACCGTGATGCAGCAGGCGCTGCCGCTCGGCCTGGTTGACGAGATTCACGTGCACGTGGTCGCGAGCCTGATCGGTGCCGGCACCCCGCTGTTCGGCCAGCTGGACACGGCGATCTCCCTGGAACG
Source organism: uncultured Jatrophihabitantaceae bacterium (assembly GCA_964236495.1). Lineage (GTDB taxonomy): Bacteria > Actinomycetota > Actinomycetes > Mycobacteriales > Jatrophihabitantaceae > CAXSBR01. Next base: position 14,595 of record CAXSBR010000027.1, read on the forward strand.
CACCGAGGTGACCGTTACCCCGGCAGCGACGCACCTCAAGTTCCGGGTACTTCGTTAAGTCGCGACCTCAGGACGAGGCGCAGTTCAACTCAACCCAGGTTCAGCAGCCCATTTTTCGGTGAGCCGGCAGAACGGTCGAGGCCAGGCCGGCGGCGTCGGCGCCGTCCCAGTGCCGGCGCATCCGCAGCACCGACCCTGGGCGGGTAGCGTCTGCGCCGCCATGGGGATCGTCGAGCGCGTCGAGTGGGATGCCGACAAGCAGCGCGACTGGGAGTGGTACCTCGATCTGCCCGCGGTCCGCTCCGTGCGCGAGTCGGGTGTGGACCTCGATCCGCGGGTGACCGTCATCGTGGGGGAGAACGGGTCGGGCAAGTCGACCTTTGTGGAGGCGATTGCCACCCAGTGGGGCCACTACATCAAGGCCGCGGTCAAGCACTGGAGTCCGCGCGACGCCGCCGAGGACACCACCCTGCACTGGGCTCTCGTGCTGCGGGGTGAACGACCCCGCCCGCACGGCGGCTGTTTCCTGCGAGCCGAAGCGATGCACGCCCTGTTCGGTGGGATCGACGCCGACGGCGAGGAGTTGCGCGCGTTCGGCGGCCAGCTGAACACCCGATCCCACGGCGAGAGCTTCCTTGCCTACCTGGAGTCGCGTCAGGACGAGCGCGGGCTGTTCGTCCTCGACGAGCCCGAGGCGGCACTGTCGTTCACGTCCTGCCTGCGGCTGGTCAGCCTGCTCGATCAGCTGGTCGCCAACGGATCGCAGGTCATCATGGCCACCCACTCGCCGGTTCTCGCGGCGTTCCCGGACGCGACCGTGCTGGAGTTCGGCGAGCACGGCATCCACAAGGTCAACTGGGCCGACCTGGAACTGGTGCAGCACTGGCAGTCGTTCCTCGACTCACCGGAGCGCTACTTCCGCCACCTCCTCGAGCGGTGACTGTAGGTCAGCGGCTCAGTGATTCGTCCGGGTGTGGTCGATGACCGCGGACCATGCATCGCGTAGGCCACGGGGTAGGACCAGCTGGGGCCAGAGGTCGATGAGCAGCGTGCCGTCGATGTATGCGAGCACATCTTCGGCGGTGCCCTCGCGCAGGACTGCTTCATAAACGCGGGCGCGGTCCGAGCGGTCGGCCATGCGGAACATCCGGTCCGGGTCGGACCAATTGAGGCGCAGCGGGAGCTGCACAGTGGCGAGAGCCGGCTCGGGAGACAGGTACGGAAGCCGGTCGGGAACTTCGTAGCTGCGACCGCGAGGACCAGTGACGCGGTGGAATTTGATGCGCGACCGGGTCACCAACTCGCATCAGCCTCCGCGAGAAGCCGCTCGCAGGGGCGTTGCGCAATGAACCTGCTCACCGGGTCACCGTAAGCCCACAATGCTACGCAGAGGTCCGCCTTGTTCAGCCGCACCAAGGCGCCTGCCAGAGCGCCATGGGCACGAGAGCTAGCCGGCAAGGTGACGCCAGTCCGTCACCATGCGAGGACCCCGACGACACCGACGTGCAGTCGTGCGGGTCACTCGGCGTGCTCGTCGGTCGAGTGCGAGTCGGTCAACGTCAGCGCACCCCAGCCCGCCACCAGCCCGACAACCACGGCCAGCGTCGCGTAGGTCACCCGCTCGCCGTGAAAGAAGGAGGCGACGAGGGCATTGCTCCACCGGCCGTCGGGCAGGGACGTCGTTACCAGCGCGGCGATGAGCGTGCCGACGACGGCGACTCCGACGCTCGAACCGACTTCCTGCGCGGTGTCGTTGAGTGCGGCGGCGACGGAGGTGCGGTTGCCGGGCATGGCGCTGACGAGCGCAACCGCACAGATCGTCATGACTGTGCGCAGCCCGACCGTGAACACGACCAGGCACACGGCGATCGCCGGGTAGCCGTGGTCGACGCCCCACGCCAGGCCCGCAAGTGCCCCGGCGAGCAGGACGGCGCCGATCAGGCAGGCGATGCGATGGCCGAACCGCTTGCCCAGGAATTCCGAGACCGGGGACGCGGCGATCATCGTGACGATGAGCGGCAGGTTGGCCAGACCGGCGCGCACCGGGCTCCAGCCGTAGGCGTACTGGAAGTGCAGGATGAGCCCGAACATGACGCCGGCCATCGCGATCGACGTGCCGATCTGGGTCAGTGCGGCGCCGCGGACGGTTCCGGCCTTGAACACCGTGAGGTCGAGCATCGGCTCTGGTGTGCGGCGCTCGTGGCGCAGGAAGCCGGCCAGCGCCAGCACCGCACCCAGTGCGCTGCCGCACGTCAACACCGAAAGCCAGCCGTGCTCGACGCCGCTGGTCAGCGTGTAGCAGGCCAGCCCGATCGTGGCGACGCTCAGCACGGCACCGGGGATGTCGAGCGCGTCGTTGGTCAGATCTTCGGCGCGGTCGGCCGGAACGCCGAGGCGCACGCCGATCCAGGCGATCAGAGCGATCGGCGCATTGACCACCAGCAGCCACTCCCACCGCACGTGGGCGAGGGCGGTGCCGCCCAGCAGCGGCCCGAGAACAAAGCCGCTCATGCCGACGACGATCATCACCGTCATCGCGCGCATTCGCAGCGCCTGCTCGTCGAACAGCCGGAAGACCAGCGAGTTGGTGATCGGTGCCATGGCGGCGGCGGCGATGCCCAAGGCCGCCCGCAGGGCGATCAGCTGGCCGGCTGTCGTCACTGCGAGCACTGCCAGGCTCATCAGTCCGAACGCGGCGAGCCCGACCAGCAGAACTCGACGCCGGCCGAGCCGGTCGGCCGCCGAGCCGGCTGTGAGCAGCAGACCGCCGAAGGTCAGCGAGTAGGCGCCGGTGACCCATTGCAGGCCGGTCGTGCCGCTGCCCAGATTCCGGCCGATGGTCGGCAGGGCGATGGTCAGCAGGGTGTTGTCGACCATCTCCACGAAGAACGCCAGGCACAGGGCGAACAGTGGAATCCACGCCGCACGGAGCGACGAGTAGGTGTTGGTGGACTTCGGTTCTACAGCAGTGGTGCTCATTGCAACACTCCGATCGATCAGTGTTCGAGAATGGGACGCTGTTCGATACACTAGAACAACGTTCGATCGAGCGCAAGGTGTGGTGGGATAGGCCTCATGACAGCACCGCGACCCCGCGTGCGGCCGAGTGCGCACCGCCCGGAACGACGCCGCGGCACGGACGGCGCGGGCGGCTCGCGCCGGCGCGCTTCGCTCTCGATGGATGCAGTCGTCGCACAGGCCGTCGCGATCCTGGACGAGGCCGGCGAGTCGGCCCTGACCTTCCGCGCCCTGGCCCTGCGCCTCGGTGGCGGAGTGGCAAGCATCTACTGGTACGTCTCCAGCAAGGACGAATTGCTCGACCGGGCGACCGATTCCGTGCTGGCCGGAGTGCTCACTGCGACCGAAAGCTTCACCGGCGCCGACGATCCGATCGACGACCTACGCGCCATTGCGGTGGCGCTGTTCGACGTCATCGTCGACCGGCCCTGGCTCGGCGGTTACTTCATGCGCGACACCGGCACCCAGCCCAATGGTCTGCTGCTGTACGAACGCCTGGGGCAGCAAGCGATGCGGCTGGGCCTGACGTCGCGGCAGAGCTTCCACGCCGTCTCGGCCGTCACGGGCTTCGTCGTCGGCGTCGCCGCCGACCTCGGCCAGCAGCCGCCGCAGGAGGTCGTGGACGGCAGCGTCACGCGCGAGCAGATGATGCAGCGCTACGCCGACGGATGGCGTCAGCTCGATCCTGAGATTTTTCCGTTCATCCACCACATCGTCGACGAATTCGCCATCCACAACGACCGCGAACAGTTCGTCGCCGGCCTCGACCTCCTGCTCGCCGGCCTCCGTCTACAGACTGGCCAGTGACCGCATCATCAAGGGGCGCCGACCGAGGAGTCGAGGCAAGCCCCGAGGTGGCCGAGTTACGGTCACGCAGCCGCCGGAGCCCGACACCCGCCGATCTCATCGCGCGCCGTCGCAACCTGCCCAAGGTCGATCCCGAAACGCCCCGCAGCGACTTGGACGGGATCCTGGACGCAACGTTGTGACGCACTGGCTACGCCGTCCTAGGTACAGTTATGCGTACGTCAATGCTGGAGGCGCCATGCGGACCATGACCTACTCGCAATCGCGAGCGAACTACGCCGAAACCCTCAACGCCGTCGTGGACGACCGTGAAGAGGTCGTGATCACCCGGACCGGCCGTGAACCGGTGGTCATCGTCTCGCTGGCCGACTACGAGTCGCTCAAAGAAACCGCGCAGCTGCTGCGCAACCCAGCCAACGCCAGCCGATTGCTGCGCTCCATCCAGCGTCTGGAGCACGGAGATGGGCTCGAGCGGGAGCTGATCACCGACCAGACGGAGTGAAGCTCGTCTGGGATGAGGATGCCTGGGCCGACTACCTGTGGTGGCAGACGCAAGACAGACGGACGCTGCGTCGCATCAACGTTTTGATCGAGGACGTGGCGCGCAACGGCAACGAGGGGATCGGCAAACCCGAGCCGCTCAAGCATGGCTTTCAGGGCTATTGGTCCAGGAGGATCACCGACGAGCATCGGTTGGTCTATCGCGTGGTCGATGTCGAGATCCGCATCGCCGCATGTCGATACCACTACAGCCGATGAGCCTGCCGTCGCCGATGCAACCCGCTTCGGCCGCCACTGAGTCCGCTGAGAAGGAAGCTTCGACAATCCTCAGGACCCGGCCGGCTGGCGCGCCGACCGATCCCGACGCGCTGTACGCGGCGTTTTCGAGCTGGGTCGACGCGCAGGGCATCACGCTCTACCCGGCGCAGGACGAGGCGATCCTCGAGCTCGTCACCGGCACCAACGTCGTGCTGTCCACGCCGACTGGCTCGGGCAAGTCGCTCGTCGCGGTCGCCGCGCACTACTTCGCGATGGCGACCGGCACGAGGTCGGTCTACACCGCACCGATCAAGGCGCTGGTGAGCGAGAAGTTCTTCGCCCTGTGCGCGATCTTCGGCTCGGACAACGTCGGCATGGTGACCGGTGACGCCTCGGTCAACGGCGACGCGCCGATCCTGTGCTGCACCGCCGAGATCCTGGCCAACATTGCTCTGCGCACCGGGGCCGCCAGCGACCTGGGCGTCGTGATCATGGACGAGTTCCACTACTACGCCGATCCCGACCGCGGCTGGGCCTGGCAGGTGCCACTGCTCGAACTCAGCAAGGCCCAGTTCCTGCTGATGTCGGCCACCCTGGGCGACACCCGAGAACTCGCCGCCGACCTCGCCCGCCGCACCGGCCGGGCGACCGTCACCGTCGCCAACGCGCAGCGGCCTGTTCCGCTGCACCACTACTACGCGCTCACCCCGCTGCACGAGACGATCACCGACCTTCTCGGCAGCGGAGAGGCGCCGATCTACGTCGTGCACTTCACGCAGGCCGCGGCCCTCGAGCAGGCGCAGTCGTTGACCAGCATCAACGTGGCCTCGCGCGCCGAGCGCGACCTCATCGCCGAGACGATCGGTGCGTTCCGGTTCACCGCCGGCTTCGGCAAGGTGCTGTCGCGGCTGGTGCGCCACGGCATCGGCGTCCACCACGCCGGCATGCTGCCCAAGTACCGGCGCCTTGTCGAGCAGCTCGCCCAGGCCGGGCTGCTCAAGGTCATCTGCGGCACCGACACCCTCGGTGTCGGTATCAACGTCCCCATCCGGACCGTCGTCTTCGCGGCACTGAGCAAGTACGACGGCGTGCGGCAGCGACAGTTGCAGGTGCGCGAGTTCCACCAGATCGCCGGCCGGGCCGGACGAGCCGGCTTCGACACCGCCGGTACCGTCGTCGTTCAGGCGCCCGACCATGAGGTGGAGAACGCCCGCCTGCTCGCCCGCGCCGGCGACGACGAGAAGAAGCGCCGCCGCATAGTTCGCAAAAAGCCGCCAGAGGGGTTCGTGTCGTGGGGCCAGAACACTCACGAGCGGTTGCAGACCGCGGCGCCCGAGGCGCTGGTTGCGCAGTTCGCGGTGACGCCGGCGATGGTGCTCAACGTCGTCGCTCGTCCCGGTGACGCCTTCGCGGCTATGCGCAACCTGATCCTGGGCAACCACAGCACACCGGCAGCCCAGCGTGCGCAGGTGCGCGCTGCCATCCGGGCTTACCGCTCGTTGCTGGCCGCCGGCGTGATCGAGCGGCTCGACCCGCCCGACGCGACCGGACGCACGGTTCGGCTGACCGCCGACCTGCCGTTGAACTTCGCGCTCAATCAGCCGCTGTCGACGTTCGCCCTCGCCGCACTCGACCTGCTCGACCGCGAATCGGACTCTTACGCCCTCGACGTCGTATCGGTCTTCGAAGCCACCCTCGACGATCCGCGCCAGATCCTGCGGGCGCAGGAGCACCAGGCCCGCGGCGAGGCGGTCGCTGCGATGAAAGCCGAGGGCATCGAGTACGACGAGCGGATGGAGCTGCTCACCGATGTCACCCATCCGCGACCGCTGGGCGAGCTGCTCGACGGGGCGTTCGAGATCTACCGGCAGGGCCACCCGTGGCTGAGCGAGGACCAGCTCGCTCCCAAGTCCGTCGTGCGCGACCTGTGGGAACGCGCGATGACCTTTACCGAATACGTGTCGTTCTACGGCCTGGTCCGCAGCGAGGGATCGGTGCTGCGCTACCTCTCCGATGCGTACCGCACACTGCGCGCCTCGGTTCCCGCCGCCGCCCGCACCGAGGGACTCGACGACATCACCGAGTGGCTCGGTGCGCTGGTGCGGCAGGTCGACTCCAGCCTGCTCGACGAGTGGGAACAGCTCACTGCGGGCTCGGCGGATCCGTCTGTCGTCGAAGTGCCCGTTCCTGTGTCGCTGACCGGCAACGTCCGCGCGTTCACCGTCCTGGTCCGCAACGCGATGTTCCGGCGGGTGGAGCTAGCGGCCCGGCGGCGTTACGACGATCTGGGCGCCCTCGACGCGGCGGCGGGCTGGACGGCCGACCGTTGGCGCGAGGCGATCGAGGGCTACTACACCGACTACGACCGGCTGCCGACCGACGCCGACGCGCGCAACCCCGCGCTGCTGTACATCGACCGCACGCCCGCTGATCCCTTATCCGCTGATCCCGATCACTGGCTGGTGCGGCAGGTGTTCGACGATCCCGAGGACGACCACGACTGGGGCATCACCGCGACCGTCGACCTCGCCGGTAGTGACGAAGCCGGCGAGCCCGTCGTCACCGTCCTCGCGGTCGGCCCGTTCCCTGCGTCGTAATCTCGCTTGCAGTGCGCCAGATGGCGGAAACAAGCGAGATCACGAGCCGATTCGCGCGTGGGCAAAGGGTCGGTCGAGCCGGGGTGTCCACCGGGCGTGTTCCGGTCGGGCCGAGCCGGCAGCCAGGACCGGTGGCGCGTGGCGCGCGTCCACCGGGAGAATCACTTGAGATGCAAGACTTGTCCGCTACCGATGCGAAGGGGCGCTGGTGCAGGATCCAACCGCTTTGTTCACCACAGTGCTGCACCCGAGCGATGCGGCCGAGTCCGGGTTGGTCCGACCGGTGCTGGTCGAGGCGCTCGACGGGTTCGTGGATGCCGGCAGTGGTCGGCGACTTGCTCGTGAACATCTGCTCAATGCCCTGGACTCGCAATTGGTGGTCCGCTTCGATGTCGATCAGCTGATCGACTATCGGGCACGGCGCCCAGAGATGACGTTCACCAGTGATCACTGGAGCGGCTATGCCGCGCCGCAGCTGGATGTGCACCTGGTCCGCGATTCCAACGAGGTTCCGTTCCTGCTGCTGCACGGTCCCGAGCCGGACTTCCAGTGGGAACGATTCATCGCAGCGGTTCGGCAGATCATCGCCGAGTTCGACGTGCGGCTGGTGGTCGGCCTGGCCGCCATTCCGATGGCGGTGCCGCACACCAGACCGTCGACGGTCATTGCGCACGGAACTCCCACCGAGCTCGTCGCGGACTATCCCAAATCGCTGCCGACGGTCCAGGTACCGGGCAGCGTGGGCAACCTGCTGGAGTACCGCCTCGGCGAGGTGGAGACGCCAGCCTGTGGCTTCGCCGTCGCCGTTCCCTACTATCTGGCCAACCTCGACTACCCCGACGCGGCGCATCTGCTGCTGGAGTCGGTGGCACACGTCGGGCAACTCTCACTGCCCACCGAAGCTCTGGCCCGCGCGGCCGAGGTGGTCCGCGGTGACGTCGACCGTCAGATCGCTGACAACGACGAGGTCACCACGCTGGTGGGCCGCCTCGAGCAGGAGTTCGATGACGTGGCCAGCACGCGCGGCGGCGGCCTGCTCACTGACGGTGCCCGGCTGCCCACCGCCGATGAGCTCGGAGCGGAGTTCGAGAAGTACCTCTCCAATCGACCGGGCAACGACACCTCGAGCTGATCGTCCTCGCCGCCCTCACGTGCATGCGCTCCTCTGGCGCGGGACTCCCCAAGGTGTCGGAACCGAATCATTCTCGAAGGGTTGGCTTCCAGACGCGGTGACAGTACGTTCCGACGATGGAGATCATCAATCTGGGCAAGGCGGACGGACTGCCGCCGGTGGACTGGCCCGGCATCGTCGACAAGTTGGAGACGGGTTCGAAGCCCGATCCCGACGGCCTGAACGCCCGCACGACGTGGTTGGGCACAGTCAACGAGGACGGCAGCCCGCACGTCACGGCGGTGGGCGCCCTGTGGCTGGATGGCACGTTCTGGTTTCAGACCGGCACGGGTACGCGCAAGGGCCGCAACGTCGCGCGCGACTCGCGATGCTCGGTCGCGGTGTCAGTTCTCGAAGCAGATGTCGTGGTCGAAGGCGACGCGACGCTGGTCACTGATCCGGCTGCGTTGGCGCGCGCCGCAAAGGCGTGGGCCGATCAAGGCTGGCCTGCCGAGCCCGATCCGGGAGGATCTGGGATCACGGCTCCGTTCAACGCACCGTCACAGGGGCCGCCGCCGTGGAATGTCTACCGGATCGAGCCGCGCTCGGCAACGGTCGTTCTGGCAGCTGAACCGGGCGGCTTGACCCGCTTCCGCTTCTGAGCCCGTGAGCGGCCCAACCGCTGTCTATAGGGAACGGCTTGACCAAAAGCTCGTTTGGTCGGGCTGCGAGTTGAGGCAGCGGGGGATTGGCAGGCAGTCGCTATCGGGCGATGAGGACGACGGCGCCGGCGGCGACCGCTAGCCCCACCCGCTGCAGCCGGCCGGTGTGTTCCTTGAGCAGACCGACGGCGAGCAGGACCGTGCCGGCCGGATACAGCGCGGTGATGACGCTGGCGATCGACAGATAGCCGTGCCGGGTGGCGAGCAGGAAGAAGAGGTTTGCGCCGGCGTCCAGAACGCCGGAGCCCGCTGCGAGCAAAAGTAGACGACCCCGCAGCGCCGTCACCGCGCCGGTGCGCACGGCGACCGGAACCACCAGGGCGGCCGCGGTAATGCGGGCGATAACGACTGGCCAGAGGCCCGATCCGGCGTCACTGCGGGCCAGGCAGACGAAGTAGAAGCCGAATCCGACGCCGGCGCCCAGCGCCATCAGCAGCGCCGTACGTCCGATCGGCCCGTGCGGGGCGTCGTCGGGGGTACGGCTGATCATCACCACGGCGAGCATGCCGGCGAGCATGCCGAGCCAGGCCAGCGCGCTCGGGCGTTCACCGAGCACGACGCCGAACAGCACCGGCACCGCGGCCGACAGCAGTGCGGTGATGGGGGAGACGACGTTCATCGGCGCGCGACCGAGCGCGGTGTAGAGCAGGGCCACCCCACCGAGGCCGATCGCGCCGGCACCGATGCTCCACATCAACGTCGACCACGACACCTGGCCGGGGAACAGTGGCAGCAGCGCCGCCATCGCGACCGCTCCGACCGGGTCGCCGTACAGCAGAACCGTGGCCGCCTTGGTGCCGCGGGAGGCCAGCCCGCCGGCGAAGTCGCTCACCCCGTAGAAGGCGGCCGCTAGGAGAGCGAGGACGACGGTCATGGCCCGGCGAGGCTACCTGTCGCGCTGCGCTGCCACTGGTGGGCCGCCGCTGCCCCTGCTGGCACGCTGCTGTGCCGCTGCGCCGGCGCCGCGCCCTGCCGCCCCGCCGTGCTCGCTGTGTCGGGCGGCTCGGCGACGGCTCAGGCGACCAACCACGCTTCGCCGGCCAGTGCCTTCCGGAGCAGGTCGGCCGGCACCTCTGCACCGATTCGGGCGCCCACCCGCCTGGAGTCACCACCAGGTGAACCGTCCGAAGTCGCCGTTCCTGCGCCCAGCAGCGTTGCGGCGGCGAAGCCCGCGGCGAGACCGTCGAAGGCGTCCTGGCGGCGCAGCATGCTGTGTCCTTCCCGGGGCACCTCGACATAGCTCACCGTGGCTCCCTGCCGGGCGATGGAGCGAGCGAAAGCGGCCGACCCGGCGGCGCTGGTCATCCGATCGGCGCGGCCGTGCACGATCAGCACCTGCTTGCCGCGCAGCTGCGCGGTCGGCTCACCGGGCGGCAACCACGGCGCGAGCCCGACAACACTGCGCACACCGTGCTCGCCGGCCACCCGCATCGCGGTACGTCCGCCCATGGAGTGCCCGACGAGGCAGATGGGCAGGTCCGCGCCGAAGCGCGAACGCAGCAGTTCCATAGCCCCGCGCGCGTCGCGCACCGGAGACATCTGGTCACCGTTCCAGCCGCGAAACCGATTCAGCACCCGAGCCACGACCAACTGGCCCGCCCCCGCCGCGGCGATCCGGCGCGCGATCAGCGCCATCCGCAGCACCGCCAGCTGGTTGGCCCGAACCACGGCCTCACTTCGCTCACGACCGCCGTGCAGAACGACCACGAGGCCGCGGGGAGACGCCGGCGCTGCGGAGAACAGCACCTGCGGGTCCGCCGTGCTCAGATCGTCCACCCCCGCCGGCTCGCTGCACTCGACGACACCGCCGCACCGTCACCTTATCCAGTCCGGCTTTCCATCCAGTCCGTCCGCGGGCAGCCGGCGCGACGGGCACACTGGTGCGCGCCTGCTCAGTCGGTCAGACCGGGCACGATGTCGTTGAGCTGGAACGTCAGCGGCTGCTCGAGCTGCTCGTAGGTGCACGAGCGCGGGGTGCGGTCCGGACGCCATCGATTGAACTGCGCGGTATGCCGGAACCGATCGCCCTCCATGTGTTCATAGCGCACCTCGACCACCAGTTCGGGCGCGAGCGGCACGAACGACAGATCCTTGCCCGCGTTCCACCGTGATCCTTCGCCCTTGCGCGGAGTGTGGTCGCCGGTCTCGGCTGCGGCCCAGTTCCACGGATGGTTCTCGAAGGTAGTCACCAGCGGTTGGAGTTCGGCGAACAGTTCCCGGCGGCGTTCCATCGGAAAGGCGCCGATGACGCCGACCGAATTGAGCACCTCGACGTCGGTGTAGAGCCCCAGAAGCAGCGAGCCGACGGCGTCCGGCCCGCTCTTGTGCACCCGGTAGCCGGCCACCACGCAGTCGGCGGTACGTGCGTGCTTGATCTTGAACATGAGGCGCTTGTCCGGCTGGTACGTGCCGTCCAGGGGCTTGGCGACGACGCCGTCGAGCCCAGCCCCCTCGAACTCACGAAACCAGCGCTGGGCGAGGGCCTGATCTCGCGTCGCCGGGGTCAGGTGCACCGACTTGCCCACGCCGGCCAGGGCAGCTTCCAGCGCGGCCCGGCGTTCGGTGAACGGCCGCTGGGTGTAGTCGACGTCGTCCAGAGCGAGCAGGTCGAAGGCGATGAACGACGCCGGCGTCGCGGTGCTGAGCATCGTCACCCGGGAGACGGCGGGATGGATGCGCTGCTGCAGCGCCTCGAAGTCCAGCCCGTCGCGTGTTGCGATGACGATCTCGCCGTCGACGACGCACCGTGCGGGCAGCTCTGCCTTGACCGCTGCGACCAGTTCGGGGAAGTAGCGCGTCATCGGTTTCTCGTTGCGGCTGCCGAACTCGACGTCGTCGCCGTCGCGGAAGATGATCGATCGGAAGCCGTCCCACTTCGGTTCGTAGGACGCACCGGGCGGGATCTCGGGAACGGACTTGGCCAGCATCGGCGCGACCGGTGGTCGAACGGGCAGCTTCATCGGCTCATTCTCGCCTCTGCCCGGCGATCTGTATGCCGGCACCGTCGATGCGGTAGCGGGCGAACGTGGCGCCGTCCTCCTCCAGCAGACTCAGCAACGATGCGTGCCCGAGCAGTTCCGGCACGTCGCCTACGACGCGGTGCGACGATGCGCCGACGAGGCGGGGCACCGTCGTCAGGCACAGCTCGTCGACTAGGCCGGCGGCCAGCAGGGCTCCGAACAGCCGGGGGCCGCCCTCAGTCAGGATGCGGTGGGCGCCGCGTGCGCGCAGCTGCGCCAACGCCGAGGCGAGGTCTACGGTGCCCTCGCCCGCGACGATGACGTCGGCGACGGCCTCGACCTCAGGCTGCCGCGGTGATCCAGCCGCGGTGATCACCACCGTGCGCGCCGCGCCGCCGGCGTAGTCGAAGAGTGGGCCGCTCAGGTCCAGGTCCAGCGTGGCGCTGACCACGGCGGTCGGCAGCTGGGTCGACAGGCCGAACCGGGCCCGCGCCTGCAACCGCCGCGGCGTCGGGCGAAGCGCGCGATAGCCCTCGTTCTGCGCGGTCGCTCGGCCCACCAGCACCACGTCGGCCAGATCGCGCAGTGCCGCGAAGACGGCCCGGTCGCCGGCCGTCTGCAGCCCGCGCGAGCCGCCGTCCACCGACGCGGCGCCGTCCAGACTGGCGACGAAGTTGGCCCGCACACCGCCTGTCTGCACCCAATTCCGGGCGTAAAGCGCATGCAGGTCCGGATCGTCCTGCGGGATCGGCAGCAGTGCGCGCACGTCGTCCATTCCAGCACGACCGGGGCAGCAGGTGGCGCAGCGGTAGGGTCGATCGGCGTGCCCGCCGCTCTCGCCGACCGCAGGCCCACGGTGTCGCGATCCGATCTTGTTGCCGCACTGGTGCCGCCGCCGCTGTTTACCGGCGCCACCTTCGACACCTACCGTCCCGACCCCGCCCAGCCCAGCCAGGGTGCGGCGCTGAACACGGTGCGCTCCTTCGCCGCCGGCCTTGACAACCCACCCGCGCAGTCACGGTGGTGGCGCCGGGCCGAGCCCTTGGCCGGCGCGGGCATCTACCTCGACGGCGGCTTCGGCGTCGGCAAGACCCATCTGCTCGCCGCCCTCTGGCATGCCGTCGCCGCACCGAAGGCCTATGCCACCTTCGTCGAGCTGACCCAGCTGGCCGGTGCGTTGGGGTTCGCCGACGCGGTGGAGGCGCTGAGCGGCAACCGGCTGCTGGCCATCGACGAATTCGAACTCGACGATCCCGGCGACACCGTGCTGGTGTCTACGATGCTGGCCCGGCTCACCGAGCGTGGGGTGTCGCTGGCCGCGACATCGAATACGCTGCCCTCGGCGCTGGGGGAGGGACGCTTCGCCAGTGAGGACTTCGCCCGCGAGATCCAGGGGTTGGCGCAGCGGTTCGCGTCGGTGCGTATCGACGGCCCGGACTACCGGCACCGCGACGACACCGGGATCGCGACGGCACTGACACCGACGCAGGTGGACGCCTTGGTCGCAGGTCTGCCCGGCGCCACGCTGGACCACTTCGCCGACCTGTGCGCGCATCTGACGACGCTGCATCCGTCGCGCTACGGCGCCCTGGTCGACGGCGTGCCGCTGGTGGGTCTACACGACGTGCACGGCGCGGACGACGAAGCCTCGGCGCTCAGGCTGGTCGTCCTGGTCGACCGGCTCTACGACCGGCAGGTGCCCGTCGCCGCCGACGGCGCCCCGTTGAGCGGCATCTTCTCCGCGGACATGCTGGCCGGTGGCTACCGCAAGAAGTATCTGCGCGCCACCTCGCGCCTGGTCGCCCTGGCCAGGTTGGCCGAACCGCGAGCCTCGGCTTAGCTCACGCCGCTGGCTACCCGCACCACTGCCGCGGACTCACCGTCGATCTCGACGCCGTTCGGGCCGAAGATGAAGCCGGGCTCAGTGGCGACCAGGACGTCGATGGCCGGCCGGTCCAGCGCGACGACCTGGCGCTGCGCGGCCAGATTCGCCACCACCCGAAGCTCGCCGCGCTGCACGCTGAGCCAGCGCGCGCCCTCGTCGTAGGCCACCTCCACCAGATCCAGGCGCGGATCGGTGAGGTCGCGTTCGGCGCGGCGCAGGATCAGCAGGCGCCGGTACAGCGCCATCATCGCGCGGTGCGCGGGCTGCTCCAGCTCCGACCAGTCGAGCTTGGAGCGGGCAAACGTCTGGGGATCCTGCGGATCGGGCACGTCGGAGGCAGTCCAGCCGTGCTCGGCGAACTCCGAGATCCGGCCCTGCGCGGTTGCCGCGCCCAGGTCGGGCTCGGGATGGGAGGTGAAGAACTGCCATGGCGTGCTCGCCGCCCACTCCTCGCCCATCCACAGCATCGGCGTGAACGGCGACGTGAGCAGCAGCGTCGCTCCCACCTTGAGCAGCCCCGGGCTGACCAAGGCGGAAAGCCGATCGCCGGCCGCCCGGTTGCCGACCTGGTCGTGGTTCTGCAGGGAGACGACGAACCGGTAACCGGGCGTGGTCACCCGATCCACCGGAGCGCCGTGCGCGCGCTTGCGGAACTGCGAGTACGTGCCGTCGTGGAAGAACGCCGATTTCCACGTCTTGGCGAAGCCGGCCAGCGTGCCGAAGTCGGAGTAGTAACCCTGGCGCTCGCCGGTGAGCAGCGCATGCAGTTGATGGTGGACGTCGTCGTCCCATTGCGCATCCATGCCTCGGCCGCCAGCGGTGCGCGCGTCGATCATGATCAGGTCGTTGAGGTCTGATTCGGCAATGAGCACCAGCGGCCGTCCGACGTGGGCGCACAGCGCGTCGACGTCCGCGGCGATCTCGGCCAGCAGATGGGGCTCGCTGGTGTCGCGCAGGGCGTGCACGGCGTCCAGGCGCAGTGCGTCGGCGTGGAACTCCTCCAGCCACATCTGCACGTTGTTGCGGATGAAGCTGCGCACCTCGCCGCTGTCCTCGCCGTCGAGGTTCACCAGCTCGCCCCAGGTGCTGCGCCCGGCTTTGAGGTACGGGCCGAACAGCGGCAGATAGTTCCCCGACGGGCCCAGATGGTTGTAGACGACGTCCAGAACAACGGCCAGCCCGCGCAGATGACAGGCGTCGACGAACCTTTTCAGCCCGTCCGGGCCGCCGTAGGGCTCGTGCACGGCATACCAGCCGACGCCGTCGTAACCCCAGTTCCACTGCCCGTTCACCGCGTTCACCGGCAGCAGTTCGACGTGCGTAACGCCCAGATCGACGAGATGGTCCAGCCGCTGCACCGCGGAGTCGAACGTGCCGGCGGGGGTGAAGGTGCCGACGTGCAGCTCGTAGATCACCGCACCGGGCAGATCACGCCCGGTCCAGTGCCCGTCCTGCCACTCGTAGGCGTGCGGGTCGTGCAGGCGCGACAGGCCGTGCACACCGTCGGGCTGCCACCGCGACCGGGGATCGGGCAGCACCGCGTCGCCGTCGTCGAGCAGGAAGCCGTAGTCGGTTCCCGGCTCCAATTCGCCCGCCTCGCCCGACCACCAGCCCCCACTCGCCGCGCTCAGCTCGTGCACCACCGCCGAGTGCCCGGCGGCAACGGTCTTGGCTCGGACCCGCTGGGCCAGCGGCGCCCAGACCCGTAAAGCCGTCATGCCTGGCTCTGGTCGAGGAAAGCGGTCATGGTGCCCACCCTGCCATCCCGGCTCACCACAGGTGCGCGAGGTCGGGAATCGGTTCGGGCCGCGGCGCGCTCTGAAGCCGCGTTAGGGAGCCGGAGCGGATGCCCAGTTGGCGAGCAGGGGAAGCACCCGGGCGGTGGGTGAGTCGGGCTCGACGGTGTAGACGACGAGGCGCTGATCCGGGTCGTTCGGCCCGATGACCGACTCGATGCCGAAGCTGAGCGGCCCGGCGACGGCGTGGGTGACGTGCTTGGTCAGCGAGGTGCGAAAGGTGACCTGGTGGTCGTTCCACCATCGTTCGACGTCGGGGTCGTGGCGGCGCAGTTCGTCTACCAGGGCGGCAAGGTGTTGGTCGTCCGGGCGGCGTCCGACCTCGTACCGCAGCGCTCCGACGGCCGACGCGGCGAAGTCGGCCCAGTTGGTGATCCGCTCACGGGCAGCGGGGTCGAGGAACAGCCATCGGACGAACGACGCTCCAGGTGCAGCCGGCCAGCCCAGGACCTCGCGAAGCAGGCCGTTGCTGGCGAGCACGTCCGAGCGGCGCCCGAGCAGCAGCGTCGGTACGTGGTCGAGCACAGCCATCAACCTCAGCATCCCGGGGTCGGCACGGGCCGGAAGGTCGCGCACGGCTCGTCGCCGCCTCAGGGTGGGCGCGGCGAGGTTTTGCAGGTGGGCCGCTTCGACGTCGTCGAGCTGGAGGGCGCGAGACAGCGCCTCGACGACGTCGTCGGTGACGGTCTGCTGCCGGCCCTGCTCGAGACGGCTGTAATGGTCGGGGCTCAGCCCGGCGAGGACCGCCAGTTCCTCCTTGCGCAGGCCCGGCACCCGACGCGGGCCGGGGAACGGTGTGATGCCGGCCTGCGCCGGGGTGAGGCGATCGCGGCGGGAACGCAGGAACGCGCCCAGCGGCGAACGGTCGGTCGGCATGTCGATCAGGGTAGGTGCCGCTTAAATCTCTGCCAGGGCATGTCGTGCCCAGGCACCGCTCGTCCTGGCGCCGCCGTCGGCGAGCCGGTCGACTTATATCCATGACCTCCGCTACCGCACCTCGCACCGTCCTCGTTACCGGGTCCACCAGCGGCATCGGCGCGGCCACCGCCCGCGCCCTCGCCGCCGCTGGGTGGCACGTCGTCGTCACCGGACGCGACCAGGCCCGCGGCACCTCCGTCGTCGACGACGTCACGGCGGCCGGGGGCCGCGCGGTCTTCGTCCCCTCTGACCTGACTGCTGCCCCGGACGAGCTGCGGGCATTCGCTGCGGCCGTAGTCGAGGCCGCCGGCGGCCGGCTCGACGCCGTGGTCCACAACGCCGCGCTCTGCCCGGCCGTCGACACACTGTCACTGACCGACGCCGATCTCGAGGCCGCGCTCGCTGTCAACATTCGCGCGCCCCACGTGTTGACCGCCGCGCTCGTGCCTGCCATGGTCAACCGCGGCACCGGTGGAATCGTCGTCATCGGGTCCTGGATGGCACACGTGGGCCATGCGTTCGTCGGCCTGTACTCGGCGACCAAAGCGGCCGAGATCCAGTTGGCGCGCAGCTGGGCGGCAGAATTCGGGTCTCGCGGTGTCCGCGTCAACACCGTGTCACCGGGTGCCACCCGAACCCCGATCAACGCCGCCAACGACGACGTCATCGCGCAGATGACGGCCGGAACGCCCGCCGGGCGGCCCGGAACACCCGACGAGATCGCCGCCGCGGTGGCATGGGTGCTGTCCGACGACGCGTCCTACCTGCACGGAGCCGAACTCGCCGTCGACGGCGGTATCACCTCGACCCGCTGAACGGCAAACGGCGATCCTCCAGCGCCGAGCGGGGGCCCAGATCGTGCAACGCCTGGTCCAGTGGGTGTTGCGGCACGTATTGCCCACCGGGCTGTTTATCGACGCCTCCGGTTACTTCACCAGCATGACGCCTACATGGTTATGTGGACTCGCGCATGGTGTCGGCAACGATGGCGGTTGAGAGCGCCATCGTTTTCTTGACGTAAAGCCGTCCGGTACTGCGAGGGTGTCGGGAAGTCATGTGAAGGTCGCTGTGACCTGTGGTCCGCGTGGGGCTGACACGAACTTTGGACACTGGCCAGCGTGTCAAGAAACCCACCTGATTTGGCCCGATCTGTCGCCCCGATGCTTGCTGAGCTCAGCGCCCGGAGTCACTCGTTTGCGCTGCTGGGGATCTGCTCTGGCATGCGGGTGTAGCTGCGTGTCAACGTCGTGCCGTGAAGATTCTTCTTCTCAATGGTGTCGGGACGATCGAATAGGCGGCGGTGGACAAGTTGTGACCCGACGATGCCGCCGTTTGCCTGGTCGTCTGCGAAATGCGCGTCGAGCTTGTCCTTCGACTGCTTGTCTCTCTGCACGGGCGTCCTGCGCTCGGGGGTCAACAGCACGAGCAGAGCCAGCAGCGCGGCGACTGAAGGCGTTCGGACCAGTTCGTGAGGATAAAGCAGCGTGCGCCAGCCCTGGCAGGACGTGATGATCACCAGTATCACCAACGGGAGATGTAGGACGTTGGAATGCAGCCATGCGCCGCGGGCGGCAGCTGTGACCAGCAGGGCGGCCAGCGCCACCAGGGTAGGGGCGGTGACTGAGCCGATCTCGGACTCGTTGAAGTCACCGAGCGTGAGCGTGTGTGCGTCGTTGAATGTCATCAGCCAGCCGTGAATGGGCCAGCCTAGATTGCCGTCTTGGTAGTCCGCTGGCCACTGATGGAGCCGGGACACGACGTAGAGGTACCAGACCGCCAGCGGCACGGGGGCCAGCGCAAGTGCCGCCAACCGCCTGCGCGCGCCCGCAGTCCAACTTCGTTCGCGGAAACATCCGATGATTTCGAAGGCCGCGAGCCCGACCGGTAGCGCGACGTACTGTTCCTTGTCCAGGCACGCGAGCATCAGCAGCGCACTGGCCAGTCCGATCCGTCGGCGATGCCAGAACAGCAGTGCGCCGAGCACCAGAGCTGCGCCGACCGCCTCGGTTGTCGACACCGTCGCTGAGTAGAGCAGGCCCGGCGAAGTTGCGACCAACAAGCCGAGCCAGGGACGACCTCCGAGATCGTGGGCTAGCCGGCTGGCGAGCCAGCCGGCCGCGCCGAGACCGATCAGGCTCAACGCGAACAGTGCTGCGGGAATCGCGTCGGGGTGGCCTGCCGACAACCCGAATGCCAACCAGCCGTGAAGTGGATGTCCGTAGCGGTAGGCGGCCTGGTCGATCAGGCTGTGTGCTTGACCGAGTGCAAACGGATCGCGCGCGATCGCGTAGTAGTAGACGCCGTCGTAGTGCTGCGCGGGCGTCACCAGCGGGAAGTGCGGGTCACCGGCGCGTACGAGCTCTGCCAGCGGATCGGTGCCGGCCAGGTCGATCATTGCCTTCGGGTCGAGCGAGCCACCTTGAGACACGAAGGCCGCGACGAAGCCGGCCAACGCTGACAGCGCCCCGAAAATCAGCGCCGCCCATCGCTCCGGGCGACCGGAGCGAGCCGAGAACAGCTGCTCAGCAGATGTCGAGATCCTGTCCGCGGCCGTCGCTCTCACGAACTCGTAGGGCGTGCGTGTGCCGCGGTCGTGGTCGTTTCGGTCGGCGGGCTGGGCGGTAGTTGGGATGCCGACGGGGCAACTGGTACCGGATCGCCGAGTATCAGCTGATAGCCCTGCGTCGTGATGTGCAGTCGGCCGGAGGCAAGCTCGACCTGCATCGAAGGTGCCGCGGAGATGCCGTAGGGAACACCGATCGCGTCGATGCCGGCGATCGCTGCTAGTTGTGAACGGTCGTGCCCGCGGTAGTCACTGTGGTTGCCGCTGACACCATGAACTCGCAACCGGCCATCGCCAAGGACGGTGAAGTTCGCCTGAAAGGCGGCCAGGCCGTCTTGGAACTCGATGCGGTTCCCCGTGCTCAAGAAGGTGACGCTGGCGCTCGTCGAGGCAGAGATCGTGGTGGTGTTCCCGTCGGGCGCCTGCACTGTCCTGAGCACCCAGGTGTGTCCGAGCACGCCGGCCAATGCGCTCGATCTGCCAAGCGCCGGCTGATCGGGACGCGAACCACGACCGACGAGCAGCGCGAGAGTCACGACAATGCCCACGACAGCAGCGGCGGCCAGGATGGGGGCGATGCGCGCTCCCATCGATCGAGGTCGTCGCTCGGGCTCTGCTGGGGCGCTGACCACCCACACCGGCTCGTGAGTCGCGTCGTGGCGCGGGCCGTCGGCGGGGCGGAGCCGATCGGCGGTGATTGCAGCTCCGCGCTCGTGCAGCGCTGCTCGCAGCTTGTCTTCCAGCTCACTGGTCATGGTTGGCTCCAAGGCGGCTGTTGAGGGTTTTCAAGGCCCGATCGAGTGCGCTGGACACTGCGCCGGCGCGGATTCCCAGCACCGATGCAATCTCGGCGACGGCGAGGTCTTCGTAAAAGCGCAGGACCACGACTTCCCGCTGGCGTAACGGCAGCGTGTCGACGATCGCGAGAAGCCGCCGCCCGGACTCGCTTCGCAGCAGCGGCGCGTCAGCAGATTCGTCAACCGCTTGACCCGCGCCGACGCTGCGAAGATAAGTGCGGGCGGTGCGTCGCCGGCGCAGCGTCGAGCGCGATCGGTTGATGACCGCCGTCCGCAGGTAGCGCAGCGCGTCGTCGGGCATCGCTTGCCCGGCCAACGCCATGAACACGTCTTGGACGACATCCTCGGCACTGTCGAGATCATCGACGAGCTGCGCAGCCAGACGCACCAACGGCAAGTAGTAGCGCTCATGAAGTCGCGCGTACCCGGCCACCGCATCAGTCGGCAGGATCATCACACCCATATAGACGCGGACGGGACGTCGATCTCACGCGAGTTGCGTACTCGGAAAATTTGAGCGCGCTCGCGCCGAAGCCTGCCGCGCAACGTCGCCTTCTCTGCGCGCGGGCGAACTTGGCATGATCGAATTAAGCCCGAGTGTCAGCAACGATCCGTTTCGCTTACGTAAACCATGACGTCGCTTGAGTGCGTCAGGAACTCGTCTAAAGCCTGCTGTCGCAGGTGGTGCCTGTGGGGCTGACACGGGTTTCTGACACCGCGGCGACTGTCAATTAACCCCTCCGGTATCAGTCAATTTTGTCACCTCGACAATCTCGATGCGGCTTGGGCGGCGGTGACGTGCGTGGTGTCTACGACCGTGGTCTGGGCATGCAGGCAGGCCCGGGCGGCTTCGGCGTGCAGGGCGAAGTGCCGCACGGGGATCGAGTAAGTGGCAAGGCCGGAGCTGATCTCGCGCCAGTACTGCTCGACCAGGACAGTCATCGGCATCACTAGCGTGCCGCCGGTGTAGTCCGGGACGCGGCGGGCGGTCTCGACGACGAGCGGCGCCACGGTGGCCAACGCTAGAAGTTGTCCGTGGCGGGTAGCCCCGGCGTGATGTTCATGAGAGTTTCGCCGACCTTCTCGGCGTCGAACACCCGAGAGTTAGAGATCAACTTCTGCACCTAGGCGGCCGTTGTCGTCTTGCCGACGCCGTGGGTGCCGTTGATCCAGACGATGACGAATCTGACGATGACGGCCACCCCAGCTCAGACGGTGAATCAGTGCAGGCGGTGCCGTTCCGATGTTGGAAAGGCTGACCGGACTGCTTGTGCCGGGCTGACTGGCGTGGACCTCGCTCGCCCGCGGGCGAGCTGGTGCTCACTGCCTTCGGCAAGCTGGTCGTTGCAGTAGCGCGTTAGGTCGATGCAGAGCGGTCGTTCCGGACGGCGTACGAATCCGTTCGGCAGCCGGCCGGTCCCGGGCGCAGGTCCGTGCCGTTTTCGCTCGGTCAGTCGTCGATACTTGAGGTCGTGGCGAAGTCGAAGTTCCGCGGAGTCGTTTTCGACTGGCGGGGGACGCTGGTCGTCACAATGACTGAGCGAGAGTGGATCACGCGCAGCCTGCAAGTAGCGCAGAAGGCCACATCAGATGAGGACGTCGACGGCGTGCTCAGGCGCCTCAACGACACAGACCGGTTGGAGCGGCTGTGGGCTGCCGATGTCGATACTGATCCAGCCGTCCACCGGGCCGCGTACTTCGATGTGTTCGCCGATGCCGGATTCGACCCTGAGCTCGCGCAAGCGCTCTACGAGACTGAGTCCGACCCGGACCTGAACCCGTTCGCCGACGACGCCGCCGGCGTGCTGGGAGACATTCACCGGCGCGGGCTGCAAGTGACGATTCTGAGCGACATTCACTTCGACATTCGCCCTGCGTTCGAACGAGCTGGGCTGGCCCGCAACGTCGACCACTTCGTGTTGTCGTTCGAGCGGAGAACGCAGAAGCCAGCCGCCGAAATGTTCGAGCTGGCCCTCAGCGCAATGGGTCTCGAGGCGAGGGAGGTCCTGATGGTGGGCGACCGGGCGATCTACGACGGCGCCGCGGTGAACGTGGGGATGCCGACGTTGCTGCTTCCGCCGCTTACAGCCACCAATGATTGTCGACTGGGTCTCGTATCCAGGCTGGTGCTTTAACTGGCTCGGTTCTGTCATATGAAGGCAACGCTGAACGGGCACGTGGGGGCGTCCCGCAAACGATCATTCACCGGGAATGAGCCAGCCGCGTTCTGGATCTTCGCCACGTGGGCCGCTCAGAACTCTGTGTCGCCGATCTGGCATTGCAGCTGCCTGCTGGCCGTCGATCAATACATTCACGACCGCCTGCTAACAGAATGCTGACCGGGCACGGAGTAACGGCAGGCGGTGACTCATCGCGATGTGGCGTTGCATAGGGTGACGACGTCACGGATACAGACAGTTCCGGCGCGATCGGCGCGGGCTTGCAGACTGAGCCCCATGCTGTGGTGCGCGCCCAGCGAATTTAAGACTTGAGGATCAGCCGCGACGCCGGCTTGAGCTTGATCGACCATGCCGCAGCGGGGCATGCCCGGCCCCAGATGCAAAACTACGTCCCTGCCGACGGCCAGGTCCGCGCCGGTCCAGTCGTCCTCCAGGAACAGCGGCTGGACGCCAGTGTCGAGAACAATGTTGGCGCGCAGCCGGCGCTCATCGAACGGCCGCGCCGACCACGCCTTCGAGTGCAGCGAGCGACGACGTCGTCAGCAGATGCAGAGGCGATTCGTCGTGGTGCGCGACCGTGGTCTCAGGCCGCAGGGTCAGCCTCTGACCGAGGGCTGCGCTGAGCGCCGCAGACGCTACTGGGTCATCGACTCGGTACCGGACGCCCTGGAGGCTGACCAGCACCGGAACATCGTCGTCATCCTGCGCGTTGGACGCCTACTGCATCAGGCCGATGACCGGTCGGAATCGACGGGTGCGTTTGCCGCTGGCATTACCCCCGTCATCGGTGTAGGCCGCCCCGCGGCGACCCTGCCAAATTCCCACCGCAGTCACCTCAGCGCTGTGCAGCGCTTGGCCCGCGGTCGACTTGACCGGATGCCGGTACAGCGCTCGAACCCTTCCTACCGGCGTGCCATATTGCGCCACCCGCTCATCCTTCCAGCCGTTCCATTTAAGTCCTTCACCGAATGGCTGCCGGGACGTCGACCAGATTCGCCCGTTGAGGCAGTGGCTTCGAAGTCCGCAGCAGTCTTGGCAGCGCGGCGCGCCCCACGGTAGGCAGAGGTACCGCCAGGATGTGAAGGCGTGGAGCCAGGGTCGGCGGTAGGAGGACCGACGGCAGTCTGCGCGGCTGGCGAGGCGGCCTGGCACGCCGCCGCCTACGCAGGTCTCGGCGTCGAGTGGAACGTCGACCGGTCGGTGGCGTGGTCGCCATCGAACCCTCACCCGTACCTGCTTGCCGCCATCACGCTCCGGCCGAACGCGTCGATTCCACTCCAGGTGCGCGGTACGGTGCGAGACAGCTGGGCGACGATACGCGGCGAAGACCTTCCCGGCTGGCGGTCACATCCCGCTGGACCGTGGATGTTCCGCGAGCCGAGTCGCTGCCCGGTGCAACCGCCCGCAGGAGTTGTGATAACAGCGACTTCGGAGCCGCTGATCTTCGAGCGGACGGCCTTCCTTGCCGCCGGCGGCCGGCCTCCCCGCCGCGCCGGTGAGCTGCACCCGGCAGGTAGCCAGCACTACCCGGGGCTGCATTTGTACCTCGCGTGGCGCGGGGGACGGCGCATTGGTACTGCTCTTGCGTTGGTGCACAGCACGGGCGTCACGGTCAGTGCGGTCGCCGTTCAAGCATCCGAACGGCGCCAAGGTATCGGAGCCGCCTTGACCGCCCAGGCGCTGCAGGCCGCGCCCGAACTACCTGCCACTCTGTCGAGCAGTCAGATTGCCGCACCGACCTACCGCCGCCTCGGCTTCGTGGAGGTCGGGACGCCGGTGGATTGGGAACCACCCGCCGAATGACGATCCCGATAGTCACGCGTCCCACAGGTGAACGGTGACCGGGACGCACTCCTATCCTTGATCGCGTCGGAGGCTGGTGCGATAGATCTCAACGGATCACTAGTCCAGACAGAATTCGTTGCCCTCGACGTCCTGCATCACGAGGCAGGCTTCGTTCTCATCGTCGGCTGGCAGCAGGTGCATGCGCTGGGCGCCAAGCGGTACCAGTCGGGCCGCTTCCGCCTCCAACGCCGCTACCCGCTCGTCGCCGGCCAGTCCCACCCCGAGCCGCACGTCGAGGTGCACCCGGTTCTTCACCGTCTTCCCTTCGGGCACACGCTGGAAGAACAGCCGTGGGCCGACACCGTCCGGGTCCTGGCAGGCCCAGGTCGATCCCTGCTGCTCCACGGGAAGCGAGGCGTCGAACGCGTCCCAGGAGTCGAAACCTGGCGGAACCGTGTCAACGGCCAAGTTGAGGTCCCCGCTGGTGGCCAAGTGAAAGTCCCCACCCC
>CAXSBR010000028.1:0-34885 GCA_964236495.1 uncultured Jatrophihabitantaceae bacterium
TCGCCGACGGTGGTGTCAGCGGCGGAGATCGAGGCGGTGGAGGCGATCTGCTCCTTGGTCTCGACGTCGATCGCCTGGCTGCTCAGCACCTCCGACACCGAAGCGACAGCGGCTTCGATGCCACGCTTGAGAGCCATCGGGTTGGCACCGGCGGCTACGTTGCGCAAACCCTCGCGCACGAGCGCCTGGGCGAGCACGGTGGCCGTGGTGGTGCCGTCACCGGCGACGTCGTCGGTCTTCTTGGCGACCTCCTTGACCAGCTCGGCCCCGATCTTCTCCCAGGGGTCCTCGAGCTCGATCTCCTTGGCGATGCTGACACCGTCGTTGGTGATCGTGGGGGCGCCCCACTTCTTCTCCAGCACGACGTTGCGACCCTTCGGGCCCAGCGTCACTCTCACGGCGTCGGCAAGCTGGTTCATGCCGCGCTCCAGGCCGCGGCGGGCCTCTTCGTCGAACGCGATCATCTTGGCCATACGTTGGTGTCCTAACTCCTAGATGGACGGAAAGTCTCGTTATAGACGCGCGGTGCCCGCGACGGACGGCGCCAGAAGCGCCTCACCAGCTGTCAGTTGGCACTCAACCGAGTCGAGTGCCAGAGGCAATTCTGGCACTCACGCCGAACGAGTGCAAGCACGCCCCGACCGTCGGGAGACTCGGTGAGTGCATCGCAGCGAGGAACGAGCGGTGAGCGAACCGATTGGCGACTCAGGCGGTGATTTCCGGGTTGACTCGGCGCACGAAGGGCGCCAGTGGGCGGGCCGCGGCCGGCTCGACCAACATCTCGGCCAGCTCCAGTTGCAGGGCGCGGAAGAAGTCGTGCTGAAAGTGCGCCTGTAGTGCCTCGGAGTCCGCGAACTCCTCCCACATCCAGACGATGTCGTCCTCGCCGGGATCGACGGCCGCGCTGAACAGCACGGTGCCGGGCTCACCGTCGAGGGTGTTGGCGTAGTTGCGCAGCACAGAGACGACGTCGTCGCGTCGTCCCGGCAGAGCGCGCAGTTGCAGTACGGCGCCGAACTCGGCGCCTGGCGTGCTGGTCATCGTGGCCGTCCTTTCCCGTTGTGACACCGGTGGCAACATCGCGCAACGCGTGCAGTATTCCGCTCGGATTCACCGCCGGTCCCCGCTCTGCCCGCGACGGCGTCGCGGTGCCTCTGCGCGTTGATCGTCGCCGCGCTGGCTATGCGAAGCGCAGCGACGCGTCGCGGTGCATTCGCGCGTTGCACCGTCGTAATCGCGGCCGCTCACCGACGTTTCGACGCGCAGAGGCACTACAGCAGTCCGGCCGACCGCATCCCCGCAAGCGTCGGCGCAATGGTGGCGGTGGGAACGGCACCGGCAGCCACCGCGTCCAGGGTCTTGAGCCCGTCGCCGGTGTTGTAGATAACCGTCTCCACCCCGGTGTCCAGCTGCCCGGATTCCACCAGCTTCTTCAGCACCGCCACGGTGACTCCGCCGGCGGTCTCGGCGAAGATCCCGGTGGTGCGAGCGAGCAGCCGGATGCCTGCGCGAATCTCCTCGTCGTCCACGTGCGCCATGGCGCCGCCGGTGGAACGCACGACGTCGAGTGCATAGGGACCGTCGGCGGGATTGCCGATGTTGAGCGACTTGGCGATTCCGGTGGGCTTGACCGGCTGCACGACGTTCCAGCCGTTCTCGAAGGCGGTGGCGATCGGTGAGCAGCCTGCGGACTGTGCTCCGTACACCTTCCACGACGCCGGATCCACCAGTTCAGCTGCCACCAGTTCCTTGAACGCCTTGTGCACCTTGGTCAACAGCGATCCCGAGGCCATCGGCGCGACGACCTGCCCGGGAAGCCGCCAGCCCAGCTGCTCGGCGACCTCGAACCCGAGCGTCTTGGAGCCCTCGGCGTAATAGGGCCGCACGTTGACGTTGACGAACCCGGTGGACTCGAACTCGTCGGTCTCAGCCAGTTCGCTGCACAGCCGGTTGACGTCGTCGTAGGAGCCCTGCACCCCTACCAGCGTGCCGCCGTACACAGCCGTCTGGACGATCTTGGCCGGCTCCAGGTCAGAAGGAACGAACACGATGCTGTCCATGCCGATGCGCGCGGCGTGCGCGGCCACCGAATTGGCCAGGTTGCCGGTGGATGCGCAGGCGATGCGGTCGAAACCCAGCTCGCGGGCCGCGGTGATCGCCACCGAGACGACGCGGTCCTTGAACGAATGCGTCGGGTTCGCCGAATCGTCCTTCACCCAAAGGGGAGCGGTGAAACCCAGTTCGGCGCCGAGCCGGTCGGCGCGAATGAGCGGTGTCATGCCGGTGCCCGAGTCGACCCGGGTCTCGGTGTTCTGGCCCACCGGCAGCAAGCCGGCGTAGCGCCACAGCGAGTGCGGACCGGCCTCGATCTGCTCGCGGGTGACCTGTGCCATCGCCTGGGCGTCGTAGCCGATCTCCAGCGGGCCGAAGCATTCGAAGCAGGCGTGTTGAGCGGCCAGCGGATAGCGTGCAGCGCAGTTCCTACACACCAGGGCGTCGGCCGGCGATTGCGCCGCGGAACGATTGAGTACAGCAGTCATGGGGAGCGAGGCCCTTCTCGTCATCTTTCCCCGAGCGGGTTCGCCGGGGCCGGAGTTGGCACCGAGCACAATGGCCTCGACCGACGATCGGACTTCAAGTCGCGAACGCGTCAGTGCCGTGCTGGTTGCCGGGGCTTCACCGGGCCGGTCCCTCTGCCCCTCTTGATGATGGATTGCATGAAGTTGTGCACTCAGTCTTTCACATTCGTCGAGGAGCCATCATCGGGCGCTGGCCGCGCTGCGCCGGGACGCCTGAGCAGATCAGACGTCTATCCCCAGCCGGCGCGCCGAGCGCTTGCGCTGCCGATCGGTGCGCAGCCGGCGCAGTCGCTTCACCAGCATCGGATCGGCGGCCAGCGCGCGTGGATCGTCGATCAGCGCGTTGACGACCTGGTAGTAGCGCGTCGCCGACATGTCGAACAGCTCGCGGATTGCCTGTTCCTTGACCCCGGAGTATTTCCACCAGTGCCGTTCGAACGCCAGGATTTCCCGATCGCGTCGTGCTAGACCGTTGCCGTCGTCGTCCTCGTTGTCCGGCGATCCGAGATCGGACGAGCCGACGAGGCGTGCGCCTTCGGCCGGGCTTTCGGCAGTGGACGAGCACGCCTCAGAATGGGCGCTGCCGGCTTCGCCGGTCTTCAACGTTGTCGCCGATGCAGTGTCCATGGAATCGCGTCCTCGATACCTAGAGCGGGGCGAACAATCTGGTTCAGCCGGGGTGGTGGCGTGCCCGCAGAGTTTGGCGGCGCACGTCGACAGGAGCGCCGAATGCCATCACTGTAATTCCATCAGTGGAATTGAACCACGACAGCGCCGTCCGGAAAGACAAGAGCACCGTCCAAGCGATACCGACAGGCCTTGTGGACGGCCGGTCCGTCCGTCCACAGTCGAGTGTTGGACGCGATGACCGGCCCGTTGCTGGCGCAGCGTTGCCTCATGCACCCGCACCTACTTGACTCAGACGAGCTACATCGGGTTGCGGCGCGCATCGAGGATCACGCCTGCAGTCTGCGAACGCGGGCCGGCGCTCTTACTGCCGCAGCTGCGGGAGCACAGTGGCATTCCGGCGCGGCGACGACGGCCCGTGCGCACATGCAGCACGGCGTCGCCCAGCTGATGACGACGGCGATTCGGCTGGAGCATGCCGCGGCAGCACTGCGCGCCCACGCCCGCGCGGCACGTAGGGCAGACGCTGTTCTGGGCGCCGCGGGACGCATGGTCGGTGCGGTCGAGCACCGCGCTGGCAGCGCGGTAGGTGCAGCGAACAACGCGGCGCGTGTTGTAGGGCGACTGCTGTGACGCCCGCTGCTATGACGCCCGCTGGGGGGACGCCCGCTGGGGGGAAGCCTGTTGGGGGGACGCCCGCTGGGGGGACGCCTGTTGCGCCACCGCCGGTCGGGGCCGCGGTGACCGTGCGTGGTGGCAGCGCCGGCATCGCTGCGAACGCGGCCGATCTACGTCATTTGGCCCGGCTCTACGCGGCAGCCGGCCTGGCCTGCGCGCAACACGCGGTGGCGCTGCACGCGAATTTGGTCCATCCCGCTGTGCTCGCCTCAGCGGTGCTGGACCCGGTCGGCGCGGTGAGATTCGCGCAGGCACTGGTGTTCGCACTGGACGGACCCGCCGGGCTTACCAGGCTGGCCGCGCACTGCGTGGCCACCGACGTAGCGCTGCGCGTCGGAGCCCAGGCCTATGTCACCGCCGACCAGCTGCACGCGCAGGTCGAGCCGGCCATTGCCGGCGTCACCGGCATCGGCGCCGCTATCGGAGCCTTCGGTACGGGTTTGCACTCTGGCGGCATCTCCGGTGCGGTTCTGGAGGCCGCGGCCGCCGATCCGCAGCTCGCCGACACCGCGGTCGACCTGCTATCGGAGTTCTGGTCGGATACCGCACTGATCGCAGCGGTGGCTGCGCTTCCCGACGGGCGGGCAGATGTGCACCGGATCGGCATCGATACCGCCTCGCAGGAAAGCCGTGCTCCGCGCTGCGTGCGCGACCTGATCACCGGCCTGGCCTGGCGCAACCGGCCGTTGACCGGTGGCGACATCGACGTGCGCTTCGTCTACTCCACCGATGCCAGCGGACGGCAGGCTCGCCGAGCGATCGTCGATATTCCGGGCACCAAGAACTGGCGGCTGTCGCCTCGCGAAAGCGATCCGACAAGCTTGCAGACCAATCTGAAGGCGGTGACGGGAGCGCGGACGACCTATCAGCAGGGTGTGCTCGAGGCGATGCGCCAGGCCGGTGTGCGACGTGATGAGCCGGTGCTGCTGGTCGGCCACAGTCAGGGCGGCATGGTGGCAATCAACGTCGCGTCCCAGGTCGTCGCAACCGGGGAGTTCGCCGTCACCAACGTCGTCACCGCCGGTTCGCCGGTGGCACGGCTGCCGATACCCGACAGTGTCGAAGTGCTGTCGATAGAGAACGACGGCGACGTGGTTCCACACGCCGACGGCGCCGACAATCCCGACCGGATCAACCACACCACGGTCACTGCGCACCACAACAGCGGCGATGCGGTCGTCAACCACGACCTGACGAGGTCCTACGTCCTCGCCGCTGCCGACGTCGATGCCAGTGCCAACCCATCCGTACGCAACTCCGTGCGCAGCCTGCAACCGTTCCTCGCCGGCGGCCCGGCGAGCACGGTGGTGTTCCACGTGCGCCGGCGGTGACATCGGCGAGGCGATGGTGCGCGCTCGAGCGCCTGTGACATCGCCGCGGCGGCGGCGGTGGCGCGCTCAGGCGGCGGCGGTGGCGCGCTCGGGCGCCGGTGGTGGCGCGCTCGGGCGCCGGTGGCGCAGCATGGCTGGCGTGACGTATCAACCGGCTCAAGGCCGTTCCCGGGGAATCGGCCGATGATCGCCGCGGAGCTGGCCATGGCGCTGCGCGACGCAGGCGTGCGGTGGGATCCGGCACCCGGTGACCGGTTCGTCGTCATCGAACCGCCTATGCCCGACGAGGTCTACGTCGTCAGCGACATGACCGTCGACGTACACCGATTCAGCTCGGGCACCGTGATCGGCTTCAACGGCACGACGGAATGGGCGTTGGACTCGATCGAGCACAGCCGGGCGCTGTGGTTGCCACGCGAGGACCAACTGCGATTCCTGCTCGGGGCGACGTTCACGTCGTTCTCGCGCAGCGACACCGGGTGGGTGGTCACCACCGAGCGTGCCGAACGCACCGCCCAGTTCACCGCCGCCGACGCCGAGGATGCCTACGGCGCAGCTCTCGTGGCGTTGATCGAGGACCACTGAACCGCTGGCGTCTGTGCAGAGGCCCCTGACAAGACGGGCGGATGGCGGACAAAATGTGCGGTTCGGGTGGCAACAGCGAGCGACACATGTCAAGCTCGAGCCTCACCAAGCTGCAGGTGGTACGCGGTCGAGGACTTCACGACCGATCTCATGGGGGCACCAGGCACGGCAGCGTCCCCCTTGAGAAGGCGACTCCCCCATGTACCTACGCGCCACCAGCGACGGTCGTGATACCTCGACCCAGCCAAACCCGATCCCTTCACCCCCGGCCGCCGCCGGCGACGGTTTGCCGCGGCACGCCCGCACAGTGCGCGCGATCGGCGGTTCGGTCGCTGTCGGCGCCGCTCTCGCCACGTGTGCGGTGGCGATACCGGCGCACGCTGCCACCTCGCACGCACCCGCAGGTGCCATCGAACTGGTCAAGGGCGGCCGAGGCGGCATCCACATCAACGGCTGGGCCGTCGACCCCGACACATCTCGGGCAGCTACCGTGCGCATCTCCCTCGACGGCAAGACAGTGGCCTCCGTTGCTGCCAACAAGCCCAACGTCGTAGCCGCGAAGCGCTATCCGTCCCTGGCCGGAGGTCACGGATTCGCCAGGATTCAGCCGTCCACCGGCGGCCAGCACCGGGTGTGCGTGTCCGCTTTGGACATCGCGCCGGCAAGAGCGAAAACCACCGCAGCCACCTCCCTGGGCTGTCGCACCATCACCGTGCTGGTCAGCCCGCGGGGCATCGTGCAGGTCGCTCCGCGCGCACCGCGCGACACCCAGATCGTCGTGTCCGGCTGGGCGATCGACCCTGAAACCCGGATCCAGATCTACGTCGGCGTCTCCGTCGACGGCAAAGCTCCGGTACGTACCGTCGCCAGTCTCAACCGGCCCGGACTGAACGCGGGCTTCCCCGGGATCGGCGCCCACCACGGCTACTCCGCAGCGCTGAAGGTCAACACGCTGGCACACAAGGTGTGCGTGACCGGATACAACGTGCTGCAAGGCAGGAACCGCAGCCTGGGCTGCGTCACCACCCCGGCGATCCCGTCTGCGGTGCCCGGCGCTCCGAGCGCCGTCAGTGCAACACCGCTCGTGAACGGCGCCCAGGTCAGCTGGACCGCACCCGCCGCGACCGGCGGGGTGCCGGTGGCGGGCTACGTCATCACGTCGGTTCCCGCCCAGACCAGCGTGACCGTGTCCGGTACCAAGCGCACCGCACTCGTCGGCGGCCTGAGCGCAGGTGCGAGTTACGGCTTCGTCGTCGTGGCCACGAACGCGCTGGGCCGCTCGCTCGCCTCGACGGCCAGCGCGGCGGTGACAGCCAAGGCGCCTGCGGTCATCGTGCCGCAGACCGGACCGCCGCTGATCTCCACCAGCCGCTACATCCGCAACCTGCACGGCAGCGATCCAGCCGGAAACTGGTCGAAGACGTTCGCGATGGGAGCCACCGACGCCTCATACAACCCGGCCGGGCACAAGTATCTGATCCTGCTGCAGTTCGGCGGTCAGTGGGGCACCGGCAACACGCAGTCCGCGACGTCGAACTCCTTCCTCACCTACGACCAGACGGTCGCAGCCATGAAGGGTTACCTGGACGGCTACGCCAGCCAGCAGAAGTCCAACGCCCCGGTGACGATCGCCTTCGGCACCAACAACGACATCGACGTTCGGGCAACCACGGGCCGGCTGTGGGCCGAGCAAGTCGTCAATCCGCTGCTCAGCTACGGCAAGCGTTACTCCTCGATCAGCGTGGCCGGCGCGAACGACATCGAGCCCGGCTTCCAAGGCACCATGAGCCAGAGCCAGGCCTGGGTGCAAGCCTTCCTCGCCGCGACGACCGCGAAATTCGTGTTCAACGGCTCAGCCGACGGCTGCGGTTGGACGTCGGCGCTCGCGGGCTGCAACAACGGCTACACCGCCGCGGGCGTGCACCTGATGGCAGGTGGCTACGCGCCCACCCGGATCCTCGCCCTGCCCCAGATCTACAACTACACCCAGCCCAAGCAGTGGAAGTACATCTCGCTCACCGGCGCCGTCAGCGGCTACAACAAGGTCAGCTTCGCCGGCCCGTTGACCGAGGTCACCGCATGCCAGCAGGACAATTACAGCTGTTCCAGCCTGACCAACAACGACGCATGGACCGCACTGTGGAACGCCCTGAGCAGCGACGTTCGGGTCAAGCCGGCCACGCTGCCCTACGGCACCGACCTACGGATCAACTGAGCCGGTGCTTGATGGTCAGCGAAATTGGTGGCGGGCGTCTTGATGGTCGACGTCTTGATGGTCACCGCATGAGGCACGGCAGGCAGTGGATCGTCGTGGCGCTGCTGCTCACCGGATGCACGTCGAGCGCTACCCGCTCGGCGGCGTCCGGGGGCGGCAGCTCGACGGCTCCCACCGACGGCAGCGGCAGCGCTGTCGCCGGCGCGTCTGGCGCCACCGACCGGGTCAGCGCGCCGCCTTCGGTGCACACGACGAGTTTGCCGAAGCCGATCTCCACAGTTCCAGGCTCCACGGGGCGAGGTTCGGCAGGGCAGCGTTCCGCGCCGAGTTCTGTGGAGCACCATTCCGCTGCGCACAATCCCGCTGCACACAATCCCGCCGCGCCCGGCTCCCTCGCGCCCAGCCCCGTACCAGCGGCAGCGTTGCCGTCGGCACCGCCGGTCAATCGTGCATCGGTACCGCCTCTGCCGTCCGTGCCCACCGCTCATGCCGCCCCGACGCACTCGACGCCGGCCGCACCCGTCGAGCGCAGCCGATCGCCCCAGCCCATTCCACCGGCCCCACCGAAGGCACCCACCCAGCCCAGCAGCCCGCCGGTGCGCAACATCCCGCCAGCCACGGTTGCTGCCTGCGGGGCCGCCGATGTGAAGGTCAGCGCGGAGCGGGGCGACGCGTCCACCGGCCAGCAGTTCAGCACCGTCACCGTGGTAGCGCTACGGACCTGTCGACTGCCCGGAGCGCCCAGCGTGCACACCACCGATGCCGGCGGACGCACGCTGCGCACGGCCACTGCGGCCACAGGCTCGGCATCAGCCATCGTGGTCCAGCGCGGTTATCTTGTGACCGCGGTGGTGCACGGGCCCACGACGTGCAATGCGCCGGTCTCGGCCTACCTGGTCGTGACCTCCGCTCCGGGCGCGGTCAGCACGCTTGCCGTACCGCTACGCGCCTGCGCACTCATGGTCGACCAGTACCGCAGCTGACCGCCGCCATTGCCGTGAACGCCCAGCGCGGCAGGCGATCGTGCGCCAACGCACACCTCATCAGGCGTGCGCGTGCTGCTCGCCGACTGGTTCGGTAACGGCATGGGCAGGGGTGTCCTCGGCCGGCGGCTCGCCGGGTTCCAGGCGCACCACGATCGACTTGTACACCGGCGTCCCGCTGCCCGTAGCCGTCGCGTCGATCGACACCAGCGCGTTCGTCTCCGGGAAGTAGGCCGCCGCACAGCCGCGAGCGATCTCGTAGGCCACAACGCGGAACCCGTCGACGTGGCGGTCCACCCCGTCGGCCTGCTCGGAGTGGATGTCGACGTATTGCCCGTCGACGAGTCGGAGTTCGCGCAGGTCGTCGGCGTGGACGAAAACCACCCGACGACCCTTGCGAATGCCGCGGTACCGGTCGTCGAGGCCGTAGATCGTGGTGTT
Organism: uncultured Jatrophihabitantaceae bacterium; assembly: GCA_964236495.1. Taxonomy (GTDB): domain Bacteria; phylum Actinomycetota; class Actinomycetes; order Mycobacteriales; family Jatrophihabitantaceae; genus CAXSBR01. The sequence goes on from CAXSBR010000028.1 coordinate 9,440, forward strand.
GAACTGGTCGTGCGAGCGCACCGTCTGCAGCAGCAACCGGCCCGGCGACGTCTTGGGGTACTCCAAGGCGTTGATGCCGAACTCGCATTTGCCGCTGGCTGTCGGGAACGTGCGGGAGTCGCGCGGTGGATGCGGCAGCGAGAATCCGTCGTGATCGCGGATGCGGAAGTTGAAGTCGTGAAATCCCGGCACAGTGCGCGAGATCGAATCGCGGATGGTGTCGTAGTCGTCGATGAACCCCTGCCAGTCGACCGGGCGCCGATCGCCCAAAGTGGCCTGGGCAATGCCACAGATGATCGCGATCTCGCTGCGCAGGTTCGGTGAGGCAGGCTCCAGACGTCCGTGCGAGCCGTGCACGGCGCAGACGGTGTCTTCGACACTGACGAACTGCGCGCCGGTGGCTTGGACGTCTAGTTCGCTGCGTCCCAGCGTCGGCAGGATCAGCGCCTGTTTGCCCGTCACCGCGTGGGAACGGTTGAGCTTGGTGGAAATCTGCACGCTCAGCTCGGTGTTGCCCATGGCCGCGGCGGTGACGTCGAGGTCGGACATGGCTGCCACGAAGTTGCCGCCGAGGCCGACGAAGACCTTGCCGCGACCGTCGCGCATCGCCTTGACCGAGTCGACGGCGTCATGGCCGTTGCTGCGCGGCATCGCGAAGTCGAACTCGCGCTCCAAAGCGTCGAGGAAGGCTGCCGGCGGCTTCTCCCAGATGCCCATCGTCCGGTCGCCCTGCACGTTGCTGTGCCCACGGATGGGCGCCAGGCCTGCGCCGGGCTTACCAATATTGCCGCGCAGCGCGATCAGGTTGACGATCTCGCGGATGGACGCCACCGATCCCTTGTGCTGGGTCAGGCCCATCGCCCAGCAGACGATGGTGCGGTCGGAGGCGATATAGCGCTGGGCGAACTCGGTGATCTCGGCGTCGGTCAGGCCGGTGGCCGCGGCAATCTCGTCGTCGCTGATGGTGTTCAAATGCTCGCGGTACGCGGCGAGGCCGGTGGTCTTGGTGTCCAGGAAGTTATGGTCGAGCACGGTTCCGGGTGCTGCGTCCTCGGCGGCGAGCACCTTGCGGGCCACGGCCATCATCAGCGCCTGGTCGCCACCGAGGCGGATGTGCAGGAACTGGTCGGCCAGCTCGGTTCCGCGACCGATCACCCCGCGCGGCTTCTGCGGATTCTTGAACCGCTTGAGCCCGGCCTCGGGCATCGGATTGACCGCGACGATGGTGGCGCCCTGCGCCTTGGCCTCCTCCAGCACCGACAGCATCCGCGGGTGGTTGGTACCAGGGTTCTGCCCCATGATGATGATCAGATCGGACTTGGCGAAGTCGTCGTAGCGCACGCTGGCCTTGCCGATGCCGATTGCGTCGGCCAGCGCTACCGACGTCGACTCGTGGCACATGTTGGAGCAGTCGGGCAGATTGTTCGTGCCCAGCGCGCGCACGAACAACTGGTAGACGAACGCAGCCTCGTTGCTGGCACGACCGCTGGTGTAGAACACAGCCTGATTCGGCTCGTCCAGCGCGTTGAGCTCGCCGGCGATGATGGCAAAGGCGTCGTCCCAACTCACCGGCCGGTAGTGGTCGGAATCGGCGGCCTTGTAGACGGGCTCGACGAGCCGGCCCTGCTGGCCCAGCCAGTACTCGCTGCGTTCGGCAAGGTCGCGCACGCTGTACTGCGACCAGAACGAGCTTTCCACCCGCAAGCGGTCGATCTCCCACGCCACGGCCTTCGCGCCGTTCTCGCAGAACTCGGCCACTTTGCGTCGCCCGGGCGGATCGGGCCACGCACACGACATGCAGTCGAAGCCCTTCTTCTGATTCATCCGCAGCAGCGCGCGGGCGCTGCGCACGGTGCCGCCCTCGACGTAGGCGTGCTCCAGGGAGTGGTAGACGCCGGGAACGCCGGCGGCCCAGTCCTCGGGGTGGCTGACTTCGAGGTCTCGGTCATCGACGTCGTCGGTCCGAGCGTGGCGATCAGGCATGCAACGACTGTCCTACGCCGCGGCGCCGATGTCGATGGTCACATTCGCGCGCCGGGACGGCGTCCCAGCAGGTGAGAGGGGTTTCCTGAAATTTGGGACGGCGCATTACCGTGCTGGGCGTGCACCCGCAGCAGGCGTCGACCCGTCGTTGGGTGGTGCTGGCGCTCAGCGTGCTCGCCCAGACCTCGACGTGCGTGTTCCTCTACGGCCTGCCTGCACTGGTTCCACTTCTGCGCGAGCCCGGCGAAGTGACGCCCGGAGGTCTGTCGCTCAGCTCAGCGGGAACTATCGTCGCAGCTCCCTCGCTCGGGTTGCTGCTCACGCTCATCGCCTGGGGTGCAGCTGCCGACCGGTACGGCGAGCGGGTGGTGATCACCGCCGGCATGTGCGCGGGCGCGCTGGCACTGGTCGCGGCGTGGCGCTCCACCGGCTTCACAGCGCTGTGCTGCTGGCTGGTGCTGGCGGCGGCCGGTGCGGCGTCGGTGAACGCCGCGAGCGGCCGGATGATCCTGGGGTGGTTCACCGCGGGCGAGCGCGGCTTGGCCATGGGCATCCGCCAGACCGCTCAGCCCCTGGGCGTCGCTGTAGGCGCCCTGGTGCTGCCGGCCGTCGGACGAGGGCAGGGAGTGCACGACGCGCTGTTGGTGCCCGCCGCGCTGTGCCTGCTGTTCGGGCTGTCGATCCTGCTGTTCGCGCCCGATCCGGCGCGCGCGGTTCCGTCGGCCACCAGCGACAACACCGCAGATCCTGCTGACCCCTCAGGTCGTTCGCCGTACCGGACGCCCCTGCTGTGGCGCATCCACGCCGCCAGCGCTGCGCTGGTGGTGCCGCAGTTCGTCGTCTCCGGATTCACGCTGGCCTATCTGGTGAGCGAGCGGTCCTGGTCACTGGTCGACGCCGGGCGGCTGGTCTTTGTTATGCAGCTGCTCGGCGCCGTCGGCCGGATCGGTACCGGCATCTGGTCTGACCGCGTCGGCAGTCGGCTGCGCCCGATGCGGATGCTGGCGGTGGCCAGTGCGCTGCTGATGATCACCATTGCCCTGTGCGACCTGTCCGGCTCGGTAGTGGTGGTCGTCGCCTTCACGGTGGCCGCCGTCGTGGTCGTGGCCGACAACGGGCTGGCGTTCACCTCGGTGGCCGAACTAGCCGGGCACCGCTGGACCGGGAAGGCGCTGGGCGTGCACAACACCGGGCAGAACGTCGTGGCCGCGCTCACCCCGCCGGTGTTCGGCTGGGCGGTGCAGTCGCACGGCTACGCCGTCGCCTTCGTTCTCGCTGCGGTGTTTCCGGCTGCGGCGATCGCCGCGATTCCGGTGCGGCTGTCGGAGCGCCGGGCGCCCGCAGTGCCGTGATTGGCAGCCGGGGCGGATCAGCCGAGCCGGCGCGCCACTACCGCGTACAGCGGATCGCCGCGATAACGCCCGCCCGGCGTCCCGTCCGGTGTTCGCAGCGACACCTCGGGCTCAGCGAAGCCACCGGCGCGGCGGAGATACTCGGCTACGATCGCGCACCGACCGGCGTCGTCGGCGGCCAACCAGCCGTGGATGGCCTTGGTCGGAAAGCAGCGGTTGGAGAACGTGATCACCACCGGTGCGCCCGGGCGCAGCACGCGCGCGGCCTCGGCCAGCACCGCGACGGGGTGCACCAGGTAGTCGATCGACACGCAGCACAGCACCGCGTCGAAGTCGGCACTGTCGAAGGGCAGCCGCGGATCGACGTTGAGATCGCGCACGATGCGCTCGGTGGCCATCGGGTTGCGGTCGAGTTCCGCCGCGTTCATGCCCAGCACCACCAACTCCTTCGGCGCGGTGCTCAGGTGGGACACCCATGACGACATCAGGTCCAGCACTCGGGTCGCAACCGCGCTCGAACCGTCGAGGCCGAGCTCGGCGTAGAGCTCGCCGACAGCGGCGCGAGCACCGCCGTCGATATGCGTGACCAACCTGGGCTCGTCGTAGAACCGGCCGTCGGACGACGGGTCGTCGCGGTCGAAGAACCAGCCGGGGTAGGGCTGCACCGCGGGGGCGGCAGCTTCGTCGCTCGGGGCGTCTGCGTGGTCGTCATCGGCGGGGCGTGTCATTGGTCAAGCGTGCCCCTCTCTGAGGCGACGCGAGCGCGGATGGCGGCGCAATGACGGTCCCGCAACAGATAATGGCCCGGCACTGGCGGCCCGACGCGGCGCCACCAACTCCTCGCCCGCCCGCTGCCCGCACCGTCAGTATGGTCGGTTGCAGGAGGCCGACACTGCGATGGCATTGACGATCGAGCAGATCAGCGAGCTACACGAGGACAACCAACGCTGCGCGCGGGTGGCCGGGCTGGTGTACGTCGTTAACGGCGAACCTGGACTGACGCGCCGGAAGAAAGGTAAGGGCTTCAGCTACAACGACGACGAGAACGCGCCGCTGAGCAGCGCCGAGGTGAAGGCCCGCATCACCGCGCTGGCCATTCCGCCGGCCTGGCGCAAGGTGTGGATCTGCCCGAACGAGGAGGGCCACATCCTTGCTACCGGCGAGGACGAGAAGGGCCGCAAACAGTACATCTACCATCCGCGCTGGCGGGCGATGCGCGATATGTTGAATTTCTACCGTCTGATCGTGTTTTCTGCGCAGCTGCCCCGGGTCCGCGCGTTCACCGACGAACAGCTGCGCCGACGCACCTTCGATCGCGAGCAGGTGATGGCAGCAATGATCCGCATCATCGATCTGTGTTTCATCCGCATCGGCAACGAGAAGTACGCCGAGGAGAACAACAGCTTCGGGCTGTCGACCTTGCAGCGCAAACATGTCTCAGTGGTAGGTGCGACGGTCACAATGCGGTTTCCCGCCAAGTCGGGCAAGGCCTGGGACGTGACGATCACCGACAAAGGTGTGGCCCGGGTGGTCAAGCACCTTAAAGCTCAGCGCACCAACCGACTGTTCACCGTCGATGGCCGCCGCATCCGCAGCGGCGACGTCAACGAGCTGATCCTGCATTTGACCGGCGAGCACCTGACGGCCAAGAACTTCCGCACCTGGGGCGGCACGCTGGCCGCGTTCACGTATCTCCGCAACCGGCTCGACAGCACCCGCCCGGCCGAGAAGGTCGTCGTCGAGGCTGTGGACGAGGCAGCCGACGCGCTGGGCAACACCCGCACCGTCGCGCGTGCGCACTACGTCCATCCGCACGTTCTGCAGACCTATACCGAACACACCTTTGCCGACTACCTCAGCCGCGCGCAGCCCGTAACGCTCGAGTGGCTCACCGACGACGAGCGCCTGCTGACGGGGTTTCTCACCGAGCTGTTCGAGACCGAATTCGAGCTGCTCCAGCGCAGCTCCCCTCAGCAGTAGGCGTCGCTCGCCGCTGCCGGTGCACGACGTCTGATCGGATCGGTGCCACCGCGGCCTGCGGCGGTCGGGCCGAAATTCGGTTACTTTGGATCAGGCTCCGCGAACGGCTCGACCGTGACGCCCCCTCGGAGACCTTCTTGGAAGGCAATTCGATGAGCAGCAGTGCCCGCACTTCGCGCACGGAGCAATCGGAATCCCGCTCATTGGCCCAGCTTCTGGCCACCATCGTCGCCGCCACTTTTGTCCTGGTCGGCATCCTCGGTTTCATCCCCGGCGTCACCACGCACTACAGCCACATGTCCTTTGCCGGTCACCACTCGACGGCCAAGCTCCTGGGCATCTTCATGGTGTCTGTCTTGCACAACATCGTGCACCTACTGTTCGGCTTGGTCGGGCTTGCGATGGCACGCAAGTTCGCCACCGCACGCACGTATCTCATCGGTGGCGGCGTCGTGTACCTGGTTCTCTGGCTCTACGGCTTGATCATCAGCCAGAAGAGCAGCGCCAACTTCGTTCCGGTCAATACCGCCGACAACTGGCTGCATTTCGTGCTGGGCCTGGGCATGATCGGCCTGGGCATCCTTGCCGGGCGGGAGCTTGCCAAGCGTCGCACCGCGACCGCCTGAGCTACTGCCGCCTCTGCGGGCGCCTCACCGTCCTCGTGATCTCGCTCGAACCCGCGCTCTATAGCGGGAACGAGCGAGATTTCGAAGTATCAGGTGCCTGGGCGGACGCCGCCCCGATCGGGTGCGATCACAGGTCCAGTTCGAGGCGGGCGCAGGTGGGTCTCGAGACGCAGATCAACATCTGGTCCATCGCCTGCTGCTCCCGCTTGGTCAGAACGAGGTCGCGGTGATCGACTGTGCCGGTGAGCACCGGCGTGAGGCAGGAACCGCAGATGCCGTCGCGGCAGTCGTTCTCGACTTCGACGCCCAGCGCGAGCACGACGTCGAGAATGTTGGCCTCGGGAGCGAGTCGCAGTGTGTGCCCGGAGCGGGCGAGCACCAGCTCGTAGGCGTCGGCATCCACCGCTGCGGCCGGCGTCGGCTCGACGCCGTCGCGGCTGAACAGCTCGAAGCGCACGCTGTCGGCGTGCGCGAACTCGGCCGCCGACTGGACCGCGCGCAGCAGGCCCAGCGGGCCACAGACGTAGATCAGCCCACCGTCGGGCACGTCCTTGACGATGGCGTCCAGATCCGGGCGGCCGTCCTGGTTCTCGGCCAGGTAGGTGACCCGATCGCCGAGCGCAGCCAGCCGCGACCGGAACGCCATCGAATCCGCCGTTCGTCCGGCATAGGTCAGCTGGAACGGGCGGCCCTCGCGGTGCAGGTGCTCGGCCATCACCATCATCGGTGTGATCCCGACGCCCCCGGCGATCAGTGCGTGAAAAGGAGCGTCCTCGAGCACGAAGTGGTTCTTGGGCCGGGTGACGAGCAGTTCGTCGCCCACCCGCAGCTCGGTGTGGATAAATGCCGACCCGCCGCGGCCGGCCGCTTCCCGCAGCACGGCGATCTGCCAGCTCGACCGGTCGCGCGGGTCCCCGCACAGCGAGTACTGGCGGGTGCTGCCGTCGGGAATGTAGACGTCGATGTGGGCGCCGGGTGCCCACGCGGGCAGCGGGTCGGCGCTCCCGATCCGGCTCAGACGCACCGACAGCACGCCGTCGGCCTCCCAGGTCATCTGCGAGACGCGCAACGCCCGCTGCTCGATCACTGCGACGTTTCCAAGCGAGTTCCCAGCTCGGTCGCGGCCAGCCCGAGCAGCGTGCGCACGGCCGCGAACCCGGCGTCGGGGTCTGCGACGTCGAACCACACCGACGGGATGCCCAACGCCTCGGCGCCGCGAATGTTGGTGGTCTGGTCGTCGAGGAACACCATGTCGCCGAACCCGACGCCCAGGCGCTCGGACAGCAGGATGTACAGCTCCGGGGCCGGCTTGAGGTGGCCCTCGATCGACCCGTCCACCACGACGTCCACGTCACCGACGATCCCGATCCGGTCGATCCACTCCTGCGGGTGGAATGCCCGCAGGTCGTTGGTGAGGATGGCAACCGCATGACCGGCGGCCCGGGCGTCGTTAACGAGCACCCGCGCCTGGCCGCGGATCAGTTCCGGGCGCGGTGGGTCGTACAAGCGGGCGATCAACGCTCGGATGTCCGAGTCGTCGCCACCGGCGGCGTGCCATTCACGAGCGCGGTCGTCCCAGTAGGCACGTTCGGTGATGCGACCGGCTTGCAGGTCATCCCACCGCGGGTCCGGCCGCGACGCGGTGGCCAGCGGGCCCCGTTCGTGCAGCAGGTCGTACTGCGGGGTGCCCGGCTGGTCGGCGGCCAACTCGAACGGCGTCAACAGCACCGGACCGCCGAAGTCCAGGACCAGAGCCGGTGAACGGGTCACAGCGGCATCAGTGCTCCGGTTCCTCGATGACCGCGCGCGGAGAGAGCACGACGTTGCCGCTCCACTTGCACTCCGCGCACCAGGTCAGGAACACCCTGTCCTGCGCGCTCCACCACTCCGAGATCAGGCCCCGATCGAGTGACGAGGCACAGTTCGGGCAGAACTTGGGCTTGCTGAGCAGGTGGTGCGCGGCGTCGGAGGCGAACCAGTCCCCGGGCGGCGGCAGCCGGTACGGATCCGGCGGCAGCGCCGGCATGCTGCCGTGATGCGCCGCCCGCCCGGCGACGTCGAGCTCACGCACCGGCTGCCGCCGAGTCCCGCGCGGCGGCAGCCTGGTGATGCAGGGCCAGCAACTGATCGCGGATCGGGCTGTAGCGCATGGAACCGCCGGTGACCCACTGGTTGGCGAACGCACTGCCGTCGCCGAACTTCTCCTTCTCACACGGCAGGTTGATGACGTCGCGCCGGTCGCGGACGACGCCCGGCGGGTCCTCACCGTCCTCCACCGCGGCCATCGCCTCTTTGAACATCTTGCGCAGCATGGCCACCCCCTGATCGGATCGGCCCAGGTGCTCTTGCGAGCGGTCGGTGATCGTGCCCTGCGACACCCAGGCCATGACGTCCTGGCCTTCTACGTAGTCGGTGATGAACTCGCCGTTGTCGTCGCGGATCGGGAATTCGTAGACGACCGGACGCTCCTGACGTTCCCATTGCCCGCCCTGGGGGTGGTGCAGCGTGTAGAAGACCGTCCAGGTGGTGGTGTCGTCGATCGGCACCCGGATCTGCATCTGGTCGATCCACATCCCGCCCACCCGCATGCCGTACGGGAACATCAGCGGGTGGCCGATGGCCCAGTCGTCGTCGCTCTCGGCGTGACCTTCGAGCACCCGGCGTTTGATGATGCCGAACTCGAACTCGTCGAAAGCCACCTTGACGTGCTTTTTCTGGAACGACTTGGGCGCGTCGAAGCCCTGGGTACGACCGAGGAACTCGAAGTAGACCCCGTGCAGCCACTCGACGTGGTGCGGGTCGACGGAGTTCTCCATGATTTGCAGCCAGTTGCACGGCAGGGTGGCCACGCCCACGTCACGGATACCGTCCAACACGTAGACGTCGAAACGAGGCAGCTCGGGCACCGGGTCGGGGCCGATGTACACCCACACCATGCCGCCCATCGTCTGGGCGGCCCCCGCTTTGGCCCTGATCTTGTTGCGGAACGTGGTGTTGTCGTTCTCGGCCGGCTGCTCGATGCACTGGCCGCTGAAGTCGTATTTCCAGCCGTGGTAGCCGCAGCGGATGCCGTCTTCGTCCACCACCCCGTAAGTCAGCGATGCCCGCCGGTGCGGGCAGGACTCGGCGATGATTCCGTACCGGCCCGACTGGGTCTTGTACAACGTCCAGTTCTCGCCCAGCAGCCGCACCGACTTGCTCGGTTTACGGTCGAAGTCCTGCTCGAATGCGATCGGGTACCAGTAGCGACGCAGCAGCTCGCCCATCCGGGTGCCGGGACCGACGCTGGTCAGTTCCTCGTTCTGCTCGACGGTCAACATCGCGTCTCTCCTCGCTTCTCAGTCGGCTCGGTCGGCTCAGTCGTCCATGACGGTGACGCGACCGGTGTTGCCGTCGACACGGATCATCTGCCCGGTCTTGATCGTCCGGGTGCCGAACGCGGTGCCCGTCACCGCCGGCAGCCCGTACTCGCGACACACGATGGCGGCGTGGCTCATCATGCCGCCGACGTCGGTGACGGTGGCCTTGATCTTTCCAAAGATCGGCGCCCACGACGGCGCCGTGAGCGGGGCGACCAAAATCTCGCCGTCGACAATTTCGCGGATCTGGTCGGCGGAGTAGATAACCCGGGCCGGGCCCTCGACGAGCCCGGGCGAGGCCGCGAATCCGGTGAGCACCCCGTCGTCTGAACCGCTGCCGGCATCGAGCCAGGCCGCCACCGAATCCGAGGTGATCCCCCAGAGCATGACGGTGAACGGTTCGGTCACGACTTCCGGTGGGATACCGAGCGCCGGCGGGGCCGACCATTGCTTGAGAACCTCGAGGACGCCGTGCCGGCGCTCGATCTCGCGCGGCCAGTGTGTCGGACCGCGTGACGGCGCCCCGACAGCCCAGCCGGTGAAGAGGTCCCACAGCACGTCGGGCAGTTCGTTGCGTCGGAACATGAACACGTCGTCGACCTCGGCAATGAAACCGGCCGTCTTGAGCACGGCACCGAAGTCGCGCATCTTGCGCCACAGCACCGAATGCGCCCAGTGCTCGATGTAGAAGTTGTGGTTCTCGACGTAGGGGAACACCGTGCGCGACAACCCGAGCTTGGCGTCGAAGGCGGCCCGGTCGTCGTCGGAGTCGAGCAGTTCGCGGTACTCCGCCACCACCCGGTCGCGCTCGGCGTGGAGTGCGGCCACTGGCCGGTCGAGATCGACGCCGTCCTTTACCTTGGCGATGTAGTCGGTGATGTAGCCGATCGGTACCTCGACGCTCTCGATCCAGATCTTGTCGGAGTGGTAGAAGCCCGAACCGGTCGAGAAGTTGAACCACGGCTCGGCAGCCTTCTTCCACTCCGAGATCCACGCCTGGCCTTCGTCGTCGGCTTCCAGGCGCGGCCAGACCTGCGCGACGTCGCCGCCGTCGAAGCGGTCGTCGATACCGCTGCTGACCGCGAGCCGAGCAAGATTTTTCAATTCGTCGTCGGGCCGGAACAGGTCGACGTCGACTCCGGCCACCATCTTGGCGACCGCCAGATCAGGGATCGACGGAAAGGCGGCCTTGCAGAATCCGAAGAAGTCGAGGTAGGCGGCGTAGCCCAGGTTGAGAAACTCGAAGTGGTACTGCCACAACGTCAGACCCAGATCGATCAGGCGGTGGTAGGTAGCCAACAGCGCATTGCCCGACCCGGTGCCGGCACCGGAGGTGATGACCTCGAGATCTTCCATGTCGGGCAGCGGCGCAATCTGAAGCTTGCTCATCTCTCCGATGAGATCGCGGACCTTCACCAGCCAGTCGTCGTAGAGACGGTCCCAGTTACCGAAATAGAAGCCCGCCCGCTCCATGAACAGCGGCACCCGCGCCTCGATCTCCTCGACGGGCGCCGATACCGGGCTGAGGTACACGTAGCCGTTGAGGATGCGGTAGTCGACGCCGTACGCGGGCGGGATCATGTAGTGGCGCGTGTTGTACTGCGACAGCGACGCGATCGCGAACTCCAGAAACGTGCTGTCCCACGGAGTCAGCGCCTCGGGCCAGTGCACGCCGTCGTGGAACCAGAACCCGCCGTCCTCGTAGTCACGACGGTCCTCGGAGAACAGCGTGGAGTAGGTGTACAACTCCCGCCAGCCTTCCGCCCCGGGGGGCGTCTCGATGTCGAACGGGCTGGGAAAACGGTCGGCCATGGGCGTGCTCTCCTTCGATCGGCCAGCGGTAGTGGGACGGATCGAGGCTCCCGAGCGCCAGTCCCTGAAGCGGGTCGGGTTCTGTCGGACCTAGGCGGGCTGGCCCCGTTTCGCGTGGAACGGGTTGACCAAGGTGTCGACGATCGAGGACACCAGGTCGGGTTTGGCGCCGATGCCGTGGCGTTTCTTGCTCCACACCGTCTCCGGTCGCGCCTGCAGCAGTACGACGTCCTCACCGGCGGGAAGGTCGTCGTCGACGGCCCACTCGATGTCCTGCGGGCAGCCGTAGTGCTTCTCGGCGGTGCGGGCGAGCCGGGCGATGGCGACGACCTCGTCGTCGGTGATGCAGGGCGCGCTGGCCCGCTCGGCCGGTAGCTCGACGCGCACGACCTGCGGCCACGGCGAGCCTTCCTGCTCGACGAGCAGGTGCGCGTGGGTCTTGGGGCTGATGGTGCGCCGGTTGATCGACCACAGCACCTTGCTGACGAGAAAGTTGTCCGGAGTGACGTCGCCCGACACCACGCCCTCGCCGAAGCCCCACGCCGCGTCGATGCAGATCCCCGAGCGGTCGCCGTTGGACGGGTCGAGGGTGAACGCGACGCCGGCGGCACGCGGGCGGACCATCTTCTGCACCGCGACCGCCATGTCGACGTGCTCGTGCGCGTACCCCATCTCGTTGCGGTACGCGATGGCCCGATCGGTGTACAGGCTCGCCCAGCAGGCCCGGATCTTCTCGAGCACCGCGTCAGCGCCGCACACCCAGAGGTAGGTGTCGTGCTCGCCGGCGAAGGAGGCATCCGGTGAGTCCTCACACGTTGCCGACGAGCGCACTGCCACCGGAACGTCGTCCACGCCGCACAGCGCGCAGAGGTCGGCGTACATGCGCCGGATACGACTCTCGTGCACCTCGGGCAGCGCCCAGCCGAGCACCAGCTCGCGGGCCTGTGCGCCGGCGCGGGCCAGGGCGTCGTGGTCGGCCGGATCGAGGTTGTCGACCAGCGCGGCAACCTGCGGCATCCGGCCCGACGCGTCGCGGGCATCGCAGAACACGGTGGTGGTGACCGCGAATCCCGGCGGCACGGGCAGCCCTGCCTGGCTCATGATGCCGAGCGAGGCGCATTTGCCTCCGACGCACAGATGCTGGTCAGCGGCGAGACTGCCGAACGCGATGGCGGTGGGCCGGTCGGTGCCATCGCTCATCGTTGCTTCGTCGAGCGTTGCGTCGTCATTGCTCATGAGCGTCACTCCTGGAAGCGGTTGTCGGAGCTGGGCGGCAATGCGGTGAGATCGGGTACGACGACTTCCTGCACTCGGTTGCGGTAAAGCACGAGCGCAGTGGTGCCGCCGGCGACGATTCGCACGCGCACGAATTCGCCGTTGAACGGCTCGCCGGGGTCGTACCCCATCGCGGCGGTGGCGAAGGCCCGGATCGGACCCGAGTGCGTGGCGATAACGACGGTGCGGGCCTCGGTGGCCGCGCGGGCGGCGAGAATGCCGCGCCAGAACCGGCGCACGCAGCTCACCGGCGGCTCGAAGTACAGCATCGGCATGGTCAACCAGTGCGTGATCGGGTCGCCACCGCCCTGCTGGATACCCCAGAACCGGTCGACGTCGACCAGCCAGCCGGGCCGCTCGCCCAGACCTACCCGCTCGTACTTTTCCATCTCGCGGTGGTAGACCCGAAATGCGCTGGTGACGTCACGCGGGCCGTCGGGCGTGGCCACCTCGAAGTTGCGGAAGTCCGGGGCGTCACGAAGTTCGCCGACGACGGCGCTGCGGCCGAAGAGCTCTATGTTGTCGACCAGGCCCCGGCGCAGGTGCTCGCCGGTCTGGCGAGCTCGATTCGTCGGCGCGCACAGCAGCTCGACCGACATGCCGTCGGTGATCCGTCGCGCGATCTCCTGACCACGGCGGTGCGCTTGCCACGAACCGAGCGGCGTGAGGCCGGATTCCGAGGAGTAACCCTGCGTCTCGCCGTGCCGCACGAGGTAGACGTCGCAGTCGACGGCGGCGACCTGGTCGCGTCGCTCCGGAACGATCTCCTTGGTGCGGGTCACCTCGGCCCAAGAACGCGAGGTGCCGATGACGTTGCCGTCGTACATAACGGGGTCGCTGCGGTGTTCGCGGCCGCGGAACTGGCGCAGGTACAGCGGCGTCGCGTCGTCGGCGGTCTGCTCTTCGGCCCCTGTGGTCGCGGTGCGCCGAGCGAGGTGACGGGTGAGGTAGGCGGGCGGATCCGGGCGTTCGGTGCGGGGTAGTGCCGGACCGTCGATGCCGGTGTGGGTGCGGTCGTCGATGGTCATCAGCTGTGCACCGTGAGGAACTGCTGGTTGACCACGCCGTCGTAATAGAACATCGCCCGGCCCATCTCGGCCTCGGTCCAGGTGATCGGCTCGGCGCCTGGGTCGACCCAGTAGCCGCCGGTGAACATCTCGTTGCGGTTGCCCACCGGGTCGAAGAAGTACAGAGACTGGCCGCGGGTGGCCCCGTGTCGCGTCGGGTTCGTCTCTATCCCGACGCCGTGGTAGACGCACACGTCAGCGGCCGTGCGCAGGTCGTTCCAGCCGTCCACCCAGTAGGCGACGTGGTGCAGGCCGCCGTTCGGGCCGGTGATGAACGCGATGTCGTGGCTGCGGTGCGACACCTCCAACCACGCGGCGATCTGGTAGCCGTCGTCGCCCAGCACCTGCTCGGTGAGCCGGAAATCGAGGTTCTCGGACAGGAAGCGGGTGTTGGTGTCGACTTCCTCGGCGGTGAGGAAGAGGTGATCGACGCGGGGCGGAGAAATGCCCACCAGGCCCATCGGCCGTGGCGGCGGGTTGGTCTGCGGTAGCAGGTTGCCCACCTGGGCCATGCCGTGCACCAGCTCCATCTCGTGCCCGCTGGGCAGGGTGAACCGGATGGCGACGCCGTGGCCGGGAGCCCACTCGTCGGCGTCGTAGCGGCGGACCGCGACACCGGCGGTTTCGAGGCGGGCCTGGTAGTGGTCCAGGTCCGCGGCGTCGGTGACCTTGAAGCCGAAGTGGTTCAGCCCGTGCGTGGGTTCGAGGGTGAGCACGACACTGTGGTGCTGATGCTCGTCCCAGCACTTGAGGAACACCCGAGAGGCGTCCCGCCCCGTCTCGATCATGCCGATGACCTCGGAGTAGTAGGCGGTGGCCAGTTCGAGGTCGGGAACCCGGATCTCGACGTGGGACAAGCGCAGGATCGTCATCAGGTATGCACCCGCATGAAGCGCTGGTTGAGCTCGCCCTCGTAGTAGAAGATGGCGCGCCCGATGTTGTCCTCGGTCCAGGTCAGGGTCGGGAAGTCGGGGTCGGGACGATAGCCGCCGGTGAACACCTCGTTGCGGGTGCCCAGCGGGTCGAAGAAGTAGATCGTCGAGCCCCGGGTGATGCCGTGCCGGGTGGGTCCGACGTCCACCTGGATGCCGTTGTAGGCCAGTACGTCGGCGGCATCGCGGACCTGGTCCCAGTCGTCGAGCCAGTAGGCGAAGTGATGCAGCCCTCCGTTCGGGCCGGCGACGATGGCCAGGTCGTGCGGGGAGTGCGAGCGTTCCATCCAGGTGCCCAGCTGGTGTCCGTTGCCGTCGAGCAGTTGCTCGGTGATCCGAAAGCCCAGCACGTCGCGGAAGAACTGCGTCGAGTCCCCGACTTCCTCGGCGGTGATCAGCATGTGGTCCATCCGCGGCGGTGCTATGTGGTCGCGTGACTGTGGTTCGTCGGGGGTCAGCGCGTGTCTGGGACGCGACGTCCCCACTTTCTCGACATCGGCCACCAGCTCCATGACGTGCCCGCTGGGCGTGGAGAACCGGATCGACTCACCCTGGCCGACGGACTCACGCTTGCTGATCCGCTCGACGGGAAACCCGTATCGCGACACCCGGCGTTCCAGGTCGTCCAGGTCGTCCTCGTGATGGACTTTGAACGACATCAGGTCCATGCCTACCCGCGGTGCGTACCGCAGCCGCAGCGAGTGGTGGTCCTCCTCGTCCCAGCACTTCAAGTACACCTCGTCCTCGGTTGCAGCGCTGACCTGCATACCCATCACCTGGGTGTAGTACGCCGTGGTGAGATCGAGGTCGGTCACCGTCACGTCCACGTGGCCCAGACGGAGGATTCCGCGCGGCGGTCCGGCGACCGTGCTGGGCGTCGCCTGGCGAGAGTCCGACGGATCGCGGCGCATGCCGTCCACCGGTGCGCCTGCGGTCTTGGTCCGGCGGGTTCCGCGCGGAGTGCCCTCGGCCAAGTCGGATGTGATTGGGCCGCTCGGCGGCGAGGTCTCGGCCGTCAGTTCGCCAGCTATGACGGAATTCACATCCTGCATATCGGAGAGGTTAAGAGCACGTGACCGACACCGGCGCTCGTGTTCCGCCATGCTGAACAGGTGATGTCCGAGCGAGGCGGAGCAGGCCAGGCTGACGCAGTGATCGAGGACGCGGCCGACCGGAGCGATGGCCCGCCGGCAACGCCCACAGCCGGGCCGCCGGCCATGCGCGCCGCCGTACGGGAGTACGTCCATGCCGTGCATTCGACCTACCTCGAGCACGTCCGACACCTCCCGCCGGCCGAGCGCGGGTCGCTACCGCTGATCGGTGCCACCGAGCTCACCGTCATGGCCGCAGCAGCACGGCGATTGCACCTGGTAGCCACTACCGACCCGTTGCCGCCGCTGCAGGATTTCGAAGTCGAGGAGGCAGACCAGTATCTGGGTATGCGCTGGTGCGTGCGCTTCTACGATCCGTCGGTGCTGCCCGAACTCGGCATCCTGGTCGACGACAGCCCGGCGCAGGTGCGGCGTGTGCTGGGGGTGAGCGACGCCGTCTACCACCTGAGTGTCGAACCGGGCGGCGGGCTGGGTGCCCACCAGGCCCAGTACGCCGGGGTGGCGCTGGCAAACCAACATGCCAAGACGTTGCGTGACCTCGATCGGCTGCGCGCAGCGCTCCCCCGCGATGAGGCGGGTGTCGACGAGTTCGGCACCTGCGTGCGGCTGGGCCTCGACCGAGCGGCCGCCCTACTGGCCGCCCACCTCACCGCCGGACGCGTCGCACCTGCGCCAGGCACCACGGCCGAGGCCAGCTTTGCCGAGGTGCTCGCTGCGGTGACCCAGCGATGACCCGGCGGTGAGGCAGCGGTGACCAGCGCGTCGAACCGGGCGGAGCGGCTGTCGAGTGTGGCCGCAGCTGCCCGGATCCTGCGCGAGTTCGACAAGCACAGCACCCAACTCGGCGTCAGCCAGCTCGCCCGCCGCGTGGGGGTAGGCAAGAGCACCGCCCACCGCATCATCTGGACGCTGGTCGAGGAAGGTTTACTCGAGAAGGTGGAGGAGACGGGCCTGTTCCGGCTCACCATCACCATGCGTTCGCTCGGCGCGAGCGCGGAGACTGCGCAACGTCTGCACGAGGCGGCAACCGGCCCGCTGGACCAGCTCCGCCGCAGCACCACCGGAACGTTGCATGTAGCCATCCTCGACGGGCCCGACGTGCTCTACGTCGAGCGCCGGGAGGGCCCCGGCTCGATTCCGATGTTTCGCTCCGTCGGGTCCCGGCTGGCCGCGCACGCGACCTCGACGGGCAAGGTGCTGCTCGCCTACCTGCCGCCCGATCAACGCAAGCGTCAGATCGACAGCCTGCGCCTGACGCCACGGACGTCGCGCACGATCACATCGCGGACCGAGCTGCTGGCCGAGCTCGCTAGGGTGCGCCAGCTCGGGTTCGCCGAGAACCACGGCGAGTCCGAGGTAGGCATGTGCTCGATCGCCGCACCCGTGCGCGACCCGCTGGGCCGAGTCGTGGCGTCGGTGTCGGTGGCCGTGCGCACGGATGACGTCGACGCGGGCCTGCGGCACCTGGCCCGGCCGGTGGTGGAAACGGCGACGCGCATCTCCGCCGGCCTGGGCTGGACCCCGTGACCAACCCGTGGAAGACGATCTGCCGGATTGATGAAATTGCGCCTGGCCGGCCTATCGGTCGCACCGTGCATTACGGAAACCGGCTTCGGGGCGTTGACGTGCCGGTGTGCGTGGTCGCGCGTGGCAAATCGGACTATGTTGCGCTGCTCGACCGCTGCCCGCACCGCGACGTCGCGCTGTCGGGCGGCATCGTGCGTGACGGGACGCTGATGTGTCCAGGTCACTTCTGGCGCTTCGACCTGCACACCGGCGCCCGCACCGACGCCGGCGGTGCGCCCGAATTCAGCGCCACCGTCTATCCCACCCGCGTCGTCGACGGCTGGGTGCAGGCACGGATACCGCCGCCGGTGGAACGACTGTCCATGCGGGAGTGGCTGTTGGCCGAAGCCGAACGAAGGAGCGCACCTGATGCACATCGCCGCCAGCCCTGAGATCGGTTCCAGCGTTCGTGTGGACGGCGTCGACACGAACTATCACGACGTCGGATCCGGCTCACCGGTCGTGCTCATCCACGGATCGGGTCCGGGGGTCAGCGCATGGGCCAACTGGCGGCTCACCCTGCCGGCTTTGGCCGAGCAGCATCGGGTGGTGGCCCCCGACGTGCTCGGTTTCGGCTACACCGCGCGTCCGGCGGATGCGCACTACAACCTGAACACCTGGGCGGGGCATCTGGTCGGATTCCTCGACGCCGTGGGCATCGAGCGCACGTCGGTGGTCGGCAACAGCTTCGGCGGGGCGCTGGCGTTACGGCTGGCCAGCGCGCATCCCGACCGGGTGGAAAAACTGGTACTGATGGGCAGCGTCGGCGTGCCGTTCGCCATCACTCCCGGTCTCGACGCGGTCTGGGGCTTCCAGCCCTCCCTGCCGGCGATGCGCGGACTGCTCGACATCTTCGCCTACGACCGCTCGCTGGTCAGCGACGACCTGGCCGCGCTCCGGCTGGCTGCGGCGACCCGCCCCGGCGTGCAGGAGGCGTTCGCCTCGATGTTCCCGGCGCCTCGCCAGGATGGTGTCGACGCGCTGACGACGGCCGACGACGCGATCCGGGCCGTAGCTGCGCCGACCTTGGTCGTCCATGGCCGTGATGATCAAGTGATCCCGCTGGCCAACTCGCTGCGACTGCTCGAGCTGATTGAACGCGCGCAGCTGCATGTGTTCGGCCAGTGCGGTCACTGGGTGCAGATCGAGAAGGCCGCCGAGTTCAACCGGTTGATCGTTGACTTTTTGGCGTGACGGTCACCGCCGCGATTGTCAGCGGTGCCCGACAGTTGTGGATATCAACCGGCCGTTGTCAACCCCCGGTACCGGCCGGTGGATATCCACAACCCCGTGCGCCGACAGTTCTGGAGATCAACCGGCCGTTGTCAATCCCTGGTACCGGCCGGTGGATATCCACAACTCGATGCCAGCGCATGTCGCCGGCGGGTCGTCCCAGGCCGGCTGAGCGGTCGGCGCATTCGCCTTGCTCTGAGCGGCATCGTCAGGCGGTCGGCAGCAGCCCGATCGCTGCCAGCACGTCCGCGACCGACGTACGTAGAAGCACCGGATCCGGCACCTCTGCGTGCGGATCGCCTCGATAACCCGGCCGCGCCGGCCACAGTGTTCGGTGCGGGCCGTCGGGCGGCGGTCCCCAGAGGGCCGGCGAGACCGGCCCGAACAACACGACCAAGGGCGTTGCGTACACCGAGGCGATGTGAGCTATGCCGGTGTCGCCGCAGACCACCAGCCGGGCGTGTGCGACGAGCGTGAGCAGCTGCGGCAGCGACAGCGTCGTCGCCGCCATGACGCCGGCCTGGTTTGCGAGGTCATTTGCCAGCTCTTGTTCGCCGGGGCCGCCGGTGACGACGACCCGGTGCCCCGCTCCAACCAGCCGGCCGACGAGCTGCACATAGCGCGCCGGCGGCCACTGACGCGATCGGGCCTTCGCGCCGGGATGGACGACGGTCAGCCCTGCCCACTCGAGGTTCGGCTCGGGCAGCGGCAACGACCCGGCTAATGCCGGCCACGCCGACCAAGGTTGGTCAAGCCCGAACGCTTCGGCGACCAGCCGGCACCAGCGCGTCACTTCGTGCTCATCGGCCCTCCAGAGGTGACCACCGTCGTAGTAGGAGACGATCCGCCGCGCACCGGTGCGCTGGAGCAGATCGCGGCTCTCTGGGCCGTTGCCGTGCAGGTCGATCGCGACGTCGGCCTCACGCGGGGCATCGGTGAGTTCCCTCAACTCCAGCGCCGGCGTCAGCTCGTCGACGACACCGGCGAGCAGCGCCAGACTTCCGGCCGTCGCCGGAGCCGCGAGCACGATGCGGTGGGTCGGCAGGGCCGCGCGCAGCATCCGCAGTGCCGGCAGGCCGGTGATCAGATCACCGAGATACAGCGCCCGCAGGACGAGCGCTACCGGCCTGGCGTCACTGGGCTGGTCGTGGGGTGCCGCTTCGGTCATCGGCTGGTGTCGGCGCTGCGCCGCACCAGCTCCGTCGTCGAACGTCCGGTGAGGTAGGGCACGGTTACAACCGCTCCGCCCCACTCGGCGAGCACCGCCGCCTCGGGAAGATCGGCCCCCGCGTAGTCGCCGCCTTTGACCCACACGTCAGGGCGCACCGTGCGCAGCACCTGCTCCGGAGTGTCCTCATCGAACACGGTCACCGCGTCGACGCAGCGCAGCGCACCGAGCATCGCGGCGCGGTCGGCCTGAGTTTGCAACGGCCGGCTCGGACCCTTCAACCGCCGCACCGAGGCGTCGGAGTTCAGGCAGACGACCAGGCAGTCACCCAGCGCACGAGCGGCCTCCAGCGTGGCGACGTGCCCCGCGTGCAGCAGGTCGAAACACCCGCCGGTCGCCACGACGCGACCGCCGCGCGCACGGACCTGATCGACCACGCTGCCGTCGGTGTCCGATGGCACCGAAATGTCATCGGGGCCTTCGGACAGGTCGACGAGGCCGGACACGTCGGCGCTTCTACTGATGATCAGGCCGTCGGATACGCCGAACGCTGCCGCTCCCCCGGCCGCGACGAACGCAGCCGCAGCGGCGACCGCAGCCGTGACGGCCTCGCTGGGCAACGACCCTGCAGCCAAGGCGACCGCAGCGGCAGCCGCGAAGGCATCACCGGCGCCGCAGGTGTCCGACGCGACGACCACCGGCGCCGGCACCACCAACGGAGCACCGTCGCCCACCGACACCAGCGCGCCGGCCGAACCCATCGTGACCGCGACTCCCCCGGCCGACCACCGGTGTCGCAGGGTGTGCGCATGTGCGGTGACAGCGGCGATGCCGGCATTGACGGCGTTGCCCTCGCCGGTATAGGTGGCGGCCTCCGCGGCGTTCGGCGTCGCCAGGCGAACGCCGGGAATCGGCTGGGCGCCGCGCGGATGCGGATCCCACACGATGGGAGTGCCGGCAGCGCGCTCGGTGAGGGCGACGCGAATGTGCTCGGCAGACGTCATGCCCAGCCCGTAGTCGGCAACGAGGACGGCAGCCGCGTCATCCAAAGCAGCCAGCGCGGCGGCGGGCAGGGCTCCGACGTTGCCGAGGCGCCCCCCCCGATCGATGCGCGTCACCGGGTGTTCACCCGCGCGCACACGCATCTTCACCGACGTCGAACCGGTCCAGGACAGTGCGATCAACTCCACCGCCGGTGGCAGCAGCGCAACCAGTCGGCGTGCGTCGGCGTCGTCGGCGACGGGCGCGAGCAGCACAACACGCTCATGCGTGCGGGCCGCCAGCAGCGCGGCCAGGCCGGCGCCACCAGGACGCGCGTTCTCCACCGGATCACTGATCACCGGCACCGGCGCCTCGGGAGACAGCCGGCGGGCGGTGCCGACCAGGTCGATATCGAACAGTAGATCGCCCAGCACCACGAGCGGGCCGACACTCATCGGACGTCACCGCCTGGCACAGTGTCGCGACGGAGAACGTCGCGGGCACCGTCGTCATCCAGTACGTCGTCAGCCAGTACGTCGTCGCCGAGTACGTCGTCGAGGCCTACCTCGCCGGCAGCGAGAACCTGCTCGTCGAACGCGCCGCACACCATGTGCAGTGCGACCAGCGTCAACTCCTGCACGGTCGAGGTTTCAGCGGCGTCGATGGCGAGCACCCGATCCGACAGCTCGCTGAGCGCATTGGGCGCCGGCCCAGTAATCGACCACACCGTAATGCCCAGGTCGCGGGCCCGCTGTGCTGCGGCCAGCACATTGGAACTGCCCCCCGACGTCGACATTGCCACCAGCACGTCGCCGCGACGGCCATGCGCGGCGACTTGGCGGGCGAACACCTCGTCACCGCCGTAGTCGTTGAGGATCGCGGTGAGCACCGAAGGTTCGGTGTGCAGCGCCACGGCGGAGAAGGCGACGCGGTCGGCGCAGTAGCGGCCCACGATCTCGGCGCTGAGGTGCTGGGCCTGGGCCGCGCTACCGCCGTTACCAACCGTAAGCAGCCGAGCGCCGGCCAGCAGCCGGTGCGCCAGCTCCTCGCCCCAGGCAGTGATCTCGTCAACTTGGGCGTCAAACGCAGGAAGCGCTTTGGCCAACGCGCGGACGTGTGCGCGGCCGGTGGTGAAGGTAGGTGCGAGCGTCATCCGGTTGCCTCCTCTGCCGTCGAGGCCATGTCGATGCCGGATCCCAGGCCAGATCCCAGCCCGGATCCCAGGCCAGATCCCAAGCCGGAAAGCTGCATAGCTCGACCCGTGATGCCCAGCGCGCCCTCGCGCACGCGGTCGACACCGGCGCGGTGATAGGCCCGCTCCGTTGCCGCGGCCACCGCGTCCCAGGTGTACCTCGCGCGCATCCGCGCCACACCGGCCGCGCCGGCCTGCGCGCGCAGGCCTGCGTCGGCGAGCAGCTCGTTGATCGCCTCGGCGGCCAGGTCCGGGCGGTGCGGTGGCACCAGGCGACCGGTGACGCCACTGACCACCGTGTCCAGTAGCCCTCCGACGGCCGTACCGACGACAGGCACGCCGCAGGCCATCGCCTCCAGCGGCACGATGCCGAACGGCTCGTACCAGGGCAGGCACACCACGAGATCGGCGGAGCGGATCAGCGCCGGCAGCTCGGCTCGCGGCACCGAGCCGCGCAGATCCACCCGGTCGGCGACGTTTAGGGCCTGCGCCAGCGCACGCAGCCGATGTGCCTCAGGGTCGGTGGCCAGATCGTGGGCCGAGCCACCGCCGGCCACGACGAGCTCGGCGTCGGGCACCGCGGCGAGGGCGCGGATCGCATCGTCGACGCCCTTGCGCGGCACCATCCGGCCAAGCGCCAACAGCCGCGGGCGTCTCGAGCGTTCAGCCACCGGGCCGGTAGGACGGAACTGGGCTATGTCGACGCCACAGGGTACGACGTCGATCGACGAACGTCGCGCACCCAGCAGCAGGAGTTCGCGAACTTCGTCGGTGCAGGAGGCGATCACCCGATCGACGCCGCGCGCGAGCTGAGTCTCCACTGCCAGCCGCCCGGTCGGGCTGGTGTCGGCACTGCCCTGATGGCGCTGCTTGACCGCGCCCAGAGCATGGAACGTCTGCAGCACCGGCAGGCCGATATCTGCGCCGGCGGCCATCGCGGCCATGCCGCTCATCCAGAAGTGCGCGTGGATCAGGTTCGGACGTCGGCGGCGCAGTGCCGCAGTGAGCCCGTCGGTGAACTGCGGAATGAAAGGCAGCAGAGCGTCCTTGCCCACCACCTGCGCCGGCCCGGCATCCAGGTGCACCACGTCGACGCCTCGCACCAGTCGAACCCGTCGAGGCAGCGCGCTGTCATCGCGGCGGGTGTAGACGACGACGTCGTGGCCTCGCCCGGCGAGTGCGGACGACAGCGCGGCGACGTAGACGTTCTGGCCACCGGCGTCGACGCCTCCGACGGCGGCGAGCGGGCTGGCGTGCTCGGACACCATCGCAATCTTCATGCGCACACCTGCGCCAGGGTGCGGTTCCAGTCCTGCAGGAAGCGCTGCAGTCCGTATCGCTCCAGCGCCGCTTGCCGGGCGGCCTTGCCGGCAAGACGGGCGGCCTCGGAGTCGGCGGTATAAAGGCGCGCGGCGGCGATCAGCTCGTCCACATCGGCGGAGACGACGCCCGCCGCGGGGGGAACGGCGCGGCCAACCTCGGTGGTGTCCAGCGCGACCACCGGCATGCCCAGGTGCATCGCCTCGAGCAGGGACAGGCCCAGCGACGTCCATCGCACCGGGTGTACGTAGAGCCGCCGCTGAGCCAAGGCTGCGTGCATGCGCTCTTGGGGCAGGTCCTCGTGGGCAGTGACGCCAGGCAGGCGCAGCGCGTCGACACGCATGCCGAACACGTCGAGCGGCACCGCTTGCGCGAATGCGGGCAGCAGGTCGGTACCGACCATTCGCCCCCGCCGCACCGGGTCGTTGACGACAACGCCCGCACGCGCCAACTCGCCGGTGTAGAGCTCGCCGGGATCGACGATGCCGTGCTCGATCACCGACGTTCGCGCCTGGCCGCTGTCCCAGCAGAGCCGGTTGAAGTGGGTGACGTGCACGATCGGGATGGCGCTCTGCTCGGCCAACGGATGCCGGCTGAGCACCGGGTGCGGCTCGGGCGCGTTGTGCTCGAGGAAGATCGCGGGCACGTCGCGCCCCGGGCGGCGACCGAGCCAGCGCTCGGCGAGCTCGATCTCCTCGATCCGCTGGAGCACGATGACGTCGACCGGCTCGTGGTACAGCTGTTCGGGCGTGCGTTCGACCACGGTCGCCGGCCAGTTCCAGGTGCGGGCGCGGCCCATGCCGTCGGCGTCGCGATCGGGCGTCACGGGTAGGACGTAGTCGTGGGGGCCCTGGACGAACGACGTCGCCCAGCTGCCGTGCACGTGCCACATCAGGATCCTCATCGCGCCGGTACTCCGTGCCGAGGCGACGCGAGAACAGCAGTGGAACCGTCGTGCTCAGAGGAGGGCAGACCGACCAGGGAGGTCACCGCCCGCATTACGTCCGTAGCCGTCACCGAGGTCAAGCAGGGGTGATCGGGTACCGGACAGATCCGCGCTCGAGAACCTCGGCAGGGCGCGTCCTGATCGCCGAGCAGCACCGACCGAGTGCCGTAGGGAGCCCATCGGCTGGCCGGCACCACCGGAGCGAACAAGGAAACGACGGGCCGGCCAAGAGCCGCAGCGAGGTGCGCCGGGCCGGTGTTGGCCACCACGACGGCGGCGCTGGCCTCGATAACCGCGGTCAGTTCGTTCAGATCGAGGCGACCGCCCACATCGAGGGTGCCGGGCAGATCGGCAGCCAGCTCGGCGGTGAGGTCCTTCTCCTGCGCCGAGCCGGTCAGCACCACCGGCCAGCCCGAGGCGGTGAGCTCCGCCACGGCCTGCCGCCACCGGAATTGCGGATAACCCCGCGCCGGCGCGCTCACACCGGGATGCACGACCAGGAACGGCTGCTCGGGCAGGCTGGGCAAAGTCGCGCGCACCGACGCATCCGGCGCTCGAACGGACAGCCGGCCATCGTCATGCTCTGGGCGGGCGAACCCGGCGCCGGCGACGATGGTCAGCATCCGCTCGGGCTCGGGCGCGTCGTCCGGCTCGGGCAGCCGGACGTCGAGCAGCGAGCCGGCATAGTCGGTGCTGACGGCGCTGATGCGGGCAACGCCGGCCAGCCGCAGCAGCATCGCCGTCGGCAGTGCCGACTGATGGAACGACGTCAGAATGACGGCTTCGGTGATGCCGGCGCCGGCGATCCGTCCGGCCACGCCGTCTGCATTTGTGGCGTCGACGTCCGCGGCGTCGACGTCCGGCGGATCCGCAACGATCCACGGGCAACGCCACTCCAGCACGTCGTCCACGCCGGGCAGCATCGCCGCAGCCGCCGCACCACCCCCGGGTCCGGCGAGCACCGTCACCCGATCGGCGGAGGCGGCGACGGCGCGGATGGCCGGCCCGCAGATGAGCATGTCGCCCAGACTGTCTAGCCGGACGACCAACACGTGCCTCACCGTCGAGCCGCCCGGGTCAGAATGTCGTCGACTGCTGCACCGACGGTGGAGAACACGTGCCGAGCCCCGTCGATCTCTTCAAGTCGAGTCGCCGAGGTGGGAACGAGCACGGCCTGGGCGCCGGCGCGCTCCGCGGCCGTCACATCTGAGCCGATGTCGCCGATCAGCACGCATTCGTGCACCGGCACGCCCAGCGCAGTCGCCGCAGCCAGCACCATGCCCGGCTGCGGCTTGCGGCAGTCGCAGCCGTCCTCTTCGGCGTGCAGGCACACCTGCCAGACGTCGAACGGCCCGAGTAGATCGTCCACGCGGGCGTTCACCGCGGCAAGCTGGTCGGGCGAGATGAGGCCGCGAGCGACGCCGGACTGGTTGCTGACCACGCCCACCGGCAGCCCGGCGGCTCTCACCCTATCCAGCGCTTGTTTCGCGCCGGGCATCGGCTCCACCAACGTCGGGTCGGCGTTGTAGGGGACGTCGCGCA
>CAXSBR010000029.1:0-31199 GCA_964236495.1 uncultured Jatrophihabitantaceae bacterium
CCCAGCGGGACTGGTACGCCGCGGCCGCCGTCGAGCATGGCTGGTCACGCAGCGTGCTGCTCAATCAGGTGAAGAATTGTCTCCACGAGCGTGAGGCGGGCGCGCCTGACTCTGGAAGCGTTGGCGGGACCCACTCGGACGGTTTAAGCCAGGCCCACCTGGGCTTGTTCGGGGTGTCGCGGGCGGTTTAAGCGGGACCCACCTTCACGGTGGTCGGACTGTTGTCCGGCTTGTTCGTGGTGGAGGTTGGGATGGGGTCTCGAGTGGAGTTGTCCGTGGCGGTCCGGCGTGACGCGCGGGTGGAGGGGCTGTCGATTCGCGCCCTGGCCCGTCGGCACGGTGTGGGTCGGGTGACGGTGCGGCTGGCGCTGGCGCAGGCCGAACCGCCAGCGCGCAAGCGGCGGGTCCGGTCGTCACCACGGTTGGACCCGTTCAAAGTGGCGATCGACGCGATGCTGCTGGCGGATACGACGGCGCCACGTAAGCAGCGGCATACCGCGCGGCGGGTGTTCGCCCGGCTGGTCGACGAGCACGACGCCGCGTTGGTGTCGTATTCGACGGTGCGGGATTACGTGCGGGTCCGGCGGGCCGAGATCGACGTGGCGGCCGGCCGTCGGGTGGAGGCGGCGTTCGTGCCGCAGGACCACGCGCCGGGCGCGGAGGCCGAAGTTGACTTCGGTGAGGTGTGGGTGGTGCTGGACGGGGTGAAGACGAAGTGCCACATGTTCGTGTTCTGGCTGTCGCACTCGGTTGAGGCGATCCACCGGGTCTATCCGACCCAGGGCCAGGAAGCGTTCCTGGAAGGCCACATCGAGGCGTTCGACGCGATCGGTGGTGTTCCGACTCGCCATATTCGCTACGACTGCGAGATTGGACGCGGGCTCCTCGCCGTGGCGTGACCCGCGATACGACTGGACCGCGTCAGCGTGTCTTGAGAGTTGATCAGTCGGCTGCGGCGAGGAGTTCGAGGGCGCTTCGCCGTGGTCTGACTCGCGATACGACTGGACCGTCTTGACGTGTCTTTAGTAAAGATCCGTCGGCCGCGGCGAGGCGACTGCTCTCGTTTACGGGCAGCGTGTTTCGGTCAGCGGGCACGGAGGTGGCGGGCCTGACTCACTGCTACGACATCCGACCGTTGTGTCCAGATTTAAATCTGTCGGCCCACCCCAAGTAGATAGCGCGACGAGCCGGATGGTGACCTATTAGGAGCTTGTCCACGATGGTGAGCCCGTCGCAGTCCTGTCCCGGTTCCGGCATCGCCGCGCACGATGCGAGAGGACAAGTATGACGACGACCGCAGGACAGCACACGCACGTCACCCTGGGCGTGGACACCCATCTCGATCAGCATGTCGCCGTGGCGCTCGACGAGCGCGGCCGGCGACTCGGCGAGCTCGTGGTGCCGACAACCATCGCGGGCTACCGCCATCTGCTGGAGTGGGCGGCCGGCTTCGGCGATGTCGTGGGCGTGGGTGTCGAAGGCACCGGCAGCTACGGCGCCGGGTTGAGCCGGTTCCTCCAGCAGCAGCAGGTTGAGATCATGGAGGCCGACCGTCCCGATCGAGGCGATCGGCGCGCCCGGGGCAAGACCGACAGCTTCGACGCCGAGGCCGCGGCCCGGGCGATGCTGGCCCAGCGGCTGCGGACCCGCCCGAAGGCCGCTGATGGAGACACCGAGAGCCTGCGCCTATTGCGGGTCGCGCGCCGCGGCGCGGTCAAGGCGCGGATCCAGGCGGATCAGGCGATGCGGGCGATCGTTATCACCGCGCCGGCCGAGCTGCGCGAGCAGGTCGCAGGGTTGACGACGGTGCGACTTGCCAACGTCGCCGAGCGATACCGGCCGGGGCCGATGACGTCGACCGCCGCGGCGGCGAAGTCGGCGCTCAGGTCGCTGGCCCGTCGTCGCCGCGACTTAGTTGGCGAGGTCCGCGAGCTGGACAAGCAGATCGAACTCCTCGTGACGCGGGCCGCACCGCAGCTGCTGGCCTGCCGAACGTCGGACCGGAGGTCTCGGCCGCGCTGCTCGTGGCCGCCGGCGACAACCCCGAGCGGTTACGGACTGAAGCCACGTTCGCCCACCTGGCCGGCGTAGCTCCTGTCCCGGCTAGCAGCGGCAAGACGCAACGCCACCGCCTCAACCGCGGCGGCAACCGCGACGCCAATAAGGCGCTATGGACGATCGCGCTGGGCCGAATGCATCGCCACGAGCCGACCAAGTGCTACGTCCAACGGCGACTGGCCGAGGGCCGCACCAAACGCGAAATCATCCGCTGCTTGAAGCGCTACATCGCGCGCGAGATCTATCGCGTTCTCCTGCAGGCCGACGCCGTCAAACCGGCGACGCTCAGCCCTTGACGTTCTTCGGAGCATCAACTTGGCCAGCGCGGTCACCACCGTCCTGCATGGCACCGACCGGCGGCGTGCCGAGAATGAGCGGTGGGTGTTGTTCCGCTCCCATTACGGGTTCGATTCGTTCTACTGCCAACCCGGTATCGCCGGCGCCCACGAGAAGGGTGGCGTGGAGGGCGCGGTCGGCTGGTTCCGCCGTAACCACCCGTCCCCGATGCCGGGGTGGCGAGCTTGGCCGAGTTGAACGACCGCATCCGCGGGTGGGAGCAAGCTGACGACCATCGCCGGATCGGCGACCGGATCCGCACCATCGGCGAGGCCTTCGCCGCCGAGGCGCCGCTGCTCGCGCCGCTACCGGCCGAGACGTTCGACCCCGGCCTGGTGCTGCATCCGCGGGTGGACCGGTCGGCGTTGGTGACGGTGCGGATGATCAAGTACTCCGTCCCAGCCCGGCTGATCGGGCGGCGGGTCCGGGTCTCGCTGCGGGCGTCGGAGCTGGTCGTGTTCGACGGCCGCGACATGGTTGCCCGGCATCCGCGGCTGGCCGCCCGGACCGGGTCGGTGGTCGACCTGGACCACTACCTCGAGGTGTTGAAGGCCAAACCTGGTGCGCTGCCGGGATCGACCGCGTTGGCCCGCGCCCGCGCCGCGGGCACGTTCACCAGCGCTCATGACGCGTTCTGGGCCGCGTCGCGGAAGGTCAACGGCGACGCCGAGGGCACCCGCCAGCTGGTTGACGTGCTGCTGCTGCACCGGTCGATGCCCGCCGCCGACGTTATCGCCGGTATCGCTGCGGCGCTGCAGGTCGGCGCGGTGCTCGCCGACGTCGTCGCCGTCGAAGCCCGCCGCGCGGCCAGCGCAGCCACCGAGGTTGCAGCCGAAGGTGGGTCCGGCCAGGACCGTCACCCGGCTGCGCACCACGACGTCGTCGAGCACCGAGTTGTCTCCCTGACCCAACGCCGCCTCACCGACCCGGCCGCGGTCATCGCCGGCCTCCCCGCCGACCACCGCCCACCACCGCGGGTCGACGCCTACGACGAACTACTCGCCAAACGCGCCGCACCCGTCACCACCGCTACCGCCCCAACCCAGGAGAGTGCGTCATGACCACCACGACCACGGCGGTCACGCCGGTCACCTCGACCCTGCGCCGCCGGCGTGGGCTCACCGACCAGGCCGCGTTGGCCGCGGTCGACCAGGCCTGCCGCCGACTGCGGCTACCCACCATGCGCGCCGTGCTGGGTGAGGCGATCACCGTCGCCGGGAAAGAGCAGCTGTCCTACCCGGGGTTCCTCGCCGAGTTGCTGATGGCCGAATGCGACGACCGCGACCGCCGCTCCTCAGCCCGCCGGGTCAAAGCCGCCGGCTTCCCCCGCGACAAATGGCTCGGTGACTTCGACTACGACGCCAACCCCAACGTCACCGCCGCCACCGTCAACAGCCTGGCCACCGGCGATTGGATCCGCAAAGGCCACCCGCTCTGCCTCATCGGCGACTCGGGCACCGGCAAATCGCACCTGCTTATCGGCTTGGCCACCGCCGCCGCAGAAAGGTTTCCGCGTCCGATACACCCTGGCCAGCCGCCTGGTGAATGAACTCGTCGAAGCCGCCGACGACAAGGTGCTAGCCAAAACCATCGCCCGCTACGGCCGCGTCGACCTGCTCTGCATCGACGAACTGGGCTACATGGAGTTGGGCCGGCGGGGCGCCGAGATGCTGTTCCAAGTCCTCACCGAACGGGAAGAGAAGAACAGCATCGCCATCGCGTCGAACGAGTCGTTCTCCAAAGCGCACACGTTCGAGGGAAGGTGTGCACGGCGTCGGTTGACTGGCTCAGGTTTGGCTGCTGCGCCAGCGACGCCGCACGGCGGGTGGGCCGGCCAAGAGCGCACCGGCCAGCGCAGTGGCGGCTACGCACCCGCCGATTGACAGGTCTGTGAGGTAGGCGATTGCCAGGAATAGCAGAGGGACGATGAGCAGGCTGTCGAGCACAGGATGCTGCTTTGACCACGCGCGTGTCCGCTGCCAGGCCACAAGATTTGCGAGCGCGATGGAGCCATAGACGACGGCGGCGATGATCCCGACGGCCGCGCCTCTCTTGAGGCTCAGTCCGGCGGCTGCAGCCGTGAATGCGACAACGCCGAGCAGGCGGAACCATAGCGGTGGCTGAGCCCGCCCGGTGAGCCACTCGGTTGGTGTTGACTCGGTGTTGGTCACTGATGTTGCTCCTGGCGAGTGTTGAGGTGGTCGCGGCCGTCGCCCTGGTAGCGGATGAGTGCTGTGTCGCTGACGCCCAGGGCAACAGTGAACACCTTGGGGTCGTGCTGGCCAACCATGTCGACGAGGCGGGTGAGTCGGCAGCGCATTGGGTTCACTCCGGCCGGGTCGAGCAGATGGGACAGGTAGGCCGAGGAGGCACGGGTTCGGCGGGTGCGAGTCGAGGTGGTGACGAGCAGGTGCTGGTTGGCTGTCATCAGGGTGCCCCGGTGCGACAGGCAGGCCTGGACGGCTGCCCAGGTCACTGGGTCCAGCACGACGGGCCAGGGTCGGTCACCGAGGCGAACGGCTTGCTCGCGACCGTCGATGTCCTCGAGGGTAATTCCGGCGACCTCCAAGCTGGAGGCGGCGTGCAGCAACGCGAGAAGGCCGAACACGTTCTCGTTCGGGTGACCAGCGCCGGCGGCCCACCGGCGGAGCAGCTCGCGTTGACGGTCGACGGTGAGCACCGCACCGGTGAACCCGGCCGAGGTTTGGCGGCGCAGGCCGCGGGTGGGGTCACCAAGGATCAGCCGTTCGCCGCGGGCCCAGCGGAAGAAGCGGCGCAGCACGGTAAGTCGGTGCGGGCGCATGGTGGGGACGGTGTTGACGAACACCTCAACGTGTCCAGCCCCGACCAGCGCCCAGTCGTTGATGTCCTGGCTGAACAGGTGCCGGGCGAGGTCGCGCAGCACGGACAGCCCGGCCTCGACGGTGCTGTCGGCCCGGAAGCGGATGCCGTTGCGGCGGCATCTTTCCCGGTTAGCCAGCTCCCGGTCAGCGAATCGGGCCACTGCCGGGCGCAGAGGTTCCGGGATGTCCGCGACGCGGCGGGCTCGCCGCCCTGCAGCCAGCCGGGCGGCATGGTCGGGGCGGAACGCCAGCTGCTGGTCGACGAAGAAGTCTTCCAAGCTCCGCGCCAGCGGCCCGACGGAACGCCCCGGTGTCCGGGCGAGCTCGAGCAGCGCTGCCGGTGTCGCGTGGGGATGGGCGGTGAGCAGTCGCCCCAGCTGGGTCAGCAGAACCGTTGCCCGGCCGGGGTTCCGCGTCGCGCTCAGTGCTTCAGCGAACGCACCGAGCCACTCGGGCGTCTCGGCGAGACGCCGTTGCAACCCGCCCGCGAGGACCAGCGGCATGTCTTGGCGACGCTGATAGCAACGGGAGCACAACCCGTGCCCTGCATGCAGTCGGACCTCACCGCACTGCTGGCAGGGCCGAGGGGTCGGCGGAACATGTTGGTGGTTCGCCCAACGTTGACACACACGGCACAGCCCGGTTTCGGTCAGTAGCCGCAACTTGTCACAGCCGGGGCAGGTCGCCCTGCCCAGGTCGTTGTGGTGACGCCAGTAACAAGGACTGCATCGGCCAAGGGCGTGAACCATGCCGTCGGTGCCGCAGTCCTCGCACCTTCCCGGCCGGGTCATCAGGCGGGCGGTAGGGAGCGACCCCGGGCGACTTTCCGGGTGGGCGTCACCCTTGCCGGCGCAGGTGTCGCGGTGACGACGGTGGTGTCGACGTCGAGGAGGTCGTTGGGAGTGCACTGCAGGGCGGTGCACAACGCTGCCAGGGTCTCCAGCTTCACCTGCGACGGTTCCTTCGTCATCAGCGCAGAAACCGACGCGGCGGACAGATGCAGCCCGGCGCGTTCAGCGAGCAGCCGCCGCAGCTGGGCACCGGTCCACACTTCACGTTGCGCAGCCGCCATCCTCAACCGCCAAGTGACGTCCATCTCAAAGCTCCTTCACATCGCCGGTCAGCTCGGTCAGCGTGTTCGACACTGCGCGTCGGTAAGCGTCCTCGACGAACGTCGAGGACGGCGTGACGTATCGCATGGTGGTGCCGACATGCCAGTGCCCGAGCATCTGCTGGATCGCGACCAGGTCGACACCGCGCTCATAGTTGCGGGTCGCGCAGGCATGACGAAGCCCATGCGGGCTGAACCGTTCCTCCGGTGGCCGGCCTTCGAGCTCGAGCAGGTAACGCAGCCGGTTGCGGATCGTGCCGCGATGAATCCGGCCGCCACCCTCGTCACAGAACAACGGATCACCGCCCGCGAGGCTCAGGCCTGACTGGCCCATCCGTGGTCGGATGTCGCGCAGGAACCACTGCAGGATCAGGTCCAGCTCGTCGAGCATCGGCACCCACCGCGGTCGAGGCCCCGACGTCTTCGCACCTTTGCCGAACCGCACGTGGATCTTGCCGAACGGACCCCGGCCGAAGTGCAGGTCCGACACGTCGAGCATCGAGGACTCCTCAGCCCGGACCCCGGCGAGATACAACGTCCGGAACAAGGCGTAGTCCCGCCCGGCGACCCCGTACTTGCGGGCGCTAGCCACCCGGTCTTTGAGGAAGTCGAAGAACACCTCCAGCCGCTGTGGTGTCGCCGGCGCCACAGCGAGCGCGCCGTCGTCGCCGACGTGACGGGAAGCGTTGAACTCATCAAGCGGGTCGACCAGCCGCACGCCGAACAGCGCCTCGATCTCCACCGATTTTCGTGCCCGCAGAAACGCGTGGAACATCTTGAATGACTGCACATAGCCCCGCCGGGTGGAACTCGCGAGCCGCTGCGCCGCGAACCCACTCACCACCCGATCCACGTCCTCACGGGTGATCTCCCAGGCCGGAAGTCCCGCCGCGGCAGGGAACCGCTCAAGCACCCCAGGAGCGTTCTCCAAGCTCGCCGGGCTGAACCCGCGGGCGACCTGCGACACCTCATAGGCCTCGATACAGGAGCGCTGATACGCCAGTGGCTCCACGTCGAGCGACAGGAGCGGAGTAGGCACGTTGGCGGCGCCCGGCACGACCACCAAACGGGGTCCAGACACCGCACACCTTCTTCCTACCTGCAGGAGCCAGGTGTCACCTTACCTACAGCGGCTACGCCTTGAGATCAACGACTCGCCGGAATCGCCCCTCTGGCCAGGTGGCAAGCACTATGGCACCGAACGAACGTGAGCCACTTCCAGTTGGCTGGACCAAGACGTTCGTGGACCCGCGCCTCTGCGCCGCCATCGTCGACCGCCTCACCTACAACGGCACCATCATCGAAACCGGCACCCAGTCCTACCGACTCGCCCACACAATCGCGCAGCAGTCCACCGAGCATTGACCGCACTCTGACTGTCGCCTACAGCGGGACTGCCTTATATATGCGGTCGCTATCGATCCATGCGGTGACCCGGGCGGCTACCCGGCCCTCACTGACCGGACCGGGCGGCACGAGACGGATCGACAAAGCCGGTTCCGCCGCGACGCGGCGCTCGGCTTGATCTCGCGTCATACCGCCGACCTCAGCAGCGACCTGACTGGTCAGCGAACGCAACCGGTCCTCATCAGTGTTCGGACGGTCATCGACGTGTCGACGCTGTCGTAGTCGCCGGAATCGGGCGCCCCAATCGGGTGGTGTCGCCGCGTCGGGGTTGGTGCGGCAAAACTGGTGGCGGTGCCCCACGAAAGCCCCGGTGGTGGCGTCGAGACACATGACAGTGACGCAGTCGACCTGGTCAGCTGTCACCGCCGGGTGAAATGCAGGCGTCCCTCCCCGCCAGGTGATCACCCACACCAGCAGCGGCCCATGCGCGTCCTCGCCGAAACCCACGACGGCCAAGCGCAGCGAGAACTGCGCCGGCCCGGGCTTGGAGAAGGTGCAATGGTCATCAACCAACTCCTCGGCCCGGGTGCGGCTGATCACGGACGTCGTGCCCACGGCGACCGGGAACGTCCTCAACCCGGGCGAATACACCACTGGAAAATTAGCCCCGGGGTCATCCAGCGGATTCGCGACGAGCGCACCAACAGACCAATCAGAAGCCGCCCCGGACACACGGTCCTGTTCCACCAAGGCAAGCCCCCCGTCCGGCCTAGAAACGACGTCCGCCTGGCGCCAGCCTGTCCCCCACGTACCTACATTCTGCTACCTAGTGGGCCGCGATGATGGAGAGATCCCGGCCAGCCTCCTCAGAACCACGCCGACAACCGGGGCTTCAAACGCATGCATGTTCACCCGCACGGGTCCGGTTTAGGTTGCCCAGGTGGGTCCGGCCAGAGTTGACACGGTCAGTCGCCACCGCCTCCTGTCAAATACAGGTAGACCCCAGACCGGGCGGCCAGTTCCTGAGGGCGAGGTCGACGACGGCCTGCAGGTCACGGCGGCACGTTCCTCCTGCGGCCTGCACGGCGACCCCATTCGCCACGGTCATGGGGTGGCGGGCGAGGAGCTCCGGGTCGGGGCGGAAGGGAGGTCGCCCTCCTCAACCGCCCGCGCGAAGCGGTCGCTAGACGCGTCACGCCTTCCTCGCGTCAGGCCGCGAGCGTCTTCTGTGCCGCTCTGGCACCGTCGCCCGTGGCGAGTGCGCCCTCCACGCCCATACCGATTGGTACCGAACTCACGCTAGTTGGAGCTGCAATAGGCGAACCTACCGCGTCCACGACCGATACCGCACCACGGCCCAAGTTGTCCAGGAGATGCTCGGCCGCTTTCTGGAGGCGGATCTGGCGCGTATCGCGGACATGTACGCCGAGCAAGTTCCTGGGAACGGCGGTTTCAGTCGGTCATTGCAACAGCAGCTGATTGAGCCGCTGTGCGGGATTCTGCCAGTTCAGGGTGTGACGGGGTCGTTGGTTGAGTTCGGTAGCGACGAAGTCGAGGTGGGCACGGGAGTGCATCTGCAGGTTGGTGGCTTTCGGGAAGTATTGGCGGAGTAATCCGTTGGTGTTTTCATTCGAGCCGCGTTGCCAGGGTGAGTGCGGGTCGCAGAAGTAGATCGGCATGCCGGTGGCCATGGTGATCGTGGCGTGGGCGGCCATTTCGATGCCTTGGTCCCAGGTCAGGCTGCGGCGTAGCTGCTCGGGCAGCCGGCTGATCTCGGTGATCATGGCGGCGGCGACAGCGTCGGCGGTGTGGCGCTCGGGCAAGTGCAACAGGATCAGGTACCGCGTTGTCCGCTCGACGAGGGTTCCGATAGCAGACCGGCCGTCCTCGCCGATGATCAGATCACCCTCCTTACGCTTCAAGAGCGGTCGAGATCGCAGGTTTCGATCGCTCTTCTCGGGGCAGCGGGTATGGCTTCAAGTCTCCCTGCCGTGTCGGCATGAGCCGGTGTCGGCTTACTGGGAATGGCCGCCTGCTGCCCTGTCGGTGGCTGGACCGCTTATTGAGACTCGCGCGAAACGGATCGTTGGGTAAGGACGTGCCGGCGTGGCTACCAACCGAGGAGAACACCCCTAGTGGCGGCGACGTGAGGATGGTTGATGACGGCGATCTGGGCAGGTATC
This sequence comes from uncultured Jatrophihabitantaceae bacterium, assembly GCA_964236495.1. GTDB lineage: Bacteria > Actinomycetota > Actinomycetes > Mycobacteriales > Jatrophihabitantaceae > CAXSBR01. The sequence continues at coordinate 9,879 of CAXSBR010000029.1, forward strand.
GATTCGGGTAAGCGAGCGCATCACTGCGTGGTGATCGACCCGGCGGGGCGGACGCTGCTGTCGCGGCGGGTCGTCAACGACGAAGGCACACTGCTAGAACTGATCGCCGCGGTCCTGGCCCTGGCCGGCGGAGGTGATGTCGTCTGGGCGACGGACCTGAACGCCGGCGGCGCGGCGCTGGTGATCGGGCTACTCACCGAGCGTGCTCAGCAGGTGTTGTATATCCCGGGCCGGATCGTGCACCATGCGGCTGCGACCTACCGCGGTGACGGCAAGACCGACGCCAAGGACGCCCGCATCATCGCCGACCAGGCCAGGATGCGCACCGACCTGCAACCGGTGCGCAGCGCTGATCAGATCAGCACCGATCTGCGGCTGCTGACCTCTCGTCGCACGGATCTGATCTATGACCGGGTTCGGTCAATCAACCGGCTCCGAGCGCTGATGTTGGAGTACTTTCCCGCGTTGGAGGCGGCCTTCGACTATTCCAAGAAGGCGCCGCTGATCCTGATCTCCGGCTACCAAACACCAGAGGCAATCCGGCGAATCGGCGAGGTCAGGTTGGCTGCCTGGTTGAAGAAGCGCAGCTGTCGCGGCAGCGCGAACGTCGCCCGCAAAGCGGTCGAGGCCGCCAACGCCCAGCACACCTCGCTGCGGACCGAGGCGGTCGCCGCGCAGCTCGTCGCCCAGCTCGCTGAGCAGATCGCCTCGATCGACGCCCAGACCGCGCAGCTGGACGAGCAGATCAGTGAGGTCTTCGACAAGCACCGCGACGCGCCGATCCTGCTGAGCATGCCCGGCTTCGGGCCCGTCCTAGCAGCGGCGTTTCTCGCCAACACCGGCGGTGACCTGCGCACGTTCGAGACCGTCGACCGGCTCGCGAGCTTCGCTGGCCTCGCACCGGCACCGCGCGATTCCGGTCGGATCAGTGGCAATCACCACCGCCCCAAACGCTTCAACCGCCGGCTGATGCGGACCTGCTATCTTGCCGCGCTGTCCAGCCTGAAGAACAGTCCTGCATCCCGGACGTTTTACGACCGAAAACGAGCCGAAGGCAAGTCCCACAAGCAAGCCCTCATCGCACTCGCCAGGCGACGCCTCAACGTCCTCTGGGCCATGCTCGACGACCACACCCCCTACCGCGAACCACTCCCAGCATTGCCCATCGCCGCTTGACAAAAACATTGAGATTCCTTAGTGCCCGGCCACGGCCCGGTCAGCGACCTCAGCAGGTCGTTGGGAGATCATCACCATGCCTGCCATCCGGGGACGCCGCTGATCGCTGCGTCGCTGCGGGCGGCGGACCGCGCGCCCGGTGCGTAGACACGCGGTCAGGTCGCGGCGTAACGCCCCCCGCGACTGCACGTACAGCGACTGGTAGATCGTCTCGTGCGACACCTGCATCTCCGGTCGATCGGGATAGTCGACCTTCAGCGTCGCGCTGATCTGCTGCGGAGACCAGTTGCGGGTCAACCGGTGCGCGACCTGCTCGCGTAACTGGTGGTGCACGACCAGTTTGGCGGGCTTGGGCCGGGGCCGACGCCGCTCAGCGTGCCACTGGGCCCGCAGCGCCCGATACACCCGCGGCCGCCCCTGCACTTCGACATCACCAGACTTCCACGCCGGCCGGGCATCGACGCGGAACACGCCGTTACGGGCGATCTCACGCCCGATAGTGGCCCGGTGCCGACCCAGCCGCCGACCAATCTCGGCCGGGCTCAACCCTTGCGCCAGCCCTACCGCGATCTCTTCCCGCTCATCGATCGACAAGAACCGCGTCGTGGGCCCCGGGCGCGGCCGCGGACGAACACCACCGGCAGCCCGCACCCGGCAACGCCCCGCCGTCACCGACATACCGGCCTGCACAGCCGCCTCAGCATCACTCACACCGCTACCACGGGCCCGCCAAAACATCTCCACCCGCACAGCATCAACCCGACTCCGCACCATCACCGCGTCACCACACCCCATCCACCACCACGGAAGTTGCAACGACCGCGTGAACCGAAGCACTGGCCTGGCCCGCCGACGATTACGAATGGGTCGTCCCTTGGATCCGTCACCGCTCGACCCGCGCCGATGTCGAGGACCGCTACTACACCGTCGCCAACACACCGACCCAGCCAAGGCCGGGCCGACGTCATGGCCGTCGTCGTTGCCGGGGCCACCGCGATCGTCGTCGGCGCGCCGAGGCGCTGCTCGCCGTCCCGGCCGGGGAGTGCCGATGCAAGCCTGCGGCACCTCGGGCTAGGCGGGGTCGCCGCCTTTGTTGAGGTACACGTCGAGGGATCCGTTGGCGCCCACGATGTAGTAGTCGTCGCGACCGTCGCCGTCGAGGTCGGCCAGGTCGATCCTGCCTCCGAGGGGCGCGATCTGGCCGGTGGTGATCTGGTGACGCGGGTACCAGATCCAGTGGGTGTTGTCGAAGCCGCCGCCGTTGTAGTCCTCGATGGGGCCGTTCGGGTCAAGACGCAGGTAGTCGGCGCGGTGGTCGCAGTCGAACTTGCGCAGCAGCGGGTAGTACCCCTGGGGGCCGGCGCCGCTGGCGTTGATCGGGAACGGCTCCCACCAGCCCCACCACGGCCCGTTCCCGGTTTGGCGGCCCGTGTTGATCCAGGTTCGGACGGTGCCGTCGAGGCCGACGACGTTGTAGTCGTCGCGACCGTCGCCGTTCATGTCCGCGAACTGCAGCTGATGGTTGATCAAGGCGGTGCCGTCGGTGCCCACAGCGATGCCGACTCCGGTGGCCAGCGGTGTGTCTTGGGGGTACCAGTTCCAGCCGCCGGGGGCGTTGGGATTGGGGCCACCGTTGAATGCGACCTTGACGGCGCCGTTGGGGGAGACCACGAGGTAGTCGTCGCGCCCGTCTCCGTCGATGTCGCCGAACTGGATCTCGTTCCGCGGCCCGAGGCCTGACGCGATTTCTCCTTGGTGATACCAGATCCAGCCGCCGGGGGCGCCGGGATCGGGGCCACCGTTGAGGTAGGCGTCGAGCTGCCCGTGGTCGCCGATGGCAACGTAGTCCGCGCGGCCGTCGCCGTTCAGATCAGGGAACTGCCGTGCGTCGTACTGACCACCGACACCGCTGGCCACCTGGCCGATGTGAAACCACCGGCCGCCGTCCGCGGGACAGGACGACGACGGGGCGGTGGGGGCCTTGACGTTGTCGGTCAGGACCAAGGTGTCTATGGCGGCCGCGAAGTCGTCGCCGAGCTTGTGGTAGCCGGAGTCGTTGGGGTGCAGGGTGTCGGCCATATCCGACTGTTGCAGGTCGGAGGTGTCAGCGATCGCGACCCTGCTCGACCGGGCGATCCTGAGCTGGTCGACGGCCTGGTTGAAGGTCACTTCTCGAGCTGCAAGGCCTCCGTCGGAGGACACGGGTATCTGGGCGACGGCGATCCGCACGTTGGGGTCGGAATCGAGGATCTTGTCCATCAGGGTGCCGAGCTTGGCGGCCGCGGTGGCTGGGTCGCCCCCTTGGGCAAGGTCGTTGGTCCCCGCCAGCAAAGTGACCACATTCGGTTTAAGGGCCTGCAAAGAGGCATCGGTGATGCCGCTGATCTGGTCGATCGTCCAGCCGGAATGCCCCTCGTCCTCGTTGTCGGCCATGGTGCCGTCATGTTGGGTGCCGACGAGGCGGAGGTCTCCGTTCAGCGGGTCTTAAGTCTCCGTAGAGGCGCTCGCGGTAGCCGTTGTGGTCACTGCTTTGATACCCGGCCGTGATTGAGTCCCCCAGCGGTTCGACGCGCAGGTCCACCTGGTCATACGCGGCACCTGCCCGCAGACCGGCGCGCGCGACCAGCGCAGCGATTCGCTCCCCAAGCGTGAACAGGTACACGCCGCTCACTACCTGGGTGCCACTGCGGATGACGTCGAGGATCGCGGAGAAGAAGTAGGTCAATCGGCTCACGGCCGACGTAATCGAGGCAGAGACCTGCTGCAACATGATCTCTCCGTTGGCGCCCAGGAAGATGTCCAACGCCTGGATTGCCGCCGCACCGAGACCGCCGATAATGCCGGCTTCCACAGCGTCGACCCAGGGCGTCGTGCTCAGGCCGATGGGTGATCCTGTAAAGACGTTCTTCAGCAAGGACGCGACGAAGCCGGTGAGAAGCCGAAGACAGGGATGGCGACCCTGCTCGCGACGGCGGCGCCTGCAGGGCCCAAAGCGGTCAGGCCTAGGAACACGATGGCCGCCGCCAGGATACCCGCAGCAGCGCCGAGCGCCGCCGCGAGGCCGGCCTGCCACCAGTTCGAGGTACTGATCTCGTTACGCGGGATGGTCAATCGCAGCGCGCCGTCCACAGCCTCGATGTGCCCGGTGAAGGACGGAATGGATGCGTCGACGGAGGCCGCGGCAATGCCGGAGACGGCGGCATAGGACCGGACGGCGTCAGCGGCGGTCGTCCCGATGTTGGTGATGCCCTCGGCGTCCACCCTGGCCTGGAGGTCGGTTCGCGGCAGATCCGTCGGCACGTCGATGACCAGGTCCCCGTTGCTCACCGGAAAGTCCCCATCGACGGCGGCCGCGGCACGTACCGCCGCCAGCGATCGGGTCGAGCCGTCAGCCTGGCGCACCACAGCGTTGGCCAGCGCCGATCGCACAGCCGCTTGAGGCGACGCTGGCACCGAAGCAACCGCCTGACCTGCAGCTGGCTGGGCGAGGGTCACGAGCAGTGAGGCGACCACGCCTTGGGTCACCCATCGCACCCTGGTCAGCGACCACTTCCGCGAGATCCGTGACGAACTGGACGTGCGCATGAGCGACCTCCGCTGCGATCGTGCTTGACTGCTAGCTTCGTGCGGCTTGCTCACGTGTCACGACCCCGGTTCGGTCACGCCATTCACAGCCACAACAAGACGCGCGCCCATATTTGTTACAGGATTCGTTCGTCCCGCGAGCGGTTGCTGCGCTCGTGAGTTCCACGGTGGTACGCGGCCTTGACTCGGCCCGCGTGTGGCGTGCAGTTCACGAACGAGGTCCGCAATCAGGGATTGTCTAATTTACTCAGGTGTTCGTGTCAAGGCCGAGTCCAGGACGCCGGTCGCCGACCTGCCGGCCGAACGTGAAGTCCTCGACAGCGGCCGGCGCGGCATCGACGAGCCGGGCGGAGACCGCGCACAGTACGGCCAGATCACCGACCACGGCCGCCGGCGTCAAGGTAGCTGCGGCAGACCTCGGCGGCTAGGTCGTCATCCGACAGCGGGTAGTCGCAGTGGAAGCACCGGTTCACCGGCACAGTGTGCGGTCCCCTCAGGTAGGCGGACCGGCCGACGGTGTTCACGATGTGGACGGTGTAGCCGCTGGCGCGTCGTCGGCCGGGTGAGGGTCGAGGTCTTTCGAATATGAAGGTTCCTACGCCAGCCAACCAGAAGACCTCGACGTGCGTGACGCTACTTTCTCACGCCCTGATCTAGACACGTTCTGCCGACTCGACCGGCTTGGCCTGACGGTCACCGGCCCGCAGCTCGCTGCCGATCATGCGGTGCTGGCGTGCGCGGTGATCGAGCCGGGCGATTGGTGCCGCCGGTGCGGTTGTCAGGGCGCGCTTCGCGATCGGTGGTGCGTCGGCTGGCGCACGTGCCGCTGGGGTGGCGGCCCGACGGTCCAGCCGTCAGCGCTCCGCCGCCGAACGCGACGTCCCGGGTGAAGGGTCGAGGCCCCCGCCCGCGTCCCCGACGACACGGCGGTGGAGATAGTGGGCGAGAGCGGCACGGGCGTCGATGACCATCCTGTTAGCGCGGTTGGCGCATTGCGTGCGGCGCACAGCTGGTCCTCGTGCTGCAGGCCTGGGTGCGGTCGGGTCGAGTTTCGGAGAACGGGCTGTCCCGGTGCATGCCGCAGGGGCGGAAGCGTGACCAGCTAGCGCTACGGCTACGTCCGGGTCCGACGTTCGAGCAGGACCGCGGCCTGCCTTTCGTCTGATGACACCCAGTTGCCGACCGGCGTCTGGGCCGGTGCCGTCGTCGGCTCGACGGTCATGTACGTGCCGTGAGCAGGTGGGCGAGTGCTGAGTCGTCGTTGGTGCGCCAGGTCACCCGGATCTCGTAGTTTGGTGCGGTCTCGGCCAGTGGGCGCACGCAGACACCCGGTAGGTCCAGCGAGCTGACAGTGGAGTGGACGAGTGTGGACGCGTAGCCGGCGGCGACGAAGGTACCGATCTGGTCGTAGCCGAGGATTCGGTGATGCCGCCACACCGGTGCCACGCCGTGCTCGGCGAAGAAGCCGATGGTCCGGTCGTGGACGTGCGGGGCCAGCGCCCGTTCGGTGATCAGGAAGGGCCGCCCTTGGAATGCGTCCAGGGGCACCTGGTCGAGGTGGGCGAGGTCGTCGTCGGATGTGACGGCGACGTAACCGTCGTGATGCTCGCCGATGAGCACTGACCGCAGCCCGGGGTTGGTGGCTGGCCCGCGGACGACGGCGACCTCGATGTCCCCGGCGAGCAGGGCGTCCTGAGCCTCGGCGCTCCACATCGACGCACCGACGGTCTCCAGGCCTGGCAGCGCTGCAACCAGTTCACCGATCAGTCGGGAGCCGATGTCACCGAGGTTGGGCGCCAGACCGATGCGCGCGTGGCCGGTCGCGCCGAGCGCGAGGGATCTGGCCAGGTCGGTCACCGCGGTGAGGCCCTGCAGCCCGCTGCGGGCTGTCGGCAGCAGCTGTCGGCCAGCCGGCGTCAGGGTGACCCTGCGGCTGCTGCGATCGAACAGGCGGACAGCCAGTTCGATCTCAAGGTCTTGGATGCGTTGGGTCACCGACGCGGGCGTGATGTGCAGACGCGCCGCGGTCCGACCGAAGTGCAACTCCTCGGCGAGCGTGACGAAAAACGTGAGATCGCGGCCTTCCACCATGGTGGCAGTCTCCACCGATCGTCGGACGGGGGTGAAACGGAAGCCGGATCGTTCGATCAAGTTGAACGATCGGTTATCAATTGGCCATAGATAACCGACCGCCGCACTGGTTGGCTGAAAACATGGTTTCAAGGCCTCCGTCGACATCCCGGACGTTGGGGCCAACCGAAGCTGCAGAAGATCCCGAAGCGTCCATCGAGCGTGCCAACTCGGTGCAGTCCGGATGAGCGGCAGATCCTCGCCGGTGCTGCTGGGTGTGGTGTTTGGTGCGCTGCTGACTCCGGGTTTCGTCGCGCTGGGCGCCCCCACGGTGGCGCTGCCCGACTTGGCGTCGGGGCTGTATGTGCCCTTCGGCCATACCGCCTGGGTGTTGACGGCGTGGGCGCTGATGTCGGCGGTGGCGATGCCGGTGTTCGGCACGTTGGCAGGCCGACTTGGCCTGCGGGTGTGCGTCCTGGTTGGCGGCGGCCTGATCGCAGTTGGGTCGCTGGTCGCGGCAGTGGCACCGGACCTGCTTGTCGTGATTGTCGGGCGTGCGGTCGGGGGCGCGGGGGCGGGTGCGCTCGTGGTGACCAGTTACGCGGCGATCGCCGCCCAGCTCGACGGCTCGCAGCGGTCCAGGGCGCTGGGCATCGTGGCCGCCACCGGCGCGGGCGCCTCAGGCTGCGGTGCTCTTATCGGCGGTGCGGTGACCGAGACGGCGGACTGGCGGATCGTGCTCGCGCTCCCGGCCGCCGCCCTGCTGGTTTGCCCCTTCGCCGCGGCACTGACGGGTACTGAACGTGACCGGACCAGACGCTTCGATGTGACCGGGGCGGTGCTGCTCACGGCGGTCGGAGCCGTGGTCGTCGTTCTCCTGCAGGCCGCTTCCACGCATCTGGGCACTGCCATGATCGCCGTCCTGCTCATCGTCGGCGTCGTGGCGGCCGTGCTGCTCACCCGGCACATCCGAGTCGTGCCCGATGGCTTTGTGCCCCGCAGGGTGGTCACAGCGCCCGGCTTCCTCAGCGCGGGTGCCACCGGGCTGACCGTGTTCGCCGCCTACTACGCGGCGCTGTTCGCGGTCCCCACCCTGGTGCACACGGCGCAGGGGTGGGGACCCGTCGTGGTCGGCGCGGCGTTGCTGCCGGCGGCAGCGTTCTCTGTCGCCGGGGGGCGCGCCGCGCCGCTGCTGGCCCGGCGCAGCTCAGTTCCGACGGTGGCAGTCTCGGCTGCGGTGGTGGCGATGGTGGGCGTCCTGCTTGCCGCGGTCGCCGGGTCGACGGCCCTGCGGATACTGGGCCTTGGCTTGACCGCCGGCGCGTTCGCCGCGGCGCAGGCGACCCTCGTCGGGTACGTGCCGCGGCTGGTGCCTGCACGCGACGCCGACACCGCGCAGGGCCTGTTCGACTTCGTCGTCTACGGCGGCAGCTCCGTCGGTCCGGCCGTCGTCGGTGGCCTGTCAGCGTCGACGAGCCTGTCGCATGCCCTGCTCATCGCGGCCGCACTGCCATGCGTCGGCATAGGCGCGGCGGCCGCACTAAGTGCCCGGATGAGGCGCAAGCCACGCGTGCAGCCTCCGCACGTGGCGGCGTCGGCGGCGACTGAGTGGTAACCCGGACACGGCGGCGGTGCCAACGACGCACACGGCTGCCCGTAGGGCCGCCCTACCTGGGCGCGGCCAACGTCAATTTGGACGACGACGACGTTCCCGCCATCCCTGACGACGTCTCGGCGGGACCGAAACCCGGACCGGCCGCCGCGACGCCCGACGGCTCACGCCTTGGGCGGGCCGACCCGGCCTGGACCGTGCGATAGCCGCCGCCAGGCGCGCTAAGCCTCACATCGAAACACCGCCGGCGGGTTCCCATGGCTTAGAAGTGTCCTTCGCTTCTCGGGGTCTTACACCTGACCTCACCGCAGCTACTCACCTACGAATGTTCGTCAAGACCACTGGAGTACCCGACCATGACAATCCCATCTGAGCCGATTAGTTCTACTGCACCGACGTCTAACCCACGTTCTAACCCCAAGGGCACGCGCGCAGCCTCCCCCTCGGGCGCAGCATCGGCCACGCCGCCCTTCTCCGCCCTGATTGCGCGCACTCTCAGCACGCCTCGGCAGGCAGTGCACTACATCGAGTGCGGGCCGGCAGACGGACCGTTGATGATCTTGCTTCACGGTTGGCCGAGCATCGGCTTGATGTGGCGCGCCCAGATGGACGCCTTCGCCGCCGAAGGTTGGCACTGCGTCGCCCCTGATCTGCGTGGCTTCGGCGGCTCTTCCGCCCCGGCAGCCAACGACGCCTACACCACCAAGGAGGTTGTGGCAGACATGGCTGAGCTTCATGACCACTTGGGCGGGGAGCTTGCGATCTGGGTGGGTCACGACTGGGGCAGTGTTGTGGCTGGTGCGTTGGCCGCGCATGAGCCCGCACGCAGCCGTGGCGTCGTTCTGACTTCTCTGGCTTATCAACCCGACGGGCATGCTTTGCGCACGATCGTTCCGCTGGTCGACCGAACGATCTATCCGGCTGACCAGTACCCGGATGGCCAGTGGGACTACTACCGCTACTACACAACGCACTTCGAGGCGGCGGTCGCCGACCTCGATGCAGACCAAGCAGCGACGCTGGCGTCGGTCTATCGAGCAGGCGACCCCGCCACGATCGGCGAGGTGTCGCCGAATGCGGTGGTCACCCACAACGGAGGCCGCTTCGGCGCCGCGCACCGCGCCCCGCCGACCCAACCCGACCCGGCGCTCTGGCCGCCGGCGGACTTCGACGTGCTGGTGCAGGCGTTTACGGCTCATGGGTTCCGCGGCCCCTCCGCGTGGTACACGAACGACGACGCCAACCTCGCCTACGCCCGCGAAGCGCCCAGCGGCGGCCACCTGTCGCAGCCGGTGCTATTCATCAACGGGGACTTCGATCAGATGTGCAGCATCACCGGAAATCGCCAAGGCGATCCGATGCGCGCGGCCTGCACGGACCTCACTGTGACCAGCCTGCCTACCGGACATTGGCTGCCGCTAGAACGCAAAGCAGAACACGTCCAAGCCATCAGCACCTGGTTGCACAGCAAGAAGCTGTAAAACCCGGTTGCGTTCCCTGCGGCGAGGCGCCAGCGGTCAGCGCTGGCGCTGATCTTCGCTTATCTGACGGTCGCGTGCTAGGTCGTCGTCGCGCGCCGCACGAGCGTCTGTAACTCGTGTCAGAACCCGGCCTGTCGGTGCGGCTGTGTCGGTGAGTTCCTTTACAGTCCGAAGCCGTGACCAGCTACCGGTACGGGTACGTGCGGGTATCGACGGTGGAGCAGGACCCGGCCGGGCAGCTCGACGCGATGGCCGCCGCCGGCGTCGACCCCGCCCGGGTGTTCGTCGAGCACGCCTCCGGCGCGTTGGACAGCCGGCCCGAGCTGGCGAAGGTGCTGGCGGTGCTGAGGCCGGGGGACACGCTGGTGGTGTGGCGGCTGGACCGGCTGGGCCGGTCGACGTCGCACCTGATTCAGACGGTGATGGAGCTGGGGGAGCGCGGCGTCGGGTTCCACTCGTTGACCGAGGCGATCGACACCACCACGTCAGCAAAGCGGCTGCTGTTCGGCATCCTCGCCTCCCTGGCCGCATTCGAGCGCGACGTCATCCGCGAACGCACCATGGCGGGCCTCGCGGCAGCCCGGGCACGCGGCAATGTCGGCCGCCACCCGCTGATCATGACGCCGGAGAAGCTGGCCATCGCCCGGCAGATGCTCGACGCCGGCACGTCTAAAGCCGTCGTGGCGAAAACGATCGCCGTCAGCCGGCCCACGCTGTACTCCCACCTTGGCAGCTTGACGTGACCAGGACGGCGGCCGGCGGCCACGATGACAGCGTCGAGCGCCCACTTACTCTCAAAGAACGGCGCGAGTTTCAGGCAAAAAACGATCCTTCCACTCGCGTCCCGGTCGAACTCACGAGATGGAGAACGCCGCGAGAGCGACCGGCAGCGTGATGATGAATCCGATGGTCGTGAGCATGAGCACAGCGGACGCCTCGGACTGGTAGAGCTTGTGCCGTGTCGCCAGTAGCGCCGCTAGGGGGCCGGCTGGGATGGCGGCCTGCAGTAGCCCTTGGTCGAAGCTTGACTTGCTGAGGTGCAGCAGCGCGGCCAGGCCGATGAACAGCGCCGGCATCAGCAGGAGCTTCGCGACGACGTTCACGCACGTTTCCCGGGTGATCTTCAACTTGACCGATGCGAGGATCAGGCCGCCGACGAAGAGCCCGAGCCCGGAACTTGCCTGCCCGATCAGTTGCATCGACTGCAGGATCAGCTGCTGGATCTGGATACCGACGAGGACCAGGACCACCCCGATGATCGGCGCCAGGATGTACGGCGCCCGGATCGCTTCGACCAACGCTTTGCCTACTACCCCCACCGTTGACCGATCGTGCGGTGTGGTCGGGTGGGGTTGGTCCGCCGTGACGCCGGAGCGTTGCCTGGTCGCGGTGGTGCCGGCACTCGGGCGGGTTGCGCTGCCGCTCGCGACATCGGGTTGGGTCGCGGTGCCCAGGGAGAGCCCGACTTGCGTCGCGGGTACGGGCAGGACGTTGATGATTATGGAGCCGATCCCGGTCGCGGCGTTTCCGGCTGCGCCGAGTATCGCCCCGAGTACCGCGAGCCCGTAGAACGGAACCGCGGGCATCGCTACGGCGAGGGCCTGCAGACTTGCCTCACCGGTCGTGTGGTGGAAGGCCAGCCTACCGAGCCCGAACATGACGATCCAGAAGATCACCACTGTGAGCGCGAACGCCAGCACGAGGGGCGCATCTTTGATCAGGTTGTGGCGGGAGACGTTCACCGTCGAGATGAACAGCCCGCACGGCAGGGCGAAGTCGAGGACGACGCCGATGATGACGGTGACGGCATCGTCGGGCAGCACCCTTCTCTTGCCGGCGAAGAAGCCGAGCGCCAGGACAAATACCACAGGTAGAAGCGCGCTGACAATCGTGGTGATCACGCCAGGACCCGTCCGTCAGCTCGTACGGTCAGCCGTCGGACGGGGTAGGCACGTCGGCGAGCAGCCGCCAGAGGTCCTGCACCGAGGTGGAGTCGATCGCCTTGACAGCGGACACCATGTCATCGCGAAGAGAGTCGGGGATGCGTCCAGCGACGAGCTGGCCGAACTTGTCCACTTCGCCGTCCCAGGGCATCGGGTTGACAGGCATGCCGACGAAGTCTTGGACCTCGCTGCTGACGGTCCCCCCGTTGGTGAGGTGGACGGTCATGCGGGCGGGCATGTGGCTCGGGTACCGCTTGGTGAAGTCGTCGACGGGTTTGACGGTTACCTTCTGCAGCAGCTGCTGGACATCCTGCTTTTGGACGCGCTGGGGGGTGAACTGGTCGGGGCCGACGGCGCCGTCAATGAGGGCGACCGCCATCAGGTAGGGCAGCGAGTGGTCGGCCTGCTCCTTCGAGTCGATCCCGTCGGTGGCGTTGCCGTAGGCGCCGCCACCGGTGAAGTCGTAGGTGATCTGAGTGGTTTCGGCCTCGATCGAGTCGACGTCATCAGGGTTGATCTGCTGTTTCTTGCGCAATCCGAGCATGCAGTCGATGGAGGACTGGGTGTGGATTTCGGAGTTGTACGACTTGATGGTGCTGGTGGCGATGCCCTCGTATCCCTCGGTGTCCCAGTCGATGTCGATCTTCGTGCCGAGTAGGTGGTCGATGCCGTTGACGCCCTCGACCACCCGAAGGGGACCTTCGACACCGGCCTTCGCCAGCAGTACCGCATTGATCGCACCGAGCGCCGACTGGCTCGACGCCAGCCCTTTCCACTGTGAGAGCGGCTTGGCGCGGATGATCGCGTAGGAGGAGTCGCTGACTGCCGCGATCGATGCGGCGTGTGCGGTCTGGGCCTCGGTCAGCCCGAGTAGCGGCCCGACGCCGGCCGGGATGGAGAACCCGAGCTGCGCGGTGTGGTCCAGGCCCCGCTGCATGAAGGTGCCGTGATCGACGTACCGGGACTGGGCCGTGTAGGCCACCGCGAGGGCGGTGACGAACTCCTTGCCGCTGGCCTTCGCCTGCAGCGCCGCAGTGAACACGGCCCCGAAGTTGTCGGCGGTGTGACAGGTCTCCCTGGCCGCCAGGAAGTTGTCCATGAAGTCGACATACCGCACGGTTGCGGTATGCCACATCGCGGCGTAGGTGAGGCTCGATGTGCCACCGCCAAGCAGCGGCACCGGACCGCTGCCGGCCTGGTCCTGGATGACGGAGCGGACCGCGCTCGTCGGCCCAGCGCCCAACGCCGCGATGCAGCAGCCCAGCGCGTCCAGGATGTGGGTGGGCGCCTCACGCACCGAGTCAGCCGACAACTTGTCATACGACGCCCGATACGCCCATGCGGCGAGACCCTGCACATCGGTTCGGTCGCGCTGCCCGGTCGGCGCGGAGTGGCTCGAGGGGGTGGTCATCGTGGTCTCCTTCGGTAGTCGAACAATCGATCGGCGGAGGCGGCGATCGACACGGGTGAGAACCGACCCGGCCGTTGGCGCGGCCCGCGTAGCGTCACTGCTGGCGTTCGGCCTTCGTCGCGGCGCTGCGTCGAGGGGTCATGTCTTGGCATTACGGGATGGTCACCACGAGCCGTCAGCCCGCCACACCCCGGCCAGCAAGGCCGGCGCGGTGGCGCCCGTCGACCCGGTTTTGCAGCCTTTTCGTCAGTGCCCGTGGTTGGCGGTAGCGACATTAGCTCGGGTGCCGCCGTGCTGGGTGTTCGGGCCGGCTGGCACGGTGTTGTTTGTCGGCGACCTGGATAAGGGAAAGCTGGAGCAGGGCGGTGTAGGCGACCGCTTCACCGGCCTGGTGCGGTCGCTGCGGTGAGCTGACCAAGCTCGCACAGACAGCGTCGTAGCAGCTGGGTGATCCACTGGCGGTTTGGGTGCCCTGAGCCTCGCCCGCCATCGACTTGACTGGTGCGGACCTTCACCGGTACTTGTGGCTTCATGTGCGAAGGCTCGCGCTGGCCTTCAAAGCTCCGCTCGACGGCCCAAAAGCCACCTCAGACGACCGACCGGGGGTCAGCAGTGACCGACGACGATCCATACGCGCGGTTCAATCCGGCGCCAGCCTTCACAGTGTCCAGCGCGTCTTTGCGCGACGACGGCCGTGTCAAACCCGACCACTTCGCCGTCGGCGCAGGCGGCCGTGACCTCTCGCCGGAGTTGTCTTGGTCGAATGCGCCAGGTGCAACGGCAAGCTTCTGCGTAACGGTGTATGACGCCGACGCGCCAACCGGATCGGGCCTGTGGCACTGGGCGGTGGCAAACATCCCGGTCGGGACCACTCATCTGCCCGCCGGTGCTGGGTCCACAGGCGGCGGCTCCCTACCGGAGGGCTCACTGGTGCTCGCGAACGACATGCGAGACAAGGGCTTCCACGGAGTTGCGCCGATCCAGGGCACGGGCACCCACCGCTACTACCTAGTCGTGCACGCAGTCGACGTCGAACAGCTCGACATCGACCCCGAAACGACTCCCGCCGTACTTGGGGAAGCCTTGTTCTTCCACACGGTGGGGCGTGGTGTCGTGGTTGGTACCGCTGAATACGGCGACGCGACGTCGGATTGAGCGCAGAATCTACCCTGTCGCTCCCCGGATCGCCGGGCTTGAAGTTACAGCCGTCCGCTCGGTGAGCGAGGCAACCCGGCGGGCGGTGTATGCCAGCTACGGCGTCGCCTAGGCCGCCCGCGGCGGATACGAGGTCGATCCCGCTGGAGCTGGGTGGGAGACAATCGTGTCACGAATCTGTGGCGCGAACCCGCAAGTACCCGGCGCCCGCGCCGGGTACGCCACCAAGCATGGGTGGAGCACTATCTGCTGCACACTCTGTCTGCGCGGGAGACGCGTCGATCGCGACGGCGCAGAACGCAATCGCGGCGAACTGGTACCGCCGCCTCCCCCCGGTGACCGGCCCCTGAGCGCCACCGCCCCCCACCCGCCGCACGCAGCCGCCACCGCGCCGACGCTCGCGCCGATCGAGCCCCCTCCAGCCGGGCTCAGGCCCACCGCTCGAGCCCGTCACGGTGCCGTCGGTGGGGTGGGGCGAGCGCGTTGTGCAACGACGGCACCTACTCCTACTCAGCCCGTCACCTGAGCACTTGCTCCCACCACCACGGCGTGAAAGCCTTCCACTAGTGATCCCCAGTGCCGCCAGGTGCGCCGAGGTAACCAGCTGGGGCTCTTGCTGCACCGACCAGGGCATGGCGTCGCGCCCGCACGGTGGCGTGTCCAGAAGTCGACTCCGTTGCAATAACAATCGTTCAAATGGTCATAATTTAAAGTATCGACTACATGTTCGAGCAACGAGGACGCCGCAAGATTACGCCGGAACGGTGCTGCTCGAGGACGACCCGGGGCGCCGAGCGTGGGAGCTGGGGCGCTACCCGTGCACGTCTGTCGATGACGGCCGGCGTTGTCAGCTGATGGTGGGTCACCGTTCCACCCACGCCGTGAGGCTCGGTGCGACGAGCTATGCGCGGTGGGGCCCTGACGGCGTCGCGCACGTCGAGCGTGACGATCGGCCCGGGCTGGGTGCGGCCAGAAGGTGCGCTTACCGTTCGGTGGCGGCTCGTCTCCGGGCCGGTACCGGTACCCCAGCAGCGCCCGGTAGAACTCAGCCAGCCGCGGGGCACGGCGGCTATGTCTTTCCGCTCGATGTTTTCCATGGCGCTCGACGGGTGTAAGGCGGCCGACCTAGCAGGTAAGTGTCATAACTATTATCGGCCACATGTTCGAGCGATCGGGACCCGTCGAAAATACGCTGGAATGGTGCTGCTCGAGGACGGCGCGGGGCGTCGGGCGCGGGAGTTGGATCGGTACGGGTGTACGTCGGTCGACGACGATGGCCGGCGTTGTCAGCTGATGGTGGGCCACCGGTACAACCACGCTGTGATGCTCGCTGCCGCAAGCTATGTCCGGTGGGGCGACGATGGCGTCGTACACGCCGAGCGTATGATCGGCTGGGCTGGTTGCGTCCGGAGGGCCCGCTCACCTGGGCGGTGTCGTTCCCGCGCGTCGAGGACTGAGCAGGCTGCGGTGACGCCGCCGGCTGACGATTTGTCCCGCACTGCTAGCCTCCATCTTGGCCGACAGATGCGTACACATTTGCGGTATACTGGTGGGGTGGCTGCTTCGCGGGTGCTGACGATGCGTGAGCTTCGCCAGGGTTTAGCCGAGGTCGTCGATGACGTGCAGTCTGGTGGGGAAGTGTTCGCTGGGTCTCATCGCAAGCCGGAGGTTGAGCTCATGTCGGTGGAGCAGTTCGAGCGGTTGACCGCGGTGCAGGAGCGGGCGGTGGCGTCGTCGGCGGCGTCTATGCAGATGGAGGGCATGACGGTGACCGATGTTGAGCGGGTCGCCGCGGGTGAGCTGGCTGCGGGCCAGATCGACTTCGCGGAGTACGCGCGTCGGGTTGACGCCCAGTAGGTGCCCACCGGGTCGTTCCGGGCCTGGGAGAACTTCTTCTAGCCCGGCACCGAGGTTTTGCGGAACAAAGCCGGTTTGCTCGACGCGGCTGCGTTGGAGCGTTTCGAGCGCGGCCGCACGTTCGGCCGGCTGGTGGAGCTACGCGCCGGTGCGGTGACAGTCGTCGGACGGTTCGACCTGGCCCACCTGCAGGCGATCCGCGCCCACGTCTTCCAGGACGTGTACCGAGTGGGCTGGCCGGGTGCGCGGATTCCGTTGTTCAAGAGCGGGTCGGCGTTCTGCCAACCTGAGCAACTGACCGAGTTCGCTCATGAAGTGTTCGATCGGCTGGCCGCAGCCGACCACCTGCGTAGCCGGCCGGCCGCGGAGTTCGTGAACGGCGCGGCCGATCTGCTGGCAGACCTGAACGCGCTGCACCCGTTCCGGGAAAGTAATGGGCGCAGTGAACGCGCGTTCGTCGATCTGCTGGCGCGCTACGCCGGGCAAGAGGTTGTCTGGCCGCCCGACTTGGAACAGGTCAACATCGCGGCGTCAGTCAGTTCAAGGCGTGGTGACAACCGCGGCCTGGTCGACGTGCTGTCTCGCAGCGTGACGACCCCCCAGCCGGTACAGGCCACCGCGGCCCAGATCGGGGCGCGGTCGTTACCGCGACCGCGGGGCACGGTTCGCCCGGATCGCCGAAACCGCACTCGCCGGCTGACCCGTCATCCCAACGGCGGCCGCCGCCGGGACTGAGCCGGTAGCGCCCGACGATCCGCTTACCAGCAGCCGTAGCGGCAAGTCCGCTCGGCACGGAAGGCACCGACTCCGATCACTCCCAGTAGCGCCACGATGAGGAGGACGGCAACGACGAGCGCGCCGGTGTCGTGGGAGAGGGCCGCGTGCACCCACCATCTGACAACGAAGAGGACCTGCAGGGCGAGTCGGTAGCCGCTGATTCCGGAGTAGCGCCACCAGCTCCGTACCCGGTGGTTAAGCGCGGGCACGATCAATCGTTCGGTCACGCCGCGGTGGCGACGTGACCGCCACCGTCACCGGGCGGTGCTGCGGTCGTCGTGGAACTGCGCCGGCGGGTAGCGGGCAATTTTGCGTAGCCCATACCGCGGAGCTGGGCAGGTGATCAGCCGGCGTCCTTGCCGGCGCTCCAAGCGGCGGCGTATGCCTCGGCAACTTTGCCGGCATCGACTTCGGCGGCGGCGACTAGTGCGGCGCCCTCGGCCTGGGCGGCTTCGACAACAGCTTGCGCTTTCGCTCGTGCTGCGGCGACGTCCTCGGCGGCGTCGGCCTGGCCAGCTAGAGCTACGCCCAGTTCGCTGGCCTTGTCGACCGGCGTGCCGCTGGGCGCGTAGACGGTGCCCGTGGTGCCTTTGCGTTTCAGCTCGCGGCGGTCCAGGTGCCGGTGGCGGGGTTGTATAGCTCGGTGACGGTGGCGGCATCCTGGTTGGTGTCCGTGCCGCCGGTGACGCGGACCTTTCCGGTCGGCAGCAGCGTTGCGGTGTGGCCGTATCGCGGTTCGACCATGTGGCCTGTCGAGGTCCAGGTGCGGGTTGTGGGGTGGTACATCTTGGCTGAGCCGAGCACTGTCGTGCAGTAGTCGCCGTCGCAACCGCCGGCGGCGAGCACCAGCCCGGAGGCGAGGGTGGTCAGCGTGAACGACTCCCGGGCGGCGCGCATGGGCCGGGTCGCGCTCCACAAGCCCGTTGCCGGGTTCCACGTCTGTGCGATGGGTCCGTAGTTGGTGCCGCCGGCCACGAGCACGTCACCGCTCGCCAGCAGCACTGCCGAGGCGTGCTCGGGGTCCAGGGCGACGCCGTACTGGGTGTTGGGAGCATCGTGCCGGTCGCGGTCCACGCGCCCGTGGCGGGATCCCAGATCTCCGCGGTCGGGTTCTCGTGGCCGCACAGGCGGCCGTTGCAGCCGCCGGCGAGCAGCGACTTCCCCGACTTGAGCAGGGTGAGGGTGGCGTAGGCGTGGGAGGGGGCGTCGCCCGATCGCGACCGTCTTCCCGTGGCAGGGTCATACAGCACTGCGGTTGTCAGGACTGTTCGGCAGTGATCGACCGAGCAACCGCCGACGACGAGATAGCGCCCGTGGGGCAGCCGCGTCGACGCGGAACTTTCTGAGGCGACGAACGCGGTCGCAGGCGCTCGGCGGCACTGTCGTAGCAGCGCCCGGTGAGGCGTAGGCAGCTGGCGCTGCCATCGACGTGGAAATCACTGCCAGTGTCACCGCGGCAACCCGCCCGATACGGCGCGCGAAGCGGGAAACAGTTGAGGGCATGCCGACCTGCGGTGAAGTGCGAGCCTTTCAGGAATGATCTTCCCACCCTCACCGCTTCGACGAGCGGAAGAGAACGAGGGCGCATGCGCCGCCGACCTAGCTCAAGCCTGGATCTCGCCCCCACCAGTTTTCAAGATCTCCTGTCATGTCAGTCAGTTGTCAGTCAGTACCGCGCGACATCGCCGGTCACGCGGCGATACAGGAAGACATGAAACCCAGTGATTGCCGCGATGTGATGACCTTAGGCCGCACGGGACACCACGAAATTTGACCGATCACCCGCGCTGGCAGTGTGGGGGTCAGGGGTTCGAGTCCCCTCAGCTCCACCCGAGAACGCCGGTAAATACTGGGCCTCAGCGTCGAAGCCGTGTCCCGCGAAGATCGTATGTCAGTAGAATGTCAGTGCACTTTCATTGTGTAGCGTGATGGGGTTCAAGTCGGTGCCGCCAGGAGCGCGGACGCAGACGGCTCACCGGCCCTCTCGACGGGCAACACGGGTCGGATCGGGTGTCGGTGGGTAAAAGCGGTGGTACGGCGTTCGCGCGTGGTGGAGAGGTGCAGGAGATCACGCCGGGGTCGGGTCGGTACGGGGCCGCTCACAGCTATCGGCCAACACCCACCGTTGGTACGACGGGTTGCAGGAGGTTATCGCTGTCGGCGTGATCTGCTAGTCGGGGCTGGTTCGGCGACTCGCTTCGCGACGTACTGCCCGACAAGGCGACCTGAGCGACACGTCGGCCGGGTCGCTCCCGTTGGGCGCTCACGCGCCTTCTCCGGGTCCGCGGTCCGCGGTGAGCGGTGAGCGGCGGCGACGATGTCATGGCCCGGGTCGCCACCGGCCACCGCCGGCCGCGTTCGCCGACAGCACGGACGCGGGCGGGTGGCGGACATCGTGCCCGTGTTCACCAGGTCCGGCTGCTCCGGTCTCTGTGCTGGGCCACGTTGGCACGATCGGGGCGTCGCCCCCGGGATCGGTGCCCGACAACGGCTTCACCGTTCTACCGCGACGATGTGGTCGGTCGGGCGTGGTCTTAAGGCAGACTGGTCGGTATGACGCCCGACGAGATCGAAGCGTCCCTGGTCGTGCCCGGGGACGTCGCTGAAGGCATCGTCAATCTTCGGTCCGCGCGGGACGCCCACCGCGGTCCGTGGCCCTCGCCCCGCGATGCCCGGCAGCCCGACGCCCCGTGGCCGGCCGAGAACAGCCCGATGCTGCGCTTCCTGCTGTGGAAGGCGACCGCGTCGATCGAGGCCGGCATGGATGCGCGTTCCGCGCTGACCTAGCTCGCTGTCCACGCCTGGTCCGAAGGCGGCGTCGAAAACTACGACCGCGGCCGCCGCGACACGACACACTGACCACACCCACCGCCCCCAACGCAGCACCAATACCCGCCGCCGATAGCCGACCCAGCCCGGCACCACCACCCCGCCGTGCTCCACAGGCGCCCGATAACGCCGACTATGCGTGCGTCGGTCCAGTTCAATGTCGCGGTGGGTGTGTCGATATGCGCGCACTGCGGATAGCATCCTTGCCCGCATTGGGTCTGACGCAGGCATATTGGTCCGGAAGGGTCGAGGTCGCGGGACTGTCCGCTGAACGGTGTTTCCGGCCTGACACGCCGAGCGGGAGCTCGGCGAGAAGGGTTGGCGTCTGATGACGGCGACACTGAACGACGTGACGAAGAAGAACCTGGCCGAGCAGTCGGCCGAGCAGCAGGCCGCGGTCGAGCTGGTCCGGGCGGCCCGGGAGCAAGGTCTGTCGTTGACCGGGCCGAACGGGCTGCTCAAACAGCTGACGAAGACGGTGCTCGAGACCGCGCTGAACGAAGAGATGACCGAGCATTTGGGCTACGGCAAGCACGATCCGGCCGGCGCGGTCGGTGCAGGGTCGGGCAACATCCGTAACGGCACCAGGGCGAAGACGGTGCTCACCGAGGCCACCGGCCAGGTCGAGATCGACGTCCCGCGGGATCGGGCTGGCACGTTCGAGCCGCAGATCGTGCGCAAGCGGCAGCGGCGGCTCAACGGCGTCGACGAGGTGGTCCTGTCGCTGTATGCCAAGGGTTTGACGACCGGTGAGATCAGCGCGCACTTCGCCGAGATCTACGGCGCGTCGGTCAGCCGGGAGACGGTCAGCCGCATCACCGACAAGGTCCTCGAAGAAATGCAGGACTGGTCGGTGCGCCCGCTCGACGAGGTCTACGCCGCGGTGTTCATCGACGCGATCGTGGTCAAGGTCCGCGACGGCCAAGTCGCGAACCGCCCGTTCTACGCCGCTATCGGCGTCACCCTGGCCGGGGAACGCGACATCCTCGGGTTGTGGGCCGGCACCGGCGGTGAGGGCGCGAAGTTCTGGATGAGCGTGCTGACCGACCTGCGCAACCGGGGCGTGCGGGACACGTTCTTCGTCGTCTGCGACGGACTGAAAGGCCTACCCGAGGTGGTCAGCAACGTCTGGCCGCAAGCGTTGATCCAAACCTGCATGATCCATCTGATCCGCAACACGTTCCGGCTCACCTCCCGTAAGTACTGGGATGAGATCAAACGGGATCTGAAGCCGATCTACACCGCTGTCAACGCCACCGCCGCCAGGGCGGCATTCGACGACCTCGCCGAGAAATGGGGCCAGCGCTACCCGGCCGTGATCCGGCTCTGGGACAACGCCTGGGCCGAGTTCATCCCGTTCCTCGACTACGGAGCCTGTCGCAGAATGCGTGTTTGAGCGTGGGTTAGCGTCGGCGGCTTGGGAGA
>CAXSBR010000030.1:0-26460 GCA_964236495.1 uncultured Jatrophihabitantaceae bacterium
TGTTCGGGCGCCGGCGCGTAGACGCCTTCGCTCAAATCGCGGGGATGCACGTGTGCCGGAACGGCGGCCGGCTCGGGCAGAACCTCGGCGGTCTCGATCCGGTCCAGGCGAAACACCCGCAGCCCCTCCGCCCGCCGGCACCACGCTTCCAGATAGGCCCGACCCTCGGCGACGAACAGCTGCATCGGATCGACGGTCCGTTCGGTCGTCTCGTCGCGAGTGGCGGTGAAGTAGCGCAGGTGCAGAGCGCGGTCGCCGTCGAGGGCCGCCTGCACGGCAGGCCGTACCCGGGTTTCGGCGTCGATGGCGACCTGCACGGCGTCGGCAGCCCCGACGTGGCCACCGGCTGCGGATTCGACCTTGGCCAGCGCGCGTTCCACCGCAGCGCGGTCGCTGACGCCACGGATTTCGGCCAGCGTGCGCAATGCCACCGTCAGCGTCAGCGCTTCCTGCGCAGTCAGCCGTAGCGGGCGCGACATGCCGGCGTCGAACACCACGCTGACGGTGTCGCCTTCGAAGGCGAGGTCGATCAGGTCACCCGGCCCCTGACCTGGTAGGCCGCACATCCACAGCAGATTGAGATCCCTACGCAGCTGGGCCTCGGTGACGTCGAAGTCCGCCGCCGCCTGCGCCACGGCGATGCCCGGCCGGGCCAACAGATAGGGCACCAGCGCGAGCAGGCGCGGCATCCGCTCGGCCACGGCGGTCATCGCGGCACTCCGATGCCGGCGGCGGTGCGCAGCAGGTCCACCACCGCGGCCACCAACTCCGGTGGCGACGTCGCGCGCGCCGAAATGCCCGCGGCCGCGATCTGGCGGGCCATCCATTCCAGATCGGTGTAGTCGATGGTCAGCTCGTCGGCCTCGGTCGCTGCTGGGCCGCTTCGCCGCGCCATCCGGCGTAGGCGGGCCGCGCCGGGCCCGACGACGGCGACCGTCGCGGTGTAGTTGCGCTCGGGCGCAGCCCCCCGGACGAACTCCACTAGGTCCAGACCATGCGGGCGCTCGGCGGTGCCGGCACCGCCCACGAGGCGGATGGCGCCGTCGATGCGTGACAGCCGGAAACTGCGCGTCGCTTGTCGGGCGCGGTCGTAGCCCACGAGATACCAGCGGCCCATCCAGGACAGCACACCCCAGGGTTCGACGGTCCGGCTCTCCGCGTCGGCCTCGCCGGACTTGCGGTAGCCGAAGCTGACGGCGCGCTGATCGGCGACCGCTTCGAGCAGCGGGCCCAGATTGGACTCGACCTCGAGCGGGCCGACAGTGTCGGGGACCGCTGCATATCCGCCGTGACCGGTGTCGTCGAGCTCGACTCCGCCGGCGCGCAGCTTCAGTGCCGCGGTTCGGGCGGTACTGCTCAGCGTGGCTGACTGCCAGAGCCTCGATGCCAGCCCGACCGCGGCCGCCTCGGCGGGATCGAACTCGATCTCGGGTAGCTCGTAGTCGCGGCGGGCGATGCGGTAGCCGTCGTCGACGTCGAAGATGCTGGTCCGTCCGGTCTCCAGCGGCACGCCCAGATCGCGCAGCTCGGCCTTGTCGCGCTCGAACATCCGCTTGAACGCGTCGTCGCCGCGCTCGGAGCCGTCGTCGGGGTCGTAGCCGGGCACGCTGCGTCGGATTTGCTCGGCGGTCAGGAATTGCCGGGTGGACAGCAGGCACAGAACCAGATTGATCATCCGTTCCGCCCGCCGTGCCGCCATGTCGTCGAACGTAATGCCTCGGCGTGCGCGCCTCGCGGTGCCGCGCGTGGACGCTGCGCCTGCCGGACGGGCCATGGAGGCATTGTTGCTCAGGCGTGGTCGCGGTGCGAAGCCCATTTCGTCCACAGCGGACGCCGAGCGCGTCCCAACCGCACGCTCGGACGGGCGCCGACGTCAGCGGCGGGCCGTTAGGGTCCAACGGTGACGATGCCGACCGCGGGCCAAGGCTGATGATCTGCTGGCGGCAGGGCGACGTGGTCGAGGTTGTCACTGCGCGGAAGGGGATCTGCGAACTTCGCGTCGACGTCGCCGGCGACGGTGTTGTGCCCGCGCTGGCCTACGTCGAGGTGGTGGGTGAACCGCGTCAAGGTGATCGGGTGCTGCTCAACGTCACCGCCCTGGTTCAGCGCCTGGGCACCGGCGGTTTTGCGCTGGTGGTGGCCATACCCGACCGGCTTCCTCCCGATCCTGAGCTACCCGGGCACCTCGTCAAGGCGCGCTACACCCCTCTGCAGGTCAGCGTGGCGGGGGCCGACGAACAGGGTTCGCCGCACCACGATGCGCTCGCGGAGGCGACGTCGATCGAGGGCATGCCCGTGGTCGTCGCCGATTTGCATTCGGCGCTGCCCGCGATCGTGGCAGGCATCCGCGCGGATGAGCCAAGTGCGCGCATCGCCTACGTGCTGACCGACGGCGCCGCGCTGCCGCTGTGGTTGTCGCACACGGTCGATGCCCTGGCGCCCATGCTGTGCGGCACGGTCAGCACCGGCCAGGCGTTCGGCGGCGACGTCGAGACCGTCAGCGTGCACACCGGGCTGCTCGCCGCCCGGCACGTTCTGAACGCCGATGTCGCAGTGGTTACCCAGGGACCCGGCAATCTCGGCACCGGCACGGTGTGGGGCTTTTCCGGTGTTCAGGCCGGTGACGTCGTGAATGCCGTCGGCGTGCTGGGCGGGCGGGCCGTGGGGGCGCTGCGGATTTCCGACGCCGATCCCCGCGAGCGGCACCGGGGGGTGTCGCACCATTCGACGACGGCGTTCGGACGGGTGGCACTGGCACCGGTGGACGTCGTCGTACCCGAGACGTTGGCGCCGGCGCTGGCTGCGAAGGTGCGTGCCGATCTGGCCGCGGCGGGGCTGCGCCGAATCGTCCACACGCCCACCGACGGACTGGATGAGGCGCTGCGCTCGCTGCCGACGACGGTGTCGACGATGGGCCGCGGGCTCGACGAGGACTACGCCTACTTCCTCAGCGCGGCGGCGGCCGGGCGGCACGCGGCGGGACTTATCCGACCGAGCGGAGATGTCCCCAGCTGATACGACCCAGCTCATGGATCTACTTGCATCGCTGATACGTCCGAGCTGATGCGTCCGAGCTGATGAATCTACTTTGCATCGCGGATACTTACCGGTCGCCATCTGCAGGCTGGTGCGCCCTCGGTGAAGCCGAGATCTCGGTGGCGCTACGACGCTTGCCGTCCGTCGCACCCTCCGCATAGCTAGCGCGCGACGAAGGCGGGCGGCTGCCGTATATGCTCCCGGCTTCGACCTTTGCGGTGGCGCGACGGGCCACTATTGCGACGGTCCGCCTTCGTTGACACTTCGCCCCCACCTGACTTCGCGAAACCAAGCGAGCCGTGACGTGACACCTGCACACCAACCGCCCTCGTCAAAGAACCGGAGGTAGCTGTGAGCGATTTGAGAACAGCGTCGACTGCAGAGCCGAGTTCAGGCCCTGCGCCGTCGGGCACGGGCTGCGTCGACTGCCTGGCCGGTGCGGATCCGGGCTGGTGGATGCATCTGCGGCGGTGCGCCGACTGCGGCAATGTCGGCTGCTGCGACAGCTCGCCCAGCCAGCACGCCAGTGCGCACTTCGAGACCAGCGGCCATCCGATCATGCAGAGCTTCGAACCGGACGAGGTCTGGTTCTGGAACTTTTCCACCGAAGCCACGGTGGAGCACGCACCGTTGACCGAGCCGACCAGCCATCCGGCCACTCAGCCGGTACCCGCGCCGGCGGACAAAGTGCCAGCGGACTGGCAGGACCGCCTCAACTGACGGGCGGTCCTCACATCGATTCAATGAGTTTCTCGACCCGGTCGTCGACGCTGCGGAACGGATCCTTGCAGAGCACGGTGCGCTGGGCCTGATCGTTGAGCTTGAGGTGCACCCAGTCGACGGTGAAGTCACGGCGCCGGTCCTGCGCGCGCCGGATGAAGTCCCCGCGCAGCTTCGCGCGCGTCGTCTGCGGAGGCACCGACTTGGCCTCGAAAATGTCGAGATCGCGGGTGGCCCGTGCAACGGCTCCGCGCGCCTCGAGCAGGTAGTACAGGCCGCGGCCGCGACGGATGTCGTGGTAGGCCAGGTCCAACTGCGCAATGCGTGGCGACGACAGCGGCAGGTCGTGCTTGGCGCGGTACCGCTCGATCAGGGTGAACTTGGTAGCCCAGTCGATCTCGCGGTCGATAAGGGACAGGTCGCCGGACTGCACCGCGGTGAGCGTGCGCCGCCACAGTGACAGCACCCGCCGGTCGACGTCGGTGGCTTCCCCGCGCTCGGCGAACTCCTCGGCCCGCTCGACGTACTCACGCTGGATGTCCAGGGCCGACGCCATCCGGCCCGAGGCCAGCTTGACCTGCTTGGTGCCGGTCAGATCGTGCGAGATCTCGCGGATGGCACGGATCGGGTTCTCCAGCGCTAGGTCGCGGAACGTGACCCCCTGCTCGATCATGCGCAGTACGAGATCGGCGGAGCCGACCTTGAGCATCGTGGTGCACTCGTTCATGTTGGAATCACCGACGATGACGTGCAGTCGGCGGTACCGCTCGGCGTCGGCGTGCGGCTCGTCTCGGGTGTTGATGATGGGCCGGCTGCGGGTGGTGGCGCTGGACACGCCCTCCCAGATGTGTTCGGCGCGCTGGCTCAGGCAGTACACGGCGCCGCGAGGCGTCTGCAGCAGCTTGCCGGCGCCGCAGATGAGCTGACGGGTGACCAGGAACGGGATCAGCACATCGGACAGCCGGCTGAACTCCCCCGTCCGTCCGACGAGGAAGTTCTCGTGGCAGCCGTAGGAGTTGCCCGCGGAGTCGGTGTTGTTCTTGAACAGGTAGATGTCACCGGCGATGCCTTCGTCGTGCAGGCGTTCCTCGGCGTCGATGAGCAGGCCTTCCAGCGTCCGCTCACCAGCCTTGTCGTGGGCTACCAGGGACAGCACGTCGTCGCATTCGGGGGTCGCGTACTCCGGATGGCTGCCGACGTCGAGATACAGTCGCGCGCCGTTACGCAGAAAGACGTTGCTGCTGCGGCCCCACGACACAACTCGCCGGAACAGGTAGCGGGCGACCTCGTCGGGGCTGAGCCGGCGCTGGCCGTGCCAGGTGCAGGTGACACCGTATTCGTTCTCGATCCCGAATATCCGCCGCTGCATTGTTCCTACCCTAGCCAGCCGGTTCTGGCCCGCGGGGTCAGAATCGATGGGTGGACATGGATCTGCTGACGGCGCGGTTACGGCTGCGCGGGTTCGTGCCCGGTGACGTCGAGGGGCTACTGGAACTCGACAGCGATCCGGCCATGATGTGGTACCTCACCGGGGGCCGAGCGATGTCGCGCGCGGAGTTCGAGCGCGACCAGCACATCGAGGGCAGCGTGCACGGCGACGTCGAATATGCCATCGCCCGGCGCAGTCCGCCGACGACGTCGACCGGCACAAGGCAGGACTGGCTGGTCAGCAGCACTGGGCCCGGACAGCCGAGTGTCCCAGGCCCGCTTCAGAACGGAGGCGGCTCGTCGTCACTTATCGTGCGTTCCGCGACGTCAGCGCACGGTCGGGTAGTTAGCTCGGGCTCCGGCTCCGCCAGGTCACTGCACGGTCGTAATTCGCGAGTCGGCTCCGGCTCAACGACGTCACCGTGTGGTCGGGTTGTCAGGGTCGGTTCCGGCTCAGTCTTGTAGTGGTGGCCGCTCGGACTGGTCCACGTCGCTGTTGCATCACTGTCGAGTTGGTAGGACCAGATCTTCTCGGTTTTGAGGCGGTGGTGGCGGCGGCAGAGGGCAGCGAGGTTGGCCGTGCTGGTTCGGCCGCCGTCGTCCCAGGACTGGGCGTGGTCGAGGTCGCAGCGTCGGGCGGGGACTGTGCAGCCGGGGAAGCGGCAGGTGCGGTCGCGGGCGGTGATGTGGTCGGCGAGGTTGTGGGGTGGGCGGTAGGTGGTGCGGCCGTAGTCGAGGATCCGTCCGCTGACTGGGTCGGTGAGGATCCGGCGCCACGTGCCGGTCGGGTCGGCAGCCAATTCCCGGGCGGTGGGGGCGTCGAGGGGGCCGTACCCAGCGAGGTCACCTGGGTCGTTGTCCAGTCCGAGCAGGGTGGTGGCGGCGATGGTGACTTGGATCTGCGGGGACCGCCCTTGCACGGTGGGGAGTCCGTCGGCGGGGATACCGGTGAGGACACCGTCGACCAGCAGGTCGAACCGGCGCTGCGGCACCGTCCGGGCATCGTCGCGGGGCAGGAGGCGGGTGGCGGCGTCGAGGCGGGTGTAGACGGTGTGCACGTCGACTGCGGGGCCGTACACGCTCAACGTGGCCATGCCGTCGGGTTCGGGATATACACGCACGTCACGGCGGTCCACGGCGTCGGCGTGCCGATCAGCCGAACCGGCAGGGTCGGCGAGAGCGACGGCGCGGTGCACCGCCCGGTCCAGCATCGGCGGGGTCGCCCCGGCCGAGTCGGCGACCACCACGGCATCGACGTGCGCGGCGAGGGCGGGCGCGCTGCGTTGCGCCATCCGGGCCAGCCCAACGACGTGCGCCAGGGACAGGTCCCCCGCGGCGAGGGCGGCGAACGTGGCGGGCAGCCGGTCCACCACCGCGCGGGCGTGGGCGAGCCGTGTCGCTGCTGCGGGTGGGGAGATCCGCAGCATGCACGCCACCTCTTCACGCACCGCCTGAAAGCCGGACGGGTCGCGGCGGTCCAACACCGCCAACGCTGCCACCTGCACCGCATCGATCGCGGCCCGGTGCCGATCGAGCACACCGACCAGATCCACCAACTCGTCATGACCCAGCGCAGCCGGGGCCAAACCACGCAGCCGGGCCAGGTCGGCGTCGCTCCACCCGCAGGCCGGCTCGACACACATCCGGCGCAGCATCACCGAGACAGGCTCGGCGACAAGCGGAGCGGCGGCCGCGGACATACCCAAACTATAGAACACCTGTACGAAACAACGCAAGTGCCATGCTCGGGTGGACCTTGCCATACACGTCGCCCGCCAGAATCGGCGCATCGCAAGGGACGGGCCTGCAGTGGGCCACATGCGTGACACCAAGCCGTCCAACCGGGTTTTGCGACAGCCCGATCAGCACACGGAACCAGCTCGCGACATGAGGGTGCCCGCCGTGACTTCAGACAGAACCGACCGCTCGCGGATTAGGAGGTCAACCGGTCACCCGGTCAACGCAGCAGCGTCAGACAGAAGCAAGGTGA
The DNA here is from genome assembly GCA_964236495.1 of uncultured Jatrophihabitantaceae bacterium. Taxonomy (GTDB): domain Bacteria; phylum Actinomycetota; class Actinomycetes; order Mycobacteriales; family Jatrophihabitantaceae; genus CAXSBR01. The sequence continues at coordinate 7,175 of CAXSBR010000030.1, forward strand.
GTATTGAGCACGTCAACAAGCACCACGGGCAGCTGGTAAAAAGGCCAATCACTCCTAGGCGAACGAGCGACAAGTCGGCCGGCAGAAAGTCGGATAACAAGCAAAACGGTCAGTCAGCGCTGGCAGTCGGCTCCTCGATGTCAGCGGGGCTGTCAAGAGCGTCCTCGCTGGCACCCGATGTCTGGCCGGGAAGCATCGCGGTGAGCGCCGATCCGGTGAGGCGCTTGAATTTGCGCTGCGCGCGAGTGCGGTCGAGCACGGCCACTTCTAACTGCGCGCCGGTGAGCGTCCGAGTTGCGCCTGCCTCGCCGCCCACCGAGCCGAGTGCGCGAACGGCTGTGGACACTGCGGCAGCCAACGTCAGACCGTTGGTCGACCCCTGTCGAAGCGTCGCAGTCAGTGTCTCGGCCTGACCGCCCATCACCAAGAAGTCGGGCTCGTCGACGATGGTGCCGTCGTAGGTGAGGCGGTAGATCTGGTCGACGTCGGCGCTCGAGCCCACCTCCGCGACGCAGATCTCGACCTCGTAGGGCTTCTGCTGCTCGGTGAAGATCGCACCCAGCGTCTGGGCGTAGGCGTTGGCCAGCGACCGGGCGGTGACGTCGCCCCGGTCGTAGGAGTAGCCCCGCAGATCGGCCAGCCGTATACCTGCCACTCGCAGGTTCTCGAACTCGTTGTATTTGCCGACGGCGGCGAAGCCGATCCGGTCGTAGATCTCACTGACCTTGTGCAGCGCCGAGCTGGCGTTCTCGGCAACAAAGGCGATGCCGTCGGTGTAGCGCAGCACAACTACGCTTCGGCCGCGCGCGATGCCCTTGCGGGCGTACTCGGAGCGGTCGCGCATGATCTGCTCGGCCGAGGCGTAATACGGCATGCTCATCGCGCTATCCGCCCGCCGGGTCTCGTACCAGTCGCCGATACGGTCATGAGCCGACCCGCTCGGTGCGCTCGGCGATCACCGCGGCGGTCACCTCAGCCAGCTGAACGTCGTCGACCCGTTCGGTGCCCGCAGCTGAGGCCAGCCGCACAATCGGATAGATCGCGCGGCGCACGTCGGGTCCGCCGGTGGCCGAGTCGTCGTCGGCGGCGTCGTACAGCGCTTCCACCGCGACTTGAATCGCGTCGTCTCGACTCAGTCCCGGGCGCCAGAGCTTCTTCAGCGAGCTTTTCGCGAACACCGAACCAGACCCGACCGAATGGTAGTAGCGCTCGGGATAGCGCCCGCCGGTGACGTCGTAGCTGTAAATGCGCCCCGCCTCGGCAGGCTCAGCAGCACCGAGGTCGTAGCCGGCGAACAGTGGCACGACAGCCAGTCCCTGCATAGCGGCGCCCAGGTTGCCGCGAATCATCGTCGACAACCGGTTGGCCTTGCCGTCGAGCGTGAGCTGGGTGCCCTCGATCTTCTCGTAGTGCTCGAGCTCGACCTGGAACAGCCGCACGATCTCGATGGCCATGCCGGCCGTGCCCGCGATGCCGACCAGGGAGTAATCGTCGGTGGCGAAGACCTTCTCGATGTCGCGCTGCGCGATGAGGTTGCCCATCGTCGCGCGGCGATCTCCAGCCAGGATGACGCCCTCGGCGTACACCAGGGCGACGATGGTGGTGCCGTGCGGAGCCAGTTCGGTGTCGGGGTGGCGCCGGGGCATCAATTCGGGTGCGGCCGAGCCGAGGAAGTCGGTGAACGACGACCCGCCGGGAACGGTCGCCAAGGAGAGCAAGCCCGGATCGCGCGGGGCAGGTGACCAGTCCACAGGTGTTACGAGCCCTCTCGATTCGGGACGTCGGAACGCAGCACGGCGACCGGCAAGCTCCGAACTCGCCGGCGAGAACTCACTCGCCGCCCTTCTGGACGAAGCTGCGCACGAACTCCTCGGAGTTGGTTTCCAGCACGTCGTCGATGTCGTCGAGAATCGCGTCCACGTCCTCGCTGAGCTTCTCGTTGCGTTCGGCGACCGACGCGTCGACGGTCTCTTCGGCGTCATCAGTCTGCTCGCGCTGGCGGGCGCTGCGTGCCTGCCCGCCGCTGTCATGGGAAGCCATCGCGATCCTCTCCATCCCCGGGTCGGTCCTGGAGCGTCGGCCGGGTGCATGTGCGCGCCTCGGACGATGCTCTGTTCGACCCTAGTCGCCGACACCGACATCGCCAGTTCGGCCACCACGACCAGCGAGCGGCAAGCCGCCAGCAAGCTGGAATCAGCGACCGAGCAATTCCTCGACCAGCTCCGCGCCGGTGGTGCACCGGTCGAGCAGCGCCTCGACGTGGGCGCGGGTACCCCTCAGCGGCTCGAGAGTGGGCACCCGGACCAGCGATCCGCGCCCGACGTCGAAGATCACCGAGTCCCACGAGGCGGCGGCAACGGAGTCGGGATAGCGGCGCAGGCATTCGCCGCGGAAGTAGGCACGGGTGTCCGCCGGCGGCTCGGTCATCGCGCGTTGCACGTCGTCCGGACCGACCAGTGTCTGCATCGCTCCGCGGGCGACGAGCCGGTTGTAAAGCCCCTTGTCCCGGCGCAGATCGGAGTACTGCAGATCCACCAGTGCCAGCCGCGAGGACGACCAAGCCAACTGGTCGCGCTGGCGGTACCCCTCCAGCAGGCGAAGCTTGGCCACCCAGTCCAGCGAGTCGGCCAACTCCATCGGGTCGTTCTCCAGCCCGACCAGCACCGACTCCCAACGGGCGAGCACGTCCATCGTCTCGGCCGGTGCGTCGGTACCGGCGCGCTCGGCGACAAATTTGCGCGCCCGGTCCAGGTACTCCATCTGCAGCTGGACGGCGGTGAGGCGACGGCCGTCGGCAAGCGTGAGGCGGTGCTGCAGCGATGGATCGTGGGACACCGCGTGCAGCTCGGACACCGGCTCGTCGGGGGCGAGGTCGTCGAAGCGCAGACCCGCCTCGATCATCGACAGCACCAGCGACGTCGTGCCGACCTTCAGGTAGGTGGAGAGCTCAGCCAGGTTCGCGTCACCGATGATGACGTGCAGGCGACGGTATTTGTCGGCGTCGGCGTGCGGCTCGTCGCGGGTGTTGATGATGGGACGCTTGAGCGTGGTCTCCAGGCCGACCTCAACTTCGAAGAAGTCCGCCCGCTGGCTCAGCTGGAAGCCGTGACCGCGCCCGTCCTGACCGATACCGACCCGGCCCGCCCCGCACACCACCTGCCGAGTGACGAAGAACGGCGTCAGGCCGGCGACGATGTCAGTAAAGGGCGTGGCTCGAGCCATCAGATAGTTCTCGTGCGCGCCGTAGGAGGCGCCCTTGTTGTCGGTGTTGTTCTTGTACAGATTGACCGGGTGCGTGCCCGGGATCTCCGCCGCTCGGCGTGCGGCCTCCAGCATCACCAGCTCGCCGGCCTTGTCCCACCGCACGATGTCCAGGGCGCTGGTGACCTCGGGGGTGGAGAATTCTGGATGGGCGTGGTCGACGTACAGCCGCGCGCCGTTGGTGAGGATGACGTTGGCCATCCCCGCGTCTTCTTCTGCCTCGAGAAATTCCGCGGCCACCCGGCGGCCCACTTCGAAACCGCGGGCATCGCGCAGCGGCGACTCCTCCTCGAAGTCCCAGGCTGGGCGGCGCGGCCGGCCGCGGGTCAGTCCGGAGGCGTAGGCGTTGACCACCAGGGCCGACAGCAGCATGGCGTTGGCGTTGGGCTGGCCGGCAACGCTGATGCCGTACTCGACTTCCGTGCCCAGCACGCGCGTCAGTGCCGCTTCCCGCTCCGCCATCTGCTGCGCCGTCCGCCCCTCTTCTCGCCCGCTACGGCCGGCAGGATAACTGTGCTGATCGTCTTGTAGCCGGTCGCAGTCGCTGCTGCCAACGCTACGCGAACGCCGATGTGCAGGCTCGCCGCCGCCGTTGCGCGGGCTCACCGTCGCCCCAGGCAGGGCAAGCGCCGATCAGAAGATCAGCTCGACCAGTGCAATCAGGCCGATGACGACGATCAGTGCGCGCAGCACCGGCGCGGACAGTCGCCGCCCGATGCGGGCACCCAGGAGTCCGCCGCCGATCGCGCCGACGGCCAGAACACCGGCAGCAGCCCAGTCGACGTGACCCGTGCCCAGAAAGATCACAGCCGCGATTCCGTTCACCAGCGCGGCGAGCACGTTCTTGGTCGCGTTGATCCGCTGCAACGGCTCATCGAGCAGCGAGCCCATGATCGCGATCAGCAGCACACTCTGAGCGGCGCCAAAATACCCGCCGTAGACCCCAGTAGTCAAAACCGCAGTCCACAGCAGCGGCGTCGCAGCCAGCCGGGGAGCACGAGCCCGCCCGGCGAGGCGGGCAGCCAGGCGCGGCTGCACCAGCACCAAAACCAACGCAAGCACGATCAACACCGGCACTATCGCCTTGAAGGCGCCTGCGGGCAGCGTCAGCAGCGCGACGGCGCCGACGATGCCGCCGATCAGCGATGCCGAGCCCAGCACGAGCAGTCGGTGCCGTTGCCCCCGCAGCTCTGTTCGGTATCCCAGTGCGCCGGTGATCGAGCCGAACACGAGGCCGACGGTGTTGGTGACGTTGGCCGTCACCGGAGCCAGGCCGACTCCGAGCAGCACCGGAAAGCTGATGAGAGTGCCGGAGCCGACGACGGTGTTGATGGTGCCGGCCGCGACACCGGAAACGAAGATCGCCAGCAGCTGCCAGCCGTTCATGCCGGCGCGCGCTGAGTGCGTTGACTGCGGTGCCCGGTGCGCCGGCGCCCCGCCGACTGGAGCCCGCGCGCTCGGCCCAGAGGAGTGCTCAGAGGTACTGGCCGGTGTTGCTGGCGGTGTCGATGGCCCGCCCGGACTCGGTGCCCTTGCCCGATATCAGCGTGCGGATGTAGACAATCCGCTCGCCCTTCTTGCCCGAGATCCGTGCCCAGTCGTCGGGATTGGTGGTGTTGGGCAAATCCTCGTTCTCGCGGAACTCATCGACGCACGCCGCGAGCAGGTGCGTCATCCGCAGCCCGCGCTGGTTCGTCGTCAATAGGTCCTTGATAGCCATCTTCTTGGCTCGGTCGACGATGTTCTGGATCATGGCGCCGGAATTGAAGTCTTTAAAGTACAGCGTTTCCTTGTCCCCGTTGGCGTAGGTGACCTCGAGGAAGCGGTTCTCCTCGCGCTCGGAGTACATCCGCTCGACGGTGTTGCGGATCATCGCCGCCACCGTGGCCTCGGCGTCACCGCTGTGCTCGGCAAGATCGTCGGTGTGGATGGGCAACCCGGGCAGGATGTACTTGCCGAAGATGTCCTGCGCGGCCTCGGCATCGGGTCGCTCGATCTTGATTTTGACGTCGAGCCGGCCCGGCCGCAGGATGGCCGGATCGATCATGTCCTCGCGGTTCGACGCGCCGATGACGATGACGTTCTCCAGACCTTCGACGCCGTCGATCTCGCTCAGCAGCTGAGGCACGATCGTGGTTTCCACGTCGGAGCTCACCCCGGACCCGCGGGTGCGGAAGATCGAATCCATCTCGTCGAAGAAGACGATGACCGGGGTGCCCTCGCTGGCCTTCTCCCGCGCGCGTTGGAAGACCAGCCGGATGTGCCGCTCGGTCTCCCCCACGTACTTGTTGAGCAGCTCGGGCCCCTTGATGTTGAGGAAATAGGAGCGCCCGGCGCCCTCACCGCGCACCTGCGCGACCTTCTTCGCCAACGAGTTGGCGACCGCTTTGGCGATCAAAGTCTTTCCACAGCCGGGCGGACCGTAGAGCAGGATGCCCTTGGGTGGGCGCAGCTGGTGTTCGAGGAACAGATCGGCGTGCAGGAACGGCAGTTCCACCGCGTCGCGGATCTGCTCGATCTGTCCGGCCAAGCCACCGATGTCTGTGTAGTCGATGTCAGGGACCTCTTCGAGGACCAACTCCTCGACCTCGCTCTTGGGCACCCGCTCGTAGGCGAAATTGCTGCGGGGCTCGAGCAGCAGCGAATCGCCGGCGCGGATGGGCGCCTCGCGCACGATGTCGGCCAGATGGACGACGCGCTCGTCGTCGGTGTGCCCGAGAACCAGGGCCCGGTCGCCGCCTTCGAGCAGCTCCTTGACCATCACGACCTCGCCGGCCCGCTCGAAACCGCGGGCGGCAACGACGTTCATCGCCTCGTTGAGCATCACTTCTTGCCCCTCGTGCAGCGACGCGACGTCCACCGAGGGCGACACCGACACGCGCAACTTGCGGCCGGCGGAGAAGATGTCGACGCTGGCGTCTTCGAACGCCTGTAGGAAGACGCCGTAGCCGCTGGGCGGCTGGGCCAGCCGGTCGACCTCTTCCTTCAGCGCCACCAGCTGGTCGCGCGCGTCGCGCAGGGTTGCACTCAGGCGCTCGTTGCGGTCGGCGAGGGAATTGGTGCGGTTCTGGGCCTCGTTGAGCCGCTCCTCGAGCAGGCGCAGATGACGCGGGGACTCTGCCACCCGAGCCCGCAGCAGATCGATCTCGCGGCGCAAGGCGGTGATCGACGCGGGGTCGGTCACCGGCGGCGTAGCGGACGCACTTGCCGGGTCGGCACTTGCTGGATCGGGGGCAGGCGGGACCCGGTCACTGGGATGCTGTTCGGCCATGGGGTGTGCCTCCCTCGGACAAGGTGTGGCGGCTGCAGGGCGGGTGCAGGGCGCCGGCGGCATTTCCGCGCTACCGCTGTGCGCACGCCGGTGGAACCGGTTCGAATCAACCCTACACAGCACGACCGGCCCCAGCCCGGCAACTACGCTGGCCCCGTGAGTGACATGTTGACCGTCTGGATCGACCAAGACGAGTGCACCGGCGATGGTTTGTGCGTGCAGTACGCACCCGAGGTCTTCGAGTTCGACATCGACGGGTTGGCCTACGTCAAAGACGCTGGGGGTGAACTTCGCCAGGCCCCGGGCGAGCGGGTGGAGGTACCTGCCTCCCTACGTCTGGACGTCATCGACTCGGCCAAGCAGTGCCCCGGTACCTGCATTCATGTGGCTCGCGCGAGTGACGGTGTGGAGATCGAGGGCCCGAACGCGTGAGGGTGCGGGCACGGCTTGTGGCCACGGTCGGGGCCGCCCTCGCTGCGGTGTCAGCTCTGAGCGCGTGCAGTTCTGGCAGCTCTCCGGGCGCAACACGCTCGACGGTCTATGTGACTGTCACGCCGTCCGCGCGGTCCACCGGATCTGGACCTGCCGGGTCGGGCACCGGCTCACCGGTCTCGACCACCCGAACGGCTGTTCCGACTGCACCGCTGGGCAAACCGGTCGGCGTCTCCTCGGCCGAGGACGACGGCGTGACCTATGGCGTGGGCATGCCGCTGATCGTTCGCTTCTCGAAGTCGCCCACCAGTAGGGCTGCCTTCGAGAAGGCCGCCTCCGTGCTGGTCAACGGTAGGCCGATCGCGGGTGCCTGGTTCTGGGAACGGGTGCTGCGGGCTAAGCCGCTCGAGGCCCACTACCGGCCCCAGCATCCTTACTGGCCTGCGCATTCCAAGATCCACGTCGGGCTGCTCGTGAAGGGCCTGAGCGCGGGGCCAGGACTGTCGTTCTCCAATGATCTGACGCTCGACTACAACATCGGCGTCTATCACGTGTCCCGAGTCGACGCCAAGACGTTGCGGATGACCGTCTACGGTGACACCGGCCTGCCCGTCAAGGTCATCGCGGTGTCGCTGGGCAGGAAGTCCACGCCCACCTACAGCGGTGTCAAGGTGATTATGGCGAAGGACAATCCGGCGCACATGAGTGGAACGCAGGCCGATCCCTATCACGTGATCGTGCCGAATGCGGTACGCCTCAGCCAGGACGGTGAGTACGTCCACCCGGCTCCGTGGAACAAGCACATCGGCACGATCAGTTCCTCACACGGCTGCACCAACGTCAGCGTGGCCGACGGCGCGTGGTTCTACGCCTTCTCGCAGGTAGGCGACGTTGTGGAGTACCCCGAGACCGACGGCAAGCCGATGCCCACCTGGAACGGCTACGGCGACTGGAACCCCAACTGGCAGACCTGGAGCGAGGGCGGCGCGCTGTAGACAGCTAGGTGTTCTTCGCCGGGCGGCGCAGCGTGGCATCAGGTGTTCTTCGCCGGGCGGCGCTGCCGGCTAGGAGCCACCACACCGGGGGCAAGCCGGCGGGCGGTGATCAGGAAAGCGGTGTGGCCGATCATCCTGTGCTCGGGGCGCACCGCGAGTCCTACGACGTGCCAGCCGCGGACCAACGATTCCCACGCACTGGGCTCGGTGTAGCCGCCGCGTTCGCGAATCGCCTCCACGAACCGCGACATCTGGGTGGTGGAGGCGACGTAGCCGACCAGCACGCCGCCGGGGCGCAGGGCCGCGCTCACCGCGTCCAGCACCTCCCACGGTGACAGCATGTCCAGCACCACCCGATCGACGGTCTCTCCGACCGGGTGGGCGGCCACGTCGCCATCGCGCAGCGACCAGTTCGCCGGAGCTTCGCCGAAGAACTGCTCGACGTTGACGCGGGCAACCTGCGCGTGTTCGGGCCGGTTCTCCCACGACACGACTGAGCCCTCCGTGCCCACCGCGCGTAACAGTGAACAGGTGAGCGCACCCGATCCGGCGCCCGCCTCGAGAACCCTCGCGCCGGGATGGATGTCGGCCATCATGACGATCTGCGCGGCGTCCTTGGGATAGATCACCGCGGCGCCGCGCGGCATCGACAGCACGTAGTCGGCCAGGAGCGGGCGCAACGCCAGGTATGCCGTGCCCGAAGTGGCGGTGACGACGCTGCCGTCCGGAGCACCGATGAGGGCGTCGTGCTCGATCGCGCCCCGATGAGTGTGGAACTGCTTGCCCTGGGCAAGGATGACCGTGTGCAGGCGCCCCTTGGGATCGCTGAGCTGGACGCGGTCGCCCGCGGCGAAGGTGGCGCCGGTCATGTTCGACTCCCTGTCCATCGGTTGAGGTCCGCGCCCTGAGACTGCTGGCCGCTGCACGGCCCGCAAAGTACTGAGTCAGGCCGTCGTAGTCAGCACGGTGCGGATGTCAGCGGCGCTCAGCACACCGATCGGGCGACCCATCGTGTCGAGCACGAGGTACTCGGTGGCGGGGTGTGCCTGGCAGGCCTGCAGCAGGTCGCGACCGGTGAGCGTGAGGGGCAGTGCCGAATTGACCGACGTCGACGTGGCGACGTCGCCGACCGTCGTCCAGGCGCGTGCAGCGTCCTCGACCGCGTTCTGACGAGCCTCGTTGACGATGGCGATCGGGCGCCCGGCACTGTCCACCACGACGATGGCGCGCGCCGAGTATGCGTGCATCTGCACCAAGCCCTGCGCCAACGGCGTGGCGGCGGGAAGCCAGACCGCGCGACGCGTCAACGTCGCCACCGACAGCTGCGGCACCCGAGCACCGAGGCGGGCGTTGCGCAGGCTGGCCGAGGCACCCGTCCACAGGAACAGGGCCAGCACGACAGTGAGCACCGCACCGCCGAACTCCCAGCCATGCCGGGGAATCAGCAGCACGCTCACGACGACGGCAATGGCGACAACCCGCCCGCCCCAGGCAGCGACGACGGTCCCGGTGGCGCGGGATCGAGACACCGCCCAGACCAGTGAGCGCAGCACTCGACCGCCGTCCAACGGCAACCCGGGCAGCGCGTTGAACGCTGCAATAGTCAGGTTGCTCCAGACGAGCAGCTGCAGTTCGATGTCGACGGGCGTGCCGTGCGTGCTCACCCGGGTACCCACGAAGGCCGCACCTGCGACCAGGGCCGAGACGGCCGGGCCGGCAGCCGAGATCGCGAACTCCTCACCGGCCGTGCGCGGCTCAGGCCTGATGTCGGTCACCCCGCCCAGCAGAAAGAGATACACCTGGCGCACTTCCAGTCCGAAACGGCGGGCGACGAGGGCGTGGCCCATCTCGTGCGCGAGCACGCAGAACAACGACAGCACAGCGAATGCCGCTGCCAGCAGATAGTCGGCGGCATCGGTACCGGGTGAGGCGTTGTCGGTGAATAACGGCGCGAATGTCAGCGTGATGAATGCGACGATCAGCAGCCACGACGCCGAGAGGAACACCGGCACGCCGCCGATGCGGGCCAGGCGCAGCGAACCTCGGGGTGGCACGGACGGGGATGCCGGTGCTTGCGGTGCCTGCAGTGCCTTTTTGCGGCCGCCCTGAAAGCGCAGGCCGGCCACCGCGCCATGCTACGCAGACGCACCCACACAGCCAGATGACGTCGCTGGATCACATAGTGTGCTGCGGTGGCACTCGAGCGGCCGACGCCGCGCGCCGGCCCGGGCCGGCATCGAGTATCGCCGGATCTGCCGCCGGTCCCGGTAGGGCAGTCGGCCGGACGGCCCCGCCGGCAACAGGCACCAGGACGGCGCGGGCGCCATCGTCACGCGCGGGCGCAGTGGCCGTTTTCGGCGCGGCTGGCGCTGAGCGTGGTCGTCGTTGTGGTACTGACGCTGGTGATTCGGCTGGTCGTCTTCGAGTCGTTCTGGATTCCCTCGGGCTCGATGGAGCCCACACTGCACGGGTGTGACTCGTGCAAGGACGATCGCATTCTCGTATTTCGCCTCGCCTACCGCCTGCACGACGTGCACCGCGGTGATGTGGTGGTGTTCACTCGACCGCCGGGCGTGCCGGAGCAAGACAAGTTCCTGGTCAAACGGGTCGTCGCGCTGCCGGGGCAAACCGTGCAGGCAAGCAACGGCATGGTGCGGGTGGACGAGCAACCCCTGCGCGAGCCCTACGTCGATCCCAGCTGTGCCGGCACCGCCGACTTCGCCCCGGTCACCGTTCCCGCGCACCGGTTGTTCGTAATGGGCGACAACCGGTGCGGCTCATTCGACAGCCGCAGTTTCGGCACCATCGCTGAATCGACAGTGGTAGGCGAGGCGTTGGCCCGGATCTGGCCGGTCTCTCGACTGGGCGGCTTGTGAGAGGGCACGCTGGGAAGGGCGTGCCTGGATACGCGCGCGTTCGCAGAAATGTCAGACCGAGCCGTTAACGTCTGCGCCATGACCGCGACCGTTGTTCTTCCAGCTGTATCGACGCCGCCATCGGCCTCGATATCACTACCAGATCCGGTGATCGGGTCACTGTCGCCGTCGCGGGCAGCGGACTTCAAGACCTGTCCGCTGCTGTATCGGTTGCGCAGCATCGACCGTCTCGCCGAGCGGCCGTCTGTCGCCGCCGCCCGTGGAACCATGGTGCACGGCGTGCTCGAGCGGCTTTACGACCTGCCCGCCGCCGAGCGAACCGTGGCCACAGCGCAGGCGTTGGTGGATCCGGAGTGGGAGCGGATGCGGGCACTGCAACCCGATCTGGACGAGCTGTTCGAAGCCGGTGCCGCCTCTGCCGAAGTAGCCCAGTGGCTGGACTCCGCCCGAGACCTGATCGCGAACTACTTCCGGTTGGAGGACCCGACCCGCTTGGAGCCTGCCGGGCGGGAGGAGCGGGTGGAGGTCGTCGTCGAGGGCTTGCGGCTGCGCGGGTACGTCGACCGCATCGACGTCTCCCCCGGTGGCGATGTGCGGGTGGTGGACTACAAGACCGGCGCGACGCCGCGCGAGGCGTTCGAGGGCAAGGCGCTGTTCCAGATGAAGTTCTACGCGCTGGTGCTGTGGCGCACCCGCGGCGTGGTGCCGCGCCAGCTGCGCCTGATCTACCTGGCAGACTGCGACACGCTGAGCTACGCGCCCGAGCCTGAGGAGCTGGAACGCTTCGAGCGCACGCTCCAGGCGATCTGGACGGCTATCGGGCGCTGCACCGACGCAAAAGAGTTCCGGCCGAGCCCCAGCCGCATGTGCGACTGGTGCGACCATCACAGTCTCTGTCCGGCTCAGGGAGGCCAGCCGCCGCCCTATCCCGACGATCCGGTCGAGCCCGCGGGCGTCGACCGCCGCAGCGCACAGGCCACACCGCTCGCAGCAGGAGGTGCCGGCCAGGCGTCAGCCGCCGGGCGATAGCTAGACGAGGGCCATCAGCGAGTCGGCCGTTCAGTACAGATCGGGATTGCGTCGACCGCGCGTCGTTCGTTCGGCGAATCGGGGCGAGGTCGACCGCGCGTCTGCCGTTCACGGCGGATCGAGGGTCAAGCGTTTGCGCAGAACGTCGGTGAGCGCCGGCAGGTCGACACCGACGAGGCTTGCCCGCACCGTGCGCGTAGGCGCCGGATCGATCGGCACCTCGCTCGGAACTGCCAGGACGGCGCACTGAGCGGCTTCCGCGGCGGCGATGCCGATCGGTGAGTCCTCGACGGCCACGCACAGTCGCGGGTCGACTCCGAGCAGTTCTGCGGCGCGTTGGTAGGACTCGGCGGCCGGCTTGGGCGAGCCCACCTCGTCCCCGCAGACCGACGTGCGGAAGTAGGAGCGGCCCATCCAGTCCAGCGCCACGTCGGTCAGCGCCCGCTGGGTCGACGTCACCACCGCCATCGGCACGGCGGCTGCCTGCAGAGCGTCCAGCAGTTTTCGCGCGCCGGGTCGGAATTCCAGCTGGGTACGGAACAGCTCGTCGGTGCGTCGCTTCAAGAACTCGCCGCTGCGGTGCTCGTCACCGGTCACGCCGACGTCGTCGTGCAGGATGCGCACCGACCGGTCGAGGGTGGAGCCGACCATGCTCGCACGCGCCGGGGCCGACAGGCGGCCGCCCAGCGATGCGGCAAGTTCGTCCAGTGCGATCTCCCAGACCTTCTCCGAGTCCAGCAGCGTGCCGTCCATGTCGAACAGCACCGCCTGAAGCTGCGGTGAACCTGCGAGGTCAAAAGTCGCCGAGGGCCGGTTCACCAGCGCGGCCTGGCGCCGGGGCAAACCAGCGCCTGCCCGTCTTCGGACGGCGGAATCGTGATCATGACGTTCTCCTGGTCGCCTGCCGATCAGCAGGCCGCAGCTGATATCTGCGCCGATCGTCGGTCGAGGTTGGGATGGTCGGCTACGGCGCCGTGCCGCTTGGGTCAATTCTGCCCGACTGCACTCACGCCCGATCCCACCAAGCCCCGATCGAAACCCAAGCCGCGATCGACATCGAGCCCCGAAGGAAACCCGAGCCCCCTAATCAACCCGAGCCCGATTGCCCTGGAGATCCCAGCGCACCTGATCCCGGACGGCACCCCATGCGACGGCTCGCCCGACTTCCTGCCTGACTCGGGTTATCCGACCGAAAGGGGCACCTGGACGGCTTCGTGGGCTACAGCCCGGTTCTTGCCTGCGGTCTTGGCTGCATAGAGGGCCTGATCAGCTTGCGCCAACGCCTCGCCTGTCTTGATCGGGTCGTCGCCCGGATGCCAGCTCCGGGTGCCGATAGAGACGCTCAGCGGCCAGTCGGCAGCCTGGCGCACCGACACCGTGCGAACCGCCTCGACCAATCGATCGGCGATCAGGCCGGCGCCGATGCGGTCGGATCCCGGCAGAACCACCGCGAACTCCTCGCCGCCGAACCGAGCCAGAAAATCGTCGGCACGAGCGAGCACTCCGGTGAGCGCCCGGGCGACCGCACAGAGCACTTCGTCGCCGACGAGATGGCCGAAGGTGTCGTTGAACCGTTTGAAGTTGTCAATATCGATCATCAGCACGGAGATCGGTTCGCCGACCTTCAGGCACCGGCGCCACTGCGTGCGCAGCGCCTGATCGAAGGCCCGCCGGTTGGGCACGCCGGTCAGGGCGTCACTCATGATCATGCGGAGCATCTGCTCCTCCATGGCCTTCTCGGTCGTGACGTCGAGGACCAGACCCACCGCGCGCACCGGCCGCCCGCGCCTATCACGGTCCAATACCTTTCCGCGCAGCGACAGGTGGCGCAGTTCGGCGTCGTTTCCCACCCGCAGTGGCGCCTCGGTTGCACCGATCTCCAACAGCTGGGCGAATGCGGTGGTGACCGCAGGGCCGTCGCCGGGGGAAACTACAGCGGCGAGTTCGGCCACGGTCGTCGGCACGGCCGCTACGGCCACGCCCAATACCTCGGCGCCCTGCGCCTCCCAGGTCAACAGGCCGCGGCTGACGTCGAGGTCCCACATCGCGGCCGTGGCCTGGCCGATCACCAGATCCAGCCGAGCGCGCAGGTTGGTCCGCTCGGTGAGCAGGCGGTGGAACTCGGTGGTGTCGCGCCCTGCTGCCCACCACAGATCTGTGCCGGGCACCGGCCGCGCAACCCACTGCAGATGAACCCACCCGCCGTCGGACTGGGCGAATCGGTTCTCCAGGAGGACTTCGCCAGCTCCCGCCTGCAGCGCCGACAACCCGGCCACAATGTTGCCGATGTCGTCGGGATGGGCGAGTTCGAGCAGGGATCGGCCGTCGACCTGGCTGGGTTCAAGGCCAAGAAGCCGGGCGAACGCCTCGTTCACCTCGCGCAGATGCCCGTCGTGCCCGGCTAGAGAGAACAGCTCGATCTCGGTAGCTCGCACCGCCGCGGCGTCGTCGCGGGGAGGAGCGGCGTCGTCACGGGCAGGAACATTCAGGGCGGTCACCGGACGCGGTTCTTGGCATACAGCCCGAGCAATGTCTGCGCGACGCCGGCGTTCGTGATCAGATCCGGATTGACCAACGGATACTGCGTCGCCGGGGTGAAACCCTCCAGATCGTCGGCGAGCTCTTCGTCGTCGACGTGTTCGAAGCCCATCGTCCAATCCGGGAACATCGGCGCGGCGACGTCTGCGTTCATCAGCATGCGCAGGTTGGTGTGCCGGTCGTCGGTGAGAATGCGCGCGTAGGTGGTTCGCAATGCCTCTTCGTCGCCCTCGAGTACCTGCAGAAAGCTCTGGCTGCAGTAGAGCAACATGCCGCTGAGCCCGGCCCGTTCGTTGTTGCGGCGCGACAGCTCCAGCAACGCCACCAGCTCCTCGGGGCTGACGTCGGCGGTGGATTGGCTGCAGTAGATGATGCGTTTCATGAGGGCCTCTCGGGGTTGATGGAGCGGGGCGGCGATCAGCGTGAAAGGGCGGTGGTCGATCAGCGGTGTCGATCGGACGGGGGCCTACTGCGGGGAATGCACCCGGGAGATGAGCGCCAGTGCGACCTGTGTCGCCAGGCCACGGTCGTGGGACAGCACGAATTCAAATTCGCGGTCCAAATCTGGCCCGCGAGTAGGCACCTCACGGGCGACCAAGGTTGCTGCGTAGTGCGGGCCGACCACGGCGATGTCCCATTCCCCCACCAACGGATCGCTCGGCTCGAGAACGGTGCCGCGCACGCCGTCCATCGGTACAGCAGGCATCTGCATTCCGAAGACGCCGACGAAGCTGGTGTTCGCGACGAGCTCGGAGTAGCGCCGGCGGGTGGCCGGAGTGAAGAAGGAGGCGTCCTGGAACGTCGCCAGCACCACCGTCGAGCCACCGGCGCTCAGCGCCTGTGCCTCCAAGTGCTTGCTGATCTCGATCAGTAGGGCCTTGCGTGAGCGGCGCGGCGTCCGGGCGGCGGCGACCAGCGCGAACGGTGAGCGCGCCGATGCCACGGCACCGTCGGGGTTCACCCGCACCGACGTGCCGGTGAACGCAGGCATCGGATCGGGCAGGTCCACCGGGCGCCCGAGCATCCAGCCCTGGCCCAGCGATGCTCCCAACGCCAGGGCGACGTCCAAGTGCTCCGGAGTTTCGATGCCCTCGGCCAGCACCGCGCTGCCCGAACGCTCGGCTTCGGCGTTGACGGCTGTGACGATCTGCGCGATCTCGGCGGTGGGACGCTGCTGTACCAGGCGCAGGTCGAGCTTGATGACGTCGGGTTGCAGCAGTGGCAGCAGCGCCAGCGAATCCGGATGGGCGCCCACGTCGTCGAGCGCGATACCCCAGCCACGCGCCCGGATTCTGCCTACCAGAGCCAGCAACTCTGCAGGCTGGGCGATGAGCGCGCGCTCGGTCAGTTCGAGCACGACCGAACAATGCATCGTCTGGGTGGCGAGCACCGTTGGCCCGTCGGGCGGTTCGGCGCTCAGCAAGGTGGCGTAAGCCGCTTCGGGTTCGACGTTGACGAACAACGTCCATGGCGCACGCAAGCCGGCCGCGCGGGCACCCGCAGCGGCGGCGTTCTGACACGCCCGGTCCAGCTCGATCACTCGGCCGACGCTGCGAGCGGCAGCGAACAGCACATCTGGACGCTCCAGCGGGCTGCCCTTCGGGGCGCGCGCCAACGCCTCGTACGCCACCGTTGCGCCGGTGTACAGCTCGACGATCGGCTGGTAGGCACTGCCGATCGCGCCGGTGGCCAGCAGCCGGTCCAGCTCCAGGATCTCACCGGCCTGCGCCGACAGCGCGGACCGTCCGCAGGCAGGGTCTGCGCCACGCTCGAGTTCGAGCTGACTATCGGGAAGGGCGGCCATGAAGGCTCCGGGGGTTGTCGAGCGTATCCGAGCGGGCCCCCGACCTATCGGCCGTTTACGGCGTCAGGTTAGTGAAGATTATTGTGCTTGACCCGGAGCGTCGACGCACCGCGAATGGCGGCAGCTCACGCGGTGCGCCGATCAGGTGTTGAAGTACGTCGCCTCGGGATGATGGACGACGATCGCGTCCGTCGACTGCTCGGGGTGCAGCTGGAACTCCTCGGACAGCTTGACGCCGATCCGCTCGGGCGCAAGCAGGTCCACGATCTTGGCTCGATCCTCCAAGTCGGGGCAACCGCCGTAGCCCAGGGAGTATCGGGCACCCCGGTAGCCCAGGCGGAAGAAGTCCTCGATGTTGTCGGAATCCTCGGCGGCAGCCGTGCGGCCATCGGGCAACAGCAGTTCCTGCCGGATCCGGCGGTGCCAGTACTCCGCCAGCGCCTCGGTCAACTGCACCGACAGTCCGTGTGCTTCCAGATAGTCGCGATAGGCGTTGGCTGCGAACAGCTCGGCGGTGAAGTCGCTGACCCGGTTGCCGGTGGTGACGATGCTGAAGCCGACCACGTCGGTCTGGCCCGAGTCGCGGGGCCGGAAGTAGTCGGCCAGGCACAGTCGACGTTCCCGGCGCTGGCGCGGAAAGGTGAACCGGGTGCGCTCGACGCCTGCATCGTCGAGCACGACCAGGTCGTCGCCCTCGCTGACGCAGGGGAAGTAGCCGTATACGACGCCCGCTTCCAGCACGCCTTCGCTCTGGAACCGGTCGAGCCAGTAGCGCAGCCGCGGCCTGCCCTCGGTTTCCACCAGGTCCTCGTAGGACGGGCCGCGACCGTCGCGTACGCCCTTCAGGCCCCACTGGCCCGAGAACGTGGCCCGCTCGTCGAGCATGGCGGCGTACTCGGCGAGCGCGATGCCCTTGACGACGCGGGTGCCCCAGAACGGCGGAACCGGGATGGGTTCGGTGATGGAGACGTCCGAGCGGGCCGGAAGATCAGATTCCTCCGCCTCCTGCGCCGCCCGGCGGCTGGCGGCGATGCGCAACGAACGCTCCCGGCGCTCCTTTCGCTCGGCCAGTTTGCGAGCCTCTTCCTCGGAAAGGCGGGTGTCGTCAGGACCGTCGGGCCGCGCGTCGGCTCGCACGCTGCTTGTTCGCGCGCTCATCAGCGCATCCATCAGCCGCAACCCGTCGAAGGCGTCCCGGGCATAGCGCACATCACCGTCGAAGATCTCGGACAGGTCGTGCTCCACATAGCCGCGCGTCAGTGCCGCCCCGCCCAGCATCACCGAGTACCTGTCCGACAGCCCGCGGGAGTTCATCTCCTGCAGGTTCTCTTTCATGATCACCGTAGATTTCACCAGCAGCCCGGACATGCCGATGGCGTCGGCGTCATGCTCCTCGGCCGCCTCGAGGATGGCGGCGATCGGCTGTTTGATGCCGATGTTGACCACGGTGTAGCCGTTGTTGCTCAGGATGATGTCGACGAGGTTCTTGCCGATGTCGTGCACGTCGCCCTTCACCGTCGCCAGCACGATCGTGCCCTTGCCGGCGCTGTCCGCCTTCTCCATGTGCGGCTCCAGATAGGCCACGGCGGTCTTCATCACCTCGGCCGACTGCAACACGAAAGGCAGCTGCATCTGACCTGAACCGAACAACTCACCGACGGTCTTCATCCCTGACAGCAGGGTGTCGTTGATGATCTCCAGCGCCGGCCGGACCTGCATGCCGGCGTCCAGGTCGGCCTCCAGGCCGTTGCGTTCGCCGTCGATGATGCGTCGCTGCAGGCGCTCGTCGAGCGGTAGCGCGGCCAGCTCCTCAGCTCGCGAGGCCGCCGTCGACTGCGCCGACACCCCCTCGAACAGGTCCAGGAACGTCGTCAGCGGGTCGTAGGCCTCGATCACGGTGCCCCCGGCGTCGACGCTTTCGGGCGCACGACGGTCGTAGACCATGTCGAGTGCGACCTCACGCTGACGGTCGGCAATCTTGGACATCGGCAGGATCTTCGACGCGTGCACGATCGCCGAATCCAGCCCGGCCTGCACGCACTCGTGCAGGAACACCGAGTTCAGGACCTGGCGCGCGGCGGGGTTGAGACCGAAGGAGATGTTGGACAGACCCAGAGTTGTCTGCACCGCCGGATGGCGTTTCTTGAGCTCGCGGATCGCCTCGATGGTCTCCAGGCCGTCGCGCCGCGTTTCTTCCTGCCCGGTGGCGATCGGGAAGGTGAGGCAGTCGACGACGATGTCGCTCTCGGCCATCCCCCAGTTGGCGGTGAGGTCGTCGATGAGGCGCTCGGCTACCCGCACCTTCCAGTCCGCGGTGCGGGCCTGACCCTCCTCGTCGATGGTCAGGGCGACGACGGCGGCTCCGAACTCGCGCACCAACGTCATCATCCGGGTGAACCGCGAGGTGGGGCCGTCGCCGTCTTCGTAGTTGACGGAGTTGACGATGCTGCGCCCGCCCAGCATCTCCAGCCCGGCCTCCACCACGTTGGGCTCGGTGGAGTCCAGCATCAACGGCAGCGTGGACGCGGTGGCGAACCGGCCGGCGATCTCACGCATGTCGGCGGCACCGTCGCGCCCGACGTAGTCGACGCAGACGTCGAGGATGTGCGATCCGTCGCGGGTCTGGGACCGGGCCATCTCTACGCAGTCGTTCCAGTTCTCGGCCAGCATGGCGGTGCGAAAAGCTTTCGAGCCGTTGGAGTTGGTGCGCTCGCCGACCATCAGGACGCTGGCATCCTGGTGGAAGGACACGGCCTGATACAGCGAGGACAGCCCGGGCTCACCGCGCGGCGAACGCCGGGCGGGCTCCAGGTCGCGCACAGCCGCGACGACCGCGCGAATGTGCTCGGGCGTCGTTCCACAGCAACCACCGACCAGCGAGGTGCCGAACTCGGTGACGAACCGTGACAGCGCCACCGCCAATTCCTCGGCGGTCAGCGGGTAGGTGGCACCGTTCGAGCCCAGCTGCGGCAGACCTGCGTTGGGCATCACCGACAGGCCGATGTCGGCGTTGCGCGCGAGATAGCGCAGGTGCTCGCTCATCTCCTCGGGCCCGGTGGCGCAGTTCAGGCCGATGTAGT
>CAXSBR010000031.1:0-26307 GCA_964236495.1 uncultured Jatrophihabitantaceae bacterium
TCTTCAGCGTCACGCACTCGGACTGGGCGCGTTTCTCCGACAAAGCCATGGTTGCTCGCGCCGTCCTCTACCCCGTTCTCGTCGCAATCGTCCCACTGCTCTGGTGGCTTCGCAGACGACGCAACGCCAGCGTCGACTATCCCGCGGCGGCCGCCGCGCTGTTCACATTGCCGTTCCTGATCGACATCGCCGGCAACGCCCTGGATCTGTATGACCGGGTCGACCACTTCGACGACGCGTGCCACTTCGCCAACTGGGCGCTGATGTGCACAGCGTTGGGACTGCTATTGATCAGGCTGCCCGGCATGGCGGCCTGGAACATCGCGGCCCTGTGCATTGGATTCGGCGCCAGCATCGTAATCCTGTGGGAGATCGGCGAATATCAGACGTTCATTCTCGACACGCCCGAGGCGACGACGGCCTACCGCGACACCATCGGTGATCTGGCGCTGGGTATGAGTGGCTCCGTTGTCGCCGGCGTTGCCGTCGCGCTGACAGCCTGGCGTCAGCGACGCCGAGGGGAGGCTGAGGCAGCGGTTCAGCCACCTTGGCGAAGTCCTCGCCCACGATGTCGAGGCCCTCGGTGAGCAGTTCTTCACCGATCGACAGCGGCGGCAGGAAACGCAGCACGTTGCCATAGGCACCGGCGGTTAGCGTGATCAGATCCTGTTGGTGACACGCGGCGGCAAGTGCTGCGGTCAACTTTGCGTCCGAAGTCTTAGCCACCGGGTCCGACACCAATTCGACGGCCAGCATGGCACCACGTCCGCGGACATCGCCGATCGAGGAGAACTTCTCCTCCAGCTCGGTCATCCGTTCGGCGTGGGCTAGGGGGGAGCCGCCGTACTTGGACCACGATTTCCACTGATGGACTGCTCAGTTGACGGCGACGCGCAGCCTGCGAACACCGACGCTTCAACAATGCCGCACATGTAAAGGCCCTAACGACGTCGCCGTGCGGTGGTAGCGGTTCCGCCGCTCCGCCGGTGGCATACGGCGACACCGCGACTGCCGTGAATTACGTGGGCTGTGCCTGAGTTCCCTCGCCGCCAGGCGAGTGCGGTACAACTATCCGTCACCCTCCGCTATTGCCGGACCGGCGCGAGTCAACGGGTTGACGTAGACTTTCGCCTCTCCTGGACCACTTTTTGGTAGCGAGCGGCTGGATCTAATGCGCGATATTTGTCCGCGATCGGATCGGAGTGCGCGTTGACGATCGTACTTTGCGTATCTGCAACGCTTCGATCGATCATCTTCTGGACGTCCGGCGCGACCGGTTCGCCGGGTAACTTGCCAAGCCAAGCACCGCTTCCTACTTTGTCGCCGTCAGCGGGGATGACAGCCGAGGGTCCGAGCTCCGACCAATTGCCGTCTGCAAAGCGTGCTGCGGTCAAGACGTAGTTGTGGCCAACGTCGAGGCGAGCACCACCGCGACTGACCGTCGGTACTCGCTTTCCTGCTTTCACTACCCAGCCCAAAGTTCGGAGTTGCAGGGCTTTTGGTGCGGTAGCACCCCGCGCGACCCACAGTACTTTCCGAACATCGACGGTCACGGTCCGTAGTACCAGCCCTTCGTGCGTTCGCTTTACATCCGCTGAGTCCGGCTCCGACTGCTCAGAAGTTACCCTACCCAAGACGGTGAGGTCACCGTAGCTCTTCCAATCAGATATGGATTCGCTCGGTACCGAGACGGCGCCGTCTGCAACCACCACTTTGGGTACTGCTTGACCTTGTGAAGACGACGAGCACGCAGCCAAAGCGCACATCAACGTTACCGTCGAAAGGGCAATCTGCACCCTATTTTGACCCTGCAGACTGCGAATCATGACGGTCTCCTAATAGGTATAGTTGATCCAGCTTCGCGCGTCTGAACTGAGCCCGTTATGCACTCCATCTAGAGGATTGACCATGCAGCCCAACCGACCATCTGTGGCGCTGATCCGCGGCGAAGCTTGATCTCCATGCGTCAATCCGACGGCGTGCCCGGTTTCGTGACAGGACAAGGCGGACGAGGGAGTTTGGGAATCGAACTGCACGTAGTGTTGGTCGCACTTAAGGTTCGATGCCGCGTTGTCGCACCAGGTGTAGCCGATGAAGGCTCCGCTAAGAGAACCTTGACGGTAGATAATGTCGGTTTCAGCAGAACCTGTTTACGACGGCGAAGCAGCGTACGTTACATTAAGGTCCGTGGAATTATACTGATTATTCAACGCATCACCGATATTGAGCTGACCTTGGTACGATATTGAACCTTCGCAGAAGACGGTAAGCGAAATTGTTATCACTTTCGCAGAAGATGCCGTATATTTCGCTGTCATTACAAGCCCAGTTGGTGTTGGAGGTTGGATACATGTTGTCGTAGGTCGGCACTGCGCTAGCAGCGACCGGCGATACCTATAAGCTCGCGCTCAGCGCAACCACCAATAGTGTGGCCGCTTTGATGCCGCTCCCTATACGCATGACCAGAGTATGAGCGGATAGCACCCCTGCGTCAAGCGCCTCTTCACGCGAGGGTGGCGAAGGCCTCGCCCACGATGTCGAGGCCCTCGGTGAGCAGTTCTTCACCGATCGACAGCGGCGGCAGGAAACGCAGCACGTTGCCATAGGTACCGGCGGTTAGCGTGATCAGACCCTGTTGGTGGCAGGCAGCGGCAAGTGCAGCGGTCAGCCTTGCGTCCGGCGTCTTGGCCACCGGATCGGACACCAGCTCCACGGCGAGCATGGCGCCGCGGCCGCGGACGTCACCGATCGAAGAGAACTTCTCCTTCAGCTCGGTCAACCGCGGCAGCATCACCGACTCGATCCGCCGCGCTGCTCCGCACAGGTCCTCGGCCTGCATCGTCTCGATGGCGCCCAGCGCGGCGGCGCACGCGACCGGGTTGCCGCCGTACGTGCCGCCCAGACCGCCGCCGTGCACGGCGTCCATCAGCTCGGCCCGGCCGGTGACGCCCGAGAGCGGCAGGCCACCGGCGATGCCCTTGGCGGTGGTGATCAGGTCGGGAACGACGCCTTCGTAGTCGCAGGCGAACCAGTCGCCGGTGCGACAGAAGCCGGACTGGATTTCGTCGGCGATGAAGACGATGCCGTTGTCCTGGCACCATTGCGCTACCCGGGCCAGCCAGCCTCTGGGCGGAACGATGAAGCCGCCCTCACCCTGAATGGGTTCGATGACAACCGCCGCCACCGCATCCTCGCCGACCTGGGTGTGCACCTGGGAGGTGAACGCCGCGAAGCTCTCCTCGGCACATCGCTCCTCGCCGGTGGGCCAGCGGTAGGGGTAGGCCATCGGTGCGCGGTAGACCTCGCCGGCGAACGGTCCGAACCCGTGCTTGTAGGGCATCGACTTGGCCGTCAACGCCATCGTGAGGTTCGTGCGGCCGTGATAGGCGTGGTCGAAGGCGATCACCGCGTCGCGACCGGTGGCCACCCGCGCGATCTTGACAGCGTTCTCCACCGCCTCCGCGCCGGAGTTGAACAGCGCCGACCGCTTCTCGTGGTCGCCTGGCGTCAGCTCGTTGAGCTTTTCGGCGACCTCCACGTACTCCTCGTAGGGCGTGACCATGAAGCAGGTGTGGGTGAAGTCGGCCACCTGCGCCTGCACCCGCTCGACCACGCGCGGCGCGGAGTTGCCCACCGTCGTCACCGCGATGCCCGAGCCGAAGTCGATCAGCTGATTGCCGTCGACATCGACGACGATGCCGCCGCCGGCTCGCTCGACGTACACGGGCAGCGTCGATCCGACACCGCTGGCGACGGCCGAGCGCCGGCGTGCATGCAGCGCCTGCGACGCGGGGCCGGGAATCGCGGTGGCAAGGTGGCGCTTCTGCTCGACGGTCATGCAGACATGATGCTCTGTCCGTCCGACGGTTTCGAGTCGCCTCCTGTTGAAAGGCCGAGGCCAACGCACGGCCCTTTGACGCAGCGCCGAGGCGACCCAGAGGTCGATCTCAGAAGTCGATGTTGTGCATGACGTGCTTGATGCGGGTGTAGTCCTCCAGGCCGTACATCGACAGGTCCTTGCCGTAGCCGGAGTGCTTGAACCCGCCGTGGGGCATCTCGGCGACGATGGGGATGTGGGTGTTCACCCAGACGCAGCCGAAGTCCAGCCGACGCGACACCCGCATGGCGCGGCCGTGGTCGCGCGTCCACACACTCGACGCCAACCCGTACT
Source organism: uncultured Jatrophihabitantaceae bacterium (assembly GCA_964236495.1). Lineage (GTDB taxonomy): Bacteria > Actinomycetota > Actinomycetes > Mycobacteriales > Jatrophihabitantaceae > CAXSBR01. The sequence continues at coordinate 4,172 of CAXSBR010000031.1, forward strand.
CGATGTCGTTGGCCCAGCGCACGGCCTCGTCCTCGTCGCTGAACTGCTGGACGGTGATCACCGGACCGAAGATCTCGTGCTGGATCGCCTCGTCGTTCTGCTGCATGCCCGACACCACTGTCGGCTGCCAGAAGAAGCCCTGCGAACCACCCTGCGCACCGCCGGCCAGCACGGTCGCGTGATCGGGCAGGCCCGAGATCATCGTCTGGACGTGGTTGAGCTGGTTGGCGTTGTTGAGCGGGCCGTAGAGGATGTCGTCGTCGGCCGGAGCCCCGAACTTCGTCGCTCGCGCCTGCTCGGCCAACGCCTGCGCGAACTCGTCGGCGATCCCGGGCGCAGCCAACACCCGGGTGGCGGCGGTGCAGTCCTGCCCGGCGTTGAAGTAGCCAGCCACGGCGATCGCCTCTGCGGCGGCCTCGATGTCCACATCGTCGAACACGATCACGGGGGCTTTGCCGCCCAACTCGAGGTGCACGCGCTTGACGTCCTTGGCCGCCGACTGCGCCACCTGGATGCCCGCGCGTGTCGAGCCGGTGATCGACACCATCGCCGGAGTCGGGTGCTCCACGACGGCGCGACCGGTATCACGATCGCCGCAGACCACGTTGAAGACGCCCGGCGGCAGGAACTCCGCTGCGATCTCGGCCATCAATACCGCCGACACCGGCGTCGTGTCCGAGGGCTTGAGCACCACGCAGTTGCCCGCGGCCAACGCCGGCGCGATCTTCCACACGGCCATCATCATCGGGTAGTTCCAGGGGGCAACCTGACCCACGATCCCCACCGGCTCGCGCCGGATGTAGGACGTGTGCCCGGCCATGTACTCCCCGGCGCCGCGGCCTTCCAGCACCCGAGCGGCACCGGCGAAGAAGCGGATCTGGTCCAGCGCCGGCGGCACCTCCTCGGTGCGGGTCAGCTCGATCGGCTTGCCGGTGTTCTCGCACTCGGCGGCAATGAGTTCCTCGCTGCGCGCCTCCAGCGCGTCGGCAAACTTCAGCAAAGCCCGCTGGCGCTCGGACGGCGTGCTGTCGCGCCAGGTCTCGAAGGCTGCACTGGCCGCACCGTAGGCGCGGTCGACGTCCTGGGCGCCCGACAGCGCGGCACTGGCGAACACCTCGCCGGTCGCAGGGTTGACCAGGTCCGACGTGCGGCCGTCGGCAGAATCGGCCAGCTGGCCGTTGATGAAGTTCTGCACCGTAGTGGCCATGTCGGGGCTCCTGATTCTTTACACAAGCTCGTCAGCACTGGCGAGTGATTGTCGAACCTACGTCACCCGATAGGCGCCACGACAATGCGCCGTCAGCTCACCTCGGCACGGTGACGGTCTTGGCGCCCATCGACAGGTACGGCCGGCCGTGATGGACGTCGGACTTGAGCGTGTAGACGGTGTAGGTGTGCCGCCCGGGCTTGGCGCCGGTCAGCGTGATGACGAAGCCGTGCTTGCCGGACACGTGCTTCCTGCGGTTGACGTCGAGGCGTGCGACCGCCGCCGGAAAATCGCCGACCAGCTTGCCGTTCTCCACCACCCGCACCACGCTCGAGGCGCTGGGCCGGTCGCGGTCGTAGGCCCAGCCGGTGAGTACCGGGTGCTTGGCCACGATGCGGGCGGAGTCGTAGTACCCCTCCGGATTGCCGTTCACGCGTACCTGGGCGGCGCACTTGCCGACGTCCGACCCAGGCCCGATGTTCTTGGCGACCACGCAGAAGGTGAACCTGCCGTTGGGCACCCGGAAGGTCAGCCGATAGCCGTGCCGGCCGGTCACGTGCCTGACGCGGTTGACGTCGGGCCGACTGATGCTGGTCGTCGTCGTGGCCATCGTGCCCAGCCGGCTGTAGGCGACGACGGTCAGCGAGCGGGCAGGATCGTCGCGGTCGGTCGCCCAGCCGGTGATGTCAACGATGCTGCCCTGGGTGTGGACGCCCTCGGTGCGGGTGGGGGCGTGCGGCAGGCGCAGGTGCGGGCCGTGCGTGGCGGGATTGTCGATGTGCCCGTGCGGTAGGAGGATCCTCGCCTGGGCATTGCTGATCTTGCGCACGTTGCCGTAGCTCGTGTACGGGATGTGCATCGTCAGTAGCGCCACGGCGTACCGATCGCCGTCGACGTACCCGGTGCTGGGCATGACGGTGGAGTTGAAGTGGTCGTCGTCGCCGCCCCAACCCTGCTTGATCGCGGCATGCGGATCGGCCACCTTCAACCCGAAGAACTGGTCGAACCCGTCCGAACCGTAGTGGTGCGCGTGGTGCATGGCGTTGAGCAGCCACGGCCCGACCCTCTTGTCCTTGCGCACCTTGGCGTAGAACTGCGCCATCCCGACCGCGGTGATCTTGGTATTGCCCCAGTTACCGGGATAGGTGGACGGCCGGCTGCCCAAATTCTTGATCTTGTAGTGCTGCTCGATCCACGGTTCGATGCCCGCGCCACCCACGCTGGCGTAGAACGAGCTGGCGATCGCGTCGTCGGATTGGGTCACCATCTTGTACGCCCGCTTGGCAGTCGTGCCGTGCATGCGGCCCTGCAGCAGGATCCGGGTGGCAATGAACACCTTGACGACGGACTCGGTCGGAAACTCTGCGGTGGCGCTGCCGCCGGTCCAAGTCTTGCCGCTCTTGAGGTCGATCACCGCGATGCCGGTGCGGTAGCCGCGCGAGGTCGCGTACTTGGCCGCGGTCTTGACCGCCGAGTCGACGGTCGCCGCGCCCGCCGTCGCCGGTTGGTAGAGGGCGGCGGTGAACAGCCCCGCGCTCAGCGCCGCCACTGCGAAACCTGCTCCGCCCCGCATGTGCATGTGAGTCTCCCTGCTGGATCGCCGCGCGACCTGACGGCCTGCTGCCTGTCTCTGCACATCGGGCGCCGTTGCTGCAACGTGAAGGTCTGATCAAGATCGTTACTGCTCGGGGCAGGTTAGGGCAAGTTTCCTGGGCTATCCTTTCAGCGTGCGCGCCGTGCTGGACCGTCTTCAGCCTCGCCTCGCCGCGGATTGCGCGATTGTCATTCCGGCGATGCTGCTTCTTGGCCGCCGCGACGAGATCCGGTAACTCACCGGTCGGCTCCCTCGTCGCGGGTGTTTCCGCTGCGCCGACCGCTTCGAGTCCCTTCGACCGGTCACCTCTAGGAGCGCTGCCATGTCTGACAAAACCTCGTTCGTACCCAGCCCGTCGCCCATGCCGCGACACCGCTACACCCGCTTTCCCGCCGTCTCCCTGCCCGATCGGCAGTGGCCCTCGCGCTCGATCACGCGGGCGCCGCGCTGGCTCGCCACCGATCTGCGCGACGGCAACCAGTCCCTGATCGATCCGATGAACCCCGTCCGTAAGCGCGCGATGTTCGACCTGCTCGTACGGATGGGCTACAAGGAGATCGAGGTCGGCTTTCCGGCCGCCAGTCAGACCGATTTCGATTTCGTTCGTGAACTGATCGAGAGCGACCGCATTCCCGACGACGTCCAGATCTCGGTGCTGACGCAGGCGCGCGAGGAGCTGATCGAGCAGACCGTCGCGTCTCTGGCCGGTGCCCGGCGCGCAACTGTGCACATGTACAACGCCGCGGCACCGGTGTTCCGGCAGACGGTCTTCGGCTTCGACGGCGACGGACGTGAACAGTGCAAGGCCATCGCCGTGGACGGCACCCGCACCGTCATGAAGGCCGCCGACATCCACCTCGAGGGCTGCGATTTCGGCTACGAGTACTCGCCGGAGATCTTCATGGACACCGAACTGGAATTCGCACTGGAGATCACGTCGGCGGTGATGGACGTGTGGCAGCCCGAGGCCGGCCGCGAGATCATCGTCAATCTGCCGTGCACCGTCGAGCGCTCGACGCCCAACGTCTACGCCGACCAGATCGAGTGGATGTCACGCCACCTGCCGCAGCGGGAAAATGTGGCCCTGTCCGTGCACACCCACAACGACCGCGGCACCGCCGTCGCGGACTCCGAACTGGCGATCCTGGCCGGTGCGGACCGCGTCGAGGGCTGCTTGTTCGGCAACGGCGAGCGCTCGGGCAACGTCGACCTGATCACCCTGGGGCTGAACCTGTACTCCCAGGGCATCGACCCGATGATCGACTTCTCCGACATCGACGAGATCCGCCGCACCGCGGAGTACTGCAACCGCATCGGCGTCCACGAGCGCCATCCCTACGCCGGCGATCTGGTCTACACGTCGTTTTCCGGCTCGCACCAGGACGCGATCAAGAAGGGCTTCGACGCCCTGGACCGCGCGGCCGCCGACGCAGGCAAGCCGGTGTCGGAGCTGCCGTGGAAGATCCCGTACCTGCCCATCGACCCCAAAGACGTCGGGCGCTCCTACGAGGCGGTCATCCGCGTCAATTCCCAGTCCGGCAAGGGCGGCGTCGCCTACATCATGAAGACCGAGAACTCGATGGATCTACCGCGCCGGCTGCAGATCGAGTTCAGTCAGGTGATCCAGCGCCACACCGAGGGCGCCGGCGGCGAGGTGGACGCGACGCTGATGCGCTCGATCTTCGACGCCGAGTACCTCGCACCGGGCGCTTTCGAGCTGCGCCAGTGGTCCACTGCCAGCCAGGACGGCGTCGAGCGCATCAACGCCACTGTGCGTGCCCCGGATTGCGACCATCAATTGCAGGGCGTCGGCAACGGGCCGATCGACGCCCTGTGCGTGGCGCTGTCGGCGGTCGACCTGGGCCTGGGCGGTTTGGGCGTGCGGGTGCTGGACTACACCGAGCACGCCCTCACCGCCGGCGGCGACGCCGAAGCCGTTGCCTACCTCGAGATCGAGGTCGGCGACCAGGTGCTGTGGGGTGTCGGGCGTAGTGAGTCGATCGTCGGGGCCTGCCTGCACGCGGTGATCAGCGGGATCAACCGTTGCGTCACTCGCCTCGGCTGAGACTTCAACGCTGACGACGAGCGGGGGCTCGGACCCGCTCGGTCGCCCTCACGAAGCTCAGCGGCGTCGCCGCTGACCCAAAAGATCAGAGGTCGAAGCTGACCGCAACGGTGGAACCGGTGATCTTCGCCTTGGCGTAGACGAAGATCTTGTCGGTGTAGGTCTTGGCCGACACCGTGCCGTTGAAGTCCCTCGCCTTGTAGTTGGCGGTCATGCTGGCGTTGCCCGTCACCGTGATCTCGTTCGCAGTGCCGTACGTCGTCCGGTACTTCAATCCGGCCACCGGATCGCCATCCACCTTCCAGGCAAACGAGTTCTTCACAGCCTCGAAGTCGTACACCTTGTTCGGGCAGCCAGTGGCCGAACTGGTGTTGATCCGCGCGCAGGCGGCGAACTTGGCAGCGACGGCTTTGGCCAGCGCAGCCTGGCCGGTCGCAGACAGGTCGGCCGTCGGTGACGTGCTGCCATAGGAACTGGGGTAGGTGGCGAACCGGTCGGCGCTGCTGTCGGTGATCGTGTAGAAGCTGCTTGCCGACGACCACAGCAGCGGCCCGGGGAACACGGTGAACTTCGTGGTGCCCGACGGCACGGCGAGGCCGAACAATTGCGGACCGGGCAGATCGTTCAGTCCGAACGCGCTGACGTCGACGGTGGTGTCGGTGAGCTTCCATCGCCCACCTGCCGAGGTGAGGTCGAAGGTGGCATTGACCGTCTGCGCGCCGAACGTGTAATGCGCGCCGACGTGCGAGCTGGATTGATAGGTGCTCTTCGACGTGATGGTGACCGCGCCAATCTTGGCCTTCGCCTGCTGCGCCCTGAGTGCTGCGTCGGTCAGGAAGGTCTGGGACGCGACGGGCTCGCCGTAGCTGAGTGCTTGTTCTGCGTTTCCGGCCTTGAGGGCGATCAAGTACGCGATCACGACTCCCTCCGGTGTGCCCGTGGTCGCGGTCGCGCCGGTGCCGCTGGTGGCGCTCGTGCCGCTGGTTGCTGCAGGGTTTGCGCCCGCGCTCGTCGCGCTGCCACCGAAAGTGGGGGCGGTGCTGCCCGCGGTGCCGGCGCTGTTGTTCTTGTTCTTTCCGCCGCCGTGAAAGAGCAGGACGCCGATGACCACCGCGACGACGGCGACCGCGGCGCCGAGGATTGCGTACAGCCTGTTGTTGTTCTTCTTCGGCGGTGCGCCAAAGGCCGCGGAGGACTGGCCGGCCTGGGCGTAGGGCGCGGCGGCATAGTCCGGCTGCCCGTATACGGGCTGCCGGTACTGCGAGCCGCCGGGTTGCGCATAGTTGGTTTGCCCGTACTGGGAGGCGGCCTCTTGGGCATAGCCCGACTGTCCGTAGCCCTGCTGTCCGTAGCCCTGCTGTCCGTAGCCCGATTGTCCGTAGCCTGGCTGTCCGTAGCCCGGCTGTCCGTGGCTCGGCGGTCCGTAGCTCGGCGGTCCGTAGCCCGGCGGTCCGTAGCCCGGCTGTCCGTAAGCAGGCTGCCCGTACTGCTGGGTCGGGTACTCCTGGGTCGGGTACTGCTGGGTCGGGTACTGCTGGGTCGGGTACTGCTGGGTCGGGTACTGCTGTGCAGAATCCTGCCGGTTCAGATCAGGGCTCGGCGGCTGCACACCGGACTGCGGATCGCGATTCGCGTCGGATCCGGGCTGCGGGCCGGGGGCGGCGTGGTCATGAACGGGACCTTTCTACAACGTCATGCATGCTCGGGCAATTCTCAGGTGGCTCGTGGGCGAGCCGTAGGCAAGATACGACAATCCGGGCGTACCGCGTCTTAATCGACTCGGCGCCGACCGGAAAACGCCCGGCCCAGGGTGACCTCGTCGGCGTACTCCAGGTCGCCGCCGACAGGCAATCCGCTGGCGAGCCGGCTGACCACCAATCCCATCTGTGCGGTGAGCCGGGCCAGATAAGTCGCGGTCGCTTCGCCCTCAAGGTTGGGATCGGTGGCCAGGATGAGCTCGGTGACGGTGCCATCGGCCAGCCGCGTCATCAGCTCGCGCACCCGTAGATCGTCGGGTCCGACGCCGTCGATGGGACTGATCGCGCCGCCCAGCACGTGGTAGCGGCCACGGAACTCACGCGTGCGCTCGACGGCCATCACGTCTTTGGGTTCTTCCACGACGCAGATGACAGTGACGTCGCGGCGGGGGTCGCGACAGATCCGGCACTCCTCGGCCTCGGACACGTTGCCGCAGATCCGGCAGAACTTGACCTCACGCGTCACCCGCACCAGCGCCGACGCCAGCCGCTCGACGTCGACCGAGTCACTGGCGAGCAGGTGGAAGGCGATCCGCTGCGCGCTCTTGGGGCCGACGCCGGGAAGCCGGCCGAGTTCGTCGATGAGGTCTTGAATCGCGCCCTCGTACATCGACGTCATCGCGCGCGGCCGACAGCTGTGTTGCTGATGTGCCTGTCGCCGTTGCGATGGCGAGCGCGCAGCGCGCTCACATCCCGGGCAGACCGAGGCCGCCGAGCCCGGATGCCATCGGGCCCATCTTCTCCTCCGTCAGTTCCTTCGCCGCCCGATTTGCATCGCGCACGGCCGCGACGACGAGGTCCTGCAACGTTTCGACGTCCTCGGCGTCCACCACGGACGCGTCGATGCGCAGTGACTCGAGCTCACCGCTGCCGGTGACCGTCGCCGAGACCAGACCGCCGCCGGCACTGCCCTCGACCCGGCTCTGTGCCAGCTCCGCCTGCGCCTTGGCCAGCTGCGTCTGCATCTGTTGCGCCTGCTTCATCAACTGCTGCATGTTCGGTTGCCCGCCGGGTCGCATCCCGCGCTCCTTTGCTGGTCGTTGGTGCTGGCTGTGGTTGATCGTTGGCCGGTGTGGTTCGTCGCAGCCGACACTAGTTCGGACCACCGACATTTCCGCGGCGCTGACAAGACGCTCAAGCAATTGCGCTTGAGAGAATGTGCGAGTGACGTTGCCCGCTCCATCCGCGCCCCCGCAGCTCTGCGCGAGCCAGGCACAGCCCAGGGCGCATCGTGGCTGGGCTCAACGGCCGCATGCACGGGCGTTCCGGACTGCCCCGGGCGCGTCGCAGTGAGCTTCGCCGACCGCGCGGATGCCTTCCAGCAGCGCCATCACTGGGCCGGGTTTCCGTTGGCCGTCGTCTACAAGTACGGCGACGACCAAGGCCCCTACCTTGCCGCGCTGATCGCCTATTACGGGTTCCTGTCGCTGTTTCCGCTGCTGCTGCTGCTGGTGACCATCCTGGGCTACGCGCTGGAGGGCAATCCCCGCCTGAGGACTGACGTGTTGAACTCCGCACTCAGTCAGTTCCCGGCCATCGGCGACGACCTGGGCAAAAATCTCAACGGCCTGCACGGCAACGGCGCCGCCCTGGCCGCCGGCATCGTCGGTGGGCTCTACGGCGCGCTGGGCGTGGCGCAGGCGCTACAGAACGCGTTCAACCGGGCGTGGGCGGTGCCCCGTGCCGACCGGCCCAACCCGTTCAAGGCCCGCGCCCGCAGCCTGCTGTTCCTGGCCGTGATCGGCACCGGTCTGCTGCTCACCACCGGCCTGTCCATCCTCACCGCCCGCGCCGGCATCTTCGGTCTGAACGTCAACGGCGCGGCCCAGATGCTGTCGCTGGTCGGCTCGGTGCTGATCAACGCCGTGCTCTTCGTGACGACGTTTCGGGTGCTGACCGCACGCGACGTCACAGTCGCCCAGGTGCTGCCCGGTGCGACGATCGCGGCGGCGCTGTGGCAGGCACTGCAGCTGTGGGGCAACTACTACGTCAACCACCAGGTCCGCGGCGCGACGGCCACCTACGGCTCGTTCGCCTTGGTTCTTGGCCTGCTGGGCTACCTTTTGCTCGCCGCCGTCGTAGTGGTGCTGTGCGCGGAGATCAACGTCGTCTACACCAACAAATTGTGGCCGCGCAGCCTGCTGACTCCCTTCACCGACGACGTCGAACTCACCAGCGCCGACCGGCGCGCCTACACCGCCTACCCCAACACCGAGCGGCACAAGGGATTCGAGACCGTCGACGTCGCGTTCCACGAGACAGATCGCGACGACCGGCCGACGTCGTAGGCGCGCTCGTCGGCGCCGGTTCAATCGACGCGCTCAATCGGCAGTGACGACGGGCACGGCACGCTGACGACGACGGTTGCGGGCCAGTTCACGGCCACCGGCGGCGTATCAGTGAGCGAACAGCAGCACCGCGACAGCGATGTCGATCGCCTCCCCGCCGTACCACATCACCTGCGCACCGCGGCGCCAGTCGACGGCGGAGTCGGCGTTCCCGTGCGGGTGCAGATACAGGTATTTCGCCAGCACGTCGTGGACGGCCAATGCAGCGAGCAGGCTACCGACGCGTACGCCGAAGCTGCCCCGCCCCGGCATCGGGTCGACGCCGACGAGGGCCAAGGCGAACAGGCAGCCCGTCAGGAACATGTGCGCGTGCACGGCCTCGTGCAGCGGCGCCGATCGCAGCGTCAAGTCGTAGAGCGGCGTCAGGTAGAGCCCCATCATGCTGGCCACCGATAGCGCCGCTCCGACCGGAGCCCAGCTCAGCGCGCGGACCGTCGGACTGCTCAGGACCGCCACCAGCCGTCGGCGCAGCGACGCCGGGCCGGCACGCAGCAGCAGCGTGACCGGTGCGGCACAGGCGAAGGCCAGCGGAGCGGCCATACCCAGCAGCAGGTGCTGCACCGCATGGACGGAGAACCGCTCGTCGTCGGCGGCCATCGGTGAGGCAATGGCGAGCGCGATGCACAGCAGCCCGAGGGTGACCGCGACGTCGCGCCGCACCGGCCACCGCACACCGCGGCATCCCAGCCGCACCCGTCCGGACACGTAGAGCGCCGCCGGTCCGACGACCGGCACCAGCGTCTGCGCGGTGAAGCTCCAGCCGCTCACGACGTCACCGCTACGTGCTGACCGGTCCGCGCGGCGATCTCGCTGGCCGCGACCTGCGCCGCAGCAGCGCCCAGCCGGCCACCAGCATCACCACCGCGAGGGCGTCCCAGACCAGGTCGTAGGGCCAGATCGTCACGTGATAGCGGATCTGATGCAGTCCGAACAGCTTGTGCTGAACGAGGCCGTCGTAGAGCTGGAAGCCACCGGCACCCAGCAGGATGCCGCCGGTCCACGCCTGCAACACCGCGGCGTCGCGACGGCGCAGATCGGCGAACCAAAACAGCGCGCCGGCGAGGCAGATCGTCGATACGGCATGGAAGAGCCCGTCGCTCACCACCCCGGCCGACTGCGATCCGCCGTCCCAGAAGTGGTGCCAGTGCAGCAGCTGGTGGAAGACCGTCTCGTCGACGAAACCGGCCAGCCCCACGCCCAGAACCGCCCCGGCGGCCGCTGACCGGACACCGGTGGAGCGGGCGTCGGAGCGACCTTCGAAGGCCTTGGCTGCCATCTGTCCATCTGTATCAGATTGTTGCCCGGCGGTGCCGACAGCACAGTCGATAGGCAGGTCGGTCGAGCACTCGGCTCACTCGTGCAGGCGACCGTTGCGCATCTGCCAGTGCCGGGTGGTCTGCACCGCCGTCAGCATCCGACGGTCGTGCGTGACCAGGATCAGCGTGCCCGAGTAGCTGTCCAGTGCCGATTCCAGCTGCTCGATGGCGGGCAGGTCGAGGTGGTTGGTCGGCTCGTCCAGCACGAGCAGGTTGACTCCGCGGGCCTGCAGCAGCGCCAACGCGGCGCGGGTGCGCTCACCTGGGGACAGGCTCGCGCACGAGCGGTCGACGTGGTCCGAGCGCAGCCCGAACTTCGCCAGCAGCGTGCGGATCTCGGCCGTCGGTGGCTCGGGAACCAATGAGCCGAAGACGTCGACCAGCGTTGCCTCACCGGCGAAGAGGCCTCGGGCCTGGTCCACCTCGCCGACCACTACGCCCGGACCCAGCCACGCCCGACCGGTGTCCAGCGCGAGTCGACCAAGCAGCACGGCAAGCATGGTCGTCTTGCCCGAGCCGTTGGCGCCGGTGATCGCCACCCGATCCGCCCAGTCCAGCTGCGCGCTCACCGGCCCGAAGGCGAAGTTGCCTCGCTGCAGCACGGCTTGGTCCAGCACGCCGACCACCGCGCCGGAGCGGGGCGCGGCGGCAATGTCCATCCGCAGCTGCCACTCCTTGCGCGGCTCCTCCACCTGCTCCATCCGCTCGATCAGGCGCTCGGTCTGGCGCGCCTTCGCGGCCTGCTTCTCCGAGGTGTCGATGCGCTTGCCCTTGGCCATCTTGTCGTTGTCGGTGCTCTTGCGGCGGGCGTTGCGCACGCCCACAGTCATCCAGTCGCGCTGCATCCGGGCCCGGTCGGTCAGCGCTGAGCGCTTGTCGGCAAACTCCTCGTAGGCCTCCCGTGCGTGCCGCCGGGTGACTTCGCGCTCGCTGAGATAGGCGTCGTAGCCACCGCCGAAGTAGCCCACCTGCTGCTGCGCGAGATCCAATTCGAGGACTGCGCTGACGGTGCGGGCGAGGAATTCGCGGTCGTGGCTGACGATGACGGCTCCTGCGCGAAGCTGGCCCACGAAGCGTTCGAGCAGGTCTAGCCCGTCGAGGTCGAGGTCGTTGGTGGGTTCGTCGAGCAGATAGACGTCGAAGCGGCTGATCAGCAGCGCAGCGAGCGCGGCCCGGGCAGCCTGCCCGCCCGACAGCGTCGTCATCGCGCTGTGCGCGCCGACCGGACCGTAGGAACCGGCGGTGAGCCCTACCTCGTCGAGCACTGCGTCGACGCGTTCGTCGAAGTCGGCGCCGCCCAGGTCGAGCCAGTGCTCCAGCGCGGCCGCGTACTCGTCGTTGGCACTGTCGGTGGCTGCGCTCGTACTCGTGCTCCTGGTCAACGCCTCGGCGGCGGCGTCCATACGCTCTTGCGCCTTGCTGATGCCGGTGCGCCGGGCCAGGAATGCCTGCACCGTCTCACCTTCACGGCGCTCGGGTTCCTGTGCGAGATAACCGATCGACGCCGTGGGCGGACTGAGGCTGACCTGCCCCTGCTCGGCCACATCGAGGCCGGCTAACAGTCGCAGCAGCGTTGACTTGCCGGCGCCGTTGACGCCCACCAGGCCCAGCACGTCCCCGGGCGCGACGACCAGATCCAAACCTGTGAACAGCGCTCGGGCGCCATGGCCGGCCGCCAGGTCACGGGCCAACAGCGTCGCGCTCACGGCGTCCACTCTGTCAGAGCGGGCGAGCATCGAGCGACGAAGGAGCGAGGAGCGCAGCCCGTAGAAAGCTAGCGGGCGAGCATCGAGCGACGTAGGAGCGAGGAGCGCAGCCCGTAGAAAGCTAGCGGGCGAGCATCGAGCGACGTAGGAGCGAGGAGCGCAGCCCGTAGAAAGCTAGCGGGCGAGCATCGAGCGACGAAGGAAGGAGCGCAGCCCGTAGAGGCCCGTGCTGTGCTCGGCCGGCGTTTTCACTGAGCCGCGTCATTGCGGCGCAGCGTTTGCGGTGAGCCGCGTCTTGCCGCGCCGGCGGGGGTTGGTCAGGCCTCGCGGACGACGTCGGCGGCGTCCTTGTCAGGACGCAGGCCGCGCCACGCGGGGTGACGCAGCCGATCGTCGGCGGTCCACTCGGTGAAGGCGACCTCGCCGACGAGTTTCGGGCGCACCCAGTGGGCGTCGCGGGTGATCTCGCGCGGCAACGGGCTCCCGAACGGCGAGTCGGGGACCTGGAGGGTGGCCAGTCGGGTGCTGAGCTGGCGCAGCAGCGCGTCGCTGAAGCCGGTGCCGACGTGGCCGATGTACTGCAGACCGGCTTCGGTGTGCACGCCCATCAGCAGCGACCCGATCGTGTTCGTGCGCCGACCCTGTCCGGGGCGCCAGCCGCCGACGACGACCTCCTGCATCCTGATGTGCTTGATCTTGATCCAGTCCGGCGAGCGCTGCCCCGCCCGATATAGCGAGTTCTCGCGCTTGGCGACGACGCCCTCGAGGCCGGCGACCTCGCTGGCGTGCAGCGCGTCGGCAGCTGACGTATCGAACGATGGCGGCGTCTGGACGTAGGCCTCGCTCAGCGCCAGCTCCTCTAGCAGAGCGCGGCGGGTGGTGTACGGCTCGTCCAGGAGCGATCTGCCGTTCAGGCGCAACACGTCGAAGGCGAGCAGAACCGCGGGCACCGACTGGCTCAGCGAAGCTGCCTGCCGCGGATCGGCGATGTGCATGCGCTGCTGCAGGCGGCCGAAGTTGGGGCGGCCGGCGTCGTCGATGGCCACAATTTCGCCGTCGAGCACAACTTGGCGTCCGGCCAGCAGGCGCCCCAGCGGCTGCAATTCGGGGTAGCTGACGCTCACGTCGCGGTCGTTGCGGCTGAACAGCTTCACCCCGCCACCCGCTACGCCGTTGCCGCTGGTTTCGTCGACGTACACGACAGCACGGACGCCGTCCCACTTCATCTCATACAACCAGCCCGGACCGGTCGGCTCGCCGAAGCGCGGATCGGTGACGACTCCGGGCGTCGCCAGCATCGGCTTGATCAGCGCCATCGGCACAGCGTGTCACGCCCGGGCCGGAGCCGGAGTTTCGGCAGAGATGAACGACCGCCGGCCCTGCGCCTTCCCGCACCAGCGAGCCATGACCTCGGGCAGCGTGCCGCCGGGACGGTAGCGCGGATCGACGGCGCAGAACCCTGTCATGGTTGGGCAACGGAAACAGACCGATGCCACCGCTGTCACAACCCGCCTCGCGTATGTCGTACTTGTGTTCTATAGTTTCATCATGACCGCATCGACTGCATCATCTGTCGCCAACAGGCGACTCGTGGTGTTGGAGCGGTTGAACCGGTTCGGTCGCACGCCCACTGCCAGGACGGGATCAGCGGCAATCGTAGCGCCCACCACATCAGCGGTAACGCAGGCGGCGCCATCAGACATAACGCAGGCGGCGCCGCGTTCAGGGTCGGCGGGCTTACTGCGGGTGCTGTCGTTCACGTCGCCGGGTGATTGGAGCGACGCCCAGTGCGCCGCGCTGCGGACGATCGATCCCGCTGCGTTGACGCAGTCGGCGTTGCTGGACTATGTCGAGGCGATCGAGCGGCAGAAAGCCCACCTCGAGGCGCTGCAACTGAAGGCGTTGGCAGTAATGGACCGGCGGGACAGCTCCGGCCTGCAGGCAGCGCGCGAAGAGGTTGCCTGCGTGCTGCGGATTGCGCCGCTGGCCGCGGCGAGACGGCTCGAGCAGGCCCGAGCTTTGGTCGATCACCTGCCACTGACGTTGGCCGTGTTGACCGCCGGGGACCTGTCACTGCCGCACACCAACGCCCTGGTCGCGATGGCCGGGCGGGTCGACCCGTCGGTTGCCGCGCAGGTCGAGGCAGCGGTGCTCACCGACGCCACGCACCTGACCCCGCAAGCCGTTAATCGGGCCGTCAACCGGGCAGTGCTCGCCGCCGATCCGGGTGGCTGCGCGGTCCGGCAGGAACGGGCTGTCGCCGACCGGTACGTCACCGTCGCCGCCGCCGACGACGGAATGGCCTGGCTCAACGTCTACGGACCCGGCACCGATGTGCAGACGATGTACACCCGCCTCGACGCCGCCGCCCGACTCCTGCCGCGCGACGATGCTCGCACGCTGCCGCAGCGCCGGTTCGACCTGCTCGTCGACGGGCTGCTTACCGGCATCCCTGCCGATGGGTTACCCACCGCGCAAGGCAGGTCACCGCAGATCCAGGTCACCGTCGCCGCGACCACCCTGCTCGGCCAAGACGACCAACCCGCCGAGCTGGCCGGGTACGGCGCGATCGACGCAGATGTCGCCAGACAACTTGCCGCCGATCCAACCGGGACGTGGCGGCGGATCGTCACCGACCCCGTCAGCGGGCAGATCCTCGACTACGGCCGCACCACCTACCGGCCACCGAAAAATTTGATCGACCACGTCACTAGTCGGGACCGAACTTGCCGCTTCCCTGGCTGCTCCATGCTTGCCCACCGAGCCGACCTCGACCACATCCAACCCTGCGACGAGGGCGGGGAAACCGAGCCCGGCAACCTGGCCGTGCTCTGCCGCCGACACCACGAACTGAAGACCAAGAAGTACTGGCTTTACGAGATGGAAGCCGGCGGTGCCCTGAACTGGACGAGCCCGGCGGCGAAGCGCTACCGCACCGCTGCTTGGACAAGCCGGCCCGAAAACCGACACCGTACCGCAGTCGGCCGCTCAGAACCGCACGAGCAATCCGATATACCGGCCGTCGTCAACGCGAAGACGAGAAGCGAAGACGGGGCACCACCCTTCTGAACGGGTGATGCTGCTTCAGCTCAATGGGCCGGCATGACCGGCCAGGCACATCCACTGGCCGCCGTCGCAAACCCAGGTCTGTGTCATCGGCATCATGTATCGCTCGTCGCGGCCGGCGCGGGTGACGTCGTCGGTCACGATGCACGTGACGACGGCCGCGTCGCCCACCACCGTCACGGTGATATCGCTGAGGCCCTGGGAGCGCCATACCAGACTGCCGTCAGTGTTGCTCCGAATGTAGGAATCGCGCCCTACGGTGGTGCCGCGGTGCGACGTCCACCGAAAGCGCGGATGCAGCACCTCGTACAGCGTGTCGAGATCCGCTTCGGCCAGAGCCAGTGCGCGCCGGCGAACCGCACTGAGAACGGCACCTTCAGCAGCGAGGTCGGCTGATTCCGGTTCTACACCTGTTGTCATGTCCGCTCCATCGTTGCGGCGGCTCCACGCAGCCCACGCCCGATCGCGGCACCGGCGGCTCGGAGCTGGTCGGGCGTCCCGGCCTCGATCGCGCCGGCGATTCCGGCGCCGCGAATGTCGGCCGCAGCGAGAGAGGAAGCGCCGGCCACGACGAACAGCGGCACGTCGATCGGACGGCGGCGGGCGATGCCGGCGACCACCTTGCCGCGCAGGCTGTGCGCGTCCAGCCTTCCCTCGCCGGTGATGATCGCCGCCGCGCCGGCACACCGTCGTTCGAACTCCACCACGTCCAGGACGGCGTCGATACCTGACACGAGCGAGGCGCCCAACGCAGCCCACAGTCCACCGGCCAACCCGCCTGCGCTGCCGGTGCGCGGCTCGGCCCGCGGGTCGCGCGGGAACGTGGCGGCCAGCGCGTCCAGCCGGCGGACGAGACGGCAGACCGCGGAATCGTCGGCGCCCTTCTGCCCGGCGAACACCTGCGCGGCATCCAGATAAGGCACGTTGACGTCGCAGAGAACGGTGATCGGCACGCCGTGCAGACCGCCGGCGTCCTCGATGGCCCGTAGAGCGCCGGCGCCGCCGTCGGTCGTCGCGCTTCCACCGACGCCCAGCAGGACTTCTCGCGCGCCCGCCGCGACGGCAGCGCCGATCAGCTGACCGGTGCCGTAGGTGTCGGCGCGCTCTGCATCGCGCTCGCCGGCCGGAATCAGCGCCAGGCCGTTCGCGGCGGCAGTCTCGATCAGTGCCCGGCCGTCATCGGTGAGTACGAAGCCCGCCGAGACCGGCGCGCTCAGCGAACCCTGCACAGTGATCGCGATCCGACGGCCGCCCAGCGCGCGCTGCAACACCTCGACGGTGCCCTCGCCGCCGTCGGCCACCGGGCAGACGTCGACGCGACAGCCTGCTTCTAGCACACCCTCGGCCAGTAGATGCGCCACGGTCGCTGCGTCGTAGGTGCCCTTGAATGAATCCGGCGCCAGGACGACCAGCGGAGAGTCCGACGAGGGCGCCCTCACCAGCCCAGTTCGTGCAGACGGTCGTCGTCGATGCCGAAGTGGTGGCCGATCTCGTGGATCACCGTCCGCCGCACCTCCTCCACAACTTGCGACTCGTCCGAGCAGTGGGCGCAGATGGCAAGACGATAGATCGTGATCTGGTCGGGTAGGACGCCGGCATAGTGCGAAGTCCGCTCGGTCAGCGGCACCCCCCGATACAGCCCGAGCAGGTTGGAGGCGGGGCTCTCGTGGTCGACGGTGACGGCAACGTTGCGCATCACCTCGCCGAGCTTGGGCGGCAGCCCGTCGAGAGCCTCGCTCACCATCTGTTCGAAGCGGGCAGGCTCGATGTCGACCATGCATTCATTGTTCTCGCCGGGCCCGACTGTCATCACCCACCGTTGCCGGTCGGGCACGAGCATCAGGCACGCCCGGGCTACGTCGGGCCGACGCGGCATTCGGGCCGACGCGGCTCACTGCAGCGTGCGACGGGCCGCTGCTCTTGAGCAACTCAGCTCAGCGGCCGGCGGCGTAACCTTCGCCGCCGCGGACGTCGGCTGCCGCACGCAGGTGCCATCCGCCGTCGGCTGCCTGCTCCCGAGCCACCGCACTGATCCGGCCCAGGGTCCACGCCGGAACAACGGTCACGTCGTGTCCCCGTCGCGCCAGCTCCGCGCGCACATCGGCGTCGATGCTTTCCTCGACGACCAGGGACAGCGGATAAGCCTCGCGCGGCCAGAACGAGCTCGGGAAGTGCTCGCTGTGAAACATTGGGGAGTCGAGCGCCTGCCGCAGGTTCGCCCCAGTGCCGGTGCCGGTGCCGGCCAGCGCGAGAAAGAAGTGCAGGCTCCACTGGTCCTGCTGGTCACCGCCGGGAGTGCCGAAAGCCAGCCAGGGCTCGCCGTCGCGCAGGGCCAGCGACGGCGACAGCGTCGTGCGGGGGCGGGCGCCCGGGCGCAGCGAGTTGGGCAGCGCCTCGTCCAGCCAGAACATCTGCGCCCGGGTGCCCAGGCAGAACCCGAGCTCGGGAATGGTCGGCGAACTCTGCAGCCAGCCGCCGCTGGGCGTCACCGAGACCAGGTTGCCCCAGCGGTCGGCGACGTCGAGGTGGCAGGTGTCGCCGCGAACGCGTCCATCGGTGCGGGTGATCGGCTCGCCGGCACCGTTCATTCCACCAGGAGCCAGACTCGCAGCCGACCCGTTCCCCTGCGGCAGCCGAGGTACCCGGCCCAGCGGGCTGCCCGGTCTGAGTTCGCCGCTGGCTGTGCCGGTGACCAATTGGCGCCGCTGATCGTTGTAGCTCGGGCTGAGCAGTGCGGCCATCACATCTGGGTCCGCACCGTCGCCGTACCACGCCTCCCGGTCGGCGAAGGCGAGCTTGCCCGCCTCAGTCACGGTGTGGATGTACTGGGCGGACAGATGCTCACCCAGTTCGAGGTCCAGCCCGGTCAGCAGCGCGAGCTGCTGCAGGAAAACTGGCCCCTGCCCCCACGGGCCGCTCTTGGCGACGGTGTACCGGCCGTAGTCGAAGGTCAGCGGCGCCTCGAACGTCGGCTGCCACGCCTGCAGGTCTGCCGCCGTCAGCAGCCCCCGATGCGCCCGTCCCGAGGTGTCGAGCCATGGCGACCCGGCGCAGAAGTCGGCGATCCGCTCGGCCACCGGCCCGGAGTACCAGTACCGCACGGCCGCCGCGATCTGCCCGTCCCGAGTCGCGGATGCGGCTTCACAGGCAGCGACCAGCTGCTCGTACATGCTCGCGAGCACCGGATTGGTGACGGGTCGGCCGGCTTGCGCGGTCGCCAGCTGCCCGCTCCACTGCCGGTGCGACGTCGGCCACTCCGTCGCGAACATCTCCCGCACCGACGTCAGCGCCCCGACCAGCGACGAACCGGCTCGAAAGCCCGTGCGCGCATACCCGATGGCATGGTCGAGGACGTCGCGCACGGTCCAGGTGCCGTAGCGCGCGAGCAGCAGCATCCAGGCACCGAACGCGCCCGGAACGGTCGCCGCCAGCAACCCCGTACCGGGCACCTCGCTCAGGCCCAGCTCGGCGAACGCAGCGATACTCGCCGCCTGCGGAGCGACGCCCTGGCCGTTCAGCACCAACAGAGACTGCTCGGTTTCACTCCACAAGATCGCCGGTGCCTCACCGCCGGGGCCGTCGAGGTGAGGCTGAACGACTTGGAGCACGAAGCCGGCGCTGACCGCGGCGTCGAAGGCGTTGCCACCTCGTTCGAGCAAACTCATCGCACTTGCCGTGGCGAGCCAGTGGGTGCTGGCCGCCATGCCGAAGGATCCGGCCAGCTCCGGTCCGGTTGCCGTCATCGGTCCAGCTTGCCCGCCCGCGCCGGCAGCGCACCATGGAGTGCATGCGCGCACGCCGAATCACTCCTGGGCCTGAACAGGAATCTGTCTGGGACTACCCGCGTCCACCCGCCTGCCTGGCCTCGGCGCGCCACGTCGTCGTCAGCGTCGTCAGCGCAGCAACCGTTCTGGTAGCCGACAGCCGGTCGGCCTGGCGAGTACTCGAAACCAGCCATCCGCCGACCTGGTACCTGCCACCGGCCGACGTGACGCCCGGCATGCTGGCCCGCTCGGATGCACGATCGACAATCTGTGAATGGAAGGGTGCGGCGACGTACTGGGACCTCACCGTCGACGGTCGAGTCATCCCGGCGGTCGCCTGGTCCTACGAACAGCCCAGCGCGGGTTTCGAACGCATCACCGGTTACCTCGCGTTTTCCCCCGCGCGACTGGACTGCACCGTCGACGACGAACGCGTCCGCCCGCAGGAAGGCGGCTTTTACGCCGGCTGGATCACCGACGACGTCGTCGGCCCGTTCAAGGGCGGCCCCGGCACCACCGGCTGGTAAGAGCACTGGATCGGCGAGGACGGTTGGGCGTCACCACCGCATAGCGGCACAACGAACGGACCTGACGCCGTCGTTGTACCGCTCAGTGTCAAATCGTGAGGCAGACAGAAGCTCAGCGGCCGTGCATTGCCTGGGCGCGCCGGTACAGCCGGTACACCGAGTCGACCGCATGCTCGACGGTGACTGAAGGTGGAAAGGTGGTGGTGGTCTTGCGCAGCCGGTCCAACTCACCGGGCTGGGTGAACAGCGCAGTCAGCGCGTCGGCCATCTCGGCACCGTCGGCGACCAAGACGCCCTCGACGCCGTCTTCGATGAAGTCAACCAGCCCGTTGCCGCGGTAGCCCAGCACGGGCAGCCCGGCCGCGCGCGCCTCGAGGGCGGCGATGCCGAACGATTCCTGACGTGACGAAGCGACGAACAGGTCCGAGTCGTGCAGCAAGGCGCGGATCTCGGCCGGCTCGCGGTGGCCCAGCAAGGTCACCCAGTCGCCAAGGCCGAGCCGGTCGATCTGGGCCAACAGGTCGTCGCGACGCGGACCCTGGCCCACGACACTGACCCGGACGCACGTGTCGGCCGGAACCCGTGCGCGCACCTGCCCCAGCACGTCGAGGAACTCGTCGACGTGCTTGCGCTTCTTCAGCCGACCCACCAGCACCAACCGGAACTGAGCGGAGCCGGCCCGACCGTCACCGGTCTCGCGCACCGTCGGACCGGGCTGCCACCACTGCGTGTCCACCAGGTTGGGCACCACCGACACCGGACCGAAGCGCGGCAAGGTTCGCCGTACATGCCCGGCTGCAACGCTCGACACCGCCGACCAGGCGGCGCGCATCCGGCCCCAGCCGAAGGGCAGCGTGGAGACCCGGGTGGCGATGGCGATCTTCCACCACAGCGAGTGGACGGTGACGGCGACCGGAATGCCCCGCCGGCTGGCCGCGCGGACCACGTAGATCGCCAGCGGGGAGACGACGGTGAAGTGGGCGTGCACGACGTCCACCGGTGCACGGTCCAGCGCGGCGGCGACCATCCGGTAATTGATCCACGGCAACGCCACTGTCATCCACCGTCCGGCGCGCGCTCGCACGACGTCCAACGGCAGGTCGATCGAGTCGTGCACCGCAGTGATCACGGTGACGTCGTGGCCGTCGGCCTGCTGATGCAGCGCCAAGGCCTCCACCTGGCGCTCGATGCCCCCGATGTCAGGTGCGAACGAGTCGGCGGCATGCACGATCCTCATAGCTGGCCGCTGCTCACAGGTGCCCGGTTCTCATGGCTGCCCGGTTCTCATGCCTGCGCTGTCGTCGTACGTTGCGCTGCGCCACGCAGCCGCACGGGCAGGGACTCCACGCCGTACACGATGGACAGTTCCCGGAACTTCAGCTCGCCGGGATCGACGGCCAACTCCATGTCAGGGAAGCGGCGGGCAAGCGCGCGGAATGCCACCCGCAGTTCGAGACGGGCCAGCTCCGAGCCGATGCAGCGGTGAAATCCGTGCCCGAACGCCAGATGGGCGCGCTCGCCGCGATGCGGGTTGAAGGTGTCGGCGTCGGTTCCGAACGCGTCGTCACGGTTGGCACCGCTCAGCGAGCAGACGACGACGTCGCCGGCTTTGATCCGGCGCCCGAACAGGTCCAAATCGGTGCGGGCGAAGCGCGGAAAGGAGATCTGGACGACGCTGAGGTAGCGCAGCAGTTCGCTGACGACGCGGTCGACGGCGGTGTCGTCGTCGCGGATCAAGCGCCGCGTTTCCGGATCGCGCAGCAAGGTGAGCATGCCCAGCGCGAGCATGCTGGCCGAGGTCTCGTAGCCCCCGGTGAACACGCCGTCGGCCAGGCCGGCCAACTCATTGTCGTCGATGTCGTCGCCGTGCTTGTTCAAAATCGAGCCGAGCATTCCCTCGCCGGGATTCTCGCGCTGTGCTCGAACCGCCTCGATCAGGAACTCGCGCGATTCCGACATGGCGCCGAAGGTGCCCGCGCCACCGCCGGTGACATCGAAGCGGGCGTGTCCGAGCAGGCGGAACCGCTCGCGGTCCTCGGCGGGCAACCCGAGCAGCTCGCAGATGACAAGAAACGGAATCGGAAAGGAGAACTCGGCCACGAAGTCCACGACGTCTCCGCCGGCCTCGAGTACGTCGAGCTGGTGTTCGACGATCCGCTCGATCATCGGCTGTAGAGCGGCGAGCCGCTTGCCGGTAAACTCGGGAACCAGCATGGTTCGCAGCCGGGTGTGATCGGGCGGGTCGGTGAATCCCAACCCGCCGATGGCCGCGTCACCGTCGCCGTTGCCGCCGAGAAGCGAACGGATGTCGGTGCTGTAATTGTCCCGGTCGCTGAGTACAGCGCGGGCCTGTTCGTATCCGCTGACGAGCCACACGTTCATGCCCAGGACCCGGCTCAGCTTGCTCACCGGGTCGTGCGTGCGCTTGGTTGCCAGCGCGGGCAGCGGGTCGAGCTCGATGCGCCGCAACGGCATCGTGACCTTCCGCGGCAGCACCGACACGCCGGCCAGCCCGGGCGCCGCGCCCGCAGAGCCCGACCGTCGGCGAACCGTTGCGGACAGGATGCGGCGGCCGGCCCACGCGCGTAGGTCTGTGCGAACCGATGACGACGGCCTCAGCGTGTTCTCCCTGACGTGAACCGTGCTCGACGAGCGATGCGGTAGGCACCAGTTCGAAGCGGCTGGCGTGACACCGGAGTCTATTGCCAGAACAAGCGCAAATAAGCCAGGCGCTCCGCGGGTGAGGATCGAGCGACGGAGGAGCGAGGCCCGGAGCCCGTAGACAG
>CAXSBR010000032.1:0-22937 GCA_964236495.1 uncultured Jatrophihabitantaceae bacterium
GCCGACATCGCCGCGGCACCGCTCAACCGAAGGCCCGTGAAAGATCCGGGCTAGTGATCACCGCCAGAGAGGACCTCCAAATCGCTCACGAAATCCGCCAACTACTCGCCGGCAAAGCCGAACCCAGTCGCTGACCATCAGATCAACCGATTCGACTTCGCGGCCACCACGCGGCGTAGCCATCCTCAGCCTGCCCTGCAAAACCGATCTGGCGAGACCGGCGTGGCGGCTCCACAACCCGAGGGTTCGAGTCCGCCGCGGCAGTCACAAAAGGACGCTCCTATAGGTCGTTGTCAAGGTTTTTGGTGTCTCGGGACGGTGATGACGTCGTTCAGGCGGGAACAGCGGGCTGGGTGGCTGGGTTTGGCGGGGGCCGCTGCTGGCTCGTGGTGTTCCATGGCGCGCCAGAGGTGGCGGGCGAGGTAGTTCTTCAGGCAGCGGAGATGCCCCGGGTGAGGTGAGGTGGGTGAGCTGTCGATCATCAACGAGGCGATCGGTGTGCTCATCGGCCGCGGCGATGCATTCGGCCACATCCCCGACGCGCTCACCGGGCACGCCGCTGCTGCCGGGATCACCGTGGCCGCCGCCGCCGCGGCCGTCCTCGCCTCCACCGGACCATGAACTGCACCTCAGGGTCTGCGCGCTACTTGCGCGGACGCCGATCTCGCCAGCACGGAGGCGAAAGCGGCTGTTCTCGCGTGCGGCGGCTCCGTGCGTGCTTAAGGGTCTAGACACCGCGGCGTCGGTGGAAGTGCGGGTCCCATTACGCCGCGCGCAGGTCGCTGCCAACGCTAGCAAGAATCGCGATGCTCCGAGTCAGTTCGCGCGTTCGACCCAGCGTCGACTGTCCGCACAGTGTGCTCAGAGTCGAGATAGTCATCCAGGTCCAACCGCCCAAATAGTGGCGTGACGTGGGTCACATGAAATATCCCGGCTTCCCACGGGGGGAGGAAGCCAGGACTTCTCCAGCATAGGTGTGCGGGCCGTACGCGCCAGCGAAATCGTGGATTTCAGTCGGGTGATGATCCACAATGTCAGTACAAAACTGTGAACGCTCTGGTTATGCGGCGTTATTGGTGTGAATAGGAGGTGGGCTCGGCGGTTTGATCTCTGGAGCGGGGGAGGGCTAGCGTCGGTCCACGTTGGTCGGCAGGACCTATGAGTCGCACGCCTTGCTATACGGGGGCTGCGTTCGGCTACGGGGGTAGCAGGTACTGAAAGCTGAAACCGGCTGGGGCAGCGCCTGGGATACCACTGTGGCGCTGCCCCCACAATTTTCGGGCAGTCAGGTGATTCCTTCTAACGGCGCGCACCGCCGTGCTCCCGCCGACAGTCGCCACCGTCCACCACTGGAACGTCCCTAAGCGCTGAACGCCTGGGTGCACCGTCGGCGGCGGTGCACGGACAGCTGGTCCAGGCGGTTGCGGCTCCAGCCGTGCGGGCCGTAAGCAGTTCAGTGGCCTTGCACAGGGCGTGGGAACGTACGGTCGGCGCCGGCCCTTTTTTGTCACCGGTCTGAGATGATTACTGCGTTCCGCGCTTCTTCCCCGTGGGAGGCCGGAACGCCAATTTTCGGTTCCTCGCAGCACAGGCGTTGGGACGTTTGGGTGTGATCAGCGTTCGCGGCGTGCGGGCCGCCCGCCGCCGTGACGCCCGCGATCATGACCATGACGGCCCGTCAGGACAACGACGACCGTCACGACGGTGAAGAGCCCGCGCCGCGTCGCAGCGAGCAGGCCACCACCTGTGTCGAGCCGGCTTCGGTCCTGTCCAGCGTGCCGGTTCGTACCGCCGCGGTCTCGAGGCCGCCGACACCAGCGGCTCTGCCCACGACAACCGGCGAGGGAGGGTTCCGGCTCTACACGCTTGTCACGCCGGTACGGGTGCCTAACTCGTGCGCAGAGGCACGCGGACACGCGGACACGCCGTCGGGGCGAACGGCCCAGCGGTTTACCGGTGCGAAGCTGCCCGATAGATCGCGGTCAAGGCTGACTGCGTGCTGTGATCTAGCGGGCGGAGAACGCCCGCGGTCCTAGCCCGCTGCCCAGCACGGCCCGCGCCCATTAGCCGGCGCGGTCTGCCCGGCGCAGAGGCTGTGGACCGAGACAGTCAGCGGTGGTGGGGACAGCGTGCCCGGTCCCCCAACCAAGACACGCTGCCACCGTCCGCGGCGTCGCGTCTGCAGTACCTGCTACCTCTGCAGCTGGTACGTCCCCTTGCGGGGGGCGAGCGACTCATAGCTGCCGAGAACGGTTCGACGCTAGCAGCCGCCGACGGCCGGAACCCGCCACGAACGCCGGAAACCGCGGGCGCGGCGGCAACCCGTTATCCACAATATGGTGCCCAAAACAGTGGAATACACAGGCTTGACAACCGGCGCGAATGGCGCGGCGTCGGTGGAACCGCGGCCGCCCGATCCGCCATGATCAGTCGTTCCGGCTTCCTCCCTCGAGAAGCGGGGACTTCTCTGTTGCAGGCTCGTAGGTCCGTGAGTCGGTGTGTCCACTGCGCGCAGCAGGTCGTCCGGTGGTGCGGGCACGACCTGTAATCGACTCTGTTCCAGCGCGCCGGGCATTGCCCAGATGCAGCGATGACGGCTTCAGTGGGGTCTAGCGCGCCATCTCCAGACCGTAGCCCGCTGCGGCAGCCAGCTGGCAGCTGCAGCGCGCTCAAGTTCGTCATCGCCGAGCCGATCTCGTAGGTGTGGCGGAGGTGAGTCACGAACCTCTTGACACGCGAGTCCCCCACTCCGAGTCGAAACACGGTGCATCCCATGAACGATCGCGCCCAACTCCCCGCCCTTGTGTCCGACAGCTGGGATTGGCAGGTTCGAGCTGCCTGCCGAGGTATGGACGCGGCGACGTTTTTCCACCCCGAAAACGAGCGCGGACGCTCCCGCCGGCGGCGCGAGGAGCAGGCCAAGCGGATCTGCAGCGACTGCCCCGTACGCCGTGAATGCCTGGGCTGGGCGCTGTCGGTAGGCGAGCCCTACGGCGTCTGGGGCGGCCTGTCGCCGACCGAACGTGACGAACTCCTGGTCACCGGCGGCAGCAACGTCGTTCCCATCGCGGCACCGCAGTACTGAACCGACGTCTCCGGGTGCTGATCCCCGCAGTACCAGCCGACCCTGCGCTGAGCGTCCCCAAACAATGGCGCCCGCAACCGGCATCGTGTGTGCACCGCGCGACCTGGGGGTGTGCGGCGTGCACGGCAAGGTGGCCGTGCACGCCGTTTCTTCCACCGTGGTGCGCAGGTCCGCTGGTGGTGGCGCGGATCGGACTGACGCCCGGTTCCCCCCGTATCGCCGCCTGTTGACAGGCCTGCAAGCTACACAGCTGTCACATTCCCGCTGTGCGCTTGACAGGGAACACTACCGGGAACGTTCCCGATATGGCAACCCGACCTCGGTGCTCACCAAACTCATCCCAGGTGCCGAACCGTTGATGCGCACAGCGTGCTTTTATGAAACGACGCGGTCGCCGTTGGCTCTTGCAGCACCGGTCTAAGATGATCGTTAAGTTCCGGCTTCCCCCCCGTTGGGAGCCGGAACGCCAGTTCCGGCTGACCAGTGCTCCCGCACGGCGGCGATCCCGGCGCGGACCCGGCTGGGCCCTCGGCGTCCTGGCAGCGGCTACCGGTCTCCCCGACGCACTAGGCTCGTCATCGCGCTGCTGATGCGTACCGCTGACCTGTCCGCGGCCATCGGCTTCCGTCAACCTCAGTCGCGCTGAACTTGGTGCTGGTACCGCTCGAATTCGGTCGCGTTGTCGTAGGCGGCCACGACGACCTGGCGCAATTCGTTCGCGCCCTGCCCAAGGGATACAAGCTCATGGCTCGAACTCCTTGACAACCATAGAAGCGTCGAAACCGGCAGCCAGTCCTACCGGATGACCCACACCCGCCAACAGCTCACCGCGTAAACCCGTTTTCGTTCTCCTTACTTGACCGGATTGCACATGGAGAATCCGTCGAGGTCCGTGCCCGATGACGCACTGATCGCCACATAGGACGTGCACACTGACAGCGGCCGAACAAAAAGACGCGTTGCCGCAGACGTCTCGCGGCCGGCCGACAAGGGGCCGCCCAGGGCGAGTTGGCGGGACGGCGCGCCCGTGGAGGTGACCAACCATGCCAACTGGCGGGGCACGCTGGGCGTATCAGATGCACCTGGGTGCATCACACCGAACGCGTTCTCGTACATCACCAGGCTGATCGTCGACGGGCTCGACCCGCCTGACACGGTCTGCGCGAAATCATCGCCCGCAATCAGCTTCACTACCCCTGACTGCGTCCACACCGGTCTCGCGTGAGCGGGTGGGGCCGACACCGTAGCCCCGACACCGGTATGGCTGATTGGCTGTTCAGGAGCCGACACGCGCAGCACACCGCCGCCGGCCGGCTCAGAGTGAGGCCCATGCGAGTAGTCCGCGGCCGGCACAACCACGGCCAGGATCAGCGAAGGCACAAGCAACAATCGGTGGGCAGCGACCATAGCCAGCTCCTATAACGTCGTCGCCACCCTAGACCGCCCTGCGCGGACAAAAGGTTGCACGAAACCGGCTTGAACACCCAAACGCCTGGAGCCAACCAACCTAAGCACCCCGGGGCCACCCAAACTTGACACACTCAAGCCCGTCGCGTTCGAGTGCGCGCCATACGGTCAGGTCACCTTCGACGCTGACGCGACGTCAGGGCCGGGCGCTGTTCGGCGCGCGGTAGGGCCGATCGTTGTGCACCAGGTCCGGAACGCACCCTGAGCGGTGTGCCGGGCAGCGGTGCGTCAGGCGTGTTACCGCACGTGCGGTGCACTATGTCGACACGGTGGAAGCATCGCAAAGCCCGTGGGCGTACGGCTACGGCGTACGGGAATGCCGTTCATCAACACCGTCGATCACAGGCTCAGTTGAGGGCGGCTTCTGGGTGTTCGCGAAGGCGAGTGCATCGGCGTCGGCCAGCAAGACACTTCAGACGTCGATGACCATGTCCTACACCTACACCGCGACCGTGCCCGCGCATTCCACGCGCGAGATCCAGTTCGGCTTCCGCCGGTACAACCAGTACATCCAGAAGTATTACCTCTACGACACGAGCGGGACGAGCTGTGGCATCCACGTGATGAACCAGGGCTGGGTCATCGCGCCATACACCAAAGCCTTTATCGTGAGCTGAGACGCTCAAGCGTCGATCCACCAATGGCCATGGTGGGTGCACGTGTCCCAGCAGCGAGATGCCCTTGTGCGGCGCGCGACGCGACAACTTCAAAGGACGGGGTGTTCAGCGTGCGCCTCAGGCAACGCTTGCCATAGGTCGGATATCGGCCACATGTTCGGGCGTTTGCTCAGGTGGATGCGTTGGTTGTGGTCTTCGGTCAGAGGCTGCTACCTTCATGCAACTCTCTTTCGCTCGAGCCTGTGGAGGCCCTGCATGCGCGTTACCCGTTTGACGTCGGCTCTCGTCGGTTCGGCCGCGCTTGCGAGCAGTTTAGCTGCCGGCATCCCAGCCGCATCCGCACACGTCATTTGTGATACGGGGGAGTATTACCGGGTCACCAGCCACAGCGGGTCTTTCACTCAGGTCGGCGTGGCGCAAGCAGTAAACAAGCACAGCGGGACAGCGACGTTGCACGTCACGGTCGGCTCGTCACACACGTCGACTCGCAGCTTCACGGCGTCGATCTCGGGCTCGGTCGAGGGTGGCTTCTGGGTGTTCGCGAAAGCCAGTGCATCGGCGTCGGCGAGCGTCACGTTGGAGACGTCGGCCACCATGAGCGCCAGCTTCGGCGTGGATGTGCCGGTCCCGGGCTACTCGACTCGTACGGTCGCCTTCGGGTTCCGCCGCTACAGCCAGACCATTCAGCGGTACCACTGGTACAACAACACGATTTCCACATGCGCACGGTACGTCGACAACTCCGGCACCGTCGTCGCACCGTACGCCACGACGTTCATCATCGAGTAAACCGCCGCATCGGCGGGGCTGGGAAGTCGAGTGGTGGCCCACTGGATTACGTCGGTTCGGGCAACTCGTCGGCGTAATCCCACCCCGATCGGGAAATTCTAGTCAAATGGGTGATCGCCGTGAGCGGTGAGTCGATCAATGCTGCGACGCGCAAGGACGGGTCCCAGGTCAGCTACAACGGGCCGGGCGGCCCGTTCCGCTCGCTGACTGAGCCCTACACCGACCTGACCGACTTCGACGGCACTGAGACGCCGTTCGGGCCGGTCACCGTGCCGTAGGGGCGGCTCTGGGTGATGGGGGATCACCGGACAGACTCCGCCGACAGCCGGTACCACTGCGTCGCAGGAAATCAGTGCGCCACCCCCGCCGGACAGGGAGTGTGAGGGGCGGTCCAGCACCGTGCCGAAGTACCGAGTGATCGGCAAAGCCTTTATTATCGCCTGGCCACCACGGCGCTGGCGCTTCCTGCGCTGACGCTCACACAAGCGTGACCAAGCAGCGCCAAACAAGCGCATCGTCGAAGGCACCTTCGCCGAACACGCGTCTCAGTTCCTTGGATACGAGACGCGTTGATCACAGCGCCTACTGGACGCGCGACACGCCAGTAGCGGCTTCCCAGAACCAAGGTGCACAATGTCGCCTCATTCGGGCTCAGGGGCGACTACTTGCGGTACAGCCGGCCGACTACCAGCGCGAGGTGTCAGCGCTCGTAACGTAAGAGGCTGGTGCGGCCGATAACCGCGAGGACGGTGACCACCATCCTCTGTCCGGACGCGTCTTCCAACGCTAGCGGTACGCCGACGGTGAAGTGGTGCGGTTGATGAGCGTCTTCGTTAATGCTGATGTTGTCGGCATACAAGTAATAACGGTCCTGTGGATCCCGTATGGGGTCAAGTCTTCCAATCAAACCGGGTATTTGACCTGTACCGGACGTGAAAATGACTCCGCCGACGCCCGGCGTTCGGGGCAAGGTAATTCGTAGATCGTTACTCGCATCGTGGTCGAGCATCAATGCTGGCGCTGCGCCTGAGTGCGCGGCGAAGACGGTGACTAGCCGCCGTGCCGGGAGCCTTATCTTTGCTACGCCGGCGTCGTTGGTGCTCCCTTGGACGTAGGTCCCGTTGGCTGCTACCGCCACAACGTCGACCGAGACGAACGGGGTTTCAGTGTCATCGGTGACGGTGACGTTGAAATCCGCTGTCTGCCGTCCCTCTGCTTCTTGTGCCCAGCCAAGCGTCGCGCCTTGGTTGGCAGGGACGGTGATGCCCAGGTGAACTAATTTCTCGGCGATGGCGGTAGCGAGTCGTTCGGGGGAGTAGTCGCTGGCCCTGAGGTAGCCCAGGTCTGGGTCCAGTCCCGGCAGAACCGTGTCGTCGAAGCGAACCGGGAGCACGTATTCTCGCCGCTCGCGGATGGCCCGAGTCAAGGTGGCCCTCCGTTCTGCGATGGGCCATGCCTTTTCCGCGTACTCCTTGGAGATGAACATAATCACCGAAGAGGAATCCTGTAAGTAGATGCGCTGCAGCGTTTCGCCCTGGTTTGTCCCCCACAAGGTCACTTGATGATCGAGATCATAGAAGTGTTTGATTCCGAGGGTTGTCAGGGCGACGGCCACGCGGTCTACGTAAGGTCGCTGCTCGCCGGCGAACGATAACGCCACCTGAAACTAGACTCCGCTGGCCGACGTAGCAGATGTCACCGACTTAGCGGCCGGAGCGCCAGGCGCAGCATCGAGCCGGTCACCGGTGGCTTCGGCCACCTCCCAGCCGCGCTCCGTCAGATCAGTAATAACAACTGGGTAATCGGCCTCGGCTACCTTGATGCCCTCAATGTAAGGGGGCGTTGCCTTGGCCAACCTTCGAAGTGCGGGCGCAACGCGAGCCTCAAAGGGCATATCAGCGCCGACGTCGAACGGGGTGTCGACGCGGCGGGCTGCCGACGACTGGAGCCGCTCGGCAAGGTAGCGGAGCACCGTCTGCATGTCGTCGTTCATGACGCCAGTCTGGCAGCGTGCTGTTACATCGCGATCTAGCTGGCCAAGCGGTGAACGACTGGAATGCTGCGAATGACTTGGTGGGCCGACCTCCTTTTGCGGTACTCTGAGCAGTGCCGGTGGCAGTAGCCGCCAGGAAGTGAGCCCGGCAGCCATCCGGACGGTTGGTGAGCCGGGTTTTGCGCTTTCCGGAGCCGCTCAGACACGCTGCATCGTGGTCACAGCGGGTTGGATGCGTCGGCGCCAGTGACCTCCTTTGGCCCAGCACCAGGCGATGGCGTCGGGGATGGCCAGTAACGGTTCGGTGGCGGCGCGGCGGTGTTCGTAGCGCATTCCGGGCAGTCCAGCGGCGCGAGTGAGTGTGTAGAGCTGTCGGCGGTCCCAGTCGAGTAGGGAGTCGTCCTGCTCGAGGATGAGCAACGTGTTTTCGAGGGTTGCGTCGGCCACGATGGCGGTCAGGCAGGCGGCACGGGCGTCGAGCTGGGCACGGTGTCGGCCGGCGTCGTACACGGTGGCGGTGACGCCGGCGTCGACGATGGCTGCGGCGATGAGCCGTTTGCGGGAGTCGTTCTCCTTCTTCATGTGCACCCGGTACTGCCCGGGCAGGACGAGTCCGCGGATCAGCTTGCGCAGCGCGTCGAGGTCGCCGGAGGCGTGGACGCTGGCAATGAGCAGGTAGTCACGGTCCTTGGTCTCGTCAGCGAAGACGTGCCGGGTCACCGTGCTCCACCGTCGTGTTCCCGATCGGCCCGGAGCGCGGGGGAGCGGGAGTGGCTACTGGTCATGGTCGGGGCGGTGGTGGCGTAGCGCTGCGGCCAGGGCGTAGGTGGGGTGTCGGTCGAGGTTGGGTTTGGAGCGGTCGTAGCGGCGGGTGGTGCGGGGGTCGGCGTGGCCCATGGCTTCTTGGATGTCTTCGAGGGGGACGTGGGCGGCGCGGGCTTCGGTGACGAAGGTGTGGCGCAGGCTGTGTGGGCTGATCCGGTCGGCGGCGGGGATGTGGGCGGTGCGGGCGAGGCGGCGGATGAGTTTGTAGGCGCCGATGTAGGGGAGTCGCTCGGTGCCGGCGCTGTTGAGGAACAGCGGCCCAGTCGGTGGGTGGTCGTCGGCGAGGTAGGCATCCAGGGCGTGGACGGTGATCGGGTTGAGTGGTGCGGCGGCGATGTCGCCGCCTTTGCGGGTGATCCGTAGAACGCGGTGGCCAAAGTTGTGGGTGTAGTCGCCGACGTTGGCCGAGAGGGCTTCGTCGATGCGTAGGCCGTTGTAGGTGAGCAGGGTGATCAGGGCGGCGGCGCGGGGGGAGTCGGCGTCGGCGGCGTCGAGCAGTCGGGTGACTTCGTCGTAGGCCAGGCCGGTGGTGGTGGAGTCCCTCGGCACGCGGGGGCGTTTGACGTGGGAGACGGGGGAGAAGGTGAGCACGTCGACGCCGATGCCGTAGTCGTAGAACTTCGACACGCACGACAGCCGGCGGGCGATCGAGGCCGCGGCCAGGGGTCGGCCGGTGTGGGGGAGTGGCTCGGTTTGCATGAGTCGGACCCAGGCGTCGACGTGGTGGCGGCGGGCGTCGAATGGGTGCACGCCGGCGCTCGAGCAGAACGACGCCCAGGCTTTGAGGTCGGTGAGGTAGGCGGTGGCGGAGTTGCCGACGTAGCCGACGAGGAACGCGACGGCGAGCCGCTCGAACGGATCGTCAATGTCGGCACCGGGCAGCCGAGAGACGGCGGACGCCGCCGACACGGCCGGAGCGGGAACACCGCCGGACCATGCGACCGTCGCGGGCACCACCGCCATGGACGTCATGGAGGAAATATAATCTCTTTTATCTTTCCTCTAGAGAACCGACGTTGCCTGCAAATTGACGCGCGGGAGAGTAGCGCTCAGAACGCCGACTAGGGGCGACCGAGGGGGAGCAACCGAACTGAAGGTGGCACCGACATGCAGTCACATATAGCTGTCCGAGGGTCGCGCGCCACGTTGACTGTGAGGAGGCATTCGATCCGTCGACGCGGCTAAACGTCACCGACGGGTCGAAGCCAGGGCTCGAGTCGTAGCGGGCAAGGGGTTGTAACCTCGCGCGATGCAGCTCTTGTATGTCCGCGAACACCGATCCATCAAAAATGGCTCGGTACAAGGTGTGGAACTGCCCGAGTTTGTCGTCCTCACAGGGCCAAACGGGTCCGGGAAGTCTAACCTCCTCGAAGGCCTAAGTTTGGGCGCGTTGGTCGTTGACGACTTGGGCGCTCTTCAGCCGCCCGCAGTGCGACTGTTCTCTCCTGGGCAGCTAGTCGCAACTGCAGAAGCAGCCGTGCAGCCATCGTCGGTTCGAGAGCCCTGGGCCGATCTATTCAACAACGTCCAGTCGTGGAAGCAGCAAGCACCTGTGGCGACCAGCGGCAACAGTCTCGCGCAAGAGGCGTGGGTGCGTTCGACAGCTGTCGGCTCCAGGTCGATCTCCGAGCCGGCGCTCGAACGCATGGTCAAGAGGTCCGGCAAATCGCTAATTGAGATGACTGCTAGCGATTACACACGCTATGCACCGCTTACGAAAGGCATTCGTAGTCCATTCGAACAGTCACTTGTAGAACTTTTCTTGACCTACTCGCAACGCGACTTTGTCAACCAGGTCGCTGGCTACACCTATAGTCAACGCGGGGGTACGCCGTCGCTCACAGCTGGGGAGTTCGTCGAAAGTTACGGCGAAGCGCCATGGGCGTTGTTGAACACAATCCTGAAGGTAGTCGGTCTCACGACGTATCGGTTCGAATCCCCCCCTGACGGTATGGAGAATATCAATTACGAAGTGTTCCTCCGCGATGAGCACGGAGCACAGATCCGACCGAGCGAACTGTCGTCAGGGGAGCGGGTTTTGTTGGCGCTGGCGACGAGTCTCCACACGGGCACGAGTCAGAACAGTTCGGTCGAGTTTCCTAAGCTGCTACTGCTGGACGAGCCTGACGCGAGTCTGCATCCGTCAATGTCCAAAAGCATGTTGACGGTGCTCGAAGAAATTTTCGTTAAGCAGTATGGCGTGCGGGTCCTGATGTCGACGCACTCCGCGACGACGGTCGCTCTAGCTCCCGAGGCGTCGTTGTTTGTGATGAGCCGCGCCACCCCGCGGCTATCTAAGGCCACCGCGGACGAGGCTTTGAACTATCTGACAGTCGGGATTTCCTCGCTCAGTGTCAAGCTCGAGAACCGGCGTCAGGTGTTCGTTGAGAGCGAGTACGACCAATCGGTTTATCAGGAGTTGTATACGCTTCTAAAGCCGAAATTGTCGCTCGACCGGTCAATCGAATTCATCGCTGCCGGGAAACGGGATAAGGGTGGCGGTTGCGATGCGGTCAAGCGACTAGTCGGGGAGCTGCGTGCCTCTGGAGTCTCGACTGTCCACGGCGTAATCGATCGGGATAAGCGTTCAGGCGCTGGCGACAATATTCATTTCATTGCAGACCGTTACTCCATTGAGAATTTGATCCTTGATCCATTGCTTGTCACAGTTTTCCTGCTGCGCGAAGGCCATGTCGCGTCCGAAACCCTAGGGTTGCCGGCCGCGACTCGGCACTTTCAGATTGAGCCGAAGGATGGGCAGGGGTTAGTCAACTGGCTCGCGGTGGAACTCGGGTTCGCTGGCATTAGCATCCAATGTGGGTACGTCGGCGGGTTCCACTTGTCGATACCTGTGGAGTTCCTTGAAACTCAGGGTCATCAGCTAGAGGAAGCTCTGACGACTCATTTTCCGCCACTAAAAGCCTACAGGGGCGGACTTAAGGAGAAGGTCGTTGAGCTCGCGGCAGCAGACTTTCCGAGCTTCATCCCAGTCGTGCTGCTCGATCTGCTTATCCAGATAGTCGCGAATTAGTCGTCCCAACCAGGTTGCGAGCCCTGGCAGTCGCTCGCTTGCCGGCGTCGTCGAAGCGCGCGCCGCGGATTGGGCGCAGCTGCGCGCTTGACGGTTCTTGTGCGTGCCGGTTGTCATAATATAAATTATCGGCCACATGTTCGAGCGTATCGCAGCTGCCGGACTACGCTGGAACGGTGCTGCTCGAGGACCGACCTTGGGTTCGACCTGGTCTATCTTCAAGCGGTCCACGGGCACATCTTTCAATACATCTACGAGTGGGCTGGGCAGCTGCGGAGCTTCCCGCTGTTCAAGGACGGGGCGGAGTTCTGCCGGCCGGAACGACGCGGGTCATGAGATTGTGTGGCCCAACGATATGAAGCAGGTCAACATCGCGGCGTCGGTCGTGTCGCTGCACGGTGACAACCGAGGCTTGGTAGATCCTCATAATATCGTCGGCTTCCTCGACAGCCGTGCGCGTGCGCTGCAGTTCTGCCGCTAGACCACCCAGCGCATCTTCTTCGATCGGGCGGCTGTACTTGCGTAGGGCGCGCTGCATGCTTCAACGCCAGCAACGTCGCG
The DNA here is from genome assembly GCA_964236495.1 of uncultured Jatrophihabitantaceae bacterium. GTDB lineage: Bacteria > Actinomycetota > Actinomycetes > Mycobacteriales > Jatrophihabitantaceae > CAXSBR01. Next base: position 12,369 of record CAXSBR010000032.1, read on the forward strand.
GCGTCGTACTGGCGCGCATCGCCTCGGCCGGATTTGCCAGGTAGGACAGACCGTCGATGGCCGCGGCGACGGCCGGCTTCCACGCCAACAGCAGGGCTACATCGTCCGGATCAGCCAGCGGGCAGGTTGGTCGACAGCGATGAGTCTGCAGCCCAGATGTTGTTTCCTTCGCCTGGTTCGGCTCGATCTGCGGCAGCCGAAACAGTGGCGCTATCGGGTTCGCTGCGCTGCGGTGGGTGCGGTTGTCCGACCAGGCCGCGTGCCTGCAGATCGAGGAAGGCGTCGACGAACTCGCCGTCGAGTTGGGTGCCGCGCGGTCGGCGCAGTTCGGCGCGCGCCTGCTCGACGGGCTGGGCGGCGGCGTGGCTGCGGTCGGCGGTGACTTCGGCCCATACGTCGAGAACGCTGACCAGCCGGGTGACGCGCGGGATCGCTTGGCCGGCGAGGCCGAGCGGGTAGCCGGTGCCATCGAGGCGCTCGTGATGCGCTCGGATTACTGAGGCGAGGAGGTGGTCTCCCGTCAGACCCAGGACGAGGTCGGCGCCGGCGTCGGGGTGGGTGCGGCTGAGTGTCCACTCGTCGCTGTTGAGCGTCCCTGGTGTGGCGAGCGGGTTGTCGTCGACGACTACCTTGCCGATGTCGCGCAGGCGCGCTGCGGTGATGACGAGTTGACGGGACGCGGCGTCGAAGCCAAGCGCGTCGGCGAGCACCCCGGCCCAGCGAGCCATCGCTGCGCTGTGTTTCTCGGCGCCGATGCGGCGGTCGACCGCGTCGGCTAGTTGTTCGAGTGACTGCAGCGGCGAGGGAGCCGCCGGTGCCGCTGCCAAGGCGACGTCGTCGAGGTCCCCGGCGCTGAGCACGCGGTTGCGCCCGCCGGTTTTTGCTGCGTACATCACCCGGTCGGCGCGCTGGATGAGCGTGGTGACGTCGTCGGCATCGTCAGGTAGGGCGGCCATCCCGAAGGAGCCGGTGACTCGGACGCGCGTGCCGTCATGAAGGCGGACTGGCTCATCGGCCAACGCCCGCCGGCAGCGTTCGGCGATTTCGACGCCAACCTCGGAGTCGGCTCGTGGCAGGACGACCATGAACTCCTCACCGCCATAGCGGGCCACGACGTCGCTGTCACGTACCGCTGCGCGCAGGCGGGTGGCGACCTCGATCAAAACCGTATCGCCGCCATGATGGCCGTGCGTGTCGTTTACCTGCTTGAAGTGGTCCAGGTCCATCATCAGCAGTGATAGCCGCTCGCCGCCGCGGCGGGTGCGGTCGACCTCCAGCCGTAGCATCTCCTCGACGAAACGGCGGTTGTAGAGCCCCGTCAAGCCATCGGTTACGGCCAGCCGCTCTTGTTCACGCAGAGCGTCGTCGAGTCGGGCAGCGACGCGCCGGGCATCGGCGACCGCGAGCACGAAGCGAGCGACCAGGCCACCGACGGTGATGCCGACGACCGCGAGCACCCACGGTGCGGCGCCGTCCTGAACGCCACGCAGCGCGACGAGCGCTACGGCGCAGCCCACACCACCCAAGACAGGCACCATCGTCAAGTCTCGGGTGGCGTCAACTACCTCGCCATCGCTCTCGGCGTGCTGTGCCGCGTAGACGGCGGCCACGCAGAGCAGAACAGCTTCAGCTTGCCAGCCAACATTGAGCCAGTCGCCCGACACGTAGGTGTTCAGCGACGAGAGATAGGTGTAGCCAGCGTCGGTCACGGCCGAAAGCGCGAACGCCCCGCCGACTAGCAACACCGAGACTGGCACGCGGCGGTGCCCGGCTGGGCCGACCGCGACGAGTGTTACGACGATCACTATCCCGAGCAGGGGGTAAGCGATTCCAGTCGCTGTAGCCCAAGACCAGCCCGAACGCACCTGCGGAGCAATGAGCAACTGCCAACTCGGGGCGCCGATACCTACGCTGACGACGACAGCATCGACCACGCTGCGCACCCGCCGACGGACGCTCGCGCCGCCGAAGCCGACCAGCACCGCGGCCGGCACGAGCGCGTAGGAGGCCAAGTAAAGTGCGTCGGCGACGGACGGGAACGGTGCCTCACGGTGCAGCACATACGCGTAGGTGGCCCACGTGATGTCCCCGCCCAGCCACAACAAGTTTGACGCCACTAGGAGCCACCACAGGCGCCGTCGGCGTCCAGTCGTCTGTAAAGCGGCGACCACGCTGGTCAACGCCGCCACTGCGATGGGCGCCAAATAGATTATGTCACCAAGATACTGACGCGCAGCCGGATGGCTGTGAGTGGCGGCCGTCGCCGTCGCATAACCGACCACCCAGACCGCTGCTAGAACGCCCGCGATGACGGTCCAGGGCCAGCGTCGGCAGGCCGCTGGCGACTGCGAATCAAACACCGATAGTCCTCCTCGAGACCCCCCATGATCGGCACGCCCGCGCTAGACCTGAGCGGCCAGCGTGATATCGCCCGCAACCGGCGACCAGCGCGAAAATGCCGGTTCGTAGAGGGGTTGGGTTGGTCGTCGGTGACGGTTGGCCGATCCCAGGCCGACCAGGGGCCAGGCCGGGCCGGCCGTGAGTGTCCCGGGCGCCGGCGCCAGCGCCGCTGACAATCCGGATGTGGGCCCGCTTCTTGACGTCGGAGCAGGTAGCAAAGGTGTTGGCAGGCTTGCCAGGTGCCATCTGACAGAGGAAACTATTATCGTCCATATGTTCGGGAGGTGGGGGACGTAGCTCCAAGGGCCGAACAGCCCTGGAACGCCGCTGTCGGACCGTTAAGTGGCTCATCGCAGAAGAGGGTGTAGTCGGGGTCTGAAGCCGCCGGTGTTGAGTAGTGCTCGGGTGATGTAGTTGGTCAGGTTGCGGAAGCCCAAGGCGGTGCCGCGGAGGGTGTTCGAGGCGGCCGTTGATCGCTTCGGTGGGTCCGTTGCTGGTGCCGGGTCGGTCGAAGTAGGCCAGGATGTCGGCAGCTCTGCGTTTGAGGGTGCGGCACAGGGTGATCAGCTCGGTCAGGGCGGTCGGTACGCCGCGGCCGATCGCTGCGATCACCGACTGCAGTTCAGCTTTCCCTGCGGTGCGGTCGGGGTTGCGGTAGGCGCCCACGATGCGCTGGTAGATCCCCCAGGTCGCCTGCACCTGGGCGTGTTGGTCGTCGGTGAATACCGCGGTCAGGCGGGTGTGTTGGCGGTCGGTGAGTAGCTCGGCACCGGTGCGCAGGACCCGGCGGATGCCGTAGAGCGGATCGCCGGTGCGCCCTCGGTGACCGTGGATGTGCTGCCGCACTTTCTGTCGGCACCGGTCGTCGACAGCGTCACCGGCCAGGGCCACAACGTGGAACGGGTCCATGACCGCCGTCGCGTCAGGGATCGCTTCAGCTGCGGCGGTCTTGAACCCGGTGAACCCGTCCATCGCGACAGTCTCGATCCCGGCTCGGAACGCCGCGCTCTGCGCGGCCAGCCATGCCGTGAACACCTGCTTGGAACGGCCCTCGACGATGTCGAGCAGCCGGGCCGGGCCGGTGCCATCACGGACCGGGGTGAGGTCGATGACCACCGTCACGAACCGCTCCTGTCGGCCGGTCCCGGCGCGGGGGTGACGCCAGCAGTGCTCGTCGACGCCGAGAACCTGCACCCCGTGCAGGCGATGCGGGTCCTCGATCAGGGTTGCGACCGGCAGCCAGGACAGCGTCGTTGACGGTATGCCAGGCGGCGCCAAGGCGGGCGACGCGTGCGATCGCGACCCGATCGATGACCACCGCCCGCAGCGCCCACAACACCGCATGCGTCGTGAGCTGCGACCGCGCAGCCGCAGTCGAACTGGTGTCTTGGCGCCACACGTGCCCGCAGCCGCCGCAACGGTAGCGGCGCACGGTCACATGCAGGATCGTCGGCCGCCACCCGACCGGCACGTGCGCCAGCCGACGAACGACGGTGTCACGCGCGACGCCCCGCGCGCCACAACGATCACACCAGCACGACCGGTCGACAACGTCCACCGGTTTCACGACCCGACAAGCCAGCACCGTGCGGTCCTTGCCGACGTGCTGACCAGTAACGGTCAGAACCAACCGATCCAGCAGACAAAATGCAGCGAGATTGGGGCAGCAAAAAGTAGGCTCTTACATACGTCGAGGTCTTCGGATAGGCAGCGTGAGAACTGCCATCATCGGAAGACCTCGACGCCTACCCCGTGAGCGACGAGCCAGGCACTACACCGTAAACTGGGATGTTGCACACAGGGCAGTGCGACGGGGGCCGCAGCACCGACTCGCCACAAGGCACCCGGTGGATGGCTACGTTGAGGAACGAGCCGACCGCGAGCCCGAGGAGCCCGACGGCGGATACGAGGATCGCCACGGCAGGTCCCTTCCGGCGGACGAATCAATCGGCGACGTCAGGGAGCGACCGACGCGGAGGACTGCACCGCGATCTGTGCGTTGCTGACGGTGGCCCGTTGAGTTCCCGCGGTCGCGCCTGCCGTAGTACTGGCGGCGGCCCGGCCGGCAGTGGTGCTCGCCGCCGAGGGGGCGGCGCTGGTGCTAGCGGCCGTAGGAGCCGCGCTGGTGCTGGCGGCCGTGGGCGCGGCGGCTGTGCTGGTGGCAGTTGTGCTGGCAGCCGTGGAGGCGGCGCTCGAGCTGGCGGCGGTGCTGGTTGACGTGGTGCTCGCACCGCCCGGCGGCGTCGGGTCGCTCACTGGGCACCCACTGGCGTAAGCCGGCGATGTCGGCAAAGCAGACAAGCCGCTGACCTTGACCGAACCGCCGGACGCGCTCGCGTAGCACCACACCTTGCCGGCGCCCTTGCTGTTGTAGGCGTAGACGTCGTAATTGGCCGGCGCGGCGGCGTTGTCGACCGCGTACGCGAACGAGGTTCCGTCACTCGCCTTCAGGCTGCGTGATGCGCATCCGGTAAGATTCCAAGGCGTCGCGTCGCTCGCCGAGCCGATCCCCGTCGGATACGTATTCGTGTCCGCAACGCACAACTCGAGGGTCGACACGGCAGCGCGCAGATCCGACCCGGATGCCTTATCGTTGGCGCCCTTCTTGTAGTTCAGGTATAGCGGGATGGCGATCGCGATCAGGATGCCGATGATCACGACGACCACGAGCAGCTCGATCAGGGTGAAGCCGCGGTCGCCTTCTTCGCGCTCCTCGCGGAGCTGGACCAAGCGGTTGAGCATGGAGCCCCCTTGGCTCTTTCGGGCTCGGCGAGGAAGTTGCCGATGTTGATCCTTACGGGTTATATCGGCGTTAGTTATTATGGGTTGAGCGAGCGAGCACGAAAGTCGGCCGAAAACCGGACGATCTTGCTGCGTTGCCGTCCGGACGCGCGCGCGTGGCCCGCCTGCCGGCGGCTCGAATAGCGGTCGAGCCGTCACGGGGCGGGGCCACGCGAATCGTTACTGCCGAAGCTCAGCTCTGGATGTGCTGGTAGATCGTAGACATCGGCAGGTAGAGGCAGACGACCATCGTGCCGATGACTGCGCCGAGGATGACCCCGAGCAGGGGTTCCATCGCCGAGGTGAGCGACTCCGTCGACGTCTCGACCTCTGTCGTAGTAGTCGGCGAGTTGTCCAGCATGTTGGTGATCTGGCCGGTTTCCTCGCCGACCTCCATCATCTGCGTGACCATCGACGGGAACAGCGGGTGCCACTTCAGCGCCGCGGACATCTGCCCGTCGCGCCGGACGGTGTCGCGCACGTCCTCCATCGCCTCGGTGATCACGGCGTTGCCGGATGTACCGCCGACCACCTCCAGGGCCTGGATGATCGGCACGCCGACAGCCAGTAGCGTGCCGAGGTTGCGCGCCCAGCGGCTGATGGCGAGCTTCGTGTACAGCCAGCCCGGCGCGGCTGCTGGACATGGTCGAGGGCCGCTCAAAACAGGCGTTGCGCGGCTGGCTCGAGCAGCAGACACCGGCGTTCCGAAACGGCGTCGACGTGGTCGCGATGGACGGGTTCACCGGGTTCAAGACCGCCGCCGACGCCCTGCCCGACGCGACCGCGGTGATGGACCCGTTTCACGTCGTCGCCCTCGCCGGCGACGCGCTCGACCGGTGCCGGCAACGCGTCCAGCAGGACCTGCACGGCCACCGCCGGTCGGGCCGGTGACCCGCTCTACGGCATCCGGCGCGTCCTGCGCACCGGCGTCGATCTGCTCACCGACCGCCAGCAGACCCGGCTTGAGGCAGTGTTCGCCGACGACGCCCACATCCGGGTCGCAGCGACGTGGGGCATCTACCAGCAAATCGTGATGGCCTACCGCGACCCCGACCGGGCCCCGGCAAAAACGAAGCTGCAAGGCGTCATCGCCTCGATCAGCCGCGGCGTCCCGGCGGCGCTGCTCGAGCTGCGGACCCTCGGCCGCACCCTGACCCAGCGCGCCGGCGACGTGCTCGCCTACTTCGACCGGCCGGGCAGCAGCAACGGCCGACCGAGGCGATTCAACGGCCGCCTCGAACACCTACGCGGCACCGCACTCGGCTTCCGAAACCTCACCAACTACATCACCCGCGCCCTACTCGACACCGGCGGCTTCAGACAATCACACCCTCTTCTGCGATGAGCCCGTTAATTGCGATGACTGCGTGACCGATCTAACTGGCAGGCGGGCTGTTGCGCCGCCGGGCAGCCGGGCAGCCGGGTGTGTGGGTGTCCGTGCGGTGCGGGTGCGTGGACGGCTGCCGGTGGCCGGTGCTTGAGTGCGCCGTGGTCAGCGTCCCGGTGCCGTGTCGCAGCACCTGGCGAAATTGCGAATGGCTGGACTCGTCACGACCAGGCGTGAGGGAAATTAGATTATGTACGTCGCCAACGAGCATGTCAGCCAACTCGTTGCCGATTCCCTGCGCCACAGCGAGCATCTAGGCTCGGGCGTCCCGTCGCACCACCGACTATCTGGCTGAGTTGCGCGCCGCACCCTCTTCGAGGTGCTGGTTTCGGCGTCCGATATACCCCGACGGGTGCCAGCGCACCGCCTGAAGTCGCTCGCGCTGCCCCCGGGCTATCCGACGACCCGATATCGGCGGCAAGGCAGGTGCCGGGCGGATCTGGATCACGATCAGGCGGGCCGGCGTTCGCCCGGACTATCGACCTGAACGGATCCGGGCACCGCTCCATAGGATGCGTTTGGCTTGACCGATCATGTGCTGGTTCTCGACGGCGGTGTGCAGGTTGGCCACTTGCCGGGTGGAGACATGGCGCGGCGTTGCACGCTGAGCAGGCCGTGCCGTCGTGCACGGCCTGCTCAGCGGCGTCTCCGGCCGTCACAGTGACAACTGCCAGGCTCGGTTGGACAACCTTCGGCTTGACCGGCCAGCAGGGTTCGGCAGATCGCTACCGCTGTTGCTCCGGGGCTGTCGGGAGGAGGCGAATAACTGCCAGGGGGGTGTGACTTGTCGGGCTGTCCACCGCTGGCTATCCCGTTACGAGCCGATGGCGCGAGTCCCGAAGACGACGACTTCACGCTCCAGGTCGTAGTACACCTCGTGGCTGGCGCTGAGCCAGTCGAACAGGTTGTCCGCGTCGTCGACGTTCACCGCGAGCACGACTTCGGCCGCACCGTTGTCGAGCACGAGCTGGAACAGGTAGGTACCCGGCTCGCCCTGCCCGGAGGCCGAGAAGTTGGGCTGCCAGTTGGTGACCTTGCGGATCTTGATGACGTCCTTGCCCAGGTCGCTGGCGCCTGGGCCCTGCTGAGACTCGGTCATGACTTGTCCTCTCGGAAATGGGTGATCTAAGCAGTGAAGCACCGCCTGCTGAGCCGATCACAAGGGGGGCGGCAGGTCGTGGACCGCACCGGGCGGTGGGACGGCACGAGGGCCACGTCGTCTGATCAGATTGTCCGGCCGCGCTCACGGCGACTCGGAGCACCGAACCTTCGTGCCGCCATGCAGACGGCGTTTGGGAGCTCCCCGGTTGGAGGACGGAGTTGTCGACCTAGGCTTCGTCATCGGTGGTGAGCTACACACCGGACGCCTACCGCTCATTGGGGAGTTGACCTACCGGTCGGAGGTTTGCCGCAGTGCTACCAGCGCATCATGGAGGCCCTGAGGCACGAGTTGGAGCTGAACCTGGTCGCTGGGTGGACAACGCCGCAACCGAGCTCAACCTGTGACACGAAAAACCCCGGCGATGTGGCCTGGGCCAGGGATCGTTCCGGGGTGTGTGCTTCTAGGCTAGCAGGATCGACGCGAACGTGGGATCTCTGACGCCCGAGCGGCTCGCCGCGCATCTGAGTCCTGACCGTCTGCACAACTACCTCACCGCGGCCGGCGGAGACCTCGACCAGGCGTTGGCGCTGTATCAGTGGAACTGCCAGGCCGCAGCGCTGTTGTTCGAAACCCTCGGCCACGGCGAAGTCCTGCTTCGCACAGCAATGCATAACCAGTTGACCGCCTGGCACACCCGCACCGGACGGGCGGGGTACTGGTACGACGATCCCGATCACATCCTGCCCGGCAGACGCCGCGACGACATCGCTAAGGCCCGCCACTACCTGGCCCGGCACGGCATCGACGACGTGCCCGGCCAGATCGTCGCCCAGCTGACGTTCGGATTCTGGCGGTTCCTGCTCGACGCCAGCACCCAGACCCTGCTGTGGGCACCGGCGATCCAGCACGCCTTCCCGTCTCTCACTCCCCGCCGCCGGGCGACCGTCTACAACCTGGTCAACCCGCTGTACGAGCTGCGCAACCGCATCGCCCACCACGAGCCCGTCCACAACCGACCACTCCAGCAGCGCTACGACCAACTTCTCGAGCTGGTCGGCTACATCGATCCAGGCCTGCCGAGCTGGCTGAACGGGATCAGTCAGGTCCCGCCGGTGCTCGCCGCGCGACCATAAGCCCTATGTCCGCCTACTAGGAAGGCAGCCGCTTCACCGTCCTAAACGGGGCAATTGTCTAGGATCCGCGGACACCGCGGACCGCCGGCTGGCCGCGCAGATCGGTACGGCCCGCCTGATTCAGGCGGCGCGGGCGGGGCGGTGGTCGATCGCCGACATCGCCGATGCGCTGGAGGTCACCCGCGCGACGGTCACCGCGCGGCTGCGGCTGATCGACTCCGCGGCGCCGGCGTCGGGCGGGGTGACCGTTCCAGCACGGCCGCGGGCGGCGCCGCGACGCCGGCCCGGCCCACCCCCGGCCGAGGAGGGCTGGCTCACCCCGGGGCAGGCGTGCCAGCTGGCGGGAGTACGCCGCCGGTCACTGACCCGGTGGCGGCTCGCCGGCCTGCTGCCCGGCTCAAGATCCAGCGAAAGCGGGCGGTGGCTGTATCGGCGGGAGGACTCGAAGGCGGTGGTAGCATTCCGCGACGGCCGGACCGGCCTGCCCCACGGCACCTTCGCCGGGCACTCCGCCACCTAAGCCCGCGACCCAGCCACATCAGGCTTCTCGAGGCCGGTGCGGGAATGTGCGTTGGCCGAGGTTAACCGGCCGGTTCGTCGCCGCCGGTGAAGGGGTGTGCGGTGACCCAGGTGGCGGTGTGACGTTTGACGGCGTCGATGTAGGTCTCGAGGTCGGTGCGTTCCACCCGCCACTGCCCGCGGCCGCCGATCTTGAGTGCGGGTAGGTCCCCGCCGCGGAACAGGGCGTAGGTCTGGGAGCGGCTGATCGCCAGTTCGGCGGCCACGTCGTCGAGGGTGAGGAACCGCGGCGCCGGCGGAAGGTCGGGTTCGGTCACGGGCCGGATCGTCCCACGCCCCGGCGGCGTTGCCGACGCCCTGCACGGTCCAGGCGCCGACTGCCCGACTCAGTGGTGTGAGGTGGGTCACGTGAATGTCCCGGCTACCCACGGGGGGAGGTCGCCGGGACGATGTTGATCATGCTGCCCAAAGGGGCATCTATGCCAATTGGGACGGGGGTTCCAGCGTGCTGGTGATCCACAGTGTTGGTTGGCCAAATGTGTGGACGGTGCGGTTTTCGTGGTGGGAGTGTGGATAAACGGGTCTGCTCAGCGTTGGTGTGATGATCAACGGTCGGTTAGCGTCGTGTTTGTCGTCAGAACCTATTGAGTCGCTTCCCCGTGGTGTAGGGCTGCGTTCGGCTACGGGGGTAGCAGGTACTGAGACCGGTTACAGCAGGGGCAGCGCCTGGGTTTCTCACCCGTGGCGCTGCCCCAAAACTCTTTCCGGCGGTGTCGACCGTTCGCTGCCGACGTGCGGTCCTGAGCTGGTATGGACGTGGCCGGAGCGCTGGGTGAGCTGCGCGACTTGCTTACCGCGTCGGCCCGGATCCGGTATGAGAACCGACCCGGCGGCGGAATCGTCCACTTCAGAACTCGTCAACTCGGCTCAGACCCCGAGGTCGCCGGCCGGGCTCAGATCGTCGAACAGATCAACTCGTCCGAGCATCGAGACCGCCAGGCTGGTGCGCTGTCACCGGGTTGGGTATCCACGCAGCCCACGAGGTACTCGACGACCTCACCGAGGAGGAGGCGCTGGAACAGCTCGCCGCGTTCAGCTTGCTGGCCCGCATGGTCGAGCATGCGACGATCGGGACCGATGACTGAATTGGCCAACAAACCGTTGGCCAATCGCGCCACTCATGACAGGGGGTCCGGTTCATGAGTATGCCGGTGCCCACCGGATACGACAAGGTCTTGCCTGCACTC
>CAXSBR010000033.1:0-22748 GCA_964236495.1 uncultured Jatrophihabitantaceae bacterium
TCGCGCCTGGGGTCGATTGGGCTACCCCCGTCGTGCGCTGCGACTGCACCAGTGCTCTGAGGTGATCGTCGACGAGCACGGTGGGCAGGTCCCGACCGATTTGGACGCCCTGCTGGCGTTACCCGGCATCGGCGCCTATACCGCCAGGGCAGTGGCGACCTTCGCGTACGGCCAACGCCATGGAGTGGTCGACATCAACGTTCGGCGCGTAGTCGCCCGGCTGGTGACGGGCCAGGCCGAGCCAGGTCCGCCGTCCACGCGGCGCGACCTGGCCGCGGTGGAGGCGCTGCTACCCGCGCCCGCCGAAGCCGCTGCCGTTGCGGCCATCGCTTTGATGGAGTTGGGCGCGGTCTTCTGCACCGCCGCCCGACCGGCCTGCACGGACTGCCCGATCAGCGACGCATGCAGCTGGCGCCGAGATGGTTACCCGCCCTACACCGGCCCTCGTGCACGCACCCAGTCGTTTTCCGGCACGGATCGGCAGGTGCGCGGGCTATTGATGGCCGTTATACGGGGCACGCCCGACCCGGTGGACCGGGCAACGTTGGACATTGTGTGGGCGGAACCGATCCAGCGCGAGCGGGCGCTTCGCGGGCTGATCATCGACGGACTGGTAGCGGCACTGCCAGACGATCGGTTTGCACTTCCCACTCGCTGAGCGCCACCGACACCGCAGGCAGTGACAGGACGGCCGCTACCGCCGCACAACGCAAAACCGGGCCGTCAGCATGTGCTGACGGCCCGGTTCTGGAACTGCGCGACTACGGCTTGCTGAGGTCCACCGTGGGTGGCACATCGGGCAGCTCGGCCAGCTTGTCCTCACCGCGGAAGGTGAAGGCGTCCTTGCCGTCCTCGCCCGGCGCCACGTCGACCACAACGATCTGGCCGGCGTGCAATTCGCCGTAGAGGATCTTCTCGCTGAGCGAGTCCTCGATTTCGCGCTGGATGGTGCGGCGCAGCGGCCGCGCGCCCAGCACTGGGTCGTAACCCTTCTTGCCCAGCAGTGCCTTCGCCGCGGGGGTGAGCTCCATGCCCATGTCCTTGTTCTTCAGCTGTACGTCGACACGGTGCACCATCAGGTCAACGATCGAGAGAATCTCGTCCTCGGTGAGCTGGTGGAACACGATGATGTCGTCGATACGGTTGAGGAACTCAGGCCGGAAGTGCTGCTTGAGCTCGTCGTTCACCTTCTGCTTCATCCGCTCGTAATTAGAGGCGTTGTCGTTGGCGCCGGTGAAGCCCAGCCCCACCGCCTTCGCAACGTCGCGGGTACCCAGGTTGGTCGTCAGGATCAGGACAGTGTTCTTGAAGTCCACGATCCGGCCCTGACCATCGGTCAGGCGGCCGTCCTCAAGCACCTGCAGCAGCGTGTTGAACACGTCGGGGTGAGCTTTCTCGACCTCGTCGAACAGCACCACGCTGAACGGCTTGCGGCGCACCTTCTCGGTCAGCTGACCGCCCTCGTCGTAGCCGACGTAGCCCGGAGGTGCACCGACCAGGCGGGACACGGTGTAGCGATCGTGGTACTCGCTCATGTCGAGCTGGATGAGTGCGTCGGCGTCGCCGAACAGGAATTCGGCCAGCGTCTTGGACAGCTCGGTCTTACCGACGCCCGATGGTCCGGCGAAGATGAACGAGCCGCCGGGACGCTTCGGGTCCTTCAGGCCGGCCCGGGTGCGCCGAATTGCCTGCGAGACTGCCTTGATCGCCTGCTCCTGGCCGACGACGCGCTTGTGCAGCTCGTCCTCCATGCGCAGCAACCGCGAGGTCTCCTCCTCGGTCAGCTTGAACACCGGAATGCCGGTCCAGGCCGCCAGAACTTCGGCGATCTGCTCGTCGTCGACCTCGGAGATGACATCGAGGTCGCCGGCTTTCCACTCGCGCTCACGTTGCGCCTTGTCGCCCAGCAGCGTCTTCTCCTTGTCGCGCAGGGACGCGGCCTTCTCGAAGTCCTGGGCGTCGATGGCCGATTCCTTCTCCCGACGTACGTCGGAAATGCGGTCGTCGAACTCGCGCAGATCCGGCGGTGCGGTCATCCGACGAATGCGCATCCGTGACCCTGCCTCGTCGATGAGGTCGATCGCCTTATCGGGCAGGAACCGGTCGGAGATGTAGCGGTCGGCCAAACCGGCCGCGGCGACGAGTGCGGAGTCGGTGATGGAGACGCGGTGGTGGGCCTCGTACCGGTCGCGCAACCCCTTCAGGATCTCGATGGTGTGCGCCACTGAAGGCTCTCCCACCTGAACGGGCTGGAAGCGGCGCTCCAGCGCGGCGTCCTTCTCGAGGTGCTTGCGGTACTCGTCCAGGGTGGTGGCACCGATTGTCTGCAGCTCTCCGCGAGCCAGCATCGGCTTGAGGATCGACGCCGCGTCGATGGCACCCTCCGCAGCACCGGCACCGACGAGAGTGTGGATCTCGTCGATGAACATGATGATGTCGCCACGAGTGCGGATCTCCTTGAGCACCTTCTTCAGGCGCTCCTCGAAGTCACCGCGGTAACGCGAACCCGCAACCAGCGACCCGAGGTCCAGGGTGTAGAGCTGCTTGTCCTTGAGCGTCTCAGGCACCTCGCCGTTGACGATCGCCTGCGCCAAGCCTTCGACGACGGCGGTCTTACCCACGCCAGGCTCGCCGATCAGCACCGGGTTGTTCTTCGTGCGGCGGCTGAGCACCTGCATCAGGCGCTCGATCTCCTTCTCGCGCCCGATCACCGGGTCCAGCTTGCCCTCGCGGGCAGCGGCGGTGAGGTTGCGGCCGAACTGGTCGAGCACCAGCGACGTGGACGGCGTGCCACCCTCGGTAGCGGTGCCGGCCGGCTCCTTGGACTGGTAGCCGTTGAGCAGCTGGATGACCTGCTGGCGGACCTTGTTCAGATCGGCGCCCAGCTTCACCAGTACCTGCGCGGCAACGCCCTCGCCCTCGCGGATGAGGCCGAGCAGGATGTGCTCGGTGCCGATGTAATTGTGGCCCAACTGCAGCGCCTCGCGCAGCGAGAGCTCCAACACCTTCTTGGCTCGGGGGGTGAACGGGATGTGCCCGCTGGGCGCCTGCTGGCCCTGGCCGATGATCTCCTCGACCTGCTGGCGGACGGCTTCCAGCGAGATCCCCAACGACTCGAGCGCCTTGGCTGCAACGCCTTCGCCCTCGTGGATGAGACCGAGCAAGATGTGCTCGGTTCCGATGTAGTTGTGGTTGAGCATGCGGGCCTCTTCTTGGGCCAGCACGACAACCCGACGCGCTCGGTCGGTGAACCTCTCGAACATGCCTTGCTCCTTTCCGAACCGCTATCTGACCAAGCACGACGCCAGCTCGATCATCGGCGTCAGTACTGACAATTGCGTGCACGACCCTGGCGCCGGAACGAATCCGACGACTGGTGGAACCCTGCTCTTGCTGGAGCGCCCGCTGTAGTTCGGCCCAGAGTTGAAATCCGGTTTCCAGTCCGACTCAAGCGTAGTGCCCGAGCCTGCCCAGAGTCCTTGCAAGCCGGCCTGTGGATACAGGCCTCACCGCCCGGCGAGCGCGGTATACCGAGTCAACGTGCCCCCCGCAGCGTTAATGCCGCAACACCGTCCGCCAAGAGCGAACACCTCACGACCGAAGCTCCGAAGCGATCGCCGGACTAGAACGCGGTTCCAGTAAGCGGGTCCCAGCATGATGGTCCGCCGACCTGGTCCGCCCACCTGGTCCGCCCACCTGGTCCGAGCAAGGTGGTCCCGGCAAGGTGGCACCGGCAAGGTGGCTCGACAAGCACAACGCGCCCGGTCTGAAGACCGGGCGCGATTGCCGTGCAGTTGTTCAGTTGCCGATCAGATTGCGCTGACTCAGCCTTCCCCGGAACCGGCCTGCTCGCCGTTGCCATCGCCGTGCGCGGCGTTGTAGGCCTCGACGATCGGCGCTGCGATACGGCCGCGGTCGCTGACCTCACGGCCGTTACGGCGCGCCCAGTCGCGAATTGCTTTGATCTGCTCGCGGTCGATGCGCGCGGCGGAGCGTCCGCTACCGGCGCGGGGCTGGCGCGTGCGGGTAGAACCATTGGAGCCACTCTTACGCGCGTGGCCGACAAACTCCGCCAGCGAATCGCGCAGCTGCCGAGCGTGATCACCGCTCAGGTCGATCTCATATGACTGCCCATCGAGACCAAAAGACACCGTCTCTTCGGCCTGGCTGCCATCGAGATCATCTTCGAGCACCACGTGTACACGCTTCGCCATTGCGTTTCCTCCGAGAGTTGTGAGTTGAAATGCGTTTTCACCATAACAGCCGGACTATCTGCAATCAACCGCGCGCGCCGGACCGCCTACTAAGTTCACCGAGCCAGCTAACGCGCGAGGATGTGAGCCTCGTGGTCACGGTAACGGTTTGAGCAGGGGAAAAAGTATCGTGTCCCGGATGTTGCGTCCCGTCAGCAACATGATCAACCTGTCGACACCTAAACCCATGCCACCGGTAGGGGGCATCCCGTGTTCCAAAGCCAGCAGGAAATCCTCGTCCAGCTGCATCGCCTCGGGATTACCGGCGCTGGCCGACAATGATTGTTCGACCAGCCGGCGGCGTTGCTCCACCGGGTCGGCAAGTTCTGTATATGCCGGTGCAAGTTCGGTTCCACCGATGACGAGGTCCCACGCCTCGGCCAGCCGCGGGTCTTTACGGTGCGGACGGGCAAGAGGGCGTACCGACACGGGATAGTCGCGAACAAAGGTCGGTTGCACCAGAGTGTGCTCGACCAGTTTTTCGTAGAGTTCGAGCACTATCTCGCCCGCGTTCCACTGTGGCAGCACGTCTACCTGCGCCTGCCGTGCGAGATCGATCAGAGCCCGCGCAGAGGTGTCGGGCGTCACCTGCTCGCCGAGCGCGCCCGAAACCGCTTCGTGCAGAGTCACCGATGCCCACTCGCCGAACAGATCGATGTCAGTTCCGTCGGCGGCGCGCACGTCGGTAACGTCCAACGCCGCAGCGGCGCCGACGACGAGACGCTGCGTCAGCTGTGCCATGGAGTCGTAGTCGCCATAAGCGGCATAGGCCTCGAGCATCGTGAACTCCGGCGAGTGCGACGAGTCCACGCCTTCATTACGGAAGTTCCGGCCAATCTCGTACACGCGGTCCAATCCGCCCACGATTGCCCGCTTCAGGTAAAGCTCGAGCGCGATCCGCAACGACATCGAAAGATCGAAGGCGTTCAGATGCGTTTCGAACGGCCGGGCCGCAGCGCCACCGTGGATCGTTTGCAGGATCGGCGTCTCCAACTCGAGATAACCGTCTGCGTGCAGCGTCTCGCGCAAGGAGCGCAGCACCTCGGCCCGCGACCGGACCATCGCGCGTGCATCGGGTCGCACAATGAGATCCACGTAGCGCTGGCGTACTCTGTTTTCCTCCGTCAAGGGCTTATGCGCTACTGGTAGCGGCCGCAGGGCTTTTCCCGTCATGCGCCAGAAGTCGGCGAGCACGGACAGCTCGCCGCGCTTGGAAGCGATGACCAACCCGTGGACGAACACGTGGTCGCCGAGATCGACATAGGATTTCCACTCGGCCAGCAGGTCCTCGCCCACCGCTGCTGCAGACAACATAATCTGCAACTCGACACCGCCCTCACGCAAGGTTGCGAAACATAGTTTGCCGGTGTTGCGCACGAAAATGACGCGTCCGGTGATTCCGACCTGTTCGGTTGTCTCTGCACCGGGAGCTAGGTCGGGGTAGTCGGCGCGGATCTGGGCCAGCGAATGCGTTCGAGCCACTGTGGCCGGGAACGGAGCCCGGTCCGGCAACGTGATCAAGCGGTCGTACTTCGCCCGCCGAATCTGCATCTGTTCGGGCAGATCGTCAGTTAGTTCGTCGTCGGGCACTTGAGCTCAATTCTTCCGATGGGTGAACAGACGTAGATGGGATTGCTGTGAAGAATGCAGACAGCAGTGACGATCGAGAGCATGCAAGGCGGCGTACCGCCGTGCAGCCACATCCACGTCGAACGGTATTTCGATGCGATCCTGTGATACACGCGAGGTACCAGCAGTTTAGCCAAGCGCACCCGGTCGGTTTGCTTTTGGCGGGCGACTGCTTCAGCCGCGCAGGCAGGAACCGGTGGACCGCGACGTAGACGCAGTCCGGCCGGCGCGCGCGTCGGGCGTCACCTCGTGCGCGGTCAGCACGAACCCGGTGTCGGAAGAGTCCAGCGCCCGAGCGAAGATGACGCCGAGCACGGCGCCGTCCTGATCGAGAAGAGGTCCACCGGAATTGCCGGGTCGAACGCGGGCGCGGATCGCGTAGATCTCGCGCGTGACCCGCCTGCCGCCGTCTGACTGGTCGTAGATGGTGTAGCCCGTCACAGTCTCACGGTCGCGGATTCGCGCCGGGGAGACGGCGAACGGCCCGTTTTCGGGATAGCCCGCGGCGACTGCCGAACTGCCTTGTCGGGCCGGCGCATTGGCAAACACCAGCGGCCGCACCGCCATTGTGGGGATTGTGGGCGGTGCGGGGACTGCCAGCACCGCGACGTCGCGAGCGGCGTCGAAGAGCACCACCCGGGCGGGAAGCTCGGCACCGTTGAGCTCGACGGACACCCTGGACATGCCCGCTACGACGTGGGCGTTGGTCATCACCCGGCGCGCGGCGTACAGGAACCCGCTGCCTTCACTGCCACCGGCGCAGCGTCCGCCGGCGAGCACCTTGACGATCGACGATCGCGCCCGTGCGATCGCCGACGACTTCACCGCGGCAGTGTCGGGAGGCGCGACATCGTTGATGTGCGTTGCCTGCAAAGCTCCCAGAACCGCGGGGAAGCCGTTGCGGCCGGCCAGCGCGCGCACCGTCGAGTACGCCGAGCGCACCGGGTCGGGCACCACGGCGTCGACGGCGTGAACGATGCGTGACTGGCGGACCTCGCGCGACACCGCGGGCACGGGCGAGGAAGCCAACGGCAGCGCGAGTATCCAGACGACGAACAGCACGCCCAGACACGACAGCGCGGCGCCCAGCACCGAGTTCGCGGTGCGCGCCGACGTCCAGGTCAGGCGCGCCCGCAGCCGCCGGGCCACCGAGGCGCCGAGGATCTGCCCGAGCAAGGCGCCGAGGATCAGTACGACCAGGCCGACGGGATAGTGAGCCGAGCTGTTCGCGCCGGCCAGATACCCACTGACCGTCGGCGCCACCTTCGCTCCGGCCACGGCCCCGGCGATGAACCCGCCGATGGACAGCACACCGCTGACCAGTCCGCTCCGATAGCCGGCCGACGCGTAGACGCCCAGTAGCAGCAGCACTACCGCGTCGGCGATGTTCACACCGTCGGCCCGGCTGTCGATCCATACCGGCGAGAACCTGCCTGCAGGTGCGCCGGGATATCGCGGAACCGTTTCGGGTCCCAGTCGCGTCTCCACTCGCCCAGGATCAGCATGTGATCCAGCACCGAGGCCGTGAACCCCCAGATGAACAGACCATCGACTTCGAACGCTGGGCCGATGTATCCCGAGTCGCTGCGCACGCTGAAACGCGCCGCGGGATCAGCGAGATCGGCGACACCAACCTCGTGCACCGCGGCTACCTCCGCCGCGTCCAGGACTCCGACGCCGTGGCGGGCAGACCAGTGGGCCAACACCGGTGTGACGACGTAACCCGACGGCGGTATGTAGAGCTCAGGCAGCGTTGCCAGCACGTGCACCGAAGCAGGGTTCAGCCCGATCTCCTCCTGCGCTTCACGCAGAGCAGTCGCGGCCGGGTCGGCGTCCTGCAGATCCGCGGCGCCACCGGGGAAAGCCACCTGGGCGGCGTGCCGGCGCAGCGTTCCGGCTCGCTCCAGCAGCACGACGTCTGCATCCGCACCGGCCCTGGCGTTGGGATCGGCGTTGGCTCGGGCTCCGGCGTCGGCTCTGTCGGCGTCGCCTGTTCCGGCCGCGCGATCGCCCAGAAGCACGAGCACCGCCGATGCCCGTGCGCTGCCATCTGCCGGTACCTGCATCCGGTTGCCCTCAGTCCACGGCATCGACACGGCCCGCCGACTCAGCCGGTCCGCCCAGTCGGGCAGCGTCAGCGGCAGATGCGTCGGCAGCTTCACCACTTCGCCGGTCACCGGATCGCTGCCTCGCCCATCACAGCGTCGCAGCGACGGCCGGACGCGTCTTCACCAACGCCGCCGCGACCTGTGGATCGACAGGCCCCTGGCCGTAGGCGGGGCACAACGCCGCGATCGGGCACGCGCCACAGGCAGGCTTGCGGGCATGGCAAATTCGCCGGCCGTGCCAGATGACGCGATGCGACATCGCCGTCCAGTTCTGCCGCGGAATCAGCTCAGCGATCTGCGCCTCTACCTTGACGGGATCCTCGTGCTCGGTCCAGTTCCAGCGGCGGGCAAGGCGCCCCAGATGGGTGTCGACGGTGATCCCCGGGACGCCGAAGGCGTTGCCGAGCACGACATTCGCGGTCTTGCGGCCGAAGCCCGGCAGGCTCACGAGCTCTTCCAGCCGGCCCGGCACCTCGCCGTCGTAGCGTTCGACCAGTGCCTCGCCCAGCCAATCAATGACGTCGCCTTATTTCGGAAGAATCCCGTCGATTTGATCATTTCTTCGAGTTCGGTCCGGTCGGCGCCCGCGTAGTCGGCAGCAGTGCGGTACCGGGCGAACAGGGCCGGTGTGGTCAGGTTCACCCGGGCATCGGTGCACTGCGCCGACAGGATGGTGGCAACTGACAACTCCAGCGGGTTCGTGAAGTCCAGTTCGCAGTGCGCGTCGGGGTAAACGTCGCTCAGCGCGCGATCGATCCGACGCGCCCGGCGAGTACGGCCCAGGGAAGTCTCGCGCGCCCAGTACCCCGCCGAACGCTTGATCCGCTTGCTCGTCTGGAGCTCCGCCGGCTCGTTCTCCGTTGGCTCGATCTCCGACGACTCGCTTTCCGCCGGCCCGCTCTTCAGCGACTCGATCTTCGACGACTGAGCCGTTTCCGCCGCGACGCGCTGCTGGGCAATGGGTTCCACCGGCACGCCAGCCAGGATACGAGCGAACGCAGACTCACCACCGCGCGCGGCGCGGCGCCCCCCTGCCGCCTGCTGCACAATCAACGGTATGGCGGGCCTGCTAGTACTCGGATTCCCATTTCTGCTGCTGGGTTTCATGCTCTTCATGGAGCGCGTCGAGGTGCCGCTGAGCCGCGCCGCCACCGAGCGCAAGGTCGAGCGGTTCCTCGACGAAGCCAACAACGCCGAACTGGACACGTTCGTACGCGAAGGCACCGACTCTGCGCTGCGTCGGCTGGCGAGCCGCCTGCGCCGCAACCGAGCCCGCCGCTGAAGGTTCCACCAGCCCGAAGTTCTGAACCTCGCAGCGCTCAGCCTGCACAGCAAAGCTGGTGATGTGGCGTAGGCCACTATGCTCGATCCGACGCCGACGCCGCCGCATCCGGCGTTACCTGCCCGACCTCGGGCGAGGGTGTGACAACAACTTGCAGAGGAGCAGTAGTGGACGAGGTGCTCGCGCGAGCCGGGTTGTTCCAGGGAGTCGACGCCGCCGACGCCGAGGCCCTGGCGGGTTCCTTCGAGCTGGTGGACATCCCGCGCGGCACCGTCCTGTTCACCGAGGGCGAGATGGGCGACAGCCTGTACATCGTCCTGTCGGGCAAGATCAAGCTGGGCCGGCGCTCCAGCGACGGCCGAGAGAATCTGGTGGCCGTGATGGGCCCGTCTGATCAGTTCGGTGAGCTGTCCCTGTTCGATCCCGGCCCGCGCACCGCCACCGCTGTGGCCGTCACCGATACTCGCGTCGCGGTTCTACCCAAGAACGCTCTGGTGCAATGGATATCGCAACGGCCCGAGATTGGCCTGCAGCTCGTGCGCGTCATCGCGCGCCGGCTGCGGCGAACCAACACCATGCTCGCCGACCTGATCTTTGTCGACGTGCCGGGGCGGGTGGCCAAACAGTTGCTGCAGCTCGCGCAACGCTTCGGCTCGGTGGAGGGCGGGCAGTTGCGCGTCACCCATGATCTCACTCAGGAGGAGCTGGCCCAGCTCGTCGGTGCGTCCAGAGAGACGGTGAACAAGGCGCTGGCCGACTTCGCCTCCCGCGGCTGGTTGCGCCTGGAAGGCAAGAGCGTCCTGATTCTCGACCGGGAACGGCTCGCGCGGCGCGCCCGCTGATGCGTCGAGCGCTGCTCCGATCAGCCGACCGCTCAGCTGACCTCGACGATCAACTCCACCTCGACGGGCGCGTCCAGAGGCAACGCCGCCACACCGACCGCCGAGCGCGCGTGCACGCCGCCGAGCCCGAAGATCTGCGCCAGCACGTCGCTGGCACCGTTCACGACGCCGGGCTGGCCGGTGAAGTCCGGGCTCGACGCAACGTAGCCGACCACCTTTACCACTCGCCGAACCGAATTCAGGTCGACGACGCCCGCTACCGCCGCGACGGCGTTGAGTGCACACGCCCGGGCCATCTGCTTGGCCAGATCGGCTGAGACGTCGGCGCCCACCTTGCCCGTGGCCGCCATCGCACCGCCCACCATCGGCAGTTGCCCCGACGTGTAGACCAGGTTGCCGGTGCGTAGGGCGGGCACGTAGCTGCCCACCGGAGCGACGATCGGTGGCAGCTCGATGCCCAACCGGGCCAAGCGCTCGGTCGGCGTGGCGTCGTCGGACGGTTCGGTCATCGGGCGTTCCCTTCAACTCAGGCAGTGGCGAGCAGGGTAGAGGCTGCATCCAGCAAGGTGAAGCTGTGGACCGCGCAGTGCGCCGCAGCTAACGCCCGAGAAGCACCCGTACGCTGGAAAAATGCCTCGTACCGGTCCTGACGCGGCGTTGCACATCATCACCGGCAAGGGCGGCACCGGCAAGACCACAGTGGCAGCGGCGTTGGCAATAGCGCTGGCCACCGACGGGCAGCGAGTGCTGCTGGTCGAGGTCGAAGGCCGCCAAGGCATCGCCGGGCTGTTCGACGTCGCGCCGTTGCCCTATGAGGAGCGACGGCTGGCCGCAGCGGCCAACGGCGGCGAGGTCTACGGGCTGGCCGTCGACACCGAGCTGGCCATGCTGGAGTACCTGGAGATGTTCTACAACCTGCGCCGAGCCGGGCGGGCGTTGCGCACGATGGGCGCCATCGACTTCGTGACGACGATCGCGCCGGGCCTGCGTGACGTCATCCTCACCGGAAAGGTGAAGGAGGCCGTCACGCGCAGGCAGCCCGACGGCGATCCCTACTACGACTCGGTAGTACTCGACGCGCCGCCCACCGGCCGGATCCGGCAGTTTCTCGACGTCACCAAGGACGTCGCCGGGCTGACGAAGGCGGGCCCGATCTACTCCCAGAGCCAAGGCGTCATCAAGGTCTTCCACGGCCCGACCGCACGCGTGCATCTGGTCACTCTGCTCGAGGAGATGCCCGTGCAGGAAACCGTCGACGCCGCTCGCGACCTGGCCGAGGCCGGCTTCACGCTGGGCTCGGTGCTGGTCAACCGGATGTCGCGCCACGACGTCGAGCCGGCGTGGCTCAACGCCGACGGCGAGGCCGCCGATCTCGAGCAACTTGCGGCAGGCCTGGCCGAGGCCGGCGTCGACCCCGGCCTGGCGCCAGGGCTGGGCCGCCAGCTTGCCGACACCGCGTTGCGCCAACGGATGCAGGACGAGAACGGGGCCCGGCTGGCGGTGCTCAGTCTGCCGACTCTCCAGCTTCCCGAGCTGATGCCGCCGGTCGATCTGGGCGGGCTGTACGAGCTGGGCGAGATCATCGCGACGGAGCTGAACCTGTGACCGCCGCCGGCAACAGTGCAATCAACGGCAGTGCAGGCCCCGGCAGTTCAGGTACAGGCAGTTCAGGCACCAGCTTGGACATCGACGCGTTGATCGGCGATCCGGGCACGAAGGTCATCGTGACGTGTGGCAGCGGCGGCGTCGGCAAGACCACGACGGCCGCCGCGATCGGGCTGCGCGCAGCCGAGCAGGGCCGCAGCGTCGTCGTGCTCACCATCGATCCGGCTCGCCGGCTGGCGCAGTCGCTGGGCCTGCACGAGCTGGACAACACTCCGCGCGAGGTTGCCGGCATCTCCGGCGGCGAATCCGGTGGGCGGCTGTTCGCGATGATGCTGGACATGAAGCGCACCTTCGACGACGTGGTGCTCGCCCACAGCAGCCCGGAGCGCGCCGAGGCGATCTTCGCCAATCCGTTCTACCAGTCGCTGTCGTCCTCGTTCGCCGGAACGCAGGAGTACATGGCGATGGAAAAGCTCTCGCAGCTGCGCAAGCAGATGGATGATCCCGCCGGTGCCCGGTGGGACCTGATCGTCGTCGACACCCCGCCGTCACGCTCGGCGCTGGACTTTCTGGACGCGCCGTCGCGCCTGGGACGGTTCCTGGACGGGCGGATGATCCGGCTGCTGACATCGCCGGCCCGCGCGGGTGGCAAGGCGTATCTCAAGGTGGTGTCGGCGTCGTTCACGCTGTTCAGCCGCCTGGTCACCCGCATCTTGGGCAGCGACCTGCTGGCCGATGTCGCCGGCTTCGTCTCGTCGCTGGAGACGATGTTCGGCGGCTTCCGTGAGCGCGCTGATCACACCTATCAGCTGCTCAAAGCGCCGGGCACCGCGTTCCTCGTCGTCGCCGCACCGGAGGCCGACTCGTTGCGGGAGGCCTCGTTCTTCGTCGAGCGCCTGGCCGCGGAGAAGATGCCGTTGGCGGGCCTGGTGCTCAACCGCGTCCACCTGAGCCGGGTGCCGTTGTCGGCGCGGGCGGCTGAGAACGGTGCCGAGAAGCTGGCCGGCAGCACCGACCCGGCGGCAGCGCTGGCGCACGCTGCACTGGCAGTGCACGCCGACCTGGTGCAGGCCGCCGCCGTCGACGACCGGATGGCCAAGCGCTTTGCCGCCGCGCACGCCTCCATCGCGGTAGTTCGAGTGCCGGCACTGCCGGTGGACGTACACGACGCCGACGGCCTGCGCCGAATCGGCGAGCTGCTGGCCGCGAGCTAGTCGTTGCTGCTCAGAGGCCGCGCCAGCGCCCAGACAGACTCCGACGCGCATCAGAATGACCTGCCAGAATCGTGCCGGTCGGCGGCACGTTGCGATGCCCGGTAATCTCTGATTGCGTGGCCACCAGTCGTAGACGTCGTCGTCGTCCGATCGCCTACATCCTTGCTCCGGTCAACTTTGGATTCACGCTCGTCAAGCTGGTGTGCGTCTTGCTTGTCGCCGGGGTGTTGTGCGCCGGCTTTGTAGTTCCCTACATAGCCGGGCTCGGGTTCGCGGCGAACAAGGCCACGGACAAGTTTCTCGATACCAAGTGCACGCTGAAGGCTGCCTCGCTGCAGCAGACCACGTCGGTCTACGCCCGCGACGGCAAGACGCTGATCGCCAAGTTCTATCAGAACAACCGCAAGAGCGTACCCCTTTCCACGGTGCCCAAGACTGTCCAGCAGGCCCTGATCGACACCGAGGACCGACGGTTTCGCAAGCACCACGGGGTCGACGTGCGCGGATTGGCCCGCGCTGCGCTGAACAACAATTCCAGCGGAGCGACGCAGGGTGCATCGACGCTCACCCAGCAGCTGGTGAAGCAAATTCGCGAGTACACCGCGGCGACGAAGGCCGAGCAAGACGCAGCTACCGCGAAGACCGCCGATCGCAAGATCTACGAGGCGAAGTGCGCGCTGGATCTGGAGAACCGGTACAGCAAGAACCAGATCCTCGAGCAGTACCTCAACATCGCCTATTTCGGCGAGCAGGCCTACGGCATCTACGTGGCCGCCAAGACGTATTTCGACAAGACGCCCGCCCAGCTCACCGTGCCCGAGGCTGCCGTGTTGACCGGCCTGGTCAAGGACCCCAGCCTGTACGACCCGTTCCAACACGGCAAGCAAGCGCGGGAGCGACGCGACGAGGTCATCCAAAACATGGCGAATGCGGGCGACATCACCGCCAAGGCAGCCGCAGCGTACAAGCGGACGCCGATCGCGACTACATCCACCCCGGTTAACTTAGGCGCGCAAGGCTGTGCTTTTAGCAACGACAGGGCCATCACGAACGTCGGCTTTTTCTGCCAGTACGCCATGAATTGGCTGGAGAACAAACTGCCCGACCAGATCGGCGGCGGGCTCACTGAGAACTTGGTAGCCACCGGCGGCTACAAGATCGTCACGTCGATCGACCCTGCGATGCAGAACAAGGCTCAAAAGGTGCTGTCCAAATACCCGGCCACGTCGGCGACGACAGTGATCCAACCCGCCGTCAACCCTGCGAACGGTGAAGTTCTGTCGCTGGCTACGTCGAAGCACTATGCCTACGGAAACATTCCGATCGGTAAGGCCGGATACACCAGTATCGACCTGTTCAAAGGTGCCTATTCAGGATCGGGATCCACGTACAAGTACTTCACCACGATTGCAGCCCTAGAGGCCGGCGTGCGTTCGACGCAGAAGCTAACCACTGCGGGGCCCAAGACGCAGGTCTACAAACCAAAGAACTGCGGCAAGTTGCCTAAGGGCGCCGGCGTGCACAACGCCGGTCACTACGGAGCGACACTCACCCTGCGCGACGCGTTGGTGCAGTCGTCGAACACGTTCTTCGTCGGCGTCGAAGACCAGGTCTTCGACTGCGACCTCTCCACAGTCGTCGATACCGCGACCAATCTGGGCATGAATGCGCTAGCTGAGCGCCCCGACAAATCAACACCGTCCCCCGCCTCCCTGATCAAGCGTGAGAACCAGTACACGTTTACTTTGGGCCAAAGCAACACCAGCGCGCTGGAACTCGGTCAGGCCTACGGCGTTGCCGCCAACGACGGGGTGGCCTGCGCGGCTCGGCCGATTCTTTCCATCACTGATGTGACCGGCAAGCCGGTAAGCTTCCGGCAACCGTCGTGCACCCGCAAGCTCGATCCCTGGGTTGCCCGCACTGTTGTCGATATCATGAAGGGCGACACCACCACGGGTACTGCGGCTCGATATTTCGGGCCAAATTTCTATGGTGCCGGCGCTTCACAAACCAACCACTGGGTGGCCAGCAAGACCGGTACGAACAACTCGACGACGTGCGACGCCAGCCGGAGGCACTGCACCGACAGCAGCAGCAACTCCTCAATCTGGTTCGTCGGGTTGACTCCAAGGTTCGTCGCGGTCTCGGCGATTATCAATGTCAAACACCCCGTCGACGTGCTTGACATCCCCAAGAGCATCTCGACGACGAGCGCAGCCGATATCTTCGGTGCGTTCTCCTCCACCTTCTGGATCGATTCCTTCAAATCCATGCTGGAAAACGAGTCGTGGAAGTGGCAGTCACCCGGCCAGGTGCCTGACGCGCAGGACACGCCTTCGGTCCTCGGCTACCTGCCCGACAAGGCCGAGACGATCATCCGCAACGCTGGTTTCGTTCCGGTGCGTTATCCGATCGACTGCGGCTCTACCCGCCGCACCGGCGTCGTCGCCTACTTCGGCCCGCAGTACGCAGCGCCAGGCAGCAAGGTGACCTACTGCGTGAGCAACGGCAAGGCACTGAAGCTTCCACCGCCGCCGCCCACACCGACCGGCCCGGCGACGGGCACTCTACCGACTACCGGCGGCGCCAACGGCACCGGCACCGGTGGAACGACGAAGAAGAAGCACGCAACCACTCAGTCCCAGCAGGCAGCCACTCAACCTGGGGCCGGCAACGGCACCAACCACAAGCCGAAGACCAACCGCACGCCGTCTTCTGGACCCACCCAGGCTCACCAGCCCACGCACGCTCCTGCACCCACGCAGGCTCCGCCAGCCCCCGCGTCGTCCGGGCCGGCACCCGCGCCGACCAAGCCGCACGGTTCACCGAGCCCCTAGCCATCACCAACGGCGAGCCTTTCCTTAACCGCCTACCGCCTACCGCCTACCCCGCCTAACCGCCTAACCGCCTACCTGCCTACCAGGGCGCGCTCGCGACCGGGCGCGCCGTGGTGCTGCCGGCTCATCAGCACCGCTCAGTCCGACAGTTGCCGGCGTACCTCGTCGCTGACTGCCTTGCCGTCTGCCCGCCCGGCCGTGCGCGGCTGCAGCACCTTCATGACCTGGCCCATCTGCCGTGGCCCGGTAGCGCCAGTCTCTGCAGCAGCCGCGGCAACCAGCGCGACCAGCTCCTCGTGCGACAGCGCCGTGGGCAGATAATCGGCGAGTACCGCACCTTCGGCGCGCTCCCGCTCGGCAAGCTCCGGGCGGTTGGCAGCGTCGTAGGCCTGCGCCGATTCACGCCGCTTCTTCGCCTCGCGGGTGATCACCCGAAGCACCTCGTCGTCGCTCAACTCGCGCGCCGTCGAACCTGACACCTCCTCGCTGGTGATGGCGGACAGCGTCATACGCACAGTCGCCAGACGCAGTTCGTCGCGCGCTTTCATCGACGCAGTGAGGTCGGACTGGAGCTGAGCTTTCAGAGCACACATGCGCTCAACGGTAGCCGTGGTTGTCGAGCACAATTCGGCTTGCTAGTGCTGCCCTACCCTCGACAGGGTGCGACGTCTACCCCCAGCTTCCACCGTGACAGCGGCCGTCCTGGGCACTGGTGTGGCCGCCGCCTTCTATGCCAGCGTGATCGAGTGCAACGCCTTCACGCTGCGCCGGTTCGACGTGCCCGTGCTGGCACCGGGCAGCCGACCGATCCGCGTGCTGCACGTCTCCGATCTGCACATCACCGCAGCACAGCGACGCAAGCAACGCTGGATCGGCGCACTCGCGCGCCTGCACCCCGACCTCGTCGTCAACACCGGCGACACCATCTCCGACCCGGATGCGATTCCACAGATCCTGAATGCGCTGCGGCCCCTGGCACGGTTCCCTGCTGTGTTCGTGCCTGGCAACAACGACTACTACCTGCCCACCCGCAGTGCACCGACACGCTACTTCCGTGCCGATGTCCCGGTGCCGCGCAGCAAGCCGATGCCGTGGCCGGAGTTATCTGCGGCGATGGTGGCGCAGGGCTGGATCGATCTGACCCACGTCCGCACGTCGATCGACGTAGGCGGGCGCACCATCGCCTTGGCCGGTACCGACGATCCGCATCTGCAGCGGGCGCGCTACGAGCTCATTGCCGGCCAGGCCGACGCCGACGCCGCAATACGCATCGGCGTCACCCACTCCCCCGAACCTGCCGTGCTGGAAGCTTTCGCCGACGACGGCTACGACCTGGCCCTGGCGGGGCACACCCATGGCGGCCAGGTACGCATTCCATTCGGGCCGGCGATCGTCACCAACTGCGGAATCGATGTGTGGCGCGCGCGGGGCCTCAATGAGTGGGACGAGCGGATGTGGATGCACGTCTGCGCCGGTCTCGGTACCAACCCGTTGATGCCGCTGCGGTTCGCCTGTCGGCCCGAAGCGGTGCTGCTGACGCTCGTGCCGCGCGGCTGAGACTGCCTGCGGCGCCCGCTATCTGCCGCTCCACGCATTCGAGCCGGGCAGCCTCGCCATCCCGAACCGACGGCATCGGCGGTCGGTTATGCTTTTCGGGGCCACCGGGGTGTGGCGCAGCTTGGTAGCGCGCTTCGTTCGGGACGAAGAGGCCGCAGGTTCAAATCCTGTCACCCCGACCAGCTGGCCGATGACGACGGTTCCGATCGGCCGCGACACTGCGCCAGTGGAACGGTTTTTCCCCTTCCGACGCTGGCGCTCTCGTCGGCCGCCTCGCCCGCCGCGCCGGGCCTGACCTCGAAGGTTCGCACCGTGGGATCGCCCTCTGCAGCAGACGACCGCTCGGCGGCAGGCGAGCGCCCCAGCGTCGACACAATCCGCAAGGTGGTCGTCGTCGGCGATCCGGTGCTGTCCACGCCTACGCGCGAGGTCACCGCCTTCGACGACGACCTCGCCCGCTTGGTTGACGACCTGTTCGACACATTGTCCGTTGCCGAAGGCGTCGGGCTTGCCGCGCCGCAAATCGGCGTCGATCTGGCGGTCTTCGTCTACGACTGCCCCGACGACACGGGACACCGCCGGCGTGGCCACGTGGTGAACCCCGTTGTCGTCAGCGCCGACGGGTCGCAGGAAACCAGCGAGGAGGGCTGCCTGTCGGTGCCGGGGCCGTTCTCCGAGATCACCCGCGCCACCCAGGTCACGGTGCGCGGCGTCGACCGGACCGGCTCGCCGGTCGAAGTGAGCGGCTCGGGCTACTTCGCCCGGTGCCTGCTGCACGAGACCGACCACCTGCGCGGGGTGCTCTACCTCGACTACCTGCCCCGCAACCGGCGCCGCCGCATCCTGC
This sequence comes from uncultured Jatrophihabitantaceae bacterium, assembly GCA_964236495.1. Lineage (GTDB taxonomy): Bacteria > Actinomycetota > Actinomycetes > Mycobacteriales > Jatrophihabitantaceae > CAXSBR01. The sequence goes on from CAXSBR010000033.1 coordinate 18,175, forward strand.
GTGAGATGGAGCCTTTCGACTGGAACGTCCCGGCGCCTACGTGAGACATCGGCTACGGCAGCTTCTTCACCAGTGCGGGCCCTTGCATGGCGGCAACCTTTCGTCGTGCTGAGGCGACTGAACTCGTAGAAGCACAAACCAACCGTTCGGGAGGAATTGATGTCACCTCGCCTGCAGTATCGGTGCATCGCAGCGGCCGGGGCGGCATTCTGTGCACTGTCGTCGTCGGCCTGCACGTCGTCGACCACGTCGACGGCCGCAGAGCCCGGATCGAAGTCGGTATCGGCAACCAGCACGGTTACGTCGACGTTGACGTCCACTCCAACAGTCTCGACCGCGCAGACGACCTCGCAACGGACAACCAACACGCCGACCCGTTCTGCGACGAAGCCGACACAGACGCAGACATCGACGATGCCGACTGTCACAGCCACAGCCACAGCCACAGCGCCGACCCGTTCTGCGACGACGCACACGCCGCATCCGACCGGTGGAGTGTGCACGAGCAACCACCTGCGCCTGATCTTCAGTGCCAGTGGCGGCGCGGGCGGAACGCAGTACTCGACCTATCGACTCGTCAACACCGGTTCACATACGTGCACGATGCGGGGCTACCCGGGCGTCTCGATCATCGACGCCCACGGTCACACCGTCGAGCACCCGGCTCGACGAGGTTCAGTGGGCACCCACGCGCCGGTGCCGGTGGAGACGGTGTCGGTCGGGCCCGGCCGGTCCGGCTACTTCCTGCTGACCTCGGTCAACGTCACCCCGAGCCCAGGGTGCGCGACCGCGTTCCACGGTTCGCGCCTGCGGGTGTATCCGCCCAACAACACGGTCGCGCTGTACCTCCACCACCGGGCGCCGTTCTGCAATGCGGGCGTCGGGCCGGTGACACAGTTCGACGACCGCTGACTAACGCCAGGTTCAAACCAGCAGTTCGGCGATCTGGACGGCGTTGAGGGCCGCGCCCTTGCGCAGATTGTCGCTGCTAACGAACAATGCCAGGCCACGCTGGCCTTCGACCCCCGGATCTTGTCGCAGCCGGCCCACGTAGCAGGCATCTGCGCCGGCGGCCTGCAACGGCGTGGGCACTTCACTGAGCTCGACGCCCGGCGCGCGGGACAGTAGCTCGGTGGCGCGGGCGACCGTCAGCGGCCGCTCGAACTCGGCGTTGATCGACAGCGAGTGGCCGGTGAAGACAGGCACCCGCACGCAGGTACCCGACACCAGCAGCTGCGGAATCGCGAGAATCTTGCGGCTCTCGTTGCGCAGCTTGTGTTCCTCGTCGGTCTCGAACGAGCCGTCGTCCATGATCGAGCCGGCCAGCGGCAGAACATTGAACGCGATCGGGCCGACGTACTTGACCGGCGTCGGAAAGTCGACCGCGGATCCGTCGTGGGTCAGCTCGGCCGCCCGGTCGACCACCTGGCGAACCTGCTTGTCGAGCTCATCCACGCCGGCCAGTCCACTACCCGAGACGGCCTGGTAGGTGGACACGACCAGCCGCACCAAACCGGCCTCGTCGTGCAGCGGCTTGAGCACTGGCATCGCAGCCATCGTGGTGCAGTTCGGGTTCGCGATAATCCCCTTGGTGGGGTTGCGGGCGGCGTCGGGGTTGACTTCGCTGACCACCAGCGGGACATCGGCGTCCATCCGCCAGGCCGAGGAATTGTCGATGACGGTCGCGCCGGTCGCGGCGAATTTGGGGGCCAGCAGCTTCGACGTCGCCCCACCGGCAGAAAACAGCGCGATGTCCAAGCCGGCCGGGTCCGCAGTCTCGGCGTCTTCGACGGTGATCTGAGCGTCGAGCCACGGCAACGTCGTTCCCGCCGAGCGGGCGGAAGCGAAGTAGCGCATCTCGGTCACCGGGAAGTTCCGCTCGGCCAGCAGCCGCCGCATCACGGCCCCGACCTGGCCGGTCGCACCGACGATGCCTACTCGCACTGCGTTTCTCCTCTGCTGATCATTCGATTGTTCTGACGGCAGATCTAGCGGTGGCTCGACAGCCGGTGGCTCAGCGGCCGGTGCCGCCGTACACCACGGCCGCCTCGTCGTCGGAACCCAGTTCGAAGGCGTCGTGCACGGCGCGCACCGCGATGTCGAGTTCGGTGTCGCGGCAGATCACCGAGATGCGGATCTCCGACGTCGAGATCATCTCTACATTGATGCCGGCCGAGGCCAGCGCGTTGAACAGCTTGGCCGACACACCGGGATGCGAGCGCATACCCGCGCCGATCAGCGACAGCTTGCCGATGTGGTCATCGTAGGTGAGCTCGTCGAACTCCACCGATCCCTGGATCTTGCGCAGGGCTGTCGACGCGGTGGCGCCCTCGGTCTTGGGCAGCGTGAACGACACGTCGGTGCGCCCGGAACCGCGGGTGGACACGTTCTGCACGATCATGTCCAGGTTGATCTCTGCGTCGGCCAGCGCACTGAAGATCGCCGCAGCCTGGCCCGGCTTGTCCGGAACCCCGACAACGGTGACCTTGGCTTCGCTGCGGTCGTGCGCGACGCCGGAAATGATGGCCTGCTCCACTGGGAGGTCCTCCATGGATCCGGCCACGATGGTGCCGGGTTTGGTCGAGAACGACGAGCGGACGTGGATGGGAACGTTGTAGCGGCGGCCGTACTCGACGCAGCGCAGCATGAGGATCTTCGCTCCGCACGCCGCCATCTCCAGCATCTCTTCGTAGGTGATGGTGTCCAGGCGGCGGGCGTTGGGCACGATGCGAGGGTCGGCGGTGAACACGCCATCGACGTCGGAGTAGATCTCGCAAACCTCGGCGTCCAGTGCCGCGGCCAGCGCGACGGCGGTGGTGTCCGAGCCGCCGCGGCCCAGCGTCGTGATGTCCTTGGTGTCCTGGGAGACACCTTGGAAGCCAGCCACGATGGCGACGTTGCCGCCTTGGACGGACTTGGAAATCCGCCCGGGCGTGATGTCGATGATGCGAGCGCGGCCGTGGGTGGCGGTGGTGAGCACGCCGGCCTGTGAGCCGGTGAACGACTGCGCGGTGTACCCGAGGGAGTTCACAGCCATGGCCAGTAGCGCCATCGAGATCCGCTCGCCGGCCGTCAGCAGCATGTCCAGCTCGCGGCCGTCGGCGACCGGGGAGACCTGCTGGGCCAGGTCGAGCAGCTCGTCGGTGGTGTCGCCCATCGCCGAGACCACGACGACGACGTCGTGCCCCGCTCGGCGGGTGGCAACGATGCGCTCAGCGACCCGCTTGATCCGTTCGGCGTCGGCTACGGATGACCCGCCGTACTTCTGGACGACGATGCCCACGCCAACTGCCTCCTTCAACCGTCCCGCTTGTTAACGGGTTCAGGATACCGGGACGTCGGATCCCCTTTCCTCGCCTGCATTCGGCTTCTTCTCGACCGACGTCGGACCGAGGCGGTCGAATTGGACACCTACACCTCTCAGCACGATGCCGATGCCGACTGCGATCAAGACGAGGTCCCAAACGGCGTCACCGAGCTGATGCCTCGCCACATCTCCTCCGACGTACGCTGTCGCGGCTCTTGGCCCTACCGCTCTGACCAATTGGCCGTGGAGCACATCGGTGGAACTTTCGTAGCCATTCACGCTCACATCAAAAAGCACCGATCCGTCGGTACCGCGAAACGTTCCCGAGCAGACGGTCTGCGTCCCCCTGCGTACCTGCTCGGCGTGGCAGAAGACCGAAGACACCTCCCCCTGAATCTTTGGACCGACAACCGTATAGACGATGGCGTAGCCCCAGTTGGCAGAGATGGCGATCAGTACGACCCCGGTACACAGAAGTAGCACGCTCCGCGCGGCAGAGTTCACACAAGATCGGACCGGCTTGGCTTGGCTCTCGGACATGGCACGAACCCCCGTTTCGGCGGCACTTTGCCGCCGAACGGGGAACCTACGGGACCGGCGCAGGCGGTACCGGTGCTTCGACCGACCCTGTGGATAACTGCGCTACCGAATCGGGTCGAAGGCGGGTGCTCAGGCGCTCTGGGCGAACGCGTCGGACAAGATGTCGAGGCCTTCGGTGAGCAATGCCTCGGCCGATCAACAGCGCGGCAGGAATCGCAGCACGTTGCCGTAGGTGCAGGCAGTCAGCGTGATCAGACCTTGTTGGTGCAGGCGCACGCCGGCCTTGGGAGCCGGTTTGCGACTGCGCGGTGTAGCCCAGACAGCTCACCGCCATGGCCAGCAGCGCCATCGAGATCCGCTCCGCGGCCCTCGGCAGAATGTCCAGCGCGCGGCGATCAGCGACCGGGAACACCGCTGAGCCAAGTCCAGCAACTCGTCGGTGGTGTCGCTCGTCGCGGAAACCACGACGACGCCGTCGTGCCCCGCCCGCCGAGTGGCAACAATTCGCTCGGCAACCCGCTTGAGCCGGGCGAGCTCAGCGCCGAAATTTGCTTGCACATCGACGACGCGCCTGATCGGCCGGATCTGAGTACCGTTCGGCCATGAACGCGACCGGGCGGCGGTGGCTGCTGGCCGATACCACGATGAAAGTCGCACTGGCCGCATTACTCTTCTTCAGCGTCACGCACTCGGACTGGGCGCGTTTCTCCGACAAAGCCATGGTTGC
>CAXSBR010000034.1:0-22383 GCA_964236495.1 uncultured Jatrophihabitantaceae bacterium
CGCCGACGTGCTGTGCAGGGCGCTCACGCGGCACCTCCGCAGATCAGCTCAGCGAAGGCGTCCGGTGTGCAGACCCGGTACAGGCTGCGGTCGATGCTCCGGCTGGCGGCCAACGCGGCGCGCAGTTTCGTCTCCCGCGGTTCATCAGGCACGACCCAGACCACGGCCGGGAAGACGCCGCCGTCGTGCTGCTCCCGGCCGGTGCGCCGGTAGTGCTCGTACTGGGCGCACTTCTTCAGCAGCGTCGGTAGGGACTCTGTGGCCCGGTCGATTTCGATGAACCAGTGGTCTTCGAAGTCATCGGAGGCAGTGACGGCATACAGGTCTGGCTTCAGGATGTCGCGCTGCCCACTAGAGCCGAGATAGTCGCGCCAGCAGGCCGGTTCGGTGTCGACGCGGAGAAGCTCGAGGCGCCGTGCACGGGCAGCCGTGACGAGTGCGAGGTGGGCGTCGGCGATGGCCAGGCAGTGATCGAGATGGCGCGCGGATGGCTCCTTGCGGCGGGCGCGGACGCCGTCACCGCGAGCCCGCCGCAGCACCTGGTCACCGACCAGACCGATGCGCCAGACATAAGACGCCGAACCGGCCCGGATGCCACCTACGCGCCGGTCGAGATGTTCGATGAGCCGACCCGCGAAGAGCCGGGCCAGAACGCGGCGACAGATACGGGAAGAAGCACCAGAGGTGGCGTGATCAAGAAAGTGCAAGGCCTGGATCTGACCGGTCGTCAGGAAGCGGTGGTCGTCAATGGATGCCAGGACGGCCAGGTCCCGTTGGCTCAGCTCTCGCTGGATACGGGACAAGCGGGCCGGTGTGGTTCGTTGCAGTTCCGGCGCCCTGTTCGGCTGCGCCCGGCGCTCAGGTGCACGCGGCGGCGCGGCCAACGAGAGAGCAGAACCCGAAGACAGGGTGAGACTTTCGGGCGCACTAATCCGCTCTGGGCCCGCTACTTCGGTAGGCAGACGCCCGTCGGACTCCACGGGAGTGGAGCGGCGACCGGAGCGCCCGAAGTCCGCGCCGGGTGCGCCGACGGCGGCGGTCATGTCGTCCTCCGGCGGCGGCCCGTCGCTGTGCTACCGCTGGCGCGGTCGTCGAGCAGCGCCGCGAACTCGGCCTCAATGTCGTCGAGCGGCCTGCCGTAGCGGCTACGGCTGCGACGACGCAGGTCGGCGACGTCGGCGCTGGGCCGGGCGGGTGCCAGTGTCGTGCCTGAGGCGTACGGCCGCACTTGGCCGCCGGCGAACAGGCTGGCGTAGACCTCGTACTGACCGAGGGCGGTGAAGTCATCGGCAGTCAGCTCATGGTGGCCTTTGGCTAGGGCGATGGCGTCCTCGTGGGGTAGTTGGAAGCAGATCCGGGAGCGGGCGTTAGCCAGTACGGCGGCGCGCATGTCGTGCGGCAACTGGTCGAGGAACTGGTGGGCCAGGCTGAACGCCACGCCGTAGCCGCGGGCTTGGGCTAATGCTTCACCGAGGTCTGTCGGCAAGTGCAAATAATCTTGCAACTCATCGACGTAGACCACGACGGGGTGGCGCCGGGCGGCCGGTACCTGGCTGCGGCTGAGGATGGTCTGCCATAGTTCGGCGACGACCAGCGAGCCGAGCAGTCCGGCGGCTTCCGGCCCGATAAGCCCGCGCTGGAGCGGCACCAGCAGGATCTTCTTCTCGGTGAAGACTTGGGTGACGCTGAACCTCGGTGCGCGTTGGCCGAGGACACCGCGCAGGCCGGGCCTTAGTAGTGGGCGGAGTTTGTTCATAACCGGGGCAACTGCGGTGACGCGTTCGGCGTCGGACCAGGCGTCATACGATGCCCAGAACGGTTCGAGCGTCAGCGGGTCGCGGATACCGGCCGTCAGTGAGCGGCGGAAGCCGGGATTACTGAGCAGCAACGGCAGCATCACCAGGGAGGCGTCCGGGCGCTGGGCGAGGGTTAGCAGTCCGGCGTACAGGATGTCCTGGGAGCGTGGTCCAACGGCGGTGCCGTAAAGCTGTTTGAACACCGCCAGGATGCCGTCGGCGACCAGTTCCGGGCGCCTGCCCCGGGTTGACAGCGGATTCAGCCCGACGGGTGCGGCGTCACTGGGGTCGACGATGACGACGTCGTCCCGGCGGCTATCCGGGATGCGGGCCAGGACCTCGGCGACCAGGTCGCCTTTCGGTTCGATGACGACGACGGCCCGGCCGTCTTCGATGTCCTGGCAGATCAGGTTGAGTAGCAATGTCGACTTGCCGGTGCCCGTCGGCCCGATGAGGTGCAGATGGTGCAGGGCGCTGCTGACGTTCAGGGCCAGCGTCGCCTCCACGCCGGGTGCCGACGCCTCGGCAATGACCCGTTTCTTGCCCGTGGTACCCGGCGCCGGTGGCAGCCGCTTCGGGTGCGCCGCCGGCTGGCCGGGGAGGTCGTCGTCACCGAACGGCCAGCCGGTGATGGCTGCCAGTTCCTGGACGTTGAGCCGCAGCGGCCAGCGCCATGGCCGTTCGCCGGCGTGCAACCGGGCCGGCCGGTCGTGGACGAACGACAACTTGACACCAGCAGCTTCGCTGGTGCGCAAACCAGCCAGCAAGCTGAGCAGCAGCGAACGGCGCCGCTCCGGGCTTGCGGCAGTGACGCCGAGCCGGATGCTGCAGGCGAAGCCGTGGTCGGACACCTTGCTCCGCAGCGCTGTCCGCTTCTCGCCGTCGATCTGGCCACCATTGCCGCGCCAGGCGATCTGCCACCACGGCGCGACCACCGAGGACGGGCTCTGGTTCGGGATGGCCAGCGGTACCCGGCGCGGGCCGAGGACAACCTGTAGCACCAGCTGCTCGTCTGCCCGGACCAGCGTCAAGGCGTGCAGCACAGCCCGGGTAGCAGCCGTCAGGTCATCGGTGCGCAGCGGCCGGTGCCGCGTCGACGCCTTGAGCCGAACGGCGGTCGCCACTGCAGCCCGACTATCTGTGGGTAATGGCGTCAGCGTGGCCAGGCCACTGAGAACAACCCCGGCGGCGTGGACAGCGGTGCTGCCCAGCAGGTAGGTGACGCCCGCCTTACCGGCTCGGGTTTCCAGAACGATCTGCGGGCTGCGCTGATCGGCTGCCCACTGCCGTAACACCCCGATTGCCCGCTCGGCGTCGAGTGGTCGCTGCCAGTGCAGCTCACGCCACTCCAGCCGTGCACCAGTAGTGGTCGCCGGTGCGTCAGTCATCTGCCACCTCCTCCGTGGTCGGCGCCGCGGTAGCTTCCGCGTCGACTGATCCCGCTTTCAGCTCCTGCGCAGCGGCTTCGGCGGCCGCCTCGGCCATGGCGAGCTCGATCAGGGCGCGGGACAGCTTGCGCAGATCCGGCGGGTTCCGCCGGACAGCGCGCACCGAGATATGGCGGTCCTTGGGTTTATAACTGCGTGCATCCTTATGTGTTCGAGACATAGCGGTGCCCTCCTTTCCTTCCTGGGTTAGTGGTATAAGCGCGGTGCTGAAATGATTCAGCAGTTGCGGTACAAATAGTTAATGATGAATCAATTCAGCAGTCAATGCATTGTGTCTATTGCACAACACCGATTGGAGCAGTCGCGTAACCGTTTCTTGACGCGCAGACTCAGCGGAACATGGCGGCGGCGGAGGCCGACGTTCGGGCGCCTGAGTCGTCTACCAGTCGTTGTATGAACGGCCACGCAGCAGTAGTACGGCCACTCCGATGATCGTGCCCACGGCAACGATGCCCAGCAGCGCCCGCCACACCGCCTCAATGAGGTGCACCGCTACGTAGAGCGCTACGGCGGCGACCAGCACGGAGATGCAGGCCCCGACGATGGTGTCCAAGAACGACGATGGCCGGTTGTGCATCTCAGGCCGCCCGCCCATTCAATTCGACGTCACTGTCAACCTCATCGCCCCAGACATGCCAGCCCGGGCGCGGTCGCCGGGCGAACAACTCCAGGTACGGCCCCGGGCTGCAGCGTTCGATGACGGCGTACTGCTCCTCGGGCTTGTGGCTGTGCGCCTGGCGCGGCGCATACAGCCACGAGCCCTGGCTACGGAAGCGGATCGGTGCCGGGCCCCGGACACCGAGCAGCAGGTGCTCAGTCTGATTCCGGAGGTACCGCCCCAGGCCGAAGCTCGGCTTGCGCCAGGTCAGGATGCTGCGGTAGCCGAAACCCCACGACTCCATGACCTGCTTGCCGGTCCACAGACTGGCATTGGTCCCCCACAGCCAGAAATGAGCGTCTGGCGCAGCCAGTCCAACGACCGCAAGAGCGGCGATCCGCTCGGTGGTCATCAGGCCGTAGGAGGGACCCTTGGAGCCGACCTGCTGCAGATTCCACGGCGCGTCAGCCAGGATCGTCGCGAAGGTGGACGGTGACTCGTCCGCTCCTCTAGGCACGGCGGTCACGGCTGGTACCACTCGTCCGCCGGCAACGTGCCAACGTGCGCAGCAGAAGTCCCCGGGCGGCTGGCCTGCAGCATGTCCGTCAGGGCATCCTGGGTAAGCTGCTGCAGCCGCTGATCGGCGCGGAACTGTTCGTGCTCGATGATCTGGCGCAGACGCCCATCCGGCGCCTTGAGTGCAATGTGGACGCACACCAGGACGGCCAGCGCGACCAGCGCCAGCAGTCCCACCACGGCGGCGACCATGACGAAGAGGTCCATCGTCGTCACGCCCGCCGCACCGAATGCGCTGTTTCAGCGACGACGTCGCTCAGCGCGATGGCCGTCAGGTCCGCGATAGCAGCCAGGCGACCCGACGCATGGGGCACCGCTACGGCCAGCTGCGACTCCACCTGGCTGAGCAGCGCGACGTTTTGCAGCGCACGGCGGCCGACGTAGGCCACGGCGTCCGCCTTGACGGCCTGCAACTCCGCCGCCGCCTCCACCTGCGCCTGCCGCACGCTGCTACCCGCCTGCACACGTGCGATGGCACTGCTGGTTTGCCGGCTCAGCCGACTGAGGCCCCCAGACTGTTGGTACCGCTCAAGGTTGCTCATAGCGGCAAACTCCGTTCCGCCACCGCAAGGACCGGGAGAGGCGTCTACATCGCCTGCTCGCTGTAGGCGGTCGATTGCCGCGGTGGCAGAACCACCATGCGCAGAGCACCCAACCATTGGGCATGCATAAGCGTGATAGCACCCTGAACATGTGAGCCCACACCAGCCGGACGCCGAACAAACAACGGCACCGCCGCAGACGAGGACGGTGCCGGCGAAGAACGAGCTGTACCCCAACTACAGAGGCATGATCATCGGCGAGGACATCCGGGAGGCTGACGAGTTCGACCTGCTCCGCGAACAGCTGCTTGAAGGTTACGGCTACAACACGGCCAGGGCTTATTGGGGGGACCTCGAGCACTGGCGCGACTGGTGCGAAGACCAGGACTCGCCGTTCCATCCGTTCGACTCAACGACGGAACAGATCGACGCTTACCTCAAGCAGATGGCTGTAGACGGGTATAGCCCGAACACCCGGGCGCGGCGGTTGACAGCCATACGCACTATGTGCGAACAAGCCGTTCGAGCCGCATTGATTGATGGCAACCCCACATTGAGTGTAGGCACAGTAAAGAGACGCAAGCGGCAAGTCCCTCATTAACCGTGCGTCGCAACGGCAACACCATGAGTACTGGATAATTCGAGTAAGCGAATCTTTATCTCTTCCAGCCACCTCGAATTTGTGTTATAACGCTATTGAGATGCTATATCCTAGTCGTCGCACCATGCCTATCATGACACTGATACTGTTAACAGCAGGAGTCGTGCTATATGTCTCCCGGGGCTTACTTCGCGACTATATAGTGCCGCAGGCTGTGGCACTCGCTACCCTCCCGTCGATTGAGAAGGTCACCAATATCGCCGACTCAGAACTACATCTGGATATACAATCCACGCCAGCTTATTCAAGCGATTGCATGGATGGAGGATCAGAGGGTTTCGGCCTACGGGTGTGGTGTGAGTCTGCGATTGACAGGCAAACTGCTGCCGTGGAAGAACCTGACGTCACGGGATTACCGGCACGCTTTGCGGCTAAAGGATGGGAGAAGGTAACGAGCGATAAGCCGCTAGGCGACCAGGTCGTGCTAAATAGCTACCTCGTTAAAACAGCTTACGAACGCAGAACTGGTCCAGTACAGTGCCAAGTTTCCTACGAAGCTCGGCGGCCGAGTACGCAATCTCCAAACTACATGGTTGCCTACCGAATCGTCTGCAGTCGCGTCATACACACCTAACCCAGCAAGAAAAGTTGGCAGCGACTAACCTCTGAACTGCCAGCCGGATCGCCCTTCGTATTAGGGGTGCCAGTAGCCGTCAAAGGATAGGGGCGCAGGCAACTGAGGACAAGTTTCTATGATGGACCGACCAATCAAGTACTTCGCCTCGTTGTAGATAGTCTTATGCGACTGCGAAACCGACTCGGAACTATCTTGGTAATTGCAGATCAACACACGGGACGTGAGGGAACCACTGCTATCGACGTTTCGAATAGCATTAAAGTAGATTTGCTGGATGCCTTGACTACCGCCGAGCCCATGCTGTTGAGCATAAGCGTAATCAAGCGTCGTTGGTCCCGACAAAATGACAAGTCGGGCATCCGGCACCGCTCGTAGCCAGGTCGCCAGCATGCGGCCGTATGTCTTGTCGCAGCTCCCGTTCAACTCTTCGAAGCCACCAGGATCAATGAGTAGCACATACTTGATGCGCGCTAGAGTGGCGTTACTGGTATTGAGGGCGTTGAGTTCATAGAGGACACCGTCACGTCCCAAGCTCCAGCCGCTCAACGAGGTCACGGTCTTACCGCTATAGGTTGTGGGTGTATTGAGACGAGCCTTGTTCGGGTCGCACGCACTGCCGCTTGCCCACGCAGACTTCTGCAGACGCTTGACAGGATGAGCAGTAGTAGACGCATTCGGCTCATACCACCAATACCAAGATGGAAATGGGGAGTAGTACACCATCGCCGCAACATCCGGAGTAGGCGGTGGAGCGGGACTGGTCGTGCCACCGCCTCCGGTTCCGCCACCACCGCCAGATACCGTTCCCCAGCTCACATGATTCGACTCGACGCCGCCAGCGACGACCCAGTGATCGGGACCATCCCCGGAATAGCAGTAGGCCTGCGTGAAGGCGTTGCCGTTGCTGTCCGTCGTCAGCGTAAATGGCTCGAAGCCGCCGGGGCTGACGGTGTCATAGCAGACGATTGAGACACTCGAATTGGCTGGATAGCCCGAGAGGGTGATGGCATACCGGTAACCAAATGGCGCCGCCGGCCCTTGGGCAAGGCTCACGACCGGGGCGGCCGCAGGTGCAGACGCCGGCGGGAGATTGTTGATGCACGCCGGGACACCGGCGTCTACGACGTTGGCGGCTTGCCCGTCATTGATGTAGTGGGCGTTGATCATGCCCTGATTGGATTGACCGTCGTAGTTCACTGGCCTTGAGACGTTGAGGGAGTAATACCAGAGCGTGTTGTTGTACGGCCCGATGGCCTGACCGAAGGCGTAGCACTGTAGCTGGACCTGCTCACCCATGAAGACACCAAGCCCGTAAGCAGGAGTGGGGCCCGAGGTGTCCGGGCCCGGGCGGAAGTACACACCGTCGGGCGGTGACTCGCTGGTGTTCATGACGGTGTACACCGGGCCAGTGGCGGCAGAGGCCGGACCGGTGGTCGCCGCTGCCAGGCCGAGCACAAGACAGAGGCCGGCGACCGCAGCGGTGAAGGACTTGCGACGGCTCATGGCGTCGACTCCCCAAGTCGAGCGTCGAGCGGCCCCCCAGCCACACGTCCGCAGCGAGACAAGGATCACACCGGCAGGCAAGCACCGCAAGCAAGGCAGCACGCCGTGACGCGATTGATACCGCTGGTCGCGGTCGTCGTCCATCTGACGAGCGGCCGTGTTTTCTACGGTTGTCACCTGACGAGCAGTTGATGACCTATCGGCATGCTCGGGTAAGACGATGACGAAGCCCGCAAACGGCTACCTCACTACGCAGACCGCGACTGCCGGCGTCGCCGCTGGTCGGGAGTAAGCGCCCGATGACGCCAAGCCTGGGAGTTCAGCAAGCCCACCGGACGGTACGGAGGATGCGCTAAACGAGCGGCAAACGCCAGCTCGCCTTGTCCTCGGCTTTGGTGAGCGGCGGAACGAAGTAGTAGCCACCAGCTTCGAGCGGGCGGACGACATACGTCGACAACAGCTGGTCGCGCCCCGCTCCCTGCGTCGGAAAGTTGGGGTTATCGATCCAAGCTCGGTGCACGAACTCGTGCTGCGTCGTAAGGCTCCTGCCGTAGGCGAGCAGGATCAGCCCGCGGCTCAGGTGGCCTGCTGTAGCGCGGATGAGTGGGTAGCCGCGGCGGAGAATCCGACGTTGTTCATCGTCAGAACCCGGCCGGTGCGGATTCGCCTTCAGGACGTGCGAGGACGAGGTGGCCGTCGCTGCAGGACTGCCGTCGATCTTGGACCGGCCGACGATGGCTTCTTGCGTCTCTCGGGGCACCTGGTCGAACGCAGCCGTGTTGAGTAGCAGTACTTCCACGGCGAGGTAGCTGCCACCGTCGAGCACTGCTGGCTCGGCGCCGTCGGGCATTTTTCGAAGCTCGGGGAATCCAGCGCCGTTGTACTGTTCCGGCATGGGATTCGTGGGGTAGTTCGTCGCGGTGTGATCTGTAAAAATGAGAGCTCGATCGACAGGTTCAGCCGGGTGGAGGTTGGCGGTTCCATCGAGAAAACCTATGAGCGCGCGGGACTCTTGGCGCGAGCCCGTCTGGCGGGTGCCATAACGCTGAGCTCCGGTTTCAACCCAGATAACCGTGAAGTCTGCCGACAGCTCGTGCTCCACGCGCCGCAGAACGTGCTCAGTCAGAAAGACATCGTTGGCGCTGATCTTGAGGAGAACGTCGCCTTCGCCGGGGAAGGCCGCGGGCCGGCTGGCTCCAGCGATTTGTGTGTCGGAATCAATGATGTCGGCGGGCATACGATGCAGGTCGAGCGGACGCTGGTCCGACGTTGTCGCACCGAGCTTGTCGTAGCCAGAGCTAGACAGGCCAACCGTCACAGTCAGCGTCGGGTGCGAGTGGACGCTCTGGTAGCCCAATTCGCCCGTCTCGGTCGCCGCATCGGCTATTTCGCCATGCAGTTCTGCCCTTACTAGCGCCCGCAGCCGCTCCATTGCCGCATGGCATGCAGCGGGGTCGGCAGCGGTGAGGTTGATAGCAGCCAGAATGAGGTGCTCGGGAGGACGCTCACTGATACCCGCTTGGGCACTTCGCGGTAGATGCTGGGTCGTCACGAAAACTCCTTCTTCTTGTTCTCAGTCGGCACTCGTCAACCCGTGCTCACGCCAACTCGGCATGCAAACCCACTTGGTGTCGCGGGCGGGTTAATTGTTACCAGGTGCAACGGTGTCGCAATCGCGGATACGTCCGTCGGGAGTGGTCGCACACAAGGTCGCCCCCCGGGGGCTACAGCTTAGCCTGGCACTTCTCGATACGCCTTTCGCAAGTCCCAGACGACAAGCGGCATCAGAGCGAGAAGGCGGACTCCGAGCAGTGCAATTGATGCCGTATACCAGCGATTCACTGACGGGGGCGAACCATCTGTAGGTAGGTGCGCGGTCACGTCGGCCAACACCGCGACCGCGGTCAGTGCTATCGCTGTAACGGTGGCCTCGCTGAGGTGGCCAAACGACAGGTCAATGAAGCGCCGTAGTCGTCCGAAGTTCGGCACGTGAGGATCGTCCGTGATCCGGAGCCGGAGCTGGAAGACGAAGACCAGCGTTCCGAATAAGAACCCAGTAAGGATTGAGGTTGCGCCAAGAACGTCTCCCACGGGGATAAGCCGCAGGTCACGGACGACGCCGATTGCTGCCACACTAACCCCGATCAACCAGCCGCTGTAGCGCAGCGGACGTTCACCGCGCTCGTTGACGGCAGAAGGGGTGGGTCGGCTGGGAGAACTAGACATCTCGCACTTCAGCCCTCGCACGCAGCGCCTTCATTGGCATACCGGCCCTTCACTCGAATGACGGAAGGAGTCGGTCAAGCGTTCCTTCGGCCGCCAAGAAGAACTCCTGTCCGCCCGGCTGGTCACTTCGGTCGAGATTGCCGACCGGGTATGTAAATGACGGCGGTTCGTCGGCATTTAGGACGATCGTCCGTCGTTGCCCGTTGGCCAGCAACACCAGGCTCGTTTGGTCTGGCTCGAAGCCGACCCCGAAGACCTCACCAGGCTGAACGGCACCGCGGAACAGAGGTGGCAGGACCGACGCAGGCCAGCGAGCTCCCCTCCCGGCCGGCTTGACGGTCGTCTCATACTTAGCCAGCTGTTGCTGACCCGAGCTCGACAGCGATAGATAGCTCGGCGCTGACGCCTGACGCGTCAGAGTTGCCGACAACAACGCAGCATTGGCGAGAAACTGTTGCCAGTACTCGCCGTCGGTAACACTCTCGAAGGAGAGCCGCAGGCCGTGTTGTGACGCCTCGAAGTGCTTGCGAAAGGCATCGAGTGGTCCAGCCTGGGCACGGCTACGGCCGATTTGTTCACCGGCCAAGAGGGCAGCCGTGCCTCCGGTCGGCCGCGTCAAGACGTGTCGATAGTTATGCACGGTGGCGTCCTGCACGCGGACGGGCGCGGTCTGCCGTCCTGAGACCGTATCGAGCACTCGGCCCGGAATGCCGTTCGGGCCGTACTCGACCTCAAGGTGTATCCACGGCACGCCTTCCCGATTGATCGGACGTCCGCAGGCCGATGACTGCCAGTATCGGCGGATTCGGATCTGATGGTCCTCCTGCGGCTGGCTGAAGAATCTGCGCCACTCACTCGTCAGGTCTAAGCCGCGGCCGTCGAGATTGTCGACCTGCAGCGGCGCGTCTTCGGCTCCTGTCCGAACGACGCGGACAGCGGTCACGCTGTAGCCATACATATAAGAGTCATACCAGCGACTACCGACAGCCTTCGCTTCTAGCTGAGGGTGTTCGCCGCCGCCGGCGGCGGATCGGCTGGCACAACCCTCTCAACGAAGACGACGACTCCTGGCTGCGCCGCTTCCTGACCGACTCGCGCCATGAACAACCGCAGCATCTCGTCCAGAAGCTGGGATCATCGCGCTCATGAAAATTCCCCAGTGGTGCTCACTGGATTTCCCCACCCGTATGGCTCCGCCGAGTCAGGCGGGTCCCCCTCGATGGGCGGCTTGGAACGCGGCGAACGGAACCTGACGCTGCGCTCGCTCGAGCGAATCGCCAATCTGATTGAGGTCGACCCGTTTGAGGTTTTTAGAGACGGCTTTGTTTGATTTGTTAGGCCGAACGGGTCGGTACCCCGAGCAGCCGAGGAACGTCCTTATTGAAACTGCCGTCGGCGGAGTCGGCTTCCAAGCCCCGGGTATACGTCGACATCATCTCTGTTATGGCGACGAGTCGCGAAGGGTCGATCGCTCCGAGCCCATCGTTGTACCGAGCTGAGACTTTCGGGCCAACCTCGCCGCGCGAGGCGGCTTCGAGCAGTTGGCGGACGACGCCCAATGCCTTCAACCGGCTGGCGAGGAAGCTAGACGAGTACTCGAAGTAATTCAGTGTGCCGATGTCTGGAAGACCTTGTTCAGGAATGCCCACCGGGTCAGGCAACAGGTGCCATGCCGCACGAGCCATGTCTGCTTGGCTCTCATTGACCACAGCGTGCGCATAGATCTTCTTGGATACGGCTTGGAGGTAGGTCTGCACGAATGACCCCTCGCGGTCCGAAAGCTTGGACACCTGAGTCGGCAGCCAGACGAGGTTGGGTATGAACGAGTTGGTGAGCGGGTGGCGCGACGCGCTGCCTCCATCAGTTCGGATCCGCCAGACGTGAGATGCTACAAACCCGTTACCCATGCGGGCACCGGCGTACTCCGTGAACTTGCTCTCGATGCGCAGTGCCGACGGGAGCCCCTTGATAAGGCTGTTGTCATCTCGGAAGTAGCCGTCTTCGTTCGGGCTTCCCCAAGCTTCGGGTCTGCCAGAACGGGCATCCTGGCGGCACGAGTTGTCGCGTACGGCATGTGGCGTCAGAAGCGGAAGTGTTACGTAAGTGCGAACCGGGAACCAGATACCCAGCGACGTGATGAGACGAGCGGTGAGCATTTGAAACAGCCACACGTCCTCCTGAAGCAGCCCTTTTTGCAGGAAGTGATACAGCACATGGTTGCCGTCGACCTCGCGCGGAAGTGCAACCTTCGGTCGGATCATGCGGCTCATCATTCATGATGTCCGGCTCGCAATGGTCAAGCTGCCCACCCCCGGAACCGCGGGACGGCCGTAGTTCAGAGCATCGTGCAGTTACGGTAATGAAGTGGGTGTGAGCGATGCTGGGCGCGGAGAGACGGCGGGCGCTGCGTGGGTGAGCACCGCCGCGGGCGCTCATCTTCGTGGCCGCGTCACCCGCTCGACCCAGCCCGAAGTAAAGCTTCGCCATGCTGTTCACGCGCTCGGTCTTCGGTATCGCCTGAACCGCCGGGTAGGCCGCTACAGACCAGATTTCGTTCTGCCGCGCTCACGCGTCGCAGTCTTCCTGGATGGCTGCTACTGGCACAACTGCCCCGTACATGGTCCCAAGGAGTTCCGTGGCCCGAATGCCGAGCGTTGGCGGGCTAAGCTAACTGCGAATCAGCGTCGGGATCGGACAGCGGATGCAGTCTTACACGAAGCTGGTTGGCGAGTGGTCCGTATCTGGGAGTGCGAGACCCGCGCCGACGTGGCCGAGGCAGCGAAGCGCGTGGTTCAGGCGACTCAGGCCGGTGCAGCAGACACTTCGGCACGCGCCTGAGCAGTCTTGCACCAGGCGGCGAGCGGGCAATTGCCGCATGCCGAGCCCTCAATGGTGCAATGCGTCGCTCCAAGCAGCCGCAAGGCTGCCATCCGGAGTGCGGCGTCGGCATCGCCACCGACCAGTCGAGCGAGATCGATCCGTCCGTCGGTGAGGCGGTTGATCCGGTCAGATTTAGTGCCCGCGACACGAGCGGCGACACGCAGCGCACCTTGCGATCGCAGCAGGACATCGACTCCCTGAAGCGAAGCGAACACTTGCGCCTCGGCCGGCTTGAGGCCTACCAACTCGGGTAGTAGCTCGGGCGTCAGCCAGGCCTCCTTCTGACGAACGAGCGGCCGCAGCCGGTCCATCGCCTTCGCAGCCGCGGTTCCCTTGAGGGCTGCCTGCGCCGAGTCCAGCGTCGAATTGTTGAGCTCGGACAAGCCACGTATATATGCCATGGCGTCACCCAGCTGACTGCCGTCGGCTCTACTGCTGCTCGTGACTGCGGCGACGAGCGCCACGGGAGGTGTAACGGCCGGGCCCGGCAACATGAACCAATACGCAGACGAGCGTTGCTTCTGAGCCCATTGGGTAAGTTTCTTGCGAGCCGTCAACCATGAGGGCACGTCCGACATCGCGCGCGGCGAGCCGGGGTGTAGCGCTAGGGCTGCCGCTTCCCCGAGTGATGGTGGAACGGCGTTGCCAATCTGACGAAAGGCATCGCTGCGCGCGCCCGAGAACCGGAACGCATCCGGGAAGGTCTGAATACGTGCCGCCTCACGAACGGTTAGTGTCCGGTGCTCCCCGGGATGGATGTACCAGTAGCCGTCTTTCGCGATGTGGGCCGTGATTGAGCGGCTCACGCCATCCCAGTCGAGGCGCTTGTACTTGTCGTCGAAGCTGTCAGCAGAGTAGCGGCGGAGTTCTTCAGGTATGTCCGAGTAGAGCGTCTTCGAGTCCATCATCATAAAAACTTCGAGATCATCATCTCGGACCGCTCGCGTCATATGGTCGTGGAGGACTCCCGAAATGGCGCCCTCACGCATACGCCTGCCGAACGCTGACTGCTCGGCGGGAGGGACGAATGCCATCTCGCGCGCCCCTGTCGTTCGGCCCAGCTTCGGTAGATCACCGATACTGTCGCGCAGGGTCGTGACGGCAGGTTGCTCGTCTGGCCAACTGAACTCTTGACCGTCACGTCGAGCCAACAGTATGAGTCGCTTGCGGTGCTGCGGCACGCCAAATCGCCATGCGTCGGCGAGCTGAACCTTCGTCGTGTATCCAGCTGATTCGAGCGCCTCAACAATGATCCTGACGACCCGGAAGTCATCACCGAGTGCCATATCGGGGACATTTTCCATCAGGACCGCGCGTGGCTTGAGTCGGAGAGCTACGTCAAGAAAAGCCGACCACAGTTCGCGCCGGTGATCCTCCGCGTCACGCGTGCCAGCGTCGACAAGGCTTCGGATCTTGCTTCGCCCGGCACGGCTAAATGGTTGGCAAGGCGGACCACCTGCGACCAGATCGACGGGGATCTCTTGGAATAGCTTGACGAAGGTGTCTCGGGCACTCTGTTCGCCAAGATCGAGGTCAAGTGCGAGGCCAGGAAAGTTGTGTCGGTGGGTCTCCAGCGCGCGCGCATCGTGATCGACCGCGGCTGCGACGGACCAGCCCGCAGCCTCAACTCCGGCGCTCAGGCCCCCCGCCCCAGAGAAGAGATCGACGGCGGTCGGGCGGCCTAACTCGAGTTGTTGTCCGCACCACGCGCGCAAGGTTCGGACACTTGGGCCCTCAGGGTGGGCGGCGAGCTTCAGCGCGTCACTTCGTTGTAGTTTGACGCCGTACTGGGCCATCGGTCCTCCTCTCACGAATGGGTTGGGACCAGGAGATCACGCCGTTGCTGTTCGAAGCAAGCGGACTCACCGTGGTGGCCAATCAGTCGAAGTATGAGAGACACGGAAGGCCGCGCAGGCGGCCATGTCCAGCTGGTAGGACACCCGGTTGATTCCGTTGGGCAGGCCGTCCGCGAACGACGCCCTGATCAGGCGCGGGAATGCCTCTCGCACTTCGTAGAGACCTTCCTCTACGATGCGATACGGCACGGCGGACTGGTCGCGGCCGGCAGGACTGTATCCGCGCTGACCAAGCTTGGTCAGTAGCTCGGCGCGGCTTTCAGGTTGGTCTCCGACCGAAGCCATAGCGGCGGCTGCCAGGTTGTTGAGTGTGTTGGCCGCCAGCGCGTCACGGGCCACGCGCAGGCTATAAAGATATAACTTGCCACTCTCAGCGTCTTCCAGTTGCTCCAGATGGGCGATGCCATGTACAGCTGGCCCGGATCGGCTGGTTGTCTTGACCTCCACCGAGCGTTCGGCCCATTGAAAGTCATGGCGTGCCCCGTTAGAAGCGTCCCAAGCCTGGATGGATGTGGCCGATACACCTGCCCATCTGATCAGGAACCACAGCTCGCCAAAGAGACCAACCGCGTCGCTTGCCGATAGCTGATTCGGATCAAGTCCCCAGAACCACCGCCACTCATTTAGGGCGGTGACGACCGCGGACCGGCGGGCGTCAGCTCCAACCACTGCAGCTTCCTGCGCGATATCGGCAGCGACCGCCGCGAAGGTCGCAGCTACAGCCTGATCCACACAGACCAAGTCAATGTAAAAGGCATCGGGTTGATTCGGAATCCGGTGACTCGCAACCGACAGATTGAGGCCGTGGGTGCCGGCTACGTCAAGAGGGGCGCCGTCCGGCACCCGGACGAGCAGGTGTTGGCGACTCGATGCATCTCTCGCGACCCAAACGCCTGACCCCACGGCCAGCTCGATCGCTTCAAGCTGGCTGGCGGTGGCCGGCAGCGGCAGCTCCCGCCAGCGGGACTGAAACTCGTCTGGCGTCACAGCGTCCCCATGGGCGGCGGTGCGGACACATACTCGACAGTCGCATCGCTATTGCTGAACGGGAAGGAGACGGCGTAGGCGACGAGAGTCCTGGCATTCAAATCATCCGCGTCGAAGAGCCGGACACGATTCGCAGCGCCTCGCCGCTCCTCGGCTGCGGCGCTGATCGGATAGATCATAAGGAGGCCCTCGGCTGGGTCGCGGTGCCCGCGGTAGGCCTCAGCACGCGAAGAGTACTTGCCGTCCGCAGCATCCTCATCGGCTGCCCGGAGGTCCTCAGCGGTTAGGCCGAGCAGCTCATCTGTTGGCTCTGTGACCACGCCCAACGAGGTCGGGTCGTTCTTCAATCGGCTACGGGAGATGAGCGGCACACGAGGCATGCCGTCTACGCCGAGATCTTCGCTCCACTCGAGTTCCGCGCGGAGCTCTTTGGCGCACGACAACAGCACCCGCCATCGGGTGAGCTCCCCATTTTCCAGCTGCTTGTCGATGTAGTCGATCACTGAGCGCGGATCGATAGCGGTTTGTGGAATCACGCGGAAGTCGCTCAGGAACTGAATGACCAATCGCGGGTCGACACCCGACCACGCTGGCTTGTGTTCCAGCATCTCGTGCGCAGCACCGAGGCCTCGCATGAGGTTCTGTGTGACTTCGATGTTGGCTTCCAGATCGGCTGTTGGTCGTTCGATAAAGCGCAAGGTCTGGACACGTTCGCCGGCGTAGTTGACGCTGACTTCGACTGCGGATTGCATCTTGCTTGGAGCTGTAACGGCCATCAGGGGATGTGTACGCACCTTCGGCACGAACTTGGTCGGCGTCAGCTTGTCGCGGTCATACCGCGCGATCTGCTTCCGTAGGTCTTCCTCGGCCGTCGCAAGATCGTGGAAGCACGAGACCAGTAGTTGTGTGCTGTACAGGCGGGTCAGGTCTACATACTTACCGCGGTACCCGAACCAGCGACCCATCTGCATCAAGGTGTCGTAGTAGAGGGTCTCCCGGACGTAGTACGAGACCAGCAGGCCCTCGATGGTTACGCCGCGGCTCAGCTTGTTGCCGCCGATCAAGACTGATTTGAGATTCGGTTCGGCGTCGAAGTCAAGGTTGTACGGCCAGTCAGAGTTGAGCACCCGCACCCCAATGCCGCCTCGGAGCAGTCGATCGATGAACGGCTCGATCCGTTCAAAAGGCACGTCGCGCGAGAGGTCGACGCTGGCGGAGACAGGCCGAAATCGCTCATCCCATCGTTGCTTTAGCGTCGGTCGGTACGCGTTTGCCTCGTACAGCCACCGCTGTCTTATGTAGGCCAGCTCGGCGATGACGTCCGGCTCCAGCGGATTCTGCATCGCCCGCTGCATGTCGGTATGGATGAGCATGGTGCAGGGTTCGTCCTTGCCGGACCGTTCCAGCCACGCTGCTGACGCGAGTACATAGTCGGCGAGCGCCTGCTTCAGCGACGGCGGCATAGCTGGAATAAAGCCTGCGCGTTGGCGCGGCGGTGGGACGAGCATGTCGACCTCGTAGTCGGCCACGAATTCGACGACATCGAGACCGTCTTCGCGGCTGGTGTCGGCGTCGCCGGGGAGGCGGTCGCGGCCGAACAGCTGGGCAGCTCCGACGTACACGTCGCCGGGTGGCGAGGGCAACGAGATGATGAAGTGACTGGGGAAGAGATCATTGCCGCCCTCAGCATCGAAGGCGGATGGATCGATCAATACATTGGCAAACGGAGTTGCGGTGTACGCAACGTACGAGCAACGGCCGAAGCTTCGGAGCAGCTTGCGAATGTTTAGGTTGATCGCGCTTGGATCGAGCTCCTCTGGGTCGGGCTCGTCGCCATCGAAGTCGGCACCCCCAACTAGATCGACCTCTTCACGAGCGGAACGGTTACCGCGCGTGTTCACCGATGCCTGGTCAGCCTCGTCATCGATCACGAGGACCGGCACGTGATCCGGCACACGACCCTGCATCCACTGGTTGAGGCGTTCGAGACGAGTCTTGTTCTTCTTGACCACGAAGATCACTTGCTCGTTCCCTTGGAGGACAGCGGCATTGACCCCTCCTGGCTGGAAGTCGCCCCACGACTCGCTGCCCGTCATCCACTGCCAACGTCGCCCGGCTTCAGGTTCTCCAACGCCGGGGACATTCTCGCGACCGAGGTCGCGCTCAAGCCGTCTCTGGGTTTGCTGGCGCAAGGTGTTGTGGAGGCCAGATAGAACGATGACGATTTTGTAACCGGCGTCGCCGGCCTTTGCGATCAACGCCGAGAAGTTGGCCGTCTTACCACTCTGCACGTGGCCGACGACCAGGCCCCGGATTGCGAAGGACTCAAGCGAGTGCGGATCTCCGAGATGTGCGAGCACCTTATTGCTGGCTTGGTCAAGACTGTCGAGCTCGAAGTCACGTCGCTTGAGCGTGTGCGCGAGGTAGGCCCGTTCCCGCCGCCAGTAGTAGCCCTGGGATGGGTCGTACCCGTCGAACCAAGAGCGTGGTCCGCCGTCCGACAGCACTCCCGGCTCGAGCACCTCGACCGTGACGGAGGTCTGGCGCCGATAGTGACGCAGAACCGCCTCATGGTCCGACTCCGGTACCAGCGGACCGGCCGCCGCCAAAGCTTCGTCGATCGTTGAGCCGTCGCGTGTCATCAAGACGCGAAGCAGCTGAACGTGTCCTTCTATCCGCTCACCATCCGAGGTCATGAGCCACCTCCGGTGCCGTTCGTCGCAGACTGGCAACGATGCGTTCGAGAGCGTCCTGCTCGCCGGCCGTACGAGCCGCTGCTTCAATGGCAGCACGGGCGGCCGGTTCGACAGCGGAGGTCTGACTATCAAAGCTCGCGCGCACCTCGAACATCGTCGTACTGGCCTCAGCCGGGAGGTACGAGACATCGACGGTCGGTGTCGATCTCGTTGCGATTACCTCGGGGTCGCTTGCTCGAGAAGGCGTCGGGGTCGGTTGTTTGCCAGGAGCAGGCGAGCCCTTGCCGTTACCGCCCTTCCGGTAACGCTGTTGGGCGATCCGCGCGACTTGCGTGACAACCGGCTCGAGATCGTCTCGCAGGTCAGCTGGCAACTTCACGATGGCCTTCGAGATGTTAATGCCGAAGGCAGCGTCAAGGTTCGGCGTGAAGTCGAGGGCGACGCGAGCCAGCTTGGTGTGCTCGTCGAGCGTGCGGATACGGCTCCATCCGCCCCATTGGATCAGGCGGTTTGCGCGGTAGATGTAGAGGCCCTGCTGACGGTTCCACTTCAGTGGCCCGGTGGCCCGCTGCCACGCGGCACTGTCGGAGAATTCGGCTTTGTCGGGCAGCACGTACGGCGTCACGTGCACGATGCCCATTCCACTCTCCGAGGCGACTCGGAAGTCATGCTCGGGTAAGACGGTGGTCGCCGTCTCGTCGCGGCAGAAGGGGTCCCATGCGTCCACCGGCGACCCGTTGACCAAGATCGTTACTTTATGGCCGCGAACCTGGCCGCTGAGGAACCGGTGAAACACCATTCCGAGGTGTTCGGCAATCGCCTCGGCTCGGTCAAGAAGTTTCCGCTTGGCCCAGCCACCCCAAGGGTCCTTATAGTCGAGAATTCGGTCAAGATCTTCCCAGAGCACCACCGTCCCGGTGTTGTTCCGGAGTGGTTCGAGAAGGTGCACTGGCCGGTCCACCGGCTCGACGATCAGGATCTCCCACCGATTTGTCTCCTCGATGTGTCCCAGGTCGAGTGCCCGCACCTCCACACGGGCACGCTCCAAGGCTCGGCGGGATGCCACCACCACTCGGCGGCACTGTGACGTTGAAGCCGTCTTCAGACCGAACCCGAACTTTCCTAGATCATCGCCGGCGTAGTCCCGTGCACTCCCATAGCGGAGTGACTCGTTGAGTGTTGCCGTGTCCATGCCAAGTCCGTTGTCAGCGATACGGATCCACGACTCGGTCCCGTCGAAGTGGAGGTCGATGGACACTGAAGATGCGCCTGCCGAGACACCGTTATCCACCAGGTCGGCGATGGCCTGTGGGAGTTCGTAGCCCACGTCGCGAAGCGAGAGGATCGTGCGAGCGGCTGCGGGCACGATCTGCTCGACTCGTGGCTTCCGGGTTGTCGCCGGTCGCACCGCTGCTGGCACTCGCGAGCCTCCTGAGCCTCTCCCGCTCTGGGCTTGGTGGATACCCGGAGAACAGCTCAGAGCGTAGGCGACCCCGCCGACAAGTTCGCGGTGGCTCACGGCTGAGCTAACCATCATTGTTGATCTCGTCACCTCGAGGAGGTCAAGAGGCTCCACGCCACATCATCAACGCGATTGGCCATGGTGTCCCGGTCGCGCTGACCGAGTTGATAAACCTGGCCGGCCGCTGAAACGACGCGCGTCCGACGTCCTAGCCCTACTTCGACCGACCCGGCACCAGCAACGGCCCCACTGAGGCGATCAACGGCCGGCTCGAACACCTGCGTCACACCGCCCTAGGCTTCCGCAACCGGGCAAACTACTTTACCCGGTCAGTACTCGAAACCAGCGGCTTCCGACCCGGAGTACACCCCTCTTCTGCGCTCAGCCAGATTGACGGCCGATCAACGCCCTAGGCCGTCCCGGCAGCTCTTTGGGTCCAGACAACTCTGCATCGACGACGTTCTCGTTGCTGTCTACAGATGGCCGCGCTAAACCACGTCCTTGTCGTTTGACGAAATCGCTTGTCCGTACGCCGCGGGTCAAGAAAGCGGTGAACGGGTGATGGAGGCGCGCCGGCCCACTGCGCACTAGCCGGGTCGTCGGAGTGTTCTGGGCCATAGCGGGCGCTGCAATTTGTTGCATCGCCCTTCCGCACTTGATCCGGAAGGCATGACGCGCGCGGCTCGTTCCGTGGGTTGGCGCTACGCCACTAGGGTCAATGCCGTGGCAGATGTCGTTTCGGCCGTTCGGCTGCCGGGGTTCGATCGTCCGCCGGTCGTCGAGGTCGCCCTGGCTGTAGACTTTCAGCCGATCGTTGAACTCACCGCAGTCAAGCTCTCCGGCTTGGCGGCGTTATGGCGGGACGAGTACCCGCTCGTGCAGGAGCATGCCGCCTTGCCGCTCAACCCGCCAGTAGGCGGTCAGGGGCAGTTCCCTACCATGTTCATGCGCCTCGGCGGAGCCACGCAGCTACGTTTGTGGCTGCTGGCAGCCGACGAGACGAAGTTGCTTCAGGTGCAGTGGGACCGCCTGATTCTAAACTGGCGTCGTCTTGGGGAGGGAACGGAATATCCCAGCTTTGCTGAGTTGCAACCGCGCTTCGCCACCGCGTGGGAGGATCTGACACGCTATCTCGCCAGCAACGTCGAAGTGCCAGCCTTTCCTATGTCGGTCGAGGTGGCCTACGTGAACGAGGTCGTCACCGACGCTGACGGAGAGCCCCGTTTGACCCGCATTTTGCGGGACATTGGTGACCTCAGTGGTCTTGGGGGCCACCCCACCTCGGTACAGATGAACCGGACGTACGAAACGCGCTCACCGCGCGGGTTACTCGGATCACTGACCGTCGCGGCCGACACTGGCGGTCGCGGACCAAACGGCACGTTGGTTACGTTGACCTACCGTGCGGCAGTGTCGCTCGACGGTGGCGGCGAAGAGTTGATACAGACGATGAACCACGGCCACGAGACGGTCGTGAACGCGTTTGACCGTATGACGACTGACGAGATGCACGACGTGTGGAGGCGGCGAGTATGACAGCAGTACTAGAGCGTTCAGCCATCACAACTCTGACGCCCGACGACTCGCCTGGGTATTTGACGCCGTCGCCGGCCGTAGGTGATTGGCCTGAGACTGGGTCCCGCCCGAAGATCGACTTGGATCTGACGCGATACTCGCCGGTGACACAGCGAGCTCTCGCACAGTCCATCGAGCGTCTCAACCAAATCCTTGAACTTGACAGTGGTTGGGACGGGCGCGGCGGACAGCAGGTCGCACTGAACACCGCGTTCAATGCCGTTGCGTTCGTCGGCCTGCTGGCCGGCTCGGACGCTCCGGCTGCGCCGTCGATATTTCCGTTGGGCAACGGAGGCCTTCAGCTTGAGTGGCTGATCTCTGGCCACGAGTTGGAGATCGAACTTCACCCGTCAGGACCGATGCACGCACTGGGTGTCGATGTCGATGACGTTGTGCGGGTGGACGAAGACCTCAGCGCCGAAAACATGTCGGGGCTCTATCGGACGCAGCAGTACCTCCGCGAGATCTCGAAGGCGCTTACGCGCCGGTAATGACCTCGCAGGTGGCCGACGATGCGAGCATTGAAGATGACGACATCGCGCTGCGCCGCGTTTTCGATGCGCACAAGATTAATTTCGTGAAGGTTGACGCCGTCACACACGAGCGTCGAGCATCTAGTGCGGCCTTCCGCTTCGATGACGACGGTATGTCGGTGTACCTCAACAGCATCCTGCAGCAGAGGAACCTCGACGCCCAAGCGGTGATCACACAGCCGTTCAATGCAGTAGCCGGAGTCACCGTCAGATCGATTCGGCAATTACAGATTGGAATTACACGGGACCCGTACCCGGCCAGTGAGCCTGATCCTACGCACGTGCGCCACGCTGCACACTGCCTCATAACGGTCGCAGCGGGGAGAAGCAACAACGACGTTCGCAAGCTGTGTCAGGCGCTGGCCCGTAAATCGCATCTGATGGTCGATCCTGGAAAGCCGTAAAAGCGCGTCTAGCCCGGATCTTTCACGGGCCTTCGGTTGAGCGGTGCCGCGGCGATGTCGGCG
>CAXSBR010000035.1:0-21116 GCA_964236495.1 uncultured Jatrophihabitantaceae bacterium
GGTGATGTGGTGGAAGTTCTCCACCGGGCTCTCCAGGCCGGCGACGTAGTCCACCGACGGATGCTCCGGCGCCGATGCCACCGCGCCGGCGAGCAGGTAGGCGAACGTCCGATGCAGGGCCACGTGGTCGCCGAACAGCGTGTCGGGCCCGAACGCCACATGCTCCAGCCCGACCAGGTCGGCGATGTAGGTGAAGTGGTCCATCACCGATTCCAGCGTGTGGGTGCAGTGGTCGTAGGAGATGGTGGTGTGCGGTGCGGCCGACAAGCCGATTACGCCGCCGGTCTCGGCCACCGCGCGCAACACCGGATCGCGCTTCAGGCGGGGAATGTCCCACAGCGCGCGGGCACCGGCATGGGTGAGCAACACCGGTGCCGCGCTGGCGGCGCAGACGTCCAGTCCGGTCCGGTCCGACGAGTGCGAGACGTCGATGGCCAAGCCGACCTGGTTCATCCGGGCGACCGCGCGCCGGCCGAACAGGGTCAGGCCCCCGTCACCGGGATCAGAAAGCCCGCTGCCCAGGGCGTTGGAGTCGCTGTAGGCGATGCCGATCTGGCGCAGGCCCAAGCCGAACAGAATGTCGAGACGGTCCAACTCGTTCTCGATCGGGGTGGCCGCCTCCAGGCCGAAGACGAGCGCCACGCGGCCGGCCTGCTTGGCGGCCAGGATGTCGGCCACGGTGCGCCCGACTACGACCCGGCTCTGATGGGCTAGGTCGGCCTGGCGCATGCCCAGGTCGGCCACCACGTCGTCCCAACGCCACGGCGCCTGGCCGGTGACGCAGGCGGTGCCGTCCATCATGTTGTCGAACACGGCCGTCATACCCGAGCGGGCCAGACCTTCGAAGGCCGTGTGCTGGCGGGCGGTGCGGTTGTAGGCAGGGGTCTGGGCCATGTCGCGGGGAAAGCGGACAGGATGGTCGTGCAGGCTGATGACGACGGAGTCGGCGAGCAGCTGCGCGGTGCGCGCCGCCTGCGCGGGATCCAGCCCCAGGTCGTAGGCCGGCACCCGGTCGAACTCGGCGTCCAGATCGAACTGGGCAACCTCGCCGGCCGGCAGGTACGAGTACGACGTGTACGGCTGGCTCATCGCACGATCGAAGCCAGCCGGTGCTCGCCCTCGGCCAGTAGCCGCAGCAGCCGTTCCCACGCGCGCATGCCCTCGCGCAGGCGGGCAATGCGCAGGAACTCGTTCGGTGCGTGCAGCAGCTCGTCGGCAGTCGAGAACGAGAAGAACAGCGTCTTGGCGCCCAGCGCCTCTTCGAAGAGCACCGTGGCCGGCAGCGTGCCGGCGATGCGCGCCAGCAGCACGTCCTGGCCCGGGTAGACGTCGGCAAGCGCCTGGGCCGCGGCCCGGATCGCCGGATGGTTCCGGTCGATGGTGTAGGCCGGCACCGCGCCAGGCTCGATCGAGATCTGCACCTGCACACCGGGCACTGACTGGGCGGCGAGGTGGCGCTCGACTGCCGCGGCGACGGCGGCCGGGTCCTGCCCGGGCACCAGCCGGCAGGTGAGATGGGCGCTCGCGCGGTGCGGAATCACGGTGTACGAGCCGCCGCCGGTGATGCCGTTGACCTCCAGCGTCGGTCGGGTCCAGAGCCGTTCCAGCGTCGACAGGCCGGGCTGGCCGTGCCCGTGGGCAACGCCCAGCTCGGCGCAGTAGTCGCCGTCGTCGAACTCCACCGCGGCGATCTCGGCGCGTTCAGCCTCTGACAGCGGCGGCACCCCGTCGTCGAATCCGGCCACCGTGATGCGTCCGTCGGCGTCGTGCAGGGTGGCGAGAATCTGCACCAGCGCGTGGATCGGGTTGGCGACGGTGCCGCCGTAGCGCCCGGAGTGCAGGTCGCGGTTGGCACCGCTGACCTCGACGTCCAAAGCCAGCAGGCCCTTCGACGCGATCGACAGCGACGGCTCGCTCGGGCGCCACATCGCGCCGTCGGCGGAGATGACCAGATCCGCCGCGAGCTCGTCGGCGTGGGCGCGGACGTAATCGGGTAGGTGCGGGCTGCCGATCTCCTCCTCCCCCTCGAACAGGAACCGGACGTTGAGCGGCAGCCGCCCCTCCTGAGCAATGAACTGATGCATCACCTCGAGCACCAGGTAGACCGGGCCCTTGTCGTCGGTGACGCCACGGCCGCGCAGACGTCCACCGTCGACGGCCATCTCGAACGGCGGGGTGATCCACTCGGCGAGGTCGCCGGTCGGCTGTACGTCGTAGTGGCCGTAGACGAGCACCGTCGGTGCGTTGTCGCCGGCGTCCAGCCAGGCACCGACGACCGCCGGGTGACCGCCGGTCTCGACGACGCGCGCATCGGCGAAGCCCAGCCGATCGGCGAGCCACTGGGCGGCGGCGCGCATCGTCGCGTCGTCGGCGTCGCGGCTCACGCTGGGGATGGCGACGTACTGGGCGAGTTCGGCGATGTAGCGCGCGTTGTCGGACTCGAAGACCAGCGAATCAGAAGAAGGCCACTCAGAAAATGGCATGGCCACCGTCGATCGAGATCACTTGGCCGGTGACCCAGGACGCAAGCTCGGAGGTGAACCACCGCACTCCGCCGGCGATGTCGTCGGCGCTGCCCAGCCGTCGCAGCGCGATGCCCTTCACCAGCTCGGCCTGCCCGTCCGGTCCGTAGCTTTCCCACTGCTTCTGGGTAGTCGGGTTGGACAGCACGAAGCCCGGCGCGATGCAGTTCACCGTGATGCCGAACGGCCCCAGCTCGTAGGCCATCTGCCGGGTGAAGCCGATCTGCGCAGCCTTCGCCGTGGTGTAGGCCTGGATACCGGTCAAACTCACGCTGCGCCCGGCGCCGGAGGAGATGGTGACGATCCGGCCCCATCCGCCCGCCTTCATCCGGGGCGTAACGGCCCGGGTGCAGACGAAGGCCGAGGTCAGGTTGGCATCGATCACCGCCCGCCAGTCGTCGTCGGCAACGTCTTCGATGGCCCGGTGCGTCTGGCCGACGACGCCGCCGGCGTTGTTCACCAGGATGTCGACTCCGGGCAGCGTAGCCACGAACCGCTCGACCGCCGCCCTGTCGGACACGTCGACGACGCTGTCCACATTCGCAGCGTCCGCGTCAAGCTTGTCGATGCCGTGCACCGTTGCGCCCTCGTCGCGCAGCGCCGCAGCAATGGCGGCGCCGATGCCGTGCGCGGTTCCGGTCACCACGGCGATCTTGCCGACCAGCCCGTTGCCGATCATGAGAACGCCCAGCCGTTGACGAGCAGTTCGCGAACCTCGGCAACTCCGGTCTGCCAGATCTCGGTCATGACCTCGTCCGGTAGCGCATAGGAGCCGCCGAATGTGCCGTCGCCGGTCAGCGCCCGCACGTCGGCCGAGGTGGCCTGAGCGATGACGTCGGTCGTGATGGCCGGTTTGGCGCCATCCGGCATCGCCACCCCGGCGAGACGCGTCCAGGGAAAGTTCTCGAACCAGCCTCCGTGGCTCGGCGCGGCCTCGTACCCGGCCGCCAGAGCAGCCGTTGAAGGTGCTGCGTACCAGCTGGTGAACACCACCTGCACCCGTCGCTCGCGCGGGACGCTGACCCATTCCCGCACCACGCCCTGCACCGGGATGTTGCCGCCGTGACCGTTGACCAGAGCGATGCGGCGGAACCCCTGCGACTGCAGCGTGTCGAGCAGATCCCGGATCACCTCGATGTAGGTGGACATGCGCAGGGTGAGGCTGCCCGGGAACGCGGCGAAGTAGGGCGCCATTCCGAACGGCAGCACCGGCAGAACCGGGATGCCAAGGGGTTCCGCGGCCTCGACGGCAACGCGTTCGGCCAGGATCGCGTCGGTGCCCAGCGAGAGATAGCCGTGCTGCTCGGTCGACCCGATCGGCACGACGACTCGGTCGTCGGACTGCAAATAGGACTCGATGCCCTGCCAGTTGGAATCCCACAACCGCATAGGCCGTCCCTTCGTTCGTCCGCGCGGATGGCGCATTGGGCATTGTATGCAAACCCCGTGCGCAGGGACGCTACGTCTGTCCGGCGCTCCGCGCGAAGCCGACGAGCAGGCCGTCGGCCTCGACGGCAGGGCTGCTGGTGATGAACAGGGGAACACCGTTCTCCGGGGCGTACACCTCGTGCCTGCCGTCGCCCAGGATGTCGCTGACGACGCCGAGCAGTCCGCCTGCGGGCACGTCCTGGCCCACCCCGACGGCCGGTTCCCACCAACCCGCAACCGGCGTGCGCAGCCAGTTCCACCCCTGGTACTCCCGCACATGCGGCCCCGACCGTGCCCCGCCCCCGGTAACGCCCCCAGTGGTTCGCCCAGCAATTCCAAGGTGCGCGCAGACGCCGGCCAGACCGGCGAGGTGCTGATCCACCGCGGCGCGGTCGAGGATCCCGTTCTGGCCGGCTTCGGCGGTGATCGCGGGTTTACCGAGGTCGGCGCTGACGGCGGACGTGGTGCCGCCCACCGTTCGTTCCGACCGCGTCTGGCGAACGACGTGGCCAAGGCCGTAGGCGAACGCGAGCTCCCGCGAGGCGGCCTCCACCTGCGATTCGTCGTAAAGGGCGAACGGTTCGAGCGCCTCGGGAAGATCGCCCGCGTGCAGGTCCAGGAGGTGGTCGGTGGGCTCGAGGAAGGTCCGGGTGATGTGGTGGGCGATCCCTTCCGCCGCGGTGCCGTCGGGTGAACCGGGAAAGCTGCGGTTGAGGTTCTTTCCGTCGGCCGGCACGACGAACGGTGTGCGGGCCCAGAACGCGAGCGGATTGACCAGCGGCGCCACGGTGACGCGCCCGCACAACTGGGCTGCGTCGAGTGAGAAGGCGAACTCGCGGGCGGCAGCGATAGAGGTGTACTCGGTGCCGTGCACGCCGGCGATCACCGTCAGATGCGGGCCGGGCCGATCGCCGCGCACCGTCACATACGGGATCGATATCCGGCCGTCGGGCAGATCGATGGACAGTGTGTTGGTAGTCATCAGCCTCCTTCGGCGTTCGTCGCTTCGGCGTCGCCCGTCAGCGCGGGCTAGCGTCGGTGCCGTGTTTGGCCGGTAGCCGGGCCAATAACTTCAACAGTTCATCGCGGCCCATCTCCAGCACGGCGGTCGCCACCTGCGCGGCCTTGGCGCCGTCGCGCGCGAGAACTGCCGACTGCATGCCACGGTTACGGCGCAGGGATTTGCTCAGGTAGTTCTGCGACCCGCGCACGGTCAGATCCCAGTACCGCAGCGACGCGCGCCACGCCGACTCGGCGAATCCGAAGATCATGCGGTTCGGGCACCCGTCGAGCAGCAACCAGTTGTAGTCCTTGAGTGCAGAAACGTACGTCGCCGGATCGTGCTGACCTGCAGCCGACGTCATCCGGGCGAAGATGGCGCTGAGCTGATCGGCCCGGGTGCCGTCCATAGCCGCCACCGAGTACTGCGCGCAGGCCGGTTCCAGCAGCAACCGACAGACGTACAGATCCGCGGCGTTGTGGCGGTCGAGCTCGGCCACCGAGGCTCCGCGGCGCGGCTCGATGATGATCAGCCCTTCACGCGACAAGGCCCGCAACGCCTCGCGCACCGGGGAGCGGCTCACTCCCATCTGGTTGGCCAGGCTCACCTCGGTGACTCGCTCGCCCGGGCCGATGTGCCCCTCGATGATTCGGTTGGTGATCCAGTCGGCCGCCGACGTCGCCAGCGATTCATGCGTCAGCATCGGCGCGAGCGGGACGGTGCGAGCTTGGACGGCCATCCGCTTCCTCCTACCCGGCGTCGTCGGCTTACGATCGCCTTTCTGTGCATTGCGTACTGTCTACCAGTCGGTTTCGCCGCATGGCCTTCGCCGATGTGCGCAATTCTTCGTCTCCCGCGAGTAGGGCACTGCACTGATGACTGACACAACTGATGACTGACAACTCCGTCGGCGATCTGCTCGCCGACCTCGGCGCGCGGTACTTCGTCGCGCAGCACCGCGCCGATCCGTTGAACGCCACCTTGCTCGGGGTCGCCGGCTTCGACGATCAGCTCGGCGATCCGAGCCGGGCCGGCTCCGAGCGCGTCACCGAGCAGATGCAAGCAATCTTGGTCGAGGTCGACGGCATGGCCACCAGTCAGCTCACCGATCACGAGCAGGTGGAGCGCGATGTGCTGCACTGGCTGGTCGAAGGCACGCTGACCGACAACCAGTACTCACTGTGGGAGGCCAACGCGTCGGCCGCGGGCTACGTATCGCCGCAGTCGCTCGTATTCCAGGCGATTCCCACCGCGCCGCTGGTCGATGACGCCGCCGTCGCCGACTACCTCACCCGCCTGGGCGCGGTGCCGTCGTATCTCGATGCGGCCCGAGCCCGCTATCGGCAGGCCACCGGCGAGGGCAGGTCATCCACGCGCGTCGGCGTCGAGCAGGCAGTCAAGCAGGTCACCGGTCACCTGCGGCGCCCGCTCGACGAGGACGTACTGCTGTCCCCGACGTTTCCCGCCGGTGCGCAGTCGCAACGCGACGCCGCAGCCGGGCTTGTGCGCGATCAGGTTCGTCCCGCGCTCGAGCGCTTCGCCGGCGATCTCACCGACGAACTGCTTCCGGTCGCCCGCGCCGACGACCGGGTCGGCGTGTGCTGGATACCGGGTGGAGAGGACGGCTACCGCGCTGCGGTGCGTCGGCACACCACGACCGAGCTGACGCCTCCGCAGATCCACGACATCGGACTCCAGACCCTGGACGAGCTGGCCGAACAATGGACCGAGTTCGGCAGCCGCGCGCTGGGGGTGAGCGACGTGCCGTCGATCCTCGGTGTCTTGCGCGAGGACCAGAGCCTGCGCTTCGACACCACCGACGAGATCGTGCGGTGCGTGCAAGGTGCCCTGGACCGCGCGGAAGCGGTGCGTCCGAACTGGTTCCCGCCGTTCGACATCACCGATTGCGTCGTCGAGCAAATCGACCCGGTGGAGGCGGACAACGCCGCACTGGCCTACTACCGTCCGCCGTCGCAAGACGGCTCGCGTCCCGGTGCGCATTGCGTCCTCACCACCGATCCCCACCACCGATTCAGATACGAGTACGAGGCACTGGCGTTTCACGAGTCGGTGCCAGGGCATCATCTGCAGCTCGCCTCGGCGCAGACGTTGTCGTGGTTGCCGCCACATCGGCGCTACATCGACGCGCAGTTATGCGCCTACGTCGAGGGATGGGGGCTGTACAGCGAGCGGCTCGCCGATGAGATGGGCCTGTACACCTCTGACCGAGATCGGCTGGGCATGGTGTCCTTCGACGCGTTGCGGGCCTGCCGGCTCGTCGTCGATACCGGCATGCACGCGCTGGGCTGGTCGCGCCAGCAGGCCGTGGAGTTCATGTGGGAGCACACCGCGACGACGCGGGAGAACGTGGAGAACGAGATCACGCGCTACATCGCCTGGCCGGGTCAGGCGTTGGCATACATGATCGGCCGGCGCGAGATCGTGCGGTTGCGCGACCAGGCCCGCGACGCGCTTGGCGACAGGTTCGACTACCGCGATTTCCACGCCGTGGTGCTGGGCCAGGGCGCGGTGCCATTGCCCGTCCTGGGCGACCTCGTGTCGGCGTGGATCGGCGAGTGATCATCCGACGTGGCGAAAGCCCAGCCTCGCACGACCGGGATGCTGCTCGAACTTGCAGCCCAGATGGCCTGAACCGCAAGTTGGGGCAGCAAGGCACCGGGTTCAGCCTCGGGGCGACGCGCGTTGCTGCGCGAACTTGCGGGTAACAGTGCCCTGCCGCAAGTTGGGGCAACATCGTGTCGGGCCAGACTCGCACGACCGCGTTGCTGCCCGAACTTGAAGCCAGCGGGCCTGAACCGCAAGGTGGCGCAGCAAGGCACCGGGTTCAGCCTCGGGCCGACACGCGTTGCTGCCCGAACTTTCAGCCGGGAGGGCCTGAACCGCAAGTTGGGCCAGCAAAGCACTGGTTCAGCCTCAGGCCGCCCCCGCACGACCGCGTTGCTGCTCGAACTTGCGGGCGACGGTGCCTGAACCGCAAGTTGGGGCAGCAAAGCACCGGGTTCAGCCTCAGGCACGACCGCCCTGCTGCTGGAACTTGCGGGCGAGAGCGCCCAGCTGCAAGTTGGCGCACCAACTTCGAGCCGACGGTCCGGCACGCGACGGTGCCCGGCCGCTGGCTTACGACGCGGCCGGGCACCAACCGGCGTCAGCGCCGGGGCAGTACGTGCGTGTGTTCGATCCGCACGGCATGCAACGACCGCGGGTTCAGACCGAGCAGCGCGAGGATGGTCGGCGCGATCTGCGTCGTCTGCACCAGGCTCGAGTTGCTGGAATGGTGACGCACTCCCGAGCCTGACACCACCAGAGCGACGTGCAGATCGGCAGAAGAATCGCCGCCGTGCTCAGCGATCTTCTTGACGCCGCCGGTGTACACGACGCCGCGCTGCGCGATGCCGATCAGGTCCGGTGCGTGGGTATCGCCGTTGGCCGCACGGACCAGCGTGTCAGCAGCCTTGCCGACGTAGACGCGAGTCAAGCCCGAGGCGGCCACAGAGGTGGAGTAGACGCCCTTGGCGTCGGTGATCCGGTTTGCCGGCGCGCTGTGGGTGAGCAGGTAGTGCTTGGCGAAGGCCAGCGCGGCCGGGCTGCGGTCCGAGAGCCACAGCAGCATTACGTCGTCGTCGACGGAGAAGGCCACCA
Organism: uncultured Jatrophihabitantaceae bacterium; assembly: GCA_964236495.1. Taxonomy (GTDB): domain Bacteria; phylum Actinomycetota; class Actinomycetes; order Mycobacteriales; family Jatrophihabitantaceae; genus CAXSBR01. Next base: position 8,611 of record CAXSBR010000035.1, read on the forward strand.
ACGGCGCTGCCGCCGGGTGCAGCGCCTTCCACCCTGCGTCGATGCCGTCGATGATCTTGCCGTCGTCGACGCGGCGCAGCGTGCTGGGATCGATCGGGGCCTGCCCGTGCTTGGCGGACAGGATGATCGTCGTACGCGACTGCAAGTGGCGGGCGTGGATCGCCTTCTGCAGCGTCCCGACCTGGGTGTTGATGTAGTTCAGCGCCCTGCTCAGCAGCGGTCCAGGGGTGCCGTTGCTGTGGTAGCCGCCGGCCAAGCCGTCTGACAGCGGCAGCTTCTCCGCCGTCGACACCGTCTGGAAGTTCATGCCGAAGATCGCCGGCGTACCGACGTGGCGGGTCCCGGAGTGGTCCAGGCCGTTGATCTCGTTGACGACCGCGGCGACCTTCGTGCTGTCGTACTCCTGAGTGAGGGCGTTGTCGTTGGTCCAGTCGTCACCGGCCGCGTCGGCCACGCTGTTGATCTCGGGGGTGAACAGGTCCTGAACGCCTGTGCCCGACGGTCCATTGAGGATCTCGTAAGCAGGGTGCTTGTCCGACCACGCCGTGCGCAAGCCGGCCTTGCGAGCGACCTCGAAAACCGTATTCACCCGCAGGTACTGATGCGGGTACACCGGCAGGCAGGTAGCCGGGTTGACCGGTAGGGCCGCCGGGTTGAGTAGTGCCTGCGGGTTCGGCGTCATCTTCAGGATCGCTGCGGTGATGGCAGCTGAGTCAGCCAACGTTTGCGCCTTTGTGTTGGTTGCCAGGTTCGCCAGCGCGGGGGCGGCGAGGTGCTGACCGGCGTCGAGCGTGATCGGATTCTGGGACCGGTCTGCTCCCTCTGTCCAGGCCACCTCGGTGCCCCGCGTGGCCGTGGAGCAGTCCACCGTTCCCGGTGGGAGTAGGGCGCGGTTGAAGGTGTCGTCGTAGTACACGCCGGTGGTTCCCGGGCCGCCACCGGTGAATTGCGCCACCATGCCGGGAAACGAGTCGGACGGAAAAGTAGTGCGGGCGTTGGTGTAATTCGTGCCGCGGGCTACAAGCCTGGCCAGCGCGGAGTGTGGGTGGGCAGCAACGTAGTACGCCAGGTCGCTCTCGTGCAGGCCGTCGACCGACAGCACCAGCACGTGGCGGGACAAGGCATGCCGGTGCGGCGCGGCGGATGCGGCGGGCACAGCGCCGGCCCCCAACAGTCCGACGCACAGTCCCGCTGCGGCCATACCGATTTTGCGACGATGCATGGATCCTCCTCGACGGGCCGACCACATTGATCGGCCTCGAGGTTCTTTCCTAGCCCCCTGCCGGCCAACATCGCGCCTGTTGGTGGCCGAACGGAACATGAACACTGCGGAGACGACGGATGTTCAGGTCGTCCTGTCAACGCCGGTAAGTGCTCGCTGCATCTCACGCACACGCCGCGCGATGTGTCTTTGGACTGCCGCGCGAGGCCCTAGGCCGACGTGCTGCAGTCTGACGCGTCCGGATCGGCAGTGACGCCGCCGGCGGGACCTGCATGCCGCGACGCTTACGGGGCTCAGCCGACTTGAGCCCGGACCGCCTCGGCACGGACGTCGCGATGACCAGCGTGGACGTCGGCCAGTTCGGTGTCGCTGGCCTCTTCCAACCCGATCAGGGCGTTGTTGGCGCGCGGGATCGCGCGCAGCAGCTCGTCGAGTTTGCGTTGGGTCACCAACTGCTCCCGGGCCTGGGTGTGCTGGATGACGAACACCAACGCCACCGTCACCGCGGCGACCACCGTCTGAAATATCGATTCCAGCCGGGCCGGGAAGCCCAGCGCCACGCTGAGCAGCACCCACACCAGGTCAGCGCCCAGCAGCGTCCACGCCACCGCCGGCCGGGAACTGAGCTGATCGATAACGTGCAGCAGGCGACTCCCAGGTTCGGTGATCGGGTCCAGGCCGGGTCTGCGGCGTGTGCGTGTCATTCCTCCAGTGTCCGTGCCCATCGCAACGGCGCAGGCCAGTCCCGGCAGGAGGCCCGCAGCAGCGCCTGACTAGCCTGACTCCAGGGTCCCTGGAAGCACGATGATGTAAGGATGACTGTCATGACAACCCAGTCCGCCCCCGGTGAGGACGCAGACTCCTACACCGACGCCATGCTCGCCGGTGCCGAGGTGGAACAGCCCAGCACCGAGGGCAACGACGTCGTCCATCATCCGCGAACCATCCCGGCAGCGCCTACCCTGCCCGACCGGCGGCCAGATCGCAGCCTGCTCACCACCGACGACGAAGCCCAGGTCGACGAGTCCGTCGTCAACCCCGAGAACTCCTGACCGCAGGCGTAGCCGGCTGCTTCTGCGGCCGGAGCGTCGTCGTTGCCGACGTGGCTGACTCGAGCCCATCCAAGTCATCACCTCACCGCGAATGTCGTTCCGATGCCCATGCCGGTGATCCATTCCGGCACCGGTTCATAACTCGTCCATACCAGCGGACGGCCAGTGGCGGCCATGCCGACCAGCCAGTTACGCAGCTCGTGACCCCCGGAACCCGCTACCTGCTCGAGCCCAGCATGTCCCAGCCCGACCACCGCGTCGAGGTCACCGGCGCGCAGCTGGTCGAGGAACCACGCGTCCCAGGTGGCATTGACGCGCGTGTCGGGATTACCCCCCATGGAGCGCACCCGGGGCTCGCGGACGGCGGCGAAGCCACGCGTGTCGGCCCGGCCATGGATCAGAGGCTCCCGCCGTTCGGGCGGCAGTTCGCGCGGGTCGTTGGAAGGCAGCCAGTGCGACAGCCCACCGCTGGCGACGACGAGCACCCGGGCCGGTTCGGGCGACGTGCGTACCGCGCGCCCGAGGGCGGCACCGAGTTCGACGCAGCGGGTCAACGACGGCAGCGGCGGCGCCGCGGTGTTGACCACGAGGGGCACCAACGGAATCGGCTGGCCGGCGGTGATCATGTCCCAGCTCTGCACGATGCCGTGGTCGACGGTGAGCGAGTAGGACAGCGCCAGATCGAACCCGTCGTCGGCCAATCGGTCGCGCACCGCCCAGGCCAGCTCGGAGGCGACCGGCAGCGGACCGGCCAGGCTGTCGAAGTCGCCGAAGCCCTGCGCCGCCTCCACCCCGATCGCGAACGGCGGCATCACGTCGTAGAAGCTGCCGTGAAAATGGTCCGGTCCGATGACGATGACGGCGTCAGGAGCCAGCTCGCGCACCGCGACCGCGACTCGGGCGGCGTCGGCGAGGAATCGGGCTCCGGGGGCGGTCGCACTGTCCGGCGGTGACATCGTCGCGAACGGTGCGTGCGACATCCCGACGAAGCCGACGATCTCGCTCACGCTGGATCCTTGCCCAGCAGCAGCCAGTCCACGTGCGCCTGCAGGTAGGCCGCGCGCTTCTCCCACTGCGGCCAGTGCCCTGCATCGGTGATCACGAACAGCCGGGAGTCGGGCAGCCAGTCCAACAGCAGATCGGCCTCGTCCAAACCGCCGGTCGGGTCGTGGTCGGTCCACAGCAGCAACGTCGGAGCGGTGATCGTACCGACCCAGGACGGGTTCCAGGCGAAGTCGCGGCGTATCTGCGGGTCTTGCAGAACGAGGATGTTCTCCACCGCCCGGTCGAAGCCGGGGCGGGTGTACACCGCCCGGCGCAGGTTGACCAGCTCGTCGGTGACCATCTCCTTGTGGTGGAACAGGAACTCGACCCTGGTGCGCACGGTGGCGTCGTCGGGGTTGCGTACGGCGGCCAGGGTGGAGTCGCGCATGCGCGTCATCACCTCGGGTTTGTTGGCGATGTTGCCCGGGGTGTTGAGCACCAGCCGGTCGACCCGCTGTGGGTAGTACGCCGCGGTCCAGGCAGCCACCCAGCCGCCCAGCGATTCTCCCGACAGGTGCGCCCGTTCGATGCCCAGTGCATCCATCAGGCCGACCAGGTGATCGGCGAGCACGTCGGTGGTGTAGGGCTTGTCGGGCAAGTCCGACCAGCCGTGACCGACCATGTCGTAGGCGGTCACCCGGAAGTGGGCCGCCAGCCCCGCGATGTTGCGGGCGTAGGCCTCGAGATGTCCGCCGGTGCCGTGCAGCAGGATCAGATCAGGGCCAGAACCCGCCTGCAGCACGCGAGTGCGTACGCCGGCCACGTCGACGTGGAACACGCTGTGGTCGACGTCGGCCAGTTCGCCCCAGATGCTGATGTGCTCGGGCAGCTGTCCCGCCGTCACGCTCCGGCCTCCCCCAGCGCGCGGGCCTGTTCCATCGAGGCCAGACCGGCGCTCTGTCGCCGGCCCACACCGAGTACGGCCAGCAGCCGCGAGTTCTCGATGGTGAGGAACTCCACGGCGCGCTCGGCGTCGTCGTTCCAGTGCCGATGCCACGTCCAGGGCGGGGTGTAGACGTAGTCGCCGTCGGCCCAGCTGACGGTGTCGTCCTCGATCTCGCTGTGGCCGCGCCCAGAGATGACGTAGTGCACGGTCTCGTGATCGTGACGTTGCATGTCGGTGCTCAGACCGGCGGGAATGGTCTGGCGAAACAGCTCGAAGGTGGTGGTGGGCAGCCGACCGGCGATGGCCAGGCGGGACGGGTTGTGCACCTGCCCGGCCGGCAGCACCTCCAGCTCCTCGGCGTGCACCACCAGAGGCTGGGCTCGGACCGGACGGCCGTGACCGCTGATTCCGCCGAGGAACTCGGCCATCGAGAAGCTCTCCCCCGATGCCGTCGGTGCGCCCAGCGTGCCAGGAGTCGGTTGCTCGCTCATCAGATCGTCTCCGTCCGTCCGCCGTCGACCGTGAGCACGGTCCCGTTCACATAACCCGCATCGTCGGAGGCGAGGAAGGCGATGGCCGCGGCGATCTCGTCGGCGGTACCCGGCCGTCCGGCCGGGATCTCGGCGGCGTCGCGGGCCCCGGCTGCGGCGACGTCCTTACCCATCTGCGCGGCGCGGGCGGCGAGGATCTCGCGCCGGCGGGCGGTGTCGGTGGCGCCCGGGGCGACACAGTTCACCGTCACGCCGCGATCGGCGTACTCGCGTGAGAGCAGCTTGGCCGCGCTCGTCGTTGCCGAACGCAGCACCACCGACGCCGCCAGTCCGGGCTGCGGCTGACGCACCGCAGTCGACGTCACGAACACCACGCGCCCGAAGTCACGGTCGGCCATCGAGGGCAGTACGGCACCGGCCAGCCGCAGCGGCCCGAGCACGAGCAGGTCGAACGCCGAACGCCACTGCGCGTCGCCGACGTCGAGGACCGACCCCGGCGCGGGACCGCCGGCGTTGAGGACGAGTACGTCGAGTGCGCCGGCGAGCCGCTCGACGCCGGCGATCAATTCGGGTACTGCGCCCGGATCGCTCTGATCGTGAACCATGCAGTCGACGTCACCGCCGGTCTGCGCGGATATCTCTTGCGCCGCTGCCAGCAGGCTCGAATGCGTGCGCCCGGTGATGACGACTCGATAGCCGGTCGCGGCCAGGCGCGTCGCCGTGGCCCGTCCGATGCCCGAGGAGCCACCCCCGACCAGTGCCGTGCGTCCTGCCATACCGGTTGTCTCCTAGTCCGACGTCGAAGGTAGGGCCTATCGTGGCCCGCGTGACCGAGGTTGAGCAACGGCGCAGTCCCACTGCACGGGACGGTGCTTCACCGAACGGCGGTCTGGATCGCGCCGCAGCGCTGTTGGACGCATTCGACGAATCCCATCGCGAGCTCACGCTGGGCGCTCTGGTGCGCCGCTGCGGGCTGCCCCGCTCGACGGTGCACCGCACCGCCCAGCGGATGACGCATCTGGGCTGGCTCGACAAGCCGGCCGACTCCTACCGCATCGGTACGCGCATCTTCGAGATCTCGGGCCTGGTGCCGATCCGCCATGAGCTGCGCGAGGCGGCGCTGCCGTTCCTACAAGATCTCTACGCCGCCACCATGACCACGGTGCAGCTGGGCACTCTCGACGGCACCCAGGTGCTCATCGTCGACAAGATCACCGGGCACCGGGCGATGCCGATGCTGTCCCAGGTCGGCTCGCGCATACCGGCGCACTGTTCCTCGTTGGGCCGGGCCATCCTGGCGTTCTCCTCCGCTGAGGCCGTAGACGCGGTGATCGCAGCGGGCCTGCAGCCGCGAACGCCGCGCACGATGACCTCGCCGGTAGGGCTGCGTCGGGAGCTCGCGGCGGTTCCCGACCGCGGCTGGGCCGTCGAACGCGAGGAAGGCAACATCGGGGTGGCCTGCCTGGCCGCGCCACTGTTCGACCAGGACGGCGCGGTTGCGGCGGCCATCTCGGTGACCGGACCGACCAGCGTGGTGCGGCCCGACCGGATGGGTCCGGCTGTTCGCCTGGCCGCAGCAGCCGCGTCGCGGTCGTACTCACGTCGACGCTGAACCGCAATTACTGTCCCGTTCAGTGGGACTCCCCGCTGGCGCACCTGGGCGGAACGGTGGACGTTAGTGACCTGAGCCACAACGGTAACTGCGGAGGGCACGTGCGCATTGGGATCATCGGGGCCGGCGTAGCCGGTCTGAGCACGGCGAAAGTGCTGCTCCAGGCCGGACACGACGTCGTCGTCTACGACCGCGTCGGTGACGTCGGCGGGGTGTGGAGCGCGTCACGGCGGTATCCGGGGGTGACCACGCAGAGCCCCAAGGCTCAGTACTCGTTCTCCGACTTCCCGATGGACGCAGACTTCCCGCAGTGGCCCACGGGTGCCCAGATTCAGAACTACCTCGAGCGGTACGCGCAGGCCTTCGACGTCACCGACCGGCTGCGCCTGGACACCGACGTCGTGCGCGCCGCGCCCCTGGGCGGCGGCCGGTGGGAGCTGCAGACCCGTCCGGCGGCGGGAGGCCCGACGACGACCGAGCAGTTCGACGGCCTGGTGGTCGCCAACGGGGTGTTCTGCGAACCCGCCATGCCGGCGCTACCCGGCCGGCAGGAGTTCACCGCCGCCGGCGGCGAGGTGCTGGCCGGAACCGAGCTGCACGACGCCGAGATTGCCCGCGACCGGCACGTACTCGTCGTCGGCTACGGCAAGTCGGCCTGTGACGTCACGGTGCCGCTGAGCGCCGTCGCGGCGTCCACCGACGTCATCGCCCGCCAGCTGCTGTGGAAGGTGCCGCGCAAGATCAACGGCGTCGTCAACTTCAAGACGCTGCTACTCACCCGGATGGGCGAGGCGCTGTTCCGCTACGTTCGGCTGCGCGGCGTGGAGCGCTTCCTGCACGGACCGGGCAACGGTGTGCGCCGCTCGATGCTCAATTCGATCGGGTCGGTCTCGGTGCGCCAGTACGGCCTCAAGGGCAAGGGATTGGTGCCGGCCGGTCAGATGGAGGACATCGTCAAAGGCGCGATCGGCCTGGCCACCGAGGGCTTCTTCGAAGGTGTGGCCGACGGGCGCATCGTCGTGCACCGCGACCAGACGATCGCCGAGCTGTTCGTCGACGAGGGCCGGCCATCGGCACGGTTGGCCGACAGTACGGTGCTGCCTGCCGATCTGGTCGTCTGCTCGACCGGCTTCGTCCAGGGCGTGCCGTTCCTCGACGCCGAGGTGCAGAACTCGCTGTTCGACGAACGGGGCAACTTCTCGCTGTACCGCCAGATCAAGCCGGCGGTCGAAGGGTTGTGGTTCAACGGCTACAACTCCTCGTTCTTCAGCCCGCTGAACGCCGAGATGGCGGCGGTGTGGATCGCCGCCGACCTGGTCGATGCACTCGAGCTGCCCGAGGAGACGACCCGCCGGCATGCCGTCGTGGAGCAGTTGGCATTCATGGACCTGGCCACCGACGGTCACCACTGCCGCGGCACCAAGATAATTCCCTTCTCGATGCACAACCTGGACGAAGTGCTGAGCGACCTGGGCGTCAACATCCCGGCCGCGGTGCGCGCATCGCACTGGCTCAACCCGATCGATCCCAGCGCCTACAAGACCATCACCCCGCGCGTCCTGGCAGGTTTGCCAGTGCCCAACCGAACCGAAACCGACCTCACCGGCACCAGCGCCGCCTGACCCGAAGGAATCCGATGAAAGGTTCCAGCCCTGCTGCACTCAGCCCTGCTGCACTGCACGCCTCTCCTGCACTGCACCCTGACCTGCTGCCCGACGAAGGCGAGAACGTCGGCGCTATCGGGTTGGGCATCTACATCAAGATGACCGGTGCCGACACCAACGGTGCGTACTCGCTGTTCGAGTATGTGGTGCCGCCCGGGTTGGGCGGTCCGCCCACGCACATCCACAGCCGCGAGGACGAACTGTTCGTCTGCGTGGCCGGACGAGCGCGCATCGAACTCGACGGCCAGGAACATATCTTGTCCCCGGGGTCGGCCCTGCTCATGCCGCGCAACATTCCGCACGTATTCCACAACCCGTACGAAGTCGAGACGCGGATCATCGCGGTGGTGTCGCCTCCCGGCCTCGAGGACTACTACCGCGCGCTGAGCCAGCTGCCCCCGGGCCGCGACTTGAAGTTGGTTGGCGAGGTGATGGACCGCTTCGGCCTGTCTCTACAGCCCAAGTGACCGCCGCTTCGATGGTGCCCGAGGACGCCACCGGCCGGGAGGCCGTGGTCGCGACGATGTGCCGGGCCGTCGACACCGGCGACGCAGTGCAGTTCGGCTCCTTCTTCGCCGACGACGCCACCTACCGCTTCGGGTCCGGGCCGGTACTGCATGGGCGGGCGGCGGTGGTGGAGGCGACGCAGGGTGCGATCGCGTCGATGCCGTGGGTGCGCCACCGCGTCGACCAGGTGGCCCACGTCGGCGACCAGCTGTTCTGCCGGTTCACCATCAGCACCGCCGGCAGCGGCGGCGCGGACGTCGAGATGCCCTGCGTGACCGTCATCTGGTTGGCCGGCGGACAGATCGTCGATTACCGCGTCCACATGGATCTCTCGCCGCTGGAGCACTGATCTGGACGACCGCACTCGGCGGCTCATTCACCGTAGAAGGTGGCAGACACGACGCTGTGCTGTGCAGTGAGCTTGAGTTCGGGGTTGATACCGAACAAAGCCGAACGGCTACGAAGCCAGGGCAGCGAGGCACCGGCGAGTGACTTCGGCGGCGCCCAGCCCGATGACGGCGCCGATGGCGGTGGCGCCGAGGCGCACGATCGGTTGTGTCCACGCTTCTGACGCGGGACCGAGTGCCGCCACGACCATGACGACGGCCGTGGTGATGCCGGTGGTGACCGAGTCCTGCGGTCGGCCGGCCACGTCGACGATCAGTGCGCCGAGGCCGACGACGATGGCCAGACCCCACGCAGTGAAGGGAAACAGCGACAGGTACGCCAACGTCAGGACGAAACTGACCAACGTCGACGACATCCGCGATGCCGCGCTGGTCCGGCTGTCGCTGAACTTCTCCCGGTAGACGAAGATCGTCGCGACCACGGTCCACATGCCCGCCAACTGCCAGGTACTGCGGGAGAGGAACGTTAGATGGCCTTTCCATCCAACGACCAGATACCACGACGCTAGGACGGCGCCGCCGAGTGCGACGGCGTGAATTCCGTCGGCGAGGAACCTCGATCCCACCTTGCCAGCGCCGACTCGGCCGGTGCCATGCTCCTCGGCACGCACAGTCGATCCGGTCATGCCCCGGCGAGCCCGGCGCCGACCATGTTCTGCGGATTCACGACTTCGTCGAACTGTTCTTCGGTGACTTTGCCCGAGGCCAGCGCCGCCTCTTTCAGGGTCTGGTCGTCGGCGAGGGCTGCCTCGGCGATGTGCGCGGCGTTCTCGTAGCCGATCACCGGGCTGAGTGCGGTGACGAGCATGACGCTGTCGGCGACGTACTGCGCGATTTTCTTCTCGTTCAACGTCGTTCCCTCGACCGAGAACAGCCGGAACTTTTCCATTCCGTCGCCGAGGATGCGGGCCGAGTGCAGGAAGTTGTTGATGATGATCGGGCGCATCGCGTTCAGCTCGAAATTGCCCTGGCTGCCGGCGAATGCAACCGCGCTGTTGTCGCCCAGAACCTGGATGGCGATCATGACGATCGCCTCACACTGCGTCGGGTTGACCTTGCCCGGCATGATGGACGAGCCCGGCTCGTTCGCCGGCAACTGCAGCTCGGCAAAGCCCGTGCGCGGACCCGAAGCCAGCCAGCGCATGTCGTTGGCGATCTTCATCAGGGCAACAGCCAGGCCGGCCAGCGCCGCATGTGCGCGCACCATGGCATCCAGCGAGCCCTGGGCCATGAACTTGTTGGGCGCGGTGACGAACTTCTTGCCGGTCAGCTGGGCGATCTTCATCGCGACGTTCTCACTGAAGCCCGCGGGCGCGTTCAGCCCGGTGCCGACAGCGGTTCCGCCCACGGCCAGCTCGAGCAAGCCTTCGCGGCTGTGCTCGATCTCGGCGATGCAGGCGCGTACTTGGGCCGCGTAACCCGACCACTCCTGACCGACGGTGATGGGCACGGCGTCCTCGAGATGGGTGCGGCCGATCTTCACGACCTGCATCCACTGCAGTGCCTTGCCCTCGATCTCGTCGGCGAGCGCCTGAGCCTGGACCAGCAGGCGCTCGTCGATCTCGATGATGGCGGCGATGTGCATGGCGGTGGGGAACGTGTCGTTGCTGCTCTGGCCCATGTTGACGTCATCGTTGGGTGCCACCGGCTCCTGGGAGCCGATGACGCCGCCGAGCAGCTGGATCGCCCGGTTCGCGATCACCTCGTTCACGTTCATGTTGCTCTGCGTGCCCGAGCCGGTCTGCCAGACGTAGAGCGGGTATTCGTCGTCAAGCTCGGCGTCGATGGTCTCCTGCGCTGCGCGCACGATCGCGTCGGCCTTCCACGACGGCAACCGGCCGGCCTCCGCGTTGACCAGGGCACAGGCCTTCTTCACATAGCCGTAGGCGTGATAGACCTCGGTGGGCATGTGGTCGTTGCCGATCGAGAAGTGCTGCAGGGAACGCTGGGTCTGCGCGCCCCAGTAGCGCTGCGCCGGAACGTCGACCGAGCCCATGCTGTCGAATTCCGATCGTGCGCCGTGGGCCTTGATCCCGATGGGCTGGTCTGTCATCGTCGGCGATTTCGCGTCGTCACTCATTGTCGGTCCTGTCTCGCGGTTCGGTGCAGGGCGTGCAGGGCGGGAGAACGCGTGCGTCAGGCGGGGTAGACGGCCTGCCACATCGCGTCCTGCACCGCTTGGACGAGGTCGGGATAGGTCCTGGTGGCCACCTTGTCTTCCGCGGCGGCCTTGGCCACCGCTAGCGCAACGATCGCCGAGGACGCGCGCAGGTTGTCCACCGACGGCAGTAGCGACGCCCCCGGCTCGGCCATGTCGACCTGGCCGGCCACAGCATTCGCCGCGGCCAGCAGCATTCCGTCGGTGACGTGTTTGGCGCCCGACACGATCGTCCCTAGCCCGAGCCCGGGGTAGAGCAGGGCGTTGTTGGCCTGGCCGATGGTGTAGGTGAGACCGTCGTACTCGACCGGCGGCACCGGGATCCCGGTCGCGATCAGCGCCTTGCCGTTCGACCACGGCAGGGCGTCGGCCGGCATGACCTCGATGCGGCTGGTCGGGTTGGACAGCGGCAGCAGGATGGGCCGCTCCACGCCGGCCGCCAAGGCCTGCACGACGTCCTTGGTGAAGGCGCCGTGATCGGTGGACGTGCCGATCAGGATGGTCGGCTTCACCTGCTTGATCGTTGTGAGCAGGTCGATCGTGCCGTCTGCCCAGTCCTTCACCTCGTCCTTGGGTCGGGCGTAGATCGACTGGTATTCCGGCAGATCGGCCATGTCGTCGACGACGAGTCCGTTGACGTCGACCAGCCAGATCTGGCTGGTAGCCTGCTCCTCGCTGGCGCCGCTGCGAACCATGGCGGCGTGAATCTGATCGGCCATTCCCGTGCCGGCCGTGCCCGCGCCGTAGATCAGCAGCCGCTGGTCGGTGAAGGACTGCTTGGTGACCTTCAGGCCCGAGATCACCGACGCCATGACGATGGCTCCGGTGCCCTGCATGTCGTCGTTGAAGATGCGGTACTTGGCCGCGTTGTCGACCAGGATCCGGCGTGCATTGGACGGGCCGAAGTCCTCGAAGTGCAGCAGCGCGTTCGGGTAGAGCTTGGAAGCCGTCTTCAGGTACAGGGCGATGAAGTCGTCGTAGGCCTTGCCCGTCACCCGGGCGTGCCGGTTGCCCAGGTACTGGGGGCTGTTGAGCAGGTTCTCGTTGTCGGTGCCGACGTCGAGGTTCACCGCGATCACCCGGTTGGGGTTGATCCCGGCAGCGGCGGTGTAGACGGCGAGCTTGCCGATGGAGATGTCGGTGCCGTTCACGCCCCAGTCACCGATGCCCAGGATCTCTTGGGCATCGGACACAACGATGAGGTCCACGTCGTCCGGTCCCAGTCCCAGGGTCTCGAAGGAGGCGCCGACGTCCTCGGGCCGATCGATGGAGAGGTAGACGGCGCGCGAATCGCGGTAGTCGGTGCTCCACTGCTCGATCGCGTCACCGACGACCGGGTCGTAGACGACCGGCAACAGCTCGGCCAGGTGATCGGCGAGCAACTTGTAATACAGCGTCTGGTTCCGGTCTGTCAACGCCGGCCGAAAACTGACCCCGTATTGCCGATCGAATCTTGACCCCCT
>CAXSBR010000036.1:0-18678 GCA_964236495.1 uncultured Jatrophihabitantaceae bacterium
TGTCCTGGTGGCTGCCGGCGTCGACCAGGCTGACCAGGCCCGGCTTGGGCCAGGTCTCCAATTCGCCGATCATCGCTCGATGCGCAAGCCCAGCGGTGCGGCCGGCCAGCACATCCACGTCGGCCACGACTGGCGCGGTGTGCGATGTCGATGTCAGCACCGGGTTCGCTCCTCGGCGAAGAGAGCAGCTGAAGACTCGAGGAAGGTTTTGGTGCCGGTCTTGACCAGTACGGTGCCGCCTGCGGTGCGGGCGCCGGCGAGGTCGCGCCAGCTCACGTCACCTCCCGGCGTGCGCACCTCACCGTCGATCCGCACGGGACTGTTCTCGTCGATCCGCTGCAGCCCGTCCAGCAGCGAGGCGACGGTCTCGGTCGTGCCGACCACCCACAGCAGGTCGAGGTCCGAGCCTGCGTGCAGGTAGGACAGACCGGTGACGTGCTGCCACAGCAACGCCCCGAAAACCCGTGGGCGAAGTCCGAGCGTCCGGCCGAGCGCACGGAGGCTGGTGATCGTGTCCCGCCACTTCTCGGGGGCGCTAATCGCCGCATCGACCAGTTCCAGCGGTCCGCACCGCCGCCACTGTGCCTCAAGAGGCACTGACAGCGCCACGCGCAGCTTGCCGAGCGACGGCGGCAGCGGCACGCCGACCGCGAGACGGTCCGGCGCATCCCCCGGCAGCGGTCGTCGGGTGATCGCCGGGCGCCGCGCCGCCGCCCAGCCAGTAACGGCCGCGACCTGCTCGGGTGCAAGGTGTGGACCCGGCACCCACGCCGCGCACGCCCCGGCCCAGTCGCCGACGGCGATCTGCACCAGGTCGTGCCGGCGAATGACGGGCCTAGGCACGCGTCGGATCAGTCACGCGGCGGAATGCAGTGCGGCGCTGACGCGCTGGGCGACGTCGGCTGCCACCGGCCGGCCGCCGCGTTGCTTGCCCACGACATCCCGGTCGTCGTGTTGCTGCGCGTCGGCAAGCGTCGCAGCGAGCTGGTCTGCCAGCGATGTGTCGGCGTCCCAGACCGTGGTCACCGCGCCGGTCTGCACCATCGGCTCGACCCCGGGTGCGAAGACGGGCGTGGTCTTGGCCAGCTTCGCCAGCTTGTCCTCAGGCAGTTTGGTGACCCGCGCAATCGAGGGCAGGTCCATCACCGCCGGCTGTGCCTCCTTGATAGTCACGAGCACGTCGGTGGCCAGCGCCGTAGCCAGGAAGGCGCCCGCCACTGCCTGCCCGTACTCGAACCCGACGGTGCGGTGCCCCGAGTGGCTGGCAAGCAGGAGGCACTTGGCCAGGTGCGCGCAGTACTCGTTGAGACCGATCATCTCGGCGTGGCGGGTCATGAGCTGACCCTGCGTATCGACCAGCACCAGAACGGGCTCGTTCCCACCCTGCTCCACGACGTCGAGCACCGCCTGACTCAAAGCGATCACGTCGTCGGGTGCGAGCGGTGCGCCGTTCACGATGCCGACGACCGCGATCTGTTCACCGCTGGGTAGAGGACCGGAGCCGGTCAGGACGTTCCCGGCGCGGGTCACCTGGTGGCCGCCGGGGAACAGGCGGCCGAGCACGTCATCGGGCGTCATGAGCGGTCTCTCCGTACTTGTCGGCCAATGCGATGAAGTCGTTGTCGTCCATGTCCCGGACCTGTCCGGGGTCGGGCACCTTGAGCGCCTGCCACATGTCCTGGGCTGCATCACACCCGGCGAAGATGCGTACTCGCTCTGCGAGCCGCTCGTGCTCGGCGCGCAACGTCTTGAGCTCGAACGGTGCCACCGCGTCGAGCGCTCGGGCAATCGCTGCACGGAAACCGTCGAAGGTGTCGGCGGCGAACTCGTCGGCGCCGCCGATCAGGCGACGGTTCTTGCCGCCCACGACGCTCCAGACCAGGGCCTTGTCGCGGGAGTCGAACTCCTCGACGCCCTTGTTGGTCTCGATCACTTCCGGTCCGGTGACACCGATGCGGCCCTGCTCGGAAATGACGACCCGCGAGCAGGTCGCGGCGGTAAGCCCGGCGCCGCCGAAGGCACCGGACTTGCCGCCCACCACGGCGACCACCGCCACCCCCGCGGCGCGGGCCTCGGTGACCGCGCGCATCGTCTCGGCGACGCCTAGCTCGCCGGCGTTCGCCTCCTGCAGCCGTACGCCGCCGCTGTCGAGTAGCAGCAATACCACGCGCGGCAGGTCGGCGTGGTCGCGCGCGGCGCGCAGCAGCCCTACGATCTTGGCGCCGCCGACCTCGCCGAAGGTGCCGCCCATGAACTGGCCCTCCTGCGCCGCCACCAGCACGTCGGTGCCGTTGATGCGGCCACGGCCGACGATGACGCCGTCGTCGAAGGCGGCGGGCAGGTCGAACACGGCCAGGTGTGGACTCTGCACCCGATCGGCCGGTGGCAAGACCTCGGTGAAGCTGTGCTCGTCGAGTAGTCCGGCGAGGCGCTGCCGGGCGGTGGACTGGAACCAGCTCGCCTGGTCCATGTCGGTCATCTCAGGCATCAACTTTCTCCCATCAGTGCAGCGCCCTGCATGAGGCGCAACATGACGACGTCCGGCCCGGCGCCGCCGTCGTTGATCGACAGCCGTAGGCCACCCGGCGACCACCGCTCGACGAAGTCTGCAACCACCATCTGCCACACCTCGTCGAAGCCGGTCACTGCCGTGCTCACCTCGACCTCGACCCTATCCTCGGGCAGGACCCGCTCGAGCAGAACCTCGCAGTTGCCGGAGGCGACCACGCCCACGATGCCAGTGCTGCGCTCACCGGCAAGCCGGTGCTCAGCCGAATGCTTCATCACCAAGTTGTCCATGATGGGGCTCCTCACCAATTCCGGAACTTCGCGGGCGGGTCGTAGCGATTGCCCGACCACACCATGAGGTCCTTGACCGAGCGTGCGGCCAGCATGCTGCGGTGCACGTCGAGCGGGTTGATGCCCAGGTCCTCGGGCCGTTGGATGGCTTTGCGCTGGCGCAGCTCGTCGACTTTCTTGACGTCACGCCCCCGGCCGACGTCGGTGAACCCGGCCACGCCCCGGATCGCCTGCTCCCGTTCGTCTGCGTCGCGGCACAGCAGAAGGTTCGCGATACCTTCCTCGGTCACGATGTGCGTCACGTCGTCTCCGTAGAGCATGATCGGCGCCAGCTCCATACCCAGCTTCTCGGCGAGGTTCAGGCTGTCCAGCTTCTCCACGAACGACGGCGTCATCCCGGTGCCGAACGTCTCCACCATCTGTACGACGAGTTTCTTTCCCCGGGCCAGCTTCGGGTGCGCGTCCGAGGCCTGCCGGCCGGCTTTGAGCCACGTATCGCTGGGGTGGCGGCGGCCGTGCGGGTCCGAGCCCATGTTGGGCGCCCCGCCGAACCCGGCGACGCGGTCCTGAGTCACGGTGGAGCTGTTGCCGGCGAGGTCGATCTGCAGCGTGGAGCCGATGAACAGGTCCGTGGCGTACAGACCGGCAACCTGGCAGTACATCCGGTTGGAGGCCATGCTGCCGTCGCTGCCCAGGAAATAGACGTCGGAACGCTCGGCCATGTAGGCATCCATGCCGACCTCGGAGCCGAAGCTGTGAATCTGTTCGACCCAGCCGCTCTCGATGGCCGGGATCAACGTCGGAGTCGGGTTCATCGCCCAATGGGTGCAGATCTTGCCCTTCAGGCCGCGCTTGTCGGCGTAGGTGGGCAGAAGGAGCTCGATCGCGACGGTGTTGTACCCGATGCCGTGGTTGAGCCGCTTGACGCCGTAGGGCGCGTAGATCCCGTCGATGGTCATCATCGCCATCAGGATCTGGATCTCGGTGATCAGGGCCGGGTCGCGGGTAAACAACGGCTCGACGTAGAACGGTGCCGGTGTCTCGATCACGTAATCGATGCGGTCACCGGGAACGTCCACCCGGGGCACCTCGTCGACGATCTCATTGACCTGGGCCACGACGATTCCCTGCTTGAACGCCGTCGCCTCCACGACAGCCGGGGAGTCCTCCACGTTCGGGCCCATGAAGAGGTTGCCGTGCCGGTCGGACTGACGGGCCACCGTCATCGCGACCTTGGGCGTCAGGTCGATGAAGTACCGCCCGAACAGCTCGATATAGGTGTGGATTGCCCCCAGCTCCACCTTCCCGCTATTCAGGATGCGGGCGACGGCTTCGCTCTGTGGGCCGGAGTATGAATAGTCCAGTTTCTTCGCTATACCTCGCTCGAACAGGTCGAGGTGCTCGGGCAGCACGATGCCGGACTGGACGACGTGCAGGTCGTGGATCTTCCCGACATCGACTTTAGCCAGCGCGCCGGCGAGGAAGTCCGCCTGCTTCTGGTTGTCACCTTCCATGCAGACCCGGTCACCCGGACGGATAATCGCCTCCAGCAGGGCGGTCGCGTCGCCGGGTTGGACCACCTTGCCGTCGGCGAACTTCGCCCCGGCGGCGAGCCGGTCTTGGCGATCCTGTTTTTGCTTGTCCCACTCGGTCATGTCACACCTTTCCAGAAGGATGAAACTGAGCTCGGTACATACCGTGCAGAGCCTTGGGAACAGCCAGCCCGAGGGTCAGACCGGCGACGACCAGAAACGTCGTGGCAGCGTTGGCCACGACATCACCGATCAGCGTGTTTCCGCCCGACCGGCCCGGTCGGGCCACTGCCAGCAGGCCGCTGCTCAAGGCGAAGATGAACGCCCCGGGCAGCATCGACACCACCGACGCGAACGCGACGCCAGCGAACGGCAGGTGGTGGCGACGCGCTACCGGAACCATCACCACGCCCACCAGCAGGCTGGCGACCGTCGCTGCAACAGCGGGAGCCGCCCCCAGGCGCGTGACCATGAACCAGTGCACGCAATGCGCTGCGGCACCGAGAACTGCCGGCCAGGCGACGATGCGCAGTGGAGTGGCGTAGGAGATCGCGTAGCAGGCCGCAGCGACCCCGCCCGCGACCACCTCGACCCACAAGGAGATGGGCGCCGACGGCAGCGTCAGCGGGAATGCGAGTCCGCCGGCCGCCAGACCCGTCAACAAACCCATCGACAGCGCGGCCAAGGCCAGAACCGCGAAGCCCAGACGTGCGATGCCCAGCGGGAGCCGGTAGGCGATCAGGTCCAGCGCGCCGTTGAGCAGATGGGGGCCGGGCAGCAGGATCATGCATGGGGCCGCGGCGATCAGGCTGATGTCGGCGATCGACCCGACGCGCCGGGCCAGCACAGCGGCGAGCCCGGCCACGAAAGCTGCGCAGACATCCTGGGTGAGCAGGCCGCCGCCGATCCGCAGCAGACCCCGACGCACGACCGCGCCGACGGCGCCGGCGAGGGCGACGAAGAAGAACGCCAGGCCCCGCTCACCGAAGAGGGCGGCCAGTGAACAGGCACCTGCAGCCGCCCCCACCGCAAAGACCGGCAACGGCAGCGGCGGTAGCGCTGTTGCCCGTCGCACATCGGCCCGCACCGAATCCAGACCCGATGCGCGGCCCATGGCCCGCACCACAACCGCGGTGGTCGCCATGACACGGTTGACGCTCATGCCGGCCGGGGTGACGGGAAGGACCACGAGCTGCGCATCCCCAGACGCTGCCTGCCGGACAACGTGCAGTTCTCCCCACTGAGGAAGAACGATCAGCTTCCCGCCGCCCGTCGCCAGGTCCTGGTCGGCCCGGTGGATCAGATCCACCACGTCGTCGGTCGCCGCGCCGTTGGCGAACAGAGACGCCGCGGCCTCCAGCACCACCGCCCCGTATTCGTCGCGGCCGGTAGGCATCGGCCTGACCGGCTCAGTCACGATGGGCTGGTGCTGATCGGATCTAGCGGGCATTGTCCTGCGGATGACTCGGGGCAACACCCAGTGGTCCGATCGGGCAAGGGCCGGTGCTCCGGCCTGCCTGGAAATGCTGACCCTCGGAACGGTGGTCCCGTGGAGCCGCGGCAACAGCGGCTGCTCCATCTCAGCGGGGCTTGTTTAGCTACCGAAAACACTAGTGCCAAGCGACGGGACCCAGCAAGGCTCCAGTCAGGGCAGTCCCGTCAAGGGTGGCTGAAGGCCCATCATTGCCTCCACCGAGCCCCGGGGCCGGGTGCCGGTTGGGTGCTTCAGCAGCACTGTCGTCAAGGACTGCATCGCAGTGGTGCGCGGCGAGTCCAGCGGCCGACTTTTCGGCGTGACACCCCCGGCGTCCGGGCCCGGCCGCTTCGAAGGTTCGGTGCGCAGTGCAAAATCGATCGCGGTCCATAGTTGAGGATCGTGGCGTGAGATATGCGTCGACGGTCAGCAAGTTCGCTCGAGGGTTTTTTGCGAGGCGTCAGGTGCGGAGCCCGGATGACAAGCGACGGCCGGTCGCCAAGTGACCGCCCGGTCGCTGCGACTTGGGGTGTGCCTAGCTCTTGTCGGAGGTTTCCTCGATGCCTACACCTACATCAGTCGCGGCGGGGTGTTCGCCAACGCCCAGACTGGCAATGTCGTTCTGCTGGCCATTGCCATCTCTCGAGGCCAAGCGGCTTACGCCGTCCGCTACATCCTGCCCATCGGTGGCTTCATGATCGGTGTGGCCGGCGCCGAGTCGGTGAAGCTGCCGGCAATTACTCGAAGGCTGCGTTATCCGGCCCGCGCGGCTATCGCCTTCGAGGCTGTGGTCCTAACGGTCGTGGGGTTCCTGCCTGCTGCTGTTCCTGATCAAGTGGTGACCCTGATCATCTCGTCGATGTCCGGGTTTCAGGTCCAGTCGATCCGCACCCTTGGTGCGTGGAGCTATAACACGACGATGACGACGGGCAACCTGCGTAGCGCCGTGCAGGCTGCCGTGCATGCCGTCGCCGGACGGGACAGCAAGGCACTGTCGAAAGCGTTGAATTTCAGCGTTGTCGTCGTTTCTTTCGCCGTGGGTGGGGCAGTGGGCGCTCTGCTGACGCTCCATCTCCACGATCGTTCGGTCTGGGTCGCCGCTGGAGTGCTCGGGTGCAGCCTTGGCCTGTTTGTGCTCGATGAATAAACAGCTCGGGACGGTCCGATGCGGTGTTCCGCTGGCCGCTGCGCCACCCCAGCGGCCGTAGTCCGCGCAGTGTTTTACGAGTTAGGTTCTCAACATCGCGGCGGTGCCCGCGTCGACGCGGTGCTTGGCGCTTTGAGCGCCACCACGCCACCCTGCAGATCGCGAGCAGCGCCACTCGGACCGATGGGCTTGGTACGCCCGTCGACCCAGCTGGGCAAGATCGAAGGCGGCGCTGCCTACGCCTAGCCGCCCCAGCGCGCCGGGCGCGAACGTATCTCGCATGCCGCGGACGGCCAGAAATGGCAGGCTCACCACGTGAACTCCCCCGCGTGGGTTTCCGTCCGCCCGTCGCGATGCCCGCGGTGTGGTGCGGGCTGCAACGTCTATCACAGGATTCAGCGGCTGTGGCGTGAGGAGGGGCTGCGCGTGGCCTTCCTCGTACCGTCGCCTCTAACGCCTGGGCGCCTCCAACAACGCCAGATCGCCTCGGCTGACATCACGTTTCCTCTGGTCCCTAGCTGTACGAGGCCAGGACGTTGGTGGACGCGGTATTCGCAGGCGGCTTAGCACCAGAAGCGACTACGCGGCCGTGCCGGGCCTGCTGTCGGCTGCGGGCGGGGAATGGCGTACCCGGCCGCCGCGATGCCGAACAGTGCGGCGGCCACCAAGCTGGCCCTGGTACCGATATGAACGGTCGTGACGCCGCCCAGCAGTACGCCGGCCACGAAGCATCCCAATGCACTGGTTAGACGTAGCGCAACAAGGACGTCGGGCCGTGCCCGGCTGGCAAGGGCTGTCAGGATGGCGTCGACGGTGTGCAGTGAGTTCGACGTCATCACTGTGGTCGTGAACGACGTCGGCCCGATTTGCTGGAACGTTGCGATCTGCATACCTGAGGCGAACGCGATGACCGTCGAGATCAGCGCCGACGGAAAGTCGGTCGGCAAAAATGCGACTACGGTCAGCACGGTGATTTCGAACGCCAACGTCGTGAGCTGTGGAGCTTGCGCGCGCCAGTGAGCCGGAGTGTGCGACGTGGTCCGTCGAATCAGCCCCCACGCCGAGGCGACGCCGACGAGGAAGGCGGTGAACGCGGCAAGCGGACGCCAGAACTCGACGGTCTGCGAATGGAAGTTCCTACTCCGATGAGCACGAGGTTGCCCGTCATCGCCTCCGCGAAGACGTGCCCGTGCGCGAGGAACGTGTAGATATCGATGAAGCCGGTCGTTAGCAGCAGCATCAGCCCGGCAAGCAACGGCTGCGGGAGGTCAAAGGCTGCCGGGGAGTCGGCGGTCGACTCCCCCACCACATCTGCCAATTGTCAGAACGCGCCGTGTGCACTGTCGCCGCCAGTCGCGGCGAAAGACGTGCCGGACACCATTCGGGCCGCGTCGGAGGCCAAGAACGCGACCAGGGGAGCCACATCCTCGGGCTCCACCCACGGAATCCCGAGCGGGGTCTTCTTAGTGAGTCCGTCGACGGCCGCGGCCTCGTCCTTCGTCTCATTGCCGCTGGGCTTGCCGCCACCGTCCTCGATGGCCTGGATGTAGCGCTGTTCGTGCCGGGTGAGAGCGGTGTTCACCAAGCCCGGGATGACTGCGTTGACAGTGACCCCGAAGGCCCCCAGTTCCAGCGCCGCCGACTTCATCAAGCCGAGCAGGCCCCACTTCGATGCCGAATACGAGCTGCCGAACTTGGTGCCGTGCTGACCCTGCGTCGAGGAGGTGATGATCAGGCGGCCTGCAGCGCTCTTGATCAGCAATGATGCGAACACGCGCACCACATTCGCTGTGCCGGTGAGGTTTACGTCGATCTGATCATGCCAGTCGGCATCTTCCATCTCGAGCAGCGGTTTGAAGGCCTGAATGCCCGCGTTGGCGTGAACGATGTCGACCCCGCCCCAGCTTTGTTCCACGCTGGCGGCGGCCGCGCGAAGCGCGTCAATGTCGCGTTGGTCGACCCGAAAGGACATCCACCGCCGCCCGAGCTCGGTAACACGGCGTCCTGTTTCCTCCAGCTCGGGTGGGGTCGCCGGTGCGAAGTCGAGGATCGGGCTCACCGGACCGACGATGTCGATGCCGACGACGTCGGCCCCGGCCTGGGCAAGCGCGACTGCACTGGCTCGTCCGATCCCACGTGCGGCGCCAGTCACCACGGCCATTCGACCGCTGAGATCACTTGGTCGAGCTGGGGAATTCGAGGTAGAGGAGGTCAACGTCGGTTACCTTTCGGAAGGTCACTCAAGAGCACCGGGAAGTTGTGGTGGCTTTTCGCAGTTGAGGCTGTGGTGCTGGGCGTGTCGGTGTCGTCCAGGCCGGCTCCATGGGAAGCAAACGGTGGCGATCTAAACCGGTCAACGCACCGCCGGGCGAGACGACTGAACCGGCCCGGCTGAGCTGAGGTTGCACGTTCGCGGGGCGTTACCCAACGGCCTAACCGTCCCCGACATCCAAGGAAATCTTTCTTCAGACAGCGATCTACTGCGAGTACCTGCGGCCATCGACAGCTTCACCATCGCCGCCTAGGTCGTTGCGGACGTCGTAGCCCTCTTTGACCGATGCTGCGGGTCGAGTGGTTCAGTCGAAGGCGCAGCTAGATCGCGACTCAGCACCACTGTCTGATCAGGTTGTTCACCGGGCGTGTGACGGCGTCGAGGGAGGCGTCACCGGCGGCGTCGCCGGGACGGCCCGCCGACCTGCACGCCCCTGCTCGTAGTCAGCCGTCACAGGCGTCTTTTCTAAACTGTGGCTGCTTGCGGGACCGGCGCTGTCGCAGTCATGCCCGGTTCCAGACGAGCTGGGCGTTAACGAATTCGTGGATGCCGAAGTGCGACAGCTCCCGGCCGTATCCACTGTTCTTAATGCCCCCGATGGGTACGCGAGGGTCGGAGGCGGAGAAGCCATTGATGTAGACTGCGCCGGTCTCCATGCGCCGAGCCAGCTCTTGGGCACGTGGAACGTCGCGACTCCACAGGTTGCCGCTTAAACCGAAGTCGCTGGTGTTGGCTAGGAGTATGGCGTGCTCAGCGTCCTTCGCCACCGCGATCGCGGCAACGGGCCCGAACGTTTCTTCATCCCAGGCGACCATGCCGGGACTCACTCCGGACAGCACCGTCGCGGGGTAGTAAGCGCCGACGCCGTCCGGGACTTGCCCACCAACCAGGAGTTCAGCGCCCTGGCCGACGGATTTAGTCACCTGCTCGTGGATCTGATCGCGCAGGTCGGCCCTGGCCATCGGGCCTAGGAAAGTTCGGTCGTCGAGCGGGTCACCGCTGACGAGTTGGTCGACGGCGGCGACAAACTTGGTGGTGAAGGCCTCAGCGATCGGTGCCTCGAGAATGAAACGTTTGGCGCAGATGCAGATCTGCCCATTGTTGGAGTACCGGGCCAGGACCGCGGCGTCCACGGCGGCGTTCAGATCGGCATCGGCCAGGACGACGAACGGGTCGGAGCCGCCGAGCTCCAGGACACACTTCTTCAAAGCCTTCCCGGCTTCTGCTGCTACCGCGCGGCCGGCTGGCACACTGCCCGTTAGCGTGACCGCAGCGATCCGAGGATCGGCGATGACCCCGGCGAGATCCTCGGTGGCAACGTTGATCACTGTGAAGGCGCCGACCGGGTACCCCGCGGACTCCAAGGCGTCGCCGAGGGCGTAGGCACAGCCAGTGACGCTCTTGGCGTGGCTCAGGACGACGCCGTTTCCCGCCATCATGATCGGAACGGCTGCGCGCAGCACCTGCCAGAACGGAAAGTTCCACGGCATGATCGCGAGAACGGTGCCCAGTGGCAGGTAGGACACGTACGCCTTGTCGTCTTCGACGGTCGTCGGCTCGTCCGCCACCAGTTCCGGACCGTGCTCGGCGTACCAGTCGCACAGCACGGCGCACTTCTCCACCTCATCACGCGACTGCGAGATCGCCCGACCCATCTCCCGGGTCATCAGCTGCGCGAACTCCTCGCTGCGGGCTCGCAGCACTTCCGCGAGTCGGGACAGCAGTTCCGCCCGTTTGTCTGGCGCGCTGTCCCGCCACGGCGCAAAAGCGAGGTTTGCCGCCGTCAGGGACGCGTCCAGACTCGCGGAATCCTGGAAGGGGTAGGTCCGGATGGGTTCGCTGGTAGCAGGATTCACCGTGGTTGTAGATTGCCCGTTGGCGTGCGTCTTGGCTGGCATGTGACTCTCCTCGTTGGTTCTAGTTACTGCAGCGATCGCCCGGCGACGGGCCGTGCTTAATGCTGTCGCCGTCCTGCTAGCGGCACAGACCGTTCCGCCGTTGCTTTGTCTAGATCTAGCCGTAATTCCTGGTCCAATTCCAATCCTGGCGTCTCACACGAGACGCAAGTGCGTGCACGAACCAACGTCACTTTCAGGGCGGCGACTATCACGGACCCTCCGAGCGAGGCAGGTACCTACGGTCGACCTGACGCCATTTGAGGTAGCGGGACGATGTTTGTCCAGAGTGGTCGCTGTTGGGAAGATCGCTAAGCACAACTAGCCGATAGCTCCATTGGCTCGGCGCTGCGCGGGTAACTGTGCTTACCGGACGGTCGAACAGCGCGGCTGTTGGCGAAAGACCTCACTGCGCTGGCACGATCGGTCAAGCGTGCATATACCGCGTCTTGCGCGTTTGTGTCGAGTGTCAGGCGAGATGCCCCCAAAGCGCAGCCCTTGGGCGAGCGCTTTGCCTTCGACCAGCTGCGGTCCCAGCTCGGATCACCCTACGCACGTCTCAGCGCCGCTGTCGAGCCTGCGCGCTGATTCCCTAATAACCCCGCACAGGTGGCTACGCTACGTTGCGTCACCCGAAAACCTCCGCGTGGCGGTGTGTCGAGGCGTGCTCGTCGTAGGTGTGGGGCCACTGCCTTAGGATCGACTTGTCGATGAGCCAGCGTCAGGCGGTAACCAAGGTGGCGGCCCGGGAGTGCGCCCGGGGCGGGCTGGCCGGGCACGTCGCAGATTCTGGTCGCGTTGACCGCGATCGCCACCGGATGATGGACGGTCAACCGGTCGGTGTCGAATAGGGCCTGCGGTTGGTGTTTGCACCGCACAACGACGCTCAGCTGCGCAATCAGCTTGGTGACCAATCGATGTCGATCAGCGGGATGCCGACGTTGGGGTTCATCACCTTGCTGAGCTCGGCCGGAGTTTCCCGGACGATGACCTCCAGCGTCGGGAACACGTGTCCCTCCAACAGGTGGCCGCCGCGGGTAGTGCCGTTGGATAGCCCGAGAACGACGTGGGCGTGGACGATGGGTCCGTCCGCACCTCGCGCGACGTCACCGATCAGGGACAGCACTTCGCACTGCTGATTGACCTGAATGGGCTCGTATTTCATGGTGGCTGGGTTCATCCAGCCGACCGTGGCGGTTCTAAATGCCCCGACGGCCGTGATCTGCGCAGATTCCAGCTGCTCACGTCGGGCGAACGCATTAAGCTCGCCGAACGCTTCGTCGCCGGGATCGCACACGACGACGTAGGTCACAGAATCGGAATCTTCGACGACCTTGTATTTCACGACAATCTCCTCTATCCGAACTTCGATTCGCAGATTGGGTTACCGGGTCTGACAGGTGTGACGAGAGCCGGCTCGCTCGACTTTCACTCATAGTGTTGCTGGTCAGGAGACGTTGTCGACGCTGGTGAGTCAGGACGGGGTCCCTACCGCTGTCGGCAGGATGGGAGCTACCGGGAACGCATCCGCGCCGCGAAAAGGACCCGTCGATGACACACCGTAACGCCTTGTTTGCTGTTTAGGGCGCCGCCGTTTGGTGGCCCGCTGTCAGTCCGCCCAATCGCTCATGTCGCTGGCGGAAGATGGGTGCGGCGCGGCAGCGCCCGTCGAAGTGGGTGGCCAGGTGGCGACGCTTCGGCGAGCGAAACTTGTAAAGCCGGTTGAGGCCAGCGGAAGTCACGCGGCTGCCGGTTGGGTTTCCTGTCGTTAATCGTCGCCTCGAATCGGTAACGGCGAGTGTCCGTGCAGCTTCGTGCAGATGGAGGAATCTTGGGTTTGACTGTGCTGCGGAACCGCTGCGGTGTCGCTGCCCGTGCCGTAGCCAGGGCTTGGACGTCCGTCGTTGTGGCCGCGGCGGGGCGGTAGCACGTCGGCCGGGGTGAGCAACCCGATGCTGGCGTGGCGGTGTCGTGTAGTGCTGCACAAACTCGACGAGCAAGCTGCGAGCGTGTTGCAGCGAGCCGAAGCGGTCGGGGAACACCGTCGCCTTCAACGTCTCTAACCGGGCTTCAGAGAAAGGGTTGAGGCTCCTACGTTGTCAGGCGGTTTCTTCGAGTCCGGATGACGACTACTCGGTGCGGTGCAGGGCGGCGTTGGCCGGTTCCTGCCGCGGTTGGCCGATACCGGGTGGTCTTGCCGAGGAGGCCGGGATCGGGTTGAGGCCGGAGAGCGCGCCGGTCGCGGCTTCGCTGTGTAAACGTTGCGAGTTGTCGTCGACGCTGATCAGAAGTGCGGCGGCACCCGCAGTGCTAGCCAGGTTGAACCTCCCGTTCGCGTGGAGCAACCCGAACCGCTCCATGGTTCCGTCCGCTCGCTGGCAGATCGACTCGCTGCTTCCCGCGCCACCATTCCCGTCGGTGAGGTCGACCGCTAACGGCAAGTCCGTTGACCGCAACCCACTGTCGCGAGCCGGCTGAGGTGAGAAGGTCGAAGACGCGGACTGCTGCAGAACCGGCGGTTGGGAATCGCCGTTGGAGTGGGTAGCGTGCACAGCGCTAGGAAGTAGCAGCTCGTCGGAGACAGAGCGCCTGCCAAGGCCGCGCTCTTCGGGGCTTCCCCGCCGGCGTACGTGTCCCACCGACGACTGCCCATCCCCTGTGGTGCGGTCTGGTCCCTCTGTGCTGGTGGGGGGACGACGCCACGCGGTCCCTGCACAGCGTGATCAGGAGTCAACCCGAATCCATCATGTGCAGGGTTGGACGCGATTTCGTCACCTGGCTGGCCGCATGAGCGTGATGATCAGCCGCCGTATCAACTCCGGTCACTGTGCTCGCGCCTCGCGACCCATTCCCAACGAAAGGGAGCTACGACGTGTCCAGTAGTAACATCAACGCGTTGGCCACCGGTCTCGTGCCGGTGCTGTTCATCCTCCTGTTGGGCTTCGCCGCCGCGAAACGCCATGGGTTCGACGCCGACCAGACGACCGGGTTCGGCAACCTGGTGGTGGAGTACACGCTGCCGGCGACGCTGTTCATCTCGATCATCAAGACCCCGCGCACGGTGCTGACCGGCGACTGGGAACTCCTGCTGGTCATCGCCGTCACGTTCATGCTCATGTTCGCCGTCGGTTACGTCGTCGCGCGCAAGGTGTTTCACCGCTCATCGGGGGAGGCCTCGATCGCCGGGCTGCTGGTCGGCAGCCCGGGTGTGCCGTTCTTCGGCACCACCATTTTGGCGCCGCTGTTCGGCGCCACCAGCACGGTGACGATCGCGTTGATGGCCATCGTGGTCAATGTGCTGCAGGTCCCCGCCGCGACGGTCCTGCTCGAAGGCGCTGCCGTCAAGGCTCCGGCGACGGCATCCGCCGCGGGCGGCGTTGGTCGGGCAGCGCCGGCTACCTCAGCCCATCCGAGTGCCGGCGGCGTCGTGCTGTCGGCACTGCGCAAGCCCATGGTGGTGGCCCCGGTGCTGGCTGTCGTCCTCGTCTTCGCCGGCCTGCACATTCCCTCCCTGATCGACGCGATGCTCACCCCGCTGGGGCAGGCGACGTCGGGTGTGGCCGTGCTCGCCGCCGGGCTGACCCTGGGCCAGCAGAAACTCGCCCTGAGCTGGGAGGTCGGCTGGAACATCGTGGGAAAGATGGTGGTCATGCCCCTGGTGGTGCTCGGCACGATCCTCGCCGTCGGCCTGTCCGGCGTCAGCGCCCGGGAAGTCGTCGTAGCCAGCGCCATCATGTCCACCACCATCGCCGTGATCCTGGCCGGGCATTACAAGGTGTACGCCCAGCAGGCGTCGGCGACGTTGCTCCTGACCGCGGTCACCATGTTCGTCGTCCTTCCCGTGGCGCTGGTCACGGTCAACGTCATCCACAGTTGAAACCACAGGGAGCGCTTATGAGTACTGTCCGCGAGCAGTTCTGGCAGCTGGCAGCCGAGCTGGGTATGACCACGGTGTTCGGCAATCCAGGATCCACCGAGATGACCTACCTAGCCGACTTCCCCGACCATCTGCGCTACGTCCTGGGTTTGCAGGAAGGCGCAGTGACGTCGATGGCCGACGGATTCGCCCAGGTCACCGGCGGTCCGGTGCTGGTCAACCTGCACACCGCTCCGGGCATCGGAAACGCGATGGGTGCCCTGCTCACCGCGCGCGACAGCCGCGCGCCGCTGGTGATGACCGCCGGCAACCAGGTGCGCGCGATGCTGACGTCGCGCCAATGGCTCACCGACGACGAGCCCACGCTGTTGCCCAAGCCGGCCGTCAAGTTTGCGTTCGAGCCCCCCCGCCCGCAGGACGTCCCGGCTGCGCTGGCCCGGGCAACCCACCTGGCGATGTCACCACCGCGGGGACCGGTGTTTCTGTCACTGCCGATGGACGACTACGACCAGTCAGCCGACGACGACCAGACAGCTGATCTGGCCACCCGGTCGGTCACCGTGCGGGCAGGGCCCGACCCGTCCGCGCTGCGCGAGGTCAACGCCGCTCTCGCCGCCGCCCGCAACCCGGTGCTCGTGCTCGGCCTGTCCGCCGACGCCCTCGGGGGCCGCGACGACGCGATAGCGCTCGCAAAACGGCAGAACCTGCCCGTGTGGACGGCGCCCAGCAGCGGACGAAGCGTCTTTCCCAGCGACTCGCCGCTGTATGCCGGGTACCTGCCGTTTGGCTACCAGCTCATCAACGACGCGCTTGCCGGACACGACCTGGTGCTGGTCGTCGGGGCGGCGGTGTTTACCACGTACCCCTACGTTCCCGGGCGGGTCGTGGCGCCGGGAACCCGGTTGATCCAGATCAGCGACGACCCCGACGAACTGGCCCGCGCCCCCCTGGGCGACGCGCTGCTCGGCGACCCGGCACTGGCGCTTGCAGCCCTTCGGCAGGCAGCCGACGCGGCGCCCGCGACGAACCGACCGGCGCCATCGCGACGCGCTGCGCCAGCCCAGCCGAAACCGGTAGCCGGCGGTCGAGCCGTGACGCCCGCTGACGTGTTCGCAACGCTGGGTCCGGCCCTGCCCGCGCAGCTGCGCCTGACCAACGAGTCGCCCTCGAACCTCGCCGACTTCCACGCCCACATGCCGATGACCTACGCGCCGTGCGGGTACCTCACCACCCCCAACGGCGGCCTGGGATACGGGCTGCCCGCCGCCGTCGGCGCAGCCATCGCCGACCCACGTACCCCCGTGCTCGCCACCGTCGGTGAGGGCTCCCTGCAGTACACCGGGCAGGCTTTGTGGACCGCCGCGCAGCAGGGCGCCGACGTGGTCGCGCTCGTCCTGCACAACAACGCCTACGACATCCTCAAGGCGTTCTCCGTCTTCGAAAAGGTGACCGATGTGCCCGGCCTCGACATTCCCGGACTGGACCCGGTCGCCTACGCCACGGCCTACGGCGTACCCGGCCAGCGGGTCGACGGCGGTGCGGCCGCCGTGCGTGATGCCGTGCTGGACGCGTTGAACGCCGGCGGGCCGCACCTGATCGAGGTTCCTATCGACCCGACCGTGCCACCGTTGATCTGACCGCCGGTATCTGAGCGCAGAGGAAAACCCATGGACATCACCGAACTGATCCTGAGCGATCACCACGAGCAGCGGCGGATGTTCGCGCAGCTCGACGACATCGACCGTTCCGACACCGACACTCTGAGCGTGCTCTGGGTCCGTCTCGCGGCGATGCTGGAGGTGCACGCCCAAGCCGAGGAGCTGTACTTCTACCCCGAACTGCTGAAACTGGGCGAACGCCTCCACGACACGACCGAGGTCGCGGAAACCGAGGACGCGATCGGCGACCACAACGACATCCGCGACGGGATCACCCAAGCCGCGCAGCACGATGTCGGCGACGACGGGTGGTGGGCCGGGGTCGCCGCGGCGCGCAAGGCCAACGACGAACACATGGGTGAAGAAGAACACGAGGGCCTCACCGACTTCCGGCGGCACGTCGATCTGGACACCCGACACCGCATCGCGGTGACGTTCGCCCGGTACGAGGCCGAACACATCGACGGTGTACCGATCGTCGATAAAGACCCGAACCAGTACGTGAAGGACAACTCCTGAAGGAGTCCTACACGCACGGACAGCGGTGGCCTGTCACCGCTACCCGGTTGGACGACCGCTGTCCCCCTGGTCATGCCCCGCGTTTGACACCCCCGGCACGGACAGGCGACCGGGAGCAGAGCCGTTAGGTGTCGCCGACAAGTTCGGCCCGCCGTGGCAGCTTGCATGCTCGGGCTGGAGCGTTCCGTAGTTGAGCATCGTTGAATAATTCGAACCGCTACAGCTCAGCCCAACGCCTGCACGTTCTTCCGTGTGTCCACATGCTTAGCCAACCGATGATCACCAGACCTTCAGTTAGCTGTGCAATCACCGTGAGCCTCAGAGGTGACTCAACCGCCGTTTCGGTCAGCGTTCGGGCAATGACGCTAGTTGCGGTAGTGGCGTTCGGTGACGAATTGCCTACGGCGCTACGACGCTGGGAGAAGTCTTGATATCCCGTCGGGGTTTGGCGAGGTTCGATCCAGGGCCGGGATCGACAATGATGTTTGCCGCAGCGTGCCTACGGCATGTGGAGGCGACCAGCCGCGGGTCGGCGAGCTGCATACCCTTTGTTATCAGTAACCTGATATAAGCTTGTTGATGTGACCGTCTGAACGGCCGACATTCGCCTTGTTCGTCCGCCCACGACTTCCACCAACAACAGCAGCAGCTGAAGGAGCTCCCCATGACCGCGACCAGCACCCACGAACTGACCGTCGCTGACGTTGGCAACGTCCAAGTCACCGTGTCCACGTTTGGTGAGGGCCACCCGGTCCTGCTGTTGCACGGCGGCGGCGGCCCGATGACCGTCACCGGCTGGGCCGAACAGTTTGCGCAAGCCCGGCCGGTGCACGCCATCACCCCCATTCATCCCGGTTTTAGCGACACCCCGCGCCCCACTGCCCTTAACGGCATCCGCGGCCTCGCCGCGCTGTATTACGCGCTGCTCGTCGAACTTGACCTGCACGACGTCACCGTTGTTGGAAACTCGATCGGCGGCTGGGTCGCCGCAGAGCTGGCCCTGCTCGGTTCCCCGCGGGTCAGCGGTTACGTCCTCGTCGACGCCGTCGGTATCGAAGTCCCCGGTCACCCTGTCCCGAATTTTCTTTAGCCTCACACCCGCCGAGATCGCCGAACGCACTTACTACGACCCCGAGACCTACGGCGTGAAGCCGGCTGAACTGCCCCCGCGGTTGCACAGATGATCCCAGGCAACCGGGCAGCGCTCGCTGTCTACGGCGGTGCCGCGATGACTGACAGCACCCTGGCCGCCCGGCTCCACACCGTCCGCACGCCGACGCAGCTGATCTGGGGTGAAGCCGACCGCATCAGCGACGTCGACTTCGGCCGCGCCTACGCCGCGGCCATTCCCGGCGCGACCTTCGTGCTGCTTGAGCACGCTGGACACCTGCCCCAGATCGAAAGCCCCGGCCCGCTCATCGACACAGTCTGGAGCTTCGCAAACGCCCAAGCTGTCCGTGGCCATGGCAAAGTCCCCGGTAGTGGCCGGGTTGAGGTCCCCGCTG
>CAXSBR010000037.1:0-18529 GCA_964236495.1 uncultured Jatrophihabitantaceae bacterium
CGACCCGCAGGCGGCCAAGTCCACCGGCGACCGGGCACTGGCCACCGCAGACAGCTCCACAACCGGAGCCGAGATGCACACCGGCGACAACTCGAACCGGACCGGGTGAGGGCCGGCAGCTCCTATGACGACAGTTATGAGTTGCCGGGTTTAATGACGGAGTCATCAACCTGGGCTTCGTCGTCGGTGGTGAGCAGGCTGCGTTCGGCGTGCTGACCGGTCAGGGTGGGTTCTGCTGGGGTCGTTCGGGGGTGGTGAACGACGTCGTCGGCGTCGGTACTGCTTTGTTCTACTTCGGCGCCGGCGAGCATGGCGTCGGTGTAGGGGTCTGGCTGCTCACTGGTCCCGGTGGGTTGGGCGTTCATGGTCATGTCGTCCTTCGCTCGGCTGGAGGTGATGGCAGCGGCTAGAGCCGGCTGCTCAGGTGCCGCTGTCTGGTGCGGCGAACAGGCTGTCCATCTGTTTCAACGAATCAAGCTTTCAGACCTTCCGACACGGGTTGAGATCCCCGACCGGTGCACACTGAGGGCTATGAGCAACGATGCAGCAGCCGACTCCGCGCAACGTGCACAAGACGACGCCGACTCGATGGGTATGACTGCCGACGACGAGCGCGCCGCGAAAGACCGACTCGAAAAGACCGGTGAACCGGTCCGCGACGCCTTGGGCAACGAAGACGGCGCCAGCTGATGCCCAGCCACACCGACAACCGTGAAGCCGACAGTGACGACGAAAACGCGGACAGCGTTGCCGAACCTACGGATACCGACCATCCAGCCGGTGCCGAACAGGCCGCGCACAACACCGCCGACGAGTCCCCAGGCTGACCCCAGCGGGCAGGGGTGAAGCAGGCGCGGCGTTGGACGGCGGGATGGACGATGCGATGGAACCGGCTTTGGCCCGTTCGTGGTCACCGTTCCGTGCCCGATTCCGGGCCGCCAAGCTCTACGGGGCCGGGCCGGTAGGACGTCTGGGACCGGCCTGTTCATCATGCGATCCGGGGGAGACGAAGGTGCAGTCACCGGGCGCTGCCCTACAATCTAGGCCAGAGATGGTCCGCCGGCCCATATGTCGGTCGAGCGCCGACGCCGGCCCCCGGTTACGATTGCGCCGCTCGAACGCCGTTGGGAATTTGAGCCGGCTCCTGCCTGAACGCCTGTGCAGTCGGCGACAGTCGATCCGGCCCATCGACCGCACGAGGGCACTCCGGCTGCAACCCCGCGCCGGATCCCGAGCCGCCGCCTCCTACCGCAAAGAGGAACCTGTGCCCCGTGCCGAACGCAGCGCCATCGCCGCCCTCGATTTAGCCCCAGAGCCCGCTGAAACGACTGCTACGGACTCCGCTGCGGACTCCAGTCCCGTTCCGGCCGGCGAATCCGACGCCGTGCTCCCGTCAGCTGTCGGCACCAGCTGGTCCGATACCGAGCTGGTGGTGGTGCGCGCCGATCTGGTCACCGATCTAGCCGAGTTGCAGCGCGAGTACGAGCGGTCGGTGGAGGAGTTCAACGATCTCCAGCTGCGCAACTCCGACGGCGCCGGCGACGACCAGGCCGATGCCGGCAGCAGGACCTTCGACCGGGAACAGGATCTGTCCATTGCGGCCAACCGCCTGGATTTGATCTCGCAGCTGACGCACGCCATCGCGCGGGTGGACCGCGGCACGTACGGCCGATGTGAAGTCTGTGGCAACCCTATTCCGCGGGTGCGCCTGGAGGCGTTTCCGATGGCCACGCTCGACGTCGAGTGCAAACAGCGCGAGGAACGGCGCTGAGCAGCGTCGGCGATTCCTTCGGCGCAGGACGATCTGTCCGCGCAGGCTGCGCCGACGGCGGTGGCGTCGCTGCGTCCACGCCGGTTGCACGGGCCGCAGTTTGAACGGGCGATGGTCAAACGGAAATGGGACAGCGGCGGCGCGATCGCGTTCAAGTTGGCTCGTGCGGTTTGGTAGTAAGGCTTGGAGCAGCGAGGTCCGCATTGTTCCCGTCCGGGGGTCGTGCACCCCGAAGTCGCCCGCGAGATCCCATTAGCACCACTCCAGTTGCAGCCGGTCCAATTCACCGCGGACGTGGCTGGTCCAGGCGGTCCGGTCTTGCGACGGCGCCCGGTTGTAGCTGCCGAACTCGCCCACCAGCACCTTCACACCGTGCTGGATCGACCAGTCGTGGACCCGCTCGAGGTCCTCGGTCACCTTCGTGTGATCCTCCCAGCTTCCCCAGCTAGTTCCCAGTGGGGGAACCGGACCGTGCACCCAGTCGGCCCCTTGGTGGGTGAAGCTCACCGGTTCGTAGTAGTGCACGGTGGCCGTGACGCCGGGATCATGGGGTAGTCCCAGCTGGTCGAGAGCGGCGGCGTCATTCATGGGTGCGGTACCGATGATGATCCCCCGGGTGGGATTGGTGTCCCGGATGGCCGCCCAGGCCGGCTGCAGGAGCTGGTTCCAACGGCTGGCGTCCACGGCCTGGTTGGGTTCGTTCAACAGTTCGAACGCGACGGAGCGCGGACGGACGGCGTAGCGGGTGGCGATCTGGCGCCAGAGCCCGAGGAACCGCTCGGCGTGGGCGTCCGGGTCGACCATGAGCTCGGTGTAGTGGTGTACGTTGACGACGGCGCGCAGCCCGCGGTCCTCCACCAGATCCAGGGCTTGGTCGACCAGGGCGGCAAAGCCTGCATCAAGGGTGAACGGGGGCTGGGGGTCGGCATGGGCTGACCAGCGGACCGGTAACCGGACAGTGTTGAAACCCGCCCGGTTGGCGGCGTCAACCAGGGCGGCGGTGACGGGCCTGGCAGGACCGTCGAGAGTGTCGAGCGTGTTGCCCAGGTTGACCCCTCGGCGTTGCAACCCACCAGAGGCGAAACGCTGATCCCGCAAAGGCGATCCGAGATCCATCTGTACATCCTCGCTTAGCACTACGGGCAGAGGGCAGCGCTGCCGGAGCCACCAGCGAGGCCCGTGGTGACTATCCCGTAGCCGACGGGCTACCGGAGCTGCTCGAGGAGATCCAGGTGGAAGGCCATGCCCCACACCTCGACAATCCGGCTGTCCTCAACGCGGTAGAACGCGAACTCCTGAATGCTCACTGCGCGGCCAGTCGCATCGACGCCGAAGAAGCTCCCACGGTGCGTGCCCGTGTCTGCAAGGTGCGCGGCTATCCATGCGCCGTCGACCGTGAGGTGGCGTAACTCCCAGCAGTAATCGGGGAACGCGCGAACCACCGATCGCAAGCCCTCGGCGTACGCGACCAGCCCCCGGTCGGTGCCATTGATCACGACATCGGGTGCGACGAACTGCCCAAGATCTGGGATCCTGTGGTCGTTGCAGCACGCGTTGTACCCGCGGTAGAAAGCGGCGAGATCGGTGACAGTCATGCGCAAGAGGATGCACGCCCCCGAGTCGTCCCGGTAGTCGACGGGCTAACCAGCACGCCCGCCTGCGTCGGAGAGGAACGCTGACTGGAACGGCTTGCTCCGAGTAGCGGATCGCCAACCGACGCAGTCGGTGGTGTGGCAGTTGTCGTGGTCTGCTGGTCGACGTCGGTGTTGGTCTCCAGTTGGACGCCTCGTCAGCTGGGCTGGTGCGGACGAAGTTCTTCCTCGGCGACTGCCGTGGTCACCGCTTCGGCTTCGATTACGACGACGCTGGTGGGCCGGTCCAGTGCTGCGGCCTGAATCGCTTGCCCAGCTATGCGCGTTGCCTGGTTGACGGCTTGGAGTGCATCGTCGGCGTGTACGGGCAGGACGAGCTGGATGGCCGCTTTGACGATGTCGATCAGGACAGTGCCGACAGACACGCTGGCCTGCAGTGCGGCTGTCCGATCGTTCAAGGTGGTGGGGTCTGCGCTGTCCTGACCGAGACTCACGGTGACCCGGTACTCCATGGTCGTGTTCCTTCCCATCATCAAGGCGGACGGCCCGGGGACGGTCTGAGTGTCGGCCGATCAGCACGGTAGCGGTTGGGCGGCTGTGCGCCGCGGTCGACTCGCTACCTGGTCGGTGCTCCGTTCGGCCACTACATCTACACGTCGGTCGACGACGCCGTGCAGCCACGGACTGCTCCACGATTACCCGCTCGCCGACGAAACCTCACCCTGCCAAAACAGGTGCGACCGTGAAGTCGAAGCCACCGGTTTCCAGGCACCAGCACTGTCCGCAAGCGAACGCTGACCGAGACGGTGGTGCGGCGGTTGGCTTTGGTATCTCTGCGGGAAACCGATGGCCTCAGTCAGGTGGTGCGAAGTGGTGAACCTACGACGTCGAACCTGTTCCGCCGAATTCGCCTGACAGGATCGGTCGGGGCGCCGCGATCGCTGCTTGGACCTGGGCGTTTTCCAGGGAGTGACGGTGGGCTTCTGGGGACTGCCACACTTCGACGACGAATACCGTGTCGGGTGCGTCCGCGTGGACACCGACCTCGTACAGGCTGCACCCGAGCCCGCGCAGCACCTCGTTGTGCCGGGTCAGCGTGGCTACCAGCTCGTCTCGCTGACCGGGGACTGTGCCGAGAGTCTCGTGAGCGGCCCGCAAGCGCGACGTCGAACCGCACCGCTCGACGAAGGCAGCGGCATTCACCGACGTCATGCTGCGAAGGTGACCAGCAGGACTGACACAGGTGGCCCGGTGGCCCGGACTGAACCGGGACCCTGGGACTAGCGTTCCGGGCACAGGCCGAGGGCCACTGCGCCCACGGACGCCCTTCGCGGGCGTGTGTCACGGATCGATCCCGGAGGACAAGCATGACAGAGGTTCAGGTCGTCAACCCCGACGAGGGCGAGCTCCTGCCCCTGGGGCCCTTCGTCCGAATGCGGGTTCTGGAGGATGGCCGGAACACCGCGCACCGGGTCGGGCTGGTCGAGGCCAGGCTCGCCCCGAACTCGCCCGGACCGCCGCAGCACCGGCACGCCCTGCACGAGGAGGGCTTCTACGTCGTGTCCGGCGTCGTGCTGTTCACCACGGGCGATGAGGACCACGCGGCGGGCCCGGGGACGTTTCTGATGGTGCCCACCGGGGCGCCCCACACGTTCTCCAACCCAGGCGAGGAAGAGGCCGTGATGCTGACGTTGTTCACCCCCGACCTGTACCTGCGGTTCTTCCGGGAGCTGAGTGGCGCGGACGGCGGTCACCCCGTCAGCGGCACGAACATGGCCGCGCTGATGGCGCGGTACGGGACCGAGGCGTCGCCCGACAAGACCCGCTGAAGGCACGGGCGAAGGACTACGCGCAACTGTGCGGCGGGTTCTCCGCCGGCGCTGCGTCAAGCTCACCTCGATCCGACCTCCAACCCGGCCGGATCAGCTCGACCAAGGAGTCCGCATGATGATCACCGGACTGGAATCCCACTTGCAGCCCAGCGCAGAACCCGACGGGCACTGAACCAGCTTCCCAGTCCTGGGGGCCTTCGGGCGCCTAAAAGTGCCCGCAAGCTGCCACGCTGCACGGGCGGGGCGAGAACACAGTGACCGATCGGAGGGTCGTGTTGTGACAGGTGTCGGTGCGGGCTCTGCTGCGACGGAGACGGTGTTGGCGTTGTATGTGGAGTTCGAAGACGCAGTGAACGCTGAGGACTGCGGGACCATCCAGCAGACGGCGGCGGTGCTGACGCGGTTGATCGCCACCGCGGTACCCGGTGCGCAGCAGGCCAGCATCACCATGGCCTGGCAGGGCAGGTTCCACAACGCAACCGCGACCGCGACGATGGCAGCTGACTGGGACCGGCTGCAATATGAGCTGGGTAGCGGTCCCACCGTGACCGCTGGCAGCGGTGAGGTCGCTGTGCTGCGCTGCGACGATGTCCACGCCGAGGACCGGTGGCCCGAGTTCGCCCGCCACGCCCAGGTCCGGACCGGTGTGGTCAGTGTGCTGGCGATCGGCTTGTACTGCGAGCCGGAGTTGACCCAGTCGGCGGTGTTGACCCTGTACTCCACCCAGCCGGCGGCATTCGATGACACCGCCCAAGCCGTGGCCACACTGTTGGCCACATCCTGCGGTCGGGTGCTGGCTGTCGCCGCGTATCGCGACAAGATGGCCCACATACAACGCGCGTTGGACAGCAACCGTGAGATCGGCACCGCGATGGGGATCCTGATGGCCACCTCCAAGGTGACCCGCGACACCGCGTTCGCGTTGCTGCGTAGCACCAGCCAAAACGGCAACCGCAAACTCCTCGACATCGCCGCCGACGTAGTAGACACCGGCATCCTCCGCCCGCTCCCTGCCAAGCCGCGTTCGCCGAGTTCCAGCGGGCCCTGATCCAATAACGGCAGCATGAAGGCATCGCGCTGGCCAACGAGCGGGGTGCCGCTGAACGTGGCTGTTTCCTCAAAGGACACGAGGTGGATGGTGACTACCCGACGGTGGCTGGCACTCACCGGCCTGCTGCTGGTGACGGCAGCAGCGGCGATCCTGCTGTGGCCGCTACACGCGCCCGGACTACGGGGTACAGCGCTACGCCCCCGATATTCCCAATTCACGGTTGCCGTCGCAAGATTCAGTCCGGGCTCACCCACCTTGGCCGAGCTGGGCATTGCGATCCCGGCGCGCACCGTTGACCACCGACGAGAAGCGGTCGCCGTCCTGGGCGTACCCGGCGTGCTGCTAGCCGTATCTGCCAGATTCCGTCGGCGCCGGCCACCTCAGACACTGCCCTCCAAGCCGCCTCGACCATCTCTGTAGCAGCGACGGCACCGCGACCCGTAGATAACATCCTTTATCTACGGGTCGCGAACATCAGGTGTCAGGCCTTGCGACGCTGCGCCAAGATGTCACCGCAGGCAGCCGCGAAGTTGTCACCGGGCGACGGGTGCGGCTGTTCCGCAAGCTAACGGCGACCGGATCGGGTATTTCATCTTAGATTGTTGATCGTTATCGCGACTCGATGTTTGCGATCCGGGCCTCAAGCTCGGCGACACGGTCGTGCAGCGCGAGCAGCTCAAGATAGACAGCCCTCGGAACGTAAGTCCGTCGCTGAGACATACGGGCGAGGAAGCTCCGGCGCGTCTCACCCGCGCGGGGGACCTACCCAGTACGCCGATCCAGTCGATCCAAAATGCCCACGAGGTGACCGTAGTCACCGGTCGTACCCGATGGAGCGCTTGGCGGTGGCGCTGGTCCGCAGAGGTAGCGCTTCCAGTAGTGCAACGTCGACCGGGTACTCGGGGACGGGCGGCAGGTTGAGTTTGCCGAGCGCACCGGGCGGTAATCAGGCGAGCCTTCCCTGCCTGGCGGCAGCCGGTGTGCGTGGTTCAGTGGTGTGATGGGTGTCGACGAGGACAGCATGCCGTCACCGGCTCAGGTGCTGGCCGGCTGAATTGGTTACGTGCCGGGGTGTTAGGTGCCAACGATGGGATCGTTTCGGTTGCCGGGATCGTGGTCGGGGTGGCTGGGGCGACTGCATCCCGCGGTCCGATCTTCACCGCGGGTCTGGCCGGTCTGGTGGCGGGTGCGGTGTCGATGTCGCTGGGTGAGTATGTGTCGGTCAGCAGCCAACGCGACAGTGAAACAGCCCAGCTGGAGCAGGAGAAACGGGAACTCGCCGAAACCCCCGCTACCGAACTTGCCGAGCTGACTGCGCTGTATGAGGCCAAGGGGCTGTCCGCGCCAACAGCGCATACCGTCGCCACCGAACTCACCGCTCATGACCCGCTCGCCGCGCACTTGGACGCCGAACTGCACCTGGACCCCGACGACCTGGCAAACCCTGTCCAGGCAGCTGCCGCGTCGGCGTTGGCGTTCACCGTGGGCGCCCTGCTGCCTCTTGTGGCGATTCTGCTGCCCCCGCCGGCCTGGCGGGTGCCGGTCACGTTCGTGGCTGTCCTGCTCGCCCTCGGGATCGCCGGCGCTGTCGGCGCCCGGATCGGTGGCAGCACCGTGCGCCGTGCGGTGGCTCGTGTCGTCATCGGCGGAGCGATCGGGCTCGCCTTCACCTACGGCGTGGGCCACCTATTCGGTACCGCCATCGGATGACCGATAGGCGACCATGACCGGGCATTGAGCAGTTCCGGCCTGTTGATGGGTCCGGGGGAGCGGGACCGACACGGGGGCCTAATTCACATGATCTTTTAAGGATTGCCGGGCAGACTTCTTCATGGGTGGCCGGCCGCGCCGCCGAGGAGGATCCATGATGATCTACCCGGAATTGGTCGCCGCTGACCATCCCGAGGCTGCAGCGTTGTCAGCGCTTGCCGGCACCCGCTCCTTGCCCCGCCGCCTGCTCCGCGGCCGCGCGCTCGCTGCGGTCGTAGCGGGAGTCGCTTTCGCGCTGGCTGGGCTGAGCACGGGTGCGCCGGCACGGGCAGCGACGACGACCGCCGCGGCGTTCGTCGCGCCTGCCGGGTCGGCGTCAGCGCGGCTGCCCGGTGGGCGGTGGCTGGTGGTTGGTGGTTGCGCAGCCGGGCACTGCCCGTCGGTGTTGACCGCCGCGGAAATCTATAACCCCGCCACCGGACAGGCCGTCCCCACCGGGTGCACGATCACACCGCACGGGTACGCCACCCTGACCGTGTCCTCGGGTAAGGCACTGCTAGCCGGTGGATGCTCCGGCCGGCTGTGCGGATCGCCGAACCCCACAGCCGAGCTGTGGGACCCGGCCACCGGTGCGTGGACCGGCACCGGCACGATGCTCAGCGACCCAACCACCGGCGTCAGCCCCGAACATGCCTCCGCGGTGCTGCTCAGCTCCGGTGCAGTGCTGGTCGCCGGAGGGGTCAACTACTCCGCCGTCGCGCAGACCTGGAACCCCACCACCGGTATGTGGACGGCCACCAGCCCGATGCGCTCACCCCGCGAGTCGTTCACCCTCACCACCCTGCCTTCCGGGCTGGTCCTGGCCGCGGGCGGTTGCGCCTACTACTACTGCGAGACGATCCTGGGCTCAGCCGAGCTGTACCACCCCGTCAGCAGGACCTGGACGACGACCGGCAGCATGATCCACGCCCGCTACAACCACGCCGCGACGCTGCTGCCTACCGGACAGGTTCAGGTCACCGGCGGAACCACAGCCGACGGCACAGCCGCCACGACCACCGAGCTGTACACCCCCACCACCGGCACCTGGGCCGCCAAGAAGTAAGCGCCGTCTACAGGGCCTGCTCGACCGGGGCCGCGCGTCTTTCCCCTCGAACAGCTACGTCATTAACCCGGCCACCGTGGAGGGGCCATCTCCGATAACGCTCGAACCCCCGCCCCGCCGGACACGACCTTCACCGCGTTTGATCGCGACTGGCATCAGCGTCCAATCACCCAGCCCGTCGAGCTCGACGAACAGCGCCGATTACTCGACGTCGCTGAGGAGGAAGTCGATCCCGCCGGTCGCTGAGGTCATCGCGTCGTGAGCCAGGGCCTGGCCTTCGGGGCTGCTCAGCGCGGCGACTGCGGTGTTGTAGTCGGCGAAGTACAGGTCTGCTGTGCGCCATTTAGGGGTGGCGCCGCCCAGTTAATCAAAGCGGTCTCGTTATGGCCGAGGAATGCACCTGACGTGCGCTGCAGACGGGCTCGCTGCGATGAGTTCAGCGGAGGTAGACGCGGCCGACGGCGAGGCGGCAGGCCTGGTAGCCGTACTTCTTGCCACGCTGGATGAGCGGCTTGGTCTGGTTGGGTGGGTAGACGCGTAACTGGGTGCCGGTGCGGGCGCCCGGGCATTGCGGGTCCGGATCGGTGTCGACGGCGGAGACGACGAAGTAGGCGGAGTGACCGGGGCGCACGGTGATCACCTTCGATCGCCCGGTGGGCGGGAGTTGAGAGTTCCGGGCGGCGGCGTGTTGCACGATGTGTCGGGCCGCGTTGAGCACTGAGACTCCGGGGTAGCCGAGCATGGTGCAGGGCCGGCTGCCTGTGTTCGTCAACGGATAGGTGGTGTATGCGGTGCCGCCGGCACCGTTGCCGTCGCCTGCACCGAGGCGAAGCTGGGAGGTGCGACAACCCGACACCGACGCCGACCGCGACGGCGACGGCGTGTGCGTTGCCGACTGCGTCGCGCCGGCGGTGTGCGTCTGGGCGGTGGTTGCCGGCGACGTGCTGGGGTTCGACGCTGGAACCGATGACGACCGGTCCGACGACGGCGTCGCGGTGACCGTGCGTGTCTGTGTCGTCGACACCGGCGGTGTGCTGTCGCTGGGCGCCGCCGCCGAGGACGAGGTACCGGCACTGTGGGCGTCGGTCGACGACGCGCAGCCGGTCAGCAGGCCGGCTACCGCCAGCGCGACGGGAACGCCCGTGAGCAGGCGTCGAAGCTGTGGCCGGCTGTCCCGGGCTGGACCGGTCGCGCGTACATACTCACTCACCATAGGGCGGACCATAGCTGCGTAGGGCGCACCGGACATGGAGCAGTTATGAAACAGCCGCCGAATCGATAGTCGTACGCGACCAAATCATCCGCAGCAGCCCCCTACCTGACCGGGCTGACCGCCCTTCGAGCCGACGATCGCCGAACGGGATGGCGCAGATCAGCGGCGGTAAGCAACGTCAGCGGCAGCCGCGTGCCCGATCAGCGTTGGTTTGTGGGACGCAGTACGACGCGGGCGGCTTGGTCACCGGGGGGTTGGTCCAGGCGATGGTGTGGCGAAACGCGAGTCGGTGGCGGGTGGCTGCCCCTGGCATGACGTCATCGAGGAGTAGCCGCAACCCGTCGAAGGAGAGTGTGGGATCTCGGACCGGAAACGGCGGCGGCTGCACTGCCACCGTGCTCTGCCAGGGATGCTTCACGTACCCGATGATTGGGTTGGTGACCATCGAGGTGAGGTCCCACGCGTGATCTTGAAAGGTCCGGGGCGCAGCGAGTCCGACGGCGACGAACCGTCCGCCGGGTGTGAGCCGTCGTCGTACCTGGCGGAGTGTCTCGGCCACGTCAAGGTGGTGCAGGAAGGCGACCATCGTCACCAGGTCGAACGTCTCTTCTTCGCCGCCAGCCCAGTCGCCGCCCGTGATCGTGACGTTGGACAGACCTGCGCAGCGACGCTTCGCCTGCTCGCGCATGGTGTCGTCGGTGTCGTTGCCGATGACCCGCGTGACGTGGGGTGCCAGAGCGGCGACCAGCTCACCTCGACCGCATCCGACGTCGAGCGCTGTCCGGCATGGCTCGGGCAGATTCGCGAGAATCCAACTGTGGAAGTGGTCGTTGTGGCTCCAGGGGTGCCGTGCGTTCAGCCGTGCCATCCCCGCCGACAGGGCTCCGCCGGCGAACGTCCCGGCCCGTCGCCTCAGCGCCATCGGTCGATCCTGCCATCGCACCCACCGTCTCTGGCCACGTCGGAGACGCGCCCAGCTAGAACGACCGTTTTCAGCGGGGAGGTTGTCCCTCAGGGGGAAGCTTGGGTTCTTGCCGTGATCGCAACATCTGACTGAGTGGGGGTGTTGGTCATCCGGTTTGCTAACCACATGATCACCGGAAACGTGCAGGTGTCTTGGGCTGAGCTGCAGCGGGGCGAGTTCATCAGCGATGCGGCGGTGACGGCGGGTACGTATCGCAAGCAGGGCACTCGGTGGGTCATCGCCAACGGTGGTGTGCGTCCGCGTTGGGGGGCGCGATCTGAAGGGCCGCTGCCTGACGTTCACCGAGCGTGAGCAGATCGGGCTGGCCCGAGCCGCGGGCGGTTCGATCCGAGCTATTGCCGCGCAGCTGGGTCGTAGCCCGCCGACGATCAGCCGGGAGTTGCACCGCAACCGAGAAGTCGGTGGCGGTTACCTGGCCAGCTCGGCGCACGCCATGGCCTACCACCGGGCGTCCCGGCCGAAGCCGGCGAAGCTGGCGGTGAACCTGGCGCTGCGGGCAA
Organism: uncultured Jatrophihabitantaceae bacterium; assembly: GCA_964236495.1. GTDB lineage: Bacteria > Actinomycetota > Actinomycetes > Mycobacteriales > Jatrophihabitantaceae > CAXSBR01. The sequence goes on from CAXSBR010000037.1 coordinate 11,760, forward strand.
AGGTCGAGCACGATCTGGAGAAGAAGTACTCACCGGAGCAGATCACCGGCCGGTTGCGGGTGGAGTTCCCCGACGACCCGGAGATGCGGGTGTCACCCGAAACGATCTACCAGTCGCTCTATGTCCAGTCGCGTGGCGCGTTACGCGGCGATTTGGCGGTGTGTTTGCGCACCGGCCGCGCGTTGCGGCACCCCAGTCGTGCACCCGGGCAACGGAAGAACCGGATCCCGAACATGATCAATATCGTCGACCGTCCAGCCGAGGTTGAGGACCGTGCGGTACCCGGCAACTGGGAGGGCGATCGGATCATCGGTAAGCAGAACCAGACCGCGATAGGCACCCTCGTCGAACGCCAAACCGGCTACCTGATGCTGCTGCACCTGCCCGACGGTTACAAGCCCGAGCAGGTCCGTGACGTGCTCGCCGCGAAGATCAAGACCTTCCCTCCGTCGCTGCGCCTGTCGCTGACTTGGGACCAGGGCCCGGAGATGCGCGACTGGAAACACGTCTCCGTCGATGCCGGTATCGACATCTACTTCTGCGACCCGCGCTCACCCTGGCAGCGTGGCACCAACGAGAACATCAACGGCCTGCTCCGCCAGTATTTTCCCAAGGGCACCGACCTGTCGATCCACTCCGCCGACGACCTCGACTGGGTAGCGCAGCAACTCAACGACCGACCCCGCAAATGACTAGCGTTCAAGAAGCCGATCGAACTCATCGGCCACCTGCTGTTGCGATGACCGCCAGAATCCGCCGGAAGGTGTACCGGGACAGCTGCCGCTCAGGCAACATCGGGCGCGATCACTGCGCGCGGCCATCCAGCATCTAGCCTGCTGAGGTGCGGGTCGTGTCGTTGCTGCCGTCTGCGACGGAGATCGTCTACGCGTTGGGCTTGGGCGATGATCTCGTGGGGGTGAGTTTCGAGTGTGACGAGCCGCCAACGGCCCGCCGCGACAAGACCATTGTCGTGGCCGGACGGGACACCACGGCGATGACACCCGCGGCGATCGACGCCTACGTCCGGGCCCGCGTCGCTGCCGGTGAGGACCTGTACACGCTGCATGCCGATGCGCTCGCCAGCCTGGATCCTGACGTCATCCTTACTCAAGACTTGTGTCGGGTCTGCGCCCTACCTGCCGGGCAGGTGGAACAGGCTTTGGACTATCTGGGCTGCCACGCCGACGTCGTCTCCTTAGACCCGCACACCCTCGACGAGGTGCTGGCCAGCATCCTGCTCGTCGGGGACCGCTGCGGCACCGCCGAACGGGCCGGCGCTCTAGTCGCGCAGCTGAGCGCCCGGCTGGACATCGTGGCCGCCTCGGTCGCCGGACGGCCTCGACCGACCGTCGCAGTGGTGGAGTGGGTGGACCCGCCGTTCACTGCCGGGCATTGGGTGCCTGACCTGATCACCGCCGCGGGTGGTGTCCCGGTTACCGGCGCTCCCGGCGGGCGGTCAGCGCAGAGCAGCTGGGAGCAGATCGGCGCCGCCCACCCCGACCTGGTGCTGGTCGCGCCGTGTGGGTTCCACCTCGACGCCGCGGTCGGGCAAGCTGCCGCCGTAGCGAAACAGTTGCCTGGCGTGCCGGTGTGGGCCATCGACGCCGACGGGCTCGTGGTACGTCCCGGCCCCCGACTGGTTGACGGCGTCGAAGCGATCGCCGCCATCCTGCACCCCGACCTCGTTCCCAAACCCCCTCCAGGCTGCATCACCCGCGTCGCCTGACTTCGCCGTCCACTTCTGGGATGCGCTGCTGGGTATGTCAACTACGCTGAAGTCGCATGACTGGCAACGGGTCGTCTCCGGGCTGCCGCTTCCGCCATAGGCGCCCACCACGCTGCTGGCCGACGACCGTCTTGTCCGTGTACAACGGCTGGTGCTGGCACCCCGCCTCTACACCGCGAACCACCATGGTCGCCGTCCCGGGGCAGTGTTCAAAACGCCCAACGCGTTGACCGGAGATCTGAAGGTTTCACCGACCTACCGACGGGCGCCAGCGCGGGAATGTGTCAGATATCAACGTTGACCGGCACGCCGGCCGCGCGGCGACGGCGCCCGCTGAGCGCGCGGCAGCGGTCGAGCCGCTCGCGTGTAGAGCGGCCGATCCGGGGTCGCGGTCCTTACAGGGAACGCTCCGCGTTGTAGATTGCGCTGGAGTCGTTGTAGGGCTTTCGGATATATCCGGTTTGGGATGGGCCAGGTGAGATCGTTCAGCGAGAACCGGCTTCGGTCGTGTTGGCTCGGCATGGGCGGTGTAGGGCCACCGACCTTGGCCGAGGCGTTGGCGAACAAGCCCTCTTCGCGAATGAGGTTGTCCACTTGTCGGCATAAATACGTTCGCCGATCGGCTTGGGCAGCTGGAGCGCCCCGATGGGGTCTTCATCGGGGCGCTCGTAGATGTACCTGTGAGCGCGGTTCGCCGTTTCCTGGTTGATCGACCGCGCGATCTGGGTGGTTCCGGGATGCCAGGAGTCGGGGACGGCATCGACGTTCGAGGTGTAGCGGCGGAGCCGTTGGCGCGGCTGGATGGTGAGAGCGCTCCGCCGAGTTAGAGGGATGAGGAAGAGGTCAGCCGTCAGGATGCCGATGCCCTCGTGGCTCGGGTAGTCCTCGTCGACGACCAGCGATACCGGATGGTCGGATGTCAAGATGGCCCGTTGCCGAAAGGGGTAGAGCGTCCAGTGACAGTCGTTCAGGTAGGCGGTTGTCCCAGGAAGCATCGACATCAGCAGCTCTGCGTGCTTCTTCACGTCCGGTTTTAGATCGGGTCCACCCTGCTTGACGATGTCTTGCCACTCAAGACTAAGTTCTTCATCGGAGATCGCCCTTCCGGTCGTGTCCTCTATGTGCTTACTCAACGCCTCCTTACCTGACACCCCGACGATAAGCTTGATCATTTCGGCGCTGACTCCTCCCTGGAATGCGCGCACATCCTCGCTGCGGAGGTGTTGAAGCGCGATCCATGCCGCTAGCGCCGTCCGATCCTGCGTGGAGCGCGGCCAGGTGCTCGAGGTAACCGAACGAAGCGCGGTCGCGGCAGGCCCTTCAATCTCCCCGAACGCAGACTCAATAGCGTCCGACCGCGTTCCGTCAGGGAGCGTGATTGTGTAGAAGTCTTTGATGACCGACGCGTTGCTGAGCGACAGCACATGGCTCTGGTCGCCAGGTAAGGCGACGCGCTTGATCTGTTCGTTCTCGTCGGCGAAGCCGCGTAGGTAGAACTTCGATACCACGTGCTGTCGGCGTCTGAGCTGCGCCACCATGCCCCCAGTAGTCATTGCCAATAAATCATGGTGCGGCACGGTCAGGCAGCATGCGACTATCGGATAATCGCCTGACGATGGGCGTGGTCAGCCGATGCAGGGCAGCGCAATTGTGCGTTGAAAGCCGTGTGCCGACTGGAAGCTGAGGGACAGCGTCGTCGCTGTCGGTGACGGCGTCGGCCGGAAGTGCCGCACGAACCGCCACGGAAAGTCCTCCCCGCCGGCCTCTGCGGAACAGGTTCGGTATCTGCGGCCCTCATCATCGGCGACAGCGACGTCGATACGTGCAAGCCGTTCTGCCGGCTATGGTGGAGGCTGCGTCATACTGCCGGCCAGGGCTGTGTCCGCCCACTCGCGGGTGGCCGCGGCATGGCCGTGCCCGAGGTGCCCACCGGGAGGTTCTCGACCGTCGAGTATCAACGTCAGGTGGTTGGCGATTGAGGCACCCGCCAGGTAGACGTCCACGCCGTCGACATGAGCCACGAGGGTCTCCGGCACCGCCAGCGCGACCCTCTGCACCTGGGTGACGTGGACCAGGTAGACCCAGTCCGGGTCGTAAAAGTCTGCATGGACCAAGCCTTCCTCGAGCAGTTCCTTGCTGCTCGGCAGCGCAGGTCCTTGGCCCGACCTGCCGAAGGCCAGCTCGCTTGTAGCCCTGCTCAAATCGACCACAACTCCGACGCTAGCGCCAGCGAAACCTACACGGCCAGCTCACCGCGATGCACTGCCCGTTGAACCCTGACCAGGGATTGGTTGGCAGCCGAAAGTTGCTGTGGCCGATTAATCAGACGTCGCAAAGACGAACGCTGTGCGGGACCGACGCACCGATAGTCGATCCCCTACCGGTCAAGGGCTTCCAGCGCGCGGCCCCGGGGGTGGGGCGGTGCGCGCACTACGGACGCTTGGCAGTGAGCGCGATGCTGTCGACAGCGGCGCGGGCGATGCGACTCATCGTCGTCCTATCCATCCCTGCCTTCGCAAGAGCCTCGAGCCCGCGGTGGGTGGTGAGGATCAATCCGCCGAGCGCCTCGGCATCCTGGGCCGGATCTACGAGCCCGGCGTACTGCGCCTGCTCGACGAGGCGGCGGCAGATGTCGAGCAGCGTCCTGTAGGCCGCCAGCGATCGGGCCGCGATGGCGTCGTTCTCCCACGCCAGCTCGGCGGTGGCCTTGGCAAGCAGACAGCCACGCCGGTCGACGTCATCCAACGGCGCGAGCAGCCAGCCATGGAGGCGATCGAGCGCCTGGTCCTCGGGGCCTTCGAGCAAGGCGGCAGCGCTATTGTCTGACGCCGCCGAGCAGTACTCCTCGAACACTCGTTGGAACAAGGCTTCCTTGTCGCCGAACGCGCCGTACAGGCTGCCCTTGCTGAGCCCCGTCGCTCGGGAAAGCTCCTCGACGGAGGTGCCGTGGTAGCCGGTCTCGTTGAACCGCCGGCGCGCGGCGACCAGAACGTCGTTCTCTTCGAACAACCGCGGTCGCGCCATGAGGCGATGCTACAACGTTCTGAACATTCGGTACAGAACTTCTGGACGTTCGGTCCAGAACCCCCTACAGTGGACCGCATGTTCAAAACCCTCACCCCAGCAGACACCACCGAGTTCGCCGGCAAGCGCGCAATCGTGACGGGAGGCAGCCGCGGAATCGGCGCCGCCATCGTGCAGCGGCTGCTCGACGGCGGCTCAACCGTCGTTACCACAGCGCGCAACACCACCGACGAAACGCCCAAGGCCGCCACCTTCATCGCAAGCGACATCAGAACGCTCTCGGGCGTGCAGACCTTCGCCGCCGCAGCGCTGGACGCACTGGGCGGCGTCGACGTCGTGGTCAACAACGCGGGCGCAGCCCGCGCCCACCTCGCAGGCATCTCCTCCATCCCCGACGAGGAGTGGCTCGACGCCCTCGACCTCAACTTCCTCTCCGCCGTCAGGGTCAACAACATGCTGCTACCCGCGCTGCGCGAGGCCGGCGCAGGCAGCGCCATCGTCAACATCTCCTCGGTAGCGGCGCTCACCCCCGCGCCGCCGCTGGCTCACTACGGCGCCGCCAAAGCCGCGCTCAACGCTTACAGCAAGGCACTGGCCGCTGAACTCGCACCCGCCGGGATCCGTGTCACCACGATCGTGCCCGGCAACGTGCTCACCCCGGGCGGCGACGCGGTCCGCCAGACCATCGCCGATGCGATGGGCGCCTCGCTCGTCGACATGACCGCCGCCGTTCCCCTGGGTCGCCCCGGAGACCCCCGCGACATCGCCGAGGCCGTCGCCTACCTGGCATCAGATCGGGCGCAATGGGTAACCGGAACAACCCTTACCGTCGACGGCGGCGAGCTGCCCCTTATCTAGACCCAAGGCTCGATCAGCCCCGCACACGGCCGGGCACCTGGCGCGAGGTGAAGACCGACTCACGTCGCCAGGTGCCCGGCCGGGCAGCGGACCGGCAGCCCGCCGCATCCGAAGACATGCACTCAAAGATGCCGCCTCAGGCTTGAGAGGTGGTTGTCCCAATAGCCGACCATCTGCCAGGACGCTCCGGCGCGTGTCCCTCGCCCAGTAGCCCGGGCGGCTTCAGCGTCCCGGCAGGCCTGTCCGCAATGAGATCCCGAATTCCTCCGTCCTACGGGACGGACCTGCAACGCGCACGTAGCGACGACGCGCCCAGCGGATGGTTATGCGGTACGGCGCACAAGTCGGCAATCGACGGTTTGCTGCTACATCCGGGCGATGAGTTCGGCCTTCTTGGCTTCGATTCACCGTTGTTGAGCAGGCCGCGGTCGCGGAGTGAAGCGAGGCGTTCGATCTGCGCTATCGGGTCGTCAGCCGAAGGCGACGACGGCGCGGCGGCCGCGGCCGCGGCCGCGGCCGCTTGCTGGTCTTCGCGCAGTGTGCGGAACGATCGAACCAGAGAGTCTGCTTGGCCGTGGACCATCGACTTCATGCCGGCGGTATGTCCGGCCGTGAAGATCTGCAGTGTCTCGCCGGTCATCTTCTTACCCACGGACATCGACGAAATGACGTTTAGATCGAACTGTTCGAGCGTTTCACTACAAGACTTTTCTCCAGGAAGAACAGTCGCTCGTCGGTGAGCACCACGAGCCCCTGCTTACCTTCGTATTGGCCTTGGCCCAGCTCGACGACATGCTCGCTGTGGTGCAGCAGGTTGGCCAGGTGGCGAAGCTCCTTACGGCCGAACAACCGGCCAGGCTTGCCCAGCCGTTCTGCGGCCACAGCGAGCCCGCGGTCATCGAACAGTTGGTCACCAACCGTCTCGACGATGTCGGCCGCCACCTCGTGATGCTTAGTTCCTGCAGGCATCGACACTCGACACACGGCCGCTGAGCCATCAGCCGTTGGTTTGATCTCGACGTCGACGTCTGGCAGACCAACTGTTCTCCAGCAGGGCGCGCTCGCTCGCGCCGTGGATGGCACCGGCGGGACCTTCAGGCTGAAGCTCTAGCCCGGTGCTTTCATGGTGACGGCGTGCCGGTGAACTGAAAAGTGCTCCAGG
>CAXSBR010000038.1:0-17375 GCA_964236495.1 uncultured Jatrophihabitantaceae bacterium
CCAGCGGGGACCTCAACCCGGCCACTACCGGGGACTTTGCCATGGCCACGGACAAACCGGAGGGTCAACGTATCCGAGTGCTGCCTTCCAGAATCCCGCGACGGCTCGTGGAGACGCGCAGTCGAATGTCACCTGCACCTGCTTTACACCCGTCATAAACGCAGGATATGACGCGCACCCGCGCAGTGAGCTGATCTTCGCTGCCGACGTAGTTCAGTGCATTAATGAACCGGACCCAATGACGTCGGCAACGGATCCTTTTCCGGACGTGAAGCCCGCTGACCGCACCCGGGTGCAGAAGTCCCGTAAACGCGGTTGTGACCAGTGATGCTCGTAGGGCTGACACAGGTTCTGACAGCGGCCAGCCTGTCAAGAAACCCATCCGGTATGTCCCTCTCGGAGCATGCCGCTACGGATCACTTAGCGTGTGCGTGTGCCGGGCCTGAAATCGGAGTAATTGCCTTCGCCGCGCTTTATAGGGTTGCGATCATGACAGCCAAATCACAGAACTTCGTCTGGCGCCCGATGGCCGTGTCCGATGGCGCGGCGATGGCCGATCTGCTGAACGCGATCGACGCGGAGGATCACGTCTGGGGGCAGTACACCGCGGCGGATGCGGCCGACGAGTTGAACTCACCGGTCGACGACCTCCCGACGTCCACTCTGGCGGTGTTCGACGGCGCGACGATGCTTGGCTTCTCGGCGGTTCACTACAAGCCGGCAGCCGAGATCGTCCACCGGGTGCAGGCGGCCGGCGCCGTCCGCCCGACCCATCGTCGTCAGGGACTCGGGACGAAGCTCATGCAGCACGGGCTCGCGACCGCCGAGGCACTGCACGCACTGCATCACCCCTCGCTGCAACTGGTCGTCGAATCGATATACGGCGAGCATGTTCGTGGGGCCGTCGCCCTGTACCGGGCGGCAGACATGACGGCGACGAAGTGGGTCCGGCACATGCGGCATCCGCTTGGCACCGCCATTGCGGACGCCCCTGTTCCCGACGGCCTGCGGATCGAGGGCTACACGGCCGAGACCGACGAGGAGTTCCGCGCGGTCCGCAACGACGCCGTCCGAGACGAGGTGGGCAGGTCGCAGCTCAGCGTCGAGGAGTGGAAGGTCTCGGTCGTGAACGCGGGCTTCCGGCCCGAGTTGAGCTTTTTGCTCCGTGACGTCGAGACCGGGACTGCGGCCGGGGTCCTGCTGGTCGTCTCGTGGGAGGCGGAAACTGCAGCGACCGGCATCCGTGACGCGTATTTCAGGGTCATCGCCACGCGGCCCGCGTACGAGGACCGCGGCGTGGCCGAAGCCCTGATCTCACGCACGCTCAGGGACGCGCAGGACCAGGGCTACGGACGCGCCAGCGTCAGGGTCGATGCCGATAGTTCCAGCAAAGAGCTCGGTCTTCGAGAGTGCCGGGTTCGTCACCCAAGACACCCAGGTCCACTACTGCATCGAACTCTGACGCAGGCCTACCCCCAGCCCACTCGAGCGCAGCGCTCGCGCTTCAAGCCCGACGCGTGCCAGGGCGGGGCCTAGCGCCCACACCGAGACGGCATTGCGCATGGTCTTGCAGCGAAGTGCATGGTGTCGGCAACGCTCCTCTCCTTGACGTCAAGCCGCGATCTCTACTGGCCGCGTCAGCACCCATGTCAGCTCGCTGTGAATTGTGATGCCTGTGGGGCTGACATAAGGCCTGACAGCGCGAAACTGTTGTAGAACTCATCCGGTATGTCCGATCCCCGCCGATCGGGGCCGCATATCGCTGCGCACAAGCCGTGGGCTCAGGGACACCAGCTGGCTCTGCTGCAGTTACCCGGTCGAATTGATGAGAACGAATAGTTGGACGGACGACGGCTAATGTGCCGACATGACTACGACGCAGGTGCTTCGCGGCTTCGATGGTGCGGCGCTGATACGTGCGCTTGACGAACAGCGCGCGCAGCGGGGACTCAATTGGAACACGCTCGCCGAGGTGCTGACGCTGCAATCTGCGGAGCTGAACGCTCGGCTTGGCGATCACAATATGTGTTCGGGCGCGCTCATGCGGACGGCGAAACGCGGCACGATGTCCTGCCAGTACGCGCTGATCCTGCTGCGGTGGCTGCAGCGCGCACCTGAGGACTTTCTCGTCGGCGAGGTCACCCACGAGGGCGGTGTGCGCTTGCCGGAGGCCGCCTCGGATCAGCGGCTGCGCTGGAACCTGCCTGAGCTGCACGCCGCGGTGAACGCGCTGCGGCGTGCGCGCGGTCTGACCTGGGCGCAACTCGCTGGCGAACTCGGCTGCACCCCGGCCCAGCTGACCAACCTGCGCACCGCTCGCCTCGCTGACATGGAACTTGTTATGCGAATTACGCAGTGGCTACGGCGCCCAGCGGCCGACTTCATCAGCCCCGCCGACTGGTGACGCATCGATCCCGGTAGACGAAGGTTGACCGGGCACTTGTCCGGTCAAGCCGGTCGTCAGCGGTTGTACTCATATGCAGGCCGAGTTGGCATTGTGCTTGACCAGTCCTGGAGTTATTACGCTCACGACAGGATCAGCGTCAAGAGGCGCTGGCGGCAGCTGACTGTCGGTCAGCTTGTGATGGGCAGCTCCCAGGCGGGGACGGTCGGAGGTGAGCGGTGATGTCGGCGCTGTCGGATCACGACTACCCGGGCAAGTGCGCAGCCGGCCAGGAAGACGATCAGAACGATGAGCGTGGCGGTGATGAAGACGTGTGGTTGGGTCTCGAAGTTTTGATTGGCTGCGGTGATTATGCCTGCGGCGGTGGCAGCCGCAGTGGTGATCGGCAGGGTTACGGCGAGTGATGTGATGCTACGGCGGAGGTCGGGGTCGCCTGAGATGTGCAGGGTGGTGGCGACAAGGACAAGTGAGAGTCCGTAGGCCAGCGCTCCGAAAACGGGGTAGTACAGGTAAGGCGAGTCCCACGGGGTGCCGCTGCCATTGCCGAATTCGGCGCCGATGAGCAGCAAGGCAGGGCCCGCACCTGCGAGCGCGCCGACCAGTGCTGCTGCCAGAAAACGTCCCAGCCAGAGGCTTTGACCGGCAAGATCGCTCTCGTGGGCGAGCTGCCGCGCTGTTGTAGCCGGGTCGGCGCCCAGCACCGCACTGTTCGAAAGGCCTGCCTCTGACGCGCCGACGAGTTCGGCGGCCAGGTCACGGTGTAGCTGTCGCCCATGGGGGGTCCAGCGTCATGCGGCTGCGTAAACCTGGCCTTTACAGACTGCGGCCGGATGTGGCGTCCGTCGTTGCACATGTCGTCAGTGGGCGCAGCGTTTCGCGATGATTGCGGTCAGTTTCGTCTGCATGGTTGCCGAAACAGGCGAGCCGACGCCTTGGTAGTCGACCTCGACTTCGGTTCGTGGGCCGGTGATGAATACGCTGTCGGTGTAGACCATCACCTTCCTTGAGTGAACTGTGGCCGCGATTGTCGCGCGCAGTGTGCCCGCGACGTTGGGCGCGGCTCCGTGTGGACCGGCGTGGACCACGACGGACACGGTGCCCAGTTTGGAGCCCGCGTGTAGCGACGTTTTGAGCTCCTTGACGAGCAGCCCTTTGAGGCAGGAGGCGATTTTCGGCCGCTTCAGCTGGGCGATGTCGGCGTCGATGTCGGCTTTAGATTTGAACAGCGTTGCCGATGAGGACACCGTAAGGCCCTGCACGGAAAAGTCGTCGGAGCGAACTTTGGCCACCTCGTCGGCGCTGGTGTCTTTTCCGCCCGCACACTTCGTGATCTGCGCGTTTTCTTGCGAGTCACTGGTTTGGGCTTGGGCGGAGGTGGCCTTCCAGCTGGCGGGCAGGTCCGAGGAGCGCAGCACGAGCTCGGCCAGTGCGGCTTTCCCTTGGGGTAGCACCGTCTTCACCGGGTTGGCCGCAGCAGCGCTGCTGAGCCACGGCGCAGGAGTGAAGTCCGCCGCAGATACTGGTTGCGCTGCACTAGTGGCTGGGGTCCCTGAGCTACATGCCGAAAGGGTCGAGAGAAGGAGGCACAGCGATGCCGTCGCGGAAACGTGGCAGGTTTTCCGGCCCGGATTCAGTCTCATGGTTTCCCCTTTGCGCGTCATCGGAACCTCGATGCGGGCAAACGCAAACCAGAAGCGCGAGCCGCCCACCGCGAGGCTTTGACGTCCTTATCGGCGTTGAATCCGACAAGTTGAGGGGTGTCAATCAGTGTCAGTTCAGCGGCGTTCGCCCAGCCCGGCTTCGGTTCCGCCCGAGCGAACTGCCACTCAGGCGCGACACAGCAATAACGTATGTCGCACCATCATCGTGGTAATAACTGTTATCACAACTCGTATCGCCTACAGGGCCCTTCTGACGTCCGGCCACTCGCGTGCGTTCCACCCGACGTGGCTGCTCCCGATCGTGGGGAAGCTGAGTTGGGGGTCGTCGGAGTGGACGAGGCAGATCATCCGGTGGCCGAACAGCGAGCCAAGACGCGCCTGGCTGGCGAAGTAATCCAGTAGAGCGTGGGCGCTGTCCTGGTCAATGGTGGCGAACTGGTCGTAGTGCGTGAGCACGAAGACGAGGCCTGCCGAGGTCGGATCTATGCCGTAGTCGCCGTGGGCGACGTCGAACAGGCAGTCGTCGAGCGCGTTGAAGTTGTGCCCGAAGTAGGTGGGGAAGTCCAAGGCTGCAGCAATGTCTCGGAGCAGATCGGTGGCAGATGTCCAACTCGTGGTGTCGACCGACCTGACGTCGTAACCGTGCTTGGTGAGCCATTCGATGAGGCTGGTCAAGACGGCGGGTGACCTCACCAATGTGAACGGGCCGTCTTGGAGCAACTGGTAGCCCACATCAGCAGACAGATCCGCCTTTGGGTCGAATGCCACCATGAGCGCACAATACTCAGGCCGCGCAATCAAGGCGCAGACCTGACGTTTGCCATGAGGTGTTCTTCCGCTGTGTTCGTGGTGGCCCTGAGATCACGCTGCAACGGTGCTGCTATGGCACGACTGAGCGCCGCCGCGGGCAGCAGCTGATCAGGACCGCGCCAGCTGTCGACGACGATTGTAGGCGGGTCAGACGTGGTAGTCCCTCGGGTACGGCCACGCCGTATGCCTGGTGTGGCGATATACGTGGTGTGGGCGGTGGCGACGCCGCGCCGGTGCACCCGGTCGGTGCCCGCGACTGGCTTTGCCGCGCTCGACACTGGCTACAGTGCCCTGATGAGCAAGCGACGAACCGCCCTGCGCAGCACTCTGCGGCTCGCTCCCGGCGTGGTGAACCTGGCCGGGTACGACACCGCTGCGAAACCGTCCGCGCCAGGTGGCAGGGGGAGCGGCAAGTCTGCCGCGGTTCGATCGCTCACCAAGAAGACCGGCCCGGAGTTGGCCTCGCTGCAGGAACGGCTGTATGCCGAAGCATCGGCGGGTGGCCAGCGGCGGTTGCTGGTTGTGCTGCAGGGCATGGACACCTCAGGCAAGGGCGGTGTCATCGACCACGTCGTCGGGCAGCTGGGACCGTCGGGCACCACGGTGTCCTCGTTCAAGAAGCCGACCGCGGAGGAGGCGGCGCACCACTTTCTGTGGCGGATTCGGCGGCGGCTGCCCGCGGCAGGTCAGATCGGAGTATTCGACCGCTCGCACTATGAGGACGTGCTCGTGGTCAAGGTGCACCGCCAAGTCGACAACGCCGAGGTCACTCGGCGCTACGAGGAGATCAATCGGTTCGAGGCCGAACTCACCGCAGCCGGAACGACCGTCGTCAAATGCTTCCTGCACGTCTCCTACGCCACCCAACGAGAGAGGCTGCTCGCCCGTCTGGACGATCCGGCCAAGCACTGGAAGTTTCGCGAGGCCGACATCGACGAGCGTCAACTGTGGAGCGACTACCAAGCCGCCTACGCCGACGCTCTGGAGCACACCTCGACCGACGCAGCACCCTGGTACGTGATCCCCGCCGATCAGAAGTGGTACCGCAACTGGGCGATCAGCGAACTGCTGCGCGAGGTGCTCACCGAGCTGGACCCGCAGTTCCCCGACGTCACGCTCGACGTCAATGCGCTCAAGCGACGGCTGCAGCCACCCAACTGACGCTCGTGGCTTAGAACAGCGCCATGCGATTTCGTTGCTGCTTCAAAGGCCAAGATAGACGGTGAGCTGCCGTGTCAGCCCATCGAGTTCGCTGCTGGTAAGCAGTCCGCGCCGAGTCAGGAGCCGCACCCGGGCAACGGGCTGCAAAGCGGTGATGTCGGCGTAGGACTCGTCGTAGCGCGTCAGCCCGGTGTCCGCCGTGAGTGGGACGTGGGTGTATTTTGGGCCGGCGGTTCCTGTCACTGGTATTACCGCGACATGACCAAGCCGAGTGTTCAACAGGTTGATACTCAACACAACCGCGGGATGCAGCCCGAAGTCGTCGAAGTCGACGTCCCATACCTCGCCGCGGAACGGTTCAGGTAGTGGCATCGGTGTGCGACGGCCGAACACCGATCGGCAGCGGCGGTTGCTCGTCGCCATAGAAGGAATCAACGCTGCGAGCCATCCGTTCCTCGGCGGCCCGTCGGTGCAACAGCCGCAGAGCCGCTTTGACGATTTCGGTGCGGCCGTCCAGGCCCAACACCTCCGCGTCGTTGCGCAGCTGAGCGGCCAGTTCGTGCGTGATTCGCGCTTGCCAGGTCTCGGACGCGCCAGTGGTTGCAGTCATTTGTATTCAGTTTGCCGTACAGCTGGAGAATGTCAAGCAGCTTCATTACCGGCCGGTAGAAGGAGCCGTCGGGTGGAAGCCTCGGCGTCGTAGCGGCGAACGCGGCGTTACCGCTGTCCGGCTAGGAAGCCGTGCGGCTCGTTTGAAGCAGCAGTGCTACCGGATAGGTCTGCAGGACGTCGGCCACGGCGACCGTTCCCTCACGCTGCGTGCCGGTGAGCGCGTCGACGTACTGGCCGTCGCCCAGCGTCAGGGTCGTGTTTGCCCAGCCGCCGGCCGCGGCCAGGCCGACGGGCAACCGGGTGGCCAGTGCGATCGCGCCGCCACGGTCGTAGCAGATCAGGTGCTCGGCTAGCGGCCCCCGCGCCAATAGCGGCGTGTAAGACGTGAACAGCTCGGGCCGGTCCCGGCGCGCAGACAGGGTGCGGTTGACGACGGCAAGCTTGGCCAGCCCGGAGTCGTCTATCGGCGGCGTCTCAAGTTGGTCGGTGACGAAAGTTGCCAGGCTCACATGATGTCCGTTGATGAAGTTCAGCTCGTCCCGGCGCTGTGTGAAGTCGACGGCTCGCCGGTTGTCCGGGTCGACAAGTGAGTCCTCCCACGTTTCGGTGCCCTGGTAGACGTCGGGAACGCCGGGCATGGTCAGCGCGATCAACTTCGCCGACAGCGAGTTGATCCTGCCCGGGCCGACGATGCGCTCGAGCACCGACTGCAGCACCGCGTGGACGGCGGGGTCGTCGTAGCCGGCGACCACCGCCGCGTGCACCGCCGCCTCGAACTCGGCGTCCGGATCGCGCCAGTTCGTGCCGTCGTTCGCCTCGCGCATCGCCTTCTCGGCATAGGCGTGCATGCGCTCACGCTCGATGAATCCGACACCCAGGAAGGTCTGCCACAGCAACAGCCCGAACGCCTTGTTCGGCAGAAGGGCGAGGGTGTCGAGCTCGGCGGCGGCGTCGGCCCAGAGGGCGGGCAGTTCGCTGAGCACGGTCAGCCGGGCCCGGACGTCCTCGCCGCGCTTGGTGTCGTGAGTGGACAGCGTCGTCATGCTCTTCGGGGCGTGGGCCTGTCGACGCTGCTGGGCGTCGTGGAAGTCGGCCAGGGATGCGCCGAACCGAGCCGGATCACCGCCGACCTCGTTGAGCCAGATCGCGCGGGTGTAGCGGTAGTACGCAGTGTCCTCGACGCCCTTGGCCATGATCGCGCCGGTGACCTGCTGGAAGCGGGCGCAGAGCTCGTCGCCGGGATCGCGCAGCCGGAATAGCAGCACGTCCAAGGCCGGACCGATGCCGGAGTTGCGAGACCGAGCCAGCTCGACGGCCTGGGCCAGGTACTCGTCGCCCAGCGGCTCGTAGGACCGATACACCGGAAAGGCGACGGCCAGCTCGAGCAGTGCCTCGTCCGCGCCGTCCACGTCCGGGGCGAGCCGGGCCAGGCGCAAAATCTCGGCGTGCAGGATCGTCGAGGCAACGCCGCGCTTGCCGTCGGCCACGTGGTCGGCGAAGGCGCGCTTGTCACCGGTCACCGCGCGGTACGTGTCGCTGAACGATTCGGCGGCGCCCGGATCGGTGAGCACGTTCGCTATCTCGCTCAGCGCGTCGTAGCCGGTGGTGCCCTGCACCGGCCACTGAGCCGGCAGCACCTCGCCCGGCTCGAAGATCTTCTCCACCGTGATCCAGGCCGAGGGCGCAGCGGCTCGGAGCCGATCCAGGTACGCGCCGGGATCGACCAGCCCGTCGGGGTGATCGATCCGCAATCCGGCGATCTGGCCGGTAGTGACCCGGCGCAGCAGCACCTCATGGGTCGCCTCGAAGACGGCAGGGTCTTCGACGCGCAGACCCGCCAGCTCCGTGACGGCAAAGAAGCGACGATAGTTCTGCTTGTCGTCGGCGGCGCGGTAGCCGGCCAGTCGATAGTTCTGGCGGCCCAGCACCTCCAGGACGTCCTCGTCAGCGGAGCTCACCGTGCCCGGCGCGAGCGGAAACGCCTTGTCGTAGTAGTGCAGTTCGTAGCCGGACTCGGTTCGCGCACTGACCACGATCCGCAGCTCGCGGGACGGGTCGACGTCGTCGCCCAACACCGGCAGCATCAGCGGCGCCTGGCTCCACTCGATGTCGAACCAGAACGCGAACCGTGACTGCTGCCCGTGCTCGAGCACGTCCCACCAGGGCGGGTTCTGCGCCGCATCTGCCACGCCGGCGTGGTTGGGCACCACGTCCACGACGACGTCGAGCCCGGCTGCGCGCGCGGCCGCGGTCAGCGCGGTGAGCCCGGCTTCTCCGCCGCGAGCGGGATCGATCCGACGGTGGTCGGTTACGTCGTAGCCGTGATCGGAACCGCCGACGGCCGTGAGAACGGGCGACAGGTAGACCGCGCCGACGCCCAATTCGACCAGGTAGTCGACCAGCGCAGCTGCCTCGTCGAGTGGGAACTGAGGGCGGATCTGCAGCCGGTACGTCGAGCTGGGGACGGCCACGCTCATTGCTCGTTCGTCGCGGCGTTGCGATCGGTGCCGGCGCCACGTCGGCTCGTCGCACTTCGAGCGCGACCCCGCGACGGCTCGACCGCACGCGGATCGGACTCACCGGGATGCACGGCTGCTGCCTCCGCCAGCGTCTCGGCTGTCGTGACCGCGCTCAGCGGTGGCGGGGCGTCGGGGTCGACGGCCAGACGCCGCAGCACCACCGTGGCCCGCGGTCCCACCGGCACCGTGCCCGCCGCGGCCAATGTCTCGCCTTCTCCGGCGGCCGGGTCGGCCGTATCGAGCACGACGCACCACTGCTGGCCGTACTCCCGTGGCGGCAGCACGAACTCCAGAGCCTCGTGGTGGGCGCTGAAACACGTGAGGAAGGTGTCGTCCCTGACCCGCTGACCGCGCGCGTCGTAATCGGCGATCCCGTCGCCGTTGAGGTAGACAGCCACCGCTTTGCCGAAGCCCGAGCCCCAGTCGTTCTCGCTCATCAAGGTGCCGTCGGGACGGAACCAGCCGATGTCGGGCAGTTCCGCGCCACGTCGACCCACCGGACGGCCGTCGAAGAATCGGCGCCGGCGCAGCACCGGGTGGACACGCCGCAGCTCTGCCACCTTCTGCGTGAACGCGATGAGCCCCTCGTCGGCGTTGTCCCAGTCGATCCAGGTGAGCTCGTTGTCCTGGCAGTAACCGTTGTTGTTGCCGTTCTGGGTGCGGCCCAGTTCATCGCCGTGGCAGATCATCGGCACACCCTGGGACAGCAGGATCGTAGCGATGAAGTTGCGCTGCTGCTGCGAGCGCAGCGAGAGGATGTCGGGATCGTCGGTGGGTCCCTCCACGCCGCAATTCCAGGACCGGTTGTCGCTCTCACCGTCGTTGTTGCCCTCGCCGTTGGCGTCGTTGTGCTTGTCGTTGTAGGACACCAGGTCGCGCAGGGTGAACCCGTCGTGCACGGTGACGAAGTTGATGCTGGCCACGGGCCGGCGCCCCGAAGAGGCGTACAGGTCGGCCGAGCCGGTGATCCGGGCTGCGAACTCGCCCAGCGTGGCGATATCGCCACGCCAGAACTCGCGCACGGTGTCGCGGTACTTGCCGTTCCATTCGGTCCACTGCGGCGGGAAATTGCCCACCTGGTAGCCACCGGGGCCGACGTCCCAGGGTTCGGCGATCAACTTGACCTGGCTGACGATGGGGTCCTGCTGCACGAGTTCGAAGAAGCTGCTCAGCCGATCGACGTCGTAGAACTCGCGCGCGAGTGCGGCGGCCAGGTCGAACCGGAAGCCGTCGACGTGCATCTCGGTCACCCAGTACCGCAGCGAGTCCATGATCAGCTGCAGTGTGTGCGGCTGGCGCACGTTGAGCGTGTTTCCGGTGCCGGTGTAGTCCATGTAGTGGGCGTTGTCACCGTCGACGAGGCGATAGTAGGACGCGTTGTCGATGCCGCGCATGGAGATCGTCGGGCCTAGGTGATTGCCCTCGGCGGTGTGGTTGTAGACCACGTCGAGGATCACCTCGATGCCGGCCGCGTGCAGCGTACGCACCATCGCCTTGAACTCCTGCACCTCGCCGCCGGGGTGATCGGTGGAGGCGTATTTGGTATCCGGGGCCAGAAAACCGATCGTGTTATAGCCCCAGTAATTGCTCAGTCCGCGGTCCTGGAGCACGGAGTCGTTGGTGAAGTGGTGCACCGGCATGAGTTCGATAGCCGTGATTCCCAGCGACGTGAGGTATTCCACGATGACCGGGTGCGCAATGGCGGAATAGGTGCCGCGCATCTCCTCGGGGATGCCGGGATGGCGCATTGTCAGACCCTTGACGTGCGCCTCGTAGATCACGCTGTCGGCGTACTGGCGACGCGGCGGTCGGTCGGTGCCCCAGTCGAAGAACGGGCTGATGACGACGGACTTGGGCATGAAGGCTGCGGAGTCGTCGTAGTTGATCTCGTCGTGATTGTCGAATTGATAGCCGAACATCGACTGGTTCCACTCGAACTTGCCGTGGATGGACTTTGCGTATGGATCGAGCAACAACTTGCTCGGGTTGCACCGGGCGCCGTTGCCGGGGTCGTTGGGGCCGTAGACGCGGTAGCCGTAGCGCTGACCGGCCTCGACGTTGGGCAGGAACGCGTGCCAGACGAATCCATCCATCTCGGGCAGCTTGTACCGGGTTTCGGAGCCCTCGGCATCGAACAGGCAGAGCTCGACACTGTCCGCGATTTCGGAGAACAGGGCGAAATTGGTACCCGAGCCGTCGTACGTCGCACCCAGTGGATAGGGGGTTCCTGGCCATACCTGCATGCGTTCAACCCTGCCAGATGCGGTGTTGGTTCTTGTGCACCCACTCCCGCCGATGGTAATCCGGTAACATCGCCGGCGTCCATCACGACAGGGGAGCGCTGCGGCGCTGAGAGTGCAGGAACGCCTGCAGACCCTCGAACCTGATCCGGGTAATGCCGGCGAAGGAAGTCGGGAACTCCCATCCGGGGGCGTCGTCAATCCGACGTCGCGCTCGGTGGCCTCGTTCGCATTTGCGTCGAACGAAAGGCACCAACCATGTCTGCAAAGACGTCTCTGGCAAGCCCGCCCCGCTCCCTCGCCCGTCCGGCCTCGTGGCGCACCGTCGACATCGTCGTTCTGGCCGTCGTGGCCGCCGTGTTCGGGGCGATCTACTGGGCCGTGGGCCTGCTCAATTCCACGTCGCTGTTCGCGGCGTTCCCGCCGCTGGCGGCCGTTCTCAACGTCGTCTTCCTGATGGCCGGGCCGATGGGCGCGCTGATCGTTCGTCGCCCCGGCGCGGCCATCGGTTGCGAGCTGCTGGCGGCATTGTTCGAGGCACTGGTGAGCGTGTCCTGGTCCGGCTCATCGATCATCGTCTACGGCCTGCTTGAGGGCCTGGGCGCCGAGATCGGCTTTCTGCTGTTCGTCTACCGACGCTGGTCGCTGGACGCGGCGTTGATCAGCGGCGCGCTGTCCGGCGTGATGATGGCGCTCCTCGACGTCTGGATCTACCGCTTCTATTCCGACTTCCCGACCGGGCAGAAAATTGCCTACCTCGCCATCGCCATCGGTGCGGGCGCCGTTATTGCCGGTGGCCTGTCCTGGGCGTTGGTGCGCTCGCTCGCTGCGACGGGCGTGTTGGCACCGTTCGCCTCCGGGCGTGACCAGAAGCTGGTGTGAGGGCTGCTTCTGCGCTGGGCGCACCCGCGATTCGCCCGGCCGCTGTCCGCGCCCGTGGTTGGGGACGTCGGCATGCCGGCCGACGACGCTGGGCGGTGCACGACCTCGACCTCGATCTCGCGCCGGGGGAGCGAGTGCTCCTGCTGGGCCCGTCCGGCGCCGGGAAGTCAACTCTGCTGTCGGCACTGGCCGGGCTGGTGCTCACGTCGGACAGCGGGGAGACTGCTGGTGATCTGCTGATCGACGGCGCGCCCGCGCACGACAACCGCCACCGCGCGGGCCTGCTGCTGCAGGACCCCGCCAGCCAGATCGTGATGGCGCGTATCGGCGACGACGTGGCGTTCGGGCCCGAGAACCACGGCGTGCCGCGCGCCGAGATCTGGGCCCGGGTGCACGAGGCACTGGCCATGGTGGGGCTGGCTTACCCGCTGGACCGCCCCACGGCCGCGCTGTCCGGTGGAGAGATGCAGCGCCTGGCGTTGGCCGGCGTCCTGGCCAACCGGCCCGGGCTGCTGCTGCTCGACGAGCCGACCGCCAACCTGGATCCTGCCGGTGCCCTGGAGATACGGACGGCTGTCGCCTCGGTGCTCGCCGTGACGGGCGCGACGATGGTGCTGGTCGAGCACCGCATCGAGCCGTGGCTGCCCCTGATCGACCGTGTCCTGGTACTAGACGACGGCGGCGCGTTGGCCTTCGACGGGCCGCCGGCGACCGTCTTCGCGACCTCTGCCGCAGTACTGCGAGCCGCCGGCGTATGGGTGCCCGGCGGTGCGCCGGACCGGCCTGCGCGAGCGGCAGGTCTTACCGGCAGCGAATTGGTTCGCGGCGATGGGCTGCGGCTGCGCTATCGAGGCTCGGACGTCGACGCCGTGCGCCCGAGCGATATTGCCTTGCGCGCCGGTGTCGTGACGGCGCTGGTGGGAGCCAACGGCTCGGGCAAGTCCAGCCTGGCCGGCATGGTCGCCGGACTGGTCAAGCCGACGGCGGGCACTGCGTATGGACTCGACGAGCCAGGTCGGGCGCTGCACCGGCGGCGGGCACCATCGCTCGTCGGCCTGGTCGGCACGGTGTTCCAGAACCCGGAGCACCAGTTCCTCACCGGCACCGTGCGCTCGGAGTTGGAGCTGGCGCCGCGCCGGTTGGGCGTTCCGGCCGTCGACGTCCGGGCCCGGGTCGATCTGCTGCTCGCCCGACTGCGGCTCGGCGACGTGGCCGAGGCCAATCCGTTCACGCTGTCGGGCGGCCAGCAGCGGCGGCTTTCGGTAGCCACCGCACTGTCCGCGGCAGCGCCCGTGCTCGTCCTCGATGAGCCGACGTTCGGCCAGGACGCGGTGACCTGGACCGAGCTGGTTGTGCTGCTGTCGGGCCTGCGCAACGAGGGCACCGCGATGCTCGTCGTCAGTCACGACGCCGAATTCGTCGACCTCATCGCCGACGACGTGCGCACCATGGCCGCGGGCAGGTTGTCGCCGTGACGGTGTCCGCGCCGCCGCCTTCTCTGCAGTCCGACGACGTTGCGGCCGCCCGACTCAACCCGGTCGCCAAAATCGCTGCCATCGGCGTGCTGACGCTGCCGCTACTGGCCAGCCGGGACATCGTCACCAGCGGGGTGATCGTCGGCGTGGAGGTCGTCGCGCTGCCGCTGCTGGGCCTGGGCGCCCGGCTGTTGTCGCGCGCCTGGCCGATCGTGCTCGGACTGGCGATGCTGTGGCTGGCCAACTATCTGGCGCGCGGGTCGGTGAGCGGAATGGTTCCGATCTCCCTTCGGCTGGTGGCGCTAGGACTTCCGGGGCTGCTGCTGGTGGCCTCGACAGATCCCACCGAGCTGGCCGACGCCCTGGTGCAGAAGTGGCACGCCCCGGCACGCGTTGCCTACGGCGCGCTGGCCGCCTTCCGGCTGCTGCCGCTGCTGGCCGCGGAGATCACGGTCATCCGGCGCGCCCGCAGGGCTCGTGGCGTCAGCCCCGGTCGCACTCCGGTGGCATGGGTTCGCACCGGTGTGGCGCTGCTCTTCGCGCTGCTCGTCCAGGCTATTCGGCGCGCCGTTCGGCTGGCGACGGCGATGGATTCGCGTGGTTTCGACGCCGGTCTGCCGCGCTCGTTCGCCCGCGAGTCGATACTGCGCCGCTCGGACCGGGCGTTCGTCGTGGCGACGGCGCTGATCGCGGTCGCGGCCGTTGCGGGGTCGGTAGCCACCGGCTCGTGGCGTTTCGTCGTGGGCTGAGGAGCTTCGTCGGTCGTCGGCAGCTGAGATATGTCAGACCCTCCTCGTACCGTGGAAGCATGAGGGTGCACAGCGACATCGTTCCGAGCAGCGGCACGTTTCAGGTCGTGTCCGACCACACACCGGCGGGCGATCAGCCAGCCGCGATCGAGGCGCTGGAGAAGCGCGTGCGCAACGGCGCGCAGGACACCGTTCTGCTGGGCGCGACCGGTACGGGCAAGTCGGCAACCACGGCCTGGTTGATCGAACGGCTGCAACGCCCGACGCTGGTGATGGCGCCGAACAAGACGTTGGCCGCTCAGCTCGCGAACGAGCTGCGGGAGATGTTTCCGCACAACGCCGTGGAGTATTTCGTCAGCTACTACGACTACTACCAGCCCGAGGCCTACGTTCCGCAGACCGATACCTACATCGAGAAGGACTCCTCGATCAACGAGGAGGTGGAGCGGCTACGCCACTCGGCCACGATGTCGCTGCTCACCCGTCGCGACGTCATCGTGGTGGCTACCGTGTCCTGCATCTACGGCCTGGGTACGCCGCAGGAGTACGTCGACCGGTCGGTGCGGCTGCGGCTGGGTCAGACCATCGAGCGCGACCAGATCCTGCGCCACCTCGTGGGCGTGCAGTACTCGCGCAACGATCTGTCCTTCACCCGGGGCACCTTCCGCGCTCGCGGCGACACCGTCGAGATCTTCCCGGTCTACGAGGAGCTGGCCATCCGGGTCGAGATGTTCGGCGACGAGATCGAGAAGCTCTACTACCTGCACCCGCTCACCGGCGAGGTGGTGCGCGATGTCGACGAGGTGTTCATCTTTCCCGCCTCGCACTACGCCGCAGGTCCGGAGCGGATGGAGCGGGCGATCGCCGGCATCGAACACGAGCTCGAAGAGCGTTTAAAGGAGCTTGATCGGCAGGGCAAGCTGCTGGAGGCGCAGCGGTTGCGGATGCGCACCACGTACGACCTGGAGATGATCCGGCAGGTCGGGTTCTGCTCGGGTATCGAGAACTATTCGATGCACATCGACGGTCGCTCACCGGGTAGCGCCGGCAACTGCCTGCTGGACTACTTCCCCGAGGACTACCTGCTGGTGATCGACGAGTCGCACGTCACCGTTCCCCAGACCGGCGGCATGTACGAGGGCGACATGTCGCGCAAGCGAACCCTGGTCGACCACGGTTTCCGGCTGCCCAGCGCAATGGACAACCGACCGTTGAAGTTCGAGGAGTTCATCGACCGGATCGGCCAGACCGTCTACCTGTCCGCGACGCCGGGAAACTACGAGCTGGGCCGTGTGCACGGCGATGTGGTGGAGCAGGTCATCCGCCCCACCGGGTTGATCGACCCCGAGGTCATCGTCAAGTCGACGAAAGGCCAGATCGACGACCTCGTCCACGAGATCCGCCTGCGCACCGAGCGCAACGAACGAGTGCTGGTCACCACGCTCACCAAGAAGATGTCCGAGGATCTCACCGACTATCTGCTGGAGCTGGGCATCCGGGTGCGCTACCTGCACTCCGAGGTCGACACACTGCGCCGGATCGAGCTGTTGCGCGAGTTGCGGATGGGGGAGTACGACGTCCTGGTCGGCATCAACCTGCTCCGCGAAGGTCTCGACCTGCCCGAGGTGTCGCTGGTGTCGATCCTGGACGCGGACAAGGAAGGCTTCCTCCGCAGCGACAAGTCGCTGATTCAGACGATCGGCCGCGCTGCCCGCAACGTGTCGGGCCAGGTGCACATGTACGCCGACCGCATCACGCCATCGATGGAAAAGGCCATCGACGAGACGAACCGCCGCCGCGCCAAGCAGGTCGCCTACAACACCGAACGCGGCATCGACCCGCAGCCGCTGCGCCGACGGATTGCTGACATCACCGACATGCTGGTGCGCGAATCCGAGGACACCGAGGAACTGCTCACCCCGGTGGGCGGTTCCGGGCGATCCCAGTCGCGCGGAAAGTCGCCCGTGCCCGGCAAGACCGGGCGCGGCACCGGTCCAGGCGTCGTCGGGGTCGGTGCGCACGCCGACGGCAAGCTCGACATCGCGGAGATGCCGCGCGCTCAGTTGGCCGATCTCATCCAGTCCCTCAACGACCAGATGATGACCTCGGCCCGCGAGCTGCAGTTCGAGGTGGCCGCTCGGCTGCGTGACGAGATCCGCGAACTGAAGAAGGAACTGCGCGGCATGGACGCGGCGGGGGTGGCGTAGCCGGCCGACTGCGGTAGGAGTGAAGCCGTGGCCGTCAATGAAACGCAGCGCCGCTCGGACGGAACCGGCCCGTCGGGCGCCGGGCTGGATCACGTGACGCTGACGGTAGCCGATCTGGCAGCGGCCACCGCGTTCTACGACTGCTTGTTGGCTCCGCTCGGGTTGTCGCGGCTGGTCGACTACGAGGATCCCGAAGACGAGGACGAAGCCGGTGTAGAAGCGGTCGGCTACGGCGTGGACAAGGTGCAGCTGTGGCTCGTGGTCGGCCCGCAGGTGACGACGGGCCTGCATCTGGCGTTTTGCGCCGGCAACCGCGCCGCGGTGGACGCCGCGTACGCCGCTGCCGTGGTGGCAGGCGCAGTCAGCGAGCACGCTCCGCGGGGATGGCAGATCTATCGGCCCGGCCGCTACGCCGCGATGGTGCGCGATCCTTCCGGCAACATCGTGGAAGCATTCACCGACCAGTAGCCATCGCAAGCTGCTTGAGTCGACGTCCTCGAACACGGCCCCAACTGGCACCCGCCGGCCCACCCTCGCCTGGCGCGGCGGCACCGGTGCGGCGGTCGGCCCGCGTCGTGTAACGATGGGCACATGACCTATACGGCGGCAGCTGACCGCTACGACTCCATGACCTACCGCCGGTGCGGTCGCAGCG
>CAXSBR010000039.1:0-17181 GCA_964236495.1 uncultured Jatrophihabitantaceae bacterium
CTACGTCGCTCGATCCTCACCCGCCGGCTGTCTACGGGCTCCGGGCCTCGCTCCTTCGTCGCTCGATCCTCACCCGCTGGCTAGTCCAGGAACACCGCGGGTACGCGCCAAACCCTGTGTTGATCTATTGTGATCTTGGCTAGGAAACAGCCGGCCCGGAACCACAGCGCCCGTTGGGCCGTGGTGAGCGCAGCTCCCATCCGGTCATCCAGCTCGCCAGATCAGTGTGCGTTGGCGGCGGTCTCGAGCAATTCGCAGGTCAGTCCTGACGGGCCCGTTGCATGCGGCGCTGTTCGACGCCGCATCGTCTCACGGCGGACTGCTCGATCCGGACAGCCTGTGCTCGGCGTTGGAGCAGCCCCGCCCCTGCCTTCTGTTGGAGAAGTTTCATGACGCAATCGACACCGTCGACGCCTCCAGACGAGTGGGGTGATCGCGGATTGCAGAAAAGCCTCACCGGACTGGCGCAGCTCGGCGTAGGAAGCGGCGAGGCCGGGCTCGCGGCCATGTTGACCCAAGTCGCTCAGTTCGCCGTCGACGCGGTACCGGGCGCAGACGGCGCCGGTCTGACGCTGCTGGAGCCCGAGCGGCCCGACACGATGGTGGCGACGACCGGCTTCGTGAGTGACGTCGACGCCATCCAGTACGGGCTGGGTCAGGGTCCGTGCATCAGCGCTGCGGCCAGTGGGCACACGGTGCGCTCGGGCTCGTTGAGTACGGACGGGGAGTGGTCCAAGTTCGGCGCGATGGTGGCGCGGTTGGACGTGCACAGCGCGCTGTCGGTGCCGCTGCACGGCCCGACTCGGGTTGTCGGATCGGTGAACATCTACGCCCACGCCGCCGATGCCTTCGATGAACGGGCCGCCGAGCTGGCTGAGCTGTTTGCCGTTCCCGCCGCTGTGTCGGTGAGCAACGCACAGGCATCGATCCAGGCGCAGCGCCTGGCGGCACAGCTCCGAGGCGCGCTGACGAATCGGGCCGTCATCGACCAGGCCATCGGCATAGTGATGAGCCGGGTGGGTTGCGATGCGCAGGAGGCGTTCGACCGGCTGCGGCAAATGAGCCAGACGCACAATAAGAAGTTGTCCGCGGTGGCTGAGGACATGGTCGACGAGGCGGTGAAACGCGCCCGGGCCCGCCGCACCACCATGGGACCGGGACCTACTGCTGCGGGGAGCGCTTCCGACGAAGTGCAGAGATGACGGTTCAAAATCGCGTTGCCGGCCAGACATCAGCGCCTGGTGATGGGCTGGGCGACTCGGATCAATCGTCGGCGCCCATTCTGGGAGTGGAAGATCTTGCCCGAGTAGCTGCCGGGGTACTGGAAAGCAGTTCCTATCCAGCGCTCGTACTTCAGGTTCCCTCGGAGAGGATCGTCGCTGCCATTCAAGCCGCAACGCAACTGCTGGATCCTGCCGGCGGCGTCGTGGTCGGACGCCTGCTCGCCGAATTTACCGCCGACCGGCCAGATCATGGAAGAAACATCTTCGCCGGCGGCCGTCTGAACGGGTTCCAGACGTCACGGACCCTGCGTCGTGCACAGGGTCCTGACGTCACGGTGCAAATGTGGGTGCGTAGCTTCGACCACCAGCCCTCGACACGTCTGGTCCTGGTGGTATTCAGCACCGACCGATCGCACCGTTCGCGCTCCCCCGCCGCTTCTACGCGGGTGCCGCCTGGGGCACCAGCGGTAGCCGAAGCTCCTGCGGTCGTGGGTACCGCTGACGCCGGACTGCTGATCGAGCGCATCAGCAGCGACGCGGAGTTCCTCTTCGGACGCCCGGTTGCAGGGCTGCTGGGTCGAACGGTGCTCGAGCTGATCGCCGAGGACGACGCCCCCGACGCCTTGGCTGCCCTCATGGAGGCAACCGACACCCAGGAGGGAGTAGCTCTCGTGGTGACGATCCGTGCGATCGACGCGGCGCCGAGGACGCCGCCCGTCGTCTGCGAACTGCTGCTGTTGCCGCTGGAGCCTTCCCCTGGTTGCGCCTTCGTGTTCCTGCCCACCACTACGGAATCTTCCGGAGCGCACATCAACGCTGACCTGTCGGCGGTATTGCTGCGGCTCTCGCGCGGTGCACAGGTGGCTCAACTGGCTCGTAGCGAGATGAGCAAGCTCACCGAGCGTGATATGCCCGGACTGAGCACGCTCACCACCCGAGAGCTGGAGATCGTGTCGCGGTTGCTGGACGGCGACCGCGCTCCGGCTATTGCAGCAGAGCTGTTTCTAAGCCAGAGCACGGTGCGCAATCATCTCGGCTCGGTGTTCGCGAAGTTAGGAGTGTCGTCACAGCAGCAACTGCTGACACTCTTGCGTCGGGCCGTCAAGGTGGGTTGAGGCAGCGTTACGCAAGACCGCCAAGTCAGTGCATTGTGTCTATTGCACAAACCATGGAGTCCGACGATGCTTATTACTAACAGCCGCCAGCTCGCGTCCCCCCGTGCGTGAGCTGTCGGCTGTTAGTAACTCGGGCCTGCAAGCACAGAGCTAAGAGCGGACAGTGGTCTGGCTGAACGTCGGCGGGCCGGTTATCCAGTCATAGACGTAGCGCTCAACTACCAGCGTCACGAAGTCGAATTCCCACCGGCCATCAGTGGCGCTACTACAAACTTGTAGGATCGGATGTGCGCTGACCACGCGTACTGATACCGACCGATGACAAGGACGAGTGCACTCATGTTTGCCACGCCGCGATGAGCCACCACCTGAGCTGGTTGGAGGCCGGCGTCGTCGGCGCATTCCAGGGTGTCGCCGAACTGTTCCCGATATCGAGCTTGGGACACAGTGTGCTGATCCCGGCGTGGGTGGGGGGTTCCTGGCAGCGCGATCTGGACGTCAGTAGCGCTGAGTCGCCGTATCTTGCGTTCATCGTCGGCCTGCACGTGGCCACCGCGATCGCATTGATCGTCTACTTCTGGCGCGACTGGGTGCGCATCGTCACCGGCTTCTTCAGCAGTATCGCCCGACGCGAGGTCCGCGATGACGATCAGCGGCTGGCCTGGTGGCTGATCGTCGCGACCATCCCGGTCGGCCTCACCGGCCTGCTCGGTGAGCACTTCTTTCGAACGCACCTCGGCAAACCCGTTCCGACGGCGTTCTTCCTGATCGTCAACGGCTTGGTTCTGTTCGCAGTGGAGTATCTGCGTCGCCGCGATCCGCACGTCGATTCGGTTTATGTCGACGAGCGCATCAGTGGGGTCGCTTCCGACACCCGGCTTGCGAAGTTGCCGCTACGAACGGCGTTGATCATCGGAGCGCTGCAGATCCTGGCGCTGGCGCCGGGCATCTCACGTTCGGGCATCGCGACCGCCGGCGGGCTGTGGCGAGGTCTGTCACGCGAGGATGCGGCCCGGTTCTCCTTTCTGCTGGCCACACCGGTGATCCTGGCCGCCGGCGCACTGAAGCTCAAGGATCTGTTCGGGCCGTTGGGTTCTGGCATTCGCGGTCAGGTTCTGTTCGGCTCGGTCCTGTCCGGCGTCGGGGCCTACCTC
Organism: uncultured Jatrophihabitantaceae bacterium; assembly: GCA_964236495.1. Taxonomy (GTDB): domain Bacteria; phylum Actinomycetota; class Actinomycetes; order Mycobacteriales; family Jatrophihabitantaceae; genus CAXSBR01. The sequence continues at coordinate 3,493 of CAXSBR010000039.1, forward strand.
GCCGTCCGCTTCCTGACCCGCTATCTTGCCTCGCGCTCACTGCGACCGTTCGGGGCCTACTGCATAGTCGCCGGCGTAGCCAGCCTGATCCTGTTTGCGGTGCGGTGACGCCGTCGGCGCAGTGATCGGCCGCGCGGCCGGCTTGCGGTGATCAGCGCTGCCGGCGCCTTCGGGTGGTGCAGGAGCGACGACGTCGGTGGCAATGCCGGTGACCCCGGAATGAATGCACCGCCGGTCGGACTTGAGTGCTAGGAACGGCTGAGGCGCCTCTGGTTCTATACGCCTGTACGCGGTGCTCATCCGTTGATCCACCTGCTGAGCGATCCGGTGCAATCCGACGCGGTCGCCGGCACTTCGAAGAGCCATCCATCCACAAGGAGATGCCATGCCCACCCGCACCGCCCGCACCGCCTGGAACGGCACGCTCGAGTCCGGTTCGGGCCAGGTCGAACTGTTCAGCTCCAAGGTCGGAACTTATGAGGTGTCCTTTCCCAAGCGGGCCGCCGAGGACGCCGACGGCACCACCAGCCCGGAAGAATTGATCGCGGCCGCGCACTCGTCGTGTTTTGCGATGCAGTTGTCGGCTCTGATCGCCCAGGCCGGCGGCGTCCCGCGGTCCCTCGACGTCAAGGCCGACGTCTCGCTCGGCCCAGATCCGGCCGGCGGATTCCGACTGACCGGCATTCTGCTGACGGTTCGTGGTGAGGTCGAAGGCTTGGACGCTGCCGCGTTCGACAAGGTCGCTCAGGACGCCAAGGCCGGCTGCCCGGTCAGCAAGGCCCTCACGGGAGTGGAGATCCGCCTCGACGCGGCCTTGGAAGCCGCCTGAGCGGCGCCGAGCGACTCTCTTGGGCAGATGGGCAATGGCCTCAACTGCCTGCGTGCTGATGTTCCCTACGGCGCTGGTCGCCGCTCCCGCGCACTGCTGCTGACCGAATTCGCATACGGCGGATCCGGTCAGCAATTTCTGAGGAAGATGTCTGCCCGGGGGTGGGCGCGGCGGCAAGAAACGCGCACACTGTTTGCATGATCACATTCAACCGCTCGTGGCGGCTCGCGCTGGGAACACTGGTGGCGGCTACCTCAGTTTCGTGTTCACAGGGTGCCCCGCACCGTGCTGAAACGGCGGCCGCGGCCGCGGCCCCTGCCGCTGCCGCAGTTGCGATGACTGCCAAGGACGCGCAGGTGGGGGCGGCGTCGGTGGTGCATCCGGCCGACTGGCCGACCTACCACCACGGCAATTTCCGTGTCGGCGGCGGTGCCGAAGTGCCTGCCGTCAAGGGCCCGCTGCGCAGGATTTGGAACGTCAAGCTCGACGGTGCCGTCTATGCCTCGCCCATCACCGCGCGTGGCTTGAAGATCTTGGCGACGGAGAACAACACCGTGTACCGGGTCGGCGGCGGAAAGGTGATCTGGTCCAAACACCTAGGCACGCCGGTGCAGGGTTCGGCACTGCCGTGCGGCAACATCAGCCCCAGCGGCATCACCTCCACTCCGGTCTACGACGCCGCCACCTCGACCGTCGTCGTAGTAGCACTGCTGGCAAACCCGATCCGCCACGTCGCATACGGACTGGAGCCCGAGAAGGGCACGGTGCGCTGGTCGCGCAGGGTCGACGTACCCAGTTCGGTATCGGGCATCAGCCCGGCCGCCATGCAACAGCGCGGGGCCCTTCTCGACAAGGCGGGGCATGTGTACATCGCCTACGGCGGGCTCACCGGGGACTGCAGCAGCTACCGCGGCAGCATCGTCGACCTCAGCCTGAGCCACCCCGTTACCGCAGCGCTCGGGCACTACACCGTCCCGACGTCGCGGGAGGCAGGTATCTGGGCACCGCCCGGGCCGTCGAGTTCCCCGGCGGGTGGCATCCTGGTTGCAGTGGGCAACGGCGCCTCAGCGTCGTCAGGCAACTACGACTACAGCGACTCGGTGTTGCGCCTGGTGAACAACAAGCGGGTCGACTCGTTCTCGCCCAGTACCTGGCCTGAGGACAATCGCAATGATCTCGATCTTGGCTCCCAGGGGCCCACCACCATCGGCAAGTGGGTGTTCGCCGTCGGTAAGCGCGGCACCGCCTACGTACTTACCGGCAGCCATCTCGGCGGCATCGGCGGCCAGGTGTCGAAGCGGTCGCTGTGCCGGTCCTTCGGCGGCACCGCGGCGACCGGTTCCACGGTGTACGTGCCGTGCACAGACGGGCTGCGCGCGGTCCGGATCAACAGCAACGGGTCAATGACGGTGCTCTGGCATGCCGCGTCGAACATCAGCGGCTCTCCGGTGATCGGCGGTGGCCGGCTGTGGAGCCTGGATACCGGCGCCGGCGTGCTCTACAGCCTGAATCCAGCGACGGGACGGTCGAACGGCCACTGGAGCGTCGGCTCGGTGAACCGTTTTGCTACGCCCGCACTCTGGCGAAACTCCATCATCGTCGGCACGCTGTCAGGTGTTGTCCGCTACATCTGGTGACGCAGGCGCCCCTGCGGCGTCGAACATTGCGGCCGCGGAAAAACGCAAGCTCCAACCCATACAGAAAGCGCCCGGAACTCAAAGGGTTCCGGGCGCTCTGTTTGTTGGTTGCAAGCCCAGCTGCGCTTAGAGCAGGCCGCCCAAGCCGCCGGCGCCGCCTGCTCCACCAAGGCCGCCGAGTCCACCTAGCTTGCCGGCCAGATCGCCGGCGTTGAGGCCGAACTTGGACAGGATGTCCGCGTGCTCAGGGTGGTCGGTGTCCACCTGCTCGGGCAGCTGCTGCTCGGCCGTGGCCGCGTCGTCGTGCTGGCCCTGGCTCTTGAGCAGATCGAGGATCTGGCCCTTGTCGATGTTCATCACTTCTCCCGTCGTGAGGTGGCAATAGTTGGTGACACTGCAATAAGCGCATTGAACGACAGTGGCGGGCCGGCCCGCACGAAGCGAACCAGCCCGCCACTGAGTCGATCAGGGTGGTTAATCAGTGTGCTCAGTTCTGGTGCAACAACTACCGACGGTCGTTGTCCGTGCGGTTGGTCGTGTTCTCGGTCACGACCTCAGGAGCGTCGACGCGCTCCTTGCGGACCTGGCCGGTCACTTCCTCGTTCTCGGTGACCGTCTCGGTCGCCAGCCGGACCCGCTCGACCGGAACGGCCTCGGTCTGGACGACGGCCTGCTCGGCGTGCAGGACGACCTCGTGCTCTTCCTCGCTGATCGGCTTGCCCGACATCGCGTTGCCGATGTTGGCGTCAGTGATGGGCTCACGCTCGAGGCGCACCTCTTCGTGGCTCAGCGGCACCGTGGTGCTGACGTTCTCGGTGACGACGTACTTGCGCAGGCGTGCGCGACCGACCTCGGCGGAGGTCTTGCCGACCTTCAGGCGCTCCTCGGACAGCGTCATCGCATCGTCGGTCGTCGGGCCTGAGGTGTCGTGACCCTGCGTGCCGTGGGTGTTGACATTGTCGGTGGTGTCGACGTTGTCGGTGCGGTAGTCACCGGCGTACTGGTTCGTGCCGCTGTACTGGCCCGAGTAGTACTCGTAGAGGCGGTCGTTCTCCGCGTCGTCGAGGTGGCCGTCGTCGCTGACCTGGGGCGCACCCTTGATCTGCTCCTTGGTGACGCTGAGGACCAGGTTGCCGCCGTCGTGGCTCGAACCGGCCAGCGGGGCGAAGCTCTCGTGGTTACCGAACAGGCCGGTGCTGATGGTGACCCACTGCGGCTGGCCGGTGCTGTCGTCCAGGTAGATCTGGCCGACCTTGCCGAGCTTGTCTCCGCTGCTGTCGACCGCAGTGGTGCCGATCAGCTTTTGCAGGTCCTGGGTGTTGGTCATGCGATCTCCTCAGAGGTTGGAACGGATGGCGTGCGAGTGTGACCGTCGGTCCGAGCTGCACATGTGCTGCCACAGAGTCGAGCTCAGGGACATCAAATGGCGTTGTTCTCGACGCCGGCGACCGGGTTGTTGCAGTCGCGAGAGAAGTCGGCGTCGCCCAGCGTTCTACACGCACCCCGAAACTAACGGAGGCGGCGTGCGGGTTAACGCCTAGGGCTCGCCGACTGGCTCTCCCTGCCTTGACCGTACCCCTATGTGTCGATTGAGTCACGCGGGGTATCCGTTGCGCCGATTGCCGCGGATTCACCGTGCAGGCCGGCCCCACAATCGAGCTTTCAGGACCTGAAGAAGGCCGGCACGTCGCCTGCCTGAAACATTGGTTGGCAAGGCTGTAGCGCGTGACCGGTTTCCTGAACGGCGTTGCGTTGGCGGTGCCCACACTCGGTGAGAACCGGCATCCGTCCCCGCTCGCGGACTTCCTGGACGTACGCAAGGCAACGACGCATTACGTCGAGGCAGCCGATTGCCGGCGAGATCGCCGCCCGCGAGCTGGAGTTGTCGGTGATCGGGGTGCCAAAGACGATCGACAACGACATTGGCGTTCATCGACCAGAGCTTCGGCTTCCAGACCGCGTTCGGGCGCGCCGCTGAGTCCCTCCGGGCGGCGTCGGTGGAGGCGCGCGGGGCGCCCAACGGTGTGGGCATGGTGAAACTGATGGGTCGGTACTCGGGCTTCATCGCCTGCTACGCCGCCCTTGCCAAGAGCGACGCCGACTTCGTCCTCATCCCCGAAGTGCCCTTCCGGCTCGAAGGTAAGAACGGGTTCCTTGCCAGCCTGCGCCGACTGGTCGAGCAGCAGGGCCATGCCGTGGTCGTGCTGGCCGAAGGCGCCGGTCAGGACCTGCTCCAGCGCGACATCTCCGGCGACGCGACCACCGACGCCTCGGGCAATCAGCGTCTGCACGACATCGGGAAGCGCGTGAGGATCGCAGCGACGAAGGAGCGAGGACCGGAGCGCGTAGACAACTGCGCGTGAGGATCGCAGCGACGAAGGAGCGAGGACCGGAGCGCGTAGACAACTGGTTGATGCAGGAGCGCATCACTGCACACTTCGACGCTGCGGGCGAGGAGCTCAACCTGCGCTACATGGCACCGTCGTACGCCATCCGCAGCGTGCCGGCCAATCCGTTCGACAGCGTGTACTGCGTGCGGCTTGCGCACGCCGCCGCGCACGCGGCGATGGCAGGCAAGACCGCGATGGTGGTCGGGCGGTGGCACGGACGGTTCGTGCACGTGCCGATCGAGCTGGTGGTCAGCGCTCGCAACACCGTGGACCCTGACGGTGATCTGTGGCTGTCGGTGCTCGAGTCGACAGGTCAGCCCCGCACGTTCGACTGAGGTGCTGCTGTCGAGCGGCCGGTGTGGCGCAGCCAGGCGAGCCCGGCAATGGGCAACAGCAGCGGCAGGTAGCCGTAGCCCTGACCGTAGCCCGACCAGATGGTGCTGTCGGGGAACAGCGACGTCTTGACGTAGCTGAGTGTTCCGACGGCCACTACGCCGGTGAGTTCCAGAGTGCACGTTGCGCGGGTCAGGGTGCGCCGGTCGCGGATCAGCGCGTAGCAGGCGGCGATGTAGAAGCAGGCAGCCAGCGCGGACAGCAGGTACGCCAGCGGGGCCTTGCCGAAGTCGGCCGCGATCTGTACCGCGCTACGTCCGGTCGCTGCGATCACGAAGATCACGTAGACCAGCAGCAGTAGGCGGCCGGGTCCGGTGCCAAGCCGGTGCGGCGGTCTCGGTCGGCTTTCTGTCTGGTTCGCCCTCTGGTGAGCCTTCCGGTCAGCCGGGGGACTGTTTGCGCGGTCCGGCTCGCCTGCGCTGTCAGTCTTACGCCGCTCAGCCATGCACGCTCCACAGGTCCTGCAGCCGCGCGACAAGCACCGGCACGAATAGCGCGCAACCTGCGACGCTGGCGCTGCCCCACCGGGTGGGCTCGATGAAGCCACCGAGTACACCCAGCGGAATGAGCAACGCAAGCGTGGCCAGGTAGGGCACCATCAGGGCGAGGCTGCCGTTGGTGCGGTGGCCGCCAGCCATCTCGGCCAGCGCGATCCCGGCCTGGATGACGGCCAACACCTCCACCACGCCCGCAGCAACGATCAGGGGGCGCGTCATCGTCCTGTCCCGAACCGCCCAGATCGCGCCGAACAGGGCCAGCAGCAGTGCCGCGACGATGAGGACGACGGAGAACGGGCCGGTCACGAATCGAGACCTTCCTGAGCGCGCGCAGTTCTGGACTGGGCCAGCTTAGGCACGCAAACCTTGGGCAGCATCGCGCCTGGGCAGCGTCATCCCTGGGCAGCAATATTGCCGCACCTACCCCGGAAGCGACGAAGGCAGGACGCCGAGTGAATTCGACGTCCTGCCTCGGCCTGCCCAGTTTGGCGACCGGAACCAGGGGCGATCAGACCGCGACGGCTCCGCCCTCGGCCGGTAGGTCATCACGCTTGGCGTTGACGACGACGGCGATGATGACAGCCGAGATGGCCAGCAGGCCGACACCGATGCTGAACGCGACGTGGTAGCCGTGGATGAAGGCCGGCAACTGCAACTTGGCCGCGTCTGCCGGTGACTTGGCGTGGTCCTTCACGTAGCTGGTCACGGCACTGGCGTAGAACGTGCTCAGTAGGGCCGTGCCCAGCGAGCCGCCGATCTGCTGGCTGGTGTTCAGCATCGCGCTGGCAACACCGGCGTCGTGCTCGCCGACGCCGAGCAGCGCCAGGCTCGACAGCGGTACGAAGACGAGCCCGAGACCGACGGACAGAAGTATCTCCCCCGGCAGCACCGCGACGATCCAGCTCGACGTCTGAGACAGGAACGTGAACAGGAACAGCCCGACGGTGGACATGATCGCGCCGAGCAGCATCAGTGGCTTGGGGCCGGTACGCGGCAGTATCTGGGCCGTGACGCCGGCGGTGATGATGATGCCGATACTGAACGGCAGGAAGGCGAAGCCGGACTTCAGAGGGCTGTAGCCAAGGTTGATCTGGAAGTAGTACGTCAGGAACAGGAACATCGAGAACAAGCCGGCACCGACGAACAGTGACGCCAGGTAGGAGCCACCGCGGTTGCGGTCGAGGATCACCGCGACCGGCAGCAAGGGGTTGGCCGAACGTAATTCCACCGCCATGAACGCAGCCAGCAGAACGACGGCCAGCGCCAGGAAGCCCAGCGTCGACCCCGAGCTCCATCCCTTGTCGGGCTTGGCGGCTTCGGTGAAGCCGTACACCAGGCTGACCAAGCCGGTGGTGACCAGAAACGCGCCGGGCAGGTCGTACTTGGTGTTGCCGTGGGCCTTGCTCTCGTGCACGTAGGCGATGGCGCCCAGCGCAGCTGCGATGGCGATCGGCACGTTGACGAGCAGGCACCAGCGCCACGAGGCGTATTCGGTGAGCGCGCCGCCCAGGATGAGCCCGATCGCCGCCCCACCACCGGAGATGGCGCCGTACACACCGAAAGCCTGCGCGCGCTCCTTGGTCTCGGTGAAGGTGACGCTAATCAGCGAGAGCGCAGCCGGTGCAAGCAACGCGGCGAACGCGCCCTGCAGTGCTCGAGCGCCGAACAGCATGGCGGCGTTCTGCGCGATCCCGCCGAGAGCGGACGCTGCTGCGAATCCGGCCAGGCCGACGATGAACATCCTCTTGCGTCCGACGTAGTCGGCGATGCGACCACCCAGCAGCAGCAGGCCGCCGAAGGCAAGCGTGTATGCCGTGATGACCCACTGCCGGTCGACATCGGAAATCTTGAGTGCGGCCTGCGCCTTGGGCAGCGCGATGTTGATGATGGAAGCGTCGAGAACCACCATCAGCTGCGCCACCGCGATGACGCCCAAGGCGATCCAACGCTTCGGGTCTTTTTCGGTGGTTTCGTCTCTTGCGGTGGTCTCGGAGGTGTGCGTGGCCGTTTTTTCGGCCTCGAGCTCGGTCATGGGTTCCTCTTCTTCGGGACAGCTTCGTGGGCAGAGCGTTTACACGGGCAGAGCGTTTAGACGGGCAGAGCGTTTAGACGGGCAGAGCGTTTAGACGGGCAGAGCGTTTAGACGGGCAGAGCGTTCAGACGGGCAGAGCGGTGTGGTTCCCGGCGACGCGGTGTTCGTAGCGCAGCAGGGCGGTGGTTGTCTCGGGTAACGCGGCCGGAGTCGTTCTGGTTCTGTGCTTGTCAGTGCTGTGCAGCGTCCCGGCGCTTCAAGCGTAAAGATCTCAGGTTTCACCCAGGTTGACTCGCCCTCGAAGTTCACATGAGATTCACGTGCGGAGTTCAACGCTGTTGAAATGAACGATGCCACCTCTCGTGATTTAATTCAACTCCGATGAAAACTCTCCAGTGCCGCGGACGACGAGCCGGCAACCCGGACACTAGAGAGCTGATCCGACAACGTGCCCGCACGCGCTTCATGGAGCTGGGCTACCAGGCCGTGACGATGCGGTCGGTGGCCGCAGATGCGCAGGTCGACGTCGCCCTGGTCTCCTACTACTTCGGCTCCAAGCAGGGCCTGTTCACCGAAGCAATGGAGATCGCGGCAGACCCCGCGCGATTGTTCCTGGACGCACTTGACGGCGATCTGAGCCTGCTCGGTCGGCGGGTGCTGGCGGACCTGGTACGCACCTGGGACACCTCGGAGAAGGGCGGCTCCATGCGGGCCGTCATGTGCGAGTCGGCGGGTGACCCGGCCATGAGCTTGATCATGCGCGAGAAAATCACCCGAGATTTTATCGGCCCTCTTGCCCGGCGGCTGGGCGGTGGGCCTGAGGCGACCAGTCGCGCCGCGGCGTTCGCGTGTCAGGTGGTCGGCGTCATCTTCAGTCGCTACATCATCGAGCTCGAACCCATCGCGTCCATGCCGGCAACGGAATTCATCGAGCAGATGGCGCCCTGCCTGCAGGCGGCGATCGGTGTGTGCGGCCAGCCTTCGGCGTCCACACCGTCGACACCGAAACTGGTACCGATCGCCTGAGTTCTCGGCACGGACACACTGTTTCAAAGACCACCTGTGGCAGAGATGTCAGCGCGGCCAGCCCGGCTCCCGCCGCGAGTTGATGACCAGGTTCTGCACGAAGGAGTCCGGCGGAAGCGTCACCATGAACTCGATCGCCGAGGCGACCGTGTCGGGATCCATCATCACCTCATCGCGCAGGTTCCACTGCTCCATCATCGGAGTGTTCATGGCGCTGGGCATGAGCCCGTGGATGCGGGCGGGCCACTCGTACTCGTGGGCCTCGCGCTGGATCACCTGGGTGATCTTGGCCAGCGCCGCCTTGGATGCGTTGTAGGCGGCGGCGTCGGTGCCCACCGTGATCGCGGAGATGGAGATGACGTTGACGATGTCGGCCGGAAAGCGGCCGGCGTCTCGCGCGAGGACGGCGCGGATGAACTCGCGGCTGGTAAACAGCGGGCCGGTCTGGTTCACCGCGATCACACGGTGCCACTGCTCGTCGGTGATGTCCACCAACCCCGCACCGGTGTCGGTGCCGGCGTTGTTGACCAGGCAGTCGAAGGCCGCGCCGTAGCGCTCGCCCAGCTCGCCGAACACCGAGCGGACCGCCGCCGAATCAGTGACGTCCAGCGCCACTGCCTGTGCCGCGCCGCCGGCCGAGGTGATCAGCTCGACGGTCTGCGCGGCGTTGTCGGTGTTGACGTCGGCCACGATCGCGGTGGCACCGCCTCGGGCCAGGCGACGTGCGGTGGCGCGGCCCAGGCCGCTGCCGGCTCCGGTGACCAGTGCTACCCGGCCCTGCAAACTGCGAGTCATGCGGTTCCTCTCGGGGTTGAAATATGCGCGGGTTCCGGCGCTCAGGCGGCGCGCTGGTCGGCGAACCAGGCGATGGTGCGCGCGATGCCTTCGTCGAAGCACACGGCGGGTTGCCATCCCAGCGTGGACGCGATGAGCGTGGTGTCGGGACGGCGCACCGCCGGATCGTCGCGCGGCCGTGCCACGAACTCGATGCCCGAACTCGAATTCGTAGCTGAAATGATGCGTCTGGCCAGCTCCAGCACCGTCATCTCGTCGGGATTGCCCACGTTCACCGGTCCGGACATGTCCGAGCCGGCCACCGCGAGGATGCCGCGAACGAGGTCGTCGACGTAGCAGACCGAGCGCGTCTGCAGACCGTCGCCGGCCACCGTCACCGACTCGCCGGCCAACGCCTGGGTGATGAACGCAGGAATCGCGCGGCCGTCGTGGGGTCGCATCCGCGGTCCGTAGGTGTTGAAGATCCGCAGGATCGCGGTGTCCAGCCCGTGTGCGGTGCGGTAGGCCGTCGTCAATGCTTCGGAGAACCGTTTGGCCTCGTCGTAGACGCCGCGCGGACCCACCGGATTGACGTGACCCCAGTAGGTCTCGGGCTGCGGATGCACCTGTGGATCGCCGTAGGTTTCCGACGTCGAGGCCAGCACGAACCGAGCACCCTTCTCCTTCGCCAGGCCGAGTGCGTGCAGCGTGCCGATGCTGCCGACCTTCATCGTCTGGATCGGCAGGCGCAGATAGTCCACCGGCGATGCCGGGGAGGCGAAGTGCAGCACCAGATCCACCGAACCCGGCACGTGGATGTAGTCGGTGACGTCGCAGCGGTGCAGGCGGAACAGCGGGCTGCTCATCAGGTGGGCGACGTTGGCGGCACTGCCCGTCAAGAAGTTGTCCAGGCACTCGACCTGGGTGCCCGAGCCGACCAACTGCTCGCACAGATGTGAACCGAGGAAACCGGCGCCTCCGGTCACAACCGCGCGCTCAAAAGTGCTGCCCACTCGTCACCCTCTCAACCGTCGGCCGCAGCCGCTCCTGTCCTTGCGATGGAAGGGGGAGGGAGAAGCGGTTCTCTGGTAGGAATGTAAACGCATCACCTCACCGTGCAACCACGCGCGGGCGTCGACGTTGCAGAGCCTGGCCGTTCGCACTGATCGGCCACTCCTGGCAACAGCCCGCTTTTCAGGGCCGGAAGCCGGCGGCCGCTGCGTTTCGCGGTTGTCTGTCCGGTCGAAGTTCAGGAGGTTGACGACGGTGAAGGTGCTGGGCATCAACGCGGTCTATCACGACCCGGCCGCAGCGCTCGTGATCGACGGCTCCGTCGTCGCCGCGGCCGAGGAGGAGCGCTTCAGCCGGCGCAAGCACGGCAAGCGTCCGGTGCCGTTCTCGGCCTGGGAGACCCCGGATCTCGCTGCTGCGTGGTGCCTGAGCGAAGCAGGCATCAGTGCCGAGGACCTCGACGCCGTCACCTACTCCTTCGATCCTGCGCTGCAGTTGCCGCCCGAAGAACTGGGCCTACACGATCCCTGGGACCACCTGCGTCACACCTATTCCGAGCGGGCCGGGGACTTCCTCGCCACCGCGCTGCCTGGGCTCGATGCGGCCAAGCTGCGTTACGTGCCGCATCACGTCGCCCACGCCGCGTCGGCAGCGTTGGCCGCACCCTTCGGCGGCGACACCGCTGTTTTGGTTCTCGACGGCCGCGGCGAACGACACAGCCACCTCGCCGGGCTCTACCGCGGCGGCGTGTTGGAGCCGCTGTTCTCCCAGAGCCTGCCGCATTCGCTGGGCCTGCTGTACGAAGACGCCACCGCGCACCTGGGCTTTCTGCGCAGCAGCGACGAGTTCAAGGTGATGGCACTGGCCAGCTACGGCACACCGCGGCATCTCGATCGGCTGCGTGAACTCGTGCACGCCACCGGTGACGGTGGGTTCGCCACTGCCGGCGTCGACTGGAACGCACTGGCCAAGAAGCGTGTCCCCGGCGAGACGTTCAGCGACGACGACGCCGATCTGGCCGCGTCGCTGCAGGCCGTCACCGAGGAGGTGCTGCTCGACCTCGCTCGCTGGCTGCACGAGCGCACCGGCGCGACGAACCTGGCGCTGGCCGGTGGCGTGGCGCTCAACTGCGTGGCCAACACCCGTATCTTCGCCGAGACGCCGTTCGCCGAGGTCTGGGTGCAACCCGCGGCTGGCGATTCGGGTACCGCGCTGGGCGGTGCGCTCACCGTGGCGCAGGAAGCCGGCGACGGCGTGCATGCCTGGCCGGGCGCCGACCTGGGCCGCGGTTTTTCCGACGAGCAGATCGAGGCAGCGCTGAAGACTGCGCGCGTCGCCTATGAAAAGCCTGCCGACGTCGCGCTCGAGGTTGCGCAGTGCCTGGCCGACGACGGCATCGTCGCCTGGTTCCAGGGTCGCTCGGAGTACGGACCACGGGCGCTCGGGCACCGCTCGCTCCTGGCGCACCCCGGCCAGCCGGAGAACCTCGCCCGGATGAACGACGTCAAGGGCCGCGAGCAGTTCCGTCCGGTGGCGCCGATGGTGCGGCTCTCGCGGGCTGCCGAGCTGTTCAGCCGGGGTCCGATTCCGTCGCCGTACATGCTGTTCGTCCACGACGTCGCGCCGGAGTGGAAGGACCGCATTCCCACCGTCGTCCATGTCGACGGCACGGCCCGCATACAGACCGTCGACGAGTCCTATCCGCTGCTGGACCGGATGTTGGCGCGCTTCGAGGAGTTGACCGGGCTGCCCGTCGTCGTCAACACCAGCCTGAACACCGCCGGCCGGCCGATGGTGGACGACATCAAGGACGCGCTCGAGTGCTTCGGTGCCACGCCCGTGGACCTGCTGGCCATCGGGGGGTTCGTGCTTCGCCGAGCGGCCCAGCGGTGACCGATCTGCCCGGCGAGCGGGCCCAGACGGTGGCGGACGCAGTTCCTGCCGCATCGAGCTTTGCCATCGTGATTCCGACGATCGGGCGTCCGTCGCTGTCTAAATTGCTGGAGTCGCTTGCGCAGTGCTTGGGTCCGCGGCCGATGCAGATCGTGCTCGCCGACGACCGTGCCACGCCTGGCAAGCCGTTGCCTGCGGCGCCGACCGGGTGGCCGGACGAGATGACTGTCGTCGTGGGAAGCGGTGGACGCGGACCGGCGGCTGCGCGCAATGCCGGCTGGCGTGCGGTGACCGCCGAGGTCGAATGGATCGCGTTCCTCGACGATGACGTGCTGGTCACGCGGACCTGGCTGGCGGACCTGGCCGGAGATCTGGCCGGCCACGATCGCGCCGTCGGTGGCGTCCAGGGTCTGGTGACGGTGCCATTGCCGGCGGATCGGCGGCCGACGGACTGGGAGCGCGGTACCGCTGGGTTAGCCACCGCCAAGTGGATCACCGCCGACATGGCGTATCGGCTCGCGGTCCTGCGCGCCGTCGACGGCTTCGACGAGCGTTTCCCGCGTGCTTTTCGCGAGGACGCCGATCTCGCGCTGCGGGTGGTGAACGCCGGTTTCGCGCTGCGGACGGGGACGCGGCGCATTCTTCATCCCGTCCGTCCCGCGCCGTGGAACGCGAGTGTGAAGCAGCAGCGCGGCAACGCCGACGACGTGCTGATGACCCGGCTGCACGGCGCGCACTGGCGGACCCGGGCCCAGGCGCCGGTAGGGCGCCGCGCGCAGCACCTTGTCGTGACCGGCGCGGGATTGACTGCGCTGGCTTTGCCATTGCTGCGTCGATCGCGTCCGGGCGGGCTGGCCGCGCTGGCAGCCGCGACCTGGGCCGCGGGAACGGCCCAGTTCGCCTCTGCCCGCATCCAACCCGGCCCTCGCGATTTGGCCGAACTGGTTCGGATGGCAGTTACCAGCGTCGCCATTCCGCCGGTCGCGGTGTGGCACTGGCTGCGCGGAGTGGTGGCGCATCGTGGCGCCACGCCGCTGGCTCCGTCCGCCTTCGAGCCTCCGGCTCCGTCCGCCGTCGAGGAGCAGCGCACTCATCCAGGCGAGCCGGCGCTGCGAGTGTCTGCCGTGCTCGTCGATCGCGACGGCACCATCGTGCGCGACGTCCCCTACAACGCCGACCCGACGTTGGTGGAGCCGATGCCCGGCGC
>CAXSBR010000040.1:0-16874 GCA_964236495.1 uncultured Jatrophihabitantaceae bacterium
CCCAGCGGGACTGGTACGCCGCGGCCGCCGTCGAGCATGGCTGGTCACGCAGCGTCCTGCTCAACCAGGTGAACAACCGTCTCCACGAGCGTGAGGCGGGCGCGCCATCAAACTTCGCTGCCCACCTGGCCGCTCCCGATTCCGAGCTTGCGCAGCAGCTGACCAAGGATCCGTACGTCTTCGACTTCCTCGGCTTCACCGGTGCGGTCGCTGAACGCGACCTTGAGCAAGCACTCATGGACCGGCTGCAAAACACGCTGCTCGAGCTCGGCCGTGGGTTCGCGTTCGTGGGCCGTCAGGTGCACTTCGACGTCGAGGGTGACGACTTCTACGTCGACCTGCTGCTGTTCCACATCCCGCAGCTGCGCTACGTCGTCGTTGAGCTGAAGATCGGCCGCTTCAAACCGGAGTACACCGGCCAGCTCGGCTTCTACGTCGCGCTCGTTGACGACGAGCTGCGCGACACCGACCGTCTCGCCCCCACTGTCGGCATCTTGCTGTGCGCCGGGCGCAATGACCGCGTGGTGCGCTACGCGTTGCGCGGCACCGCGGCCCTCATGGCGATCGCCGACTACACCTACGACAGCCTGCCCGCGCATGAACGCTCCACCCTGCCCGCTGCCGCTGACCTCACCGCACTACTGGACACGCCGGTCCGCACCGACCCGTCCCGCCGTCTGGCCGACGATCTGCCCGACGACGTCGACTCCGGATGACGCTTCAGCGTTATCGTGCCCGCCCGGGCGAAGTACTTGGACCTAGGGAAACGAAAGGGAATCCTCTGAGCAGGGAACCGAGGCTGAGTACCACGAGCTGGTCGACTGGGCCAAGAACGAGATGGACTTCGACCCTGACGCGCCCGGCGTGCTGTATGGTGCGACTGCCCGGAGCGTTGGACGAGGGGTTGGTGGCCGTTGCCGCACAACAGCACCGCCGGCCCAGCGACGTCGTGCGAGATGCCGTGACCGAGTACGTCACCCAGCACCAGGCCAGCTAGGAACTCATCGAGCAGGCGGGCACACCCGGGCAAGAACTTCGCTGAGGGCGGCCACGACGAGCGGGGAGTGTGCCGCTGGTAGCCGGGTGATCCAGCCCGGGGTGAGGCCGGCGGGTACCAGGTCGACGCCGTAAAACGCCTTCGGTGTTGAGGTGGTCGGCGTACCGGCGACCGCGGCCAGCGGATACACCGTGAAGTGAACCGGCACGTGCAGTGCAGCGGCGGTCTTGTCGGCAACCAGCTCGTTCACGGCGTACAAATGCCGGAGTCGGTGTTGCAGAGGAAACACGCCGATGCGGGGGGCGCCCGGGCCGGCCAGCGTCAACGGCGCCCGTTTCGACGTCGCGATGCTCTCAACGATATGGACGCCGCTCGCGCTAATCACAACATGATCGAGGTGGCTTCCATCCGGGCCGAGCCGGTCATGCGACACCCGCGCACCGACGCGGGTCAACCGGTCCAGAATCGCCCCGACGTCAACCTCAGCATCGAGTTGGTCGCGCAACGCTCGCTGCTCAGCATTCAGCCGCCACCCGAACAGCAGCCGGCCCCGCTCCAGTGCCGCGCGGGTGGAACCGCCGGCGGTGCCGGGAAAGTCAGCCGCGACCGGCGCATTGAGCGGTGGCGGGGGCAGTGGCGGCGCGGGGGAAGGGCCTAAAAGCTCGCTCAGGTCATCCGGAACTACGAACTCGTTCATTGCCACATCGCACCACCTACCTGCGCCAGCCGGCCTCGAGACCCAGCACCTCAGGGTGGCATAGCCCTCTGACATTGCGCAGCAACCCCGTTCTGCGCCTCTTAATTCGCCGGGTAACCAGCTACTCGTCGCCGTGTGCGCGGCACCAAATTGTCGGGGTCCAGGTGACGACGTCGGCGTCTTCCCAGTAGCGGCCCGAGGTAAACGAACTCGGCATTGCCGTAGGCGTCATCACGATAAGGGTGCGTCCACCACCAGCGACCCGTCAGCGATGTCGGTCCCGGTGCCCCAGCCGTCGTCGGCCGCCGGCTGACGCTAGGTCAGCTCAGTGGTCAGGGCCGGCTCATCCGGCGGGACCGGCCGATACAGCGTCACCCAGCAGCCCCACGTGGGGCACGTGGGGCTCCCTTTTGCACGTCGGAACTACTCGGCATCGAGGGGAACCAGGGTGCGGCCACGCTGCTCGGCCCACTGTTCCACCGCGTCAAGGTCCCAGATTTTGCCGCTCATCAGTTCAACCAATGGCGCCGGGAAGTGGTATTCGGGTCGAGTGGTCAGTTGGACAAGCCGCGTCGGGCTCACGCCGAGCATTTTGAGCAGCTCGCCGCGCCCTACGAGACGTGTCGTCATGGCCGTCATCATAAACATACGTTGTACTGTACTACATAGCAGAGTTGGACAATGCATCTGTGGCATGTTACAGTATAGATACCGACAGAGTATGAGGGCTCCGTCACCCACCGAAAGGCTTCACATGTCCCACGATCTGGAAATCCTGTCCCGCGGTGCGTCGTTCGTCTCGGCCCGTGAGCACGCGTGGCACCGGTTGGGCACGGTGCTGCCGGAGCGGTTCGACGCCGCGCAGGCGATGGAGCACGCCGCGCTGGGTGGGTGGAACGTCCGTAAGGAGCCGCTGCAGGCCGTGGTGCTCGGTGCCGAGGGCGTGGACACGGTGGCCGTGGAAGGCAAGTTCGCCACGGTCCGCACCCACCCCGAGACCGGACGCCCGGACGTTCTCGGCGTGGTCGGCGATCAATACACGGTGATCCAGAATGAGGAGCACTCCGATCTGCTCGACGCCTTGGTCGACCAGTCCGGCGCGCACTACGAGACGGCCGGATCCCTGCGCGGTGGCCGGTCGGTGTTTCTGACGATGAAGCTGCCCGACACCATGCAGGTCGGCGGGGTCGACGCAGTCGACACCTACATTGCCGCGCTGAACTCACACGACGGCACGAGTGCGTTCCGGCTGCTGGTGACCCCGGTGCGCATCGTGTGCGCCAACACCCAGGCCGCCGCGATCCGCGCCGCCCGGTCGACGTTCTCCATTCAGCACTCCAGCGGCGCGCGCGGGCGGATCGAGGAGGCCCGCCAGGCACTCGGGCTGACGTTCCGCTACGTCGCCGCGTTCCAGGCCGAAGCCGAAAAGATGATCAACGAGGCGATGTCCACCGCCCAGTTCGTCGCCATGACCCGCGTGCTGTGCCCGGTCAAGGACAACGCCACCGACCGCATCAAGGGCAACGCCGCCAAACGCGAACTGGACTTCGTCCAGTTGTTCACCGGGTCCGACACCAACACCGCGATCCGGGGCACCCGCTGGGGCGCCTACCAGGCCATCACCGAATGGACCGACCACTACGCCCCCACCCCCAAGGGCAGCGACGCCGCCACCGTCCGCGCCGAACGTGTCGTGGCCGGCGGCCAGATCACCGACCTCAAAACCCGCGCATTCGACCTGCTCGCCGTCTGAGACCCGACGTGCCGGGCGGGTCGCCAACTAGGGCGGCCCGTCCGGCACGTGACACCTCGCAACCCGGCAAACCGGAAACGGAAGGTGCAGCGCACATGACCACCATCGAGCTAGGCCAGACCGTCGAATATCACGCCCTCGACTTTTCCGGCGACCGGCAGCCGCTCCCCCGCGTCTGGGTCCGCGCCGTCATCGCCGGCATCGACCGCCGACCCGACGGACTGCGCGACGTGCTCCTATATGCGGTGGACGGCAGCACCGCCCGAGAGCTCGTCGGCCCCCAAGGCGAGAACCGCCACCTGCGCGACGTGCACCCCGACGGCAGCACCCCAGCCGACGCACTCGCCGCAGTCACCGCCGCGTTACCGGGCCGCGACCCACCTATGACCCACCGCGATGGGCTGCCACCCGACGCGCCCGCCACCCCCGACCGCGATCCGCTGATGACCCACCGCGACGCATGACCAGCCGACCCGCCACCGCCACACTGCCAGAGCCGATCACCCTGCCGCCCCACCTCGTCGGATAGACGGTGCAACTGTTCATCATCAGCGCCACCGGAACCCACTTCGTAGATGCCGAGGTCGCCGCGTTCACCACCCAAGGCGACGGGTACGCGATGACCGTTCATCTGAGCCCAGACCGGGAGACCTTCGCCCTCGTCCCCGCCCCACCCGGGCCGACCGGGCAGCCGTGCGCCGGATGCGAAGCCCAATCGGGTGAACCGTGCCGGTGGAGCTGCCTGTCCCTCGCCGCCGACGACGCCCACCGCGCCCGGTGACCGGCTGGGCCGATACCCGCGAGATAGACCGGGCGTTCGTGCGGACCGTGCTACGCCGCGCCGCCGCTCATCAACAGAGCAGATTCCTGAGCCTCACCGCCGCCCTCGACAAGGCCGAGGCCGGACGCCGCTACAGCGCCCTACTCGCCGCAGCGGAGCACCTGACCACACCCGAGCCAACCCCAGGAGAGATCACGCCATGACCACCACCGACACGACCACCACGACCGATCAGGGGACCACCAAGGGCCAGCCGACACGTGACGACATCGAGCCCCGCTCGGCTGAGGGTAGCGGCGCGGACGGGCCGGACAAAGCGCCCGACCCGTCCTCGCCCGTCCTGGCCCACCTGGACCAGACCGTCCTGCTCGTGGACCTCAACATCCGTGAAGCCCGCTTGGACAAGCCGTTCGTGGCCTCAGTAAAACGCCACGGCGTGCTAGTGCCCATCGTCGCGGTCACCACAGGCGAGGGTGTGCGTGTGCGGATGGGTCACCGCCGCACCCTCGCCGCTGTCGAGGCCGGCCTGACAACGGTGCCCGTCTACCTGACCGGGGCCGAGGACGACGACACCGCCGCCCGGATCGTGGCGCAATGGTCGGAGAACGAGCACCGCGCCGCCTTGACCAACCCCGAACGTGTCGAGGCGATCAACCAACTGTCGCTGTATGGGCTGAGCGCGGCGCAGATCGCCACCCGCACCGCCACCGCCAAGGGCGAAGTCGCCGCCGCGCTCACCGTCGCCGGTAACGCCCTCGCCGCAAAAGCCGTCGACCGGTACGACTTCCTCACCCTCGACCAAGCCGCCGCCCTGACCCGGTTCGAGCACGACACCGACGCGGTGACCGCGTTGGTCGCCGCCGCACAGCTAGGCCCCGTCCAGTTCAACCGGGTGCTCGCCAAAGCCGACGACGACGCAGCGCAACGCGCCGCCGAAGCTGAGCGCCGCGCCCCGGTCCTCGCCCAACTCGCCGCCGAGGACTGCCCAGTCCTCGAGGACCCGGATTGGTCGGTCCGCTCCAACCACGTCGTGCGCTGGTCAACAGACGGGGCGGGGCGTTCACCCCCGCCACCCACACCGAATGCCCCGGCCACGCCGCCTACCTCACCGAAGTCAACGACCGCGACCCAGCAGTCACCGACGACGAAGTGGAGCAGCACCACCGAGACGTGCGGGACCGCGACCCGGACTACAACGAGGACGACGACGACGTCGGCTGCATCGTCGGGCCACAGCCGTTCTCCGTCTGCACCGACCCGACCGGCCACGGCCACCGCCGCCCCGGCGCCGGACCCGCCCTCACCACCCACAACGACGACGCCCCGGGTCAGGGCAACGACAGCAGCGCGGCGCACGCCCGCGCCGAGCAGGCTAAGGCCGAGCAGTCCGCGCACCGCCGCGAGGTGATCGCCAACAACAAGGCATGGCGGCAGGCCGAACCGATCCGCCGCGACTGGCTGCGCGCGCTACTGGCTTGCAAGACCGCACCGAAGGGCACTGCGGCGTTTCTGGCGTTCACCCTGGCCGAGGGGATCGGCAACACGACCGGAGGGCTCGACTCCTACATCACCCCGGCCGATCTGCTCGGCCTGGCTCGGGGTGCGGACCTGAGCGGGTACGTCACCGCGCAGAGCGAGGCCCGCGCCGTCGTCATCGCCGCCGCCGTCGCCGTGTCCCGGTATGAGAACGGGCTGAGCCAGGACTCCTGGCGTGCCGGGACGTGGCGCAGTCACAGCCGATCCGCTGCCCGCTACTTCACCTGGCTTGACGCGAACGGCTACCCGCTGTGCGACGTGGAGCGGCTCGCCGGTGGCCTGCCTACAACCGACTCGGCCGCGCTGATCAACGTCCTAGCCGACGACGACACCGCCGACGCCGACACCGACAGCGCCAATGTTGAGGTCGAGGTCGAGGTCGAACAGTCGCGGATGGTCGCGTAACGGATCACCCGCCGCCAACACGGCGGCGAGGACAAGGGCGAGCCCGACCGGGGAACGGTCGGTGCTCGCCCTCAGTGCTGTCTGCACCGCACGAGACGCGCCTTCCGCGCCCCGCACATCGACCAAGCCCGGCCGGGGGCCAGCCGCCCGCCCTCGCCGCGCAGCCTGCCGCATGTTCTCCCCTTGCGTGGCTGCGTGAACGTGACCCGGCTCAACCCGAACGCACAACCGCATGTCGCAGTCATGCATCACCGTCGCGCCCTGCACCAGCTCACCACCGGCGAGGACCGCCGCGACCTGATGCGGGGTGACGGTGCGCTGCCGACCGTCGCGGTACGCCAGCCGAAACCGCCCGTACCCATCGCGCCCGACGCCACCCATCCAGACCCAGCACGACGCCGTAACCAACACCCGAGACTGGAACCGATCCACATCACCCGAAGACAGCCCCCCGCGACTTGGACACCAGGGCCCTCAGTTTGCCACCGCGAACTCGTCACCGCGCGCGCCGCCGCCGTCCGCCGCCGCCTGCGCGTCCTCGCCGCCGCTGTCCGCCGTACTGGTCGCAGACGACCGGGCGCGCGCCTCTCGCACGTCAGCCACGCTGAGCCCGGTCAGTTCACCGATGTCGGCGACCGACGTGCCCAAATCAAGCAGCACCCGGACCGCCGCGTCGGACTCCCCGCTCAGCTTCGCCGCCTCCACCTCGTAGCTGTCCTGAACCTTCGCGCAGTCGACGTCGAACTTCGCCCGCAGCGCCGCCAACCGTTCATCGCGCCAAGACCGACGCGACTCAATCCGCTCAGCCACCCGCAGCACATCAGTCACCGCCGCCTCGACCTTCGCCTGACGCGCCCCGAACTCCGCAGCCTTCGCCGCCAGCACCGCCCGCGCCTTCTCCCGACCCGACAACACCTTGACCGCCCGAGCATTACCCACCACGACCACCGACCCTTCCAACTACACCGCCGCACGATCCGATGACGACAGCTTATAGAGAGCTACCCACTGACTACCTCTGAACTCAGGCAAACGATTGAACCGCGACGTCCAAGGCCGATGAGAACTCGAAGCGCGTCACACCTCTTGCACTAAGGTAACGAAAAGATAACGCCATGTAGCATGCGTTACCGTGACGGCGAACCTCCACAAGCTCGCTGCGGGCGACGGGTACCTGTACCTGATCCGGCAGACGGCGGCGGTGGACGCCTCCGGGCGGGGCCGTGAGTCGTTGCAGCAGTACTACGCCGAGAAGGGTGAAGCCCCGGGCCGGTGGGTCGGGCCTGGGCTGGCCGGGCTCGGCATAGCTGAGGGGTCGGTGGTCACCGAGTCGCAGATGAAAAACCTGTTCGGGTTGGGCGTCCACCCCAACGCCGACACGATGATCACCGAAGCGATATTGGCCGGCTCAGGTCTGGCGGCGGCGGAATCGCTCACGCGGCTGGGACAGGCGTTCAACGTCTACGAGGGCACGAACACGTGGCGTGCTGCACTGGGTGCGGCGTACCGGGAGTTCAACCTGGCCAACGGCGCCGATAAGTACGTCACCGTCGACGACGCCGACAAGCAAGCCATCCGCACCCAGGTGGGTCAGGAACTGTTCGCCGATGAGTACAGCCGGCCCCCGGCCGACGAGCGGGAATTGACCGGCTACATCGCCCGGGTGTCGCGGCCGGTGTCGACGGCGGTCGCCGGCTATGACCACACGTTCACGCCGGTGAAGTCGGTGTCGGCGCTGTGGGCGGTGGCCGCCCCCGACGTCGCCGAGCAGATCTATCAGGCCCACAACGCTGCCGTGGCCAGCGCGATGGCTCGGCTACAGGGTGAGTTCGCGTTCACCCGGGTAGGTGCCCGGGGCGTGGCGCAGGTGGAGACCCGCGGTGTGGTGGCAGTGGAGTTCACCCACCGCGATTCCCGCCAGGGCGAGCCGAACCTGCACACCCACTACGTGGTCAGCAACAAGATCCAAACCCGCGACGGGCGGTGGCTGGCACTGGACGGGCGGCCCTGGCACCGGCCGCCGTCGCGACCAGCGAGTGGTACAACACCGCGATCGAGACCGAGCTGGTCGCCCGGCTCGGGGTCCGCTTCGCCGACCGCGCCACCGAAGCCGGGACACGACCGATCCGCGAGATCGTCGGCGTCGATGACCGGTTGACGGCCCGCTGGTCGACCCGGCGCAGCGACATCATCACCGCCCGAGCCGCGCTGATCGAGGACTTCCGGGCCAGCAAGGGGCGCCAACCGACCGCTACCGAACTGATCCGGCTGTCGGCGACGGCGACCCTACAGACGCGACCGGATAAGCACGAACCGCGATCGTTGGGTGAGCAGCGCCAGCAGTGGCGCGTCCAGGCAGAGCAGGTTCTCGGCCGCGACGGTGTGACTGCGATGATAGGGCAACTGGGGACCGCGACGTCACCGGAGAACGTCACCACAGACCTAATCGCGCAGCTATCGGCAACGGTTCTGCACGTCGTGTCCGCGCAACGGTCGGCATGGACCTACACCAACGTGCTCGCCGAAGCGGCCCGGCAAGTCCGGGCCGCCGGCGTGCGCGCCGAGCTCGTGGAGAGCTTGACCAACATCGTCGCCGACGCCGCGCTAGGGCGGGACAACTGCCTGCCACTGAGTCGGGACGACACCGCCGGCCGGGAGGCCCGCATCGACACTCTGCTGCCCGCCGCGCTGCGCCGCAGCAACGGCGAGTCGGTGTTCACCCGGCACGCCGCACAGTTGTTCACGACCGAGGCGACCCTCGCTGGTGAGCGGCGGATCGTCGCCGCGGCCGCCCGCACCGACGGGATGCGCGCCACCGTCAGCGACGTGCAGGTGGCGATGCTGGAGTGGTCGGCGAATAACGGCGGCCGCGCCCTGAACCACGGGCAGGAGTCGATGGTCACCGCGATGGCCACCTCCGGCGCCCGGGTGCAGCTCGCGCTCGCCCCCGCCGGCACCGGCAAGACCACCGCGATGGGTGTGCTCGCCGCCGCCTGGTCCAACGCCGGCGGCACCGTGCTGGGTTTGGCACCCCGCGCGGTCGCCGCGCAGGAACTCCGCGACGCGCTGGGCGGTGGGTACGCCGACACCCTGGAGAAACTGGTCTGGGACATCGACCGGGCCGACAGCCGCCCGCCGGCGGACTGGGTCACCGCGATCGACGAACGGACCCTCGTCGTCGTCGACGAGGCCGGCCTGGCGTCCACGGCGAACCTCGACAAAGCGATCGCGTTCATTCTTGAGCGGGGCGGCTCGGTCCGCTTGGTCGGGGATGACCGGCAACGCAGCTCGGTGTCGGCCGGCGGCATCCTGCGCGACCTCGCCGCCACCTACGGCGCCCTCACCCTGGATGAAGTGGTCCGCTTCACCTCCGACGGTGAAGGTGCGGCCAGCCTCGCCGTACGCGCCGGCGACCGGGCCGCTATCGGCTTCTACCTCGACAACGACCGCATCCACGCCGCGTCGTTGGACACCGTCGCCGGACAGGTATTCACCGCCTACCAACGCGACCGGGCGACAGGTGCCGACGTGATCATGTTGGCCCCGACGCACGAACTGGTGCGGCAGCTCAACGCCCTGGCCCGCGCTGACCGCCTTCAGCGCGACGGCGTCCAGGGCCGTGAATACATCGCCGGCAACGGGGAAGCCATCTCCGCCGGCGACACCATCATCACCACCGCCAACGAGCGGGGCCTGCGGATCACCGGCACCGACTTCGTCAAGAACGGTGACCGCTGGATCGTGGACAAGGTCACCCGCCGCGGTGAGTTGGAGGTGACCCACGTCGGGCTGGGCCGCTCGATCACCATCGACAAGGCCTACCTCGAGCGGTACGGGGTGCGGGTGGGTTACGCCGCCACCATCGACTCCAGCCAGGGCATCACCGTCGGCAAGCCCGGCCTGGTCCGCGGCGTCGCCCACACCGTCGTCACCGCCGGCATGGACCGCGCCGCGGTCTATGTCGGGGTCACCCGCGCCACCGACGCCAACCACCTGCACGTGCCCGCCCCGGTCACCGGCGACATCGACGCACTCACCCGCCCCGACGTGCTCACCCCGGCCACGGCCGCCGAGACCGTCGCCGCCGCGATCGACACCGACAGCAGCCAACGCTCGGCGACCACGCAGGCCGCGGAGCTGTCCGACTCGGCCTTGACGCTGGGCCACGACAGCGACGCCTACCTGCACGCTGTGCGCGCCGGCGTCGAGGACCTGCTCGGCCCTGACGAGCTGACCCGGATCACTGCCGCAGCCGAACAGGCCGTCCCCGGTGTCACCGCCGCGCCGGCATGGGACACGCTGCGCGCGCACCTGGCCACCCTCGCTATCGGCGGCCGCGACCCGATCGCCGACCTCACCGGTGCCGCCGCGCACCGCGAGCTCGGTACCGCCGCCGACGTCGCGGCCGTCCTCGACTGGCGGCTGGACAAGTCTGGCCGGCACTCCCTGGACCCGGGTCCGCTGCCGTGGCTGCCCGAACGCCCGGCCGCGCTCACCGGACACCACACCTGGTGCCAGCTCGTCGACGCCCTCGCCGAGCGGGTCACCGCCACCGCCGGTGCCGTCGAAGACCGCGCGCTGGCGTGGACCCCGACGACCGCGCCGGACTGGGCGCTGCCCTACCTAGACAACCCGAGCCTGGTCACCGAGCTGGCGGTGTGGCGGGCCTACAACCAGACCCCCGACGCCGACACCGACCCGGCCGGTGCCCGGCCGGCCGCGCTCGGCCTGCGCAGTGTGCACGCTGACCTGACCGCGGCCGCGCACGACCACACCGGCCGGCCCGGTGACAGCGTCGACCGGTGGGCCGCGCACGTCGTCGACATCGCCCCGCACATCAGCACCGACCCGTACTGGGCCGTCGTAGCCACCAAGCTCACCGTCGCCGACACCGCCGGCGTCGACGTCGCCGCCCTGCTCGACCACGCCGCGCAGCGTGGCCCGCTACCCGACGAGTTCCCCGCCGCCGCCCTGTGGTCGCGGGTGGGCACGCACCTGGGCGCGGGCGACCCGACCCTGACCGACCCTGCCGCCGCTGGCCAGTCGCACCAGCTACGCCCGCAATGGACCGGGCAGCTGTACGACGTGCTCGGTGACGCCCTCAGCGACCGGATCACCGCCGACCGGCTGTGGCCCGTCATCGTGGCCCGCGTCGACACCGCCGCCCGCGACGGACTCGACCCTCACCAGGTCACCCACGACGCCGCCGGCCTGCTCGCCGCCCACACCGGCCACCTGACCCCCGACCAGCTCGCGCCGGTCCTGCTGTGGCGGATCGGCCTGCTCCTCGACCCCGAACCCATCGACGACGCCGCCGCCGCGTCCGTTGTCGACCCCCTGGACGCGGAAACTGCGCCGCCGGCCGACGCCCACCTGCTCGACGACTCACTCGATCAGTCCAACGCGACCGGGGCCAGCGGGCACGATGCCGGTGCGGTGCCATTCGGCGACGGCGACCTGCCCTACGACCCCGACTACGACGCCCCGCTTCCCGACTACGACGCCGACCCGCTCCCGGCGCCCGCAGACACTGCGTGGATCGAGGAGTCCGTCGCCGCCGTGTGGCGGCCCTACGCCGACTTGGAACCCGCCGCCCAGGTCGACGCGCTAAACGCGGACCTGGCCGCCGCCATAGCCGAACGCGACGGCCTCCACGCCCGCGGCCTCAGTGGTCACGGTGCACACGCCGACGCCGTGTGGGAGAGCCACGGCCGCGCGCTCAGCGAACGCGCCGAACAACTCCGCGTGCCTGCGATGGAACGCGCCAGCGCCCAGCAGGAATGGGTGCAGGCCGCTGCCCTCGCCGACGCCGCCCACAGCGCGCTCGCGGGAGTCGAGACCCGCATCGCCGCCACCGGCAACGTCGACCCCGCCGCCATCGACCCGATGACACTCGACGAGCACGACTTCGCCGAACTGCTCTGGGCCCGCGATGAGGTCCGGTACCGCACCGGAGTCGCCGCGGAGTGGCGGGCAGAATTCGACGCCGCCGACGCCGCGCTCACCGAAGCCGCCGCCGGCGGACCCATCGTGGACGTCGCCGATGTCGACGCGGTCATGCAACTCGCCCGAGACTTCGACAACACCGCCCAGAACGACGTGCAACGGCGCATCATCGACCTGCAGGGAGCCCTATGGCGGGCTGAGAACCGGGTCGCCAACGCCGACCGGAATCCGGCCGACACCACCCCGACCGAAACACCCGACCAGCCCGGGTCGGGCGGGGCAAGCCGGGTCCCCGTCCTGGTCATGGCGGCGGCTGTGGAGCCCACAGAGGCCGTAGCCGCGGCTACTGCGCCGATCACAGCCCAAACCAGCCAGGATGTTCCGTCCCTGGCATTCGAGGACGAGAATTCAGCTATGAGCGCCCCCACCGAGGCTCGTTCCGACTCTTCCGCAACCGAGAACCCGTCTCTGCGCGACTTCGAGCGGGCGCTGGCTGAGGCGAGCACGGCCGCAGTTGCCGAACTGGCTGAAACAGAAGTCCAGGCCGCGGACGCACCGGCGGCAGAGCGGTGGGCCGCACTCGCCGAAACCTACGTCCCAGGCATCACCGAGGCGCGCGGTTGGACTGACCTGGCCGATGCGATCGACCGGATTGACGCGGCCGGATTAGACGTCACGGTGGTAGTTCCTGCCGCCATCGACGAGGCGCCGTTGTCGTCGAAGCGCCCCGCGACAGCGCTCACCTACCGCCTGTACAACAACGAGCCGGCATCGTTGCCGACCCTGACCGCGCAGGAGGCCGCCGCCGTCCAAGCGATCCGCTCCGATGCGCTGGCCGAGTCCATCGCCGCGTCCGTCGACGAGGACCGGACCCCCAACCCAGACGTCGGAGTTGACCGCTAAGTAGCACCGGTGGAACGCCCGGCTCATGCCTCCATCTGCCGACTACTCCGCCCGCGCGCACGCTCTGGTGACGCTGCTGACGTACTGCGGGCTTCGGGTGTCCGAGGCGCTGGGCGCTGACGTCGCCGCCATCGGAGAGCAGTCCGGGCACCGAGTCCGCCGCGTCGTGGACAAGGGCGACCGCCCGCGCACCGTGGAGCTACCCGCTCCGCGTGTCATGTCGTGTCCGCCTTACGTCGGGGACCGTGCGGCTGGCCCGATCTTCATCATCGCCAGCGGCAAGCGGTGGGCCCGCCACGCTGCCTACGAGACTGTGCACGCCATCGGGCCCGCGCCGGGGTGGACCGACCTACACCCGCACCTGCTGCGCCACAGCGCCGCTACCGCCGCGCTGGACGCCCGGAGCACCCCTGGACCGGGTGCAAGCCCTCCTGGGCCACCACGAGCCCCACGGTGACTATGCGGTACGCCCAGGCGCGCGAGCGGCTGACCAGCAGCGCCGCCTATGACCTGGCCAGGTATCTGGGTGAGTACTCCGCCGGCACACCCGGCGGGCGCGCTTCCGGCAATAGGTTGACGTGCATTGGCAACATTCGCCGGATGATGAATGAAACTCCCCATTCCGGCGTCGTGTCAGTTCACAGGTGATTGGGTTGACCCACAACGTCGTGCTGTGGCTCAGTGGCGCCGTTCTGGTGGCTGACGCCGTTCTGATCGTCGTGTTGCTGTTTTTTGCCGGTGTGCTTGCGATAGCGGAACGAATCGAAGCACGCCGTGACAGCCTGCTTGCGCGATACGGCGCAGAGAAGTACGACGCCTACGTGACCCTTCCGCTGGTCGCCGGGGTGGGCGGGGCATTTACTGCTGTCGGCTTGGAGCACGTCGTGAGCTCAAGCCAGGAGCATAGGTCGACATCGCTGATTGGATGGTTGTACTTCTTGGGCGGCGTACTGATGCTTTCCAGCGGTCACACGGCGTTGCGGTATACGCAGGCTGCGACGGCGTTGTCTCTCGGCGTGTACGAGGCGATGCGCGACGTTTCGAAGAGGCCTGCGATGCTCGACGCGCTTGAAGAGGATCTTGTCAAGCGCGGCCGTGCCGCCGGGCCACTGCGACGGTGGCAACGGCTGGGCATCGGCGGCCTGGCTGTTGTGTCCCTACCAACAGTTCTCGTCGTCAAGGGGTGGTTTGGTCCGCCGATCCTTTCCGTCGCGTTACTTATCAGTGCTTGGTTGTGGAGTCGCAGCAAGCAGTGGACCTACAGGGTCCATCAAGGCCGGGTGCTGGCCTGGAGGAGCGAGTTAGTAGCGGCCTTACCTCATCTCCCGCCACCACTCGTCAACCGCCGGCGGAACTTGCTTGACACAATGCTCGTCATGGCCGTAGCCCGAAGCCAACGGTGACTCCACTCGACATCCTGCGGCCGAGCCCTCGTTTGCTTCCGGTTTTCGTGGTCTGGGCGAAGGACGCCACAGAATGCCCAGCGTGCAGCCGCCCAGCAGCTGAGATCTGCGCCGCGTGGGCCACCGGTGCGGTTCGGACCGATTCGAGTTGACAGGCAGCATTGGGCGTTATCAGATTCTTCCGCCGGATCATCGACGGTAGGGAAACTTTGTGACGAGTTCAGGCGGCCAAAGCAACATCGGACACGGTGTCGTGACGTGGCACCCGAGACCACGCCCGGTCTGGCTCGCGCGGGTACTGGCCTTGTTGCTCGTCATCGGGCTCACCTCGTGCAGTGGCAGTACAAAGAAAGTGGCCGTTAGCGCGTCGTCGGCAACGCAGCTCACGTCGGTAGCAACGTCATCTGCCCCATCCAGTGCAACAGCTGCGCCGGCCACAGTCACGGCGACGGACACGGCGACGGTCACGGCGAGTGCGGTTCCCGGCCCGCCGCCCTCAGCCACGACGATTCCGCCCTACTCACCCAAAGCGACCCGCGGTAGCTCCGCGCCGACCGGCGCGGCGGACGTCGATCCAGCGGCGGTCGTACAGAAGTTCTACCGCGAACTGAGCGACAAGAATTACTCAGCCGCATGGCAAGACGGCGGGCGCAACCTCTCCAACGGCCACAACTACTCCTCATGGGTCGCTGGCTATGCCGACACCACCGAGGTGAGCGGGACGGCCGTCGACACCGGCGGGGGCGGCGTCAGCACCAAGCTGACCGCCATGCACCTCGACGGGTCAGTCGTCCATTACGCA
This sequence comes from uncultured Jatrophihabitantaceae bacterium, assembly GCA_964236495.1. Classification (GTDB taxonomy): domain Bacteria; phylum Actinomycetota; class Actinomycetes; order Mycobacteriales; family Jatrophihabitantaceae; genus CAXSBR01. The sequence goes on from CAXSBR010000040.1 coordinate 15,224, forward strand.
GGCGCCTACACCGTGCGAGGCAAGACCATCACATCGGGGCACCTGCACCTGGTCAGCAGTCGCCCCACGTCATCGCCCACCGACAGCAGCCAAGCCTGTACGACTACGTCCTCAGGCTCGTGCATCAAGGGCGGAGAATTTGCAAGCAATCGCTCTACGGCCAGACGGGCACCGACGCCGAAGGTCGCAGGTACACCTGCACCGGCGACCACACGCACCCGCACTGGGAGAAATGATCCGAACGGAGCGCCCGGCCGGCAAATACTTCCAGACAGAACTGTCGTGGAATCATCGCTGTGCTTGCCTGCCGCAAGACGGCGTGTCGTTCGTGGCATTGCCGTAATCCGGCGGCAATGCTGCCGGAGGTGTACTCCTTTCGGCTCCGCTTGATTCTCAGCAAGCGCGTGGGCATCGCTGAACTGAGTGACCGTTTGGTGCTTTCGGGGCCGCCGACCGAAGTCGTGCTGAGGAGCGCGACCGGAAAGGCGTTGAGCACCTCTACAGAAATCATTTTGAGCGGTCTTGGATACCCAACTTCCGATGCGGCCCAGCAAGCGGGCGACAGTTGGAAGTCAGCGCTCATCATTGGGTTCGCCCAGAACAACCTCGGCGCCGACCTGCGCCTGCGCAAGCCCGAGGGCGTGATCACCGACTACGGTGAAGCAGATCAAGGACGCCTTCGAGGGAGAGTCGTTCCAGATCTTGAGGGATCATCCTGGGGTCCAGGTGTTCAAGACCGACCTTCCCGCCAGGTTCCCCTCGGTGAGCACTGTGGCGTCCCAGAGCAAGCCCGGGGACCGGGTGGCGAGGTCGATCCAGCAGGCTTTCGGCCAGCAGGTTGAAGTGTCACCGAGTCAAGAACTCGCCTTCGCTCTGTACAGCGCCACGCTTGCCGATTCGACGCCAGATGCACGCTTCGTTGGCCCTGATGATGGCTGTGGAAGTCTTGATAGAGCAACAGCCGCGCACCCCGGAAGCTCAGGCTTTCGTAGCAAGTCTCATTGCGCAGACGGAGAAGTCGGGGTTACCCGCCGGTGACGTCGATTCACTACGGATCAGCTTGTGCCGCCTTGAGAAGGAGTCAATATCCGCCGCTGGGCGGCGGCTCGCGGCGTCACTGGGAGCCCGTACTTACGGCGGACAGTCACCGAGCGAGTTCTTCAATGTCAGCTATGGCATTCGGAGCCGCCTGGTCCATGGGGACCCGCCACGCCCCACCTGGACGGAGGTGAATGTCCGCGCCGCCGAACTTGAACGGTTCGTGGCTAAACTATTGAGCGTGCCCATCATCGGCCCACTGCCAGAAGTCTGACCCAACGCACGTACGGCCCGGAGAGCGGCGACGGTGCCGGCCGAGGTACGAGCCCGGATTGCCGCTCAGCGGGCCAAGGGCGTCAGCTTGGCTGCCATCCGATGAGGGCGCACCGACTGCCGGGGCGGCGCAAAGTGGCACCCATCCACCGTCCAGGCCCGTCCTGGTCAGCGTCGAGCACGACGAGTACGCCGCTCAGCGAGCCCCGAAACCCCGCTCCGGTCTATCCACACCCGCCCAGCCCAGACCGGGGCAACGAGTACGCCGCTGCTCCCCGGCATCGGCACTGGGCTTGACCCGTAATGGTGGACGGTGGGTCAGGCGGCTTGTGCCGTCTGA
>CAXSBR010000041.1:0-15589 GCA_964236495.1 uncultured Jatrophihabitantaceae bacterium
TTGCATGTGTTAAGCACGCCGCCAGCGTTCGTCCTGAGCCAGGATCAAACTCTCCGTGGATGTTTTATGACTACCCGCACCCAACAAGTGACTGCGGTTTGTCGACACAGAAAGTTACCGCCTGCGCGGTATCAATCACTGGTCATACGAGCTGGACTTTCTTTGCTCGATGTACCAAAGGAACCGCTTATCCGGCCCACCACAAGGATGGCAACCGAATAGACGAGGTATTACTTATGGCACTAACTTTCGGCACACTGTTGAGTTCTCAAGGAGCGGACGCACACCGTCGCGGACTTTCCAGACCGTCTCGGGGCAACCTCAGAAACGCTACTCGGTGGGTGTTGCGGTGTCAACCTCGACCCCGCGCCGCCCGCCTCGAACGGAAGACGTCCACACGTGCACGTCGCTTCAGTTCAGATGGTTCGCTTGCAGTGACCGATTGCGCGGTTGCGCGCGTCGGCGGCTTGACTGCGAACACCCATTACATTAGCCGACCGCGCATGCGCGCTGCAACGGGGGGTGCCCGTCGCCGCTCGGATCTGGTCGGGCCTGGCAAGTGCCCCACGGAGCCCCGGCACATATGACCAGCGGTCGGGCAACGGCTCATTTGCGTTCACCCGTGCCAGCGGACGCGTCAGCTCGTCAGGCGGACGGCCTTGCGCCGTCCTACCGACAACACCGCGTCGATGAGCTCGGCGCGCGGGTAGTCGTACGCCGTCACGGCGGCACCGTCGAGCCGAACTGCCGCGCTGTCCACCAACCGCCGGGCTGCGCTGTTCGAGGCAGCCAGGGCTGCACCGACCAGCACCGCGGGCAGGTGGACCGGGTCACCGGCGGGCAGTACGTAGTCGGCAACGTCGCTGGGTACCAGACGGTCGCGAAAGACTTCGTCGAAGCGTTGTTCGGCCGCCCGGGCGGCCGCCTGTCCGTGGTAGAGCGTCACGACTGCGCTCGCCATCGCTCGCTTTGCTTGGCCGGCCTGCGCTCCACCGGCCTGTACGGCGGCATCCAGCGCGGCGACCCCTCGCGGGTGCAGATCGGTGCAGAGCCGCGCGTATATGACCACGGCGGAATCCGGCACGCTCATCAGGGCGCCGAACTGCTCGGCGGGCGGGGCGTCGATGGCGATGAAGTTGTTGAGAGACTTGCCCATCTTCTCCACGCCGTCGGTGCCCACTAGCAGCGGCATCGTCAACACTGCCTGCGGCGCCTGGCCTTTGCTGCGCTGCAGCTCGCGGCCCACCAGATTGTTGAAGGTCTGGTCGGTTCCCCCCAGTTCGAGGTCCGCGCTGATCTCCACGGAGTCGATGCCCTGCAGGAGTGGATAGAAGAACTCCGATAGCGTAATCGGCTCGTTGGCCTTGAACCGGCGACTGAAGTCGTCGCGTTCGAGCAGTTGGGCGACGGTGATCTGACGGGTATAGGCGAGCAGCTCAGCCAAGACCATCGGGCCCAACCAGTCGGCGTTGTTGACGACCTCGGTGCGGTCCTTGGCCAAGATGCGCATGACCTGATCGAAGTAACCGCGCGCGTTGTCCACAACTGCCTGTGCGCTCTGCGCCGATCGAGTGGCGGTGCGACCGGAGGGATCGCCGACCTGGCCGGTGAAACCACCGACGACAAGGACCGCCGTGTGGCCGAAACTCTGGAACTGGCGCAGCTTGCGCAGAACGACTGCATGGCCGAGCGTCAGTTGCGTTCCAGACGGGTCGATGCCCAGCTTGACCCGTAGCGGACGGTTCTCACGGTCGGCGGCCGCCATCCGCTCGGCCAGACCGTCGCGAGGCAGGATCGCAGCCGCACCCGAAGCCAGCACCTCGTACGCCGGGTGTAGCGACGACGGCAGAACGGCGGGAAACGTGTCGTCAGCGGTCATGGGCGTTCAGTCTGCCGGGTTGGCCGAACCGGCTTGCGGCCACCCGGGCGGTAGACCGAGACCGTGGGGTCGCCGCTGATCCAGAACCGCAGCGCAACGTCGTCGGCCGCTGCGACGCCTACCCGAGGGCCGGTTCGTACGTCGAGGGGGCGGCCTGCGCGGGCGTGGTCGGTCAGCTCGATACGAAGGTGTGCGCCAGGGTCGAGCAGGTCCGCGCCGTTGTCGCTGCCGGTCAGCCCAAGACACTGGGCCAGCCGGGCCGGTCCACGAGCCAGCTCGTTGTCGCGGCGGGCGGCGGGCCGGCGGGCGCGTGCCACGCCGATCCCCTCGACGACCTCGCCGGCTCGAAGTAGCAACGCCGAGGCCGTTCCCGGCGGCCCGCACACCAGATTGGCGCACCAGTGCATGCCGTAGACGAAGTACACGTAGAGGTGACCGGCCGAGCCGAACATCACCGCGTTGCGCGCGGTAGCGCCACGAAAAGCGTGTGAGGCCGGGTCGTCGGCGCCCTCGTAGGCTTCGACCTCGCTCAGCGCCACGACGACGCGATCGGTGCCGGTACCGCTGATGAGCCGGGCACCAAGAAGGCGTGGCGCCAGCACAGTTGCCGGGGTGCTGAGCTCGTCGCGCAGCGTCATGGCTGGTGTGCGCCGCTCCAGACTCGTTGCTCGACGAGGACCGCACGCAGCGCATCGAGCTGTTCACGGACCCGTACCGGCGCGGTACCGCCCACCGATGCCCGCGAGCGCACGGATCCCACCACGGTGAGCACGTCGCGTACCGAGGGAGTCAGATGCACGGAGATGGCGGTCAAGTCGTCGTCGGACAGCTCGTCGAGCTCGATGCCACGCTGCTCGCACACCCGCACGCATTCACCGGCGATCTCGTGCGCCTGGCGGAACGGAACCCGCTCGCGTACCAACCATTCGGCGATGTCGGTGGCCAGCGAAAACCCCTGCGGCGCGAGCTCGGTCATTCGCGCGGTGTGGAAGACCAGCGTGGCCATCATGCCGGTGACGGCAGGCAGCAGCAGGTGCAGTTGGTCGACCGCGTCGAAGACCGGTTCCTTGTCTTCCTGCAGATCCCGGTTGTAGGCCAGCGGCAGGCCCTTCAAAGTTGCCAGCAGACCGGCATGGTTACCGATGAGTCGACCGGCCTTGCCGCGGGTGAGCTCGGCCACGTCCGGATTTTTCTTCTGCGGCATGATCGACGAGCCGGTGGAATAGGCGTCATCGAGGGTGACGAAGGAGAACTCTTTCGTCGCCCACAGGATCACGTCCTCGGCCAGTCGAGACAGATCGACGGCCACCATCGCGGTGACGAAGGAGAACTCGGCGACCACGTCGCGGGCAGAGGTGGCGTCGATGGAGTTCTCGCACGGGCCGTCGAAGCCAAGTTCGGCGGCCACCGCGGCCGGGTCCAGCCCCAGTGACGAGCCGGCCAGGGCGCCGGCGCCGTAGGGACTGTGGGCGGCGCGACGATCCCAGTCCTGCAGCCGGTGCACGTCGCGGGTCAGCGCCCAGGCGTGCGCCAGCAGATGATGAGACAACAGAACCGGCTGAGCGTGCTGCAGATGGGTGCGTCCGGGCATGACGACGTCCATGTGTTCGTCGGCGCGCTCGGCCAGCGTGCCGGCGAGGCTTGCGATCTGGTCCGCCAGATCTCGCGCCTGCTCGCGCAGATACATCCGGATCAACGTGGCTATCTGATCATTGCGCGATCGTCCGGCCCGCAGCCTGCCGCCGAGTTCGGTGCCGACGTGAGCGAGAAAGCCGCGCTCGAGAGCAGTATGGACGTCCTCGTCCTCGGGCCCGGGACGAAACTCCCCCGCGGCCACATCGGCGTCCAGAGCGGCCAGGCCGGCCAGCATCTCCGCGAGTTCACCGTCGGTCAGCAGACCGGCCGCGTGCAAAACGCGAGCGTGCGCCCGGGATCCGGCGAGGTCGTGGCGGGCCAGGCGCCAGTCGAAGTGTGTCGACATCGACAGGGCAGCCAGCGCGTCGGAAGGTCCTCCCGCGAACCGGCCACCCCACAGACTCAGGCCGGCGCCGGGGTTGGGATGGGCAACGTCGTCGGCGAGGGCGCCGGAGGCTGAGTGCGGATCAGTCAACGCCGGCCTCCATTGCTGCGCTTTCCAGCACCGTCTCGTCCAGGCCGGCTGAGGTCGCCAGATTTGTCGAGATCTGGTCGGCGCGGTGCTCGTCCAGTCCGGCAGACTCCAGCTCCGCGAACAGCTCGGTGCGACCCAGCAGCAACTGCGATTTTGCCGCGTAGTGCTCGAGTTTCGCGCGCGAGTCGGCGATGTCGAGATTGCGCATCGTCAGCTGACCGATCCGGTCCAGTGGACCGAAGGCGGCGTTGTCGGTGCGTTCCATCGACAGCTTGTCCGGGTGGTAGGAGAGGTCCGGACCGCTGGTTGCGAGCACCGAGTAGTCCTCGCCCCGACGCAGGCGAACCGTCACTGAACCGGTCACCAGGGAGGCAACCCACCGCTCGATCGACTCCCGCAGCATCAGTGCCTGCGGATCGAACCAACGGCCTTCGTACAGCAACCGGCCCAGCCGGCGTCCCTCGGCGTGGTAGTTGGCGATGGTGTCCTCGTTGTGGATGGCGTTGAGCAGCCGCTCGTAGGCGATCCAAAGCAGCGCCATGCCTGGTGCTTCGTACACGCCGCGCGACTTCGCCTCGATGATGCGGTTCTCGATCTGATCGGACATGCCCAGCCCGTGCCGGCCGCCAACGGCATTCGCCTCGTGCACCAGCGCAACCGGATCGTCGTAGCGCACGCCGTTGATCGCCACCGGGCGGCCGTCGGCGAACTCGACGCGAACGTCCTCGGATTCCACGACGACGCCCGGATCCCAGAATTTGACGCCCATTATCGGCTCGACGATCTCCAGCGACACGTCCAGGTGTTCCAACGTCTTCGCCTCGTGGGTGGCACCCCAGATGTTGGCATCGGTGGAATACGCCTTGTCCACGCTGTCGCGGTAGGGCAGGTTCTGCTGCGAGAGCCACCGACTCATCTCCGCCCGGCCACCCAGTTCGGCGACGAAGCGGGCGTCCAACCACGGCTTGTAGATGCGCAGGCGTGGATTGGCGAGCAGACCGTACCGGTAGAAGCGCTCGATGTCGTTGCCCTTGAACGTCGAGCCGTCTCCCCAGATGTGCACCGAGTCCGCGCGCATGGCCCGCACCAGCATGGTTCCGGTGACGGCGCGGCCCAGCGGGGTGGTGTTGAAGTAGGCACGGCCCGCCGACCGCACGTGGAAGGCGCCGCAGGCCAACGCCGCAATCCCTTCGTCGACGAGTTCGCGGCGGCAGTCGACCGCCCGGGCCAGTTCCGCCCCGTATTGCAGAGCCCGCACCGGCACACCGTCGATGTCGGGCTCGTCGTACTGCCCGATATCCGCGGTGTATGTGCACGGAATGGCTCCGTTGGCCCGCATCCAGGCGACGGCGACGGAGGTGTCCAGGCCGCCGGAGAAGGCGATCCCGACCCGTTCGCCAGTAGGTAACGCAGTCAATACTTTGCTCACGAGGTAGGAACTCCTGAACTCTTGTCGCGGCTGTGGTCGTGGCTGGAAGTGTGGCTGACACCGGGGCCGGCCAGCGCGCGGATGCGCCGGACGAGGCCCGAGCCACCGTCGGGTTCACGGGCGATGACGACGATGGTGTCGTCGCCGGCGATCGTGCCCAACACATCGGGCAGGGCAGCCCGGTCCAGCGCGGAGGCCAGGAAGTGAGCCGCACCCGGCGGGGTGCGAAGCACGGCGAGGTTCGCGCTGCTTTCGGCCGACACGAGCAGCTCGCCCACCAGCCTTGCCAGCCGGACCGGCGGCGCGTCGTCCAGCCGGCGAGAAGCTAGGGGCGAGCCGTCCTCGGGCACGACATAGACAGGCAATCCACCGTCGGCCGGGCGCAGTTTGACTGCACCGAGTTCGTCCAAGTCCCGCGACAGCGTGGCCTGGGTGACGGCGAAACCGGCCTCCACCATCTTCGCGGCGAGCTGGGCCTGGGAGCGAACAGCCGAGCCGGTCAGCGTGATCAAGATCTGCGCGTGCCGCGCCGACCTGGTGTTGGCATCGCTTGCCGGGCGATGGTGCACAGTGTCGCTGTGCGCCCGAACGCTCATCGGCTCACGAGTGGTCGAGTAGCCATACCAACAGCGCTTTCTGGGCGTGCAGACGATTCTCGGCCTCGTCCCAGACCACGGACTGCACACCGTCGAGTACTTCCGCGGCGATCTCCGCGCCTCGGTACGCGGGCAGGCAGTGCAGCACGATCGCGTCGTCCGCTGCGCGCGCTAGCGCCTGTGCAGTGACGGCGAACCCGCTGAAAACGCCCGTCCGCGCAGCCTTCTCTTGCTCCTGTCCCATCGACATCCACGTGTCGGTCGCCACTACGTCTGCGCCGTCGAAGGCCTGCTCGGGCGACGTAGTGACCAACACCGAACCGCCGGTGCCGGCCGCGATCCGTCGGGCGTCGGCCACCACGGCAGGATCGGGCTGATAGGCCGGCGGGCCCCCGATCCGCACATGCATTCCGGCCGCGGTGCCGCCGAGCAGGTAGGAATTGGCCATGTTGTTTGCCGCATCGCCGACGTAGCTCAGTGTGATGCCGGCGAGCCGATGCTTGTGCTCACGGACCGTCTGCAGGTCGGCCAGAATCTGGCACGGGTGGAACTCGTCGGTGAGGGCATTGATGACGGGCACAGTGCTCGCGGCCGCCATCTGTTCGACGCGAACCTGGCCGAAGGTGCGCCACACGATCGCCGCCACCTGGCGGTTCAGCACCCGTGCGGTGTCAGCGATGGACTCGCCGCGACCCAGCTGCGAGGTCGCGGCGTCTATCACCATCGGGTACCCGCCGAGCTCGGCGATGCCGACGCTGAACGACACCCGGGTGCGCGTGGAGGCTTTGTCGAAGATCACCGCTACGGTCCTGGGCCCGTCGAGCGGTCGGCGGGCGAAGCGGTCGACCTTGATCTTGTCGGCCAGGTCCAGCACCTCGACGAGCTCGCTGGGGGTGAGGTCGTCATCGCGCAGGAAATGCCGCGTCATGGCGTGGCCTTTCCGGCGGCGGCGTCGCGACCAGCGGTCCCATGAGCGGCGGTTTCCCGGGCCAGAGACACGTCGTGCAAGCCGGCGGCGAGAATCGGGATGGCTTCGTCCACGTCGGCGCGGGTGGTGATCAGCGGCGGAGCAAGCCGAATCACCGCGGGCTGAACGGCGTTGACGAGCAAGCCGCGAGCGCGGGCGGCGGCCTCCACCTCGCTCGCGACCGGCGCGGTGAGCGCCACCGCCTGCCACAGACCTTGCCCTCGGACGTGGTCGACCAGCGGATGGTCGAGTGCGTGCAGCCGCTCGGCTAGATGGCTGCCTACCGTCTGCACGTTGGCGAGTAGGCCGTCGTCTTCGATGGTGCGCAGGACAGCCAGCGCGGCCGCGCAGGCCACTGGATTACCGCCGAAGGTGCTGGCGTGCTGCCCGGGGCGGAACAGGTCGGCGGCCGGGCCGAAGGCGATGCAGGCACCGATCGGCAGCCCGCCGCCCAAACCTTTCGCCAGCGTCAGGACGTCAGGTTCGATGCCCAGCGCCGTCGTGGTGAACCACGAGCCGGTGCGCCCGATCCCGCTCTGCACCTCGTCGACGACGAGCAGTGCGCCGCGCTCGGTGCACAACCGGCGAGCCAACGCCAGATAACCGGGCGTCGGGGCGACGATCCCGCCTTCGCCCTGCGTCGTCTCCAGGAACACTGCTGCGGTCTGCAGACCGACGGCTGCCTGCAACGCGTCGTGGTCGCCGTAAGGCACGAATCGCACGCCGCCGGGCAGCGGCTCGAAAGGCTCGCGTTTGGCCGGCGTCCCGGTGAGCGACAGCGCACCCATCGTGCGGCCGTGGAAGCCCGCCTCACTGGCGACGACCTCCAGCCGGCTGCCGTCGGGGTTCGCCGTCCGTCCGTGCCGCCGGGCGAGCTTCAGGGCGGCCTCGTTGGCCTCGGCGCCGCTGTTGGCAAAGAACACCCGGCCGGGCCGTCCGAGGAGTTCGACCAGCCGCTCAGCCAGCAGCAGTTCGGGCTCGTGAATGTAGAGGTTCGACGTGTGCATCAGCGCCGCTGCCTGCTTGGTGATCGCGTCGATGATCGCGGGATGGGCGTGTCCCAGCGACGACACAGCAATGCCGGCGACGAAGTCGAGGTAGCCGTTGCCGTCGACGTCGGAAACGTGCACGCCCGAGCCCGAAGCCAGCGCCAGCGGCGGAGTGCCGTAGTTGTCCATGAATACGCGCTGCCAGCGCTGCTGGAAGGCTGTGCTGCGCGTCATCGGCCTCGGACTTCCCGTTTCCGGAGTTCCAAGAGTGGGATCGGCCGGTTTCGCAACGGTCGTGGCGCTGCGCACGGTAGTCATACCGGATCACTGCTTTCGTCTGCGTACACCATGGTGCCGATGCCTGAGCTGGTGAAAACCTCGACCAGCAGGCTGTGCGGCAGGCGACCGTCGAGGATGTGCGCCCGCGGAACGCCGCCGCGCACCGCCGCCGCACAAGCTTCCATCTTGGGAATCATTCCTGCGCTCAGCCCGGGCAGCAGCTTCTCCAACTCCGCGACGGTGAGGCGGTCCAGCAGGGTGTCGGCGTCGGGCCAGTCGGCGTAGAGGCCCTCGACGTCGGTGAGCACGATCAGCTTCTCCGCCTGCAGCGCCACGGCCAGCGACGCGGCCGCGGTATCGGCGTTGACGTTGTAGGTCAGGCCGTCCTGGCCGCGAGCAACGGTGGCGACCACCGGAATCCGGCCTGCGTCCAGCAGTGCCCGCACGGTGCTCGGATCGACCCTGCTGACCTCGCCGACCTGCCCCAGGTCGACAGTTTTGCCGTCGACGACCGTTCCGCGGCGCACCGCGGTGAACAGACCGCCGTCTTCTCCGGACAACCCGACCGCGTAGGAGCCGTGGTCGTTGATCAGATTGACGACGTCGCTGTTGACCTGGCCGACCAGGACCATCCGCACCACGTCCATCGTCTCGGCAGTGGTGACGCGCAGCCCGCCGCGGAACTCGCTGGCGATGCCCAGGCGCTGCAGATGCGCGCTGATCTGCGGTCCACCGCCGTGCACCACGACGGGCAGGATGCCGGCGTACTTGAGGAACACGATGTCCTGCGCAAAGGCTCGGGCCAACTCCGGTGACGTCATCGCGTTGCCGCCGTACTTGATCACGACCGTCTTGCCGGCGAAACGCTGCAGCCAGGGCAACGCGTCGATTAGCACGCCTGCCTTGTCCAGCGCGGTGCCGATGCTTGCAGCCGCATGCGCCGGCGCTGACGAGGCAGCCGGAGCTGAGGACGCGGTCATGAGGAGTAGGCCGAGTTCTCGTGCACGTAGCCGTGGGACAGGTCGTTGGTGAAGATCGTCGCTGCGTGCCGGCCGGCATGCAGGTCGACCGAGATGGCGACCGCGCGCGGGCTCAGGTCGACGGTGTGCCCCGGCTCGCCCGGTGCGCCTGCGCGGCAGACCTGGACGCCGTTCATGGCGACGTTGAGCTGATCTGGATCGAACTGCGCCCGGGTAGTCCCGATGGCGGCCAGCACGCGCCCCCAGTTGGGATCGTTGCCGAACAGGGCGCACTTGAGCAGGTTGTTGCGGGCAATGCTGCGGCCCACCTCCACTGCGTCGGCTTCGGTTGCGGCGCCGCTGACGTCGATGCGGACTTCTTTCGTTGCGCCTTCGGCGTCGGCGAGCAGCTGCGCGGCGAGCTGGGCACAGATGCCGGTGAGCGCGGACGTGAACACGTGCTCGTCCGGGACCTGTCCGGATGCGCCGTTGGCCAGCAGGACGACGGTGTCGTTGGTGGACATGCACCCGTCGGAATCCAGTCGGTTCAACGTCGTGTCGACCGCGCGGATCAGCGCCCGCTGGGCGACGACTGGCTCCATCTGCGCGTCTGTGGTGAGCACGCACAGCATCGTCGCCAGCCCTGGTGCCAGCATGCCCGCACCCTTGACCATTCCGCCGATGGTCCAGCCCGCCCCGTGCACAACGGCCTGCTTGGCGACCGAGTCAGTGGTGCGGATTGCCTCGGCAGCCTGCAGGCCGGTGCCCGTGTCGAGCCCGGTCGCAGCGTCGTCGACGCCGGCCAGAAGCTTGTCCATCGGCAACCGGACACCGATCAGGCCGGTGGAACAGACCCCGACCTCGCCGGCGCCGATGCCGAGCCGCTGCGCCACCCGCTCCGCCGTGCGGTGGGTGTCGGCGAAGCCTTCGGGCCCGGTGCACGCATTGGCACCACCGGCGTTCAGAACAACAGCCCGAAGACGGCCGTCGGTCATCACCTGCTGGAACCACTGCACCGGCGCTGCCCTGACCCGGTTGGTGGTGAAGACCGCGGCTGCGGTGTCCGACGGGCCGTCGTTGACGACCAGCGCGACGTCCGGCGCGCCCGAGCTCTTCAAGCCTGCAGCGACGCCGGTGGCCCGGAAGCCCGCGGGCACCAAGATCCCGGTCAGCTCGGTTCCGGCCGGTCGGGACTGGACGGCAACGTCACCCGACGCGCTCATGGCGCTATCCCATCGGCGCACAGGCCCGTCGTCTCGTCCAGACCCAGCATCAGGTTGGCGTTCTGAATCGCTTGCCCGGCCGCACCCTTGATCAGGTTGTCCAGCGCGCTCAAAACGACGATGCGACCGCTGCTGCGGTCGACCGCGGCCTGCAGGTGCACCGAATTGGAGCCCAGCGTGGCCGCGGTGTGCGGCTGCTGGCCCGCGGGCAGCACGTGCACGAACGGCTCGTCGGCGTAGGCGTCGATGAGCGTTGCCCGCACCTGATTGGCGTCCAGCGGCCGGGTCGGGCGGGCGGTGACCGTGGCCAAGATTCCCCGCGGCATCGGCGCCAGAACCGGCGTCATCGACAGCGTCGAGGCGCCCGTGGCCTGCAGGATCTCCGGCACGTGCTGGTGAGCACCGACCTTGTACGGCGACAGGTCGCCCATCACCTCGCTCCCCAACAGGTTGGCCTTGGCCGCTCTGCCCGCTCCCGACGTGCCGCTGGCAGCGACGACGACGACGTCCTCGGGCTCGGCGAAGCCGGCTGCGATCAGCGGTGCGAGTGCGGTGATGATGGCGACGGCGTAGCAGCCGGTGTTGGCAACCCGGGTGGCTGCGCCGATCTTCGCCCGCTGGCCGGGCAATTCGGGCAGCCCGTACGTCCACGCTTCGGTGAAAGGGCCGCCGTAGTAGTCGGCCCAGGCTTGCTCGTCGTGGAGGCGGTGGTCGGCACCGAGGTCGACGATCCGGACTGACTCGGGCAGCTGGGCGGCCAACGGTGCCGACGCCCCGTGCGGCAGGGCGAGAAACACCAGCTCGGCGTCGGTGAGAACACCGGGCGTGGTGGGCTGCAGGATCAGATCGGCGATCGAAAGCAACTGTGGATGCACGACACCGACCGTTTCACCGGCTTGGGCATGCGCTGTAGCAGCGATCAGTTCCAGGCCGGGGTGCGCGCTGATCAGGCGGAGCAGCTCACCTCCGGCGTACCCGCTGGCGCCCGCAACGGCAGCTGTAGTTCCCATGCGCACAATTATGCACTCCAGCGCAAATTCATTCACAATGATGTCCACGCCGGATGCCGCGGTCACGTCAGGGCGGGAACGACTTCCTGAACGAATAGATCGATACCGCTGCGGTCGTAGGCCGCCTCGGCGAAATAGGTCAGTGGGTACGTCATGCCCAGCGCCTGCAGCTCGCGCAGCTTTGCCACTAGCTGCTCGGGAGTTCCGACCAGCGGCCCGGTGGCGAACAGGGTGTCGATCTCGGCCAGCTTGGTCGCGTCCAGCAACGGCGCGTAGTGGTCATGAATCCAGGCCAGCCGGTCCTGTACGTCGGCCTGGGACTCGCCGATGACGACGTTGAAGTTGGCCGTCCGCACGATCGCGTCAAAGTCCGTGCCCACGTCGCGGCAGTGCCCGGCCAGGATCTCGGACTTGCGCGTGAACGTCTCGGGCGTGGCGTCGAAATTGGTGTACTGCGCGTACTTCGCCGCCGTGCGCAATGTCTTTTTCTCCCCACCGCCAGCGATCCACAGCGGAATGCCGCCTTCTTGCAGCGGCAGCGGACGGCTGATCGCGCCGTCCACCTGGTAGTGCCGGCCTTCCAGTGTGGCCGTACCTGTACGCCACAGCTGGGACATTATTTGCACGCCCTCGTCCAACCGTTCCAGCCGTTCACCTGCCGACGGGAAGCCGTAGCCGTAGGCGCGCCACTCGTGCTCGTACCAACCCGCACCGATGCCCATATCGACCCGACCACCCGAGATGATGTCCACGGTCGCTGCCACCTTGGCCAGATAGGCCGGGTTGCGGTAGCTCATGCACGTGCACATCTGGCCCAGCCGGACTCGGTTCGTGGCCGCCGCAAAGGCCGCCATCAGCGTCCACGCCTCGTGCGTGGCTTCCTGCGTGGGCACCGGAACGGTGTGGAAGTGGTCGTAGACCCACAGCGACTCGAACGGCCCTTCCTCGGCGAGCCGCGCAACTGCGAGCATCGCCTGCCACTGCGCAGCCGGCTCGATGCCGGCCAGATCGAGACGCCAGCCTTGCGGCACGAACAGTCCGAATCGCATGAGCAGCACCCTATCGCCGAACCCGGCCTGCCTCGCCGATGGCCGGCAACGTGGCCGGCGTCGGATTCAGCGTTCGGAGTCAGCGCAGGTGCGCGCCGTGTCGCTGCTCGGCCAGGCTGACGGCGGCATCGCGGGCGGCGGTGGCCTCCTCGGTGGTCAACGTGCGATCGCGTGCCCGCAGCCGCAGGGAGAACGCGACGGACTTGCGTCCGGCGCCCAGTCGCTGCTCGTCGGTGTAGACGTCGAACAGCCGCACCGCCTCCAGCAGCTCGCCGGCGCCCGCGCTGACGGTGGCAAGCAGCTCGCCCGCCGGCACCGCCTCAGGCACGACCAACGCCACGTCGAGCAGCACCGGCGGAAAGCTGGGGATCGACGGCGTGGAAGCAGGAGGCGGTACTGCGAAGGCATCGAGATCTAGCTCCAGCGCCACCGTCCTGGCGGGTAGGGCGAACTCGTCCACCACCCGCGGATGCAGCTCACCGGCGTGCCCGACGACGGCGCCGCCGAGCAGCAGCGCAGCACATCGGCCCGGATGCCACGGCGCGGTGTCCGCGGGCCGGACGGTCAGCGCGACGCGGTGCTCGCGCGCGACGACCCGTGCCAACTCCACCGCATCGGCCCAGGTGTAAGGCCGCCCGGAGCTGTACCAGCCGGGCAGCTCGGCCTGACCCGCCGCGACCGCGCCGAGGTGGCGAGGCTGATCGGGAACCGACCTCAGCAGCGCCGCCAGTTCGTCGTCGGAGGGGCGGTGTTCGACGCCGGGCCGGTGCGCGGTCGGTCGGTCGGGGACGTCGAGGAAGACCAGACCGGTCTCGAACAGGGCCAGGTCACGCAGGCCTCGCCCGGCGTTGCGCACCAGCGCGGCCAGCAGGCCGGGCAGCAGCGACGTGCGCAGTTCGGGCTCGGCCTCGGACAACGGGTTGAGCACCGACAGCGCGCGCCGCCGCGGATCGTCGGCCCGTTCGCCGAGCCGGTCGTGCACGAGCGGTGACACGAAGGGCGACGTGAGCACCTCGGTGTAGCCCGCCGCTGCGACGGCGCGCGACACCGTTCTTCGCAGGCGCTGGGCCTCGGTCAAACCACGTCCGGGCGGCGGCGTCGGCAGCGTGGAGGGAATGCGGTCGTAGCCCTCCAGCCGCACGACCTCCTCCACGAGGTCAGCCGGATCGGTGAGGTCGGGGCGCCACGACGGCGGCGTGACCGCCAGTGGATCGCCGAGCTCGACGGCACAACCCACCTGCTCCAGCCGATGCACCGCCGCGTCGGTATCGATGGACATCCCCGCCACTCGGCCCGGCAGGTCAGCCGGCAGCGCAATCGGCTGCCGCAGCGCCGGGTCGCCGTCGCGGCGCACGACCGAGTAGTCAGACGTTGCCGCAGCGCCGCCGAACTCGACGAGCAGGTCCACACACCGAGTGAGCGCGACGCCTGCGATCGCAGGGTCGACGCCGCGCTCGAAGCGCTTCGCGGCCTCGCTGGGCAGCTTGTGCCGGCGCACCGCACGCAGGACCGAGGCAGGATCCCAGTGCGCCGCCTCCAAGACGATATCGGTGGTGGCACTGGCAGTGGAGTTGTCGATCTCGGTCGACTCACCACCCATCACCCCGGCAAGCGCGAGCGGGCCGCTGTCGTCGATCACGAGCACGTCGTCGGTGTCCAGCGTGCGGGTCGTCCCGTCGAGCGTGACGAGCTCCTCCCCCGCACGAGCCCGCCGAACGTCCAGGGGCCCGCGCAACCTGGCCCGATCGAAGGCGTGCAGCGGCTGGCCCGTCTCGAGCATCACGTAGTTGGTGACATCGACGATGAGCGAGATCGGGCGCATGCCGGCCTGACGCAGCCGAGTGGCCATCCACGGCGGCGTGGGCGCGGTGGCATCGATGCCGCCTGCGGTGCGCACCGCGAACTGATCGCAACCGTCGGCGCAGATGTTGCGCGCCAACGGGTAGGCAGCACCGTCGACCGGTGGCACCGTCACCGTGTCGGCCACGTCGGTGAACGGTGCGTCCAGCGCGATCGATGTCTCGCGCGCCAGCCCCCGGATGGAGAAGCAGTACCCGCGGTCCGGGGTGACGGCGATGTCGAGTACTGCGTCGCCCATGCCCAGCACCTGCAGGGCGTCGGCGCCCGGTTCGGCGCTGTTCTCGGGTAGCACGAGGATGCCGTCATGCTCCTCGCCCAGGCCGAGCTCGCGTGCCGAGCAGATCATGCCGTCGGAGATGTGACCGTAGGTCTTGCGCGCCGCGATCGCGAACCCGCCCGGCAGCACGGCACCGGGCAGCGACGCGACGACCAGCGCGCCAGGCACGACGTTGGGCGCGCCGCACACGATTGCGCGCGGCTGCGCCTCACCGACGTCCACCGAGCACCAGCTGATCGTCTTGCCGTTCTTCTGCAGCTCGCGCTCGCAGCTGAGTACCCGGCCCACCACGATCGGGCCGGACAGCCCGTCGGCGGCGCTCTCGACCCGCTCCACCTCGAGCCCCACCCGCACCAGGGCATCGCCCAGGCTGCGCGCCGAGATCCCGGCAGGCAGCTGCACGTACTGCCGCAACCAGTCGACCGGCAGCCGCATCGTCAGGCCTCCATGCCGAAAGCCTGCGTGAACCGCACGTCACCCTCGACCAGATCGCGCATGTCTGCGGCGTTGTTGCGAAACATCATCGTGCGCTCGACACCCATGCCGAAGGCGAATCCCGAATAGCGCTGCGGATCGATGCCGCAGGCGCGCAGCACCCGAGGATTGACCATTCCGCAGCCGCCCCACTCGATCCAGCCCTCGTTGCTGCAGGTCCGACAGTCCCAGTCCGGATTGCCCACCGACTCCCCGCGGCAGACGAAGCAGAGCAGGTCGGGCTCGGCGCTGGGTTCGGTGAACGGGAAGTAGGAGGGGCGCAGCCGGGTGACGATGCCTTCGCCGAACATGGCGGTGGCGAAGTGATCGAGCGTTCCCTTCAGGTCGGCCATGGTGATGCCCTCGTCGATCACCAGGCCCTCCACCTGATGGAAGACCGGCGAGTGGGTGGCGTCGAGTTCGTCGGTGCGAAACACCCTGCCCGGGCAGATGACGTAGATCGGCGGCGTGCGGGTGAGCATGGTGCG
>CAXSBR010000042.1:0-13105 GCA_964236495.1 uncultured Jatrophihabitantaceae bacterium
TGGAGCACTTTTCAGTTCACCGGCACGCCGTCACCATGAAAGCACCGGGCTAGGCAGGAGACCGTCGCAGTGGGTGGGCTGATTTCCGCGTCTCCTTGGGCGAGGTGATTGCGTTCATCGATGGCAACTCCAAGGTGTGCGAGCCTGCGCGCGACCTGTTGCCGGACGAGGGCGGAGTGTTCGCCTACGCCGCCGGTGAATGCGAGCACGTCCAGCCCTGCGGTGGACGTTGTCATGGCTGCGATGGCTGCGCACAGGCGGTGGATGTAGACGTCGACTGCTAATTGAGCCGAAGGTTCTCCGCGGTGGGCTGCGGCCTCGATCTCGCGCATGTCGGCGGATCCACCCAGGGCAAGCAAACCCGAACGTTGCTCCAGCGCGGTCGCGACGTCGTGTGGGCTCAGATGCTCGTGTTCTTCCAGCCAGAGGACCAGGCCGGGATCGACACTGCCCGAGCGGGTCGCCATCACCAGTCCCTCCAGCGGGGTGAATCCCATCGTGGTGTCCACGCTGCGCCCACCGAGCACCGCGGCCACCGACGCGCCGGCACCGAGATGACAGATGACGGTTCGTAGCTTCTCGACGGGCTGGTCGACTAGTTGGGCGGCGCGATGGGCGGCATAGGCATGGGACAGGCCGTGGAAGCCGTAGCGGCGTACCCCGTATTTCTGCCGCCATTCCAGCGGGATGGCGTAGGTGGCCGCCGCCGCGGGCAGCGTTGCGTGGAAGGCGGTGTCGAAGCAGGCCACGGCCGGTACGTCGGGGAGCACGGCGGACACGGCGTCGAGTGCGGCGAGGGAGGTGGGCTGGTGCAGCGGGGCCAGGTCGGTGAGCTCGCGCAGTTGCCGCTCGACGTCGGTGGTCACCGTTACCGCGGACGTGAACGTGGTACCGCCGTGCACTATGCGGTGACCGACGACGTCTGGGATCTGCCACCTGCGCACCGTGGCCGCCAGCGCATCGGTGTCCACGCCGTCCGCCGCCGCGGGCAGATCGGCGCTGTGCTCGAGGTCGTCGTCGTCGCCGAGCAGGCTGAGCTTCAGGCTGGAGGAGCCGGCGTTGACGACGAGGATGCGCATCGTTCAGACCTGGGCGGGGGCAGTCGGCCACGTCCAGTTGGCGATGGCCGGGTCGTCCTCTCCGTGTTCGCGGGTGTAGACCCGGGCCTGCAATTTGGCATCCGCCATGTGCTGACGCAGTACGGCGGCGTTGCTGCCCAGGCTGGGAACGCGGTCGATGACGTCCATGACCAGATGGAAGCGGTCGAGGTCGTTGAGCATCACCATGTCGAACGGTGTGGTGGTGGTGCCTTCCTCGTTGTAGCCGCGGACGTGGATGTTGGCGTGGCCGGTGCGGCGGTAGGTCAGGCGGTGAATGACCGACGGGTAGCCGTGGAAGGCGAAGATCACCGGCTTGTCGGGGGTGAACAGCGCGTCGAAGTCTCGGTCGGACAGCCCGTGCGGGTGTTCGGAGTCGGGCTCCAGACGCATCAGGTCCACGACGTTGATGACCCGGACTTTCAGCTCGGGCAGGTGGGTGCGCAGCAGGTCGGCTGCGGCCAGTATCTCCAGGGTGGGGATGTCGCCGGCGCAGGCCAGTACGACGTCGGGTTCACCGTCGGTGGTGCCGGCCCAATCCCAGATGCCCAAGCCGCGGGTGCAGTGGTTGATCGCCTCGTCCATGCTCAGGTAGGTGAGCGCGGGCTGCTTACCGGCGATGATCAGGTTGACGTAGTTGCGGCTTCGCAGGCAGTGGTCGGCCACCGAGAGCAGGGTGTTGGTGTCGGGCGGGAGATACACCCGCACGATCTCGGCCTTCTTGTTGATGACGTGGTCGATGAAGCCGGGGTCCTGGTGGGAGAAGCCGTTGTTGTCCTGGCGCCAGACGTGGGAGGACAGCAGATAGTTCAACGACGCGATCGGCGCCCGCCAGGGGATCGCTCGGGTGACCTTGAGCCACTTGGCGTGCTGGTTGAACATCGAATCGACGATGTGGATGAACGCCTCGTAGCAGTTGAACAGCCCGTGCCGCCCGGTGAGCAGGTAGCCCTCCAGCCAGCCCTGGCACAGGTGCTCGGACAGCACCTCCATCACCCGCCCGTCGGGGGCGAGGTGGTCGTCACCGGGGACGGTCTCGGCGTCCCAGGCGCGGTCGGTGTGCTCGAACACCGCCCCGAGCCGGTTGGACATCGTCTCGTCGGGGCCCATCAGGCGGAACGAGTCGGGATTGGCGGCGATGATGTCGCCCAGGAAGCCGCCCAGTACCCGGGTGGCTTCACTGACACCGGCGGCCGGCGCTGGGACGTCGACGGCGTAGCCGCGGAAGTCGGGCATGACAAGTTCGCGGAGCAGCAGCCCGCCGTTGGTGTGCGGGTTGGCGCTCATCCGGCGGGTCCCCTGCGGTGCGAGGGCCTGCAACTGCGGGATCAGCCGGCCGGTGGCGTCGAACAGTTCGTCGGGCCGGTAGCTGCGCATCCACTCCTCGAGCTGGGCCCGGTGCTCTGCATTGGTGCGTGTCTCGGACAGCGGAACCTGATGCGCGCGCCACGTGCCCTCCACCGGTAAGCCGTCGACGACCTTCGGCCCGGTCCAGCCCTTCGGCGTCTGCAGCACGATCATCGGCCACCGGGCCCGCCCCGACGAGGAGCCGCCGCGGGCGTCGTCCTGGATTCCCTTGATCCGGTCGAGCACCGTGTCCAGCGTGCCGGCGAGCAATTGATGCACCGAGTCGGGATCGTCGCCGACGACGAAGTGCGGGTCGTAGCCGTAGCCGCGCATCAACTCGGCCAGCTCGCCCTGGGGGATGCGGGCCAGCACGGTCGGGTTGGCGATCTTGTAGCCGTTGAGGTGCAACACCGGCAGCACCGCCCCATCGCGGGCGGGATTGAGGAACTTGTTGGAATGCCAGCTCGCCGCCAGCGGGCCGGTTTCGGCTTCGCCGTCGCCGACCACGCACAGCGCGAGCAGATCCGGGTTGTCGAAGACGGCACCGTAGGCGTGCACCAGTGCGTAGCCCAGCTCGCCGCCCTCATGGATGGAGCCAGGGGTTTCCGGGGCGACGTGGCTGGGAATGCCACCAGGAAACGAGAACTGCCGGAACAGCGCCCGCATGCCGTCCTCGTCCTGGGCGATCGAGGAGTAAACCTCGCTGTAGGTGCCCTCGAGGTAGGCGTTGGCTACCAGCCCGGGACCGCCATGTCCCGGGCCAGTCACGTACAGCGCGTTCAGATCACGCGCTTTGATAACGCGGTTCATGTGCGCGTACACCAGGTTGAGCCCCGGCGTCGTGCCCCAATGCCCGAGCAGGCGCGGCTTGACGTGCTCGGCCAGCAACGGCTCACGCAGAAGAGGATTGTCCAACAGGTAGATCTGACCCACCGACAGGTAGTTCGCCGCACGCCAGTAGGCATCGATGAGGGCAAGTTCGTCGGCGTTCAGCGGCGTCGCCTCGGTAGTCGCAGCGGCGGGGCGCATGTCGGTCGGGTGCATGGTGGAACTCCTAGGTCGATGATCGACGGGGACGTTGCACACCGGCGGCTGGACCGCTGTAGCGGACGGCGGTGCTGAAACGCCTCGCGCGCCGGCGTAACGCCCGCGCCGGGCTGTAGGACCGGGACGGGTGAGGTGCGGCGGCGGCGGCGCGGTAGAAGATGCGTTTGCCTATCTCAATGAGCGCCAGATATGCCAGCACCATCGCGGCCAGGGCAGCGAAGAACGCGGCGGGCAGCGGGCTGAAACCCAGTGTGTGCGCCACCGGCGTCGCCGGCAGCACCGAGCCCACCAGCACCACACCGGTCGCGGCCAGGCCCAGGGCAAGGCTGGGTCGGCTGCGAAAAAACGGAACCCGGCGGGTGCGGATCGCGAAGATTACCAGCGTCTGGGTGGCCAGCGATTCCACGAACCAACCCGAACGGAACTCAGCGGCACCGGCATGGAAGATGCCCAGCATGACGGCGAAGGTGGCGAAGTCGAACACCGAGCTCAGCCGGCCGAAGAAAATCATGAACCGGCGGATGAAGGCGATGTCCCAGTGCGAGGGTCGGCGTAGCTGCTCCTCATCGACGTGGTCGGTGGGGATCGCCAGCTGGCTGGTGTCGTAAAGCAGATTGTTCAGCAGGATTTGGGAGGGCAGCATCGGCAGGAACGACAGGAACAGTGACGCCCCGGCCGCGGAGAACATGTTGCCGAAGTTGCTTGACGTGCCCATCAGCACGTACTTGATGGTGTTGGCGAATATCCGCCGGCCCTCCGCTACCCCGTCGGCCAGCACGTCCAGATCCTTTTCCAGCAGGATCACGTCCGCGGCGTCCTTGGCGACGTCGGTCGCGGAGTCCACCGAGATGCCGACGTCCGCGGCGTGCAGGGCCAACGCGTCGTTGACGCCGTCACCTAGGAACGCGACCGCGCCCCCGCTGCGGCGCTGCAGACGGACGATGCGGGCTTTGCTTTCGGGACTGACGCGGGCGAAGACTGTCGTGTTCGGGATCGCGGCGGCGAGGGCGTCGTCGTCGAGGGCGTCGATCTGCGTGCCGGTGAGGGCGCTGCCGGCGGTCAGGCCCAGGTCGTGGCAGACCTTCACCGCTACGGCGGCGTTGTCTCCGGTCACCACCTTCACCGCGATCCCCAGCCCGGCCAGACGTTGCAGTGCGCTCGCCGCATCAGCTTTGGGTGGGTCCAGGAACACCAGCAACCCCACCAACGCCAACTGGTGTTCGTCTGCGGCGCTGAGCTGATGCACGTCGTCAGCGGTTTTGGTGGCGACCGCTACCACCCGGTTACCGGCCGCGAACTCGGTCGCCAGTGCGTCGCGGGTGCTTTGGGCAACGTCGAGGCAGCGATCCAGCACCGTCTCCGGCGCGCCCTTGGTGACCAGCGTGAGCTGGTTGCCGGCGTCGCGGACCAGGACAGTGACCATGTTGCGTTCGTGGTCGAAGGGCAGAATGCCCAGCCGGGTGAAGCCGGCCAGGGCCGGCTGCTGCGCGGCGACTTGCGGAGCCTGCCACAGCGCCCGGTCCAGCGGATTACCACCGACAGACGGAGCAGGCGCTGCACCCTCGGCTGTGCCGGTGTCCGCGACGTTTTCGGTGGCGAGCAGCCCCCACCGAAGGACATCTGCGGCACCGTCAACTCCGTCGGCCGGCACCGCCCGGGTGAACTGGATGCTGCCGGCGGTCAACGTGCCAGTCTTGTCGGTGAACAACGTGTCAACGTTGCCCAGGTCCTCGATGCAGACGAGGCGTTTGACGAGCACTTTGCGCCTGCTCATGCGTCGTGATCCCGCGGCCAGGCTGCTCGACACCACCGCGGGCAGGAGTTGCGGGGTGATTCCGACGGCGATGGCCAACGAGAACAGCAGCGCGTCCATGATCGGCTTATGCAGCACGACGTTGAGCACGAAGATCGACGTCGTGAGCGCCCCGGCCACGTACACCAGCAGCATCGAGAACTTACGCAGCCCGACCTGGAACTCGGTGTCGAGCTGGTGGGTGTTCAAACCGGCGGCGATCTTGCCGAACTCCGACCGTGCACCGGTCGAGACGACGACGCCGCGGCCGCTGCCGGCATTGACGACGGTGCCCATCAGCGCGCAGCCCGACAGGTCGGCCAACGCCGTTCCTGCCGCGACCGGGCCGGTCGACTTGTCCACCGGCAGCGATTCACCGGTCAGCACCGCTTCATCGCAGCCCAGGGCGGCGACTGAGATCAACCGGACGTCGGCCGGGACGATGCCGCCCAGACTTAACTCGACGATGTCGCCGGGCACCAGCGCGGTCACGTCGACTGACGTCGACGCGCCGTCGCGCACGACGACCGTCTCGTGATGGATCTGGTCGTGCAGGGCCTGCGCCGCACGCTCAGCGCGGTACTCGTTACCGAAACCCAAGCCGACCGACAACGCGACGATCACAGCGATGATGACCGCGTCGGCGCGTTCGCCGACGAAGTAGGACGCCAACGCCGCGCTCAGCAGCAGCGCCAACAACGGCGAACGCAGCTGATGCCACAGCACTGCAAAGAAGCGGGCCTTGTGCGAGGACACCGCGTTGGGTCCCTCCCGGTCCAGCCGACGCGCCACCTCGGCGGTGGAAAGTCCCTGTCGAGCGTCGACCTCGAGCCCACGCAGAACGTCGTCTGTATCCAGCGCGGCGGCAGCCGCTATTCCGGTAGACGCGGCTCCGACTGCGGCTGGCGCTGCGGCGGTCAGCGTCGCACCCGGCTGGGCCGGCGGCACTTAGCCCCGCACCCCGACCGCCGCTACCGGCTTACCCGCGGCTGCGGGCTGGTCACTGGGCTGGGGCTGCGCGGCTCCCGGTCCCACGTCATGCTCGAGGCGTTGGCTGTGCCGCCAACCGAGCGCGGAAAGGATAAGCATGATCAGAGCGCCGGGGTAGGCGCTGGCGACGAAGTAATGCCCCCACGTCAGCAGCCCCCCGCCGATAAGCAGCAGCGCGGTCAAGCTCAGGCCGAGAAAGGTGAGAAGACGGTCCAAAGTCCGGCGAGCCATGGCAACGTCCTTCATTGGGCTGACGACGTGAGGTCATGCACGACGACGACCGGGCAGGGGGCGTGTTGGGTGCAGTAGGCGCTCGTCGACCCGATCAGCAGGCCCGCGAACCCGCCGTGGCCTCGGCTGCCCACGACGAGCATGTCGACGTCGGGCTCGGCGCTCATGGTCAGCAGCACCTGGGCCGGAAAGCCCTCCGCCACCCTGGTTTGTAGGCCGGCGGGGATGTCGTTTCCGAACGCGGTGTCCACAGCTGTCGCCAGGATCATCGTGTACTCGGACTCGAAACTGTCCGGGACCATACCCATCGCCATGGAGTAGCTGGGCGGGTACTGCCAGGCGATGACCGCGTCGATTTTTAAACCCAGGGGGGTTGCGACGCGCCCGGCCCACCGCAGCGCGCCGATGGACGCCGGTGAACCGTCGACCCCGACCAGGACCCGGCCGGTTCCGGTTCGTGGCGGCGTGGGTGTGGACACACTCATCGGAGTTCCTTCGTCAGGGTGTGTGGCTGACCGGGCAACCCCGGGCCGGCCGGCCAGCGGTCAGTCATGAGGATTGGTGCGGTCGGCGTGGTCATGGTCGTGCACGACCATGACGGGGCAGGCGGCGTGTTCGGCGCAGTAGGCGCTCGTCGACCCGATCAGCAGGCCCACGAACCCGCCGTGGCCTCGACTGCCGACGACGAGCAGGTCGACGTCAGGCTCGGCGCTCATGGTCAGCAGCACGTGGGCGGGGTGTCCCTGCACAACGGCGCTGCTGGTGTCGGGTGGGGGGTTGTCTGGGAACGCCGCATTCAGCGCCTGCTTCAGCATGTCGGTCGCGGCGACGTCGAGCTCCGCCTGCGCTGTCGCGGTGCCCAGACCGCCACCGCCTAAACCGATTCCCATCCCGGCTCCCATCCCGACGCCCATCCCGGACGGGTACTGCCAGCAGCTGACCGCCTCAATCCGCGCGTGCACCGCAGCCCCGATCCGCCCCGCCCACCGCAACGCCTCAATCGACGCCGGTGAACCGTCCACCCCAACCAAGATGCGGCGTGCACTTGCCGAGGCCGGCGGGGGCGTCGGTGTGGGTGAGGAGGCGGTCATCAGGTTTCCTTCGTGTGGTGGCCGCGCGGCCGTTGACGGCAGCGGGCCCGGCGGGAACGTCGCCTTCGGCCACCGCTGGTGCGGCAGCCACAGCGGGTGCGGCGGCGGCGTTCTCCCGGGCGAGGAATGAGCCAAGTTCAGCGATTGTGGTCATCAGCGGTGCGGGGAACACGACGGTGGTGTTCTTGTCAACACCGATCTCGACGAGGCTTTGCAGGTTGCGCAGTTGCAGCGTCAGCGGATGGGCCATCACGGCGGCGACCATCGTGCGGTGTTGGCGACCCAATGGAGGGCGGTACTGAACTGGGCTCATGGGCCTGTCCCAGGCGATAACGCCAGTAGCTGCCTGCTTATGAGCGAGAACGCTCGCAGGAGACGGCCAACGCGGTCCCCTGGTCCAGGCCGGCTGGATCCTCAGCCACACTGGACACTACCCCGGTCTACTCAGTAGTCCCCGGAAGATCAGCGCCAACTTCCCGCCACGCCGGAAGGCGCGAGCCGTCCCTCTCGGCGAGCTGCGCCCCCTGAACGGCGGTTGCCGCGGCGGAGAGCGGTGTGCAGATGCGAAGCTATGAACGCCACCAGCAGACGCAGTCCTCGTAGGCTTGCACCGTTCTTGCTCGACGAACGCTCGAGAAAGGGCACGGCGGCACCCGTTTGTGAGGCAGCAGCACCTCGAGCGCAGGAGGCGCCCGGCTATGACCGAATCCTTTCCCGGCGAACTGGCGCCGTTGAGCGCGATGCAGGCCACCGCTGACAAAGCTGACCTGCAGGCCGGTATCACTGACTTGACGTCTCTGGTCGCGGGCAGCCTAGGGCTTGATGTGCTGTTGGAGCGGGTGGCCGCCGCGGCCGCCCATGCCATCCCGGGCGCCGACGGGGCCGGTGTGACGCTGCTGCGGATCGACTCGGGCCAGAACACGGTGGAGGCGTTGGCGGCCAGTCACCCGTTCGTCAGCGTGATCGATGAAATCCAGTACGTGACCGTGCAGGAAGGGCCCTGCATCACGGCGGCCTTGGAACGGCGCACGGTGCGCTCGGGATCCCTCGGTGGGGAGAAGATGTGGCCCCACTTCGGCCCGAGGGTGGGCCGGCTCGGTGTGCACAGCGCCCTGTCGCTGCCGCTGCTGCTGCCCGGTCAGCTCGTCGGGGCGATCAACGTGTACGCCCACGGCAAAGACGTCTTCGACGACCACGCCGCCGAACTGGGGGAACTGTTCGCCGCCCCGGCCGCGGTGGCCGTGCACAACGCCCACATCCTCACTCAAGCCCTCACGCTCGCCGCGCAACTGCAGGCCGCGTTGGCCACCCGCCCGGTCATCGATCAGGCCATCGGGCTGCTCCTCGGGCGTAGCGGCGGAACCGCGGCCGACGCGTTCGCCCGGCTCCGCGCTATCAGCCAACACGAACACCTCAAAGTCAGTGAAGTTGCGCAACGGATCGTTGATGACGCGGTACGCCGCGCCCGAGCACGGCACAGCGACACCTGACAAGGCGACGCCACTGCCACTGCCCACTGCCGCTGCCCACGGACGGCGGGCGGGCATCGCCGAACAGCGGCGTACGGTTTCTTGCGAGGGTCTTTACCGGCGCTGTCCCTGCCTGCGTCGCGGGTTCTCACCTCGCCCCGCGGCCCGCGGTGCCCGGCTCCGGGCTTGACGACTTGCGTGTTTGGGAGCGCCTCACCGGAGCCGACCGCGAAATGACCTCGTCTGCTGCGCTGGCCGCTGACCTGCATACGCTGTCGGTCACCCTCGACGCGACTGACATCGACATCGACATCGACCACACTTTCACTCAGCTTAATGCCGCCGCGGCCGCCGGAGTCAGTTCCTACCTGGGCCTGTGTGTGACGGTCACCGGCGGTGCTGCGGCGGTGCAATTGAACACGGTGGCACCTGGCGGCGGGGCCGTCGGTAGCTCGGTCAGGATCCCGGTACCCACCGTCGGAGACGCGCAGCTGCCGGTGGTGAACATCGTGCTGTATGCCGCAACGCCGGGTGCGTTCACCGATCTGGCTGCCGACCTGGCCTGGATGACGGGCAACGACCACACTGAGTTTCGCTTGGACCAGGACCTCACTGCCCCGGCCGACGCAGCCGCTCCCAGCGCGCTGGCCCTCACGTCGCTCATCAATCAAGCGATCGGAGTATTGATCAGTCGGGGCCGCACCCCCGAACAATCAGCGCAAGACCTCGCCACCCTGGCCGCGCACGACCATGCCGACCTACCCGCCGCCGCCGCCTCAGTGCTGGCCACCGTCGACGCCCCACTTCTTACCGGGGACCGGCGGCAACGCCGCAGCAGTAGATTCCGACTGTTTCCAGACGCATGACCAGCCACGCCATCTCCTGGTCCCCTCGCAAACCGCGCCGCAACCGGCGGCACACGGCCAGTCGGACACGGGATCCCAGGGCTGCCGAGTACGTCGCCATCCTGAGGAGGTCGACTCGTCCCTGGAAGTGGGCAACGCCTCTCAACGGCGTCCCCTTGAGGCGAAGGGCCGTGTCGCATGACCGGAGTCCACAACGGTCAGTGCGCGAGCGACGTCAGACACTCCCCGACGGTCGTGGGGAGTTCCGCGATCGGTGCCGGATTCTGCTCCTGGTATGGCGTTCTGTTCCCACCCATCGCGGGCGCATGCCGTTCGATCGAGCCGCCCGACCGGTGAGGGCGGACCTGGCGTGGCACGTAGCCGGTGATCGCTGAGCCGGCCGGCCGGGCGGTGTACCGTGCTCGGTGCTGAGATCCTCAGCTGGTTCGGAACGGTTCAGCTGTCCGCCGCTGAGCCGGGGAGCAGTCGCTTCGCGCCGGACGCAACAGGTGCCACCCGTCGCTGTCGGGGTCACCATGACGCACCACTGTGAACAACAATTTTGCTGCCTTTCGCAGCACCCGCCGGCGTTTTCGCCGTCAGCCGGGACACAGTAGTGACCACCATGCGGGCTGTACCGCCGACGCAGCTCAACCTCGAATATCCGAGGTCGGTCGGTGTCTACGACTACTACCTGCAAGCGCAACGCGTCGTGGACTACCTGTCTGATCGGCAGTTCCCGGTGCAGAACGTCGCCCTGGTCGGGACGGACCTGAAATCGGTGGAGCGGGTCACCGGCCGGTTGACCCGCGCCAAGGCCGCCGCCGCGGGCGCGTTGTCCGGGTTGTGGATCGGTTTGTTCGTGGGGATCGCGTTCTCGCTGTTCAGCAACCACGGCCAGCTCGGGTTTCTGATCACCACCCCGCTGCTGGGTGCGGTGTTCATGCTGGTGTGGAGTCAGATCGGGTTCACCGCCGCCACCCGCGGCGGCACCCGCGACTTCACCTCAGCCAGCCAGATCGTCGCCACGAAGTACGAGGTCCTCGTCGAGCACGGCGTCGCCGAGCAGGCCCGCGATCTGCTTGCCGCGATGCCGGTGGACCGGTCATGACCGCGACCGTGCGGGTCAACCACGCCGACGCGGTCATCGACGCGGTGCGGGCGGTACTGCCCTCGCCGGTGCCGGCGCTGGTGTTCACCGACCTGGCCGCATCCTGCGTGCCCACCTTCTCAGACCGCTGCCACGTCCTGCTTGCCGAAGACGGAGTAGGGACCTACACAATCCAACGGCCCCTCACCTCCGGAGACGTTCCCGACCTCGAGCACCGCATCCGCGGCGCGTGGTCAGGCCAGTGGGTCGGTGCGCACACCATACAAACCGCGTTCCACCGAACCAGCCCCGACGGCGGTAGCGGCTACCGCGGCAGCGTGGTGCATACGTGGGACGACGACTACCGGCCCACCGAAACCGATGTCGCCCTGGCCCAGTTGGCCGTAGCGCACGCGCTGTCCATCCTCGACCGGGAACAGGGACGACCACCCGCTGCGCCGAACCGCCGCATCGAAGCCCAGCAATCCACGATCGCTGCCGTCCGTGGCGAAATCCGAGTGAAAGCGCTGGCCGCCGCATCCCTGGACACCCTGGCCATCCAGCGCCGATCGTTGGCCGCCTACCAGGACCCCCGCGGGCGGGCGTGATGGCGCCGCCCACGCACATGCCCGTGCGGACACGACCGCTGATGGCCTGGGCTTACACCGGCCCCGGTAGCGGTCAGCAGTTCACCCATGCCGTGCTGCCCGGGCGGCACCTGGCCGCCTGCGGCGCCGCGGTCACCGTCCTCGGCGCGCCCTGGCCTGACCCGCCGGCGCCCACACCCGACGCACGCTGCCCGATCTGCACCCAAGCGGTGTACGGCGCCTGGACCGGCATGGACTACATGCGCAGTACCCCCCGATGAGCGCCGTCTCGACGCGGCACATCGCCGTCGCTGACCGGCGTCTACATCCAGGTGAACTGGCGCGCGCAGGTAGCTCCAGGCTGAACCGATGATCGCGTTCCTGCTCGCGGTCGCCGTGGTCGCGGCCGGCGGCTGGTTCGTGTGTTTCGTCGTCCTGGCTCCTACCCGGGAAACCCTGCCCATATCCACGCGCCAGCCCGGCCCTAACCGGCCCGCGGCCGGCAACGCAGGCCACACCACGCCGCACACCGGCGCAACCTGGACGGCCCTCGACGACTATCAGCTGGCACGACTACTGCACGATCCGCCCACGTGAACCTCCACGCGCTACAGCCAGCCCGCTCTGCCGTGTTCAGCGCCTCGTTCACCTGCGTGCTGGCGTTCACTGGGTGCGCTAGCACTCATCACTCAACGCCGACGATGATGGGCGGATCTGGCTATAACTATTCGCCGTTGACCTGTTCTGCACCCGGATCCCTGCCCGGCACCACCGTCCACGTGCAGGAGGCCGATATGGGCATGACCCAGATGATGAACGGGACTGCAGCCCGAGGCGCACACATGGTCTTGCAGGCCACACCGGCCACCGCACCCGCCGGGCAGATCAGCATCGTCGTGTCCAACCGGGGCTGGCGCACCCACGAACTCGTCATCCTCCCCCTGACCGCCAGCGCAGCCCGTGGAAGCCGTGTCACCGGCGCAGACGGAAAAGTTCCCGAAAAAGGCAGTCTGGGGGAAGCCTCGGCCAGCTGCGGCCACGGTGCCGGTTCCGGAATCACCGCGGGCACCGTCGCCTGGACCACCGTGACCCTGGCCCCCGGCCGTTACGAACTTCTGTGCAACCTCGCCAACCACTACAGCGACGGCATGCACGAAGAACTCACTGTCACCTGAACCGTCGCCCGCGACCCAGCAGCCGGGTCTCACCAACGGTCCGCCCGCCCGGGCCGCAGGCACCGATCACCAGAACCGTCCTGTGCGCAGTGACATCATCCGTCGCGTGAGAACCGCTGGTGGGAACGGAACCGGGGGCGTGCAGAGCTGGGTGATCGATCGGCCGGCGCCAGTGGACTCGATGCCGCTTCGGCGCATCGAGCGTCAGGTTCCCACACCGGCGCGGGGGCAAGTACTGGTGTCAACGGCCAAGTTGAGGTCCCCGCTGGTGGCCAAGTGAAAGTCCCCACCCTTCGCGGTTTTTCAGGGTGTGCCAGGGGCGGCTCCGGGGTGGTTTCGGGCGT
>CAXSBR010000043.1:0-12924 GCA_964236495.1 uncultured Jatrophihabitantaceae bacterium
CACGATGGCGATAATCAGGGGTTCAACCGTTCGGTATGTCTTGCGACATCACAAAAGTGTCCGAGGGGGGACTTGAACCCCCACGCCCGTTAAGGGCACTAGCACCTCAAGCTAGCGCGTCTGCCATTCCGCCACCCGGACGAGTGCGTGACGATCCTAGCCGGTTCGCACCGGCCCACAGAGCACCGGCGCAGCGGCCGAGGGCAGCGCGGAGCAGTGGCGGCGCACCGCAGGGCCATGGCGCGTCCGAAGCCGAACGCTGGTAGAACGAACCAGGTGAGCACCGACACCGCACCGTCATCACCATCAACCCAGCCATCACAGTCGGCTCAGACGCCGCAGGCCGCCGACGAGGTGGTGCAGCTGCTCAGCGAGCTGATCGCCATCAACACTTCGAACCCGACCCATCCCGAGCGGCCGGCTGCCGAATGGGTGGCGGCAAAGCTGGCCGAGGCCGGCGTCGACAGCGAGATCGTCGAGTCCGAGCCGGGCCGGGCCTCCGTGCTGGCGCGGATCGAGGGCCGCGACAGCTCCCGGGCGCCGCTGCTCGTGCACGGGCATCTGGACGTCGTGCCCGCCGACGCGGGGGAGTGGAGCGTGGACCCGTTCGCCGGTGAGGTCAAGGACGGCTACGTGTGGGGCCGCGGCGCGGTCGACATGAAGAACATGGACGCGATGACGCTGGCAGTGGTGCGCCAGTGGCAACGCACCGGCTACCGTCCGCCGCGCGACATCGTGCTGGCCTTCGTCGCCGACGAGGAGGCCGGCGGCCGCAAGGGCGCGCACTATCTGGTGGACGAGCGGCCCGACTTCTTCGCCGACTGCACCGAGGCGATCAGCGAGGTGGGCGGGTTCAGCGTCAGCCTCAACGACCAAGCCCGGCTCTACCTCATCCAGACGGCGGAGAAGGGCATCGGCTGGCTGCGTCTGAAGGCGCGCAACCGGCCCGGACACGGCTCGATGATTCACCCCGACAACGCCGTCAGCCAGCTCGCGCGCGCCGTTACCCGCTTCGGTGACTACGAGTCACCGCTGCTGGTCACCGACACGATGCGCCAGCTGCTGAACTCCATCGCCGAGCTCACCGGCCTCGACTACGACGAGGACAACCTGGGCGCCTCGCTCGCGCACTTCGGCAACGGCGCGCGGATGTTGGGCGCCGCGCTGCGCAACACCGCGAACCCGACGATGCTCGAGGCCGGCTACAAGGCCAACGTCATCCCGTCCACCGCCGAGGCCACCATCGACACCCGGTTCCTGCCCGGGTACGAAGACGAGTGGTTCCAGACGGTTGCCGAACTCGCCGGCGACGACATCGATGTCGAGCTGATCAACCGCGACATCGCCGTCGAGACGTCCTTCGACGGCGAACTGGTGGACGCGATGGTGGCAGCACTCAAGGCCGAGGACGCCGGCGCCCATCCGGTGCCGTACCTGATGAGCGGCGGCACCGACGCCAAGTCGTTCAGCACGCTGGGCATGCGCTGCTTTGGCTTCTCGCCGCTGCTGCTGCCCGCGGACCTGGACTTCACCGCCCTGTTCCACGGCATCGACGAGCGGGTGCCGGTGGACGCACTGCAGTTCGGCTGCCGGGTGCTGGAGCGGTTCTTCGATGCGTGCTGATCAGTCGGTAGAGCGGTGCTAGAACCTGCGAGGGCTTCGGCCGAGGACGCCATCGACGAGCCGGCCAAGGTCCAGCTCGAAGCGTTCCTCGACGAGCAACGCCTCGAGCTTGGTGCCTGCTTGGACGGCCTGAACGAAGATCAGGCGCGACGCTCGTTGGTGCCGTCCAGGACCACGCTGCTGGGTCTGGTCAAGCACGCGACGTTCGTCGAGAAGGTGTGGTTCGACGAAGCGCTCACGGGACGTTCCCGCGCTGAGATCGGTATCCCGGCCGGACCGGACGAGTCCTTCGTCCTTGACGACGACGACACCATCGCCACCGTCGGACAGGCGTATCGCGACGCATGCGCATCCTCGCGACGCGCGGTGTCGACGCTGAACCTGGAAGACATCGTGCACGGCAACCGCCGCGGCCCGCTGCCGCTGCGCTGGGTCTACCTGCATGTTCTGCGTGAACTCGCTCAACACTGCGGGCACGCAGACATCCTGCGCGAGCAGCTCCTTTCAGCCGTGATCCAGCGCTGAGTGCGACTGGGCGCTGCAACTGCATTGCCAGCCGCACACTGACCTCAGGCCGCGGCAGCGTTCAGGTGTGCAAGCCCGGCAGCGCGACCGCCTCCGAAGTGACCGGGCGGCGCTTACGCCGCAGCACCACCCGGCGCGTTCCGTCGCCGTAGCGCTGAACCCGGGCAAGTTCCCAACCGCCGTACTCGGCGTGCAGCGCGAGCCGGACAGCAGCGTTGACGCCGCTGACGTCGGGCGGGATCCGCAGGGGTGCGTACTCCCAGTCGGGCTGGGTGGTCTCGTTCATCGCTTGTCGATTGTCGTCCACAAATCCTGTGTTGACTACAGCGGGTGAGCATCGAGCGGAGCCCGTAGAGATCATCGCAGTCCAGCGATGTTGTTGCGCAGCGCGTCGATAAGCCGGGTCCGCCGCGGGGCTGCGCCGATCTCGCGCACGGCGCGGCGCAGGCCGGGGCCGACCGCGGGCACCACGGACAGGTGGTGCTGGGCGCGGGTCAGCGCCGTGTAGACCAGCGGTCGCGACAGCATGCCGCCGGCTTCGGAGGGCAGCACGACGACGACGGCGGGAAACTCCGAGCCCTGCGCTCGGTGCACAGTGATCGCCCAGCCGTGGGTGAGGTCGGCCAGCGTCTTGCCCTTGATCTTCGCCGGCCCGGAGGCGAAGTCGACCGTCACGGTGCCCTCCACCACCGCACTGACCGTGCCCACCTCGCCGTTGGCGAAGCCGTTGGGCTCGGCCTCCAAGTGGTTGGCCGTGGCCACCACCCGGTCGCCAGGATCGAAGCGGCGCCGACCGTCGCCAGGGTTGAGGACCGCCTTGAGAGCAGCGTTGAGCGCCTGCGTTCCGGCCGGGCCGCGATGGACGGGCGTGACGACCTGGATCTGCTCGGCCGCGATGCCCAGCACCCGCGGAATCGAGTCGGTGACCAGTTGTTTCACCCGCAGCGCGGCGTCGGCCGAGCCACGCGCAGCAACCAGCACCACCTCGTGCCCGGCACCGGCCTCGGTCGGCAGCTCGCCCTGCCGCACCGCGGTGGCCAGCCGGGCGATGGCGCCGCCCTCGGCCTGCCGGTACAGCGTGTTCAGTTCGACGGTGGGCACCGCACCAGAGTCGATCAGGTCACCCAGCACGCGGCCCGGACCGATGGAGGGCAGCTGGGCTGCGTCGCCGACGACGAGCAGATGGGCGCCGTCGGCGCAGGCGACGAGCAGCGCGGCGGCAAGTTCGACGTCAAGCATCGAGGCTTCGTCCACGACGACGACCTCTTCGTCCAGCGGCCAGTCGCCGTCGCGAGCAAAGGACCCGAACGCGGTTCGCACGCTGCCGTCGTCGTTCTCGCCGCGTCGCCGGCCCTGCGCGCCCAGCAGCCGGTGGATGGTGGAGGCCGGCGCGTCGCACAGCTCCTCCAGCCGTTTGGCCGCCCGCCCGGTGGGGGCCGCCAGCGCCACGCTCAGCCCGGCCTGCTCGGCCAAGGCGACGACGGCGGCGACGGTTCGGCTTTTGCCGGTGCCCGGACCGCCGGTCAGCACGCTGACGCCGTGGCGCAAGGCGTTGGTAACTGCGGTGCGCTGAACCTCGTCGAGCTCGGCCAGCGGACCGGTCAATGTGGTCGGATCGCCGGCGATCGGTCGCGCAGTCGCGGTCAACCGCGCAATTGCCTCGGCGATGTTCTCCTCGGCCTCGGCATAGCGCGCCAGGCCCAGCAGTGCGGTGCCGTCGGCGCCCTCCGCCTGTGCACCGGAAGCGCCCTGCGCCTGTGCACCGGGAGAGCTGAAGTCGATGTCGCCAGCACGCACGAACGGCACGACGACGTGCGCCTCCACGGCGTCGCGCACCGCGCTCGCGGGATCGGCGATGTTCAGTGCGCGCAGCGCCCTGGCTACCGAGATCGCGTCGTCCACCGTGTGACCGTCGCGCGCCCCGGTCGCCAGCACCCATCCCACCACGGCCCGGCGCCGGCGCGGATCGTCGGCCTGCACGCCGGGAATCGCGGCGCGTGCTAGCCGGTCGGCGTCCTCGATGCCGACGCCGGGCAGGCTGAGCAGCTGCCACGGATCGTCGCGCAGATCGCGCAGGGCTACCGGACCGAACGTGTCCGCCGCCCGGCCGGCGATACGCGCGTCCAGGCCGGCTTGCACGACGAGCTCGCACAGCGCCAGCGTGGGAGCTGCCGCGATGAACGCCGACAGCAGCCGTCCCGCCCGGGCGGCGCCGACCTTCGGTAGCGCAGCCAACCGCTCGGCGGTGACGTCGGCAGCAGAGTCGATGCCCGCACCAGGCAGCTCGCGGGCCAGTGAGACGCCCAGCCCAGGCCAGAGACCGGCTGCGCAAAAGGCTTCGAACGCAGGGTCGCCGGTGGATGCCTGCGCTGCGCCGAGCAGAGCTGGATCGGTCATCGCCGGCTCAGTGGCGTCGTCATCACTGGGGACCAGAACGACGCGGCGGCGCGGACACCTCGTCCAGCACCCGGGCGATGGGCTCGGGAAGAGTTAGGTCCAGCGAGGCCAGCGCGGCGGCCAGATGGGCCGGATTGCGCGCGTCGACGACCATCGACGTCACCGCGGGTCGCATCCGCAACCAGCTCAGCGACACCGCCAGTGCGGTAGTGGCCAGCCCGTCGGCGGCGGTGGCAATAGCCTCGATCAGGCCCGCGGTGCGCGCGTCAGCTGCTCGATCGCCGGGCGTCGCCGGACCGGCCGCCGAGCAGACAATGCCCACCTGGAGCTCGCCTGCGGCGTCGAGAAGCTCGGTCTCGGCGGTGCGGTCCAGCAACGAGTACGTCAGCTGATCGGCGGCGATCGGGGTTCGGCCGGGCCACGCCTGCTGCCACGTCGCCGCCCGCGCCAGCCGCCACGCCACCGGCTCGGACAACCCGACGTAACGCACCTTGCCGCTGGCAACCGCGCTGTCCAGTGCGGCCAGCGTTTCCTCCATCGGCACGCCCGCCGCAGGCTCTCCAGGCGGGCGCGCGCCGCGGGCTGCGGCCGGTGGCGCCGTCGGCACCTGCCAGAGATCGACGTAGTCACACCGCAACCGACGCAGCGTGTCGGTCAATGCGCCCAGCAGCGCCGAGCGCGAAGCACCGCCGCACCCGTTGGCAACAGTCGTGGGCGGCCCGGCGGCGACGGTCATCGCGTTGCGGTCGCCAGTGAGCAACGCTCCCAGCATCGACTCGCCGCGTGACAGCGCCTCCTCGCGAGCACCCGTAGCGGCTGCCACGGCCGCCGGCTGCAGAGACGTCGTATCGACGAACGTGCCGCCGGCATCGCGGAAGCTCGCCAGAGCGGTGGACGCGGCGTCGGAGTCCACGTGCCGACCCCATGAGCGGGTGCTCAGACCGAGAACCGACAGGCGCAACCCGGTCCGCCCCGCCCGTCGTTGGTCCACGTCGATGCACCCTAGCGGCGAGTGCGCTGCACTGAGCTCTTCTGCGCTGTTCCACGCTGTCGGGTGCTGTCCGGGGCTGCGCTGTCGTGCGCTGAGCTGCCTAGTCGCCGCGCGCGCCGGTACGGTGTGCCGGTGCCACCTGCGTCACCCAACGCGGCAGCAGCCGCATCGTCGGGGTGGGCACAAGCGATCATCGGAGCAAGTAAGTGAACCTCTTCCAAGCGCTGGTCTACGGCGTCGTCCAGGGATTGACCGAGTTCCTGCCGGTCTCCTCGACGGGCCACCTGCGCATCGTGCAAGCCTTCTTCGGTTGGAAGGATCCTGGTGCGGCGTTCACGGCGGTGATCCAGCTGGGCACTGTGTGTGCCGTCGTCCTGTACTTCTGGCGTGAACTGTTGCACGTCGTCGTCGGCTGGTTTCGCGGCCTGTTCGACGCCGGCGCCCGAAACCTGGAATACCGGATGGGCTGGTACCTCATCCTGGCTACGATCCCGGTCGGTGTATTCGGGCTGGCCTTCAGCCATTCCATCGAGACCGGCGCCCGCAACCTGTGGCTGATCGCCTCGGCGCTGATCGTGCTGGCGCTGGTGCTCGCGGCGGCGGAGAAGGTCGGCACGCGCACCCGAGGTGAGGAAGACCTCAACCTCACCGACGCCACCGCGGTGGGCCTGGCCCAGGCGCTGGCACTCGTGCCGGGGGTGTCGCGTTCGGGTGCAACGATCACCGCCGGGCTGTTTCGCGGACTGGACCGACCGACCGCGGCGCGGTTCTCCTTCCTGCTGTCCATTCCGGCCGTGGTGGCCTCGGGGCTGTTCGAGCTGCGCAAGATAGGCGAGAAGGGCGCACCGGGTCTGGGCGTCACCGTCGTGGCGACGATCGTGTCCTTCGGAGTCGGTCTGACCTCGATTGCCTGGCTGCTGCGCTACATCAGCCGGCACTCGACGTTCGTCTTCATCTACTACCGCATCGCGATGGGCGTGCTGCTGCTGGTTCTGCTGAGCACGCACGTGCTCTCAGCGCGCTAGGAGGGAGAGACCGGATATGAGCACAGTGATCCTCCTGCGCCACGGCCTGACGGCGATGACGGGGCCGGTTCTGGCCGGCCACACACCGGGCCTGCACTTGGACGAGCGCGGCGTCCAACAGGCCCGAGCTGTCGCCGCTCGACTTGCCGTCGTGCCGCTCACCGCTATCGTCACCAGCCCGCTGGACCGGTGCCTGGACACCGCCGATGCCGTACTCGAGGCCCAACGAGCAACCGGCGCCCAACCGGCCTGGCATGTCGACGAGCGCATCGTAGAGTGCCGCTACGGCGACTGGACCGGCAAAGCCCTCAAAGATCTGGCCAAGGAACCGATGTGGAAGGTCGTCCAGCAGCAGCCCAGCGCCGCGATCTTTCCCAACGGTGAGGCTTTGCACGACACCCAGGCCCGGGCGGTGCACGCGGTGCGGGACTGGGACCGGCAGCTGGGTGCCGACGCCGTCTGGCTCGCGTGCAGCCACGGTGATGTCATCAAGGCGATCGTCGCCGACGCGCTGGGAACACACTTGGACCAGTTTCAGCGCATCGTCGCCGATCCTTGCTCGGTGTCGATCATCCGCTACACCGATTCTCGCCCCTTCGTCCTCAAGGTCAACGACACCGGCAGCGACCTGTCCTTCCTCGCCCCGGTAAAAAAGCGCGGACGCCGACGAACGGCAGGCGCCACCGATGCCAGCGTGGGTGGTGGCGCCGGCCCCGGTGCTGTGTAAGCCGATGCTGTGTGAGCCGATGCTGTGTGAGCCGATGCTGCGTAAGCCGGTGCCGTGAGCTGGCGCAGTGAGCCGGTGCGGGTGAGCCGGAGGCCCTCTGGATGCGTCCCCGCTTGAACGGCCATGGCGAGCGCACGCTCAACAATGCGCCGTTACGATGAAGCAGATGCCTCGAAATCTGCACTACTTCGAACGGCCGGATCGTTTCATCGCCGGCACCGTTGGTCTGCCCGGTGAGCGGACGTTCTTCCTGCAGGCCACCGCTGGCGTGCGGGTGATCAGTGTCGCGCTGGAGAAACAGCAGGTTCAGGTGCTCGCCGAGCGCCTCGAGCAGATGATGACGCAGGTGGCCGAGCGCACCGGGCTGCCGGTTCCGCCGGCCGCGCCCACCGACACCGAGGCGCTCAGCCAGCCCATCGACGAGGAGTTCCGCGTCGCGGCCCTCGGCTTGGCCTGGGACTCCGACACCGGCGAGGTGCTCATAGAGGCCCAGGCACCTGCCGAGGACCCCGACACCGCCGAGGACACCCTGCTCGAAGACGTGGCCGAGGGCCCGGACGCACTGCGCGTTCGGCTACCCGCTGACGTCGCGCTGGCGTTCGCAGAGCGGGCGCGGCGCATCCTGGCCGCCGGCCGGCCGCCCTGCCCTCTGTGCGCGCTGCCCTTGGACCCCCAGGGCCACATCTGCCCGCGCCAGAACGGTTATCGCCGCGGGGCATCCATTGGCACAGCCTGAAGGTTCGCCGCGCCCCCACGAGCACGAGATCGACGACGACATAACTGGCGACGAGATCGACGCGCTGGACGAGGCCACCGGCCTGACGCCGCCGCTCGTGATGCCAGCTGACGACGCGCTGGAGTTCCTCTCCCGGGCTGAGTTGACGCTGGAGGGCCAGCTCGTGGACGCCTCCAACGCCACGCTCTACATGCGCGCCGAGCACGAGGGCGTCGCGGCCGGCGCGGTGTACAAACCGATCGCCGGCGAACGGCCGCTGTGGGACTTCCCCGACGGCACTCTGGCCGAGCGCGAGGTTGCCGCGTTCACCGTCTCCCGAGTGGCGGGCTGGACAATCGTGCCTCCGACGGTGCTGCGGAACGGGCCGTACGGGCGTGGCATGGTCCAGCTCTGGATCGACACCGACGACACCGTCGACGTCCGCTCCCTGTTGCGCGCCAGCTCACCGGTGCTCTATCCGACCACCGTGTTCGACGCTGTGATCAACAACGCCGATCGCAAGGGTGGCCACATCCTGCCCGACTCCCCGTCGCACGTGTACGGCATCGATCACGGCATCAGCTTCCACTCCGAGGACAAGTTGCGCACAGTGCTGTGGAACTGGGCCGGCGATCCCATTGATGACGGCGAGCTGGACACGCTGTCGCGGTTGCGCCGCGACTTCGACCGGTTGCTCGCCGAGCCGCTGAGTGAGCTGCTGACCACCCTCGAGGTGCGGCGGACCCGGCAACGCCTCGACCGGTTGGTGCGCCACTGCGTGTTGCCCCAGCCCTCGCGGCACCGCCCGCCGGTGCCCTGGCCGCCGTTCTGATTCAGTCCGGTCAGGGCGCAGAGGCCTGCTGGCTTACGGCTCGACTGCTGCGGCAAGCCGTTCCAACGTCGCCCGCATGCCTCGTCGGTTGCGACGGGGAAAGCCGAGCAGGCCCAGCGCGACCCGGTGACGGGCCGGCGTAGGGTCCCACTGCTCGGTGACGAGCGTCGCCCCCTGATCACCTCCGTCCGAGTCCGCCCATCCGGCGCCGTCCGCAGGAGCCGCCGGAGTCAGGACGTAGCGCCAGACGTGGCCGTTGAAGTGCCGCCAGGCGATCCGGTGGCTCTCCTCGAATTCGACCACCTCGTTGGTGATGCGGTACGAAGCGCCCAGGCGCATGTCCATCCCGAAGCGGGCGCCCAGATAGAGCCGCACCGGGTTTCCGCTGCGGGCGCTGCGCACCGAACCCGAGCCGTCGATGTCGGCGTGGCGCGCCGGATCGGCGAGGACGTCGAAAATGTCTTCGGCGGACGCCCGGACGAGGCGCGTTTGGGTCACCAGCTGCGCGCGCATCGCTCCAGTCTGGCCGATGTGGCGGGCTTTGCCGACGCCGCCGCCGTTTGGCATTTCCCGGCAGTCACACTTTTTCGGGATACGGTGTGCGCACGCTGTTGCGTTGCCGTCCCGACCGGGCCGGCACGTTATCCGAAGGAGCACTGTCATGATCAGCACCATCGTCGGCATTCTCGTTCTCGGCCTCGTTGCCGGCTTCATCGCTCGCGCCATCGTGCCCGGTAGGCAGGCCATCGGCATCGGGCCGACAATCGCTGTCGGTGTCGTGGGTTCGTTGCTCGGTGGCTTACTGGGCTACCTCATCTTCAACAAGGACCACAGCCAGGGCGCGCTTCAGCCCGCGGGCTGGATCGGGTCGATCATCGGCGCGGTGATCGTGCTGCTGGCCTACATGCGTTTCGGCCCGGGAAAGTCCATCTCGCGCTGATCGCTACCGGCACGCGCTGACTCCCTGCGCGCCTCTCGTACGGTTACCGGATGCGCGCATGGAGCCGGCCCCCTGTTCCCCGACTACCCGGCACGTCGGTGGAGCTGTTGCTGTACGACACCGCCAGCGGCCGGCTGACCCCGGCAGCGCCGGGGTCGCACGCATCGCTGTATGTCTGCGGAATCACTCCCTACGACGCCACGCACCTGGGCCACGCCGCCACCTACCTCGCCTTCGATCTGGTGCAGCGCCTCTGGCTTGACGCGGGCAAGAACGTCACCTACGTACAGAACGTCACCGACGTCGACGACCCGCTGATCGAACGCGCGGCCACCACCGGCGAGCAGTGGAGCGCCCTCGCCGCCCGAGAGATCGAACTGTTCCGCCACGACATGACTGCGCTGCGCGTCCTGCCCCCCGACGAGTACATCGGCGCGGTCGAATCGGTGGCCGAGGTTGTCGACGCTGTCCAATCCTTGCTGGCGGCAGGCGCGGCCTACCAGGTGGACGACGACATCTACTACCCGGTGTCTGCAGACCCTGGTTTCGGCAGCGAGTCAGGCCTGGACCGCGCCGCGATGCTGACACTGTTCGCCGAACGCGGTGGCGACCCACAGCGGCTGGGCAAGCAGGACCCGCTGGACTCGCTGCTGTGGCGTAGCGAGCGTCCCGGCGAACCGTCGTGGCCTGGTCCGCTGGGTCCGGGTCGACCCGGATGGCACATCGAGTGCGCGGTGATCGCGCTGAACCGGCTGGGCATGTCCTTCGACGTGCAAGGCGGCGGCTCGGACCTCGTCTTCCCGCACCACGAGCACTCCGCCTCCCATGCCGTCAGCCTCACCGGCAAGCGCCCGTTCGCGCGGGCTTACGTGCACGCCGGCATGATCGGGCTGGACGGGGAGAAGATGAGCAAGTCGCGCGGCAACCTGGTTTTCGTCTCCAAGTTGCGCGGCGCCGGCGTCGATCCGATGGCAATCCGGCTGGCCCTGCTCGACGGGCATTACCGCGCCGACCGGGAGTGGACCGGCGGCCGGTTGCCTACCGCTGAAGCGCGCTTGGCGCGCTGGCGAGCGGCGGTGCAATCCCCACATGCCGCTGATCCAGCGCCGGTGCGGGCCGAGGTTCGAGCGGCACTGGCCGACGACCTGGACACCACCCGTGCCATCGCCGCGATCGACGACTGGGCGACCGGCACCGACGCCGCTGCCCCGAGCGACAGCGACGGCACGGAGCAAGCCGCCGGTGTAGAGGTTCGTGATCTGGTCGACGCACTGCTCGGCATCGCGCTCTAACGGCGATGCCCGCGCGGGGCCGCCAGGCGTCAGCAGTGCAAAGTCAGCGGCTCAGGCGCCCGGCTTGGGCCGTGGACCGCGGCTTCCGCCGGGCGGGCCGTCGCCGTCGCGCCGGCGCAGGTACCGCTCGAACTCCCGGGCGATGGTGTCACCCGACGTTTCCTTGAGCTCGTCGACCTCTTCGCGGTCTTCCAGATTGCGGACGTAGTCTGACACCTCGTCGTCCTCGGCGGCCATTTCGTCGATCAGCTTCTGCCACTCCACGGCGTCCTTGGGTAGCTCGCCCAGATCGACAGCCAGGTCGAGGGTGTCCTCCACCCGGTGCAGCAGCGCCAGGGTCGCCTTCGGATTGGGCGACTGGGAGACGTAGTGCGGGATCGCGGCCCAGAACGACAGCGCCGGCAGCCCGATGGCCACGCACGCGTTCTGCAGAATTCCCACGATGCCGGTGGGGCCCTCGTAGCGGGAGCGTTCCAGCCCGTACCGCGTCGCTGACTCCTCGTCGTAGGACGTGCCGGTCACCGGCGTCGGACGGGTGTGCGGAGTGTCGGACAGCAGCGCACCCATGGTGACGACCATCGTCACGCCCAGGCCCTGGATCGCCTCCAGCAGTTCGTCGCAGAAGGATCGCCAGCGCATGTTGGGTTCGATACCGCGCATCAGGATGACGTCGAAGGCCGCACCGGGAGGTCGGCAGACCGACAATCGCGTGGTGGGCCAGGTGATCTCGCGGGTGACGCCGTCCTCCAAGGCGACGGTGGGCCGGTTCACCTGGAAGTCGTAGTACGGGTCCGGATCGAGCTCGTAGAGCACCGTGGCCGACCAGATCTGTTCCAAATGTTCCAAGGCGTCGGTGGCGGCGTTGCCGGCGTCGTTCCACCCCTCGAACGCGGCGATGAGCACGGCGTTGTCGAGCTTGGGCCACTCGAAGCTGCTCACGTCGTCCTTCCCGTTCCAGGCATGCTGGCGACTCCGCTGGCCATACCTCTGGGCATACCTGCAGCCGCGCTAATCATTGCCGACAGACTACGGCGCCGTCGGTCGACCTCAGCTGAGCGCGCCGTCGGTGTCGTCCGTGGCGACCACCCACTGCGAGCGACTGAATGCCGCAGCTGTACCGACCGCCGCCGGTAAGCTCGGGGGCATGTCTGCACCGTCGTCGTCGCTGCTTGCTGCCCTGAATGAGCGGGTACTGGTCGCTGACGGCGCGATGGGCACGATGCTGCAGGCGGCCGATTTGAGCATGGACGATTTCCAGGGACTGGAAGGCTGCAACGAGATCCTCAACGTCAGCCGTCCCGACGTCGTCGCCGGCGTGCACGCCGCGTATTTCGACGCCGGCAGCGACATGGTGGAGACCAACACCTTCGGCGCCAACTTCGCCAACCTTGCCGAGTACGACATCGCCGGACGCATCCACGAGCTTGCGTTCGCCGGAGCGCGAATCGCCCGCGACGTGGCCGATGAGCACAGCACCGCCGGCGCGCCCCGCTGGGTGCTGGGGTCCATGGGCCCGGGCACCAAGCTGCCCTCCCTGGGCCACGCGCCGTATGCACTGCTTCGCGATGCGTATCAACAGGCCGCCGCCGGGCTGATCGAGGGCGGCTCGGACGCGATTCTGGTGGAGACCGCGCAGGACCTTCTGCAGGCCAAGGCCGCAATCATCGGCACGAAGAGAGCAATCGCCGAGTTGGGCCGCCCGGTGCCGATCCTCGCTCACGTCACCGTCGAAACCACCGGCACGATGTTGCTCGGATCAGAGATCGGTGCCGCACTTACTGCGCTGGCGCCCCTGGGCATCGACTACATCGGCCTGAACTGCGCCACCGGGCCCGAGGAGATGAGCGAGCACCTGCG
>CAXSBR010000044.1:0-12517 GCA_964236495.1 uncultured Jatrophihabitantaceae bacterium
CCAGCGGGGACCTCAACCCGGCCACTACCGGGGACTTTGCCATGGCCACGGACATTGACCCCCTCCAACGCTGTACCGCACTTGCCACCTCGACTGGTACGTACGCCCACCGCACCTGGCGCCGTCGCCCAAGGACGCCGTGAGGACGTTGGCCTGGTCTTTAGGCAATTATGCGGCGGGATTTGCTCGATTACACCGGTGCACTACGAGCGTTGGGCCGGCCCTGTTCACCTTTTGAGCACGCTGCTGCTCGGTGCGGGGACCTTCACGTGCACCTCGGCCGCGCGTTCTGCAGCTCCTTGAGCAGCACCTTGAACGACTCGGGGGTTCGGATGGCGCAGAGTCCTCATGCGATTTCGAAAGTCACGACAGGTTCAGTAAATGTTTGAAGAAGCTGGGGCGTGTGCGGAGTCGGAGGTCAAATGCGATTGCACGCCGTAGCGATTGCACATCGAAGGTCGTCTGACCCTCGGTAACGATGTCGGGTCGTCGCCGGCGAGGGTGTCCGTAGCCGTGGGTTGACGAAGTCCGGAACGCCCTATCGGCTCTTGCTAGTCGGTGGGCGCGCGCGACTAGAATGAAACTCGTACAACGAGAACGGGGTCGGCAGCTAGCTACCGACCCCGCTCGCCCCCCTTCCAGGAGCCTCTCACCTCCGACAGACCAAGTCGTGGATGAGAGGTGCTTAGTCGCCGGTCGATGCACTCACACGGGTGCGTCGACCGGCGGTTCTATTACTGCTCGCCTTCTGCGAGTCTTTGGTCAGGTCAACGCACAAAATGTTGTCTTGCGCGCTAACGATCCATCGCCTGGACTCGTCAGTGTTGATGTCGTAGTAGCGAGTGAAGATGCTGCCGGCTACCAGGATCGGCCCCTTGTTGGGTGATGCCGACTGCGGCCGTGCGGGGTAGGCGTTGGGGTTGCTTTCCGATGTCGGTCTCAAGCCGATGATCCGGCGCTCACCGTCCCAGAGTAGCTCGACAAAGTCTGGGGATCCTATGAGCGCGTGTGCCGCCCGGTTCAACGAGAGCAACCCGCGCTTCTGCACCGTCACAGTGGGGACTTTGGACACCGGGGCTGACGACTTCTGAAAAACTACGAAGGCCATCGGACACTCCCTTCGGACCGGCGGCTAACACGATCGATGCTATCAGTATCCATGTGCAGGGCGGAGCACGCAACCATGGAGAGGTTGAGTTGGACGTTGAGGCAGGATGACAAACACTTGACTGGGGATGGGAAGGCGTTGAAGTGGCCTACCTAGCCCCGAATTACACGCTTGTAGTGCGTTCAG
Source organism: uncultured Jatrophihabitantaceae bacterium (assembly GCA_964236495.1). Classification (GTDB taxonomy): domain Bacteria; phylum Actinomycetota; class Actinomycetes; order Mycobacteriales; family Jatrophihabitantaceae; genus CAXSBR01. The sequence goes on from CAXSBR010000044.1 coordinate 1,295, forward strand.
GCGGGGTCTGGCGGAGCAGAACGAACTGCGGCGCCTGCAGGTCGAGCTTGCCCATAGGCAGCTCACGCTCAGGACGGGGGTCGCTAGCTGCACCCGGGCTGTCACGCGTGGACTCGATCCCAGTCAGTTAGTCCCAGCTCGTAAGCGGATTAGACGGAAGAAACGAAACGCGTTACACTACATTCGTATAGAGGAGCGTGTGATGACTACAGCAGCAAAGTCGGCTCAGGAAACCTATCTTCCCGAGGACATCGAAGATCTGGCTGAGGTGCGTGATTTCCTTGCCGCGCACGAAGCGGCTGGACGTGACCGCATTGCGGCGCGCTACTTGCTGGTCGGAGCTGGCAAAGGCGAGCAGGTCGAGATCCCTGAGGAGATCCACCGGGTGCTGCGGCAGGTGGTTGCCGCGCTCAGCGCAGGCCTTGCGGTTACGGTGGCTCCGCAGGTCATGACCCTGACCACTCAGCAAGCGGCAGATCTACTGGGGATCAGCCGTCCGACGGTGGTCAAGATCCTCGATGAGGGCGGCATCGCGTACGAGCAGGTCAGGACCCATCGGCGTGTGTTGCTTGCTGATGTGTTGGCCTACCGCGAGCGTCGGCGTGAAGCGCAGTACGCGGCGCTAGCTGCCACGTCAATTGACATCGAGGAAGAAGACAGCCTTGATGTGACGCTTGCCCGTCTCCGTGAGGCCAAGCGACAGGCGGCGCAGCGTCGCCGGAACGACGGCACCACCACGGGCTGATTTCGCTGTGAGGACCTGACAAACTTCTCGGGTGTTCGCAGCGATCTTGGACTCATGCGTGTTGTGGCCGAGCCTGCAACGCGATTTCCTCTTGTCTCTGGCCATCGAGGGTTCTTACCGGCCCCTGTGGAGTTCGGCGATCTTGGACGAAGTTGGGGAGAACGAGGCGCTCAAGCTCATCGACCGCGGCGCCGCTCCCGACGAAGCGCGCAGACGCGCCGTCCATCTCATCGAGCAGATGCGACAAGCATTCGATGACGCCGAGGTGGCGGGGTGGGCGAAGCTGGAAGGAAGCTACGGCTTGCCCGACCCAGATGACGAGCATGTGGTGGCGGCCGCAGAAATCGGCGGAGCCGGCCTGATTGTCACCGGGAATTTCCGGGACATGCCCGTTGCGTTGATCCCTTCGACCATCCAGCTGCAAACGCCGGCCGAGTTCGCGCACAACACCGTTGCTATCAATCCGGCCGCGGCCGTCCGTGCTGTCCAAAAGATGGCTGAGCGGTTCCGTAACCCAGCGCACAGCATTGACCAAATTCTCGACACCCTAGTCGATCGGTACGGCTTCACTGACGCTGTTGAAATTATCCGCGACCGATAGCTGCGTGGGGAGGTGCTCAGGCCGGAGCTGGCGTTGTGGTGGGATCGGTGGTGTCAACGTCGTGCCAGCGTTCCCAAGCCGATTGACGGGTCATGTGCAGCATGGTCGCGATGTCGCTTCAGCCTTTGCCGTGTCGGCGGGCCGTTTTGACGGCGTTGATTTCAGCGCGCTCGAGTAGGCCACGAACGAGGTGTTTCTGAGCCACCGGTAGCCGTTGACCACGGTCGTCCTCTGGAGTAAAAATTGGTGCCTCAATCTAGGAGGGGACCGCCGCCATGGACGCTTTCCAGAAAGCCCAGCAGGACAACGCCAACTTGCTGGCCCAGGCTACCGCCGAGAATGCTCAGCAGGAGGCGACCGAAAAAGCTGCCCAGCTTCAGCAGCGTGAGTCTGAACGTCAAGCCAAGATCGCGCAGAATCTGGGTAACGCCTAGCTTCCTTCCGGAAGGGTCTCCCAGACCGCGGATGATTCTTTATCTGTTCCCGATCGGAGAAGCTGGCACCATCAGCGTCGGGGGCCTGGCCCGCGCCGCCGGCACCGTGCTGCACTCAGTCATGCCGACCATCGAGGCCGATGACGAAGGACGTCTTCGATGGACACTTGGTCCGCTTTTTCCTGCTCCGCTTCATCGTCCGCCATCACGACTGAGGAGAGACGACGGAGCAAGTAGACCAGTCTTGCCGAAGCGTGCGTGATGAACAAGACGGCAAGCTCGAACGTCCAGATCCACCCCCGCGTGTCGATCAGTCGCATGAACGCGGCGGCAACGCTCAGTCCAGCGGACAGCATGCTTAGGGCTACGACTGACGTCCAGTTCGCCTGAAGGCGCTCACCGCCAAGGATGCGCATTTTACGGAAGCGATCGCTAGTGGTGCTAAGACCAAAGACGATGACAACGCCGGCGAATCCACCGGTTAGCGCAGCCACGGTCGCCGCTCCGAGGAAGAGCACCGACGCGTCGCCAGCGCGTTCTGGCTGGATCAGGCGGCGGCCGGGCCAGAGCCACGGCCAGAGGTGGGTAGCGAGGAAGGCATGTGCGATGACGAGCACCAGGAGCGCGGCGCTCAACCACATGGGCCGGTCGCGCGCCCATCGAGGGATGGGATATTTGCTGTTGGCGGCGCTCAACGGTGCACCCCCTCTGGCTACTCAGGCGACCGACGACGCTCTAGTGCTCTCGCCGGTACCGGTCTATGGCGTCTTGGATAGCACTAAGTACTGACTTTTCCAACGGCGGCTGACCCTCCGCGGTGGCCATCGAAACCTGATAGGTGACGCGGTCCTTGATCAAGTCATGACTCTCGGTGCGGAGGGTTTCACCGTCGGCGTCTGTCTGCGGGATGAGCATGGACACGGTGGCCTTATCGGCGTAGTTGCGTCGCACGATCCATCGCGCCGCTGTCAGCAGGCTAGTACGGGCGGCCGCGGTTCCCCGGGAGTGCCCCAAGCTGTACACCACCTCTGCAGACATGTCGGCCGTGGTCCCTGCTGCAGCTACACGCATGGCTTCTCCGACGTCGCCGCCCCCGCGGTCAGCCTGCGGTGGGAAGTCAGTGCCGGCGGGGAACCGGACCGATAGTTTGGTCACACCAACCGCCACGTTGTCCAGTTTTGTTGCGACATCGGTGTTGATAAGAGGGCGAAGTTCGATGCGGTCTCCGGTGGTGGTAAGGCCCAACGCCGCAGTAAGCCAGGACTCCAGCGCGCTCGGGTGTAGACCGCCGATTCGGGGCGTCATGACGGCGCAGTAGTTGTTGTTGCCGAAGGGCACGATATATGTGGGTTCGACCAACTGGCCCGCGAGTTGCAGCTCGGACACCACGCCAGATGTGGAGTCGAACGTATCGGGCCAGTCGTCGCGGCCACGCAGGCGCCCCGCATAGAGGTACGCGACGGCTGGCGTCTTTCCGCGCTTAGCCTCGCCGTAGTACTCCGTGCCGGAGTAGGTGAAGATGCGGGCAGTGTGTGGCTCGGTACCAAGGTTCTTGAGCAGGGTGGACCAAAAGCGGGAGTCCATCGTCTTGACGTTGTCTTTCTGGTCGATCGTCGTCGCCTCGTAAAATCTGACGACCTTCTTGGACGGCACAGACCCTCCCCGACGGACGTCGCGCTGTTGCCGAATGATCGTCCATGTCGCGCATCGTGTCCATTCGCTCTATCTGGAAACGCTGCGCACACCGGATCTAGCCGCCACCGGGTAGCGCCCTTGGTCCGTGACGAGGTGAAGATCTTGGCCCAGCTTTGCGCTGCGCTATTACCGCTGCTCGGAACCGCCGGCCCCGTCGCAGCTGTGCCCCTTCTATTTGTGAGCGATCTACTTGACATAAGGTCGCTTACCGGCCGACGGGCGGATTTGGCCAGACACGCTGTCGCTGGGCGTCGCCGGGGTTAAGCAGTTCGACGCGACGCCGCAGTCCTTCGCCGCGATCAGCGACAGCGGGGTGGATCCGGTGACGCCCTGAATTCTGTGTGAGCGGGGGTCCACCCTGAAGGTTCAGTCGCGTTGGGTGGTGAGGTGTTGGCGAACGCGTCCGGTGAGTCCGGGCACGCCGGCTACGAGGGCGGCGGCGAGGATGAGCCACAGCGCGACCCACAGCGGGAAGTACCGGTAGGGCCCGTGCACGCCGATGACGTTCTTGTAGATCGTGTAGAGCACGAACGCCAGTCCGGCGATCGGAATGATGATCTGCCACTGCGGAGCTTTGCGCGCGCCGTCGAGGAACAGGAACCGCAGCGCGCCCACTGTGGCGAGGGCGTAGGCAACGAGCAGGGCGATGCTGCCCAGGGTGAGCCAGTAGAAGGTGGCGTTGACGACGCCGGTGCCGGCCAGGCGTTGGGCAATCATGAACACGACCACTGCGGCGCTGACGGCGATAAGCATTGGCAGGGGCGCGCCGTGCTTGGACAGCTTCACCAGCGGTTGGGGGCCGCCCGCGTCGCGGGCGAGGGCGTAGGCGACCCGCGCGGCGCCGTTGATGGTGCCCAGTGTGATCGCGAACAGGCTGACGCTGGCGACGAAAGTCTAAGGTCACGCCGTAGGCGGTGCCGATGTAGGAGCCACCCAGATCGCCGTAGGTGGAGCCGCCGACGAAAGCTTTGACACCGGCTGCGTCAGTTCCGTAGCCCACGGATTGGGCGATGATGGTGAGCAGGAAGAAAGCCCCCACTATGACCACTGCGATCCGGATGGCGCGAGGGATCTCGCGCTTCGGGTCGGCTGTTTCCTCACCCAGTGCGGCGGCACCTTCGAAGCCGGCGAAGGCGAGGAACCCGAACACCGCGGCGCCGGCAATGGTGCTGACGCCAGTTCCGCTGGGCAGGGACAGGAAATGCCAGGACAGTGTGTGTCCACCCGGTGCGTGCCCGGTGCCGGTTCGTACCAGAATGACGACGCTCAGCAGCGCGACCAGGGCCGCGCCGATCAGCTCCGAGATCAGCAAGGCCCGGGTGATCAGCCGGATCTCGGTGAACGACAACGCGATGACGACGGCAACTGCGATCAGGGCCGTCCAGATCCACTCGGTCGCCGGGCTGATCAGGTGGATGCCGTGCAGGAACGGGTCGAGGAACAGGCCGATCTCGATCGTCGAGCCGGTGCCGATCGTCATGTAGGCGCCGAACAGGGCGAAGCCGGCGATGAAACCGGCGTGCGGGCCCAAGGTTTTACGGACTAGCGCGTACACCGAGCCGGTGTGGGAGATGAATCCGGAAAGCTTGATGAACCCGTACGCCACCAGGCCCACCCCGATAATGGCGAACAGGAACGCCCAGGTCGCGCCGGTTCCCAGCAGACCGGCGGCGCCGGCGCCGAGCAACGCCATCCCACCGACCGGCCCGACCAGCCCGATCGAGAACGCCGCCGCGTCGGCGACCTTCAACTCGCGGTGCAGGCCACCGCCGGCGGCGCTGACGGAATCAGAGCGTTCGACTGTGGACACGGGCGGCTCCCAGCAGGCTCGGAATCGAGGAAGGCACAGCCTCGCACACCGCCTGTTACAGCCGCGGGTCAGTGGCGCCCGAAATCGGGGCGCCGGTGTTCAGCCGACGACGGTGGGATCGGGCACCAGCGTGCGCAGCAGCCACTGGAACAGCTGCCACCCGGTGGTCTCGCCACCCAGCCCGTCGTAGGCGTACCGAGCGGCCTCGTCGTCGATCGGCCGGGCATCGGGGACCTTCACGTGCACCTCGGCCGCGCGTTCCATCTGCAGGAAGAACCCGACGGCGGAATCGACCGACGCACCGACGGTGAGCAGTCCGTGGTTGCGCAGGATCACCGCCTTGCCACCGCCCATGGTTGCAGCGATGCGTTTACCACCCTCGGTGGAACCGATGTCGACCGCGCCGTCGTCGAACAGGGCGTGATCGTCGTAGAAGGTGCACGACTCCTGCGAGATGGGCTGCAGCAGGCGGCCTTGCGCGGCGAACGGCGTGCCGTACGGGGTGTGGGTGTGGGCGGCGCTGACGATGTCGGGTCGCGCTTCGTGCACCGGGTGGTGGATGAAGTACGCGGCCGGATTGATCCAGCCTCGTCCTTCCACCAGGCGTCCGTCCGGGGCGACCAGCACCAGGTCCTCGACGGTGACGTGGTTGAACGGAACTCCGTTGCGGGCGAGCCAGAAATGGTCCAGTCGCTCAGGGTCACGCGCGGTGATGTGCCCGTCGCCCAGCGAACCGTAATGCAGTCCACCGAACACCCGGTATGCCAACGCTGCGCGGCGCTTACGGTGAATCTACAACTCCGACAGATCGGTGATCGGCGGCTCGCCGGCGTTCGGATCCAGATCGGGGTACGCGGTGTAGCCGGCCGCGGCCGGAACCGTCCCGGAAGCAGTCATACCGGCGATTGTCCCACTCAGGCGGTAGGTCGTCCGACCGAATCAGAGCGCTGACACACCCAATCACCCAGCGAGGCGGCGGACTCCAGCGACTCGAATCCGACCTCTACCGACCCGTCACGAGGCGAGGGATCGTCATGCATCAGTTGCAACAACGACTGGGTTATTTGTCATAATATAAATTATCGCCACATGTTCGAGCAATCCGAACGCTGCCAAGGCTACGCTGGGGCGACTAATCGCCGCCAAGGCCGACCCGGGGCGCCGGGCGCAGGAGCTGGACCTCTACCAGTGCACATCTGTCGGCGATGACGGCTGGCGGTGTCGGCTGATGGTGGGTCACCGGTTCAACCACGTGGTGATGCTGGTTGCGGCGAGCTATCTGCGGTGGGGTGACGACGGGGTTGTGCACGCCAGCGGGACGATCGTCCGGGCTCGGTGCGGCCGGAAGGCGCGCTTACCTGGGCGGCGTCGTTCCCGCGGGTCGAGGACTGAGCAGTCTGTGGTGAGGCCACCGGTAGACGCTTCGTCTCGCCTGAGGCGGCCTGCCTCGAGCGCTGAACTTTGACCGCCCCGCGCCCATACCAGACGTCTGATGCTGGAGGACCTGGACCGAGGAGCCGCCGGCGGGCAGTTGACCCGCTCCGACGTCGAAGCCTTCGCCGACTTCATCGACACCGTCCTGCGGCACGGCCGCAGGAGCACGTGACGGCGCTGGATGGAACCGGCTGGACAACGTTGCCCGGTTTTGCGCTGCTGACGGTCGCTGCCACGTCAGTGGAAACCGCGGAGCCGTTGAGACGGGCGAACACCAGGCACTGTGAACGGTGTTCAGATCGGGGGGACGCAGGCTTGTTGGGCCGACTGCATGGGGCCCGAGCGCACGCCTAGTGTGGGCGCATGGAATTTCGCCGTGCAGTGGTGCTGGTACCGGCAACGCCGAAGACGGACTCCCGCGATCTGGGTCTGCTCGCTTTACGGGTCGGGGTGGGAGCCACGCTGGCTGCGCACGGGACGCAGAAGCTGTTCGGTTGGTTCGGCGGTGCCGGCCTGGCCGGTACGGGTGCGTTCTTCGAGTCCGTCGGTTTCACGCCTGGCCGGGTTAACGCCGTGCTCGCCGGCCTGGGTGAGGCCGGCGGCGGCACCCTGCTTGCGCTCGGTCTGGCCACTCCGGCCGCGGGCGCGGCCGCGGCCGGGCACGATGGCGGTCGCGTCGTCGATGCATAAGGACAACGGGTTTTTCGCCCAGGACGGCGGCTATGAGTACCCCGCGGTGCTCGGGTTGACCGCGGCTGCGCTCGCGCTGAGCGGACCCGGCCGGCTCAGCCTTGACGCCGCGCTGGGCCACGTCGCCAACCGGCACTGGATGCGCGCTGTGGCGTTGGCGGCCGTACCCGCCGCCGCTGGGCTGGTGTTTCGTCGCCGCAAGACCGCGTTAGCTGTTGCTGCCAGCACCGCCCCCGAGGACGGCACCGGCAGCGGCGACCTCACCGCACCTGCCACCGCCGACCCACTCGCACCTGCCACTAACCCACTCTGAGCCCGCGCCTGCAGAGGATGATCCATTCCCTCATCCGGTGGCAACGACGGTGCATAGCTCGTTTGATTGGCGTACGTCTCTTCACGCCCGTGGCGTCCGCACCGGGCCACGGGCGAGCGCGGGTCAGCAGGTGACGTAGCTGGCGACGCTGCCCCAGCTGCAGGAGTCTTTGACGGTGCCGGCGGTGTTTTTCAGGTAGGCGGTGTCGCCGGTGTTGGTCCAGATGTAGGCGCGGGAGCGCCAGTACAGGGCGGTCGCGGTGTTGGTGCCGGACCCGGTGTGCAGGGTCACCGACGCGTGCGGCTTCAACGTGAACGTCGGGAACGTGTAGACGTGGGCGGACTTGTCACGCACCGTGTAGCCGGTCAGTTTGTAGGAGGTGGTAGCGCTGGCGTTGCTGATCACGACGTACTCGGCGTTCAGGCTGGCGTTGGAGCCGGTGTCGGCACCGGGTGAGTTGACGTAGGCCTTGCTGAAATGCAGCGTCGGGTTCGCGGCAGGGCAGGAGTCGACAGCGACGCCAGGGTGGAGGCGCTGATCACTGCGGCGGCGGCGAGAGCGGACAAACGCATCGAAGATCCTTCATCGGTATCTACCGTGCTGGAGCGCGGCGGGTGGACACGATGATGCCCGGCCTCAGCGGCGGCGTCCACCGCCAGCGCCGGTGTTGCGTCGGCTGCTGTTTGGTGCGATATTGCACCATTCGAGGTGGAGGCCCGCTGATGGGTTCGGTACTGGTACTGCTCGGCCTGGCCGGGCTGGTGGTCGCCCTGGTCGGTGTAGTGCGCGGTCAGGTGCAGTGGGCCCGGTTAAGGTCGCGGCGTCGGGCCGCGACGGCGTTGGCCGCGTCGGTTGTCGTACTCGGCGTGGGAAGCACCCTGTCGTCGCCGGACCGGGGCACGGCGGCACGATCGGTCGCGGGAACGGCGGCCTCCCTCTCCCCGGCCATGTCTGTGTCGTCGTCTGCGTCGACCCCGCCGGCGGTGACCGCGACGTCGGCTGTCAGCGGCGCTGTACCGCCGCCACCGTCGGCCACGACCCACTTCCGCCGTGTCACGGGCTCGGCGACGCCAAGCCACCAACCTTCGCCGTCGGCGAACTTGAAGGTGTCGCCGCGCACGGCAACACCGCCAGCGACATCAGCAGCATCGCCGGCTCGGGTGCGGGTGGTGGCGGGGGTGGTGCTGCCGGATCCGCGGCGGACGCCGGGGTCCCGGTTCGCAGGCGCGACTACGGCCCAGATCTGCCGGGTCGGCTATAGCGCGGGTGTGCGGTCGGTGAGCGAGGCGACCCGGCGGGCGGTCTATGCCAGCTACGGCGTCGCCTGGACCTCCCGCGGCGGGTACGAGGTCGACCACCTGATTGCCCTCGAGCTGGGTGGCGACAACAGCATCGCCAACCTGTGGCCCGAACCCCAGAACACCGATTCCCGAGCGGGGTATGCCACTAAGGACGGGGTGGAGAACCATCTAAACGCCCTAGTCTGCGCCGGCAAGGTGCCACTGGCCACGGCGCAGAACGCGATCGCGGCGAACTGGTACACCGCCTACGAGCGCTACCGCGGCATCAGCGCCACCGCACCCACCCACACCCGGGCACCACCGCCGACCGTCGCACCGGACCAACCTCAACCCAGCACGCCCAGCGCGACCCGGACACGCCGGTCGTCGAGTCCTTCGCCGGGCCCGCCTGGTAGGGCTACCGCGTTGTGCAACGACGGCACCTACTCCTACTCCGCGCATCACCAGGGCACCTGCTCGCACCACCACGGCGTGAAGATCTTCTACAAGTGACCCCGCCGCATCGCGCGTCGCACGCCGAGCCGTTCAACAGGCGGGCTCGGTGTCCCACCGGCACGCCGACGCTGTCGCCCAGCGGCGACGGTGGCGTGCTCCGCGTGCAGCCGCGGTGACGCCGACGGCCGACGGTTCCCCGCGCCCCGGGCGTCCTGCCTCGAGTGCGCGGGCGGAGGCGGTGCGGGCCCGGCGGGCAGCGTACCGGGACTCGGTCGGTGACAGCCAAGCATTCGACGCCCTGCGTGGGCAGCTGCGCCGTGCCCGGAAGATGGAATGGGCCGCCGACACTCCGGAACGCCGGCTGGCCGCCCAGACCGGTACCGCCCGCTTGATCCAGGCCGCGCGGGTTGGGCGGTGGTCGATCGCCGACATCGCCGACGCCTTGGAGGTCACCCGCGCGACGGTGACCGCGCGGCTGCGGCTGACCGACGCCGCACCACCAGCGCCGGGCGGGGTAACCGTTCCGCCGCGCCGGCGGGCAGCGCCGCGGCGCCGGCCTAGGCAACCGCTTCCGGTCGAGGAGGGGTGGCTGAACCCCGGGCAGGCGTGCCTGCTGGCGGGGGTGCGGCGCCGGTCACTGACCCGGTGGCGGCTGGCTGGGCTGCTGCCCGGCTCGAGACCCAGCGAAAGCGGGCGGTGGCTGTACCGGCGGGAGGACCTCGAGGCTGTGATGGCACGCCGCGACGGGCGCACCGGCCTACCCCACGGCACCTTCACCCCGCACTCCGCGCCCTAGCCCGCTCGGCTACCCAGCCGCTCAACCCCTCGAGCTCCGCCCGCGCCGCCCGCGATACAGGCCATGATCAGAAGTCAACCGACGGGTTCGTCGTCAATGTCGGCGTCGGCGCCGGTGAACGGGTTGTGTTGGCTGACCCAGGTGGCGGTGTCCCGTTTCACGGCGGCGATGTAGGTTTCGAGGTCGGTGCGTTCTACCCGCCACTGGCCCCGCCCGCCGATCTTGAGCGCGGGCAGGTCGCCGCCGCGGACCAGGGCGTAGGTCTGGGAGCGGCTGATCGCGAGTTCGGCGGCCACGTCGTCGAGGGTGAGAAACCGCGGCGCTGGCGGAACGGGTTCGTTCACGGCCCAGATCGTCCCACGGCGGGCGCCGTCGCACGCGAGCTGCGCGGTCACACCACCCACTGCGCGAGCCAGTGGTGTGAGGTGGGCCACGCAAATATCCCGGCTACCCACGGGGGGAGGTAGCCGGGACATAGTGATCATCCTGCGTGGAGGGCCGTCTACACCAATCAAACGGACATTCCGGCGGCCCGATGTTCCAGTGTTGCTCAGACAAATCTGTGGACGCTGCGGTTTCCGTGGTGCTGGTGTGTATAAAAGGGGCTGCTCAGCTGTTGGTGTGATAATCAACTGTCGGTTAGCGTCGTGTTTGTCGTCAGAACCTATTGAGTCGCTTCCCCGGGGTGTAGGGCTGCGTCCGGCTACGGGGGTAGCAGGTACTGAGACCGATCCACAGCAGGGGCAGCGCCTAGGGTTAACCCCGTGGCGCTGCCCCAAAAATCTTTTACCCAGCACGGTGGCCGCCGCCCGCGTTCAGCCTGCCGGCGCGCCCGTCGATCACATGACGGTCAAGACTGATGACTGAACTGGCCAACAGACCGTTGGCCAATCGCGCCACTCGTGACCGTAGGCCCGGTTCATGAGTATGCCGGTGCCCACCGGATACGACAAGGTCTTGCCTGCACTC
>CAXSBR010000045.1:0-11894 GCA_964236495.1 uncultured Jatrophihabitantaceae bacterium
CCGACATCGCCGCGGCACCGCTCAACCGAAGGCCCGTGAAAGATCCGGGCTAGCTGGGCAAAAGCCGTACGGATGCGGTCGTCAGCTTCCTCTGCGCCGCAGCGCAACTTCCACTCAACAGTTGTGACGATGGCTATTGACCACTCCTTCTGCTGTGCCGCACCATATGGGATGTCCGGCAGGCCAGCTAGTTGAGGCAAACAAACCGGTCCGGTGTAGAGACGCTTGTTCAAGGAGGTCTGAGGCCGGCGATGATGGCGCAGTGACCATGCTGGTGCCTAATGGCGAGCCCGTTGCCAGCTGCTACCGCGCGGTCGAGGAAAGTAAGTTCGCCGATTTGGTCTTCCAGTCCATTGACAAGCCGCGGCTGCGCCCGCGGATCGTGGCCGTGGATGGCCGTGGATGGCCGTGGATGGCCGTGGATGGCCGTGGATGGCCGGGGATGGCCGGGGAGCAGCGGGGAAGTCGACGCTGGCTTCCCGGCTGCGGGAAGCGGTGCCAGCTTCAGCGGTTGTGCACACCGACGACTTGGCGTGGTGCGAACCGTACTTTGCTTGGGGCCACTTGCTGCTACGCGTACTTCAGTTGCTGCACAGGGGCGAGTCAGTGGATCTGAGACCGCCCGCATGGGCCGCCAACGGCCGCGTCGGAGCCATCGAGGTGCCGGCGGGCCTTGGACTCGTGGTGGTCGAGGGGGTGGGCGCGAGCCAACGGGAACACGCCCCGTTCATCGACACGACGGTATGGGTGCAATCGGACTTCGCCGAGGCCGAGCGGCGCGGCATCGCCCGCGACATCGAGCAGGGCGTCGACGGGGACCGCGAACGGAGCATCGCGTTCTGGCACGAGTGGATGAACCACGAACTGTCCTTCATCCAACGACAGCAGCCCTGGCAGCGCGCCACAATTGTGGTCGCCGGAACCCCAGTGATACCGCTAAACGCCGGCCAGATTGCAGTCGCCTCAAGCCCGTTGTAGCCACAGCGAGGAAGCCAAGCAGTTGTGGCTGTAGCGCGCTGCGACCGGTTACCACTCCAGGCGCTGACGAACATCCGGGTGAGCCAGCGACACCTTGAGAGCTGCTTGGTTGCAAACCTTCGCGAGCAGGCTGCATCGTGTCCGGAAGGGATCGCAATCCGACACCGCCTCTCCGGTTGGAAAAGTTCTATAAGCCGACGCCACGGCCTTAGAGCTGAGCCGCTTTCCACCAACCGAGGTAGGAGCCGTCGAACGGCGATTCACAGTTGGCTAGCGCGGCGGCCACACGATGGAACGTTGTCTCGGCGGTCGTCACCGTCTCGTGGGGGTAACGCCACGCTTGGGCGTGAGCAGTGAACTCGTCGCGGTCCAAAACGGTGACGGGGCCGTCGCCGATTACTTCGACGGCCAGATCGAGGTCAACGAACGTGAACACGTCACCGATGCGCTTGTTGGGCGTGCTGACGTCAACGTAAATGCTTTCGGGCTGAGAGACAGCTGGGAACGATGGGACGAAGTACGCCGACCACGTCTGGCCGACGGGAATTAGCCGTAGACCAGCACTGGCTTCGTACGGTCCCAATCGGGTCTCGGCTATGCAGCCTGGCTGCATCCAAAGCCATGTTCCACTGGAGTCCGAACCGAGCTCTACCGATGGAGTCCTTCGGTGGAAACCGCCGTTCCACTTAGTGGACAGCACCGACACCGGCCTCCATGGGGGGTGGATGCTCACCGGACCCAACAACACCGACCCCCTGCAGAGGCGCGCCCGGCCCGGGGCGTCGCTCCAGTAGCCCCGTGTCGACTCACTGGCGGCAATCCCCGACTGTCGTACGCCAGCTTCCCATATCGAGTGAGCTGGCTGGGAACCTGACGTCGGAAGTCGATCTGTGATGTAGCTGGTGGCCCGGCTTGGGTTGCTGTCAGGCTGGTTGCCGGTGACGGCGGGTGGCTCGGGGAAATGATCTGGCCGCGTGACGTGTGCCTTGAAAACGACGTGTCCTCGCGGTCGTCGGCGCCGGCCTGGCCTACCGGGTGTGGCCTGATTAGGAGCATGTCCGCGGGTTGCGCGTGACCGGTCACGGGTGTGCCTTCCGGTGACCTCTTCCCAGGCCGGCGTCGACCTGACCGCGCCATCACTATGAGGAGCGATCCATGTCCATGCTCGCAGACCAGGTCGATGCCGTCATCGGTGTTGACACCCATCACGACACCCACCACGACACCCACACCGCCAGCGTCGTCACCCCGCTCGGTGCGGAGCTGGCTCACCTGCAGGTGGCCGCGGATGCGGCCGGCTACCAAGCGCTGCTCAAGTTCGCTCGGGCGAACACTCCGGGCCCTCGAATGGTGTGGGCGCTGGAGGGCACCCGCTCTCACGGCGTCGGGCTGAGTCGCGCCTTGCAAGGCTGTGGTGAGCGGGTTGTCGAGGTTGACCGACCGAAACGGCCGGTGCGTAAACGCGGTAAAAGCGACCCGATCGACGCCGCCCGAGCCGCCCGTGACGCTCTCACTCAGGAGCAGCTGGCTCAGCCGCGTGCGGACGGGGTCCGCGAGGAGCTTCGGGTGCTTCTGGTGGCCCGAGATCACCACGCCGGTATGCGGACTTCCACGGTGAATGCGTTCAAGGCGTTCGTGCTGACCGCCCTGGAACCGCTGCGCGCGCAGTTCCGGGGCCTGAGCACCGCCGCCCAACTGAACCTCGCCGTTGAGCTTGGTGGGGCTGGTTGTCCCGTCGTCGGTGACGTCCTGACCAACACCTTGGCGCAGCTGGACGGGATGGTCGACCTGCTCGACGGCCACCTCGCCGCGAACAGGATCCAGCTCAAGGCCCTGGTGTCAGCGTGGATGCCGGAGCTATTCGCCGAGCTCGGGTCGGGCCCGTCGCCGCGGCGCAGCTGCTGGTGTCCTGGTCTCACCCCGGGCGCTGCCGGTCCGCCGCGGCGTTCGCCATGCTCGCCGGTACCGCACCGTTGCCGGCGTCCTCCGGGCGGGTTACCCGCCACCGGCTCAACCGCGGCGGGGACCGTCAGCTCAACCGGGTCCTGCACGTCGTCGCGATCCACCGGGTCCGCCACGACCCGCGCAGCCGCGACTACGCCGACCGCCGCAAAGCAGCTGGCCGCACCGACCGCGAGACCCGCCGCTGCCTGAAGAACTACCTCGCCCGCCACCTCTGGCGCGTCATGAAACACCACCAGCCTGCAGCGGCCCGCCAAACCCAGCGACCCAGCCCGCTGTTGCCGCCTGAACGACGTCATCACCGTCCCAAAACACCTCGAAACTTGACAACGACCTATAGGAGCGTCGTTCTCTTTACGTAAAGCCGATCCCGACGACACGCCGACCGTCGAGCGTCCGTAACTCGTGTCAGAAACGCGGCCTGTAGGTGCGCTTGTGTCGGTGAGTTCCTTTACAGTTCGCCCTTGACGAACAAGCTCGGCCTTATATTCGCACCGATCTCAGGCTTCACCGCCTCCACGACGTACACCAGCTGGCCTGTGTCGGCTAGGGCCGCCCCGCCGTGACGAAGCTAGGGCCTCCCGCACGCGAGGCAACCGGGGCAACACTCGAACCTGCCGCTGCCGAGCTGCTCGAAGATGCCGTTGGGAGGAGTGGCCCGAAGTGCCTGCGCGCAAGCAGTGAGAGCCACCGAGGCGGCGATGGTGATGGCGGTGAGCCGGGAGAGCGCATGACGTCCCCTTGGATCAACAGCAACCGGTCGTGTCCGGGAGCAAAGGGGTGCTCGGCGTGACACCAAATAGCGGTCCGCGGCGTTAGGGCGTCAGGCGAGCCGGTCCAGACGCAGCGCGTTCGCGGCGGGCGTGTGCGGTGCACCGTCGTTGGGGACGAGGTGGATGTGCGGCTCGCTGGCGAGGTCACTGTCGTCGGCGGCCGAGGCGCAGCCGGCGACGAGCTGGAGAGGCTGCGTGAAGTCCTTGGATCGTTGGGCGAGCCAGCTCTGGAGACCGGAAGCGGTGAGCGGACGGCTTATGTGGTAGCCCTGGCCTACTTCGCATCCCAGCTCGTGCAACTCGTCGAGGGTGTCGGCGTCTTCGATGCCTTCGGCGACAACTCTGAGTCCGAGGTTCCTGCCGAGGCCCGCGATGCTGCGGATGAGCGCGCGACTGTTGGCCTGCTCGTGTGTGTTCAGGCCCATGACGAAGGACCGATCGATCTTGATCTCGTTGACCGGCAGCCGTTGCAGGTAGGCCAGGCTGGAGTAGCCGGTGCCGAAGTCGTCGAGTGACAGTGAGACGCCGAGTTGTTGGAGCTTTTCTAGGACGGGCAGGGTCTGGGCCGGATCACCCATGACGCTGCTTTCGGTGATTTCCAGGATCAGCGAGCGGGCGGGCGCGCCTGTCTCGTCCAGTGCGTGAGCGACCCGAGCGGGCAACGCGGGGTCGCTGAGTTCCCGGGCGGACAGGTTCACCGCGACAGTGATGCCGTAGCCCGGGAACCAGCTGCGGGATTCGGACAGGGCTGCGGTCAGGACGTAGGGGGTGAGCGCGGGGATCAAACCGGCGGACTCGGCCACCGGGATGAACTGGTCGGGCGCGATGATCCCCAGCGTGGGGTGACACCAGCGGACCAGTGCCTCGACGCTGACGACGGCGCCGGTCTGCAGATCGATCTTGGGTTGGTAGTGCAACACGAACTGTTCGGGATGCTTGGCCAGGGATGCGCGCAAGTCGGCCAGCAGGGCGAGGCGTTCCACCCGGCCGCGGTCCATGTCCGGGTGGAAGACGGCCACCCGGACGTTGCCCGTCTTCGCGTGATACATCGCCGTGTCGGCGTGGCGCAGCAGGTCGGTCTGCCGTGACCCGGCGGTGGTCACAGCGACGCCGATGCTGGCTTCCGGGGTGAGCATCGCCTCATCGAACAACACCGGCTTCGCCAGCTCGGCACCTAGGCGTTCGGCGAGCACGCCGACGTCTTCGGTGTCCGCGGACAGCTCCGGGACGAGGATGGCGAACTCGTCTCCGCCGAGGCGGGCGACAGTGGCCGACGCGGGCAGGGCTGTCCGCAGACGGTCGGCGACAACAACGAGCAGTCGGTCCCCGACATCGTGGCCTAACGCGTCGTTGACTTCCTTGAATCTGTCTAGGTCCAGCAGCAGCACCGCGGCTTGGGGCGCCGGCTGGTGCAGCACTGCGCCAATGCGTTGGTAAAGGTGGGAGCGGTTGGCCAGGCCGGTCAGTGAATCGTGCGTCGCGTCGTAGCCCAGCTTCTCTAGCAGCCGGGTGCTGCGCACGGCCACGGCGAGATGTCCGGCCAAAGTTTCCAGCAGCGTCAGATCGTCCGGACCGAACGTCGCGGTCTCACCGAGGCGATCGACAACGGTCAGGGTGCCGCGCAAACCACTGGACTCGGGCAGCGTCACCAACATGGCGTCGCGCCGACCGTGCTGGTCGAGCCACCGCTGCAAGCCCGGATCCTTTGTGGAACGGGTCGCGAGGATGGGTGCTCGCCCGCGAGGTGCGCCGGGCAGGCCGGCATCGGTGGGGTCGGTGTCACGTTGGGTAACGCTGAGCTGGTCGTTTTCGTCCACAACAAGGACCAGCGCGGGCCGCGCCCGCTCGGCCACCGGCGAGCCGCTTACCGGTTGGTTCACCGCTGTCTGGTGATCAGCCCGTGCACTGTCGGCCGGTGCGTGGTCGGCCGGTGCGTGGTCTGCCGGGATGTGGTCTGGTGTTGCATGGTCGCCCGGAGCGTGGTCATCGACGAGCAGCAGCTCGACGCGGGCCGCGTGCAGGAGTTGGCGGATCTGTGCCAGCAGCTGCGTTGCCAGGGCATCGACGGTCTCGGCACCCACGCCGCCGGTGACCAGTTCGTGTACCAGCGCGAGCGACTGGTGACGCCGTCTGGTGGAGGCGTGTTCGCGATAGGCGAGGATGCCGACCGAGGCCAGGATCACCGCAAGCCCCACCCCGAACGGACCCTCGCGGACCAGGATGAGTGAGGCGAACGCGAAGGTGCTGGCCACCACGCTGAGCACGATGGCCGGCGTCAGCACTTCCACCACGTCGGTGCGGGTGAGTGGGCCGTTGTGCAGCCGGATCAGGACCAGCACGAGCAGCGACATCAGCTGATCGACGCCGGCGAGAACCGTCAGGACGCCCACACCGGTCCAGCTCGTGAGATGACCACCGAACCCGAGCGTCCTGTGGAGCAGTGTGGTGTCCAACGCCGCTTCGAAGGCGTAGGCGCTGGCGTTGTAAATCATCTTGTCGGTGGGGGTTTTCTGTCGTGCGAAGGCGATTACCGACGCCAGCACCCGCGTTACGACCAGGGCGAGGGGCGCCAGCAGCAGAACTCCGAGTAGCAGCGGGACGCCGGCGAGTGTCGCCGCGTGTGTCTGGCGTCGGAACTCCACGCTGAGTAGGAACTGTTCGGCGAACAGGAACAGCAGCGCGATGACGGCGATCAACGTCGCCATCGGCATCTGCGCGGTTATCAACGGCCGCCCGGGCGCCCTGGCTGTGAGAACCGCAGCTAGCGCGGCCAGGCTGCCGCTGAGCAGCATCGTCCACTGCGCAGCCGACGGCTGCCGAGACACGGGCTAGGCCTGCGTGTCGGCCCACCGGGCCGACGCCCAGACGCCGTCGGCCCATCGCGCCGACGCCCAGCGCGCGGAGGCCCAGCGCGCAGAGGCCCAACGGGCGGAGTCCCAGTCGGCATCGCTCCAGTCTGCTGACGCCCACCGGGCCGACGCCCACCGGGCGGACGCCCACCGGGCCGAGGACAGACCGTCGTTCGACGTCGCCCAGCTGTCGCCGGTCCAGGTCACACCCATCCACGACCCACCCGACCAGGATTGACCCGTCGATGCCGCTGCCCACCAGGCTGCGGGGTTCCAGGCGGTGCCTTGCACGTCGACCTCGCCGGCCAGGGGATTGCCGTCCGCGTCGACTAGCACGCTGCCGCCGCGGGCGTCCTGCAGCGATCCCTGTCCGGTGGAGGCCGGGTACGACTGCGTAGCCACCGATGCCGATTTCCCGCCGATGCCCTTCCAGGTGGACCCGCTGCCCGACACCCTTGCTGCCGCCAACGCTGCCGCAATGTCGATCTGACCTGCGCCGGTGTCGACCACACTGCCTGCGACGGGGCTGGCCGTCGCGACCAGCAGGGCCTTGACCTGGTCTGGGGTGAGGTTGGGGAAGGCTTGGAGCAGCAACGCCGCCGCACCGGAGACGACAGCCGCCGCCTGACTGGTCCCGCTTCCGCGGAACAGCCGGCCGGTCGCGTCGCCGGCCACCAGACCCTCAGGGTGGTTGACGTCGATGTATGAGCCGGGATCACGCAGCGACGCGATCGACGCGCCCGGTGCGAGCAGGTCGACGTGCCGCGCGGCCGTGCCCCGGCTGCTGAAGTCTGCGACCGTCGGCGTCTGCCAACCAGCCAGCGTGTCCTTGCCGGTGGATGCGCCCACCGCGAGCACGTACGGGTCAATCGCCGGGTCGGTCAGTCCGTTCGCGTCGGGGCCCTCGTTGCCGCCCGAGACGACGACGACCAGCCCGTGCCGCCACGCGTTCTCCGCCGCCGCCGCAAGCGGGTCCAGCTGGTAGGGCTGAACCGAATCGGTCCCGAAGGACAGGTTCACAACTCCTACCTTGGTGCCGTCCTGTGTGGTCTGGTGTTCGGTGACCCAGTTCAGCGCCGCGATGACCTGGCTGACGTCGGTACTGCCGTCGGTCGTCGCGAGCTTCAGAGACAGCAGGCCGGCGTCGGGAGCGACGCCCAGCTGTGTCGAGGGGCTGAGCGCAGGGATCGACTTCGTCGTCAGAGTCGCCGGATCGTGCGCGCCGATAATGCCGGCCAGGTGCGTTCCGTGCCCGAACGTGTCCTGGTCGGTCAGTCCCCCGTTGCCCTCGATCGACAAATCCGGGCCGTAGGTCAGCTTCCCCGCGCCGTCGAGCCCGGGAACGGCGGCGGTGCCCGAGTCCAGCAGCGCCACGGTCACGCCCTGCCCGGTGAGCTGCCTGTTGCTCGCATCCTTCTGCGCCCACACCTTGCGCGCACCGATAGCGTTCTCGATCGTAAACAGCGAGCCAGGGTCAAGGGTCGCCGAGTTCACGCCCTTCGGGGTCACTGCGACGGTGTCGGCCTTCGGGTCACCCCATTTAGCGCCGCTCAGCAGACCTCTCGCTGCCTGCCGCCCGGAAGCGGAGGCAAGCGTCGAGGACTCGGTCGTGACGGCGACGGCGGACGTGACGAGCAACGACAGCCCGAGGACGCCGGTGAGGGCCCGGCCGCCCCATCTGGTCGTGCACAGTGTCGTACGCAGAGGCGCGGATGAGCTCGGGGGAGGCACGGATCAGGCCTTTCCAGCAGCGTTGAGGTGATCGCACAGAGTGTGCAAACCGGACACTACCATCAAGATCAACTAAAGCAAGTCGGCATAGCGAGCTGCGCACGGTGGCCGTCGGGGCCTGCCTTCAGGTGCGATGGCCCGTTCCGGGTTGCCGGTGCCGAAAAGCCAGTGAGCGGCGCACCGCGCTGCACCCGCCGGACTGTGACGCCCTGGCTCAGCGGGCAGAATTCGGTTACTGCGGGCCGGTGATGCCGAGCACCGCCCGAGCGCATCGACCTGAACCCGGGATGGAGCTCTCACCGCTGTGGCGGGCAGGCACTCGAGCCAAGCGCAGAAGTTAGGCCCTGTTGCGGCAGCTGGCAGCTGCGGTGTGCTCAAGTCCGTCAGCTCACCGTCAGCTCACCGCCACGTGAGTCCCCCCGCTCCGAGTCGAAACAGGGTGAATCCCATGAATGATCGCGCCGAACTTCCGATACTTGTGTCCGAAAGCTGGGATTGGCAGGTACGAGCTGCCTGCCAAGGTATGGACGCCTCGATGTTCTTCCACCCCGAAAACGAGCGCGGATGCTCCCGCCGGCGCCGCGAGGAGCAGGCCAAGCGGATCTGCAGCGACTGCCCGGCGCGCCAAGAATGCCTGGGCTGGGCTCTGTGTCAATGCCGACTGAAAACGGGGCCAGTTGTGCCGATTGAAAATGGGGCCACCTTCGGTTGTTGATGTTGGTCAGTCTTGGTCTGCTGCGGCTGCGGTGCGGCCGAGGTCTCGGTCTTTGAGTCGGTAGCTGTCGCCTTTGAGAGCGGTGACTTCAGCGTGGTGAACGAGGCGGTCGATCATGGCCGCGGCGACGACGTCGTCTCCGAACACTTCGCCCCAGCGGCCGAAGGGTTTGTTGCTGGTCACGATGAGCGACGCTCGTTCATAGCGGGAGCTGATGAGTTGGAAGAACAGGTTCGCCGCTTCAGGTTCGAAGGGGATGTAGCCGACCTCGGCGATGACGAGCAGCGGGTAGCGACCGAGTTTGAGCAGCTCCGCTTGCAGGTTGCCGGCGTGGTGCGCGGCGGCGAGGCGGTCGACCCACTGACTCGCGGTAGCGAACAGGACCCGGTGCCCGGCTTGGCAGGCCCGGATCGCCAGGCCGGTCGCCAGATGGGTCTTGCCGGTCCCGGGTGGTCCGAGGAACACCACGTTGTCTTTGGCGGTGACGAAGTCCAGGGTGCCCAGGTGGGCGATCAGGTCGCGTTTGAGCCCGCGGGCGTGGTCGAAGTCGAAGTCCTCCAGCGATTTGCGGGCCGGGAACCGTGCGGCGCGGATGCGGCCCTCACCGCCGTGGGACTCTCGCGCGGACACCTCCCGTTGCAGGCAGGCGACCAGGAACTCCTCGTGACCCCAGGACTCGACCCGGGCGCGTTCGGCCAGGCGGGTGACGGCGTCGCGCATGGTGGGTGCCTTCAACGCCCGGGTCAGGAAGGCGATCTCCGCGCTCAGGTCCCGGGTGGTGGGCTTGGCGGCGGTGGCCATCACGCGACCTCCTCGCCCAGACCGAACGCGTCGTCGTAATCGGCCAGGCAGCGTTGCTCGATCTGCTCATCCGGCGGTGCCGCCACGGTGCGCGGCAGTTGCCGTAGGACCTCGGCCGCGGCGCGGTGTTCGGGGTCGGTGATGCTTTGATGCCGGGCCCAGCAGCGCTCGTGCGTCGCAACGGCCCGTCCGGCGCAGGTGACGTGCACGGTTTCCAGGTCGGCGTGGATCTCCACGCGGCGTCCGATGACCGAGGGGTGCACGGAGTAGTCGTTGCTGTCCAGGCGCACGTAGTAGTCGCGCGGCAGCCGCACCGCCGCGCGCCAGCCGATGGTCGGTGTCACCGGTGGCAGGCTCAGCATGGCCGCCCGGTCGGTGTCCCACCGATCAGCCGGGCGACACCCCAACCCGCGATGCTGACGGCTGTTCGCGCGGACCAGCCACGTCTCGAGCTGGCTGTTGAACGCCGCCGGTGAAGCGAAGGTCCTGCCCGGCAGGAACGACGTCTCCAGATAGCCGTTGGCCCGTTCGACCAAACCCTTGGACTCCGGGTCACGGGGCTTGCATTGGATGACCCGGATCCCGAGCATCCCCCGGAACGCCTCGAATTCCGCCGTCAACTTCGGTCGCCCGTCGCGCCACGAGCCGACCGCGGATTCGTTGTCCCACACCAGGGCCTTCGGCACCGCACCAAGACGTTGCAGCAACAGCCAATGCCCGGCGATCAGATCCGGCGCTTGCCGTGAGGGCAGCAGCACCGCGGTCATTACCCGCGAATACCCCGCGACCATCACCAGCACTGGCGGACGCCCGGACTGCCCGTGCCCCAGCCCGACATCCGCTGGCGGGAACCACAGATCGCACTGCACCAACCCGCCCGGGTCATACCCCGTGCGCGACGCCGGATCAGGCGGCGCGAACAGCGGCCGTAACCGCGCGACCCGATCCCGCAGCACGCTCGCCGAGCGGACCCAGCCGACCCGCTCGCCCATCACCGACGCCGGCATCGTCGGGAACTCCGCCAACAACTCCCGGATCGCCGGCTCGAACCCATCAACCGCCGAACCCCGCGGCGGCCGCGAATACCGCGGCGGGTCTGCCGACGCCAACGCCCGCGCCACCGCCCCACGCGACACCCCGAGACGGCGGGCTATCGCCCGCGACGCCAAACCCTCAGCCCGACTCAACCGGCGGATCTCCGCCCAATCCTCCACGGCAAGCACACCCCTCACTGTCAGGGATGGCCCTCATTTCACCCGGCAACATCCGCCTAGTTTTCACTCGGCAGCGACACTCTGTCGGTACGCGAGCCCTACGGTGTCTGGGGTGGCCTATCGCCGACCGAGCGTGACGAACTTCGCGTAACCGCCGGCAGCGACGTCTTTCCGATCGCCGCTGCGGCGCTGAACCAAGATCGCCGGGTGCTCACCCCCACACACGAGCCGCTCAGCCCTTAGTGTCAGCAAACGATGGCGCTCCATCGTTTGCTGACGTTAAGCGCGGTCCAGGTCCTGGGGTTCATGCGCACCGCTGGACCGATGAGCGGACTGGAGCAGCGTCTGCCCGGACCGGTGTTTGCGGGTCTGCGGGCATCAGTATCGACAACCTGGTTCGGGGTCGTGTGTGGAAATGTGTTGCTGCGGGATGGGCGCGGTCGCGAAGTGCATTCCATGTAACCGGCCGCTGTGCGATTTGCACGTCGTGTGGCGCGACGGCCAAGTGTTGTGCACCCTCCACGCCGCGGTCGTCGACGACGCGGCCGCGACACGACGGCTTCAGGCGACGCTCGAGGGCGTGGCGGCCCGGGTCAGCGCTAGAACCGATCCGAACGAGCGAGCACTCCTGCTGTTCCTTGGTAGAACCGGCTTGCCAGCCGGGACGAGCGGGCTATTGGAGGAGCGGTCGCCGGGGGCACCGGTCGACCCGTTAGCGCACGACTGGCGTCTCCGACGCCGACGGATGGTTCGCGACATGCTTCTCGCGGTGCTGCCCGACCCGACTGCTGCCTTCAAGTATTCGGCAGAGACCAACTGTCAACGCCGGCCGAAAACTGACCCCGTATTGCCGATCGAATCTTGACCCCCT
>CAXSBR010000046.1:0-9561 GCA_964236495.1 uncultured Jatrophihabitantaceae bacterium
CCACCTGCACCGCATCGATCGCAGCCCGCTGGCGGTCCAGCACACCGACCAGATCCACCAACTCGTCATGACCCAGCGAGGCCGGGGCCAACGCGCGCAGCCGGGTGACGTCAGCGTCCGACCACTGGTCTGCCGGCTCGAGACACAGCCGGCGCAGCATCACCGAGACAGGCTCGGCGACGAGCGGTGCGGCGGCTGCGGACATAGGCAAACCATAGAACATAGGTACGACAGTTTCGGACTGCTTCCCCCGCTGAGCACCGGCGGGCAAAGCGAAATTCGGCCTTGCTTGGGCCGAGACATAGCCGCTGTGATCAGTTCCGCCGTCTGATCTGTCTTGCGAGCCGACGCGGTGGAAGTGTGCTTTCACGTGGGACAGGAGTGAGGGTCTCAAAGCGGGTGAAGTCTCCAGACCTCTGATCCTGCTTCTACGGCCGGTGATCGCGAACGAGGTCTTCGAGACGCGCTGTACAGGTTGGAAGCATCCCGCCCTTCGCAACCACCTCGCTTCGCTACGGTGCTGAACCACTTTGATCTCAGCGGGAGCTCGGACGTGGACCTGGAATTGGACCGCGTCGGCGGGCTTAGCTCTTGCTTACAGCCCGTCTTTCGAGCGTCGACGTTGCGGCGCGCCCGCTGCTTCCGTTGGCACCGGGCACCTCAACGCTTCCACCATGCACACCGACAGCAGCCGTTGACGCCCAGCCGGCTCAGGCGCGGCGCAGCCAGTACCGCAATCCCAGCTCGTCGTCGCGTCCTTCGAAGTAGCCAGCCGCATCCGACGGGGCTCCCTCGGTGACCGATGTGGCAAGCACCTCCTGGGCCAGCTCGCCGCTGTACTCGCGCACCGCCAGCTCCGGTTCCTCCGCGCCGCCGATCGTCCAGTGCAAGACGATGCGGTCGGTGATCTGGAGCCCGGCGTCCTTGCGGGCCTGCTGGATGATGCGAACGATGTCGCGCAGCCGGCCCAGCCGGCGCAGCTGCGGCGTCAGCTCCAGGTCCAGCGCGACGGTGTCCGAACCGTCACTGGCCACTGTCCAGCCGTCGGCAGGGCTCTGGTTGACGATGACATCCTCAGGACTGAGTGTGTGCTGGGAGCCGTCGGCAAGGGTGACCGCGACGACGCCGTCGACGCGAAGGTCATGGGCGACCGTCGACGCCGGGAGCGCCAGCAGGGCGGCCGCGATGTGTTTCGTGGCGCCGCCGAAGGTGCGGCCCAGCGTTCGGAAGTTGGGCTTCACCGTCACCGCGATCACCGCGTCCGCGTCGTGCAGATCGTCCAGGCTCAGCACGTTGAGCTCGTCGGCGACCTCACGGCGTAGGTCGCTCGGCACCTGCGCCCATCCTGGCGCGGACACGAGCGCCCGACCCAGCGGTTGCCGCGTTTTGACGCCAGACTCGGCCCGAGCCGCCCGGCCCAGCTCCACCAGTCGACGCACCAGCGCCATCGTCTCGGCCACCTCGCCGTCGGTGTCGCGGCCGGGGACGCCGTCGGTGG
The DNA here is from genome assembly GCA_964236495.1 of uncultured Jatrophihabitantaceae bacterium. GTDB lineage: Bacteria > Actinomycetota > Actinomycetes > Mycobacteriales > Jatrophihabitantaceae > CAXSBR01. Next base: position 1,499 of record CAXSBR010000046.1, read on the forward strand.
CGTCGAGCGCTGATCCGACGCCCTTTCGGTCGTCCACCGGCCACTGAGCCAGGTGTACTGAAGCCACGCCGGACTGCTCGGCGAACAGCGCTTGCCACACCGCTTCGGTGACAAACGGCGTAAACGGCGCCATCAGCAGAGTGAGCGTGCGCAGGCACTCGTGCAGGGTGCTCAGTGCCGACGGGTCGCCGTCCCAGAACCGACGGCGAGACCGGCGCACGTACCAGTTCGACAGGTCGTCGATGAACTCCGCCAGCACCGCTCCGCCCCGGGCGGTGTCGAACTTCTCCAGTGCCGCGTCGACCTCGATCGTCACCTGCCGGGCGCGCTGCAGCGCCCAGCGGTCCAGCACGGTGCGTTGGGCGCTTACAGTGCCGCCGGCAGAGTCGCCCGCAAAGTCGGCAGCACCGCCCCGGGCGATCGCTACAGCACCGCCGTCGACAGCACCAGGCTCCCAGTCGTTGGCGCGGGCATACAGACTCTGGAACGACGCGACCGACCAGTACGTGCGCAGCACCTTCGACGCGATCTCCTCGAGCGTCTTGTGCCCCACCCGCCGCGCCGACCACGGCGATCCGCCGGCCAGCATGAACCAGCGCAGCGCGTCGGCACCGTGGCGGTCCATCAACGGCATCGGCTCCAGGATGTTGCCCAAGTGCTTGCTCATCTTGCGGCCGTCCTCGGCCAGGATGTGGCCCAGGCACAGCACCGTCTTGTACGAGCTGCGGTCGAACACCAGCGTTCCGATCGCCATCAGGGTGTAGAACCAGCCGCGGGTCTGGTCGATCGCCTCGCAGATGAAGTCGGCCGGGTAACTGGCCGCGAAGACGTCGGCGTTGCGATGCGGCGCGCCGAATTGCGCGAATGGCATCGAGCCCGAGTCGAACCAGGCATCGATCACCTGCGGCACCCGCCGATAAACGCCCTGCTCGCCGGGCACGGTGAAGGTGACGTCGTCGACGAAGGGCCGGTGCGGGTCCAGCGCGCTGAGGTCCTGCCCGGCCAGTTCACCCAACTCGGCCAGCGAGCCCACGCAGCGGATCTGGGCGGGGTCGGCGTCGTTGCGCCACACCGGCAGCGGCGTCCCCCAGTAACGGTCGCGCGACACGGCCCAGTCGATGTTGTTGGTCAGCCAGTCGCCGTAGCGGCCGTGCTTGATCGTGGGCGGATACCAGGTGGTGGCCTCGTTCTCGCGCAGCAGCTCGTCCTTGCGGGCTGTCGTGCGGATGTACCAGGACGGCAGCGCGAAATACATCAGCGGCGTGTGGCAGCGCCAGCAGTGCGGGTAGGCGTGCTGGTAGGGCACGTGACGCCACATCAGCCCGCGCGCGACCAAGTCGTCCATCAGCGGCTGGTCGGCGTCCTTGAAGAACAGTCCGCCCACCAGGGCGATGCCGGTGGCGAAGTGGCCGTCGCGTTCGATCGGATTGACGACCGGCAGGCCGTACCGGCGTCCGACGGCGAGGTCGTCGGCGCCGAAGGCGGGCGCCTGATGCACCAGGCCGGTGCCGTCGGTGGTGGTGACGTAGTCGGCCAGCACGATGTAATTCGCGGCGGGGTTGTTCGCGGTGGGAAAGTTGGCCTCGGAGTGGTGGGCGTCGAGCACCTCCACCAGCTCGAACGGGCGCTGGTAGGTCCACCGCTCGAGTTCGCTGCCCGCATAGCGGGCCAGCACCTCGGCGCCCGATCCGACGACGCCCAGCAGCGCCTCGGCCACCACCAGTGCCTGCTGGGCTCCGGCCGGGCGAGCGACCACGTAGGCAACGTCGGGGTTCACCGCGACGGCGACGTTGGATACCAGCGTCCACGGCGTCGTCGTCCATATCAGCAGGTCCGCGCGCCCGGCCCACTCACCTGACGTGATCGGAAATCGCACGTACACCGAAGGATCGACGACGTCTTCGTAGCCTTGGGCGACCTCGTGATCGCTCAGAGCCGTGCCACACCGCGGGCAGTACGGCGAGACCCGGGAACTTTCGACCAGCAGCCCCTGGTCGTAAATCTGCTTCAGCGCCCACCAGACGCTTTGGATGTAGTCGGCGTCCATGGTGCGGTAGGGGTGCTCGTAATCGGCCCAGTAGCCCATCCGCTCGCTCATGGCCTCGAACTCGCCGACGTTGCGCAGCACCGACTCCCGGCAGGCGGCGTTGAACTCGGCGACGCCGTAGGCCTCGATGTCGGGTTTGCCGGTGAACCCCAGCTCCTTCTCCACGGCCAGCTCCACCGGCAGGCCGTGGCAGTCCCAGCCGGCCATGCGCGCCACGGAATGGCCCTTCATCGTCTTGAAGCGGGGGAAGACGTCCTTGAAGACGCGCGCCTCGACGTGGTGGGTGCCGGGCTTGCCGTTGGCGGTGGGCGGCCCCTCGTAGAACGTCCATGCCGGCCCGGCAGCGGTGGCTTGCAGGGTGCGACGGAAGATGTTGTGCGCGCGCCAGAAGTCCAGCACGACATGGTCGTTGGCGGCCAAGTCGACGTGAGCGGGCAGTGCGGCGTAGCGGGCCATGCGATCTCCTCGAAGCGGTGCTGGTTGCCTCGCGGGGTGAGCATCGCAGCGACGAAGGAGCGAGGAGCGGAGCCCTTATGAAGCAAACGATGTTTACAGCGAGGTACCGACAAAACCGGTTCGAGGGACGATTCAGCCTCGGTGGAGGCCGTTCCGCGGTACCACCCTCGTTGACGCCGCCCCGTTCAAGGCGCGCGCCCGCTCGTTTGACCTGCCCGTGAAGCGGTGGCCACGCCTACCTGCGCAGGATGTGACGCACCGATGCTCTGAGGTGATCTCCGCTGCGCGCGTGGCTCCGGGCTCGCACCGTCCCCGGATCGCTGGTGCTCGTGTGCGCGGCGGCGCGTCCTCGTCAACGCCTTGGACATCGTACGGCGCGTGATGGCGCGGCACGCAAGCACCGGCGCACCGGGACGCAACGCAATCCGATGCAGAAGCGATGGAACTGTGCGGTGCTACAGGTGGCCGCCCACCTCTCAGGGCATGATATCCGAGATATCCAACCGGAGAGGGTAGTGAGTGCATGAGCAAGAAGAAGTCGAAGAAGGCCGGCAAGGTCGTGGCGCCGGTGGTGGTGTGGGCGACCGCGCCGGCGGAGCACGATTACCCGGCCGCGGCGTCGTATCTGAGGCTGGTTGCCGCTGAGTCGCGCGTCGAATCGTGCACCGCTGCCCTTGCCAAGGCCACCACGATCCAGCAGCACGCGAAAGACATCCTGCGTGCCGCGCGGCTACCCCTGCTACCCGCCGACGATCCAGAGGTGGCAAAAGACCTCGCCAGGGTCGCCGCCGGCCAGGCGCTGAGCCCCGTCCTGCTGGTACGCGGCGATGTCGGCACCGACCGACCGTTGCAGATCGCCGACGGCTATCACCGCGTGTGTGCGAGCTACCAGCTCAGCGAGGACACCGAGATCGCCTGCCGACTGATTTCCCTGCCGGTGCCCGCGAAGTCGGGCCCTCCAACGTCGCGCCGATAATGACGACCCCGGTCGGTCCGACCCGTCAGACAGCCGGCGCGCAGGCCGGAACCGAGCCGGCCGAGCGCGCCCGGGTCGAACGGATCGTCCACGCCCGACATGGACCGCGCATCGAGCAACTGCTGGAGCGCCAGCCGGTGTGGGGGCGTGACTTCACCAACCTGACCTACGAGTGGCGCCGGCTGTTCAGCGAGCTGTTCGGCACGTTCCTGCTCGTGCTGGTCGGCGCCGGCAGCGGTGTGATCGACGCGCGTACCGGCGGTCAGATCGGCCGCGGCGCGGCGGTCATCGCGCCTGCCCTGACGGTTCTGGCGATCATCTTGTTCATGGGCGCGGTGTCGGGCGCCCACCTCAACCCGATCGTGTCGGTGGCGTTCGCGTTGCGCCGAGACTTCGCGTGGAAGCGGGTGCCCGGCTACGTCGTGGCCCAGCTGATCGGGGGTGTGCTGGCCGCGACCCTGCTGCGGGTGACTTTCGGCAACGTCGGACACCTCGGCGCAACCCTGCCCGGCACCGGCTTCTCCGCCGGTCAAGCCTTTGTGATCGAGGTCGTGCTGAGCGTCGGGCTGGTGTCGACGATCCTGGGCACCGCGTCCAGCGCGCAGAACCTCGGCGCCCTGTCCGCACTGGGGGTCGCGGCGTACATCGCACTGGCCGGCTTGTGGTCGAGCCCGGTCAGCGGCGCGTCGATGAACCCGGCGCGGTCATTCGCGCCGGCGGTCGTCGGCGGTCACCTGAACGACCTGTGGGTCTACCTGACCGCGCCGTTTCTCGGCGCCGCGATTGCCGTAGGCATCGCCTACATCCTGCGTGGGCCCGGCGGCGATCCGGGTGGGCTCAAAGCAGCGCAGGGCATGCTTCAACCGGTCGGCTGAGGCACCGCGCCTGCGTGCGACGGATTCCATCGCCGCGCCGAGCCGAGCCGCGCCGAGCCGCGCCGCGCCGAGCCGCGCCGCCGGCGGCCGGCCGCCCGTCGAGCGGGTCAGGACGTCAGGAGGTGAGTGCCTGGGTACCGGTGACTCTGAGCAGGTCGAGCTTGGAGGCGTCGGACGATCCGGGTGCGACGGTGTAGACGACGATGCGCAGGTCGGTGCCAGGCGAGGTCAGGACGTCGCAGTCGATCTCGATCGCCCCGACCGGGGTCGCGGTAGCGGTCTTCGTGCTCGACCGGTGCCGTGCGATGTGCGCGGTGTGCCAGCGCTGCTGGAAGTCGATGGACCCCGCCCGCAGCCGGCTGACCAGCGATGCGAGCGCGGGGTCGTGGGGGTACCGGCCGGTGGCCTCGCGCAGATCGGCGACCAGGTCGCTGGAGAACTCCTCGGCGTGCTTGTCGTCGAAATCGATGATGCCCGGTGCCTCCATGAAATGACGCCACGCGACGTTGCGCTCCACCCCGTGGCGCTCGGAGGGATCCCCAGTGAGCGCGGCCCAGAGCGGATTCCACCAGAGCAGGTCCCAGGCGGCGGAGTGCACCCCGATCGGGACATCGCCGAGTCGGTCGAGCATCCGCTGCACGCCGGGCGTGATGTGGTGAGACACCACGCCGTCGGTCGGTGGTGCGGCGCCGCCGACGCGGTACAGGTGATCGCGCTCGTCGTCGGTGAGGCGCAGCGCCCGGGCAAGCGCACCGAGCAACTGAGGGGACGGGTGCCTCGCTCTGCCCTGTTCCAGCCGCACGAGGTATTCGACGCTGACACCGGCCAGGCCCGCCAGTTCCTCGCGTCGGAGTCCTGGCGCGCGCCGTCCCGTTCCGGGCGCCAGTCCCACCTCGTGGGGACTGAGCCGGTCGCGCCACGCACGCAGCACCGCGGCGAATTCGTCCATGCCCCCAGCATGCCGCGTCGTGCCCGATCGAGCGTGGTACCGGCAGGGCATACCTTCACCGGCGCACTGTGCCCCACGGTGGAGTCATGACAACGACATTGATCACCGGAGGCAATCGCAGCCTCGGACTGGAAACCGCACGCCGCCTTCTCGAGGCCGGACACATCGTCTACGCAGGGATGCGTGACCCCGACAGCGGTGCCGCCGCACGTTCACTGGGCGCGCAGGTCGTCGGATTGGATGTGACGGACGCACAGTCGGTGGACGCGGCGATGGCCGCACTGCCCGAGCTCGACGTCCTGGTCAACAACGCCGGCATCCTGGGCACCGCATTCGGCGTGGACGATCTGGACGCCGACGCCATGGCCACCGTCCTTTCCACCAACGTCACCGGCATCGTTCGGGTGACGCAGGCCGCGTTGCCGCTGCTACGACGCTCCTCGAACCCGGTGATCGTCAACGTGGCATCGGGTGTGGGCTGGCCCCGTTACCTGCAGGACCCCGCCCATGACGAGTTTCCCGTGCAGGCCGTGCCCTACGCGGCGTCCAAGGCCGCGGTCATCGCCTTGACCGTGCAGTACGCGAAGAACCTGCCCGACATGCGGGTGAACGTCACCGATCCCGGCTACACCGCCACCGATTTCAACCGGCACAGCGGACACCAGACCGTCACCGAAGGCACCGACGCCACCGTCGCGCTGGCCACCATCGGCCAGGACGGCCCCACCGGCGAGTTCCACGATCGCACCGGTCGCATCACTTACTGACGGCCTCCTATCGCTTTGGTTGTCAGCCGTCCCACTACAGTTCCAGCATGGTGAAGGGAGCAAGTCCGTCACGGCGAAGTCGAACCACTCTGCTGGCCCTGAACGGGGTGGGCGCGCTCATCGCGACGGGATTTGCCGCAGCCGGCCTCATCCGTCCTTCGATCGCCGAGCCGACCTCGGATGCTGAACCGAATACTATTACCAGTTTCTGGGCGGTGAGTTCGGCGATTCGGACCTGGGCCATCACCGGTCCGCTGCTGAGCGCCCTGCTGACTCGTCGGGATCCCTCGCCACACATCGTTGCCGCAGCAGGCTTTGTGCAGCTGGGCGACGCAGCGCTGGGGCTGCGACAGCGCAACGGATTCATGGCGATCGCGCCGGCCGTGATGGGCGTCATCCACCTAAGCACCGCCCGCGTGCTGGGCCGCTCGCGCTAGCTCGAGGCCTTGGCCTAGACGTCTCGCCATCGATACGTCGCCGCCGATAGACCGCCGCGGATTACGGGCGCCAGTGTCCGCCCCGCGGCGCGCAGGTCGTCGCAATTGGCGGGCCGGTCCATGGCAACAAGCCCGGCATCGAGAACTCCGATGTAGCACGGCATTGGTCGGAAGTTCTCTTCGCCGTTCCCTTGCGTTCGCTGGGCTCACTGAGCCTTGGGGTGCTGTCCCTACCCCGACCTCAGGAGACTCAATGCCTACCGTCGATCGTCGCCGATTCCTGCAGATGACCGGTGGAGCGGCCGCCTTGACGATGCTGCCGACCAGCATCGCCCGCGCGGCCGCCATCCCCGCCCACCGAGCCACTCGGACGATCAAGGACGTCGAGCATGTCGTGGTCCTGATGCAGGAAAACCGCTCGTTCGACCACTACTTCGGCACCATGCGCGGTGTTCGCGGGTTCGGCGATCCGCACCCGGCCACGTTGCCCAGCGGCAAGTCGGTGTGGCACCAGTCCGACGGTGCAACATCGGAGGTGCTGCCGTTTCGTCCGGACCTCGACGATCTGGGCCTGGCGTTCATCCGAGACCTCGACCACGGCTGGAACGGCGGCCACGAAGCCTTCAACGGCGGTCGGTACGACAAGTGGGTGCCGACGAAGACCTCGACCACCATGGCGCACCTGCGGCGCAGCGACATGCCGTTCCATTACGCGCTGGCCGACGCGTTCACCGTCTGCGACAACTACCACTGCTCGCTGCTCGGCCCGACCGACCCGAACCGCTACTACATGTGGACGGGGTGGGTGGGCAACGACGGCAAGGGCGGCGGTCCGGTGATCGCCAACGACGAACTGGGCTACGCCTGGACGACCTACCCCGAACGCCTCGAGAAGGCCGGCGTGTCCTGGAAGATCTACCAGGACGTCGGGCTCGGTCTGGACGCCGCCGGGTACTGGGGCTGGACCAACGAGGCCTACATCGGCAACTACGGCGACAACTCGCTGCTGTACTTCGACCAGTACCGCACCGCGCAGCCGGGTAGCCCCCTGTACGACAAAGCGCGCACCGGCACGAACGTCAGCGCCGGCGACGGCTTCTTCGACATCCTCGCTGCCGACGTCAAGGCTGACCGGCTACCCCAGGTGTCCTACATCGTGGCGCCGGAAGCATTCACCGAACACCCGAACTGGCCGGCCAACTACGGCGCCTGGTACGTGTCGAAGGCGCTGGACGCGTTGACGAGCAACCCCGAGGTGTGGTCGAAGACGGCGCTGTTTCTCACCTACGACGAGAACGACGGTTTCTTCGACCACCTCGTGCCTCCGTATGCAAACACCGCCTTTCTGCCCGGCGCATCGACGGTCTCGACGGTGTACGAGGAGTACACCGGCCCCGAAGGCGTGCCCGGCAACTACGGGATGGGTCAACGGGTTCCGATGACCGTCATCTCGCCGTGGAGCACCGGCGGATGGGTGTGCTCGGAGAACTTCGACCACACTTCGATCATCCGGTTTCTGGAGACCCGTTTCGGCGTCCACGAGCCCAACATCACCC
>CAXSBR010000047.1:0-8132 GCA_964236495.1 uncultured Jatrophihabitantaceae bacterium
TCGGTTTCCTCTCTGTCGCCAGCCGCTTGACACAGAGAGGTGCCGTTAACGAGATTGACCCATTTCTCTATCGGACGTGATGATTGCGCGGTGGACGCGCATTCGATGATTTCCGGGTGGGTGACTGGGTCACCGGCTGGGGCCGGCTAGCTGGTCGTCAGACCCACCTGTGCCGGGCGATGAGGCCAGCCCGTCACGATCGATGCGGACGTACATCCCGTACCTACGTCCTGCGCAGGTGTGCTGGCCCACGTCAACGCCCGCTCGGCGCGACGGCGCTGAGCTCCCATTCATCGCTGGGGACGGGCGCGCGGACCTGGGGAGGGCGGCGAGACGGGCCGCGTCTCGCCGCTCCGACCGGTACGTCAGCCTTGGTGGCCGCCGTTGATGGTGGCGAGGACTTTGTCGTAGTCCCCGCGTCGTTCGGCGAAGCGCTGGAAGTTGACCTTGTCGACGAGGACTTCGTGCACGTCGGGGGTGTTCTCGAGGATCCCGAACGCGGCATCGATGAAGTCATCCAGCGGCATTGCGCGGGGGTTGTCGACGTTGTTCATCAGGGAGGTCTGCACGGCCGGCGGGACGAGTTCGATGACGTGGACTGAGGTGTCGGCCAGTTGCAAACGCACCGACTCTGACAGCGAGTGGATCGCCGCTTTCGTGGCGCAGTAGGTCGCCGTCAGCGACAGCGGCACGAACGCCAGACCGGATGAGACGGTGATGATCGCGGCGTTCGGTTGCGACTGCAGCTGTTCGGTGAATGCCGCGATCAGCCTTACGGGTCCGAGGAAGTTGGTGGCGACGGTCTGCTCAGCGATGTCGAGGAACCGGTCCGCGGCGTGCCAGTCCTCGGGTTTCTGGATACCGGCCATGGCCAGGACCACGTTCAGGTCGGGGTGGGTGGAGATCACGTGTTCCGCGGCCGTGATGATGCTTCGTGGATCGGCGACGTCGACCTCCACGGTGTCGAACCCGTCCTGCTCGTTGAGCTGGTTGAGCACCTCCACGCGGCGGCCCCCGATGATGACGGTGTTGCCGCGGTCTTTGAATCGTCGGGCAAGGGCCAGGCCGATGCCGCTGGTCGCGCCGGGGATGAAGACGGTATTACCGGTGATGTTCACAGGGGTCAGCCGTTCTGTTTGGTGGTGAGGAGCTGCTGGAAGTCCATGTGGTTCATGGCTTGGGTGATGTGCGCTTCGCTCTGCTCGACGATGTCATCGACGGTAAACCGGGTGAAGTCGACGATGCTGCGAAAGGGGCGCTGTCCGAAGGGCAGGGCAAGGATGCGGGTGATCTCGTCGGCGACGGTCACCGGGTCAGGGTCGACGCCGGGAGCGAAGAGGCTGTTGGTGGTCTCCAGGTTGCGGGCGACCAGTGGGTCCAGTTCTGCGTAGCCGGCTGCGACGGTGGTGTCGGAGGCGTGGCTGGCGTTGGGGAAGTGGGCCGTGCCGCGGGTGAACGGGCCAGGCATCACGATGACCGACTCGATCCCCAGCGGGGCAACCTCGTACCGGGTGGCCTGAGCCATGACGTCGAATGCGGCTTTGGAGGCGACGTAGGGGCCCAGGAACGGCGGGACGTCGATGATGGAGGTGCTGCCGACGTAAAGCAGGGTGCCGCTGCCGCGTTCGCGCATGTGCGGCAGCACCGCCCGGTTGACGCGCTGCGCGCCCAGGACGTTGATGTCGAACAGGTGGGCAATGTCGTCGATTCGACGTAGCCGACCGCGAGGTGCCCGGCGTTCTGTACGACGACGTCAAGCTGGCCCGCTTCGTCGAGGATCGTTGCGACCGCGGCGCGGGCGGAGTCTTCGGACTGTACGTCGAGGGTGACCGTGCGCAGGGCGACGCCCTCGCGGTCGGCGAGCTGACGCAGTTCCTGCCCTTGTTCGGCGTCGGTGTTGCGCATGCTCGCGTAGACGGTGTGGCCGGCGCGGGCGAGTGCCCGTGCGGTCAGCTTGCCGATGCCTGTGCCGGCGCCGGTGATAAGGACGGTGGACACGGTGTTGCCTCTTGTCTGGTGGTGGGTGTGCGATTGACGGTGGTGGGCTAGTGCGAGTGGTGCGGCGATGCTGTCGACGTGGCGCCGAGCTTGGCGGTGAGTTCGCGATCGTGTTCGAGAGCTGTGATCAGCCCGGGGCGGGTCGGCGCCCAGCCCAGCTCGTCGACGGTGAGCTGGTGGGAGGTGGGGTTGTCCAGGCCGATGAACGCGCTCAGGTAGCCGAAGTGCTCCTGGGCGTCCTCAGCTGCGATCGACGTGACGGGAACGTCGAGGCGGCGGCCAATCGTCTCCGCGATCTCACGAAGCGCGATGCCGTCCTCGGCGACGGCGTGCAGCCGTGCTCCCGCGGGCGCGGATTCCAGGGCGAGGCGGTAGACGCGGGCAACATCACGCGTATCTGAGGACGGCCAACGGTTGCCGCCGTCACCGACGTAGCCGGACGTTCCGGCGGCGCCGGCGATCTCGATCAGCCCCGACACGAAGCCGTAGCGGCCGTTGTAATGCACGGCGGGCGGGAGACGGACGACGCAGGACCGCACCCCGTTCTTGCTGAGGGCGATCACGGCGTTCTCGGCATCGATGCGGGGCCCGCCGGGCAGCGTGTCTCGCTCGGTGAGTTGTCCCTCGAAGCCGGCCAGCACCATTGCGGCGGTCGCGTTCGTGCCTACGAAGGGTTTGCCCGAACCGGCCAGGGCGGCGCCCATCGCCTGGATCGCTCGCAGATCTGTCGCTACGGCGCCCTCCAGGTCGCCCGAGCTCTGCTGCTCGTGGTTGAACGCGAGGTGAATAACGCCATCGGCCTCCCGCACAGCGGCGGTCAAGGCGTCGAGGTCGTCGAGATCGCCGGGCCGAACCTCGGCGCCCAGCGACTGCACTACCGAGGCTGCATGATCTGAGCGAGCGAGGCCGGTGACGGAATGGCCGGCAGCCAGGAGCTCGGGGATGAGCGCGGAGGCGACATGCCCGGAGGCACCGGTGAGGAAGATGCGCATTAGTAGGTCTCCTTCTTCGGGGCTTCGCTGCCCGGTCTGGCAGGACGCGATTGCAGTTCGTGTAATCAACCTACGCTTTGATTACAGCGGCTGCAATCACGTACGGTGGAGGTATGCCCCGCTGGGAACCGAACGCCGCTGGCCGGTTGCACGACGCCGCCCTCGGTCTGTTTGCCGAGCAGGGTTTTGAGCGCACCACCGTGGCTGAGATCGCAGGTCGTGCGGGGCTAACCGAACGCACCTTCTTCAACCACTTCCCCGACAAGCGAGACGTTCTGTTCGGCTCGACCTCTGACTCGCAGAGACACATCGCCATCCGCGAGATCGCGGCGTGCGCCGCCGACACCGCGCCGCTCGATGCTGTCGTGCACGGTCTGCAGGCAGCCGCCGATGAGCTACTCGAACAGTTCCGCGTCCCCGCGGCGCGCCGGAGAGAGATCATCGACGCCACACCGGAATTGCAGGAGCGCGAGGAGGGTAAGCGGGCCGCGCTCACCGTCGCCATCGCCGGCGCACTGCGAGAACGGGGCTTGGACCCCGACACCGCGCTACTCACCGCACGCACCGGCGTCCTCATCGAGCAGACGGCGGAGCACCAGTGGGTGCAGCCGACTGAGCATCGGCCCCTGCGAGATCTGCTGTCAAACGCGCGGCTCTCGCTCCGCGCTGTCGTCGACTGACTTCGGCCAGCTGAACGTCCTTACGAGCGGCACGGACACCGCTACGACGCTGTCGTGTAGTCGCGGCTCGGCCGTGGTGGTTCAGGTTTCGCCGCCTCTGGCCGCGGTGTACCTAACTTGTGATGGATCCAGCAGATGCTGGCGGCGAAGATGCGCGGCGGCAACCAAAACCCGGTGTCGACGCCCCAGCTCATCGCTTCGGCGCAACAGCCACGCATGGCATGCCTTTGGCATCGAGGTGCCACCTCCGCACGGGTGAGAGAAGTTACGCGCGCGGGTCTCGTCTTGATGCCCGTGAAACCGCGAGCACCTCCAACGGCGCTGCAGTCGCAGCCAGACCGGTCCCAGTCACTGCCGGACCCGATAGCTGGTTAACGTCGCGGGATGGGGCGCCTACAAGCACCCAGAATTGACAGACGCTCGCACGCAGTCCCAGGCGAGGTTGGCCGGTTCCTCCCCGCGAGCGAACGGGTCCTGCAGCAGCAGGAAACGGGTGAACTAGTTGACCGGTGCCAGCGCCCGACCTGGCCGGCCGGACCGCGATGGTTACCGGCTCCAACAGCGCCGGCGGTAGCGAGGTGTTCGTCGCGTCCAACCCGGCGCATCCAACGCCCACCTGCGCGCGTTCCCGGTGGAAGCACTGCTGCCCTCGGATGGCCGCGTCGACATGTTGGTGGACAGCGTCGGCACTCCTCGCGGCTGGCATGACCCTACTTTCCGTGGAATCAGAGCCTCCAGCATGCCCGGTACGGCTCAGGTCGCTTTCGTTGCGGCGATCACCAACGCGCTCAGCGTGGTTCCCAAACGGCCCGACCCGCGCCTTCATTGGCCCAGCAGTGACTCTGGGTAGTGATCTTAATGCTGCGCCAACCGGAAACCGGCCGAGCCCAACAAGCTAGCTGAAGCTCAGCGTCAGGCGGTCGCGGTGTGCAAGTCTGCCGGCGCTGCGTAGTGCGGTGTGAGGCTGCGGCGCATCAACCGATCAAGGACCCGGTCGGGCAGGACGCGGGCGAGTTTCACCAGGACCGCTGCGTCGCGGCCGATGGTGTACCGGGTCCGGGGTTTTGTCGCGGTGACGGCGTCGGCAATGACCTGGGCGGCGCGGGCCGCGGGAACGCCGTCGCGGGCGAACGTGCGGGCTTGGGTGGTGATGGCGCCGATCAGGGCGTCGTAACGCCCGTGCTGGTCCGGTGTCATCGCCGCGGCGAGGTCGTCGGCTTTCGCGACACCGCGGCCCGCCATCTCGGTGATCACAGCACCGGGCTCGATCACGACCACCTTGACTCCGAAGGCGGCGACCTCGCGGCGCAGGGCGTCGCTGACGGCTTCCAACGCGAACTTCGAGCCGGCGTAGGCGCCGTAGGTCGCCATCGCGACACGCCCGCCAACGGAACTGATGTTCACGACGGTTCCCGCGCTGTCCAGCAACGCGGGCAGCAGCGCCTGCGTCATTGCGATGTGACCGAACAAGTTGACCTCGAACTGCGTGTGCCATTCCGCCATGGGCAACGTCTCCACCGGTGCGTTGACCGCGATACCGGCGTTGTTGACCAAACCGCGCAGCCGGCGGTGCTCAGGGTCGTCGGCGATCCGCTCGGCCACTCCGGCGATGTCGGCGGCGACGGTGATGTCGAGGATGAGCGGCTCAATGCGCTCGGCCCGCAACGCGTCGGCGTCGCTGTCGCGGCGCACACCGGCAAGGACATGGAAACCTCGGCTGGCGAGTTCGCGGGCAGTGGCCGCACCCATACCCGTCGAGGCGCCGGTCACCACGACCAGCTCGGAGGGAGAACCTGGAATCTCAGTTGACAGCGTCATCGAGCTAGGTTAGCACGCCGGTTGACGTTGTCAACTGTAGTATGGAGAGGTGCCGACTCGTCAGGAGACAGCCTCAGGGACCCGCACCGCTCTGCTCCAGGCCGCAGGTGCGCTGCTCGACATCGGGGGCCCCGAGGCGGTGACCCTGCGCGAGGTCGGCGCCCGGGCCGGGGTCTCGCGGTCAGCGCCCTACCGGCACTTCGCCGACAAGGACAGCCTGCTCACCGTGCTCGCTACGCAGGCGTGGAGTGACGTCGGCGATGCAATGGAACTGTCGGCAGCCGACGTCGACGCGTCGCCGCACCAGTCGCTGCGTCAGGCGCTGACCGCGCTGGTCACCACCGGACGCACCCGACCGCACCTGTACCGACTCATGTTCAGCACGCCCACCACCGACCCGACCGCGGGCGTCCGCGCCGCCGAGCACGCGCAGGACCTGTTCCTGACCATCGTGTCCAACGTCGTGGGCCCCGAACAGGCCAGGCAGTACGCAGGTCTTCTCCTGGCCAACGCCCACGGGATCACCGCGCTGGAACTCAGCGGCCACCTCACCTGGGAGAAATGGCACGCCAGCGCAGAAGAACTCGTCGAACTCCTGGTCCGACTGCTGCCCGTAACCGACAGCCATGCCAGAAAGGAGCCGGAGCCCCGTCGTTAACTATTGACACCCTGCACCGATGACCCCGTCGGTGACTGTCGGTGGTTGAGCAGCGCAAATTCGCGACGCGGTCGGACCGGGGTTGCCCGCCTGCAGACGGATGACTCCCCAAGAGGGGTCCGGTGACGGGTGGCGTGCTGGTCGCGGCAATAGGTTCGCCGTGCGAGACGGCCGCGGCGGACACCACCGCACCGTCACCCTGCTGAAGGCTGACGAAATTGGCCCAGCTTCTACCTCACGACGGTGATGCTCAAAACATGGGCGGTAGCCAGGTGAATGAGGCCCATCGCGGCGGGCAGCACCGCCATCGGGGGGTTGCGCTGCCATAGGCCAAGGCCGGCGTCGAGCAGCTGAACAATTCCAGCTGCTCGCAGCAGCTCTGGCGCCGGGCGCCCGCCGCGGGCCAGCCCGACAAGCAGCGGGGCGGTGCGCCCGCAAGTGCGCACCGCCGAGGACGCGGCCCAAAACCGCGTCAGCGGACTCACCGTGGAGCCCGGCTGTACGTAGCCGGGACGAATCAACCCCACGACGGCGAACACCGCCGACGCCGAGGCGCCCACGGCGCTGGCCGTGAGCAGGGCACCGCGGGCTTGACGGCCGGTTCGAGTTTCTGATTGCGCCACCGCTGAAGCCTAAAGGTTTGCCGATCTGAAGCAACGCTCTCGCCTTATGCTGACCGGTCATCGACAGCCACACGGCGTGATCCGCCGCTGACGGACAGCGAGGGGCAGGGGCGATCTCGATGCTGGCCCACCTCTGATCGACGATCGCGGACACCGACCGCGGACCGCGTCTTGAATTCGGCGCTGGCCGCGTTCGCCCCGCTCGGATACCGCATGAGCTCCATGGAGGAGGTGGCACGGGTGGCGGAGTTCGTTGCAGCAGGTGATCGGCAGCGCGAACGGCAACCTGCTGAAGGTCGCGAAGGGCAATGGGTCGATGAGGTGACACACCCATGACGACCAACAGGAGACGTCCCTGTTCCTGCGCGGGTGAGCTGACGATCCAGCTCCGGCTCCAGCGACGTGCACCCGCTCAAGCCGGGTGATTTGTTCGGCGTCTTTTGCGCCGTGGGGCACTGCCCGCCGGCGAAGGAGGAAGGCTCACTTGTGCTGTTGTCGGACGGGAAGCAACTCAAACGCCGCGGCTGGTAAGCCGGCGTGAACTGATGGGCCTTCCGTCGACACGAGCCAACTGACGGGTATCTGCACCCGGGACCTGCTGGGGCCAATACCCCCTGTGGTTGGCAGCTGGTTATGTTCGTGTGTGAGCGCTGGGAAGCGTGCTGGCGTGGTTGGGGCGGGTTAATCCGGTGCAGCCGGCGTCTGCTGCGGCTGTGGTCAGCAACTGGAACAGAACGGTCAAGTCGGAGGCGGGTAACTTGCCGATCGTTGCGGCAAGAACTTCGTTGAGGATGTCAGCGCCAGCCGTGCGTACCGCTTCACCTTCTGAGGTCAGTTGGTGTTGCACCGCTCGTCCGGGGCCGGATAACCGTTGCAGAAGGTTGCGGTCGATCATGCGTACAGCCAGGGTGCCGATGGACTGGTCGGTTTGGGAGGTCAGCTGAGCGAGTTCATGTAACGACGCGTCGGGGTGGGCGTAAAGCTGGCGCAGCACATCCCATTGGGCCAATGACACACCCAGTGCTGCGAGCTTGTGGTTGGCGCATCGGTGATGGCGCCATTGCAGCTTCCTGACCGCCAGTCCGACGTCTTGCAGTGACGGTTGCTCCATCTGGTGTTCGCCTCCTCCAAATCAGTGTTGGTCATGGATGCCGTCGGGTCCTGCAGACTGTTGACCTTGGCCGATGTGGGTACTGGCGCAGGTGTAAGAGATGTCAAGAGGCGTTCCCACCGCCTGTTCGGTCGGAATCGCGTTGAAGAGCGCCGCTGTCACCGGCCGGCATTTAGTGCTCGACCTCGTTCGTGGCTTGTGTCAACGGCCAAGTTGAGGTCCCCGCTGGTGGCCAAGTGAAAGTCCCCACCC
>CAXSBR010000048.1:0-7367 GCA_964236495.1 uncultured Jatrophihabitantaceae bacterium
TACACCCCAACCCGACGTCAGGCTCTCGCCGTGATAGACGTCAGGTTAGAGCCGGTTTGGTCATTGATTGACAGTCGCCGGGGTGGGTCTTAGGTTTCATCCTGACACTTCGACATCAGGAGCTTGCAATCACTGGTCAGCGCGTCGGCTATACCCGGGTCAGCACCCTGGAGCAGAACACCGACCGGCAGCTCGACGGCATTGACGTCGACCGGACCTTCACCGACCACGTGTCCGGTAAGGACCTGCACCGACCGCAGCTGGCGGCGATGCTTGCATTCGTCCGCGACGGCGACATCGTGCTGGTGCACTCCATGGACCGGCTGGCCCGCAACCTCGACGACCTGCGCGCCACCGTCCGTGGCCTCACCGCCCGCGGTGTGCGGGTGCAGTTCGTCAAGGAGCAGCTCATGTTCACCGGCGACGACACTGCGATGGCCACCCTGCTGCTGTCGGTGATGGGGGCGTTCGCCGAGTTCGAGCGGGCCCTGATCAGAGAACGCCAGCGCGAGGGCATCGCGCTGGCCAAGCAGCGTGGCGCGTACCGCGGCCGCCGCAAAGCCCTCACCGTCGACCAGGTGGCCGCGCTGCACGCCGCCGCGGCCGCCGGCCGGCCCAAAGCGGCCCTGGCCCGTGAGTTCGGTGTGAGCCGGGAGACGGTTTACCAGTACCTACGCGCCACCGCCTGATGCCAAACAAGGTGCCAGTAGCTCCTGTAATTGGAGAGCGTTAACGTCCACGTCGAGCAGCGGCCGCGATGGCCCAGGTGACAGTTCCGGGAGCGACTGAATATGAGTATCAGCAGCGCGAGTTTCACCGTCCCTGGGGAGATCATCGGGGTGGCTGTGGGCGCGTTGCGGATCGAACCTCGCTATCAGCGGCCGCTGGACAGCAGGCGGGTTCGCCACATGGCCGAGCACCTCGACGCCTCCCAGCTGGGCGTGATCGAAGTCCACCGCCGCCCCGACTCCTCGCTGGTCGTGCTGGACGGCCAGCATCGTGCGCGGGCGGTGCTGGACTCGCGCGGGCCGGATGCGGTGGTGATGGCCCACGTCGTGGAGGGCCTGACCGTCGCTCAGGAGGCGGAACGTTTCCTCGCCCTGAACCGGGAACGGGTTGCCCTGACCGGCTACGCCCTGTGGCGGGCCCGGCTCGCCGCCGGCGACCCCGTCGTGGGCGAGGTGGAGGTGGTGGTGAAGGAGGCGGGACTTCGCACCGGGCAGGACGAACAGGACGGCGTGATCCGCGCCGTCTCCGCACTCGAGGCTGTCCTCAAGGCGCACGGCCCCGACGTGCTACGCGACACCCTGGCCCTGGTCGTGGCAGCGTTCGGACGCGGCTCCGAGGCGTTCCGCGGTGACGTTCTGCGCGGGGTGGCTGTGGTGCTCGACGTCTACGGCGACGCGGGCAGTCTGTCCGCTGGCTTGGACAACGACCTGCTGGCACGCAAACTCAACACCGTCACCGCGACACAGCTCGTTGCCCGCGCCCAAGCCGCGCGGGCTGTGCAGAGCGGCACGCTGACCCGCCTGATCGCCCAATCCGTCGTCACCCTCTACAACAAGAACCGGCGCGAGCACCGGCTGCCCGACCTGCCTATCCGGGTCAAGACCGCTGGACAGAGGGTTGGACGCCGCCGTACCGACGTCGCCGTCCCCGCAGTGCCGCTCGAGGCCGAGCAGGCAACGATCCCGGTGGGCGACGGCCTCACAGCCTGAGCGCGCCGCCGCGCGGATCCACTCTTGCGGGCTGGCGCACCTCTTTCTCATGCGAGGGTCACTCCTCAGTGGCCTTGTTGATCTCCTCGACAGCTTCGGTTAAGGAATGGAGCACCTGCTCCGCCGGCAGCTCTGGAACACCCGCCCCGGTGATCCACGAGACGGGAACAGACACCTGTATCGAAATCATTAACTGGTCACGGGCGGGACGGATGCCGATTAGGTACCCGTCCAAGAAACCCTGTTCATGTAAGGCGTTCTCAACCGTCAAGTAGGAGACGTCCCGGTCGGACGTCAGCACCACGCCCGCCGCGCCCATAAGCGTCAGCACCAGACGCCTACCCTCGGACCAACCGCTGCTCGATGGCCCCGCGAAGCCACTGGGCCGGCGTCATCCCCTCGCGCTCCGCAGCGGCGCGCACCGCGTCGTCGACGTCCTGAGGGACTCGCGTCGACAACCGCGGCGAGTGCCCGCCCGCCATCGCCCCCAGCGGCGGGCGGCCGCGGCGCAGCTTCGGTGGCCCCAAGCGTTCCGCCTCGTCCGCGAGCTCATCAAGGTAGGCGTCGTCGTAGGAGCGTCCGCTCGGGTCACCCACGACGTCGACCGACGGGTCGAAGTCCGACTCCCCGGCCACCGACGCGACACCGTCAGGCAGCCGCACCTGATTCCTGGCACTCATCGGCTTTTCCCCTCTCGTAGAGCCATGGGCATGACGTGCACGAACATGAGGAGGTGTTCCTGCCACACCGCCATGACCTCCAGCACCCGCCCACGCTCGTCCGGGCCGACCCACCACAGCTGTGGGTCACGGCCGGGCTGGAGGTGGACGGACGGGACCACGGTCTGAACGACGTGCTTAGCCGAGCCCCGGCCGACGTGATGACGGCGGGCGCTCCGCGCCCAGATCATCCTCACACTCCTATTGTGTCACCGCTTAAACGGCGACACAATATCGGCTCCGGGACGGGGGGTGTCGGATCCTTTTCTTTACGTAAACCCGACAGCGACGACACGCCGGCGATCGCGCGTCGGTAACTCGTGTCAGAAACCCGGTCTGTCGGTGCGCTTCTGTCGATGAGTTCCTTTACAGTCCGCGGTGTGACCAGCTACCGGTACGGCTACGTCCGGGTTTCGACGTTGGAGCAAGACCCGGCCGGGCAGCTCGACGCGATGGCCGCCGCTGGCGTTGACCCCAGCCGCGTGTTCGTTGAGCACGCCTCCGGCGCGCTGGACAGCCGACCCGAGTTAGCCGAGGTGCTCGCCGCGCTGCGGCCGGGGGACACCCTGGTGGTGTGGCGGCTGGACCGCCTAGGCCGTTCGACGTCGCACCTGATTCAGATGGTGACCGAGCTGGGGCAGCGGGGCGTCGGGTTCCACTCGCTGACCGAGGCGATCGACACCACCACGTCGGCTGGCCGGCTGCTGTTCGGCATCCTCGCCTCGCTCGCGGCGTTCGAGCGCGACCTCATCCGCGAGCGCACCGTGGCCGGCCTCGCCGCCGCTCGAGCACGCGGCAACCTCGGCGGCCGCCCGCCGATCATGACGCCAGAGAAGATGGCCATCGCCCGTCAGATGCTCGACGCCGGCGTCGCGAAGGCTGTCGTGGCGAAGACGATCGGTGTCAGCCGGCCCACCCTGTACGCCCACCTTGGAAGGGCGACGGCATGAGTCTGAGCAGTTGGTCATTTCCAGTGTCGGTGTTGTCGGTGGTCGTCACGGGCGGCTTGTCGTTCCTGACCTACCGTGATCGGGAGACGTGTTCGTTGTCGTACTGCGCCACCAAGACCGGGGACGTTGACGAGGGTGGTGGCCCAACCCTGGGATACATCATCCGAATCCAAAACGATGGCGGCCGCGTGGCGCACGAGTGCCATTTGACGGTCCAGCAAGACGGCGTTGACCTCGCAAGCAAGCTCTGGTTGGCCACCCTGCCGGGCAACGGAGGGAACGCCGAGAGACCGGTCGTTTGCGATCCGACCGGGCTATTCATCTGCTGGTGACTGCCAAGCCGTCCTCCGGGCTCGGGCAACTTGCTTTCACCGCCACCGCACCCAACTCGCCCGAGAACTTCCATCAAATGAAGCGGACTCGGCGGAAACTTAGGCTGGACCGGCCACGCCGCGGATACGTGCTGTCGGATGGGTAAATCTTGACGTCGCAGGAGAATGCCTTTGCGGCGGGGCGGCAACAGCGTAATGCCTTTGACGAAGCAGCTAGCGGCCGTCACCACAAGCTAGTTGATTGGGATCTGGGCGCGCGCCTTAGGTCGTCAGCGCCCGACGCCCGACGCCGTGACGCCGACAGCAGCAGCGACGACCGGGACGAGCGCACCCCGCGTCGCAAACCTGACGCCAAACGCATGCCGAGCCGACGCCGGTCGTGACCGCCTCTCTGTGCGCACAGCCGCGCCTATACGGGCCGACGACACCACCGACGGCGATACGACCACCGACGTCCACTGCGGAAACGAGTTTGGGGCAACCCGCTTGTAGTACCCCGCTGCGGTGATACACGCCCCCGTACGGTTGCGTCGTGCGGGACGTGTCGTTTGTTGCCGGCGTGGTGGCACTCGGTGGCGGGCGTCACGGGCAGCCGGTCGGCTTACGGGTAGTGCAAGCTCTATTTGAGGAGAATCACTAATGGACACCAACGCCATGCCAACGAAACCGATCCCCGGCGCGCCTGGGGTGCAGCCGCCCACGTTGGAGGAGCCGACGACGCCGGTGGAACCGTTGCCGCCCAAGGCCGACCAGCTGGGTCCGGACACGTTGACTCCGACCGGGGTGCAGACGGGGATGCCCGGTGAGAGCGTTGCTCAGCAGGGGCCGTTGCTGACTACAGCGCATGGGGCGCGGCTGCGTGACACCGATCATTCGTTGCGGGTGGGTCGGCGTGGTCCGACGCTGCTGCAGGACCATCATCTGCGGGAGAAGGTCAGCCACTTCGATCACGAGCGGATCCCGGAGCGGGTGGTGCACGCCCGCGGCGCGGCTGCGCACGGTGTGTTCGTGGCCAACGGTGCCGCCGCGGCCGTGTGCAGCGCGGGATTCCTCCAAGCAGACGTCGCCACGCCGGTGTTCGTGCGGTTCTCGACCGTGCTCGGGTCGCGAGGATCGGCTGATCTGGCGCGGGACACCCGCGGGTTCTCGACCCGGTTCTACACCGCGCAGGGCAACTACGACCTGGTCGGCAACAACATCCCGGTGTTCTTCATCCAGGACGGCATCAAGTTCCCCGACCTGATCCACGCCGCGAAACCGCAGCCGGACCGGGAGATCCCGCAGGCGCAGTCCGCGCATGACTCGTTCTGGGATTTCGCGTCGCTGCACACCGAGGCTCAGGCCCACACCATGTGGAACATGTCCGATCGGGGACTGCCCCGCTCCTTCCGGACGATGGAAGGCTTCGGCATCCACACGTGGCGCCTGATCAACGCCGCTGGTGAGACGTGCCTGGTGAAGTTCCACTGGAAACCGCGCCAGGGTGTGCACTCGGTCACCTGGGAGGAGGCGCAACTGGCCAACGGCGCCGACCCGGATTTCCACCGCCGCGACCTGGCCGACGCCATCGAATCCGGCGCCTATCCGCAGTGGGACTTCGGTATCCAGGTGCTGCCCGACACGCTTGAGGAGACGTTCCAGGGTATCGATCTGTTGGATCCGACGAAGTTCGTGCCCGAGGAGCTGGCCCCGGTGCAGCTGATCGGCACCCTGACGTTGACTGCCAACCCGACGAACTACTTCGCCGAGACCGAGCAGGTGGCATTCAACCCGTCGAACCTGGTTGAGGGGATCGACGTCACGAATGACCCGCTGCTGCAGGGTCGCCTGTTTTCCTACCTCGACACCCAGATCACCCGGTTGGGCGGTCCCAACTGGAACCAGCTGCCGATTAACCGGGCTCACGCCCCCATCAACGACATGTTGCGCGACGGCTTCCACCAAGACGCCGTGCACGGTGGTGCCGCCCCGTACCGGCCCAACTCCCTAGACGGTGGAAACCCGTTCCTCGCCGGCGATGCCGACCATCCCTACCTGGATCTGCCCGTGCCGGTCAAGGCCGGGAACAAGATCCGCGCCCTGCCGGTGTCGTTCGACGACCACTTCAGCCAGGCGACGCTGTTCTACCGGTCCATGACTCCGATCGAGCGCGACCACATCGTGGCCGCGTACTCGTTCGAGCTGTCCAAGGTTTACGAGCAGATCATCCGGGAACGGCAGCTGCTGGCGTTGGCCAACATCGATGCCGACCTGTGCCAGCGCGTCGCCCAGAGCCTCGGCCTACCGGCACCGGCGCCGACGGTGGACGCGGTGCCGGTCGAGCCCAGTCCGGCGCTGTCCCAGATCGGCGGAACGTGGCCGGTCGCCGGACGCATCGTGGGGATAGTCGTGGGCGAGAACGTCGACCAGGCCGGGGCCGACCAGATCCGGGCCGCAGTGACTGCAGCTGGCGCGGTACCACTGATTGTCGGCCCGCGCGGCGGGCGAATCGGTGCACTCACCGTGCAACGGACCTACGCCAACGCCGCGTCCATCGAATTCGACGCCCTGATCGTGCTGGGCGCCACCCCGCCCGCACCGGACGCGATGCCCGGCCTGGACGCCAAAAGCGGCCTACCCGCCGACCAATCCGGCGACACCGACCCGCGCGTTCTCAAACTGCTCCAAGAAACATGGCGCCACGCCAAAGCCATCGGTGCCAGCAACGCGGCACCGACGCTGCAGGCAGCTGGAATACCGTCCACCGCCGCCGGTGTCGTCGACGCAAGCCCACAGGACACCGCAGAGCAAGTCCTCGACTTGCTTGCCGCACACCGGTCCTGGGATCGGTTCCCCGCCGCCACCGGCATCTGATCGTGGGCGATGCCCCCGCCGACCCCGCGTCGGCGGCGGCAGCCTGCGCCGCACACCCACGAAGCGCTTTGTCGCTAAAAGCTTTGATGCTTGCTTGTGGTGTGGATGGAAGGAGGCTGTCCCCAGAAGTTTTCAGGAAGGCGAAGAGGACAGCGCCGTCCAGCGGCTCCGGCGGTGCAGCGTCTGCCCGCCCGACGGAGTCGACGCCGAGCTGGCGGGCGAGACGGCGATTTGCGGCGCCGCGGCTCAGGACGTGAACCCGCATACCCAGGTGCAGCGCGATCTGCGCTGTGAGGTGGGCACTGCCGCCGAAGCCGTACAGCCGATCGCCTGCCCCGGACGCACCTCGCTGCGCAGCAGCGCGCGGTAGCCGATGATCCCGGCGCACAACAATGGCGCGGCTTGCTCATCGGTCAGCGTGTCGGGCAGCCGGTAGGCGTAGGCCTGGTCGACGAGGCACTGATCGGCGTAACCGCCGTCCAGGTCCCAGCCGGTGAACTGGGGCGCTGTGCACAGGTTTTCCCGGCCGCTGCGGCAGGCGGCGCACGTTCGGTCGGTACTGGCGAGCCACGGCACGCCGACACGGTCGCCCAGAGCGAAGCGGTCCGCGCCCGGCCCGAGCGCGTCGACGGTGCCCACGACCTCATGACCGGGCGTCACCAGTGGGTGCCGCGGGGGTAGCTCGCCCTCGATCAGGTGCAGGTCGGTGCGCACACCCCGCAGCACCTGACCCGAACCAGTTGTCCGTGGCCATGGCAAAGTCCCCGGTAGTGGCCGGGTTGAGGTCCCCGCTGG
>CAXSBR010000049.1:0-7173 GCA_964236495.1 uncultured Jatrophihabitantaceae bacterium
GGTGAGCGGGCGCTGGCGCAGCGGGGTGGCGAAGGTGGCATCGACGCAGGTGAGCGCACCGGCGCGGCGGGCGGCGACGCATATTGCCGGTACGTCGGCGACGCGCAGCAGCGGGTTCGACAGGGTCTCCATCCAGACCAGGTCGGCGCCCTCGCAGGCACCCTCCACCGCGCTCGTGTCGCTGGTGTCGACGGTGCGCACGACAAGCCGACCTCTGTCAGCGCCGTGGCGTAACAAATCGATCGAGCCCCAGTACATCGAGTCGGGCGCCACGACAACGCCACCTACGGGCAGCCCGTCGAGCACTGCCGCCGTCGCCGCCATCCCCGAGCTGAAGGTGACGGCGTCGCCGCCGTCGAGTGCTCCAAGCGCAGCTTCCAGGGCGGCGGACCCGGCCGAGCCTTCGCGGAGGTAGCCGCGATCGCCGCCGAGGTGGAATGTGGTGGATGCGCCGACGGGGTAGTTCACCGGTGCGCCGGGCTGGGCGTCGGGCCTACCCGCAGCGACGACGACGGTGTCGCGTGCCCAGCCAGGCCCGGGTGTCGCGCTCATGGCGCAGACGAGTTTCCAGTCGTCGGCGTGGTGTCCGTTGCACCCGTCGTCTCGTTGAAGCCGCCGGTGTCGTTCAGTCCACCTGCGTCATTACGGCCACCAGCAAGGCGGTGACCGTAGGCGTCGCCTGTACTGCCAGAGCCGTCGATGCTCGAACGGTTCTGCTTGGCGGTGCGCTTGGCCGCGCGCACCCGTTGCCCGGCCCGGGCCTGCCAGATCATCAGCAGAAACAGGATTGCGGCCACGATGGCGCCGATCAGTGTTGCGCCGCGGAAGAAGGGAGCTCGGACATCCATGTAACGGTTGCCGGCGTGTGCGCCGCTGCCGGTCCCGGTGGCGATGCTCAAGGTGAGCAGGTTTGGTGCTCCAATGAGCACAGCCACGGCAAGCAGCACTACCCGGAACTGGTGGCTCAGTCGCCGGATGAACACTGTCGAGGCGACCACCAGCGGCACAAAGGTGCACACGAGTCCGATCACCAGTCCGTAGAGCAGGCCCTTGGCAAACGTGTCGTTGCACCACCGGCCGACCTCGCGCCCCCACCACCTGGGCAGAAAGGCCGACAGTACGAAGTAGCCGATGATGAGCAGGGCCGCTGCAATGACGCCGAATATGATCTTGCGGCGTTTGCGAGCTTCGGCCTGGGCCTGGGCAACCGCGGGATCGACCGGTTCCGACGAGAACGGATTGCGCATGTCTTCGATGTTATTGGCTGCAGCGGCGATGTGGTCAAACGCCGGTCGTGCTGCGGCGTGGACGTCGCGGCACTGCACGAGATCAAGATGAGCCGGCCCTAGCCGCGGGAGCAGGAGACAACGGCCGACATGGTCGACGACGGATCTCCACCGCACCGGCACTGGGTACGCGAGGCGCTGACACTGCCAACACTGGCGGCAGGGACCGCGCTGACGTGGTGGATCTGGTTGGGACACGACACCGTTTACCAGCCGTGGCAGGTGATCGGCTGCGGCACCACTTTCCTGCTGCTGGCCGTCCTGACCGGTCTGCGCACGCGCTGGCGCATCCTGGCTGTGATGGTGATGGCGCTCAGCTTCACCGTCGCATGGTCGATTCCAGCCAGCTCCGACGACACCGGCCTGTGGGCAGTGGGTGCGGTTATGGTGCTGGTCGGCACCGCGTTCGGCGCCACTATGGCGATCATGGCCGGGCGGTCCCTGCGGCGATCCACCGTCTTCGGTCGCAGTGCCGTCGGCCGGGTGGTGTCACGCTGACGTCGTCGCGGTGGTCCGGCCGACCCCGCTGCGCTCACTAGAATTCGCCGGGTGACGCTGCGCCTGTACGACTCGATGGCCCGCGGCGTGCGCGACTTCGAACCGGTCGTCGCAGGCAGGGCCTCGATCTACCTCTGCGGAGCCACAGTGCAGTCCGCGCCGCATATCGGCCATGTTCGCTCCAACGTCAGCTTCGACATCATCCGGCGCTGGTTGATCTACCGCGGCTACGACGTCACGTTTGTCCGCAATGTCACCGACATCGACGACAAGATCCTCGCCAAGGCCGAAGCCGCCGGCGTCGCCTGGTGGGCTTGGGCGGCCATCAACGAGCGAGCCTTCGACGACGCCTACACCGACCTCGGCTGCTTGCCCCCGACGCTGCAACCTCGCGCGACCGGGCACGTGACCGAGATGGTCGAGCTGATGCAGTGCCTGATCGACACCGGGCACGCCTACGCCGTCGACGGCGACGTCTACTTCGACGTCGCTTCGTTCCCGGCCTACGGCGCGCTGTCGGGTCAGAAGCCGGCGCAGTTGCAAGCGGCCGGGGATTCGGCCGGCGACGCCCGCAAGCGCGATCCGCGCGACTTCGCCCTGTGGAAGGCAGCCAAGCCCGGCGAGCCCACTTGGCCGACGCCGTGGGGACCGGGTAGGCCCGGCTGGCACCTGGAGTGCTCGGCGATGGCGGCGAAGTATCTCGGCCCGCAGTTCGACATCCACGGCGGCGGAATCGACCTGATCTTTCCGCACCACGAGAACGAGATCGCCCAATCTGTCGGCGCCGGCCACGAGTTCGCGCGCTATTGGATGCACAACGCGTGGGTGACGATGGCTGGGGAGAAGATGTCCAAGTCCCTGGGCAACGGCCTGTTGGTGAGCGAGATGGTGCAGCGCTGGCGACCCGTCGAGCTGCGCTACTACCTGGGTGCCGCCCACTACCGATCTACGATCGACTTCTCCGAGGCGGCGCTGCAGGAAGCGGCGACGGCGTATCGGCGAATCGAGAACTTCGTCGAGCGCAGCGCCGACGCACGCTCGGGCTGGACAGATGACAAGCCACTGATGCCCGTGGAGTTCAGCGCCGCGATGGACGACGACTTCGGTGTAGCGACGGCGCTCGCGGTTGTGCACGACACCGTTCGCCACGGTAACGCGGCGTTGCAGGCGGGCGACGGCGATACGGCGGGCCGGGCGCGCGCGACGGTGTTGGAGATGCTGGACGTGCTGGGCCTCAATCCGCTGCACTGGGCCGATGCCACTTCGTCGGATCTGACTCCGGTCGTCGACGGGCTGGTCTCTTTGGCGTTGGAGCAGCGTCAGCAGGCCCGGATACGCAAGGACTACGCCGCCGCCGATGCTGTGCGCGATCAGCTCGCCGCGGCCGGTATCGACATCGAAGACACCGCAACCGGTCCGCGCTGGACCGTCCGCACGCGCACATCAACCGAGGGTGAGCAGTAAATGGCCGGCAATTCCTCACGTCGAGGCGCGGTTCGCAAGACGAAGAAGGGCCCGACCATCGGCTCGGGCGGGCAGTCCAAGCGCGCGTTGACGGGCAAGAAACCCACGCCCAAGGCCGAGGATCGGCCCAAGCATCCGGCAGCGCGCAAAGCGAAGTCCGCGGCTCGGCGGGCGCAGGCAGCGCCGTCGAACACTCGCGAGCGCCAGGGCGGGCGGGGCCCTCGCAACGGCCCTCGCAACATAGAGGGCCCCGAGTTACTGGTGGGGCGCAATCCCGTCGCCGAAGCGCTGCGCACCCGCATTCCGGCCACCGCGCTGTACGTGGCGCTAGGCATCGACAGCGATGAGCGGGTCACCGAAGCGGTGAAGATCGCCGGCGACCGGCTGCTGCCGCTGCTGGAGATCAGTCGCGCCGAGATGGACCGGATGACCGGCGGCCTGCTGCACCAGGGTCTCGCGCTGAAGGTGCCGGCGTTCGAGTACACCGACTTGCCCGACCTGCTCGACCTGGCCCTCGCCGCCGATACCGCGCCGCTACTGGTCGCTCTGGACGGCGTCACCGATCCCCGCAATCTGGGCGCCATCATTCGCTCCGCGCTGGCGTTCGGCGCGCAGGGCGTCATCGTGCCCGAGCGGCGGGCGGCCAGCGTGACCGCGACGACGTGGCGCACCTCGGCCGGCGCGGCGGCGCGGATGCCGGTGGCGAAGGTGACGAACCTGGTTCGGGCGCTCAAGCAGTGCCAGGACGCCGGCATGATCATTGCCGGGCTTGATGCCGACGGCGACACCGCGCTCGACGATCTGAGCATGGCGGCCGAGGCGATGGTCGTCGTCGTCGGCTCGGAAGGACGCGGGCTGTCGCGCCTGGTGGGCGAAACCTGCGAAGTCACCATTAGCATTCCGATGGCCACCGAGGCCGAGTCGCTCAACGCGTCGGTGGCTGCTGCAGTCACGCTGGCCGAGATCGCGCGCCGCCGCCGCTGACGGACCATCCCGACCGACGATTTGCAGACGTCAGGCCAGCGGTAACTCGCGCCACGTCGAAGGTTCAGGTCCGGGTCCGGAGCTCGGTCCAGGTCCGGAGCTCGGTCCAGGTGCGGAGGTCGGTCCAGGTCCGGGCATCAGCATCGCATTGCCGCTCCTCCAGACAGCAGAACGCGGGCGCTCCGATTGCTCGAAGCACCCGCGTTCTGGAAGAAACGCACCCAGGCCGATCAGCCCAGGCGCTCGCCGTTCTCGGCGTTGAACACGTGCTCCTCGCCCTTGCGGTAATCCAGGTTCACCGTGTCGCCGATGCGCGGCGGCGTGCGGCCGTCGAAGCGAGCGACGAACTGCTTCTCCATCTGCGCACCGGGCAGGTCACCGTAGACGTAGGCATCTGCACCGAGCTCCTCGACGAGATTGGCCTTGAGCTGCAGGCCACCGCCGCCGGTCGACGCGCTGAACGACTCCGGGCGGACGCCGAAGATGACTTCACGCAGGCCGGCCGAACGCACCGACGACGCCGCAGCATCGCTCAGCGGAGCAACGATGTTGCCCAGCTTCACGCCACCATCGACGACTGGAACCTTGACCAGGTTCATCGCCGGTGAGCCGATGAAGCCTGCGACGAAGGCGTTGCGGGGACGGTCGTACAGGTTGCGCGGGGTGTCTACCTGCTGCAGGAAGCCACCTTCCTTGAGGACGGCGACGCGGTGCCCCATCGTCATGGCCTCGACCTGGTCGTGGGTGACGTAGAGCGTCGTCGTGCCCAGGCGGGCCTGCAGCGCGGCGATGTTGGCCCGGGTTTCCACCCGGAGCTTGGCGTCAAGGTTGGACAGCGGCTCGTCCATCAAGAACACACTGGGCTCACGCACGATCGCGCGACCCATCGCGACGCGCTGACGCTGGCCACCGGACAGAGCCTTGGGCTTGCGGTCGAGGTACTGGGTGAGGTCGAGCAGGCCGGCCGCTTCGCGGACCTTCTTGTCCCGCTCCTCCTTGGAGACGCCGGCCAGCTTGAGCGCGAAGCCCATGTTCTCGCCCACCGACATGTGCGGGTACAGCGCGTAGTTCTGGAAAACCATCGCGATGTCGCGGTCCTTGGGCGGCTTGTTCGACACATCGGTGCCGCCGATGTAGATCGCGCCCTGGTCGACGTCCTCGAGGCCCGCGAGCATGCGCAGGGCGGTGGACTTGCCGGATCCGGACGGGCCGACCAGCACCATGAACTCGCCGTCGACGATGTCGAGGTTCAGCTTGTTGACCGACGGTACCGGGTTGCCGGGGTAGATCCGTGACGCTTCCTTGTACTGAACTTCAGCCATGGGTATTGCCTCCTTCGGTGTGGGTGACCGCACCGAATACGGGTGCGCCGTTCCCCACCGGCTGAGCGGGGGCCGACAAACACCTCACGGTTTTCCGATCGCCGACGGCAGTCTGCCCCACCGAGTAGCAGGCAGCATCGACGACCGGCATCGCGGTCGGGTCTTGGTTATCCGACCACACGGCACCGGGTGCGTCAATGTTTCTGCGCCGTTAACCAGTGCTTGGCCGTCAACTGGTGCCGCGCCGTTGGCTGGTGCAGACGCTGAGTAGGCAAAGGACTGAACCGCAAGCGGCTAGCGTCAGCACCCGTGACGCACCCTCGGCCTACGCTGGCCGACGTCGCCGCCCACGCCGGCGTCTCGCGCACCACGGTGTCCAACGCCTACAACCGCCCGGATCAGCTGTCCGAGGACAGCCGCCGGCGGGTGCTGGCTGCGGCAGCGGAGCTTGGCTACGCAGGGCCTGATCCGCTGGCGCGTTCGCTGCGCACCCGCAGTGCCGACGTCGTGGGACTCATCTTCTCGGCTCGGCTGTCGCGCGCGTTCAGCGATCCGGCTGCGGTGGAGTTCCTCGAAGGCGTGGCCGAGGCGTGCGAGAGCCGCAACCGGTCCTTGCTGCTGATTCCGGCCGGTCCGGAATCGGCCAACACCGCGATGGTGCAGCGGGCAGCGGTCGACGGCTTCCTGGTCTACTCGATGCCCGCAGGCGACCCGCACGTCGCGACCGTACTCAACCGGCCCGAGCACGTCGTCGTCATCGACTCGCCGGTGGACGTGCCCGGCACCGACTTCGTGGGCATCGACGACCGCGGTGCGTTCGCCGTTCTCGCCCGCACCGTGTTGGCGTTGGGCCACCATCGCATCGGCGTGGTGACCGCACACCGGGGCCAAGCGGGCTTGACGACGCTGTCCGATCGCCTGCGCAGCGAGCGCGATACCAACGCGGTGTTCGCCGGGCGGCTCAGGGGGCTGGCCGACGTTCTGGCTGACACCGACATCGACGGAGTTCGCGTGGCCGTCTATGCCGGAACGATGAACACCGTCGAGGTGGGACGAGCCGGCGCGGCGGCACTGCTGGCGGGCACTTCGCTCGATCGTCGCTCGCCCACGGCCATCCTGTGCACGTCTGACGTATTGGCGTTCGGAGTTCTCGTCGAGCTGGCGGAGCAGGGGGTCGATGTGCCAGCGCAGATCACGGTCACAGGCTTCGACGACGTGCCGACGGCTCAACAGGTCGGGCTGACGACGATGGCACAGCCGGCCCGGGCCAAGGGGCGGCTGGCTGCCCAGCTCCTTCTTGACCGGGCCGGGGTCGATAGTGCGAAGTGGACCCGCGAACAGGTGCTGCTGCCCACGATGCTCAGGGTGCGTGCAACGTCGGGACCACCGCCGACCGGTGCAGACTGACCAGCCGTTGCTGCGACGCAAGATCCGCCGCTAACCGGGCAGACGTAGCGGTCTGCCACACTGGACGGCGCATTCGTAGCGACGCTGGCGTGGCGCAATTGGTAGCGCACCCGACTTGTAATCGGGCGGTTAGGGGTTCAAGTCCCCTCGCCAGCTCTTTGTGATGTCGCAAGACATACCGAACGGTTGAACCCCTGATTATCGCCATCGTG
>CAXSBR010000050.1:0-5678 GCA_964236495.1 uncultured Jatrophihabitantaceae bacterium
TCGGCCGGCGAGGGCGTCGCGTTTGGCGGCGATGCCGTCGAAGAGCTGTTGGAAGCCCGTGACCGGCTATCCGCTGGGTGGCTGTACCCCGTTTACAAGCGTGTTGAGCCGGACCCTTTCCCGCGGTGGTCGTCGTGCGAGGGCTCGGTGGTGTCGTCGGTCTCGATGACGGTGGTGGTGTGGGCGGGCACGCTGGGGACGACCGGGACGGGCTCGACGCGGGTGGTGGTGGCCTGTTCGGTGCGTCGCGGCGTGGGTCGGTCGTAATCGCTGTCGTCGTTATGGTCGTCGGCGTCGCGGCGCCGGGCGGCGCGTACGTCGCGGACGCTGATCACGCCGAGCCGGCCCAGCGCCTGTGCGGCGATGAACAGGATCAGCGCGCCGATGCCGCTGAACAGCAGCAGCGTCGTGAGCGCCTTGCCCCAGGACGACGACGCTATCGGCACTCCGGTCGAACCCAGATGCAGCACTGTGCGCAGCGTGGGCGCGACGATGAACCAGGCGCCGGCGGCGACGCCGAGCCACGCACCTAGGCTGGTGACGACCCGGTTGGCGGCCAGGAGCAGCAGCAGACCGCCGGCGACGGCGACCGCGCCGGGCAGGATCTCCAGCCAGAACCTGCCGGCACTGAGATGCCAGGCCTTGTTCGGGGTGTACCCGAAATGCACGATCGGCCCGAGCAGCGGGATCAGGGCGCCCCAGGCGCCCAAGATGAGCAGCAGCAGGCCGCTGACCGCGCCCCGCGAGCGGGGCACCCGCAGTCGGGCGCCGCTGGTGGACAGATCTTCGTCATTGTGATGCTGGTTCGACATGGCAGTTTCTTCCGATAGACAGGTGCGGACAGCCGACAGGCTGAGTCGCGGTTGAGTGGTGCCGGCCGGTCAAGGCCGGTCGGCGGTGCCCCCGTCGCCGGGGTGGACGGGATCGACTGACCACCTGGGCGGGGTTGTGGCGAGGGTGTTCAGGATGTTCAGCGCTGCGTCAGTGAAAGTGTGCGTATTGAGCCGGGTGCCGTTCTCGGTGGAAGCGGCACCCGACGGATCGGCGCCCGAGTGTTAGACGGGCGCCGATCCGTGTTGGGTTAGGCGTGTCGAGCTACCTCAGTGCTGGGTGGTTCCCCGGCGCGACAACATGTTTCCCTTGCACGTCTTCGTGCCAGGAAACCGTGCCGGGAACTGGTGTGGTTCAGGCGTTGCCCAGAGCGTTACGGAGCTCGGTTTTGGACATGCTCGGATCAGTGATGATGCCCGCCGCTTCGGCGCGTTCGCGCAGTTGAGCGCGGCTGAGGTCGTCAAGATCTGACGCCGGCACCGTGGCGGGCACAGTGGCCGGCACGGTGGGATCTTCGGCGGCCGGCGGTGTTGCCGGGCTGGGCGGCGGGCTTGTCTTGCTTCCGCGGCGGGCGGCGACGGCGACTGCCACCACCACCGCACCGAGGGCGGGTAGAACCGGGCTTTGCTTGAACCCGGTGCCGGTCTGCTTGACCAGCTGGGTGCCCTTCGCGGCGGCAGCCTGCTGCCTGCTGCTCACCGCACCCGCCGCGTCCGACACCTTCGTCTTCGCCGACCGCCCGAGACCGGTGACGTCACCGCGCACCTTGGCCGGGTCAGCCGAACTGAGGTAGGAACTGACCGGCTGCACCCGTTCCACCAACGCATCCACCACCAGCGCCGCCACCTGCTGGTGCTGGGCCTGCAGCTGCTCACCCACCGAACCAGCCCCCACGGTGAGCGCGTCGACGCCCTGACCTGCCTGCGCAGCCCGGGTGCTGACCTGGTTACCCAGCTGCTGGGCGACCTGTGTTCTCGCTTTCTGCAGCTGCGCGGTGAGCCGGGGCTTGACCTGCTTCGGGTCCAAGTTAAGCGTCTGCGCGTCGTACTGGCTCAGGCTGCCGCTGAACTGCTGCA
Source organism: uncultured Jatrophihabitantaceae bacterium (assembly GCA_964236495.1). GTDB lineage: Bacteria > Actinomycetota > Actinomycetes > Mycobacteriales > Jatrophihabitantaceae > CAXSBR01. The sequence continues at coordinate 1,908 of CAXSBR010000050.1, forward strand.
CCGGCTGCGCGACCTTGTCAGCGATCTTGCCCTTGCCTTCTTCGCCCTGCTCGCGCATTTCCTCACCGGCTTGGCGGACGGCTTGGGCCATCACTCCGGCTTGCTGCCCGGCTAGGGTCGCCGCCGCGCCCGCTCCTTGCTTGATCTTGCCCACCAACAGCTCCTTCAGCTGTGCGGTGGCAGTACCTGCTTGTTCGGTCATGAAATCCTCCAAAACGAATGGTGTGGCAGCGGCCAGGACTGTTCGGGCAGCTACCGGCAATGTCTGAGCACGCTCACCCAGTCGGCTTAGCGCCGCCGGGCACCTCGCTGTTACTTGATCGGGATGCCGGCCTGGGTGGCTCCGGACTTCACCGAGTTCACCAGCCCCCCGAGCCCACCGATGCCGCCGGGCAGCGACCCGGCCGTCAGGCCGCTGACCACACCGGACAGGCTGCTGCTCAACTTGCTCAACGGACCCGACACGGCCTTACACAAAGTCGGGTTGGCCTGGGCGTTGGCTTGGGCGTTCTTGACCAGCTTCGTCGTTGCCGCGACCGCAGTGCCGGCTTTGATTAGCGCGACCGTCCGGCCATGGGCGCCCTTGCGGAACGACCCCGCCTTGTAGGGCTTGAGCACGTACCGGTTCAACAGAACCAACGCCCCACCCACATCGGCTACGAACCGGGTCTTGGCGAACGAGCGGGTGTTGCTGCTCGGGCAGCCGGTGCCAGTCGCTGCGCCGGTGGAACCAGCCGCCGAGGAGGCACCCGCCTGAACCGAGGAGCCCACAGCCCCACCAGCGCTGGTCACTACCCCGCCGGCACTGGTTACAGCTCCAGCGGCGCCGGTCACTGCTGTCTTGGCGGTGGAGCCGCTGCAGCCAGCCACCAACAGCGACAGCAGCAGCGCAGGAATGATCAATATTCGACGCATAGTCGTACCTTCCAATGGCCCGGGCCACAAGGGCACCAGGAGTAGTGAATGTGAACGGAAAGAACCTGAGGCGTGCTCGAGATGCTGTGCTCGTTGCCTGAACACAGGTGAAAGGTGCTTAACCAGCGACGGGCCGGATTCGCTAAGCAGGTCATCCGTCTGTTGCCCTGCTAGTTGTCGAGCGGTTCGCCGTTCAAGGGCACGGCACTGACCTCAATTTGAACGGCATCGATTTCAACGGCATCGATCACGGCGCCATCAGCACCATCAACTACGGCGTCGGCGCGGCGCGCTGCGGCACGGCGCCCCAACACCACGATGAGGACCCCAACGACGGCTGCAGCGGCGGTCAGCAGGTGTGGGCGGTAAGCCCACACCCGGTCGAGCACAGTGCCGGTGGTGGCGTTGTCTGATGTTCCCTCGGTCGGTATGGCGGTATTGCGCGGGGCGGCGGCCGAACGTGCTCGCCCGGTCGCATGCCACGCCGCTGCCCGAGCCTGGCTCAGGCCGCGCTGGGAGGCAGCTATCCGTGCCCGCGCGCCCGCGTTCCACGCCGGTATGTTGGCCTGGTCGAGACTGCGTTGTGCTCGCGCCCGCCTAGCCAGACCCCCGCCACCGTCCACGCCGACGATGTCGTCGTCGGTGTGCTCATCGAGTTCAACCGGATCGGCCGGGTCGGCGCCGACATTATTACCGCTCATCGCTGCTCCTTGCACTGGTGTGGGCCGCTGCCGGGCGAACGGCCGCAGCAACTGATGCAGGCCGCGGCGGGCACGCCGATGTCGGTTTGCCCGCCGCGGTGAAACGCTCGGGTCAGCGGCGCTTCTTGCCGGTGTTGGTGGTGCCGTCGGTGACGATCTCGACCTGGTCGATCTGCTCCTTGCGGACCTGGGCGGTGACGGTCTCGTCCTCGGTCACCGTTTCGGTGGCCAGGCGCACACGCTCGACCGGCACGGTCTCTGTAGTGACGACGGCTTGCTCACCGTGCAGGACGACGTCGTACTCCGCTTCGGTGATCGGCTGGCCGGTCATCGCCGCGGCCCGGTTGGCGTCAGTGATCGGCTCGCGTTCCAGGCGCACCTCTTCGTGGCTCAGCGGCACGGTGGTGGTGACGTTCTCGGTCACCACGTATTTGCGTAGCCGGGCCCGCCCGGACACGACCTCCTGCTTGCCGACCTTGAGCCGCTCCTCCGAGCGTGTCATCGCATCGTCGGTCGTCGGACCGGAGGTGTCGCGGCCCACGACACCGGCCTTGCCGGCGAGGTCTTCACGGCCGGTGTTGCCCCGCGGCGGCGCGTCGTGTCCGGCGCTCTGCCCGGTGCCCAGGTGGCCGGAATAGTAGGTGTAGAGCGCGTCGTTCTCGTCGTCGTCGAGGTGGCCGTCGTCCTCCACGCTGGGCGCGCCTTTGATCTTGTCCTTCGACACGGCCAGGACCAGCTGGTCACCGTTGGACGACGACCCGTGCAGGGGGGCGAAAGATTCCTTGCTGCCGAGAAGACCGGTGTGGATGGTGACCCACAGCGGCTGCTGCGTCTGGTCGTCGAGGTAGACCTGGCCGACCTTGCCGACCTTCTCACCATTGCTGTCGACCGCGGCGCGCCCGATCATGCTCGAAAGATCCTGGATGTTGGTCATCGAGTTGCTCCTTGTAGAGGTGGGTTTCCATCGGCAGCGATGCGTTTCTCGCGCTCGCATGTGAGCTGCTGTTTGCCGCTGGTGGGCGCTGCCTGTCCTACGGTTAGACACCGTCGCGCGGGAAACGTCGCACATTTTCTTGGGCCGCTTCGGTTGGGCTGATGGATTGACTCGGTCGTGGTGAGTTGGCTCGCCTGGGGATCGACGGCGCAGCCTGCCATGTTGCATAAGACGCAACGCGGTCGGCTGGCCAAGGGTTCGCGTTTAGCGCAGCCCCGGTACTGGCGTGGTGTCCACGGCGATCTCTTCGTGCCTGACGTCGCCGCTGACCGCTACCGAGCTGACCACCCGGTTCACGTGCACGGTGACGCGTTCGTAGGCGCGCAGTTCCATCTGAATTCTCGGTACCTCTTCGCGCAACACGATGACAAGCGGCTCCGGTGCCGACGCGTCGCCGCTGGTAACCGGGCCATCGGTGGCGGTGCCTGTCGTGGCGCCGTCGTGCACCGCAACGTCGTCACCGTCGACGACCAACTCCTCCCGGTGCACAGTGACCTGGATCGTTCTGGTTTCGCTGACCACCCGCCGACGCAGCCCCAACCGCCCCGTCTCGGCCCAGTCGGTGCCCACGCTCAGGCGTTCACGCGACACCACCATCGAGGCTGCCGGCTGGACAGGTCCGTTCGGGGTAGCGGCGCCTACGTGGTCGGCTGGTGGTGTGGTCATATCTGGTTAGACACGCCCATCGGCAAAATCTCGCAGCTGGTGACCGCGGCGGCGCCACGGCGGACACGCCCCGTCAGTGCTGCCCCACCATGGCCAGTGTCGGAGGTCGAGGGCAACAGGGGTTGACGTCGTCGACAACGACGTTGACCGCACGTCGCGCAGGCCGATGGTGGCGCTGAGTTCGGCGATGACCCGGCGCTGCACCTCACGGGCCACGTCGTCGACTTCGTCGCCGTAGCGCACGGCGATGGCGAGGTCGATGACGGCGGTGCGGCCCAGCACACCGACCGCTGCATTGGGGTAGTGGTGGGCCAGCGTCGCCTTTCCCACCAGGGCGCTGACCTTGCGTCGTAGCGACATAGCTACCCGGGGCCGTGCAGGTCTTTCTCTAGACTCCGGGGACTATGGGCCCCGACGTCGATGACGCCGACCTGGTCCACCGGGCTCAGCAGGGTTATCTCGACGCCTACACCGAGCTGGTGAGTCGGCATTCAG
>CAXSBR010000051.1:0-5674 GCA_964236495.1 uncultured Jatrophihabitantaceae bacterium
ATCAGACGGCACAAGCCGCCTGACCCACCGTCCACCATTACGGGTCAAGCCCAGTTGACCTCAAGCTTTGAATAGTGTAGCGTGCCGCCTCAACATGTTTGCGGCTCTGGGGAAGGCACGTGCATGGGTTGGTTCTCGAAGGCCTTGGGTGACGCGTTCAAGGACAACGTAAACGGCATGATCAGGTACGGCCCCTCGACTTCATTCAGCCATAACCATGGCGCTGCAAAAGCCGCTAAGCAGGAGCGGCTTGCCAAGGAAGCGGCATCCGCTGCTGCACACCGAAGTGGTTTTGGCGATGCTCAGCACGGATTTGCGGACGATGGGCGCAAGATTACCTTTGCGCTGGGTTGGGGCGGCAACGAGGGCCATACGCTACTCGCGGACGGTCATGTAGACCTCAGCACATTCAAGCAACATGGCAATCACAATCATTACGGTCCGGGGGATGGGCCTCGAAGTAACGTCCGAGATAGGGGCAAGTACGCTGGCCCGGGCGGCTAAATGTAAAGGTCATCGACTTCTATTTCCGCTTAGCTTAGTATTAAAGAAGGAATGAGCTGCCGTAGTAAACCAATCAATCTCGACGACCAAGCACAAATTGTGTCGCTTCTCCTCGAGGTGGCCGCTCGCGCGCAGGCCCGTAGGGACGGTGATTCGTTATACGCGTTGAGTAAGGTAGCTTCTGTGCTCTTGCCCTATGCAGCCGACGATGAGGTCACCTTTTTCTTCGACCTCGGTGAATACATATATGAATGCGCGGTGCACATCGAGCGCACTGATAGTGGTGTCGGCGAATGGGAATCCCAGCTTCGCGAGAAGTTGCGTATGTCTCAGGAAGTTGCCGACGGACTTCTTGCGGCGCAGAAACTTGACTGATCATGTCAGCCGGGTACCGGTTGGAGGCCTCTCGACTTTGCGTCTGATGGAAGCGGCAACCGAGGCAGAGTCAACGCTGGTCTTTGGGAGCGCCGGTCGCCATGGATGAACCGGTCACGCTCGTCCGTGCGGAGGGCCTAGCTGGTACCTGTTACGTTGCGTGGTGACAGGCGCGCCAAACACGCCTGCGCTCAGAAATGCTTACGGACCATAGCGAGTTGTTACACGCACGTACTTGACCTTGCGGTCGGTTGAGCGAATCGCCCAACGGCTCGTAGTGGATCCGCTCGCGCTTCTGACCGAATAAGCAACCAACCGCGCTAGACCTGCGGTTGGCGCCGCTTCCGCAGCTTTGGCTGTTACACCGGTACATACGAACTGTCCGCCTCACTGCGACGCCGGCTGACGCTTCGTCCGCACCGGCGGCCGTAGAGCGACACCGCTGACAAGCAGCCGGTTCCGGACACTGTTTGCGGCAACCTGGTACTCCCGACCGAGTTCACGAAGCGACATGCCGGCCAAGTACTGCTCGACAATTCGAGGAGTTAGTTGGTCATCGAGCGCGGCGGCCGGACGGATCTGGACATGCTGCCGCTTAAGGTGTGCCCGGACAGTCTGCTCGTGGAGGTTGTAGTTGCGACCGAGACCTTTGATGGAGGAACCGGCCCGGTAGTCCGCCATCAGTGCCTCAAGCGCGGCCGGCTGGAGCTTATGATTGGGACGGTTTAGCACGAAACGGGTGTTATCTTGCCGCTCAGAACGCGCCGAGTGGTCATGCAGTTTGGATAGCGCCCGCTGCAGCGGTAGAGGAAAACTTGAAAGAGTTTCTGCCAAGCGCACCGTGCGAGGGCCAGGTCTTGAAGCGTCGAACCGATCGGCGCGCTCTGCGATCCACCGCGGCGGCATCGTCTGCCTTTCGCCATCGACCGCCGCTCCCCTTCGATCACCGCTTCGCCATGGGCGCGACGACGACGAAGCGGCGATCCGCCCTCGTTGAGCAGTTACTCAATCGATTGCCGAGTGCGCCAGCGTGATCGAAATCAGAAACCTTCGGCCAGGAGCATCACCGCGGACTGCCCTACACTTCGGGCAGGCCCGCACCCGTCGACGGTCCAGCAACATCGGCTGGGTGGACTGCGGCGTTGTGAGTCATGATGGAGAGGTGAACGTGCGGGCGGGCTGCGCTCAGCCGAGCCGCGACAGCGAGGAGGTGTTACGTGGGCGACGGTGACCGGGTGCGTGCGGGCCTGACTGCGGCGTTGGACGGCGTGAGCGGTGTGCGCGCGGTGGCGGAGCGATTGTGCACGGCGTGTGTAGACCTGCTCGACGTCGACGGTGCCGCGCTGTCGGTGATCTACGACGGCGTGTTGAGCCGTTCGGTGGGGGCTAGCAGCGCGCTGAGCGGGGAGCTGGACGAGTTGCAATTCACGTTGGGCGAGGGCCCTTGTTTGGAGTCCGCAGCCGGCTCGCTACCGGTGTTGATCGCAGATATCGATGACCTCGAGGCGCAGCGGTGGCCCGCTTTCGCCGGTGCGGCGTCCCGTCGTGGTGTCCGGGCGGTGTTCGCGTTGCCGGTGTCGGTGGCCGGTTTCCCGGTGGGGGCGTTGGATCTGTATCGGAAGCGTCCCGGCGCGTTGGAAGGCGATCTGCTCGCCGGTGGACTGCTGGCAGCGGAGTTGGCTGTGCTGCCGCTACTGGATCTGATGGGTCTGGACATGGATGCGGCGGTCTCCGACAACACCAGCGTCGCGTGGGCGGAGCTGGCGGCGTTGACCCGAACAGAGGTGTATCAGGCGGCGGGCATGTTGATCGCGCAGCTGAACGTGTCGGTCGCCGAGGCCTTGGTGCGCCTACGCGCCTATGCCTTCGCACATGACATGACGGCCAGCGAGGTGGCGTTCGAGATTTTGGACCGTCGACTGCGACTCGACGACGACCGCAGTGATGCGCAGTCGCTTCCGAAAGACGGTATGTAATGGCTAGTGAGCGGGAACGCGAGATCATCGGGTCGTTCATCGGGTTCGCCGACCGCCTCGTAGACGACTATGACGTCGTCGACCTGACCACCCAACTGACCGAGGACTGCGCCCGATTGCTGGACGTAAAGGCCGCGGGTCTGCTGTTGGCAGACGCTGGCGGGGTGCTGCATCTACTGGCCGCAACTTCGCAGCAGGCACAGACGCTGGAAGCGTTCCAACTCCAACGCGAGCAAGGCCCCTGTCTGGATTGCTACCTCAGCGGGGAGCCCGTCAGCATCGCCGACCTGAGCCGAGAGGCATCGCGGTGGCCCCAATTCGTCAATAGCGCCGCGCAGCAGGGATTCGCATCCGTGCACGCGATCCCGTTACGACTGCGCGGGCACCGGTTGGGTGCGCTCGGCCTGTTCGGGGCCGCTATTGGCGTACTGAACGACGACGACCTGACTCTCGCACGAGGCCTGGCGCACGTCGCGTCGATCGCGATCGCTCAGGACGGACCGTCGCGCAACGACGCCTCTCTTGTTCCGGGCCTGAACGCCGCCGTAGCCGCCCGTGCTTTGGTGGAGGTTGCCAAAGGTGTGCTGGCCGAGACCCACGGTGTTGACATGGGTGACGCCTTCACCCGGTTGCGTGAGTACTCCCACGCGCACCGGCAGCGTCTCACCGATGTCGCCCGCAGCGTCGTAGCCGGTGAACCCGGTGCGCGCCGACTACTTCTCGCCGAGCTGGGCGGCCCCAGTCTGGTCGAGCACCGATAACGTGGTGGCGGGAGCCGGTCCGGCGCCGGTCCGACGTGAAGAGTGGTGTGAAAGGAACAGGTGAACGACGCACGCGCTGAACCCGAGGCTGTAGTCGACGGCACTGCTGGCGACATAGATGGCGGGTACGTAGACGACGTCGCTGCGTTGACGACGAGCTTGGCTGGGCTGTCGCGGTTGGGGGCCGGCCACGGGCAGCGGGGTTTGGCCGACATGCTCACGTATGTGGCGCAGTTCGCGGTGGCGGCGATCCCGGGCGCTGACGGGGCGGGTTTGGCGTTGCTGGAGAACGGACGGTCGGACACGATCGTGGCGACGGCGCCGTTCGTAAACCAGGTCGACGCTATCCAATACGGCTTGGGCGAGGGTCCCTGCATCAGCGCCGCGGCGACGGGGACAACGGTGCGCTCGGGTGACATCGGTCGCGACCGGGCGTGGCCGCGGTTCGGGGTGCGCGTTGCGCGACTAGGTGTGCACAGCGTGTTGTCGCTGCCGCTGATCGTCGGTGAGCAGGTGCTGGGGGCGATGAACATATATGCCCATCCGGTCGACGCCTTCGACGAGCGGGCCCAGGAGCTGGGGCAGCAGTATGCGGTGCCAGCCGCGATCTCGGTGCAGAACGCGCAAGTGCTGTTCCAGGCCCAGCGGTTGGCCGGTGAACTGCAGACTGCGATGGTCACTCGTGCGGTCATCGACCAGGCGGTGGGAATTGTGATGAGCCGTTCCGGCTGCGGCCCGAGTGAGGCGTTCGATCGGCTACGAGCAATCAGTCAACGGGAGAACACGAAGCTTTCCGTCGTCTCCCAGCGCATGGTCGACGACACGGTGCGCCGGGTTCGTGCCCACCGCAGCACCTCCTCCTAGCGTCGACGCTCCACTTCCAGCGCGCCGCTTCCAATGCGCGCCGCTTCCAGCGCGCCGACCGACCCCGTTGACTAGGCGACCCTTGGACCGGCCGAGACACACATGTGTTCATCACCGCATGGCGGGTTTGGTCAGTGCCGGCCCCGGCTGTTGCACCATCCCGGGCCTTGGGTACCGTCGGATCTGGTTGGGTACTCAGCCAGTTCGGACATCTGACGCGCGCTTCGTTGCTTGTCGGGTAGGGCGGTTCCGCCCGTAGTCGGACACGTTTTGTGACCTACCTGAAGTCGTGGTCACTATGCACTCGTTACCGTTTCCTATCGCCCGTCCGTCCCGCTTGCAGCCAGTGCGAGGTGCCCAGCCATCAGGCACACGGTGCGCGCCAGATTTCGATGCCTCGTTGAGTCGTTTGGTGACCTCGGCGCAGCCGGCGGTCGTATTCAGCAGCCTGGCCGCGCTGAGCGTGGCAGGATTCGCCGACGCCTGCCAGGTCGTCATCACCGAAGGCGCCGAGTGCACCTACCGCATTCAACGCCCACTGGCGCTCGTGCCCGCGCCGTTACGCACGCTGATCGCGGAGCCCCCACCAATCAATCGGCTCGTAGCGCAGACAGTCAGCGCGTACACCGTGTGTACCCCCTTCCGGGGCGACAGCGCGGCCGGTGAGCCCGGCTACACCGGAATTGTGGTGCACTACTGGCTGAGCACCTACCGACCCACCGCCCGGGACGCCACCTCTGCGCTGCTGGCCGTCGACCTCGCCGTCGCAGCTGTCGCCGCCGAACGCGTGGCCGCCGCCGGCCGCGTACCTGAAGACCCAGCCGCATTGTCGATCCACGAGGAGGTGTCCGATGTCCCCGCCGTCACCTTCGCAGCTGTCCGCTGAGACCGTCCGGCGCGCCGTGACGTGCCCCAGCTGCGGCGCCCGCTCCCAGCTGCTGACCCGTCACCCTCCAGGAATCGGCGAGTACACCCAGCCCGCCCCGTCCATCGTGCGGTTCCGGTGCACCAACCAGATGGCGCGTGCCCACCGCAGCCCCACTGATACCGAATTGCACAGTCTGATTGACGCACCGCGGTAGCCGGGCCGGGCCGCGACGGTGCGCGGCCTTCACCGAACGGGAAACACGGCGTCGTTTGCGACGGCGGACAGTTCGAGCCCGCGGGGGCTGAGTTGCCCGGATGTCAGGGTGA
>CAXSBR010000052.1:0-5025 GCA_964236495.1 uncultured Jatrophihabitantaceae bacterium
CTGGGCTACGCACAAACTCCAGGCCTGAACCGCTTCGGACTCGACGTCTACAACAACGGCTGGAACAGCTGACGGGGCCGGAAGCGGACGGCACGCCCGCGCCCCTGCGCGGTGAGTCACCACCTACCAGCTGGACCCGGAATTTCTGACCAGGTTGCAAGTGCTTAAGCGATCGATTAACAATGGATGCGGGTCCGGTCGCGTACCCCCCGTGGGCGACCGGATCTTTCATCTTCCTACGGTCAGTTCTTCCCACCGGCGGATCGCCCTTAGCTCATGGCCAGGCCGTCTGGGAGGCGCGACGGTCACAGGCAAGCGCGGATTGATGGATCCGATAGAGCGTCTGGACCTGGGAGCCAGCCTGAACCAGTGGTCGGAGCTCACCGCCGACGACGACGTGGTGATCTGGCTCGCGCAGCACAGGGAGCAGCGCCAAGGTTGCCCTGATGACCGGAGCGTCGTGGGGATTGCGCCGATACCGCCCCCGGCTGCTACATGACCACGACATCACCGTGGCTCCGCGGGTGGAGGCGATGCGAAACCTAGCTGAGCTGGGGGTGCACGTTGCGGGTATGGATCGGGCGCTTCCGGCGACGCTGTCGAGTGGCACGATCGCGCTCTGGACGTAGAAGGTAGGTCGCTGAGCAGCCATGTGGCCGCCTGGGCAATCTCGTGGGGGATTGGGCCATCGGGCCTGAGCGGGATCGACGTTGTCATCTGCACGGCGATGCCTGGGGTCACCGCTCTCCACTCCCTGGCGCTGGGCGTCCGTCGCGCCCTTCAACGCCGCCGCCAGTGAGATTCAGTGAGGCACCTCATGGTGAGCCGGTATTCTTCGCCGTAGAGCGCGGGAGGCGAGAATACGGAAAGGCGAACCGGGGCTGTGGACGATATTTCAGCTGATGACCTCGGCCAGCTGTACCTGGATCTTCATCGCCGCTTCCACCGCCACGTCGATGAGGTGATGGTGGACGCCGGGTTGTCGATATCGCGGGCGAAGGTGCTCAATCAGCTTCACGAGTATGGCCCGATGAAGCAGGTGACACTCGCCGCCTCGCTGGGCCTGGCCGCGCGGTCGGTCACCGAGGCCGTCGACGCGTTGGAACGGCAGTCGCTCGCGGTGCGAACCGTTGACCCGAACGATCGGCGTGTGTGGCTGGTGGAGATGACCCCGGCCGGCGCTGCGGCGCTCACCACGGCGATGGCTGCGAAGAGGCAGGCCATGCACCAGATCTTCGAAGCGCTCGACGCTCCGGCTCGGGCCCAGTTCGCCCAGTTACTCCTGTCGCTGCGCGACGGGCTCATCGAAAACCATCAGAACGCAGGAGAAGCGCATGTCCAGCAGCAGTGACCTGGCCCCAGGCAGGACCAGCGGGATCAGCGGCCAGGAGAAGGCCGAGCCGCGTGCGGCGGACCGCCGGTGGCTCATCCTCGTCGTCGTCTCGATCGCCCAGCTGATGGTGGTGCTCGACGCCACCGTGGTCAACATCGCCCTTCCCTCGGCGCAGGCCGATCTGGGCTTCGGCAACGACCAACGGCAGTGGATCGTCACCGCCTACGCGCTGGCGTTCGGCAGCCTGCTGCTGCTGGGCGGTCGGATCGGCGACATGTTCGGGCGTAAGCGGGTGTTCCTCGTCGGACTGGCCGCCTTCGCCATCGCCTCGGCGATCGGCGGCGCGGCACCGTCGTTCGGGGTGCTCGTGACCGCCCGAGCCCTTCAAGGCGTCGCCGGCGCGATGCTCGCGCCCGCTGCGCTGTCGACGCTGGTCACCACGTTTCGTGACCCCCGCGACCGCGGCAAGGCTTTCGGCGTGTTCGGCACCGTCGCTGTCGCCGGCGGAGCTGTCGGCCTGATCCTCGGCGGCGTACTGACCCAGTACTTGTCGTGGCGGTGGGCGATGTATGTCAACGTGTTCTTCGCCGCGGCCGCTGCAGTGGGCGCCCTGATGTGGATGACCCACGAGCGGCCCACAACCCGCCCGCGCATCGACATCGTCGGTACCGTGCTGGCCTCGGGCGGCTTGTTGGGTCTGGTGTTCGGCTTCTCGCACGCCGAGTCCGCGGGGTGGTCAGCACCCACCACGGTGCTGTCGCTGGCGGCCGGCGTCGTGCTGCTCGCCGCTTTCGTCGTGGTCGAGCAGCGCATCGCCGCACCGCTGCTGCCGATGCGCGTCGTCGCTGACCGTGCCCGCGGCACCGCCTTCGCCATGGTCGGACTGGCCGGTATCGCAATGTTCGGCGTCTTCCTGTTCCTCACGTACTACCTGCAGCAGGTCAAAGGCTTCAGCCCGGTGGCATCGGGACTCGCGTTCCTGCCGATGATCGCCTGCGTCATGATCAGCTCGAATACGTCGAACATCGTCACCCTGCCGCGCTTCGGACCGAGGCCGGTGATCACAACTGGCATGCTGCTCGGCTGCGCCGCGCTGGCGTTCCTGAGCCGGATCACCGTCCATTCCGGCTACGCCGCGCACGTACTCCCCGCGCTGGTCGTGATGGGCTTCGCGATGGGCATGGTGATGGCCCCGGCCATGAACACCGCCACCGCCGGCGTGCAACCGAAAGATTCCGGTGTCGCCGCCGCCCTGGTCAGCACAATGCAGCAGGTCGGTGGATCGATCGGAACCGCCGTGTTGAGCACCGTCGTGGCCACGGCAACAACCAACTACACGAACTCGCACGCCCGCGGCACCGCCGATCTGGCGCATGTGGCCGCAACGCACGGATTCAGTGTCGCGTTCGCTGTGAGCTCAGTACTGTTCGCCCTCGGCGCAATCGTGGGCGCCACCAGCTTCCCGTCCAAGACGCGGATTGCCGAGCTACGCGCCGCCGCAGCACTCACTGCCGCCGACGCCAACACCGAAGGCGCCCAAGAACGGGCGGCCGCCGACGCGGTCACCGTCGAAGCCTGAACCGACGACTACTGCACCTAAAGACGGTGCCAGTGGACCCGGCCCACCCGGCCAGACGAGCTGCATCGCCGATAGTCTCCACTTGCAGAGCAGTGCACTCAAGTCGATCTCCGCCGGGCCAGGTGAAGGCAGCTTGAGTCCCGGCTGACACTGAGCGATGTCCAGGCCTGGCTGCTGTCGACGAACTGAGCAGCCATCCCACTTCCTTGGATATGAGACGCCTGGACAGACGGTGCGGTGAAGAGAACGACACGCCATAAATCCATTCCACATGTACGGCTCACAACTGTGTATCACCGATGTTGTACGGCGAGAAGTTCCGATACGGTCCGGGATGGATTTCGGCGGCGCGCGGGTGTCGACCGCGGTGCCCGGCCGCGTCGTCAGTGCCCGGCCGTGTCGTCAGTCAGAAGCAGGATTTGGAGCGGCAGATCGACGCCCTCACCGCAGCCGGGATCCCAGCTGAGCGGATCTACCTGGACAAGAAGTCCGGCGCCACCACCGACCGGCCCGGGCTGCGTACCGTTCTCGAGTACGCCCGCGCCGGCGACGTGATGTGGTGACACCCTGGACCGGCTCGGTCGCACCGTGCGGGACACGTTGAACCTGATCCACGGTCTGGCCGGTAGGGGAGTGGGTGTGCGGAACCTGGCCGATCCGATCAAGGTTGACTCGGCCAATCCCGACGATCCGATGGCGCAGCTGGCAGTGGTGATGCTGGCGTTGTTCGCGCAGATGGAACGGACCTACATGCTCGAGCGGGTCGCTCACGCCCGCTCAGTCGCGGTGGCGAAAGGCCGCAAGGTCGGCCGCCCGGTGACCGTCGACCGGGGCAAGCTGGACTACGCCCGCCACCTGCGCGACGAGGACGGGCTCACCGTGCCTGAGATCGTCGAACGCACCGGGCTGACGCGCTCGACGCTGTATCAGCACACCGCGACCGGTCAACACGCACACCGCAGCCGGCACTGTTCGGCTAGATCGCGGCGATGACGTCGTCGAGGTGATCCAGCCGATTGAGGCTGTGCCGCCGGCGGCATCGGTTGAGAAAGCGGTGGGGGAGCCGACCGACGATGGGGGGATCTTGCAGAGCGTCGCGTAATCGGCCGGGTACCGCCCGCCGTGCCCGGTATGCACCCGACCGACCAGTGGCTTACGAGAGCGCAACGGACGCATCAGGCGCGAATTGGTTGTGCTCGCCGTTGCGTAGGCCTGCGGATGCGGTGTCGACGAGTACGCCGCCACGCTCCAGTCGGAAGCGTCCTACATCGCGGTCCCAGTCGATGGTTGCCGATGACGAGCGGTGGCGGCGGTGAGGGGAACGTGCCGCGGCCGGTGAGCTGACGGATCCTCGCACGGATGAGGCTGGGCTGGCCGCTGGGTTGCCGGCCGGATACGGCGAGCTGCTGGCCGGGGTGAAGCGGAGATCCGCGCGGCGCGGGTGCAGGCGGCGCGGGCGGTGAACACCGAGCTGATCGGGCTGTATTGGCGGATCGGGCTGCTGCTGGACCGGCGTGCCGCCGAGGGCTGGGTACGGCGGTGGTGGAGCGGTTGGCCGCCGATCTGCGGGCGGAGCTCCCAGGGTTGCGGGGTTTCTCGCCCCGCAACCTGGCCTACATGCGCAGCCTGGCCCAAGCGTATCGACGGTGGAGGTTTTGCAGCAGCCTGCTGCACGATTGCCGTGGGAGCATCTGATGCTGCTGCTGGACAAGGTGGACGACCCGGCCGAGCGGAACTAGTACGCCGGGCAGGCGGTGACCTACGGCTGGTCGCGGGCGGTGCCAAGCCATCACCTGGGCACGCAGCGGTACCGCCGGGTCAGCGCGGCACCGAACAGCTTCACCGCCGGCGCCGAACCAGCCGATCCCGACTCCGACTTGGTCCGGGAGTTGGCCACCGACCCGTACGACCTGGACTTCCTCGCCCTAGAACCCGACACAGCGAACGCGACCTCGAAGACGCACTGATCGCCCGGCTGTCGGACGTGGCGGCTGGCCCTGTGCCCTGCGCGGTGACGACGGGCCAGTGTGAACCGGATCGTGGAACGCGCCCGGTTGACTGTCAACGGCCAAGTTGAGGTCCCCGCTGGTGGCCAAGTGAAAGTCCCCACCCC
>CAXSBR010000053.1:0-4997 GCA_964236495.1 uncultured Jatrophihabitantaceae bacterium
TCGGTTTCCTCTCTGTCGCCAGCCGCTTGACACAGAGAGGTGCCGTTAACGAGATAGACCCCGAACTTGTCGGGCGGTTGCTGCTGCGCACCGACTTCCTCGCGGGCTTTCTACTGTCGTCTGGCCGGTGCTGGTGTCTGCGCGGATGGGGTGGCCGCGGGCAGGATTGTCGCGCGGTGGGTGGGCCAGGCGTCTAGCCATGCCGGTACCCGGTGGGCGGGCATGGGTGTGGCGAGCAGGTATCCCTGGGCGTCGTCGCAGCCGAGGTTGCGCAGGGCGTGCAGGATGTCGCAGTCTTCGATGCCTTCTGCTACCACGCGCAGGTTGAACGCGTGCGCGGCGGCGATCATGAGGACGACGAGTTCTCGTTGACGGGGATCGGTTGCGGCGATGAAGGACCGGTCGATTTTGAGGGTGTCGGCGGGCAGGGTGGGTAGTTGCCCGATGGCGGTGTAGCCGGTGCCGAAGTCGTCGATGGACACGGTCGCGCCCAGGGCGCGGACCTGTGCGAGGTGGGCGGCGACGAGGTCACCGTCTACGAGGGCGGTCTCGGTCAGTTCCAGCTCGAGACGGTCGGCGGGCAACTGTGATGAGTTCAGGGCTGCGGCGACGTCGGTGACGATGTCGGGGTCGGCGATGTGGCGTCCGGAGGCGTTGACGGCGATCCGCAGTGGCCCACCGCGGTCGAGTCCGCTGTCCATCCAGCTTCTGAGTTGGGTGGTGGCGGTGTGTAGCGCCCACCGGCCTAGGTCGCAGATCAGCGTCGAGGTTTCCGCGATCGGGATGAACGCATCCGGGGGGACTAGGCCGTGACCGGGTCGGTTCCAGCGGATCAGCGCTTCGAAGCCGGCGACGTCGCCGGTGTGCAGGTCGATGATCGGTTGGTAGTACAGCACGAACTCTCCGTCAGCGAGTCCGCGCCGGATCGCTGTTTCCAGGTCGGCGCGGGCGGCAAGGGCGTGTTCGTAGCCGACGACCCGGTTCTTGCCGGCGGCTTTGGCGGCGTAGAGGGCTTCATCGGCGTGGGCGAGCAGCTCCGGTGACTTCACGATCCGCTGGTCGGGCTGGGCTGTCGCGGTACCAACCGACACCGACAGCGTCCAGCCTGGTGCCTGCCGGATCGTGACCTCGCGTACGGCCTCACATAGTCGTTGCGCGACGATGGCTGCACCGGCGGTGTCGACGTCGGGTAGTACGACGGCGAATTCTTCTCCACCGAAGCGGGCGACGGTGTCGTCATTGTGACGCAGGTTGTCGTTGAGGGCCCGCCACACCGTGCACATAACCTCATCACCGACGAGGTGACTGAAGGTGTCGTTGAATTTCTTGAAGTCGTCGATGTCGATCATCACGATGGACAGCGGCGCGCCGGTGCCGGCGCAGCGCCGCCAGCCGGTGCGCAGGGTCTGGTCGAACGCGCGCCGGTTGGGGGCACCGGTAAGCGCGTCGCTCATGATCATGCGGAGCAGTTGCTCTTCCATCGCTTTCTCGGCGGTGACGTTGAGCAGCAGCCCCACCGCCCGCAGTGGGCGACCACGCCGGTCCCGGTCTGACACCTTGCCCCGCAACGACAGGTGACGCAGCTGGTCTCCTGCGCCGATCCGCACGGCCACGTCCACCGCGCCGGTGGCGACTAGGCTGTCCACCCCGACCGTGACGGTGTCAGCGTCGGCGTCATGAACTAGCGCCCTCAACTCTGCGACGCCCACAGGCAACTCTCCGACGGCGACGTCGAGCACGACGGTGGCTTGGGGTTCCCAGCTGAAGACCCCGGTGCGGCAGTCGTACTCCCACATCGCCGCTGTGTCTGTACCGACGGCCAGGTCCAGCCGGGCACGCAGATCGACGCTGTGGGCGGTGAGCCGATGAAACGCCGTGGTGTCCCGCCCGGCTGCCCACCACAGTTCGGTACCGGGCAGCGGGCGGGCAACCCATTGCAGGTGGATCCAGCCACCGTCGTGGCGCCGGAACCGGTTCTCGAACAGCACCTCGCCCGCGCCTGCCTCTAACGCGGCCAGTCCGGCGACGATCGACGTCAGGTCATCGGGGTGGACCCACTCCAGAATGGAGTGGTCGTTGAGGTCACTGGGATCAACACCCAACAGGTGGGCGAACCGGTCGTTGACCTCACGCAGGTACCCGTCATGCCCGGCGACGGAGAACAGTTCGACCCCGGTGTCGCGTGCCGGTGTGGGGCGAGCGCTCAGCGGACGGGCGGTCGTCACCGGATCCGGTTGCGCGCGTACAGCTGTAGCAGCGTCTGGGCGACGCCTGCGTTGGTGATCAGCTCCGGGTTCACCAGCGGGTAGTCCATCGCCGGCGTGAACGCCGCTACATCGCGCGCGAGTTGTTCGTCGTCAAGGTGTTCAAAACCCATCGTCCAGTCCGGCAACAACGGCGAGGCGACCTCCGCGTCCAGAAGCATCCGCAGACGGGTGTGCCGATCATCGGCCAGAATCTTCGAGTACGCCACCGTCACACGTTGCCCATCACCCTCGAGCAGCTGCAGGAAGCTGCGCCCGCGGTACAGCAGCATGCCGCTCAACCTCGCGCGGTCGTTGCTCGCCCGCGCTTGGCTGAGCAACCCGACGAGCTCCTCAGGAGGAAAGTCGTAGGACGCCTGACTGCAATACATGATTCGCCTCACCCCCTACTCCACATTGGAACTGGAAGCCGGGCGCACTGTGAGCTGCCGTCTTGCGCAGCCCACCCACCGGTCGATCGGTGCCGCCCGGCTTAGTGATCGGCCGGCGCAGCCAACGGATGAGTCGTTGAACCTCACGAAGCGGCGCTTCCTGGCAGGATCTTCCCGTGCCGGTACCGCCTAGTCGGCTGGGCGATGAGGACGGTGATGGCGAGCAACTTCAACGCGTCGCCCACGATCATGCCCGGTGTGAATGGTCCGTGAGCCGGTTGAGCAAGCAGTTGACGATGCTCAGGCAGGCCGCTGGAGGCGGCCGTGATTGTGTCGCCGACGGGCTGAGCCACGGCCGGGCAGGCCGCAAGCCTCGCCCGAAGGTTCCGGCGGCGACGACTGAAGTGCGGGTGGTGGTGTGCGCGGCGAGGGTGTCCGAAGGCGGTGGGATCGAGGTGGCGGGCGTAACCCACTTCTCACCAACTCATGCAGAAGCCCCGGCAACGAGGCGCACCAGCCCGACTCGCGCTTCAGCCAGGTTGGCCGCAAGCGAGGGCCGTCACGAGGGGGGAAGGGCGGCGGGTTTATTGCCCGGCTCGTGGATGCCGTTACGTCGGTAGGTCCTGTGTCGCCCGCCGGGGTAGTGCTGTCGGTGTCCACAGCCGCTCGTCGGCTTCGTCGCTGCCATACCCAGCGGGCCCGGTCAGCGTGTCGACGTCGGCCAGGTCGACGCGGGGGCGGTATGCGGTGCCCGCGACTGCCGGCGTCAGGAGGCTTTCGTGGACCCAGCCGGCCACGGTGCGCCGTGAAACGTGTGCGTATGTCGCGGCGGAAGCGACGGTGACGGGTCGGGGGTGTGCGGCGCGCGACGGCGCGGTGACGTCGTGACGCCAGTGACTAAGCATGATCAACAGCATGGCACGGAACCGGGTCGGGCGGCCACGCCAGGCAGCGGCCAACATCCGGCGCGAGCGGCTGGGTGTGCGTTCGGTGCGCAAGCCCAAGTTGGGCGGCTCTGGCATGCTGACAGCCATACGGGGCCCCCACCAGGAGGCACAGTGACTGACACGCGCGCAGATGATCAGCAGCATGATCGGGCAAGATTCCCCGTCGGTGGGGACGCCCTCGATGAGGTCCGCCCTACTGACACCGGCCGTGGGCGGAGCTTCGCTGCTGGCCTGGCCCGTAAGTTCAGCCAGCTCGCCTGCGAGTTGCAGACCGAACGCGATCAACAGGCGGTCCTGCAGTGCATCGTCGATGTCGCGGTAAACGACATTCCTGCCGCGACCGTTGCCGCGGTCATCGTGCGCAGCGAGGGTCAAGTCACTTCACCGGCCTCGAGCAACACTGTCCGCCGCAAGGGTCGCTGCCCTTCAGACCCGCACCGGTGAGGGACCGTGGATGGGCACCTTGCGTGAGGGGGGGACCTGTCGCAGCGACGATTTACGCGAGGACACCCGGTGGCCGCGCTTCGCCGCCCACGCTGTCAGCGACGGGGTGCTGTCGTTGATGTCGTTCCCTCTATGTGTCCGAAGCGACGGCAGAGGTGCGCTGGACGTGTACGGCGACACCGCTGGCGCCTTCGACGCCGACGCCGAACATATCGGTGTGCTGCTGCGTCCCACGCTGCAATCGCTGTCACGGCCAGCCGCACCGTCGCGAACCTGCATACAGCCCTGGACAGTCGCGACGTGATCGGCCAAGCCAAGGGCATTCTCATAGAGCGGTACAAAATCAGTGACGTCCAGGCGTTCGACCTGCTCGTGCGGTCCTCGCAGAACACCATCACAAAACTGCGCGACGTCGCCGACCAGCTCGCTACCACCGGCGAACTCAACGTCCCCTCTCCGCACAGAAGCCGATGACCACGTCAATTAGTCTGCCGATCTGCGACCCGCTGCTCGCCTACGCCCACGTCAGCACCGCGGGCACATGACAGGCATTCCCCATGTGGTCCAGCCCGGCACTACTTGACGCAGCGAGCACCCCGCGTTCCAGTTCCTTGGTAGTGAGACGACGACCTTGCCACAGGCCCGTTGACTTCGATGAGCAGGTGGTGCGGTTCCCGCAGTGCCTTGCAGGTCATTCGCGCCGCTGGACGTGCTGCGGTCGAGTTCTATCACCTGGTCTGCTGCCGAGTCAGAACCGTCGGCGCGAAATCAGACAGGGACGACGTTCTCGAAACCGCATCAGCTGTGGGCGTTGGTCGGCGTCGCCGTCGCCGTCGCGACTTGTGCACCGCTACGCACCTGAACAGTCGGTGAACAGTGACGCTTCAAGCGACGGGAGCGATCTGGGTCCGGTTAAGTTGCGGATGTGACTATTTCTCGTCGCCAATTTCTGGCGACCTCGGGTGTGATCG
>CAXSBR010000054.1:0-4439 GCA_964236495.1 uncultured Jatrophihabitantaceae bacterium
ATCCACGTGGACTGGGACGACGCCGGCCCGTCCGCGCACGACGAGACCGCCACCAGCTATTCCCACGACTCGGGGTTGTCGCGGACGTATGAGGCGTTGAAGGTGCCGCCGGGGATCGTGCGGGATTCGTTGATGGAGCGGCTGATGGGGCCGCTGCGGTCGGCGCCACGTAAGCGGGTGACGCTGCTGTACCGGCCCGTGGACGCCGGGCGCACCGCCGAGCTCGTCGACCGCGACTACAAGTCCGCGATCAACCGCGCCGGCCGCCGCAAGGGCCTGGTGCACGCCCACGACTCGGCCGATCTGCGCTCCGCGCGCCAGGCGACCGAGGAAGAAGCAGACGGCGCCGGGGTGGTGTCGTTCTCCCTGCTCGTCACGGTCACTGTCACCGACACCGCCGGCTTTGACCGGGCCTGCACCGCGGTGGAACGCGCCGCCCGCGGCGCCCGGTTCCGGCTGTCCCCAGTGCGGGGCGCCCAGGCCGCCGCGTTCGCCGGCGCCCTCGGGATCGGGCTGTCCCTGGCCGACCTGTCCGTGCTCCCGCACGTCGCCCGCGAACACATCTAAGAAAGGGCTGAATCTCATGACGCTGCTGGAGCTGTTCAAACCGTCCCCGATACTCGACCCGAAGCCGCCCGCGCCGAGTATAAGTGTCGCCCTGACGAAGGCGACCGCCCCGGCGACGTCGACGCCGCGCAAGTCGACGCCACGCCGCTCGCACCGGGCTGCCAAGCCGGTCCGCCGGCGGAAGTTCGTGATGAAGAACGGCATCGCCGCGGCCGGTGGCGGGTCGACGGCGTTCGTGCCGGTGCCGCTGGAGTGGCGCGGCACCAGCCGGCAGGTGTGTGGGCTGTTCCCGTGGTCCTCACCTGGGTCGTTGCCGTTGGAGGGCGCCCCGATTGGGCGGCACCAGAAGTCCCAGGCGGTGGTGTGCTTTGACCACGTGTCCTGGTTCCGGGCGCACCGGATCGCCAACCCGTCAGTGCTGATCATCGCCAAGCCCGGCCTGGGCAAGTCGACGCTGGCCAGCAAGTTGATGCTGTGGCTGTCCGCGTTGGGTTACGTGCTGCTGATCCCCGGGGACACGAAACCGGACTACGTGAAACTGACCCGCGGACTGGGCGGGGAACACCGGATCGTGGCCCGCTCCGGCGGGGCCGCGCTCAACCCGTGCGACCCCGGCGGCATGGGCGCCGCCGCCCAGGCGCTTCTCGCCGCCGGCAAGGCGGCGGCGGGGGCGTCGCTGCTGGCCGAGGCGATCGGGCGGGCCACCGTCTGCATCGCATCCCTGGTCGAGTTGGGCCGCAAAGGCCCCGTCGCCGACTACGAGGAAGCCGCCATCTCCGCAGCGTTGGAGATCCTGTACAGCCGCGACCAGGTCGAGCCGCCGCTGCTGGCCGAGGTGGTCGCCACCCTGGACGCTCGCCCGGCCAAGATCCGCGAGGTCGTGCTGGACCGGGGCGCGGACAACGCTTACAAGAACCTGGTCGACCCGCTGCAACGGTCGTTGAACGCGCTACTGTCCGGCAAGTTCGGCGACGTGTTCCAACGCCAGGTAGCTCGCACACCGGGCCAGCCGCCGGCGGTCAACATCGACACGAGCCGGATCAAGGGCGGGGACACCGCATTCCTGGGTGCGGTGATGATCGCGGCCTGGTCAGACATGTACGGGATGGTCGAAGCCCAACAGGCGTTGGCCGACGAGGACCTGGCGCCGCGGCGGCTGTACTGCCTCACGTTGGACGAGCTGTGGCGGGTGCTGCGCCTGGGCGGCACCATGCCCGACCGGGTCAACGAGCTGACCCGGCTCAACCGCACCCAGGGCGTCGGCCAGATCATGATCACCCACTCCATCCGTGACCTCGCCCCCGGCCGGGAATCCGAGATCGAGGGCATCGAGGAACGCGCCGGCGCCATCGTCATCGGCGGTGTCCCCAAGAAAGAACTTACCGCCCTGGACGCGGTGGTCACCCTCACCAACGCTGAGCAGTCCGCGCTGAAGGAGTGGTGGTCGATCAGCATTTCCGCCGTCGAACGCAACGAAGTCCCACCCGGCGCCGGCAAATTCCTGATCAAGTCCAGCTCGGAAGACCCGGGCATCCCTATCGACGTCGTGCTCACCTCGGCCGAGCGAGCCTGGGGCGGTCAGAACACCAACCAGAAGTGGAACACCGACACCGCGAGGGACAGCGGCGTCGAGCAGGTGTCGGCGTGACCCGGCCCGCCCAAGGCGGCCAGGTACGACCCCGCGGCGGCGCCGGCGCCGGGTCGGACCTGTGGCCGTGGCTGATCCCGGCCGGCTTCGCGGTGGTCGCGGCCGCGGCCACCGCGGCATTCCTGGGTGGCCGGCTCGCCTCCGGTGCCACCGGGCACGGGTTCGCCGGTCCGTCATGGCGGCTACTGGGCGCCGCCGACCTGGTGAACCATCAGACGTCCTGGCCCGGGGTGCCGGCCGGCGTCGTCTGGACGTGCGCGGCGGTCGTGTTCCTGGTGCTGCTGGCGCTGGCCGCAGCGCCGGTGGTGCTGTTCGTGCGCGGGATGCGCCGCGCCTCGAACCGGCCACCGGCGCGGTCGATGGCCAGCCGCACCGACGTCGCCACCTTGGACACCAAACGCGCCGCGGCGGTGGCGCTGCGACTGCGGCCGTCCCTAGCGGCGCACTGCAAGAAGCCCGGCGACATCGCGACCGCGCAACGCGGGGTCACCCTGGGCCGGCTGCTGCCCGCGGGCAGCCTGCTGCAGGCGTCCTGGGAGGACGTGATCCTGGCGATCTTCGCCCCCCGCACCGGCAAGACAACGTCACTGGCGGTGCCCACGATCCTCGACGCCCCCGGCGCGGTGGTGGCGTGCTCGAACAAGGCCGACCTGTATTTGGCCACCGCCGCGCTGCGCGAGGCCGACACCGAAGCGAAGGTGTGGGTGTTCGACCCGCAACACATCACCCACCGGAAGCAGGAGTGGTGGTGGAACCCCCTCGGCGGGCACATGACGATGGACGATGCGACCCGGCTGGCCGGCGGGTTCATCATGGCCGTCGCCGACGACAGCAACCGCGAGATTTGGGGGCCGGCGGCGAACGAGCTGCTGGCCAACCTGATCTTCGCCGCCTACCTGGGCCGGCTGACGCTGCTCGACGTGTACCGCTGGCTGTTCGACGAGTCGACCGAGGAACCAGCCCAGTTGTTGAAAGACCACGGCCACAAGGCAGCCGCCAACTCCCTCGCCGGCACCCGAGGCTTACCGCCCGAGACGCGCGGGTCGGTGTACTTCACTGCCCGCTCGGGCACGTCGTCGCTGCGCGACAACGAGATCTCCTGCTGGGTCGTCCCGCAGGACGGCCTCGACGAGTTCGTGTCCGCGCAGTTCGTCGAGACCCGGCAGACGCTGTACCTGCTGAGTAAGAACGTCGCCGGCGGCACCTCTGCCGCGTCGCTGGTGTCCGCGCTGACCACCGAAGTCCGCGTGGCGGCAGAGCGGGCCGGGGAACGCCGCGGCGGGCGGATCGACCCGCCGCTGCTGCTCGTGCTCGATGAGGTCGCCAACATCTGCCGCATCCGCGATCTGCCCGAGCAGTACTCCCACATGGGGTCCCGGTCGATCGTGCCGATTGCGATCTTGCAGTCCTACGCGCAGGGGGAGCGGGTGTGGGGCAAGGCCGGCATGAAAGAGCTGTGGGGCGCGGCCACGGTGAAGCTGATCGGGTCTGGTGCCGATGACGCCGATTTTGCTGAGGACGTTTCTCGCATCGTCGGCGAGCACGACGTCGACGTGCTGTCCTACAGCCGCGGGCAGGGCGGCGGTTCGTCGTCGACGACGACGCGGCGGGAACGCATCCTGCCCGCCGCGGCGGTGCGGGCGTTGCCCAAGACGCACGCCGTACTCCTGGCGACCGGGATCAAGCCGGCCATGATCCGGCTGCTGCCCTGGTACGACGGGCCACGCAAAGCCGCGATCGGCGCCGCCGAGAAGGACGCAGCAGCGGCCCTGCAGAAGCGGGCCACCTCCAGCCACGACGACGAGCTGGCATCGAGCGGGCCGGCCGACGCGACGGGCACCCGCCCATGACCGCCGTCTACGACGAGGACCTGGTCGACAAGGAGTCGTCCACGATCGAGCCGCTGTGCGCCGACGTCGAAACGTGGGTCGAGCACGTCTACGCCGTGGTGTACGTCCGCAAGATCAGCCAGACCCAGCGGTGGTGCCCGCAGTGGTGGGCCCACGCCGAGGCGATCGTCCGGCTGACCGCGCTGTGGCGCACCTGGGAAGCGGCCCGCGCCGCCAGCACGGACCCGGCGATGGGCGACTGGCTGCGGACCTACTTCGACGCGATCAACCCGGTCCTGCTCGCCGACGACGGCCCGTTTGCCTCCTGCACGCCCGACCGGCACAGCGAGCAACGCCCGCTGCCGCTCACCGCACCCCCGACCGGGTTCTGGAAC
>CAXSBR010000055.1:0-3888 GCA_964236495.1 uncultured Jatrophihabitantaceae bacterium
CGGCCTGCGCGACGTTGCGGTCAACGTCGTCGTCGACGACGTCACCGTCTGACCGCTGAACTGATCCGGATCAGTCGAACCAAGGCGGTCGGAAAATAGTTGTGCGACGTTTCCAGCGTGATGGTGTCTAACCGTATGAGCAGGCAGCTCACCGCGGCAGAACAGACTGCCTACACGGTGGCCCCAAACCTGACATCGCATTAGCTGGCGCCGAGGGTTGCTCAGAGCACTCCCGGCCGCAACGGTGCCGGCGAAGCCACCGCCATCGAGGGTGTGCAACCGCATCGCCGCCCGCGACCCCACATCACGAGGAGCAACTCCATGACCAACATCCAGGATCTTTCGAGCATGATCGGGCGCGCCGCGGTCGACAGCAATGGTGAGAAGGTCGGCAAGGTCGGCCAGGTCTACCTCGACGACCAGACGCAGCAGCCGCTGTGGGTCACCATCCACACCGGTCTTCTCGGCAGCAAGGAATCTTTCGCCCCCCTGCACGGGTCGTCGTCCAACGGTGACCAGCTGGTCCTGGCCGTGTCGAAGGACAAGATCAAAGGCGCGCCCAGCGTGGAGGACGACGGCCACCTCGACGACGACGAGAACGACGCGCTCTACACCTACTATTCCGGCCACCTGGGCACCGGGCAGAGCGCCGGACACGACGCGCCGCCGCGGGGCAACACCGGCCGTGAAGACCTCGCCGGCAAGGCCGGTGTCGTGGGCCGCGACACCTCCGGTCCGACGACCGACGATGCGATGACACGCTCGGAGGAGCGGCTCAAGGTCGGCAAGCAGGAGGTCGTGTCCGGGCGGGCCCGGCTACGCAAATACGTGGTGACCGAGAACGTCACCACCACCGTGCCGCTGAGCCACGAAGAGGTGCGCCTGGAACGCGAGCCGATCACTGACGCCAACCGGGCCGCGGCGATGACCGGCCAGCCGATCACCGAAGCGGAGTACGACGTCGTCCTGCACGGTGAGCAAGCCGTCGTCACTACAGAGACCGTGCCGGTCGAGCGTGTGCGCCTGGCCACCGAAACGGTGACCGAGGACGAGACCGTCACCGCCCAGGTCCGCAAGGAGCAGATCGACCAGGTCGAGATCGTCACCGACGGCACGACCAACACCGGCAAGAACGCAACCAAGCGCTGAACGACGCTCGAACGCGGCGGGGTGTAACCGACACCGGTCGCCCCGCCGCACAGCGTGTGAATCCCGACCAGGGCGTTCACGACAGCACCCAACGACGAGTCCGGGGGAGCACCCATGAGTGACAACCTTTACGGCACCGATCCTGCCTATCCAGTCGACTCGGCGCAGGCACTGCCGGACCACTTCAGTGCCGACACCGACATCGACATCCACGACATCGCCGCGGACGGCGCCCTGTCCACCCGAGCGCGCGCGCAACGCCGCTTCGACCAGGCCCGCGTCTCGACGCTGGATGCGGCCGCCCGCGCACGCGTGGCGGCGTCGGCCCGTCGTGCCGCGAAACCGACCGACGATCCCGACGAGCCGACCACACCCGCCGCCACCCTCGGTGAGCGCGCGCAGGCGTACCGGGCGCACATCGTGAGCGTCGTCGGCGCGGCTACTGTCGCGCTGCTGCTCGCAGTCGTGCGCCGCCGCGCCGCGCGACGCCGCGCCCACGCTGACGCCGAGATCGATCTCGGTACGTGGCGCCTGCATGCCAAACCGACAGAGGCCAGCGGCTACAGCGTCAGCTGAGCTGCAGGCCGTGGCGCCGGCCGCCACCACCACGGTGTGGCTGGGCTCGCTCTCCAACAGCATTCTTCGTGCCCCTGTCGCGCTGCACAGCGCGCCAAGCGGGAGCAATTGCATGTCACTCGATTACAGCTAGGCCTAAACCCTGCGGCCTCACTCTGGAACTGCTTGTTGTCACGCTGGGTCGTTACGAGGTCCTGGCTGATCGGAAGGTACGACTATGCGTCGATTACTGATCATTCCCGCTCTGCTGCTGTCGCTGTTGGTGGCCGGCTGCAGTGGCTCGACTGCCAAGACAGCGGTCACCGGTGCCGTTGGAGCAGTGACCAGCGCTGGTGGGGCGGTAACTAGCGCTGGTGGGGCCGTGGGCTCATCTGTCCAGGCAGGTGCCTCCTCAGCGACCGGTACCACCAGCTCCACCGACGCAGCGACAGGGAGCGCCTGCCCGACCAGCAACACCCGCTCCTTCGCTAAGACCCGGTTCGTAGCCGATGTGGGTGGGGCGTTGGTGCTGATGAACCGCTACGTGCTGCAGCCCTACAAGGCGGGGAAGTTCACCAAGGGCGCCCACGGCCGGACGATCGCGCTGATCAAGGCAGGCAGCGCGGTGGCGGCGACGACGAAGCTGGTCAAGAACGCGCAGGCCAACGCGCAAGCCAACCCGACGTTGTGCAAGGCCGTGTCGGGTCCGTTGAGCAAGTTGAGCAGCAGTCTGACCGGTGTGGTGGGCGGCTTGAAGTCCGGATCCCTGTCCGGCGGTGCCATCGGTGGACTCGGTGGCCTGCTGACTTCGGTGAAGTCCGGAGCCGCCCAGGCCGGCATCCCGGTCAAGTAACAGCGAGGTTGCCCTGCGGCGTCGAGCGAACGGGGTGACCGCGGTGACCGCGGTGAATTGTCGGCAGCTGCCGGTACCTCGACACACCAGCCCATGTCGGATCGGCGTCCGTCTATCGGGGGACGCCGACCCGGCATGCACCACCTCCAGCGATGCAGCCACCACACCGGCCGCCATGTGACATCAATCTGCCCGTCCGTTCGAGTACCAGCTCGAGCGCCACCCAGCCGCGTCGGCTGTCTGGAGCCCCTCTACTAGAAGTAGGACCTGCCATGTCGAACCATCACGATGACGACGACTTATCGACCAGCGGCGCCCGACTGCGGGTACCTCGCTCGCGGGGCGCGGTCAGCGGTCTGCTGCTGCTCCTGTTGGGCGCCTGGGGCGCCTTGATTCCGCTGCTCGGGCCGATCGCGCACTTCGGGTACACCCCAAATAAGGCCTGGCATCTCAGTGCCGGCAGGTTCTGGCTGGAGATCTTGCCCGGCGCGGTCGCAGTCGCCGGCGGTCTGCTGCTGCTACTGGCAGCCAACCGGGTCGTCACCAGCCTGGGCGCGTGGCTCGGCGTCGCTGCGGGCGCCTGGTTCATCGTCGCCCCGACGTTGCGCACGGTGCTGCATCTGGGCTCCACCGGGGTGCCTATCGCGTCGTCGTCGTGGGGCAAGGCCATCACGACGTTGCTGCTGTTCTACGGCATCGGCGCGCTGATCCTTTTCCTCGCAGCACAGGCGTTGGGACGTTTGGGCGTGATCAGCGTCCGCGACGTGCGGGCTGCCCGCCGCCGTGACGCCCGCGACGATGACAACGACGACCGTCACGTCGACGAGGCGCCCGAGCCGCGCCGCACCGAACAGGTCACCACCCGTGTCGAGCCGGCGCCGGTCGTCCCCACCACGCCCGTCCGCACCACCGTCATAGAGACCGACGACACCACCGACACCAGCGGTCCTTCCCACGACGACCGGCGCGGAAAAGGGTCTGGCTCGACACGCCTGTAATCCCGGTACAGCCACCCAGCTGCTAGCCATACAGCGACGCGCGCTGCCGATAGCCGCGACGTGCTCTACGTCGAACAGCTCATCGGCCCCAACACCGTCAACACCATGCCCCGCGACACGATGGAGACGTTCCTAGACCACGGCAAGGTCGACGACACCCTCACCGCCGTCCTCGACGCCGCTGGTGACATCGTCGACCAGATCGCCGCCGCCGGCGTCGACTACGACGACGTCACCGCCACCCTGCAACGCGACGGCATCGCCAAATTCGCCAACTCCTTCCAACAGCTCTTCGACGGCATCGCCGCCAAACGCGACGCCCTCGCCGGCCGA
>CAXSBR010000056.1:0-3174 GCA_964236495.1 uncultured Jatrophihabitantaceae bacterium
GAGGTCGGTTGCTTCGAGATGGGCGAGGGCGGCATCGCCGGGCTGGCCGACCCGTCCGGGCTGTTCCTGACCCGCCGGGCGGCCGCGGTGCCCGGCACCTGCGTCACGATCACCATCGAGGGCCGCCGGCCACTGCTGACCGAGGTCCAGTCGCTGGTCACCACCTGCAGCAACGGCGGATCACCACGGCGGTCGGTCACCGATCTGGATTCGGCCCGGGTGGCGATGGTGCTGGCCATCCTCACCAAGCATGCGGGGCTTCGCCTGAGTGAGCAGGACGTCTATGCCGCGAGCGTCGGCGGCCTGCGCATTACCGAGCCGGCGGCCGACCTTGCCGTAGCACTGGCAGTCTGCTCCGCGGCGCGAGACCGCGCGGTGTCCACGACGTGTTGCGCGGTGGGTGAGCTGGACCTGTCCGGCGACGTCCGTCGCGTCAGTGGGCTGCCGCAGCGCCTGGCCGAGGCCGCGCGCCTGGGCTTTCGCACCGCGCTGGTTCCCGCTGGAACCGAACCCGTGTCGATTCGGGGGCTGACGGTGGTGCCGGTCGCCACCTTGCGCGAGGCCATCGAGGCGGCTCAACGGGCGTCGCCTCGGCTGAGGATGGTGCCGGACCCGGCGACGCGTGAGGACGGGCTTTCCTGACACCCTGACTGCTGGCCCCACTTCTGGGCCGTGCGACGAGCTGCCGGTGGTGTTGATGTCGACAAGTCGCAGCAGAAGGCGCGGCATCCTCCACCCCGACTAGGCACAGCTGTTGCCACCCCCGCCGTCAGTGACCTGCCTCTGGTAGCAGCGAAATAGAATGGGATGTCTACGCGCGCGCAGGTCGAGCAGAGCCGGCCCGGTGCAGCGGCGAACGAAAGGCTTGGGCGTGGTGTCAAATGACCGTGAGGACGGCTTGCTGCCCGTCCTGGCCACCCTGGCGCCCGGCACGAACCTGCGCGACGGGCTGGAGCGGATCCTGCGCGGTAACACCGGAGCACTGATCGTGCTGGGCTTCGATGACGTCGTCGATGCGCTGTGCACCGGAGGCTTCCCACTCGACGTCGCCTTCGCGGCCACCCAGCTGCGCGAGCTGACCAAGATGGACGGTGCCGTCGTCCTGTCGACCGACGGCACCCGCATCCTGCGCGCGGCCACGCACCTGATGCCTGACTCGGCCATCCCTACCGAGGAGTCGGGTACCCGGCATCGAACTGCGCAGCGCGTCTCCACCCAGACCGGCTACCCGGTGATCTCGGTGTCTCAGTCGATGCGCATCATCAGCCTCTATCTCGACGGCCGGCGGCATGTTTTGGAGGGTTCACCCGGTCTGCTGTCGCGGGCAAATCAGGCCATCGACACCCTCGAGCGCTACAAGACGCGCCTGGACGAGGTTTCGAATACCTTGTCTGCGCTGGAGATCGAGGATCTGGTCACCGTGCGGGATGCCGTCAGCGTTTCACAGCGGGTCGAGATGGTGCTGCGCATCGAGCAGGAGTTGATCCGCTACGTCGTCGAACTGGGTGTCGACGGTCGACTCCTGTCACTCCAGCTCGAGGAGCTGATGGCCGGTGTACGCACAGATCGAGAGTTGATCATCCGCGACTACTTGTCCACCGGGCGCAACAGCCGCCCACTGGCCGAGGCGCTCGCAGCTCTGGATGCGCTGGGGACCGCCGATCTGCTCGATCTCACGCTCGTCGGCGGCGCGCTGGGCTACCCGAACTCGGCTACAGCACTGGACGCCGCGGTGTCACCGCGTGGGTATCGGCTGCTCAGCCGAGTTCCCCGGCTGTCGCCGACCGTGCTGGACCGGCTCGTGGATCACTTCGGCAGCCTGCAGAAGGTTCTGGCCGCAACCGTCGAGGATCTGCAGGACGTCGAAGGCATCGGCCAGATGCGTGCCCGCGCTGTGCGCGAAGCCCTGTCCCGGCTGGCCGACGCGTCGATCGAACGCTACAACTGACCTCGCTGGCCGATGTGCCCGACGCAGCGGCCGGCACGAGCCCTGAAGATCCGATGCGGGTCTGCCTCAGGACGAGATGGTGAACGCCGTAGGTCCGCTGCGCCGGCCCGACAGCGCTGCGTAGAGGTCGTAGTTGCCCGGCTGAGCGTAGGGACGCGTGCCGGCGCAGCCAGGTGCCGACGTCCGCCCCGACCAGACGATGCCCCGGCGCACCGGCAGACCGGGCGCCAGCGGCACCTTGTCCTTTCCGGAGACGACCTTGCAGTCGTGGCTTCCCCAAATCCGGGCGTTCCCGGAGCGCACCGTCAGCACGATCTGCTTGTCGGCCACATCCTCGCGACATGCATGCTCGGAGGTGTTGGTGACCTGCAGGTACAACGTCGGGCCGCTACGGGCGGAGAACGACGCGCTACTGGTGACCGCTTCGACGCGCAGATCGGACTCGGCACATCCCAGCGTCGTCGAATCGCTCGACGCCGATCCGGAATTGGCCGCCGGGGTGGACGTGGACGCAGCCGCCGCCGCCGAGGAAGTGGGCCCGGTGGATCCAGCTCTTGTTAATCGCGCACTGGTGCGTGCATTCGACGACTCACTCGCGGTGGACCCGGCGGCTGACGACATTGCCGCTGCTGACGACGACGGCGTCGATCCGGTGGCGGACGCAGCGGCCGCCGAAGACCCTGAAGTTCCAGTCGCGTTGCCCTGGCCGCCGCTGCGCACCAGCGCGACCAGCACTATGAGCAGCAGCACGAGTGGCAGGAAGAGAAGGAAGATCCGCCGGCGCCAGTAGATGACCGGCGGCAGACTCCCGACTGGACGCAACATGGTCTTGAAACGGTATCGCCGGAACAGAGCATGTCCCTCGCCACACGCCGGAGCGGGCGTGCTGTCATTTACGCTGGCTCGACGTGGTGCACATTCCGTCCGGCGGCGACCGACGGATCCACGACGCCGATTACGGCGAGGTCATTGACCGGCTGAGCCGGTGGTATCGCCAGCACGCCCGCGACTTTGCCTGGCGCCGCCCCGGAACGTCGGCCTGGGCGGTGCTGGTCAGCGAGGTGATGCTCCAGCAAACACCTGTCGCCCGCGTTGCGCCGGTGTACACCGCATGGCTGGCGCGCTGGCCGGATGCCGCGGCGCTGGCCGCGGCGGAGCCGGGTGAGGTCATTCGCGCCTGGGGTCGATTGGGCTACCCCCGTCGTGCGCTGCGACTGCACCAGTGC
>CAXSBR010000057.1:0-3037 GCA_964236495.1 uncultured Jatrophihabitantaceae bacterium
CCGGCTACCGACGTGTCGCCCACCGTCGTTCCGGCTACCGACGTGTCGCCCACCGTCGTTCCGGCCACCGACCTGCCGGCCACCGACCTGCCGGCCAACGACGTGCTGTCATCGTCGAGGACGTCGCGGTCACGGATGTCGAGCCAGTCGAGCAGGGCTGCCACATTGTCGGCAGTGTCGACGGTGAAGGCATTGCCAGCGGCGCTTTCGCTGGCATGGCCGGTGGGGGATTTGTTGCCGTCCGCGCCGGCCGCCGAATCCGGTGCCGGCGGCCAGATCGCCGCGCGCGGTCGACTCGTCATCGGCCGCCGGACGCCGGTCGGTGCCAGCGTTGCGCCGGCTAGAGCGTTGAACAGGGTCGATTTGCCGCTACCGGTCCCACCGGCCAGCGCCACGACGGTTCGCTCAGGGCTCAGCCGGCGTCGGGCAGCCGCGCGATCCAGCAGTGCACGAGCCGGCGCCAGCGCGGCCGGGTCGCATCGACCTGCGCCGAGATCGACGGCTCGGGCCAGCGCGTCGAGGCGATCGCCCAGGTCCACACCACGACGGCTCACTGGTCGTCCTGCACCGTCTGCACGCCCTGCGCCGGCTGTGTCTCCGCGGCCGCCTGCGTGCCCGCGGCCGCCTGTGTCCCCGCTGCCAGATGCGCCGGCTGTAAGTCCTGCGCCGCCTTCACCATCTGCACGCCTTGTGTCGCCGGCACACCCTGCGTCGCCTGCACACCCTGCGTCGCCGGCACACCCTGCGTTGCCGGCACTGACTGCACGGCTGTGCGGAAGTGCTGCGCGGTGCCCTGCGCGGGCGCGGCTGTGGCCACCAGCGCGTGAAACCGGCGGGCGTCGGCCACGAGCAGCTCATCGACGCGCCGGAGCAAAGCTTCCTTGGCCTGCGCGGCCAACGAGCGCACCGCCTGGTCGCCGAAGACGGCTTCCAGCACCTTCTGGCTCAGGGCCGCGGTGCCGCCGGCGATAGCGATCTCGCCGCCGGTGAGCCCGCCGGTCTGGGCGAACAGCGCGACGATCAGCACCGATCCGGCGCCGTTCACGCCGTAGGAGGCCAGCTTCGCCAGCTGCCGGCGATCACCCCCTTCGGCGCGCACCAACTCCAGCACCTCGGCTTGCCACGCCCATACCGTCTCCTGCGCCCGAGTGGCGATCTCGGTGTCCGCGCGCGCCAGCTCGGTACCCGCAGTGCCCACAGTGCTGAGCAGCCCGGCGCCGTCGGCCCGGGTCGACCAGGCGCCGGCTGTCGAGGATGCAGCTTGCTCGGCGGCGTCGCGGAGCAGACCTTCGAGATTGGTCTCCAAAGCGGCTTCCATCGGACCCGCTGCCGAACCCCGCCCGGTGACGGCGGCGGTGACGCGGTCGCGCAGCCAGCTGATCTTGGACTCCAACGTGCGCATCAGCTCGCCGGTGCCGATCAGTTCCTGCCAGCGCGCCAACACCTCACCGCGCAGCAGCGTGCCGTCGCTGAGGTCGTGGGCGACTGTTTCGTGCGCCTGTTCGTAGGCGTTTGCCACGGCCCAGCCCAGTTCCTGCGCCGCCTGCTCCTGCGCGTCGACGGCTGCGGCGAGCGCCGACCCGCGCACCTGCAGGCTGGCGACTGCACCGGACAACGTCGCGCGGATGACCGCGGCGCGAGCATCGGCGTCTGCGGCCAGTGCGCCCAGCCAGACACGCACCGGCTGCACCGCGGCCGCAGGTAGCCGCCCTGCCTCCAGTGGCGCCTCGGGAACCACCAACAGCGGGGCGTCGGCCAGTCCCTCGGCGTCGAGAAGCTGACGCAGGTGCGACTCGACCTCTCCCAGCGCCTCCGGCGGGACCCGGTCCAGCACGATCGCCAGCGCGGTGGCCCGCTCGCGCGCGACTCGAAGCAGATCCCACGGCACGGCGTCGGCGTAGCGGGCGGCGGTGGTCACGAATAGCCAGAGGTCGGCCGCGGCCAGCAGCTGCACAGCCAGCTCGCGGTTGGCCTCGACGAAGGAGTCGATGTCCGGTGCGTCGAGCAGCGCCAGTCCGGGCGTCATTGCGGGCGTCGTCACCAGGCGCAAGGTCTGGCCGGGTTGGCCACCGCCAAGGTCAGGACCGGTCGTGCGAGCCAGGCCGGGCAGGATGCGCTCGCCGGTGAACCAGCCGGTGTCATCGGGATGGCAGACCAGTACCGGTGACCGGGTAGTGGGTCGCAGCACACCGGCCTGACTGACGTCCTGACCGACCAGGGCGTTGACGAGCGTGGACTTACCTGCACCGGTGGATCCGCCGATGACAGCCAACAAGGGAGCGTCCTGCTGCTCGAGGCGGGGGATGAGGTAGTCGTCGAGCTGGGTGACCAGTTGGCTGCGCGACAGTCTGGCCGCATCGGCATCCGGTGTCTGCAGATTCAGCGGCAGGTCGGCGGCGGCCCGGCGCAGCTCGTGCAAGGCGGCCAGCAGCGGCGGCATCCCGTCACTCACCACTGTTACACACACATCCCGGTCACCGTCTTACCTTGCCAGCCGCCAACGCCGCGCGGTACCCCAGCGCCGGTGGGTGTTTGAGGTAAGGGCGTGCAAGAGCCATACACACGGCGCACCTGACGGGCGTGCCGCCGCAGCGCAAACCGATCACCACCACGCCGGTTTGGCTTAGTCGCAGGTCGTTTCGGCTTTGTGGCGGCAACCAAGCGCGGCCGTCGGATGCACCTCTGACGACGTCAGAACGGGGGCGGCTCGCCTACTTGAGTCTCGGCTGGGCGCGCATTCTCGGGCGACGACAGTATTTCGCGTGGGCGCGAGAGCTCCGGTGGTATCGGCTCCACTAGTTGACCAATTTTTGACGGGATGGGTCCCGGCGGCTGGCTGATCCCTGGTGGTATCGGTTCCGGCGGCTGGGGCGCTGCGGGATCCCATACGGCTGGCTGAGCTGCAGATCGTCCCGCGGTGACGCGGTAGGTGTTGCCGGTCGCGCTGGTCCAGGTGAGCGCACCGTCGGCTTCGTGTTGGTAGCTCCATAGTTTCTTCGTTTTCAGTTCGTGGTGTCGTCGGCAGAGTGCGGCGAGG
>CAXSBR010000058.1:0-2901 GCA_964236495.1 uncultured Jatrophihabitantaceae bacterium
TCAGACGGCACAAGCCGCCTGACCCACCGTCCACCATTACGGGTCAAGCCCAGTGATTCCTTCACAGTCACAAGCCATGACGATCTTTCGGTAGGGCTACGTGCGGGTGTCGACGTTGGATTTGGACCCGGTCGGGCGGGTTGGAGCGATGGCTGCTGCCGGGGTCGGCCGCGAGCGCACCTTCGTTGAGCATGCTTCCGGCTCGGTGGCAGGCGCTTCGAGCTCGCGACGTGCTGGCGGTGCTGCGCCTGGGGGACACGCTGGTGGTGTGATGCTAGGCCGGTCGACGTCGCATGTGATTGTGTGAAATTCACGGAGTCGGGGGAGCGCGGCGTCGGGGTCCGTCGCTCACTGAGGCGATCGCTACCACGACCTCGGCCGGCGGGCTGCCGTTTGGCATCTTGGCATCGCGGGCGGCGTTCCAGCGACTTGTTGTCGCGGGGACGAGCAGAGGGATTACGACGGTTACGCCGACCTCCGAGCTGGGTCCGAGCACGCCGCCCAGCACAGCGAGACCGTGGAACGGTACGGCTGCGAAGGCGACCACGAGCGCCTCAGCCCGGCTTCGCCAGTGACGTGTCGGAAGAGCGACTTGCCGGTAACGAACACGGCCGCCCCAGGTCAGCGTCGCAACGATTGGTGAAAGTAAGCCGCAACGGCGTCTTGTTAAGCAGGGCCTTACGTGTTACCTGGACGGTGCTGGCGAGTAGCCGAGCGGGTAACGCCAAGTCCAGTACCAGTTCGGTGACGGTGGTGGTGCCGTCAGCCGGAAAACGCCTTTGCTCCGCTGGCGGCGTAGCTGAGGGCGAGGACGAGGACGAGGACGAACAGGTAGCAATGCACCGACGACGGTGAGAAGCACGCTGCTCTCTGGTCGGTCGGGGTCGTCAGCTGCTGGCAGGCTGCGGTGGCATGGGCACCTTGGCGAGCAGTGCCCATAGGTCCTTGACAGTGATCGATTCGATCCGGTGTACCGCATCGACGATGTCGTCGCGCAGGGAGTCATCGACGCGGCCGGCGACCAGTTGACCGAACTTCTCGACTTCGGCGTCCCAGGACAGTGGGTCGACTGGCATCCCGGGGAAGTCCTGGACGTCGTGACTGACGCGTGAGCCGTCCTTCAGGTGCACGGTCATCCGAGCCGGCATCTGCGTGGGGTACTTGGCGGTGAAGTCGTCGTTGGCTTTGACACGCACACTGCGCAGCAGGGCCTGAACGTCGTCGGCCTGCACCCGTTGTGGCGTGAACTGGGCGGGTCGTACCTGTCCGTCGAGCAGGGCAACGGCCATCAGGTAAGGCAAGCTGTGGTCGGCCTGCTCCTTACTGTGGATTCCGTCCGTGGCGTTGCCGTACAAGCCGCCGCCGGTGAAGTCGTACGTGATCTGCGTGGTTTCTGCGTCGACGGAGTCGACGTCGGCTGCATTTACGGCGTGCTGCTTGCGCAGCTCGAGCATGCAGTGGATAGAAGACTGGGTGTGTATCTCAGAGTTGTAGCTTTTGATCGTGCTGGTAGCTTTTCCCTCATAGCCTTCATTCGCCCAGTCGATGTCGATGTCGGTGCCCAGCAGGTGGTTGATGCCGTTCGTGCCCTCCACCACATGCAGCGGTCCCTGCACCCCGGCCCTGGCCAGCAGCGTCGTGTTCAGCGCGCCCAACGCCGACTGGCTTGAGGCCAGCCCTTTCCATTGTGTAAGAGGCTTTGCCCGAATGTTGGCGTAGAACGTGTCGCTGGCGGCGGCCATTGCGGCGGCGTTTGCGATTTGGTCTTCGCTCAGCCCGAGCAGCGGTCCCACACCAGCCGGAATCGAAAACCCTAACTGAGCGGTGTGGTCGAGGCCACGCTGCATGAACGTGCCGTGATCCACGTAGCGCGACTGCGCCGTGTACGCCACGGCCAGTGCGGTGACGAACTGTTTGCCGCTTGCCGAGGCGTGCACGGCGGCCGTCAACACGGAGCCGAAGTTGTCCGCGGTATGGCAGGTTTCGCGGGCCGCGAGGAAGTTGTCCATGAGTCGACGTAGCGGACGAGCGCGGTATGCCACATCGATGCATAGGTGAGGCTGGACGAGCCGCCGCCCAGCAGCCCCACCGGACCAGAGGGCGCTTGGTCGGCGATCACCGCCCGCATCGCGCCCACCGGAGGTGACCCGAGCGCGGCGATGCAGCAGCCCACGGAATCGAGGATGTGGGTCGGCGCCTCCGTCTTTGACAGGACGGACAACTTGTCGTAACTGGCGCGCAGTGCCCACGCCGCAGCCCTTGAACGTCAGACGGAGTAGTCGAATCGGCCATGTCAGGTGCCTTTCAGTGGGTGGCATCTAGGGGTTTGCACGTGCCTAGCAGTGAGTCGGACAGAGGCCCCGGACTTGCGCGGACCGAGCCCCGAGCCGAATCCTCAGCCAGTCGGGCACGGTGGTGTTTCCATTTGAAACCTTGTATGGGTTTAGACGGAACGTCGGCTTCCAGACATGGCTTGTCGGACATATCGCGATAGGGTGACCGATGACTGGAAGATGCCTGTGTCTGTGTCGCCGGAGCGCCTCAGGTTCGCCCACTGGCCTCGGTAAGCACCGAGACCGACTGGGCGAAGCGGTGAGGCAACACGGTTACCGCCTACAACCCGCCGGTTGGCAGCGTTGCGGCAGCCGGGGTTGGCAGGCCTATCAGCTGCGACGCGTGAGTCTCGCGCCTTCGACGGCCAGCGTGTCGCCGGCGGCATGGCTGGACTTCGGTGCGGCCAGGAAAACGTAGGGCGGCACCAACTCGGTCGGCTGGCTCGGGCGTGTGTTTCCGACGTGGCCGCGACGGAGTGCCGGCATCAGCGGACGGGGAACACGGAATCGTTGGCGACGGCGGACAGTTCGAGCCCGCGGGGGCTGAGTTGCCCGGATGTCAGGGTGA
>CAXSBR010000059.1:0-2717 GCA_964236495.1 uncultured Jatrophihabitantaceae bacterium
ACCCTGAACCCCGATCCGGTGTAATTGTCTCGACGCCTCAGAAGAGTCGGAGTTAGCCGCGGTGATACGGGCGTCCGGGCAATTCCGGGACGTCAGAGTGCGTGGCCGCAACACGCCAGATGTCGAAACACATCTACTTCTCGACCCTTGAGGTATCCGAGTAGCCGGCTCAACGACTGGGCGTTCTGCTCCTGCACGCACTCACCCCTGCACCGAGCTGTGCTCGACGAACCTCGGCGCCATGGACTCCATCTGTTCCATGACCAGCTTGATCGCGCCTGGCTGCTTGTCCGGCGGGTAGCCATGCTTGACCAGAAGGCGTTTGATGGACGACCGGAGCTTGGCGCGGACGTCGTCCCGAACGGTCCAGTCGGTCCGGACGTCGCGGCGCATGACGGCGACAAGTTCCCGGGCGATGTCGGCCAACACGCCCGCGCCCTGTTCCTGTATGGCGGACTCGTTCTGGGCCACGGCGTCGTAGTAGGCCAACTGGTCGTCATCCAGGGGTGGGGTGAACTTCGCTCCCCGGCTGGCCTCCGCGGCGACCTCCTTCGCGAACTCGACCAAGGCCGCGATCACCTCAGCCGAGGTCAGCTGCTGATTGGTGTACTTCGTCATCAGCTCGCTAACCCGGTCCGAGAAGGCCCTGGCCCGAATCACGTTGTTGCGGGTTGTTTTCACGGTCTCTTGCGCGATCATCTTCCGCAGTGCCTCGATGGCAAGGTGCTGGTTACGCGCCTGCTGGGCCTTGGCCACGAACTCCGGGCTCAGGTCGCTGAGCGTCGGCTTGGGCATGCCGGCCGCTTCGTAGATGTCCAGCACGTCGCCCGACGCCGTCGACGTCGCGATGAGGTTGGCCAGCAGCCGTTCGATGTCCTCCGGGATCGGTTCACCGCGTTCGATGCGCTCGTTGGCATCGCACTTGGCCATCCAGACCCGGACTTCTTCGTAGAACTGCACCTCCGGGCGCACCGAGTCCAACGCACCGGACCCCGCACACAACGCCCAGGCGCGGGCCAGCCGACCGGACTCGCGGCGGAACTGTTCGGCCAGGGTCTCCTCGCCTTCCGACACCTGCTTGCCAGCGGTGGCCGGGCTGCGCAGGTAATTGACCGCGCCATAGGCGGCGTCGAGGAACCGACGTTTGCCCCCGGAGTTGATTACGGCTTTCCAGTCGTAGCCGGCCAGCACGGTACGAATGCTGTCGAGCAGCTCGGTGGCAATCGCGACAGCCTCGTCGACGTTGCGGCCAACCGGCTTCGCCTCCTGATCCTGGGCGGTGTACTCGGCAAGTGCCTTCTGCAGGTTGTCCGCCAGTGGTGCGTAGGCGACGAGCAAGCCGTCCTCCTTGCCGCGGAACGTGCGGTTGACGCGCGCCAGGGTTTGCATCAGCAGCGCGCCCTTCAGCGGCCGGTCCAGATAGAGGGTGTGCAGCGGCGGCGAGTCGTAACCGGTCAGCATCATGTCCTTGATGATGACGATCTGCAGTTCGTCGTCCACCTGCCGCAGTCGCTCCTTGATCACCTTGTTGTCCGAGTCGCGACGACGATGCGCAGTCACCACCCCCTGGTCCGACGCACTGCTGGAATAGACGACCTTGATCAGACCCTTGTCGAGGTCGTCCGAATGCCAGTCGGGACGGAGCTTGATGATCTGGCTGTAGAGGTTCGCGCAGATCTCCCGTGTCCCGCCGACGATCATTGCTTTGCCCGGCGCATCGATGAACTTGCCCACCTGCTCCCGCCGGATCTCCCAATGGGCGACCAGGTCAGCGGCGAGCGCGGCGAGCCGTTCCGGCGCCCCGCGGATCCTGTCCTCGCAGCGGGCCCGGCGGCGGTGCCGCAATTCCAGATCCCCCAGCTGCCCGCCGGTGGCGTTGGTGACGAACGCGGTCAACCTGTTGCCGTCGACGTCGGTGAACCGCAGCTGCGCACCCGGGTGCGGCCGTTCCGCGCGGATCAGCACCCGCATCCCCGGCGGCCAGGTCTTCAACTCGAACGTCCCGGTGAGCTCGGCGACCCACGCCCCGTCGCGGACCTTCCGGTCGGCGTCATACGCCGGCGTCCACGCCGCTTCCGGCAGCTGGTCGATCCTGGCGACCATCTCGTCGGTGAGGGTGAACCCTACCGAGTACGACAACCCCTGCCCCGACAGCCATCTCAGGTACTCATGGGTCCCGCCGCCGCCGTCGGTGCGGATCAGCACCTTCTTGCCTATCCGGCCGCCGCGGCGGTGGAACGGCAACTGCCGCAACGCGTCCTTGGCGACCTGGATGTGGTCGGCGGCGGTGTTGGAGCCGGCGTTGCCTTTGCGGAGCAGCATCGATAGCGGCTCACC
The DNA here is from genome assembly GCA_964236495.1 of uncultured Jatrophihabitantaceae bacterium. Taxonomy (GTDB): domain Bacteria; phylum Actinomycetota; class Actinomycetes; order Mycobacteriales; family Jatrophihabitantaceae; genus CAXSBR01. Next base: position 2,338 of record CAXSBR010000059.1, read on the forward strand.
GGTGCCGTCGGCACCGTGGTCCACCCACGATCCGAGGGGGTGGAAGCCGAAGCCCCGTTTGAACGTCGGCGCCGCCGACTCTTTGTCGGAGTGGGCGGTGATCAGCGTGGCGTCCAGATCGATGACCAGCGGATGCTCGGCGCTGATCTGGTGATCGGGTGCATCACTACCGGCGAGCTGCCACACCCTTGATCGAACAACGGCTCTGGCCGTGTTGATCGCCGACAACGCCGCCTCCGGGGTGGCCGCCAACGCGTCGACCAACCTCGACACCGTCGGGTCCGAGGCGACCCGCCCGAACACCGCCGGCTCGGCCCGCAGCAAAGACACGTCGGCCAGGCAGTCGCCGCCGATGGCGACGCTGACCGCCAGATCCAGCA